>NZ_JALKCG010000010.1 GCF_023016525.1 Ancylobacter koreensis
GCTCCGCACGCCCGAGAGGGAAAATCCAACCGTCAGGGCGAACTCACAGCTGGATAGAAGTTGGGGGCAACGTCACCGCCAACTGCATCGCAGCAGCCGTCATTCTTCTAAATTAAGCCGCTTCGCTGTCCCGGAAGATTGCTCCACGGCCCAACCCGGTGCCCGGATGAGCGGAGTCACTATCCACGAGATGAAGGAACTTCTTGGCTACGGGGAGTCGCCGCGCTGGGCTGGGAATAGATCCTTGCACAGCAGGAATCAGTGTGGCGGGACGAAGCACGCCACGAACTCCGAAGAATTGTGCGGCAACCTCGCGCGCTAATGTCTCGGCCAAGGCAGACGGCACGGCGTTGCCGACCATCTTCTGAATGTCGGCATGCCCGCATTCAAATCGCAACCCATCAGGGAACGTTTGGAGACGACAAAGCTCTTCGGCAGACAGTCTACGATTTTCCCAATGAAAAGGACCGGTTGCCGGTCCCGGCTGAGCTTGGATCGTCCAAGACGGCTTATCCTTTGCAAGCTTCAAAAGGAAATTCCAATAGCGCCGACGCCATCCAAAGAGCGGGACGCCTCCGCCACGATCCGTATGCCACAGATAGTTGTGTCCCTCTGGGATCGATGGAAGTAAGTCAGCCCATTTGCCTTTGACTCGAAGGGACGCGTTGTCTTTTACAGGGGCGAGGTCCGCGAGTGCATCCCATGTCGTCCGATGGGCCTCACCTCCAGCTAGGGCTTCCTCGCTATCGGGGCGGAAATGAGTTTGGGCAGGAAACTTGAATCGCTTCCCCTCGCTCGACCCGATGATGAACACCCTCTCACGCAATTGCGGGACACCATAATCGGCAGAATTGAGAGCACGGAACTCCAAGGCATAGTTGGTTCCGAGATCACGATTGATCTCCTCGACGCCAGCCTTCAAAGCTTCAATGCCCTCACTCTTACCCCGATAGGCAAGGCCGGGAACGTTCTCCAATAGGAACGCCTTAGGGCGTGTATCGCGAAGCACCCGAAGATATTCGGTCAAGGTATCTGCTCGGGGATCGGAAAGTCGCCGAGAGTCGCCACGCGCCCAATATCCGGATTTGCTGAACGGCTGGCAGGGCGGTCCTCCAATTAGGATATCAGCCTCGCCAGGCTCCAATCGAGCCGTCTTTAATATCAGTTCGGAGGAGATTTCACCTATTGGTCCTTCCAATACCGGCCAATCACGGTTCAGACGAACCGTGGCGCAAGCGACGGGATCAAAATCGAGCGCAACACGCGTCTCATAGCCTGCAGCTTCGAATCCAAAGTCGAGCCCTCCGATGCCAGTGAACAAGGAAATTGCTTTGAGTTTCACAGACACCTCACGCCGCCCTTGCATAGTACATATCAAACACATTTCCAGCGTTCGCTGAGAAAGTCGGCTCGGCGACACCAATCATGTTGGCCAATCTGCCATCGCAGGTCTTGTGCGGCTCCAAGTCAGAGGTAAGTGCAAACCGGAACTCCCAGTTTTCCGTCACGGCGTGAAGGCAAGCAGCGAGAACTGGAAAATCCTGTGGCCGATAGTAGCGAGAACAAGGGTCTCCCTTCGACGCCCGTGTCTTCTGGAAATCGACCTTCGGTCTGCCGTCAGCGTAGGTGGTGCGCAGCGTGTTCTTGCACTCGATCAAAATTGGGGCTCCGCCCTTCCATCTGAGCGACAGGTCGGGCTTACCGTCCGCCTCCAATCGAATACACTCGGATACACCGTCTAGACTCTGGAGTGCGTCAAAAAGGTGCCGCTCGGCAACCCAACCCCGCACCGCCATCTTCAACCGGCTCGCACCCTCGATGAGGTCGAAGAGGGCTTCAGGTGCGATCCCAAATTCTTTCAGGACAGCGTGCGACACCGCCTTCGGGTTCGGTTTCAGCTCCTTTAGCTTGTCGGCTACGAGGTGACGTTCGCCGGGGTCCAATCCACGAGCGATCCGCTCCAGCGCAACAAGGTCAAGTAGTCGATCTTGCTTGCCACCGACGAGCACTTCGGTGCGGAAATCTTCAAGATCAGCGGTAGGGCGATCCTTGGATTTGCCCGGTCGCCGATCGCGTTCCCACACGGCCCATCCATCACTTTGAATGAGGTCGACATGGTCGCGCTTGAACTCGATTGAGCGCGACATAGGGGCTGGCGTGTTCATCAACGGGTCGGCCGCGACGAACACACCCTGGGCGGTATCGATACCGAGGAACAGCGTTGTAACCAGGTTCTGAGGGTCGACCGCGACCTCCAAAATACCCTTCAGGTTGCCGCCATACTTGATCTGGAATCGGTGTTCGTCAGAAGGGCGATTCTTTATGTGGTTAGAGTTAGCGAAGAATGCATAAACGAGCACGCCCTGGCGCTCACCGGACGGCGTATCGAATACGATGTAGAATGGAGCCCGGTTGGGTTCACTTGCGTGAACGATGCGACAGTCCCGCATTTCCAGCGCCCGCAGCAGGAAGGCAAGTAGCGGCTCTTTATCGGAGCGGCTTACCGCGTAGCTTTTCCACTCCAAAGCGGAGAGGATGTTCTTATGGGCATCAAACGGGTTCATTCGGCGACATTAGCGATCTGGCGACGATTCGAGAATCACCGCCTTATGGCTCCCCCACTTTATTGCGATTCGGAACCCTAATGGGATTGTATGAACGAAACAAGAACAAACGCAGGCGAGATGGGAGGGGGAATGGGCAATTGGTTTCACAGGTGAGGCAAGCTGGAGCGGGTGCGTACATGATCATTGCACCAGACTGGTGCCTGTCTCAATCTCGAACAGGAGAAGGCTCGAGAAACTCTCTCAGTCGCTGCGCCAAAGCATCACGATCATTGATCTCACATTCCCAGATCACCAGCACATCCCAGCCTAGCTCTCGAAGCGAGACATTGATCTTCCTATCTCGTTCCACGTTACGCGTCAGTTTAGGCAGCCAATAATCGGTTCTAATCTGGGGCTTGTTTGCGAGGCGGCAGGCATCATGCTGGTGCCAAAAACACCCGTGAACGAAGATCACCTTCCGGCGGCCGGGGAACACAATGTCAGGGGTGCCGGGCAGATCTCGACGATTGATTCGAAATCTGTATCCGAGCATGTGCGCGAGTCGGCGAACCTGCATCTCCGGCTTGCTGCCAGTTTTGCGGATGCGTGACATCCGGCGACGGATGGCCTCGGGAACATCAGGAAAGGGCATGGGGCGCGGCGACATGCCTCGAGCCTGAAGGTTCGGTTCCACCGGCGGCAGCTTTTGCCTTCTCCCAGAGGTCGTACATGGCGCCGATCGCGGCGGAAGCAATCGTCAAGCTCGTATTTGCCGTCGTTGCGGTATTCGACACGGCTGCTAAGCCGAGCGCACCACTCTGCTGCGGCTTACTCCGGAGCGTGAGGGATGCGAACGTGGATGAAACGCACGTTCCGCGCTGACATGTTTTGCCGTGCATTCCGGCGCCCCTTGACTTCGAAACTTCGCCCAAGCCCATTCCTTGGCACTTTCTAAACCGCCACAATTTCAATAACATAGGTGTTCGCGGTTTCACTTTGGTCGGCGCGCCAGGCTTTTTCTATTTTCATGTCTGCATGTTGCTGATCGCATTGATTCAGCGACCCAAGAACGGACATGCACGCCGGGCTGCTGCCTGCCTTCGACCCGAGCCGCGTTCGATTAACTTCCTTTCCTCCGGCGCTTCCGCCTCGGCAGTCCCGCCCGAGCCCCGCTTGCCGGTTGCCAGCACGCCTCAATCGCAACGTATTGGTACGGTAGTCATTCGGGCGTCGCAGCTGCGGCCTAAGCCCCATCCCATGATGCCGGGCTCTTCTCACTCACACATGGACGCACCAGCGTCAGCCGCCGACCACGGGTCGAAGCGGCCAAGAGGATATATGCGTAACCACAAGCTCACCCCGCTCGCGCCTTCCATCGTCCGCTCCAGCCCTGATTGGAAACCCGAACCCTGCGGCCTCACGCGCGAACAGATCCGCGCCATCGTCATCGAGCAGATCGGCTGATTCACCACTTCGGGAGGGTGCTCCCTACGCGCCCCGATCGCGGTCGGGTTGCCCCGTCCCGCTCGCGGCGCGGCGGAAGTCCGTCGGTGCCATGTCGGCCCATCTCCTGAACGCGTGGTCGAAGGCGCTGTTCGCGGAATAGGAGAGCGCCTCCGCGATCCGTCCGACCGGCAGACGCGTCAGGGTCAGCAGTTCGCGGGCGATGGCGAAGCGTACCTCGTCCTTGATCGCCTCGAAGCTGGTGCCAGAGCGCGCGAGGTGCCGGGCCAGGGTGCGCGGCCCCATGCCCATCTCCCGCGCCACCGCCTCGCGGTCGGCCTCGCCCGTCATCAGGCGTGGCCGCAGCAGGTGACGGACCTGCGCGGCGACGTCGTTGAGATCGCCGCTCAGCGTCGACTGGATCGCCGCGCGCAGCCGCTGGTGGCGCCCGTGACGTTGCCCCTTGTTTGCCCTCGTTCATAACTGGACTCTGTTCTCGCTGTGGTCCGTTCTGGATCGGGTTGCAAACTCGTTCGGGGTGAGGCCGCCAAGGCTCGTATGCGGCCTGTGGGCGTTGTAGTCCGTTCTCCATTCCTCGATCAGCCGGCGAGCGCTCGGCAGGTTTCGGAACATGTGCTCGTTCAGGCATTCGTCCCGGAAGCGGCCGTTCAGGCTCTCGACGAAGCCGTTTTGCATGGGCTTGCCTGGTGCGATGTAGTGCCACTCGACCCGGCTGTCTTCCTGCCATTGCAGGATCGCGCGCGAGGTCAGTTCGGTGCCGTTGTCGCTGACCACCATGAGCGGCCGGCCGCGAAGGGCGATGAGTGCATCGAGCTCCCGGACAACGCGCTGGCCGGAGAGCGAAATATCGACGACGAGCGCCAGGCACTCTCGCGTAAAGTCGTCGACGATGACCAGGACGCGGAAGCGGCGGCCATCGACGAGCTGGTCCGCGATAAAGTCGAGGCTCCAGCGCTGGTTCGGCCCCTGTGGCATGGTCATCGGCGCCCGTGTCCCGAGCGCGCGCTTGCGCCCGCCACGCCGGTGCACCGTTAGCCGCTCCTCCCGATAGAGCCGGAACAGCTTCTTGTGGTTCAGCGCGATGCCGTCCCGCCGCAGCAGGATGTGCAGGCGCCGATAGCCGAACCGCCGACGCTGACCGGCCTTCAGCCGCTCCCGGATCTCCACGTCGTCGGACCGCCGCGAGGCATAGCGATAGGTCTTCGGGTCGAGCCCGATCAGACCGCAGGCCCGACGCTGCGAATAGCTCTTCTCTTCGATCGCCCAGTTCACGAACGCTCTCCGCGATCCGGGCTTCAGAAGTTTTTTCCGAGTGCCTCGCGCAGCGTCGCGACGTCCAGCATCGACTCGGCCAGAAGCTTCTTGAGCTTGCGGTTCTCGTCGTCGAGCGCCTTCAGCCGGCGCGCGTCCGACACATCCATCCCGCCGTAGCGATTGCGCCAGTTGTAGAAGGTCGCGTCGCTGATCCCGTGCTTGCGGAAGATATCCGCCACCGCAATCCCCGCCTGATGCTCCTTCAGCACCGCAATGATCTGCTCTTCGCTGAACCGGCTCTTCTTCATCTCCGTCTCCTTCCGACGGAGTCCAATTCAAACCGAGGGCGCTTCAGGGGGCAACGTCACCCGGCATGCGCGCCCGGCAGCGGGTGGTCCATGTCGCCCCCGGCGATGACGACGCCGGTATGCTCCTGATCGAAGAGAATGGGCGCGCGCAGGATCTTGCGGTGATGCGCAAGTTGAGAGGGCCGCCCGGCCCCAATGAGAACATGCCGCGCCTGCACCTGCCCGCCCGTGAGCGAGCGCACGAGATTGACGCCCATCGCCGCGACCAGATCGTGGACCTGGCGGCCGCCGCTGGCGGCGTAAAGGCCGTAGCCGATGAGGCAGTCATCACCGGACCGCTGGAGATAGACCACCGCGCCGCGCGAATAGCCGATCTGGACGCCGACATAGTCGCGGAAGGCGTCGCCGAGCGTCGGCGCGCTGGCCATCATCTCGCCGACCTGGCCGAGGGCGCGGTGATCGCTGCGCCCGCCGACCAAAAGGCCGAGATGCGGGCAGCGGGCGACCACGGCGGAACGCTCCAGCAGGCCGATCAGCGCGGTGTAGGCGAGGCGCGCGTCGGGCTGCAGCGCGTCGGGCGCGATACCGGAGCCGGCGAACGCCGCCTCGGGGCTGACGCAAAGGTCCTTGAGCACCTCCGGCAAGCACGCGAGCGGACCCACCCTCTGGAGGGGAACATGATTCAAAATTACCGGTTCCTGTCCTGAAATAGCAAGCGGACATGACCTTCATAAGCTATGTCTCCGCTGGACGGCAAGATGTCCTGCCTCGCAGCGTCGCAGTCAGGAGTTTTCCGATCTGTCTTGTTGTCGCAGCGGAATTTAGATTTCGCGCGAACTTCGAGACTCGTCCGGCTCTACTTTCGAGTTGCATGTGTGCAAGCATTCGCCTTCATCCAACGTGCCGAGCCGCCGGGTTTGCGACACCCGGCCGACCGGAGCGCGCTGACGCACGTTTCCTCCAGGTGCACGCTGGCGGCCGATGCGTTCGTGCCATCGGCGAGCGACGCGCCCTTACCCTTTTTCTCGGCAAGCCGTCGCGCGCGAACCCGCGCCGGACGCGGAGCTGCATCACCCCCCACGGAGACTTCCATGAACGTTTCGCGCCGCATGCTGCTGCTCGGCGGCACCGCCTTCGGACTCGCGGTGGCCGGCCGGCCGCACGATGCCCTCGCCTGGGACGGCCCTCTCTTCGACGTCGTCGAGGGTGCTGAGGACTTCAAGGTCGCCTCGGACGCCTATGTCTTCGGCTACCCGCTCGTCACCATGGAATACACCCGCCGGGTGATGACCAATGTCGCCACCGCGGCAGGCACGCGCGCGCCGATGGGCACCATCATGAAGGCGCGCTCCTATCCCGACGCCTCGTTCCGCGACGTGACCGCGCCCAACGCCGACACGCTCTACACCACCGCCTTCTTCGACGTCGGCGACGAGCCGTGGGTGGTCAGCATCCCGGACATGAAGGGCCGCTACTTCCTGCTGCCCTTCCTCGACGGCTGGACCAATGTGTTCCAGGTGCCGGGCTCGCGCACCACGGGCACCGGCGCGCAGACCTTCCTCGTCACCGGCCCGGGCTGGAACGGCACGGTGCCGGCGGGCATGACGCAGCTCAAGTCGCCGACCAGCCTCGTCTGGATGCTGGGGCGCATCTACTGCACCGGCACGCCGGAGGATTACGCGGCCGTGCATGCGCTGCAAGACCAGTTCAAGCTGTTCCCGCTCAGTTCGCTCGGCAAGCCCTTCACGCCGCCGCCTGGCAAGGTGGATTCGACGATCGACATGAAGACGCCGGTGCGCGAGCAGGTGAACGCGCTCTCCACCGTCGAGTATTTCACGCTGCTCGCCGAACTGATGAAGCGCAATCCGCCCTCGCCCAAGGACGCGCCGGCCCTGGAGCGGTTCGCGTCCATCGGGCTCACGGCGGGCCAGAGCTTCGATGCCAAGGCCGTCGACGCGCGCTGGGACAAGCGCCTGCCGGCGCTCTCCTTCGACCGCATCATGCTGCACTTCAAGTTCAGCGACGGCGACGTCAAGGACGTGAACGGCTGGGGCTACACCACCAAGACCGGCACCTATGGCACCGACTACCTCCAGCGCGCGCTCATCACCGCCATCGGCCTCGGCGCCAACCGGCCGCAGGACGCGGTCTACCCGACCTCGCTCAAGGACAAGGATGGCCGGGACTACAGCGGCGCGGACAAGTACGCGCTGCGCTTCGCTCCCGGCCAGCTGCCGCCGGTGAAGGGGTTCTGGTCGCTGACCATGTATGACGAGAACTATTTCTTCGTCGCCAACCCGATCAACCGCTACTCGATGAGCGTGCGGACCAACCCGACCTTCGAGGCCGACGGTTCGCTGCTCATCTATGTGCAGAACGAGAACCCCGGCACGGCCAAGGAGGCCAACTGGCTGCCCGCGCCGAAGGGGCAGTTCTACCTCATGCTGCGCCTCTACTGGCCGGACGAGAACGATCCGTCGATTCTCGACGGTTCATGGGTCATTCCGGCCGTGACCAAGGGCGCCTGACGGCACCCACCGTTTTCATCCACGCGATGCCGGCCGCCCGGCCGGCATCGCATCAGTTCTTCGGCCGAGCGGAGATCGCCGCCATGCGTTTCACGACCCATGCCCCGAGCGGGCGCTTCTTCCGCATCTATGGGCGGCGGAGCCTGCTTGCGGCGGTACTTCTGGCGACGTCCCTCGCTGCCGGCCGGGTGCAGGCGGCGGACCTTCCCTCGGCGGCTCCCTCCCCGGCAGCGGAGGCCCCCGCCCCCTCCGCCTCACAGTGGCGATACCAGGCGACGCTCTATGGCTGGGCGACCGCGATCAATGGCGATGTCGGTGTCGGGCGGCTACCCTCCGTGCCCGTGAACGCCACGATCCCGGATGTGCTCGAAAAGCTCGACGGCGCGGTGATGGGCAGCTTCTTCGCCCGCAATGACCAGTGGATGGTGCTGGCGGACCTCGTGCTCGCCCGGCTCTCGCATGACAGCCATGTCGGCACTTTCGGCGGCACGGCGCTCGATGCCGAGCTTTCGCAGACGGTCGCCACCGGCGCGGTGGGCTACTGGTTGCCGCTCGGGCTTTCAAATATCGACATCGCCGTCACCGGCGGCCTGCGCTACATGCGCATCTCCGGCGACCTGTCTCTGACCCCCGACGTGATGCCGCTGGCGCTGGCCGCCAGCCAGAGCAAGGAGTGGCTCGACCCGACCGTCGGCCTGACCGCACAATGGAAGATCGACGAGCGCTGGTTCATGAACGCGATTGCCGACATTGGCGGCTTCGGCGTCGGCTCGAAGCTGTCGAGCTCGGGCTATGTCGGCCTCGGCTATATGTGGACGCCGTCGATCTCGAGCGCGGTGGGCTACCGCTACCTCTACGAGGACTACGAGAGCGGCAACGCACAGGGCGGCGCCTTCCGCTACAACACCACCATGCACGGCCCGACATTAAGCGTCGCCTGGCACTTCTAGGCGGGACGCGTAGCCACTAACCTGGGGCCACGTGCCCTGCTCGTCGCCACATCACGATTCCGGGCGACCCATAAGGCCGCCCGGAATCGGGCGGTTCACGCCGCGCGCGTCGCGGCGGCCGGGGCATCGCCGGAATGGCGGATCTCGGTGCCGAGCACCTTCAGGCATTCGCGCATGAAGGCGGCCAGCGCCGTCCAGCCCTTGGCCGAGACCATATTGCCGTCGACCAGCGCTTCCGTCGGCGAAAGGTCGACATAGGTGCCACCCGCCAGCCGCACTTCCGGCTCGCAGGCACCGAGCGCGCCGACGCGCTTTCCGGTCAGCACCCCGTCTACCGCCATCAGGATCTGTGCCCCGTGGCAGATGGTGAAGATCGGCTTGCCGGTCTCATGGAAGTGGCGAACCATCGCCTGGATGCGCTTGTCGGTGCGGATATATTCCGGGCCGCGCCCGCCGGCGCAGTACACCGCGTCGTACTCGTCGAGCTTCACCTCGACGAAGGTCTTGTTGATGTCGGCGAGATGGCCGTAGCGCTCGATATAGGTTTGGTGTCCCTCGAAATCGTGCAGCGAGGTCTGAATCTTGTCACCGGCCTTCTTGTCCGGGCAGACGACATGGACGGTGTGGCCCACGGCTTCCATTCCCTGCTGGAACACGAAGATCTCGTATTCCTCGGTGAACTCACCCGTGAGCATCAGGATTTTCTTGCCTGGCATGGTCGTTTCTCCGCTTGTGTCGGGATGTAGCGGGGCGCCGGACCGCCCCTGGTGATCAGAACGGCGAATCCGGAAAGTGGTATTCGGCGGCATTCGCCTTGGTGATCAGCGGCGCATCGAGCTTGAGGGAGCCGCGCACCGGCGCATGGCCGGCGAAATGGGCGGCCGTCAGATAGATGGCGGTCTTGATCATGGACGGCGGATAGGGCGTCTCGACCGGCGTCATCGCGTCGCCCGCCATGACCTTCTCGATGATCTCCTTCATGCCGTTGCCGCCGAGCGCGAACTTGATGTCCTTGCGCCCGGACTGCTTGATCGCCTCCAGCACGCCGAGGAGCATGTCGTCGTCATTCGCCCACACCGCGTCGATCTGCGGGTATTTGGCGAGGTAGTCCTGCATCAGCTTGAAGGCTTCGTCGCTGTTCCAGTTGGCGTACTGGATGTCGAGGATCTTGAGGTCGGAGCCCTTGATCCCGTCCTGGAAGCCCTTGATGCGCTCGTCGTCGATGACGGTCGGGATGCCGCGCAGCACCACGAGGTTGCCTTTGCCGCCCATCTTCTCGACGAGGAACTTCGCGGTGTTGAAGCCAACCGCGATGTTGTCGCCGGCGACGTAGAGATCCTGGATGTTGGGGTCGTTCAGGCCGCGATCGACCACGGTGATGAAGCTGCCCTTCTCCTTGATGGTTTTGACCGGCGTGGTCAGTTCCTCTGAGCTGTGCGGCAGGATCACCAGCGCGTCGAGCTTGCGCGTTGCCGACAGGTCCTCGATGGCGCTGACCTGCGCGCTCGCCGAGGGCGAGGTCTTCACGATCACTTCGAGATCGGGAAAGGCCTTGTTGATTTCCTTGGCCGCAGCATTGGCATGGTAGACGACGCCGGCCGTCCAGCCATGGTCCGCCGCCGGAATGGAGACGGCGATGGTCTTCTTCTCGGCGGCCGAGGCCGGGCCGGCGGCCAGCAGGGCCGTCGTGACGCCGGCGGCGATCAGGGCATTTCTGAGCATGTGTTTCCTCCGAGGTATGGCAGTCTTGTTGATGTCCGGCACATCGCGGCTGCCTCGCGCGCGCCGGCTCGTCGGTGCCGCCTACCTCTTCGACATGCGCTGGATCAGCATGGCGATGATGATGATCACGCCCTGAACCGCGGCGACGAGGTACTCGGAGACGAAGTCGGAAAGCACCATCAGGTTGGCGATGAATTCGAGGATCACCGCGCCCGCCACGGTGCCCCAGACGCGCCCTCGCCCGCCGCGCAGCGCCGTACCGCCGATGACGACGGCGGTGATGACCTGCAGTTCCCACAGCAGGCCGGTCGTCGGGGTCGCCGCGCCAAGACGGGGCACGTAGCAGATGGCGGCGATGGCGACGCAGGCGCCCTGGATGACGAAGGCCATGGTGCGCACCCGCGCGACCGATATGCCGGAATAGCGCGCCACGTCCTCATTCGCGCCCACCGCCACGCAGCGCCGTCCATAGCGGGTGCGGTAGAGCACATAGGCGGCGACCAGCGCGACGGCGAGCGAGACCAGGATCGGGATCGGCACGCCGAGCACATCGCCGAAATAGACCGGGCGGTAGGCGTCGCGCAGGCTGCGGTCGATCGCCACCGTGCCGCCATCGGTCATGTAGGTGATGAGGGCGCGAAAGATGCCCATCGTGCCGAGCGTGGCGATGAACGGCTCGATGCGCCCGATGGTGACGATGGTGCCGTTCAGTAGCCCGCAGGCAATGCCGGTGACGAGGGCGACCGCCATGCCGAGCGGAATGGCTGCCGTGCCGACGCTCGGCGCCGCCCAGTTCATCACGAGGATCATCACCCCGGTGATGAAGGCCGCCATGGAGCCGACCGAGAGGTCGAGGCCGCCGGACGAGATGACGAAAGTCGCGCCGATGGCGATGATGCCGATGAAGGCGCTGCGTGTGACGACGTTGGCGATGTTGTTCGCCGACAGAAAATCCGGATTGATCAGGAAGCCGATCAGCACCAATGCGGCGAGTGCCAGGAACGGGCCCGCATCGCCCCAGCCAATGGACCAGCCGTGCTGGGCGCGCGGCGGCGCGGCGGCGAGGTCAGCCATCTGAAGTCCTCCCAGATATATTTTCATTGGTCGCGCTGCTGGTGGCGCAGAGCGCGACATTGCTTTCGGTCATGGCCTCGCCGGCGAGCTCGCCGTTGATCCGGCCGGCGCGCATGACGAGGATGCGGTCGCACAGGCCGATCAGTTCCTGCATCTCGGACGAGATGACGATGCAGGAGCGCCCCTCGCGCACCAGCGCATGGATGAAGGCGTAGATCTGGCTCTTGTTGGCGATGTCGATGCCGCGCGTGGGCTCGTCGATGATGAGCACCGAGGGCTCGTTCAGCATCACCTTGGCCAGCAGCAGCTTCTGCTGGTTGCCGCCCGAGAGCTGGCCCGCTTTCGCCTCGCGGCTGCGCAGGCGTATGTCGTAGCTCGCGACGGCGCGGTCGAGCAGCTGCGCCTCGCGCGCAAGATCGAGCCCGGCGGCCGGGTGAACGCGGTCGAGCGCGGCAAGGGTGAGGTTCGGCGCCAGCCGCTCCTCCAGCAGCAGGCCTTTTCCCTTGCGGTCCTCGGTGAGATAGCCGATGCCCAGCTCCGCCGCATGGGCCGGGGAACGGAAGGCGGCCAGTTCCCCGTGCAGGCGCACCGCGCCGAAGCTGGCGGGCCGCAAGCCGAGCAATCCTTCGAACAACTCCGTCCGACCGGCGCCGATCATGCCGGCGAGCCCGAGGATTTCCCCCTTGTGCAGGGTCAGCGACACCTCCCGGACGAATCCGGGGACATGAGCGTTCTCGATCTCCAGAGCGGGAGCGGCGTCACCGCCGGCGAGCCGCGCGGGGTCCTGCCGCGCGGGATAGAGGCTGGCGAATTCGCGCCCGACCATCAGGCTGGCCATGCGGTGCGGCGTGAGGCCCTGCGCGTCGTAGGTGCCGACCATCCGCCCGTCGCGCAGCACCGTCACCCGGTCGGCGAGGCGTTCCACTTCGTCCAGCCGGTGGCTGATGTAGAGGATGGCGACGCCGCGCTGCTTCAGCTCGACGATGATGTCGAGCAGCGGATCGACCTCGTCGTGGGTCAGCACGGCGGTCGGCTCGTCGAAGATGACGACGCGGCGGGTGCCGAGCAGCGCCTTGGCGATCTGCACCAGCTGGCGGTTGGCCAGCGAGATGTCCCGCACGAGGGCGGTCGGCGACACCTTGCAGCCGATTTCGGCAAGCTGGGCAGCGGCCGCCTCGCGCATGGCGCGCTCGTCGAGCCGGCCGAAACGGGCGATCTCGCGGCCGATGAAGATGTTCTCGGTGACGGTCAGCGCGTCGGCGAGCAGAATCTCCTGATGGACGAGGGCGATCCCGGCCGCCTGCGCATCCGCCGGCGCGTGGAAGTCGACCGGTGCGCCATCCATGAAGAGCGCACCTTCGCTGGGCTTCAGGTAGCCCGAGAGCAGACGCATCAGCGTCGACTTGCCGGCGCCGTTCTCCCCGATGACCGCGTGGATCTCGCCCGCGCGGATGTCCAGCGACACGTCGGAGAGCACCCGTACCCCGCTGAACTCCTTCGCGAGGTGCTCGGCGCGCAGCACGGGCTCGGCGGTGTCTCCGGCCGGAGCAAGGGCGAGGGAGGCGCCGCTCATAGGTCGAACGCCGGTGAGAGGCGTTCGCGCGAACGCTCCAGATGCACCCGCATCGCCACGCGCGCCGCCTCGACATCGCGGGCGGCAAAGGCCGCCAGGAGCGCCTCATGCTCGTCGAGCGCCTCCTCGGTCACAAGGGCATGGAACATCAGGCGGAAAATGTGAAAATGGGTGTGCTGGTGCGCCAGCGTCTCCCGCACGAGTTCGTTGCCGCCGACCTCCAGGATCATGTCGTGGAAGACCGCGTCCTGCCGGGCGAACTGGGGGTAGCGCGCGCGCTCGTCCGCTCCCGCACCGCGCAGATTGACGCCGGCGGCCCCGGTGAGCGCGCTGAGCGCCTCGTCCGTCATGGCGGCTGCCGCGCGGCCCGCCATCTCGGGCTCAAGCAGGAGGCGCAGATCGTACAGCTCCTCGAAGCGCGCACGGGTGATCTGCGGCGCGGCGCTGTAGCCGACGAGGTGGGTCTTGATGACGAGGCCTTCGCCTTCGAGCCGGCCGAGCGCTTCGCGGATCGGCGTCTGCGACACCGCCAGCTCGCGCACGAGGTTGTCGACGGTGATGCGTGCGCCGGGAGGAATCTTGAGCGCCATCAGGCGCGCGAAGATCGCGTCATACACTTCTTCGGAGAGGCTGGCGGCGCGATGCACCGCCGGCCCAGACCCGCCGTCTTCAGGCAGATAGCGGGAAATAACGTTAGGTTTCGAACCGCGCATAGCGTTGCCCCTTGACAGCAATCAACAGCTAGCACGATCCTTTCAATCGCTCAATACGATATCCTATACGATTTTATACAGGGATATCGCTCAGGAGACTGGAATTTATTATTACTATATACGTTATACCAGACGAGGAGAGCGCCGTGACACTGTCCTCCGCCGCGCGGCTGCCGCTGTATCAGGCGGGGCTGGCGGTCCGGGTCCATGACCGCCTCCCGCCCGAGGTGACGGGGTGGCTCGCCGGCGTCGGCATCGCTACGACGCGCATGCCGCTCGCCTTCGAGCGGTTGATCAGGAACGGTCTGCGCCCCACGGCCGCCAAGAACATGCGCCGCGTGCGTGACGCGACCCATACCGGCGACCGCCGCGCGGCGGCCATCGTCCTCGAATCGAAAGTCCAGCCATGACCCTCGCCATGCCCTCCATCCCGCTCGCGGCGGAGCGCATCGATCCGGCGGCTTCCTTCAGCGGCACCCGTGAGTCCGGGCCCGGTCGCGAGGGCGGCACGCAGGGCGTGCCGGAACTCCCGGAGGCGAAATGCGTCCCCATCCTCTGAACGGGATCGCGGCCATGGCCGACCCGTTCCGCACCCGCGACCACGTGCCGGATTTCGACCAGCACGTCATGGCCTATGGCGCCCGCAGCGCGCAGACACGGGCGCGCCTGCCGATGCGTGCCGACATCGCCTACGGCTCTGGCCCCGGGGAACGGCTCGATCTGTTCCTCCCGCCACCCGACCGACAGACTGGGGCGGTGCACATGTTCATCCACGGCGGCTATTGGCGGATGTTCGCCAAGGAGGATTTCTCCTTCGTGGCCGATACCGTTACCGCGGCCGGCGGTATCGCGGTCGTCATCGACTACGCCCTCATGCCCTCGGTGCGGATGGAGGCGGTCGTCGACCAGGTGCGCCGGGCGCGGGACTGGTGTCAGCGTCACATAGCCGAGCATGGCGGCGATCCCGCCCGTTTGACGATCAGCGGCCATTCGGCGGGCGCCCAACTCGGCGCGCTGCTGTTCGAGGTGGGCCAGCCGTCCCCGGGCATCGCCGGTGCGCTGCTCCTGAGCGGCGTCTACGACCTCGCGCCGTTGCAGCATTCCTTCCTGCGCGACCTCATCGACATAACCGATGACGAGGTGGAGCGCTTCAGCCCCCTGCGCCTTGCCTATGATGCCTGCCCGCCGATCGAGATCGTCACGGGGAGCCATGAGACCGCCCCCTTCCACGAACAGGCGAACGCGTTCGCGGTCCACCTCACGCGCGCCGACGCCAGGCCGCGCGTGCGCACCCTCGCGGGCGCGGATCACATGAGCATCGTGGCCGATCTCGGCACGCCCGTTAGCGAGGCCGGCGGCCTGTTGAAACGGCTCGTCTCGCTGTCCTGACTATCCCGTTACGGCACGCGTCGAATCCGTTCGCATACGCGGAACCGGGAAAGGCGCCCGCACGTTAGGCGATCAAGGCAACGACGCAGTCATGCGACGTCGCCGATCGAGCGGAACGGGTGCCGACATGCGATCGCTGCGCGAAATTCTCCTGAACATGGACATCGAACTGGAGGACTACACCTCCGCCATCGGGCAGGCCCGCAATCCGATGTTGTCGGATGACGACCGCCTGATGCTGCTGCGGTCGGGCGAGGCGTCGTGGAAACGTCTGGAAGCGGCGCACCGTGAACTCGCGGTTCGGGCCGCAGGTCTGGGCCGCACTCCCGCGAACGACGCGAAGACGACGACGCCCAAGGCTTTCGCCTCCACTTGATACGTTCGATACGTTCGACGTTTTCGTTCTGAGCAGATGAGCAGCGGCGAGCCACGGCCCCGCCGCGCCAACTCATGTTGCCCGTTCCAACAACCCTTCCTCTTCCGCGAAAGATGGCCGCCGCATGCGCAAGGTGCTCCCGGGTTCCGCGTTTCCTATTGGCGTGACGCTGGACGGAGGGGGTACCAATTTCGCGCTCTTCTCCGACAACGCGACAGGCGTCACGCTCTGTCTGTTCGACCGGTACGGCGAGACGGAGCAGGAGCGCATCGACCTCCACGAATGCACCAACGGCGTCTGGCACTGCTACCTGCCCGGCGTCGGGCGCGGCCAGGTCTATGGCTGGCGCGTGCACGGGCCGTGGGCGCCGGATGCGGGGCACCGCTTCAACCCGAACAAGCTGCTGCTCGACCCCTATGCCCGCATGCTGGTCGGCGATCTGGTGTGGGACGACGCTCTCTATGGCTACACGATCGGCTCCGGGGACGATGCCGATCTCATCATGGACGAGCGCGACAGCGCTCGCTTCATGCCTAAAGCCCGCGTGGTCACCGGCACGCGGATGGCGGCGACCAGCCATCCGCGCGTCTCCTGGGCGAAGACGGTGATCTATGAGGGCCATGTGCGCGGACTGACCATGCGCCACCCGCTGATCCCCGACTCTATTCGCGGCACCTTCACGGCGCTCGGCCAGCCGGAATTCATCGACCATCTCGCCAAGCTCGGCGTCACCGCGCTGGAGCTGCTTCCGGTGCACGCCTTCACCCAGGACCGCCATCTGCTCGACCGCGGGCTTGCCAATTACTGGGGCTACAACACGCTGAACTTCTTCGCCCCTGAGCCGCGCTATCTCGGCGCAGACGGGCTCGACGCCATCGGCGAGGCGGTGGACCGGCTGCATCAGGCAGGCATCGAGATCATCCTCGACGTGGTCTACAACCACACCTGCGAGGGCAATCATCTCGGGCCCACGCTCTCCTTCAAGGGCATCGACAACGCTTCCTATTACCGGCTGCTGCCCGGCAATGGCCGCTATTACGACGACCTTACCGGCTGCGGAAACTCGGTGAACACCGACCATCCGCGCGTGCTGCAGATGGTGATGGACAGCTTGCGCATGTGGGCCTCGGTCTACGGCATTGACGGCTTCCGCTTCGATCTCGCCACCACGCTCGGCCGCCGGCCGGACGGCTTCGACGCCGGACATGCCTTCTTCAACGCCATCCTTCAGGATCCCACCCTCGGTGGCTTGAAGCTCATCGCCGAACCGTGGGATGTCGGCCCCGGCGGCTACCAGCTCGGCGCCTTCCCGCCCGGCTTCTCCGAATGGAACGGCGACTATCGCGACAAGGTGCGCGAGTTCTGGTGCGGCTCGGAAGGGCTGATGCCGAGCTTCGCCACGCGCTTCGCCGCCTCGCAGGACATTTTCTCGGAAGGGCGGCGCCGGCCGTGGTCGAGCCTCAATTTCATCACCGCCCATGACGGCTTCACCCTGCACGACCTCGTGACCTACAACGACAAGCACAACGAGGCGAATGGCGAAGGCAACCGCGACGGCCACGACGACAACAAGAGCTGGAATTGCGGCGTCGAGGGCGAGACCGACGACGAGGGCATCAACGCGCTGCGCCGGCGCCAGAAGCGCAACTTGATCGCCACGCTGTTCCTCTCGCAGGGCGTGCCGATGCTGCTGGCCGGCGACGAGCGCTCGAACTCGCAGGGCGGCAACAACAACGCCTATTGTCAGGACAACGAGATCGGCTGGGTCGACTGGTCGGACGACGACCCGGAACTGCCGGAATTCGTCGCCCGCCTGTCCGCCCTGCGCAAGCAGCACGCCTGCCTGTCGCGGCCGGAATTCCTCACCGGCGTACGCAACGAGATGGGCCAGCCCGACGTCGCCTGGCTGAACACCTCCGGCGAACGCATGAGCGAGGAGAACTGGGCCGATCCGCACTCCAAGTGTCTGACCCTGCGCCTCGCCCCGGTGCTGCCGGACGAGCCCTCGCTCGTCATCATGCTCAATGCCTCGCATGTGGGCGTGGATTTCATCGCTCCGGCCGTTCAGTCCGGCCGTTGGGAGGCGGTGCTTGCCACCGGTGACGACCTTGAAGGCTCCTCCGTCGAGGGCCGCGGGCAGTTCCACGTGCCGGGCCGCACCCTCATCGTCTGGGAATGGCGCGCATGAGCACGCCGCCACCCCCGCCGCGCCGCTTCGGCCCGCTGGTGGCAGACGGCGGCGCGCAATTCCGGCTCTACGCCCCCGATGCGGCGGCGGTCGATCTGACCATCGAGGGCAAGGCGCCCATCGCGATGACGCGCGACCCCGACGGCTTCTTCCGGCAGGATGTGGCGGGCGCCCAGCCCGGCACGCTCTACCGATTTCGCGTCGGCGAGCATCTCGTGCCGGACCCCGCCTCGCGCCTGCAGGCACAGGACTCGGACGGATGGAGCGTGCTGGTCGCCGGCCCGGTGGCCGACGCCCCTGCCCCGGCGGGGCTGCGCCCCTGGCATGAGGCGGTGATCGCCGAGATCCATGTCGGTACGGCGACCCCCGAGGGGACGTTCCACGCGCTGATCGAGCGGCTGGACCATTACCGCGACGCCGGCTTCACCGCCATCGAGCTGATGCCGGTCGCCGACTTTCCCGGTCGGCGGAACTGGGGCTATGACGGTGTGCTGTTCTACGCGCCCGACCGCGCCTACGGCACGCCGGACGATCTGCGCGCGCTGGTCGCGGCCGCCCACGAGCGCGGGATCGCGGTGCTCCTCGACGTCGTCTACAACCATTTCGGGCCGAGCGGGAACTACCTGCCGCTCTACGCGAAATCCTTCTTCCGCGAGGACGTCGCGACGCCCTGGGGGCCGGCGATCGATCTCGAAAACGAGACCGTGCGGGCCTTCTTCAGCGAGAACGCGGCCTATTGGCTGGCGGATTTCGGCTTTGACGGGCTGCGCTTCGACGCGGTGCACGCCCTCGCGACCGACGGCGCCGAACCGTTCCTGCGCGAAATCGCGGGCGCCTGCCGCGCCGTGCGCCCCGACGCGTATCTCGTGCTGGAGAACCACGACAATATCGGCGGCTGGCTCACGCGTGACGAGGACCTGTTCACCGCGCAGTGGAACGATGACTGGCACCATGTCTTCCACGTTCTGGCGACCGGCGAGCGTACCGGCTATTACGCGCCCTATGCGCAGGACTCGGTGGTCAGTGCCGCGCGTGCGCTGACGGAAGGCTTCGTCTTTCAGGGCGAGCCCTATCCCGACGCGCACGGCCATCCCCGGGGCACCTCCTGCGCCGATCTGCCTCCCGACGCCTTCGTCAGCTTCGTGCAGAACCACGACCATATCGGCAACCGCCCCCTCGGCGACCGGCTGGCCGCCTCGCTTGCGCCCGAGCGCCTGGCCTTCCTGCGCTTCGTGCTGATGCTGTCGCCGGAGATTCCGTTGCTGTTCATGGGGGAAGAGGCGCTCGCGCGCACGCCCTTTCCCTTCTTCTGTGATTTCGAAGGTGATCTCGCGACCGCCGTGCGCGAGGGAAGGCGCTCGGAGTTCGGTGCGTTCTTCGAGGCTCACGGGGACGCCACCTTCCCCGACCCGCTCGACGAGGCCACCTTCCTCGCCGCGAAATTGCGGCCGGAAGACATGGCGACGCCCGACGCACAGAGGGCGCTCGACGCCTTTCGGCGCCTTGCCGAACAGCGGCGGAGGCTGGTCTGGCCGCTGGCCGCCAGCGGCTATGTCGGAGCCTCTTCGCGCCGCTTCGGCAGCGCCCTGCATATTCTCTGGCGCTTCGAGGCGGGCACACTGGTGATGGCGCTCAACCCCGGCGAGAAGGCGATCGTCACCGACGCGCCGACCGGAATTCCCGGCATGCCCGCCGCCGCCAGCCTGCACGATGTGACCCATGAGGCCGACGGGCGCCTGGCGCTCGGCCCCTTCGCCGCCGCAGTGTGGAGCGTGGAGACCGCATGACGCCTGCCCTTCGCGCCACTTACAGGCTGCAGTTCCATCGTGGCTTCACCTTTGCCGATGCCGAGGCACTGGTGCCCTATCTCGTCGATCTCGGCATCAGCCATCTCTACGCCTCGCCGATCACCATGGCTGTGCCGGGCTCGACTCATGGTTATGACGTCGCCGATCCGACTCGGATCAACCCGGAACTGGGCGGCGAAGAAGGTTTCGAACGACTCGCCCGGCGCCTCGGCGAGCATGGCATGGGCGTGCTGCTTGACATCGTGCCGAACCACATGGCGGCGTCGGGGCATAACCCGTTCTGGCTGGACATGCTGGAGCACGGCCCGGCCTCGCCGTCGGCGCGGCTCTTCGACGTGGCGTGGGACAAGGGCCAGCTTCTGCTCCCGGTGCTCGGCGATCCCCTGCGTGCGAGCATTGAGGCCGGGACACTGACCCTTCGCGCCGATCCGCCGGCGGAGCGCATCTGGCTCGTCTATGCTGACCACCGTTTCCCACTGCGGCCGGAAAGCGTCGCGCACCTCTGCGCGGCGGCCGGCGTGCAGGAACTGGCCGGCCTCGACGGCGACGCGCGGACACGGCTCGACGACGTGCTGGCGAAAGCCGACATCGCTTCCCTTGTCGACTCCCAGCACTGGCGGCTCGCCTGGTGGCGCACGGCGGCCCATGACCTCAACTACCGGCGCTTCTTCAACATCACCGATCTCGCCGGCGTGCGGATCGAGGAGCCCGAGGCGTTCGAACTCATCCACCGGCTGCCGCTCGACCTCCTGCGGCGGGGCCTGATCCACGGCCTGCGGATCGACCACATAGACGGCCTCGCCGACCCCGCCGGCTACTGCGCACGCCTGCGGGCGGCGGTCGGCCCCGACATACCGCTTCTCGTCGAGAAGATTCTGGAGCCGCGCGAGGCGTTGCGCGACTGGCCGATCGACGGCACCACCGGCTACGAGCGGCTGAACGACATCAACGGGCTCTTCCTCGACGCCGAAGCCTATGGCGCCTTCGAGGAGGATCTGAGGTCGCGGCACCTCCTGACCGGCACGCCGGCCGCCCGGCTCGCGGCCGCCAAGCGGCAGGTGCTGGACACCAGCCTCAACGCCGAGGTCGATGCGCTCACCGCGCTGGCCCGCGACGGGCTGGATGCCGACATACGCGCCGGCGACCTTACGGAACCGGCCATCCGGCAGGCCGTCGTCGCGCTCATCGTCCACTGTCCCGTCTACCGCTCCTACGCTCTGGCGAGCACGCATGACGCGCGCGACGAGGCGATCTGGCAGGCCATCGGCGACGCCATCGGCGCCAGCGAGGACCCGCTGACGCAGGCCGCCGCTGGCGTGCTGCTGGACCGGCTGCGTCAGCCACGGCTCGACAGCGACCGCGCCTTCCGCCTGCGCTTCCAGCAGCTCAGCGGGCCGGCCATGGCGAAGGGCTTCGAGGATACCGAGCTGTACCGCTACCCCGTGCTGCTCAGCGTCAACGAGGTCGGCGGCAGCGTGCAGCACCCCGCGTGCACCATCGAGGACATCCATGCCGTGAACGTCGCGCGCGGCGCGACCCGCGCGGCCGACCTCATCCCGCTGGCGACGCACGACACCAAGCGCGGCCCCGGCACGCGCGCGCGGCTGACGAGCTTGAGCTTCCAGCCGGAGCGCTGGCTGCGCTTTCTCGACGATACGCGCGAGCCCTGTGCTGAGCTGGCGCAACGTCACGAGGGCGCGATGCAGCCCGACGCGCTCGACCAGCTCATGATCCTGCAGATGCTCGTCTCGGCCTGGCCGATCAACGAGGAACGCGTCGCGGCTGGCCTCACCAAGGCGCTTCGCGAGGCCAAGCGCCACACCAATTGGGAAACGCCGGACGAGGGCTATGAGGCGGCGAGCCTCGCCTTCGCCGCTGCCATACTGAACGGCGCCGAGGCCGCTCCCCTGCGCGACGAGATCGGCCACCTGCTTGCCGCGCTGGCGCCCGCCGAACGGGTTGTCGGCCTGTGCCAGATCGTCCTCCAGCACACGCTGCCCGGCACGCCGGACATCTATCAGGGCACCGAATTTCCCGACTACTCGCTGATGGACCCGGACAATCGCCGGCCGGTCGACTGGGCAGCGCGGCGCGCGGCAGTGGCCGGCAGCGGCGAAGTCGGTACGGGAGACCGGGAGACCTTCGACCTCATCCGCGCGCTGCTGGGCTTGCGCCGCCGCGAGCCCGCTCTCGTCGAAGGCGGCTATGCGCCGCTTTCCCTGCCCGCCTCGCCGTGGCGCTGGTTCGGCTTCGAGCGAGGGGCCGGCGATTCCCTCGTCCGCGTGGTCGTCCCTACGCGCGTTCCGCCGGAAGCGCGCACGAACGCGCCGCCCTTCCCGGTCGAGGCGCGCGAGCCGGGCCTGTGGCACGATCTCCCGGTCGGGCGGCGCGATGCCACCGACCCGCCCCGCCCCTTCCTGATCCTCACGCGCGCCCGGCGCTGAAACGACTGGTCGCCCGTTCCGCGATGGCACGGCCGCCCCGCATGGGCCTGTTCCGCGCGCGCCCGGATGCGCCTATCTTCGTGGCCATCGCGCTGAGCCGCCATGCCGCGAGGAACCCGCCTTGCAGCCCTTCCCACCCGAAAACGGCCCCTCAGCCGCCGGACTGCTGTCTGCGGCGGCGCGCCTCATGTTCGTCAACGGCCTCGCCTCGGAAAGCGCGGAGACGGCACTTCGCCGGCTGGGTCGTGGGCTGGGCGTCGAGGTCGGCATTCTGCCGCGCTGGGGCGAAATCGTGCTGCTGACCGGCGTACGCGAGGCACCGACCATTGTCGCTGCCACGCCGACCGGCGTGGACATGAGCCGCGTGACGGCCACCCTCGGGCTGGTCGAAGAGGTCCATGCCGGCAGGCTCGACAGGCACGGCGCGGCCCGCGCCCTCGATGCCATCGCCAGCGTCCCGCCCGTATCCCTGATGCGGCTCGTACTGTTCGCCGCTCTGGGGGCGGCGGCGCTGGGCATCATCTTCGGCGCCGGCAATCTCGGCACGCTCGCGGTCATCGCCCTCAGCGCGGGAGGCGGCGCGCTGCTGCGGCGCGGGGCGGCGCGGATTTCCGGCAATGCGCTGCTCCAGCCCTTCGCGGCTGCGGCGTTCGCCGGGCTGGTCGGACCACTTGCCATCCGGATGGGCCTCGGCGTCGACACGCGACTGGTGCTCCTGTGCCCCTGCATGGTGTTGGTACCCGGCCCACATGTTCTTAACGGCACCATCGACCTCGTGCGCAGCCGCATCGCCATCGGTGCCGCGCGGATTGTCTTCGCCGGCATGGTCGTGCTGGCGATCAGCACGGGCCTGTTGCTCGGCCTCGCGCTGGCGCGGGTCGACCTGCCGCTGACGACGCCGCCTGTCGCCGTGCCATGGATATGGGACGTGCTGGCGGCCGGCGTCGCCGTAGCCGCCTATGGCACCTTCTTCAACATGCCCTGGCGCATGCTGCCGGTTCCGATCCTCGCCGGCATGCTGGCGCACAGCCTGCACTGGCTGCTGCTGTCGCTCGGCTTCAGCCAGCCGCTGGCGAGCTTCGCCGCGTGCCTCGCGGTCGGCATCTGCGCCACGCCGGTCGCCGAGCGCCTCCACTATCCCTTTGCCGCGCTCGCCTTCGCCTCGGTCGTCTCGATGATGCCGGGCGTGTTCCTGTTCGACGGCGCCGCCGCGCTCGTGGAGCTCTGCGCCGCCGGCCCGTCCGCCCCGCCCGCGCTCCTCGTCGCGGCGGCGGCGAACCTGACGCAGGCGGCGCTGATCGTCCTCGGAATGACCATGGGTCTGATCGTCCCGAAGATGATGCTTGGGCCGTGGTTCACGCCGGCGCCATAGGGCGCGCCGCCTTAAGCCACCACCGGCGCGACGACGGCGGCGAGGGCGGCCTGCGCGTCGCGCGGCGCGAGCCGGACTTGCAGCCCGCGCTGGCCGCCATTGATGTAGACCGCCTCATGCTCCAGCGCGGCCGCCTCGATGACCGTCGGGACTTTCCGCATCTGGCCGAAGGGGCTGATGCCGCCGACCTTATAGCCGGTGGCGCGCTCGGCATCGGCGGGCCTCATCATCTGCGCCGACTTGGCCCCCAGCGCCGCCGCGAGCTTCTTCATCGACACCTCGCGGTCGGACGGCACGATGACGCAGGCGGGCCTGCCGTCCACCAGCGTCATCAGCGTCTTGAGCACGCGGGCGGGGTCCTCCCCGAGCGCGGCCGCCGCCTGAAGGCCGATATGTTCGGCATCCGGATCATAGTCGTAACTGTGCACCGTGAAGGCGATGCCGGCCTCCTCAAGCGCCCGCGTGGCGCGCGTTGCCTTCGACATGGCGGGCTCCCGCGAATATTGCCGCGCTTCTCCTAGCACCGCCGCCGCCCGCGCACATCCCGACAGGCGGCGGATAGGCCGGGTAACGCTTTGGATACCATGTTGGCGCTAGCTGTGGATGCTGCGCCGTCCCGCCGCAGGCGGCGCCACCACCACGCCACCTTTGTTCGTCACGGGAAGACAGTCGGTCGACCGACAATCCCGGCAGACCCAGGGCGCCTTGCGATGAATCTGTTGCGTACCGCCATTCTTGCCTGCCTCGCGGCGCTGCTCGCCGGCTGCGCGGGCGGCGACTACGATGATCGCGGCTCGCTGCCGATCCCCGCCAAGCTCATGCAGGAGATGGCGGCGAAGGGCATGAGCCCCGACGATCCGATCATGGTGCGCATCTACAAGAAGGAGAGCGAGCTGGAGGTGTGGAAGCGCACCAGCTCCGGCCGCTACGCCCTGCTCAAGACCTATCCGCTGTGCCGCTGGTCCGGCAAGCTCGGGCCGAAGACCCGCGAAGGCGACCGTCAGGCACCCGAGGGCTTCTACACGATCACGCGCGGGCAGATGAACCCGCGCTCGCAATATTACCTCTCCTTCAATCTCGGCTACCCCAACCAGCTGGAACGGGCGCTCGGCTACAGCGGCAGCGCGCTGATGGTGCACGGCGCCTGCACCTCGGCCGGCTGCTTCGCCATGACCAATGACGGGGTGGGCGAAGTCTATGCGGTGGCGCGCGAGGCGCTGGCCGCCGGGCAGCCGGGCTTCCAGGTGCAGTCACTGCCCTTCCGCATGACGCCGGCCAATTTCGCCGAACACCGCAACGATCCCAACATGCCGTACTGGCGCAACCTGAAGCAGGGCACGGACCTGTTCGCGGTGACGAAGGTGCCGCCGAACGTCTCCGCCTGCGGGGGACGCTACCGATTCACGCCGGGCAACGAGCCGGCGCCGCCCGCCGGCGATCCGCTCGCGCCCTGCCCGATGGCGGCTCCCGATCCGGCGGTCGAGGCGGTGGCCAGCAAGCAGGCCAATGACGAGCAGACGATCGCGCAGCTCGCCGCCTCGCGCGGGGCGGCCACATGGACCTATGTCGACGGCGGCATGCATCCGAGCTTCCGTGACATCCTGCGCCGCTCCGGCCCGCAGAAGCTGGCCGCGATGACTTCGGCCGACAAGGTGCCGGTGAGCGCGCCCGAAGCCGCCCTCGCCGACCCCTACAAGGGCGACGAGCCTCCCGAGACGGACACGCCGTAGCGCGGTTTCCCCACATGGCGGCGCGCGGGGGGCTTTCCCGCGCCTTCCGCTTGCGGCACAAGGGCCGCGAGGAAACAACAGGTCGGGACACGATGGCCGCGCGCGTAAGTTTGAACCAGATGCAGGCGGAGGTCGGCCGGCTTTCCCGCCTGCCCTTCACCGCCGCCGAACTCGCCGCGATCCGGCAGGCCACGCCCGCCGTGGCGCCCAAGCTCTCCGCCAAGTTCGAGCCGGAGAACGGCTTCTGCTACATGGTGGCGTCGCAGCTCCATATGGAGTTCGTGGTGGTGAAGTCGGCGCGACTGCGCCTGCCCTTCGGCCTCTCCCTGCCGCGCTACACCATCTATATGGGCTTCGAGCACGGCGAGATCTGGGAGAAGGGCCCGCGGGTCAACCGGCTGCGCGCCGTCACCTATGTGTTCCAGCGTCTCGTCGCGACCGACAGCTGGCTCGACACGGAATATGGCCGCAAGCACTGACGTTTCCGGACAAGGCGCCATAAAGCTCTGAACGGCGTTTCCGCCCGATTGCTTTCATTCGGGGGCGGCGCGATAGATTCGCGCGCGGCTCGCGCTCCTGCGGCTGCATCAGGGGGGATTTCCGCCATGTTCGCCGCGCGCTCGATGCTCGCCGCCGCCTCGCTTGTCGCCGCCTCGCTTGCCGTCCTCGTCGCGACGCCCGCGCTGGCGAAGGACCGCAACGTCGACATCGTGAACGAGTCCGGCTTCACCATCACCAGCTTCTACGCCTCCGCCGTCGACGAAGACACCTGGGAGGAAGACATGCTGGACAACGACACGCTGAAGGACGGCGAGACCCTGGAAGCCGAGATCGACGACGGCACCGATGCCTGCATCTACGACTTCAAGGCGGTGTTTTCGGACGGCGACGTCGCGATCAAGCGCAAGGTCAATGTCTGCGAGATCGGCACTTTCACTTTCAAGCCGTGAGATCGGGGCCGCTAACGCAAGCGCGGCGCCGGCGGGTGGCCGGCGACGAGCAGCAGGTCGCTTTCGTCCTTGAGGCTTACGCCGGTGAGGCGACGCGCCAGCGCTTCCTTCAGCAGCCATGCCAGCTTGAACGCGGCGTGCTCGTGCGAAAGACCCTCGCCACGCACGTTGGAGATGCAGTTGCGCTCGGCGTCCGAACGCCCGACGCGCGGCGCGAAGGTAAGGTAGAGGCCGAGGCTGTCGGGTGAGGAGAGACCCGGCCGCTCGCCGACCAGCACCACCACGGCCTGCGCCTTCAGGATCTCGCCCGCCTCGTCGCCCAACGCCACCCGCGCCTGGCTGGCGACGACGACTGGTGCGAGGCTCCAGCCCGCCTCCGCCACGCGCGCCTTGAAGGCCGCGAGGAAAGGCACCGCCTGCGCGTGAATGGCGGTGGAGGACAGGCCGTCCGCCACCACGATGGCGATGTCGACGGGCTCGCCCGCCCGCTCCCGCAGGGCCGCGCGTCCCTCCTCCGACAACCGACGGCCGAGATCGGGGCGGCGCAGATAAACGTCGCGCGCCGGCGCGGCCGAGGCGACCTCGACCGTCTCGAAGCCGAGCGCGGCGATGTCCGCCGTCACCTGCGCGGAATCGAACGGGGTATGCACCGCGTCGCGCGCCTGCGCATGGGCGAGCGCGAAGCG
Source organism: Ancylobacter koreensis (assembly GCF_023016525.1). Taxonomy (GTDB): domain Bacteria; phylum Pseudomonadota; class Alphaproteobacteria; order Rhizobiales; family Xanthobacteraceae; genus Ancylobacter; species Ancylobacter koreensis. Next base: position 27,076 of record NZ_JALKCG010000010.1, read on the forward strand.
CAGCACCTCGCGGGTCGGCAGGCCGGTGCCGGCGCGCCCGAGCGCGATGCGCGCGGGGGTGATGCCGGCCAGCTTTTCCCACACGTCGTGGATCACGTAATCGGATGCGTGCGCGTGGGTCGGTTTGTCTTCGCTCATGCCGCCAGCTCCGGCGCCGCAGCCAGCAGCGGATGGTTGCCGCGATGCGCCTTCAGCCGCCCGTCCGGCCCGGTGATGCCCATGCGCTGGAGCCATGCCTCGAATTCCGGCGCCCGCTTCAGGCCGAGCACCTCGCGCAGGTAGAGCTGATCGTGGAAGGAGGTGGACTGGTAGTTCAGCATCACGTCGTCCGAGCCGGGAATGCCCATGATGTAGGTGACGCCCGCCGCGCCGAGCAGCGTCATCAGCGTGTCCATGTCGTCCTGGTCGGCCTCGGCGTGGTTGGTGTAGCAGACGTCGCAGCCGAGCGGCACGCCCATCAGCTTGCCGCAGAAATGGTCCTCCAGCCCGGCGCGGATGATCTGCTTGCCGTCATAGAGATATTCCGGCCCGATGAAGCCGACGACGGTATTCACCAGCAGCGGCTCGAACGGCCGGCACACGGCATAGGCGCGCGCTTCCAGCGTCTGCTGGTCGACCCCGTGATGGGCGTTGGCGGAGAGCGCCGAGCCCTGCCCGGTCTCGAAATACATCACATTGTCGCCCAGCGTGCCGCGCTTGAGCGAAAGCGCCGCCTCACGCCCCTCCTTCAGCACGGCGAGGTCGATGCCGAAGGAGGCGTTGGCCGCTTGCGTGCCTGCCACGGACTGGAACACGAGGTCCACCGGCACGCCGCGATTGATCACTTCCGTCGAGGTGGTGACATGGGTGAGCACGCAGGCCTGCGTCGGAATCTCGAAGCGCTGGATGATGCCGTCGGTGAGCTTCAGCAGTTCGCTCAGCGCAGGAATGCTGTCCGAAGCCGGGTTGATGCCGATCACCGCGTCGCCGCAGCCATAGAGCAGACCGTCGAGTATGGAGGCGGTAATGCCGGCCGCATCGTCGGTCGGGTGGTTGGGCTGCAAGCGCACCGCCATGGTGCCGGGCAGGCCGATGGTGTTGCGGAACTTCGTCACGACGCGACACTTGCGGGCGACGGCGATCAGGTCCTGGTTGCGCATCAGCTTGGAGACGGCTGCCGCCATCTCCGGCGTCACGCCGGGCGCCAGCGCCGCCAGCGCCTCCGAAGTGGCGGACGCCGAGAGCAGGAAATCGCGGAAGTCGCCCACCGTCATGTGGGAGACCGGCCGGAAGGCGGCGGCGTCGTGCGTGTCGATGATCAGACGTGTCACCTCGTCCGCCTCATAGGGCACCAGCGCCTCACTGAGGAAGGCGGTGAGCGGCACCTCGGCGAGACACATGCGGGCGGCGACGTTCTCCTCCGCCGAGGCGGCAGCGACGCCGGCCAGCATGTCGCCGGAGCGGAGCGGCGTCGCCTTCGCCATCAGGTCCTTCAGGTCAGCGAAGGCGTAGGTCTGCGGCCCGACGACGTGGCGATACGGCATGATGGATACCCTTTCGCGCCGTAGTCTGCTTGTTTCGGCGCCATGGGCAAAATGTATCCCGACGCATCGGCGGCGGGAAGCGCGACGTGCAATGCTCGGCTCGATGGTCGACCCCATGCCAATGCTGGACGGGCGCCGCCGCAGCGGCTAGGACCGCGCCAGACGGCAGGGGAGACACGCCATGGCCACCTACATTCTCATCCACGGCTCCTGGCACTGGGGCGGCTGCTTCCAGAAGGTGGCGAACATTCTCGGCGCCGCCGGCCATGCGGTGATCGCGCCGGACCTCGCCAGCCACGGCTTCGACACCACGCCGACCGCCGCCGTCACGGATATCGCGATCTATGCCGCGCCGGTGCGCGCTGCGCTGGAGGAGGTGGACGGCAAGGCGATCCTCGTCGGCCATTCGGTGGGCGGGGCGACCTGCACCTGGCTCGGCGAGGAGATGACGGAGCGGGTCGAGGCGCTGGTCTATCTCACCGGCTTTATGGCGCCCGCCGGCAAGACCGCGCGCGACTTCGTCATGACGCCGACCTATCTGAAGGACCCCGCCATCGTGGAGACGCAGGGCATGCTGCGGCTCGGCAAGGAAGGGCTGGGCCTCGACCTCTCGCGCCGCGACCTCATCGCCCGTTCGCTCTATTCCGATTGCACGGAGCATGACATCGAGCGCGCCCTGCCGAATCTCGTGCGCGTCACCCCGCACGCGCCCTTCGCCGCCGTCTCGGCCATCACGCCGCACCGCTTCGGCCGGCTGCGCCGGCACTATATCGAGTGCCTTCAGGATCGCGGCCTGCCGCTCGCCGTGCAGCGCGAAATGCAGGCGGCGGTGCCGGGCGCGCATGTGCACCAGCTCGACACCGGCCATTCGCCCTTCCTGAGCGCGCCGGAAGCGGTGGCAGAGATATTGTTGAACATCCGCTGAGCCCGCAGCGCCACACCTCGCCGCATCCGACGAAGGAGCGGCGCGTGCCCCCTCCCCGTCCGCGCCGGCACCGGCTAGCCTGACCGCTCTTCCAGAGCCAGAAGGCCAGCACGAGGCACGAATGTCCGATCACGAGAAGCTCGCGAAGCTGCGCGCGAAATATGCCGGCGTCGGCGGTGGCGTCGTCTATGACGAAACCTTCAAGCGCGTCGCCGAGCTCCAGTTCAAGGACGGCGAGAAGCGCGTCTGGCCATGGGCCGGCGCCGCGACCCTGCTCGACGCGCCCTATCGTCCGGATGCACAGGAACTCGCCGATTTCGGCGGGCTCGACATGGCGCTGATCGGCGTTCCGATGGATCTCGGCGTCACCAACCGGGCCGGCTGCCGCCTTGGACCGCGCGCGGTGCGCGCCATCGAGCGCATCGGACCCTATGAGCACGTGCTGAACATGGTGCCTGCTGCCGAGGTCAAGGCCGCCGATATCGGCGACGTGCCGTTCCGCTCGCGCTTCAGCCTCGACAGCTGCCACGAGGACATCGAGGCCTTCTACAAGAAGATCGTCGCGGCGGGTGTCATTCCGCTCTCGGTCGGCGGCGATCATTCCATCACCGGCTCGATCCTGCGCGCCGTCGGCGAGAAGCGGCCGGTCGGCATGCTGCACATCGACGCCCATTGCGACACCTCGGGCACCTATGAGGGCGCCAAGTTCCACCATGGCGGGCCGTTCCGCAACGCGGTGCTCGACGGCGTGCTCGACCCCGCGCGCACGATCCAGATCGGCATTCGCGGCGGCGCCGAGTTCCTGTGGGAATTCTCCTATGAGAGCGGCATGACGGTGATCCATGCCGAGGAGGTCACGGGCCTCGGCGTGCCGGCGATCATCGAGCGGGCGAAGCAGGTGCTGGGCGACGGGCCGGTCTATGTGTCCTTCGACGTCGACAGCCTCGACCCCGCCTTCGCGCCGGGCACCGGCACGCCGGAGATCGGCGGGCTGACCACGCGCGAAGTACTGGAGATCATCCGCGGCCTCAACGGGCTCGACGTGATCGGCGGCGACGTGGTGGAGATCGCACCCCAGTACGACGCAACGTCCAACACCGCCCACGCGGCGGCGCAGGTGCTGTTCGAAATCTTCTGCCTTTCGGTGACGGCGCTCAAGGCGCGGCGGGGCGCGTGATGCGGCTCGCCATGCTCCAGACGGCGGGCGATTCCGCCAACCGTCCCGCTGCCAATCTCGACCTGCTGGAAGCGGCCGCCGCCCGCGCAAAGGCGGGCGGCGCGGACCTGCTGCTGGCGCCGGAGATGTTTCTCTCCGGCTACAATATCGGCCGCGAGGCGGCGCTCGCCGTCGCCGAACCGGCGGACGGACCGGCCGCGCAGCGCGCCCGCGAGATCGCGCGCGCCCACGACATCGGGCTCTGCTACGGCTATCCCGAGCTGGGCGAAGGCGGCGCGGTCTATAATTCCTGCCTGCTCGTCGGCCGCGACGGCACAGTGCTGCTCAACTTCCGCAAGACACACCTGTTCGCCGCGCTGGACCGCGCCATGTTCGCGCCCGGCGAGGGCTCGGCGGCGCTCGCGGAGGTGGAGGGTTTCAAGGTCGGTATGCTGATCTGCTACGATGTCGAGTTCCCCGAGGCGGTGCGCGCCCTCGCGCTCGCCGGGGCCGACCTCGTGCTGGTGCCGACCGCCAACATGAAGCCCTATGACGCGGTGTCCCACTTCGTGGTGCCCTCCCGCGCCTTCGAGAACGAGCTGTTCGTCGCCTATGCCAATCGCTGCGGGCAGGAAGGCGAGCTCGACTATATGGGGCTGAGCTGCGTCGGCGATCCCAATGGCGGCAATCTGGTGCTCGCCGGCGAGGGCGAGGAACTGGTCTTCGCCGATCTCCTGCCCGATCGGTTGAAGGCGGCGCGCGCCATCAACACCCATGTGCCGGACCGCCGGCCGGACGTTTATGAACGGCTGAACCGTTAAGCGTCATCCCGGCCGACGGCAAAGCCGTCGAGCCGGGATCGTTTTCCATTTCACGAAGCGATCCCGGATCGGCCTTGCGGCCGTCCGGGATGACGTCCGTCCTGTCAGCCTCAATGCGCAGGCGACTGGCGCCCGCCGGCCAGCGCAACCGGCGCCTCGGCTTCCACCGCGCTGCGGGCGATGAAGCGCGCGCGTAGCGGCTTCAGCACGAACAGGGCAAGGAAGGCCGCCGTGGCATTGAGCCCGACGGCGATGGCGAACACCGCGTACCAGCCGTAGATGGCGGCGACGACGCTGGCGAGCGGCACCAGCAGCGCCGCCGTGCCCTTGGCGGTGTAGAGCATGCCCGCATTGGTCGCGGCGAACTTCGAGCCGAAGGTGTCGCCGCAGGTCGCCGGGAACAGCGAATAGATCTCGCCGAACACGCCGAAGAAGCAGGCCGTCGCCAGCACGAACACGACCGGGTTCGAGCCGTGATAGACGAGCAGCAGAAGCATGACGGCTGCCGTGCCGAAGGCGATGAACATAGTGTTCTCGCGGCCGATACGGTCCGAGACATAGCCGAAGACCGGGCGGCCGAAGCCGTCGAAGATGCGGTCGAGCGAGATGGCGAACGTCAGCGCCGCCGCCGAGATGCCGAGGATGCTCACCGGCGTGTCGGCGACGCCGAGATCGTGGGCGATGGGGCCGATCTGCGCCGCCGCCATCAGGCCACCCGAGGCGACCATGACGAACATGAGGTAGAGCAGCCAGAACACCGGCTTGGTCAGCGTCTGGTTGGGCTGGTAGTCGACCTTGCTCTGCGGCAGGCCCAGCGCCTTCTTCGGCGCCGCGATCTTGAACTTCGGGGGATAGAGGAACTGCGCGGCGATCAGGACGACGATGCCCTGCCCGATGCCGAACCAGAAGAACGCCGTCTGGTAGCCGTGCGCCGCGATGGTGTTGGCGATCGGCACCACGGTCAGGGCCGCGCCGGCACCGAATCCGGCGGCGGTGGCGCCGGCGGCGAGGCCGCGGCGGTAGGGGAACCACTTCAGCGCGTTGCCGACGCAGGTGCCGTACACCGAGCCGGCGCCGATGCCGCCGAACACCGCGCCGACATAGAGCATGGTGAGCGAGGCGGCGTAGGAATTGATGATCCACGCCAGCGCGATCATCACCGCGCCGAAGGACAGGACGATGCGCGGGCCGTAGCGATCCACGAACCACGCCTCGACCGGCACCAGCCAGGTCTCGGTCAGCACGAAGAGGGTGAAGGCGGTCTGGATCGCCGCCCGGCCCCAGCCATGGGCGTGGTCGATCGGATCGACGAACAGCGTCCAGCCATATTGAAGATTGGCGATCATCGCCATGCAGAGGATGCCGCAGGCGAGCTGGAACCAGGGTTCCCAGGCGCGCGTGCTCGTGGTGCTCGCTTCCATTGACGTTTCCTTGACCTGTTGGAATTCCGCGCAGCTCTTGCCGGCCGCTTCGGGTGTCGCGTTCCGCGCCGTGGCGCGGCAGTCCGTGCATCGTCAGCGCCGGGAAGAAGAGCGGATAATTCCGCCTCATTCCTACTTACCGAACGTCAATACTTGCCGTTCCGTCATTCGTGCAATGCTGCGAATACATCGTTATCGACTTGGACATTAGAAATAACATGTCTTTTCTGCCGTTCAATATGAAATATACCAAGGTATGTTTACGCAACGACACCTTATCGCGACACATTTTCCACCAGGCAAACCATCAAGATGTCGCGACAACTTCGACAATAAGTCTGCTCGGCGCGCCTTTCTTTCGTGTTCGACCGGTGGCGCGGGACGCAGCGGAGCGCGACATCTGACGCAGCGGTTCCGTCCCGCGCTTTTCCGCTCTACCGCCGCTCTTCAGCCACGTCCTGCGCTCGCGCCTGTCGACCGGCCACGCGGTATCCTGCGTCATCCCCAGAGTAAGGCGGCGCCCCGCCGTTCCGGTGCAAGGGAACCGCCGGGCGCGCCCGGCGTTCTGTTACCGCTCGACAGAGCATCGCCCCCGGCTTCCCGGGCCGGAGCGGCGCACATCGAACGCAGGAGAACACCCATGAGTCGCACCTTGCTCACCGTCGTCGTGCTGGTCCTCGCCGGCGTCGCGGCCTTCTTCGCCTATCAGGCCTATGAGCGCGACCGGAACTCGCTGCAGATCGAGGTGGGTCCGCAGGGCGTGAAGGTCGATCCGCCGGGCTGAGCCGGGGCACCGATCCGTTGCGAAAACGCACGTCCTTTCGAAAGTATGAGGCCGGCACGCTGCATTTGCCGGCCTCGTGGTCTAAAAGGGCCTCCACATCCGCCGCCCCGCGCCCGCTGCGCCCGGCCGGCCGACCGTTTCGGAGCCCGCAATGTCCTCCACCCTCGCCGCCGCGCCCGCCGGCGCTGTTGCCAATCCGCGCTCGCGCGTCATCCTCGCCAGCCTGATCGGCACGACCATCGAGTTCTACGATTTCTACGTCTACGCCACCGCCGCCGTGCTGGTGTTCCCGCACCTGTTCTTTCCGGCCGGCAACGACACGGCGGCGCTGCTCGCCTCCTTTGCCATCTTCGGCGCCGCCATGGTGGCCCGTCCGCTCGGGGCGATCTTCTTCGGGCATCTCGGCGACCGCAGCGGGCGCAAGGTGACGCTGGTCGGCGCGCTGCTGACCATGGGCATCGCGACCTTCCTGATCGGTGTGTTGCCGACCTTCCATCAGGCGGGATGGCTGGCGCCGGCGCTGCTGGTGGTGATGCGGCTCGCGCAGGGCTTCGCGCTCGGCGGCGAATGGAGCGGCGCCGCGCTGGTGGCGACCGAGAACGCCCCGCCCGGCAAGCGCGCCGTGTTCGGCACCTTCCCGCAGCTCGGCGCGCCCCTCGGCTTCATTCTCGCCAACGGCCTGTTCCTCATCATCGCCGCGCTGATGCCCTCCGAGGACCCGAGCCGGCCCTCCGACGCCTTCCTGAACTGGGGATGGCGCATCCCCTTCCTGTTCTCCATCGTGATGGTGGCGATCGGCCTGTGGGTGCGGCTCAACCTCGTGGAAAGCGCCGCCTTCGAGAAGACGGTGAAGTCCGGCAAGGTGCGCAAGCTGCCGCTCGCCTCGGTGTTCCGCACCCATGGCCGCGAGCTGGTGCTCGGCACCTTCTACATGCTCGCGACCTATGTGCTGTTCTACCTGATGACGACCTTCTCGCTCAGCTATGGCCGCGCCGCCGTCGCCGCGAAGCTGCCCGGGCTCGGCTACGACTACACGACCTTCGTGCTGATGATGATCATCGGCGTGGTGTTCTTCGGCATCTTCACCATGCTGTCCGGTCCCTGGGCGGACCGGTGGGGCCGCCGCCGCACGCTGATCGCGGTAACGCTCGGCATCATCGCCTTCGGCCTCGTCTGGGTGCCGATGCTGGCCGCCGGGCCGGTCGGCGTCATGGCGTGGCTGATCCTCGGATTCAGCCTGATGGGCATGACCTTCGGTCCGATGGGCGCGCTGCTGCCGGAGCTGTTCCCGGCCAATGTGCGCTACACCGGCTCGGGGATCGCCTACAACGTCTCCTCGATCCTCGGCGCCGCCGTCGCGCCCTTCATCGCCGTGGCTTTGTGGAGCTACGGTGCCGGAAGCCCGTTCTGGGTCGGCGTCTATCTCTCCTCCATGGCCGTGCTCACGCTCATCGCGCTGCTGCTCGGCCACGAGACGCGCGACGTCGACATCGACGCGTGAGCGCGCCTACTCGCCGGCCCGGTAGCCGATGCCGGGCTCGGTGAGGATCAGCGCGGGATTGGCGGGATCGGCCTCCAGCTTGGTGCGGAGCTGGCCGACATAGACCCTGAGATACTGCGTGTCGTGTTCGTGGGCGGGACCCCACACCTCGCGCAGGATCTGGCGATGCGTCAGCACCCGCCCGGCATGGCGGACGAGGAAGGCAACGAGGTCGAACTCCTTCGGCGTCAGCTTTATCTCCACGCCCTCGCGCAGCACGCGATGGCGGGGAATGTCGATCTCGATGGGGCCAAGCCGCAGCACCGGCGTCTCGCCCTTTTCCTGCATGCGGTGGCGCAGCGCCGCGCGCAGCCGCGCCATCAATTCGCCGATGCCGAAAGGCTTGTTGACGAAATCGTCGGCGCCGAGGTCCAGCGCCTCGATCTTCTCGATCTCGCGGTCGCGCGCGGACAGCACCACGACCGGGATATCCGACCATTCGCGCAGTCGCCGGATGACCTCCTTGCCGTCCATGTCGGGCAGGCCGAGGTCGAGCACGACGATGTCCGGCCGCCGGTTCACCGCCAGCGCCAGCGCCTGCGCGCCCGTGTCGGCCCTCAGCGCCGTGTAACCGTTGGCGGCGAGCGCCGGCGCCATGAAGCGGTGGATCGCCGGTTCGTCGTCGACCACCAGAACGCTGACTCCGGTCATGCCCCCTCCTCCGCCGCCGGTTCCGTCTCAGGCTGGGGCGCCAGCGGGAGCCGCAGGGCGACGCGCGTGCCGTTGCGCTGGCCCGGCGCCGGACTGCGGGCCGAGACGCTACCGCCATGGGCCTCGACGATACCGCGCGTGATGGCAAGGCCGAGCCCGGAGCCGTCGCCGCCGTCGCCCGTGCCGCGCGAGGCGCGCACGAACTTCTCGAATACATGAGGCAGCGCCTCGGCGGGAATGCCGGGCCCGTCATCGGTCACGGCGATCACCAGTTGCCCGTCGATGACGGTGGCGGACAGTCCGATGCGGGCCTCACGCCCGGCATAGCGCACGGCATTGGCCACAACGTTGCCGAGCGCCTGGTCCATAAGGCTCTGGTCGGCCTTCACCAGCGGCAGGCTCGGCGCCGAGGTCACGACGAAGCGCTGCGTGGCGCCGCGCCGGCGCACCGCCGAGACCGCGCGGTTCATCAGTTCGACCACGTCCACCCAGTCCTGATGCAGCTCCAGCGCGCCGGACTCCAGCCGCGTCATGGACAGCAGGTTGCGCACCATCTGGTCGAGGTTCTCCGCCTCCTCGCGCATCTGCAGCAGCAGGTCGCGGCGCGTCGCGGCGGGAATCTCCGGGCCGTAGTCGATCAGGCTGGTGGCGGCGCCGAGGATGGAGGCGAGCGGGGTGCGGAAGTCATGGCTGATCGAGGCCAGCAATATGTTGCGCACGCGCTCGGTCTCGGCGGCGGTGCGCGCCCGCGTCACCTCGGCGGAAAGCATGGTGCGCACCAGTGCGGCGGCGGTCTGGTCGCAGAGCGAGCCGACGATACGCTCGCTTTCGGTGTCCAGCAGCGGGCTATCGAGGCTGCGCTCGACGCCGACCACGCCGATGCGCGCGCCGCCTTCGCTGCCTCCGAGTGGGCGGAACAGCCAGGCGACGCTCGGCAGCGTGCCGGTGCCAGCGCCCGCCGGCTCGCCATGGTCGAAGGCCCAGGCGGCGGCGGTCATCGAGGCGGTGTCGAGCCGGTCCTCCGGCGGCCAGGCGGCGCCGATGGAGAGCGCGCCCTGGTCGGAGAGCAAGATCACGCTCGGGCGTCCCAGCGTGGCGTGCAACTCGACGGCGGCGGCTTCCGCCACCGCGCCCCGGTCGGCGAGCGCGGAGAGCTTGCGGGAGAATTCGTAGAGCCGCCGCGTCGCCCGCATGCGCTGGGCGGCGATGCGGGTCTGCTCGCGCGCCCGCCCCGCCAGCGCCGAGATGAGCACCGCGACGATCAGGAACACCAGCAGCGCCAGCAATTCGTGCGGGCGCGCCACGGTGAAGGTGTCCACCGGATCGATGAAGAAGAAGTTGTAGGCCAGGAAGGACAGGGCCGAGGCCGCGATGGCCGGCCACACGCCGTAGAGCAGCGCCGGCAGCAGCACGGCGAGCAGATAGAGCATCGAGACGTTGGGCAGCGCCACGAAGCGCGACAGGAACAGGCCGACGCCGGTGGCGATCGCCACGCCAAGCGTCGCCGCCGCATAGCCGGGCAGCGTGCCCAGCGGCGGCAGGTCGAACCGCCGGCCGCCGGCCTCGTCCGCCTCCGCCGTCACCACATGCACGGCGACGCCATCCGCCGCCGTCACCAGAGCATCGGCCAGCGAACCGCGCAGCCACGCCACGGGACGGCGCCGCCGGGCCTTGCCGATGATGATCTGGGTGATGTTCTCGAAGCGCGCGAAGCGCAGCAGCTCGGCGGCGACGTCGGGCGCGACCAGCGAGCGCGTCTCGGCACCCAGCGTCTGTGCGAGCCTCATGCCGGCCTCCAGCCGCTTGCGGTCTGGCCCCGACATGACGTGTCCGGGCCGCTCGACCGTCACCGCAAACCAGGTGGCGCCCATCAGGTCGGCGAGGCGCTTGGCTTCCCGTACGACGCGTTCGGCGGCGATGTCGGGACCGACGCAGACCAGCAGCCGCTCGCCGGCCGCCCACGGCCCCTTGATGGCGGACCCCTGCATGCGCTCGACGAGGTCGCTGTCCACCCGGGCCGCGACCCGCCGCAGCGCCAGCTCGCGCAGCGCGGTGAGGTTGGAGGGCTTGAAGAAGCTCTGCACCGCCCGCGTCGCGGTGTCCTCGATATAGACCTTGCCGTCCGCCAACCGCTTGATCAGTTCGTCCGAAGGCAGATCGACGAGGATCATCTCGTCGGCCTTCTGCAACGCCGTGTCGGGCACGGTCTCGCGAACCCTGACGCCGGTGATGCGCTGCACGACGTCGTTGAGGCTCTCGACATGCTGAATGTTGAGCGTGGTCCACACGTCGATGCCGGCGGCGAGCAGTTCCTGCACGTCCTGCCACCGCTTTGGGTGGCGGCTGCCGTCGACGTTGGAATGGGCGTATTCGTCGACCAGCAAGAGGCCCGGACGGCGGACAAGCGCCGCCTCCAGGTCGAATTCGGGCACCAGCCGGCCGCGATACGGCACGCCCTTGCGCGGCAGCATCTCCAGATCCGCGACCAGCGCCTCGGTTTCGGCGCGCCCGTGCGTCTCGACGATGCCGGCCACGACGTCGCCGCCCGACGCCTTCACGGCGCGGGCGGCGGAGAGCATCGCATAGGTCTTGCCGACGCCGGGAGCGGCGCCGAGATAGATGCGCAGCCGGCCGCGCGTCTCGCGTTCCGCCGCCGCCAGCAGGGCTTCCGGATCGGCCCGCGATGGGTCGTCTATGCTCATGGAGCCTTTCCGTCACGAACCCGGCGCGGGCGCGGTGGCGGCCGGCGCCGCCGCGTCGAGCGCGAGGTTCAGGGCAAGCACGTTGACACGCGCATCGCCGAACACGCGAAGCTGCGGTCCGCTTATGTGAGCCGCGATCAGATCGCGCACAAGGGCCTCGTCCACCCCGCGCGCACCGGCCACGCGGGCCGCCTGGGCAAGCGCGTTGGCCGGCGAGATGTCGGGATCGAGCCCGCTGCCCGAGGTGGTGATCGCGTCGGCGGGAATCGGCCCGGTGACGCCCGCCGCCCGCAGCGCCGCCGCGTCGGCCTTCAGCCGGTCGGCCAGCTTGGCGCTGGTAGGACCAAGGTTGGTGCCGGACGAGGCGGCCGCGTCGTAACCGTTGCCGGCCGCCGAGGGGCGCGGATGGAAATAGCGCTCGGCGGCGAAGTTCTGGCCGATCAGCGACGAGCCTATCACCTGCCCGTCCCGCTCGACGAGCGAGCCGCGCGCCTGCGTGGGAAAGAGGGCCTGCGCCAGTTCGGTCATCGCCAGCGGATAGGCGATGCCGGTGATCAGGGTGAAGGCGACGAGCAGGGTCGCCGCCGGGCGGAGGAAAGTGAGCATGGGTGAATTCCCTGTGTGTTCGTCGTCATCCCGGACGGCCGGAGGCCGATCCGGGATCGCTTTCCAATTCGGCATACGATCCCGGCTCGCGCTTCGCTTGGCCGGGATGACGCCGGAGGGTCCTAGGCGAGCCCCATCGCCGTGATGGCGAGGTCGATCAGCTTTATGCCGGCGAAGGGCAGCACGATGCCGCCGAGGCCGTAGATCAGCAGGTTGCGGGCGAGCACCGCCCCCGCCTCCTGCGCGCGGTACGTCACGCCGCGCAGCGCCAGCGGGATCAGCGCGATGATGATCAGCGCGTTGAAGATCACCGCCGACAGGATGGCGCTCTGCGGCGTCGACAGCCCCATCACGTTGAGCAGGCCGAGCTCGGGGATGGCGGCGATGAACAGCGCCGGGATGATGGCGAAATACTTCGCGACGTCGTTGGCGATGGAGAAGGTCGTCAGCGCGCCGCGGGTCATCAGCAACTGCTTGCCGATGCCGACGATCTCGATGAGCTTGGTCGGGTCGCTGTCGAGGTCGACCATGTTGCCGGCCTCGCGCGCCGCCTGCGTGCCGGACTGCATGGCGACGCCGACATCGGCCTGCGCCAGAGCGGGCGCGTCGTTGGTACCGTCGCCGCACATGGCGACCAGCCGGCCCTGGCGCTGCTCGGTGCGGATATAGGCGAGCTTGTCCTGCGGGGTGGCCTCGGCGATGAAGTCGTCGACGCCGGCCTCCGAGGCGATGGCGGCGGCGGTCACCGGGTTGTCGCCGGTCACCATGACCGTGCGGATGCCCATGCGGCGCAGCTCCGCGAAGCGCTCCTTGATGTCCGGCTTCACCACATCCTTCAGTTGGATGACGCCGAGCAGGCGGCCGTTCTCGGCAAGGCCGAGCGGCGTGCCGCCGGAACGGGCGATCTTCTCCACCGCCGCGTCGAAGGCGGCGATGCCGGTGCTGGCCTGCGGATCGACCGAATGGACGAAGCGCTTCACCGCGTCCACCGCACCCTTGCGGATGCGCCGGCCGGCGACATCGACACCGGAAAGGCGCGTGGCGGCCGAGAACGGCACGAAGCTCGCCCCCTCCAGCCCGACCCGCTCGGAGGCGATGCCGTATTTGTCGCGAGCCAGCGCCAGGATGGAGCGGCCCTCGGCAGTCTCGTCGGCAAGGCTCGCCTGCACGGCGATCAGCGCCGCCTCGTGCTCGGTGATGCCCGGCACGGGGATGATCTCGCTCGCCATGCGGTTGCCGAAGGTAATGGTGCCGGTCTTGTCGAGCAGCAGCGTGTCAACGTCGCCCGCCGCCTCCACCGCGCGGCCCGACATGGCGAGCACGTTGTGGCGGATGAGGCGGTCCATGCCGGCGATGCCGATGGCCGAGAGCAGGCCGCCGATGGTGGTCGGGATCAGCGTGACCAGCAGCGCGACGAGGATCGGCACCGGCACGTCGGCGGCCGAATAGCGGCCCAGCCCGGCCAGCGAGACGACGGCGATCAGGAAGATCAGCGTCATGCCGACCAGCAGCACGGAGAGCGCCAGCTCATTCGGCGTCTTCTGCCGCTCGGCGCCTTCCACCAACGCGATCATGCGGTCGAGAAAGGAGGAGCCGGGCGCCGCGGTGATGCGCACGACGAGCCAGTCGGAGATGACCGTGGTGCCGCCCGTCACGGCGGAACGGTCGCCGCCGGATTCGCGGATGACGGGCGCGCTCTCTCCGGTGATCGCCGCCTCGTTGACCGAAGCGATGCCCTCGACGATCTCACCATCGCCGGGGATGAGGTCGCCGGCCTCGACGAGCACATGATCGCCGAGCCTGAGGTCGAGCGCCGAGACGCGCTCGAAGCGGGTGCGGGCCGCCGGGTCCTTCAGGCGCTTGGCCACCGTGTCGGTGCGCGCCTTGCGCAGGGAATCCGCCTGCGCGCGCCCCCTGCCCTCCGCGACCGCCTCGGCGAAATTGGCGAACAGCACAGTGAACCACAGCCAGGCCATGATCTGGCCGGTGAAGGCGAGCGGATTGCCGACGAGGAAATCGCGCACGAACAGCACGGTGACGAGCGCCGCCACCACCTCGGTGACGAAGATGACCGGGTTGCGCATCAGCGCCACCGGGTTGAGCTTGAGGAAGGCATCGCGGATCGCCCGGCCGATCAACTCGGGCGAGGCGAAGGCGGAACCGCTCCTGGCGGGGGTATGGGTGGTCATGGAGGTGTCTCCCGTGCGCGCTCAGAAGGTCTTGCCCGCCAGCATCTGCACCTGCTCGGCGATGGGGCCGAGGGCGAGAGCGGGGAAGAACTGCAGACCGCCGAGGATGAGGATGACGCCGACCAGCAGGCCGACGAAGAGCAGGCCATGGGTCGGGAAGGTGCCGGACGAGGCGGTGAGCCGCGTCTTGCCCGCGAGCGAGCCGGCAATCGCCATCATCGGAACGATGTAGGCGAAGCGGCCGAGCAGCATGGCGAGGCCCAGCGTGGTGTTCCACCAGGGCGAGTTGGCGGACAGGCCGCCGAAAGCCGAGCCGTTGTTACCCGCGGCCGAGGAATAGGCGTAGATGATCTCCGACAGCCCGTGCGGACCGGCATTGCCGAGCCCGGCCAGCGCATCGGGCAGCACGGCCGCCACCGCCGAGAAACCGAGGATCGCGCAGGGCAGGATCAGCACGGCGAGGATCGCCATCTTCACCTCGGCCACCTCGATCTTCTTGCCGAGATATTCCGGCGTGCGCCCGACCATCAGCCCGGCGACGAAGACCGCGATGATGGCCATCACCAGCAGGCCGTAGAGGCCCGAGCCATTTCCGCCGGGAAGAATCTCGCCGAGCTGGATGAGGAACATCGGCGCGAGGCCGCCCAGCGGCGTGAAGGAACCGTGCATGGCGTTCACTGCGCCGTCCGACAGACCCGTCGTCACCGCCGCGAACATCGAGGAGGCGGCGAGGCCGAAGCGGACCTCCTTGCCTTCCATGTTGCCGCCGGCCGGATCGATGCCGGCAGCCAGCAGCGAGGGCGTACCGGCCGCCTCCGCCCAGTAGGTGACGGCGATGCCGGCAACGAGGATGACGGCGATGGCCGCGAGCAGCGCGCGGGCCTGCCGGCGGTCGCCGATCATCCGGCCGAAGGCGAACACCAGTGCGGTGGAGATCACCAGCATCTGCCAGATCTCCAGCGCATTGGCGAACGGGCTGGGGTTCTCGAAAGGGTGCGCGGCGTTCACGTTGAAGAAGCCGCCGCCATTGGTGCCGAGCTGCTTGATCGCCATTTGCGTCGCCACCGGGCCGACCGCGATGGTCTGCGAGGCGCCTTCCAGAGTGGTGGCGGCGACGGCGGCGTCCAGCGTTTGCGGCACGCCCATCGCCACCTGCACCAGCGCGGTGAGGATGGCGAGCGGCAACAGCACGTAGAGCACCGAGCGCGTCATATCGACGAAGAAATTGCCGACGGTCGAGGCGTTCGAGCGGGCGAAGGCCCGCGTCAGCGCCACCGCCAAAGCAAGGCCGGTGGCGGCGGAGAGGAAGTTCTGCACCGTGAGCCCGGCCATCTGGCTGAACAGGCTCATGGTGGTCTCGCCGCCATAGGACTGCCAGTTGGTATTGGAGACGAAGCTCACCGCCGTGTTGAAGGCGAGATCGGGCGAGAGCGCGCCGAAGCCCAGCGGATTGAACGGCAGCAGGCCCTGCAGCCGGAGCAGCGCGTAGAGCAGCACGACGCCGGCAAGGTTGAAGGCAAGCATGCCGAGCGTATAGGCCAGCGCGCCCTGCTCGCGCGCCGGATCGACGCCGGCCAGACGATAGAGGCCCCGCTCCACCGGAGCGAGAACGGCCGAGAGCACGGTGCGCTCGCCGGCATAGACGCGCGCCATGTAGCCGCCGAGCGGCACGGCCGCGGCGAGGACGAGCGCGAGGATGATGGCTATCTGAAGCCAGCCGAGAACGGTCATGGCAAAATCGCTTTCAGGAAGGGGACGGGGCGCGTCAGAACCGCTCGGGCCGCAGCAGCGCGGCGACGAGATAGACGGCGAGCGCGAGGGCTACGGTGCTGCCGAGAAGAAGGTCGAACATCGGCTCACCCCTTCGACACGGCGCGCGCATAGACCGCCATCAGCAGGAAGAAGCCGAGGGCGATGGCGAGATAGAGAAGATCGAGCATAACCAGCTCCTTTTTGTTGAGCTGGCCGGGATGTAAGCCGGTGCCGATAAGGGTTCGATCCGGAATGCGGGCGCCGGGCATAAGGGAGCCGTAAAGACGCGCGGGCCCGGGCCGACTGGGGTTTCATATTACCTCCAATAACTGACAAAAAAGCAGGGCCGCGCCCTGCTTTTCCGCCGGTCGAAAGGCCGGCCCGCCCCGGATGATCCGAGGCGGGCCTGAATTCCGACTATCGCTGGCCGCCCTTGCGGCCCGCTTCGCTAGCGCGCTCCGGGTCGTTGGCGAAATTGCCCGGGTTGTTCTGGCCGGGCTGGCCGGCCTGCTGGCGATTCTCGCCGCCGGACTGGTTCTGCTGACCGCCGTGAGAATGCTCGCCGCGGGAATTTTCACCACCCTTTCGGCCGGCTTCGCTGGCGCGCTGGCGATCATCGGCGAAGTTGCCGGAACCACCACGATGCTGCTCGTTAGCCATCATCATCTCCATTGGTTTGCCCCTCAGACACCCCGACAACAAGGAACGCGCAATGGTGGTTCCATGGTAAAATTCTCTACCATCGGGATCTCATTGCGCCAAATCCACATATGAAGATGCATTCAGCGCGATGATACCTTATCGGAAGACACGCCTGATAAATACTTCATGCCTGAGGTACGATATTCCACTTCTCGGCCGGCACGAACACTTGACACCGACTGCCGCAACGTCAGCATGGTCAGAAGTCATAACTATGCCTTTATTATCGACGACTCACGCCGCTCGTGCACCCTAGGGACGCTCGCCGCGTGCGAGGCGGCCATTGATGGCGGCGAGCACCGGAAGCAGGTCCCCGACGCCGTCGATCACATAATGCGCGCCCGCCGCCGCCAGCTTCTCGGCGGCGCGCCGGCGCCGCTCGGCGAAGGCGTCCACCGGCAGCGCCGCCGTGTCGGCGCGCGACAGGCCGAACACATTGCCGGTGACGGCGACGCCGACGGTCCAGGCGCCGCCGTTCAGCCCTTCGCCGATGCCCACCTCGGTGTCGTCGACCTTCACCACCGACCAGGCGGGAT
The DNA here is from genome assembly GCF_023016525.1 of Ancylobacter koreensis. Lineage (GTDB taxonomy): Bacteria > Pseudomonadota > Alphaproteobacteria > Rhizobiales > Xanthobacteraceae > Ancylobacter > Ancylobacter koreensis. Next base: position 44,384 of record NZ_JALKCG010000010.1, read on the forward strand.
GGATCTGCAGCTCGGTCAGCACCTTCCACATCAGGAAGGGCGTCGGGCGCCCGTCCGGCACGTCGCCGGTGCAGGCCATCGCGTCGGCGACGAAGCCCTGCTCGGCGGCGCGGGGGGTGATCTTCGCCATGATCTCGCGTGTGTAGCCGGTGGTGCTGCCGATCTTCAGCCCGCGCTCGCGCAGGGCGGCGGCGGTTTCTGCGGCACCGGGGATGAGGTCGGCGAAGCTCTCGGCCACCGCGATGTTCTTCGGCACGAACACGTCATACACCGCGTCGATATCCGCCTCGTCCGGCGCGTGGCCGTGCACGCGCTGCCATTCGGCGGCGATGCGCGGCATCGCCATGAGCGCGGCGACATGCGGGCGCTTGGCCATGCCCATCGGCACGCGTGCCTCGTCGATGGTCACGGCGACATCGAATTCGGCGAAGGCCTCGACGAAGGCGCCCATCGGCGCCAGCGAGCCGAAATCGACCACGGTGCCGGCCCAGTCGAAGACGACGGCCTTGAGGTGAGACAGTGACATGGCGTTCATCCGGTTTCGGGGGGCGGAGGTTCAGCCGGCGAGGATCGCGGCTTCGACGATATCGAGCGCCCGGTCGAGCTCCTCGCGAGAGATGACCAGCGGCGGCGAGAGGGTGAGCACGTTGCCCTGGCTGATCTTGAAGCTCAGCCCGGCTTCGAGGCAGCGATAATATACCGTCTCGGCACGCGCACGGTCCGGCGAGCGGTCGTCCCTGCCGGCGACGATCTCGACGCCGAACAGCAGCCCGCGCCCGCGCACGTCGCCGACATGGGGCGAGCGCGCCATCAGATCGCGCATACGCCCCATGGCGTGGGCGCCCAGCTCGGCGGCGCGCTCGGCAAGTCCCTCCTCGCGGATGATGGCGATGGTGGTCAGCGCGGCGCGCGCGGTGACGGGGTTCTTCTCATGCGTGTAATGGCCGATGGCGTAGTCGCCGGCGACGTCGAGGTCGTGCCGGGCGATGACCGAGGCGATGGGAAGTATGCCCCCGCCCAGTGCCTTGCCGAGCACGATGATGTCCGGCGTCACCCCGTCATGCTCGCTGGCGAAGAAACGGCCGGTCTTGCCGAGGCCGGTCGGAATCTCGTCGAAGATCAGCAGCGTGCCGTGACGGTCGCAGGCCGCGCGCACGGATTGCCAGAAGCCCGGCGCCGGCACCAGCGGCGTCGCCCGCATCGGCTCGGCGATGAAGGCGGCGAAGTCGCCTTCCCGCTCCAGCACATAGGCGATCATGGCAGCGCAGGCGCGGGCGGAATCTTCCAGATTGTCCTGCCCATAGGCGCAGCCATGCGGCGCCCAGGGCGCGACATGCTCGGCGCCGGGAAGCAGCGGCCCGGCAATGCCGGAACGGAACGTCGCCTCCCCGCCCACGCTCGCCGCGCCGAAGCCGGCACCGTGGAAGGCGTCCCAGAAGGAGAGCGTCTTGAAGCGGCCGGTGGCGGCACGGGCGATCTTCAGCGCCACCTCCACCGCGTCCGAGCCGCCGGTGGTGAACAGCACCTTGTCGAGCGCCCCGGGCGCAAGACGGCCGAGCGTCTCGGCCAGTTCCACCGCCGGCTCGCAGGTGAAGCGGCGCGGGGCGAAGCAGAGTTCGTCGAGCTGCGCCTTGATCGCCTCCTTCAGCCGGGGATGGCCGTAGCCGATGTGGTGGACGCTGTTGCCATGGAAATCCATGCAGCGCCGGCCGGTGGTGTCCTCGATCCAGATGCCCTCGGCCTTGGCGATGGCGCTGAGGCAGGGGCTGGACAGGCTCTGGTGCAGGAAGGCGTCGGCGTCGCGCTTAAGGAGTTCGCGCGTGAAACCGTCCGGCTGGCGTGCCGCCCAGGCGGCACGCGCGGCGGAGGTGTTGGATTCGCCTTCCGTATGGACCGGCATGGACGATGTGGCGGGCATGGCTGTCTCCCGGCGAGGCATCGCCCGGCAATGAACGTGTGATCCAACGCGCGGATGACACCCGCGCCACCACCGGAGGAAAACCCGCCTCAGGCGACGAGCTTCGCCCGCTCGCCCAGAACGTGCGGCGCCGGCGCCGCCGAGGCGACCTTCATCTCGGCAAGCGAACGCGTGGCCGCCGCGACGACGGCGCGCATCACATCGGCGTCGAGATGGCCGATGCAGCCGACCCGGAAGCTCTCCACCGCCGTCAGCTTGCCGGGATAGATCAGGAAGCCCTTCTCCTTCATCAGCTCGTAGAAGGCGGGGAAGGAGAAGTTCGGATCGGCCGGGCAGAAGAAGGTGACGATGATCGGCGACAGCCAGCGCTCGTCCAGCAGCGTCTCGAATCCCGCTGCGCGCATGCCGGCCACCAGCACGTCGCGATTATTGGCGTAGCGCGCGCCGCGCCCGGCGACACCGCCCTCGGCCGCGTGCTGGTGCAGGGCCTCGATGAAGGCGGCGACCACGTGGGTGGGCGGGGTGAAGCGCCACTGGCCGGTCTTCTCCATCACCGTCCATTGGTCGTGCAGGTCGAGGCTCAGCGAATGGCTGTTGCCCTTCGCGGCCTCCAGCTCGCTGCGGCGGACCAGCACGAAGCCGAAGCCGGGCACGCCTTCGATGCACTTGTTGGCCGAGGAAACGATGGCCTCGTAGCGCAGCGTGCGCAGGTCGGTCGGCACGGCGCCGAACGCGCTCATCGAATCGATCAGCAGCTTGCGGCCGCGCGCGTACGTCGCCTGCGCGATTTCCTCGACCGGATTGAGAATACCCGAGCTGGTCTCGCAATGGATCGCCAACACATGGGTGATCGCCGGGTCGGCATCGAGGGCGGCGCCGACTTCCTCGCCGCGCGGGGGCAGGTAGTCGCCCTTGTCGATCACCGTATGAGCCCGGCCGAGCGCGCGCAGCGTCTGCGCCGCCCGCAGGCCATAGGCGCCATTGGCGAGCACCAGCACCTTGCCCTGGCGCGGCACCAGCGTGCCCAGCATCGCCTCGACGCAGAAGGTGCCGCTGCCCTGCATGGGTACGCATTCGAACGCGCCGTCGACATCGCCGATCATCGCCAGCAGCCGGCGGCGCAGTTCGGCGGTAAGGGCGCGGAAATCGGCGTCCCACGATCCCCAGTCACGCAGCATCGCCTGCTTGGTCGCCAGCGAGGTGGTGAGCGGCCCCGGCGTCAGCAGATAGGGCTCGCCGAGCAGGGGCCGTTCGAAGCCCAAGGGGGAGGCCTCGTTCTCTCGCGCTGGCATGGGGTTCCTCACGGGATGATCGCACCGCATAAGACGCCCGTTCAAACCATTTGAGAAATCGCTATTTCGTATTTATCTATAGCTCCTACTTATAGCTTGGCGAGAGAGGCCTCCACGGATGCGCTACGTCCAGCTCCGCGCCTTCCACCATGTCGCAATCTCCGGCGGCTTCTCGCGCGCGGCGGCGGAGCTCTTCCTCACCCAGCCGGCGATCTCCGATCAGGTCCGTAAGTTGGAGGCCGAATACGACGTCCTGCTGTTCAGCCGCGAGCGCCGACAGGTGACGCTGACGCCCGACGGCGAGAAGCTATTGGCGATCACCCGGCGGTTGTTCGACGCCGAGAGTCAGGCGCTGGAGTTCCTTGCGGAATCGCGCGCCCTGCGCTCCGGCACGCTGCGCATCGTCGCCGACGCCGCCCACCACATCGTCGACATCCTGCACGCCTTTCGCGAGCGCTATCCCGGAGTCACGATCTCGATCCGCGCCGGCAACACCGAGAGCGTGGTCGCGAACCTCATGAGCTATGACGCCGATATCGGCGTGCTGGGCGATCCCAATCCGAGTCGGGAGTTCGAGGTGATGCGGCTCAACGCGACGCCGATCACCGCCTTTGTCGGGCGCGACAGCCCGCTCGCCGCGTCGCCGCCGCTGTCGCTGGCCGAGCTGGCGCGGCTCCCGCTGGTCGGCCGGGAGGGTGGCTCCAAGACGCGGCGGCGGCTGGAAGAGAGCGCGGCGCAGGTCGGCGTGGAACTGACCTATGTCATCGAGGCGGAGGGCCGCGAGGCGGTGCGCGAGATCGTCGCCTCCGGCCTCGGCGTCGGCTTCGTCTCCGAGGCCGAGTTCGGGCTCGATCCCCGGCTGGTCACGATCCCGATCCGGGGCGAGCCGGTGCTGATGGAGGAAACGCTGATCTGCCTCAGCGAGCGCCGCGAGGCCAAGACAATCCGCGCCTTCCTCGACCTTGCCCGCGCGATGAGCGGGGACGGGCGAGTGCAGACGCCGAAACCTCATGCCCGACATTCATGAATAGCCGGCGCCGGAATCACGACTGCGTGTGAAAACACCGGCGCACGACGCCCGTCATTTGTTCTATATCTCATGAAATATAGCACAAACCCAACCTTTCCCGGCCTTCCGCGCCCGCCGCCCGCCCTGGCGCGCGATTCATGAATGACCGACATAAGCCCATGCGGCCGGGAGCCGGTAAACACGGCTCTTACCCACCGTTAGCGTCCCACCACCAAGAGCGACGGGCGAAGAACGGCGGCGATCATCCGTGCCGAGCCGCCCGCGCGAGCCGAAACCTCAAGCCGGGAGCGCGAGATGGCCAAGCTGAACATCAATGGCAGGATCGTCGAGGTGGATGTCGAGGACGACACGCCTCTTCTGTGGGTCATAAGGGAGCATGTCGGCCTGACCGGCACCAAATATGGCTGCGGTGTCGCCCAGTGCGGCGCCTGCACCGTGCATGTCGACGGCGTGGCGACCCGCTCCTGCGTGTTGCCGATCAGCGCGGTCGAGGAAAGCGAGAAGATCGTCACCATCGAGGGGCTGGGGGCGGAGAAGCCGCATCCGGTGCAGCAGGCCTGGGCTGAACTCGACGTTGCGCAGTGCGGCTACTGCCAGGTCGGCATGATCATGGCCGCCTCTTCCCTGCTCGCGCAGAACCCGAATCCGAGCGACGCGGACATCCGCGCCGAGATGACCAACATCTGCCGCTGCGGCACCTATGGGCGCGTTCTGGCCGGCGTGAAGCTCGCCGCCGAGCGCATGCGCGGTTGAGGGGGGACCCATCTATGAGCACGATCTCTTCCCTCCCCGCCGTTTCGCGTCGCGGCTTTCTCGGCGGCGGCGCGGCCATGGCCGGCGCCTTCGCCTTCGGCTTTTCCTTTCCGTTGCCCGGCCGCGCCGTGGCGCAGCAAGCCGCCCGCGAGGTCAATGCCTGGGTGGTGATCCAGCCCGACGAGACGGTGATCATCCGCATTGCCCGTGTCGAGATGGGTCAGGGCTCGCTCACCGGCCTTGCCCAGCTCGCAGCCGAGGAACTCGACTGCGACTGGGACAAGGTGCGCTTCGAGCTCGTCAAGCCGATGGCCAACCGCAGCCGCGACAAGGTCTGGAAGGACCTGTCGACCGGCGGCTCGCGCGCCATTCGCGGCTCGCAGGACTATGTGCGCATGGGCGGCGCCACCGCGCGCGCCATGCTCGTGGAGGCGGCAGCGCAGGGCTGGGGCGTGCCGGCCTCGGAGTGCCGGGTCTCGAAGGGCGTGATCAGCCATCCCGCCAGCAGCCGTTCCACGACCTACGGCGCGGTCGCCGGCGCGGCCAATGCCATCATCCCGCCCACCGACATCACGTTGAAGGACCCGGAGGACTGGACCATCGCCGGCCAGCCGCTCAAGCGCATCGACACGATGGACAAGCTGAACGGCTCTCTCGTCTACGGCATGGACATAAGCATGCCCGACATGCTGGTGGCCATACCCAAGGCCTGCCCGGTTCATGGCGGCAAGCTGAAGAGCTTCGACGCCGCCGCCGTCTCCGGCATGCGCGGGGTGAAGCACGTCATCAAGGTCGATGACGAGACCGTCGCCGTGGTCGCCGACACCTTCTGGCGCGCGAAGACCGCGCTCGACGCGCTGCCCATCGAGTGGGATGAGGGCGAGAACGCCAGGGTCTCCAGCGCGGACATCGCAAAGATGCTGCGCGAGGGGCTGACCGCCGACACGCCCTATGTCGGCAACCGCGTCGGCGACGCGAAGGCCACCCTCGGCGGCGCGGCGCGGGTGATCGAGGCGGATTACAGCTTCCCCTATCAGAATCATGCACCGATGGAGGTGCTCTCGGCCACCGTCCGCTGGACGCCCGAGCGCTGCGAGATGTGGGGACCGACTCAGGTGCCCGACGCCGCGCTCGACACCCTGGCAAGCGCGGCCGGGCTGCCGCCTGAAAAGTGCGAGGTCCATGTCATGCGTATCGGCGGCAGCTTCGGCCGCCGCCTCTTCACCGACTACGTGCGCATGGCGACGCTGATCGCCAAGCAGGTGCCCGGCGCTCCCGTGAAGATGATGTGGACCCGCGAGGAGGACATGGTGCAGGGCCGGTTCCACCCGGTCACGCAGTGCCGCCTGCGCGCCGCGCTCGACGCCGACGGCGAGGTGGAGGCACTGCACATGCGCATCTCCGGCCAGTCGATCATGGCCTATATGCGCCCCAACATCATGACGGAGAACGGCGATCCGATCATGTTCCAGGGCCTGATGCCCGGCGGCGCCGAGATGGCGATCGGCTACAGCTTCCCGAACCTGCTGATCGACCACGCCATGCGCAACCCGCATGTGCGGCCCGGCCCCTGGCGCGGGGTGAACCTCAACCAGAACGCCGTCTATCTCGAATGCTTCATCGACGAGATCGCCGCCGCCACGGGACAGGACCCGCTCGCCCTGCGGCGCAAGCTAATGAAGAACCACCCCAAGCACCTCGCGGTGCTGGAGGCGGCGGCCAAGGGCATCGGCTGGGACACGCCGCCCGAAAAGGGACGTGCGCGCGGCCTCGCCCAGATCATGGGCTTCGGCAGCTATGTCGCTGCCGCCGCCGAGGTGTCCGTCACCAACGGCGAGCTGCGCATCCACCGCATCGTGGCGGCGACCAATCCCGGCTATGTGGTGAACCCGCAGCAGGTCGACGCGCAGATTTCCGGCTCGTTCGTCTACGGCCTCTCGGCGATGCTGCATGGAGAATGCACGGTGAAGGACGGGCGCATCGAGCAGGAGAACTTCGACAGCTACACCGTGATGCGGCTCGACGAGATGCCTGACGTCGAGGTCATCTCCATGCCGTCCGGCGGCTTCTGGGGCGGCGTCGGCGAGCCGACCATCGCGGTCGCGGCGCCCGCCGTGCTCAACGCGGTGTTTGCCGCCACCGGCAAGCGGGTGCGCAACCTGCCGCTGAAGAACGCCGACCTCAACATGAGCTGACGGCTCGCCGCCAGCCGCGCCGCCGCCGCGAGGCGGCGGCGCTCTCCTTCCATTCCATACTTGCCGAGGATGAACGCATGCGGATGCCGGATGGACGCTGGGATCCCTTCGACGACTATGTCATCGACTTCGCGCTGGAGCGCATGCGCGCCGGCCAGCGCGTCGCCCTCGTCACGCTGGCCGCCATTGAGGGCTCCTCGCCGCGCCCGCTCGGCGCGCAGATGGCCGTGACCGAGGCCGGAGAATGGGTGGGCTATCTCTCGGGCGGCTGTGTCGAGCGCGCGGTGGTGGAGGAGGCCATCGCAGCGATCCGCGCCGGCGAGAACCGGCGCGTGCGCTACGGGCGCGGCTCGAAATACATGGACATCCGCCTGCCCTGCGGCAGCGCCATCGAGCTCGATTTCGACGTGACGCTGGGCGAGCGCGCGCTGGAGGCCATCGACCATCGCGTGCGTAACCGGCACACGGCCTTCCTCGAAACCGACGGCGCGCCGTCGCTCGCCTGTGAGACCGGCGAGCCGCGCGCCTATCCGCCACGCCTGCGTCTCGTCGTTCTCGGTGTCGGCCCGGCGGCGGTCTGCCTCGCCCGGCTCGCCCGCGCCGCCGGGCTCGACACGCTGCTCGGCTCGCCCGATGCCGCCACCCGCGCTGCGGCGGAAGGCGTCGCCCTTCTCCCACTCGGCATGTCGGCACCGGCAAACGGCATTCCGGCGGATGCGCGCACCGCCATCGCCTTCATGTTCCATGACCATGAATGGGAGCGCCTTCTGCTGCCCGCCGCGCTGGAAACGCCCGCCTTCTATATCGGCGCGCTGGGTAGCCGCCGCACGCAGGCGAACCGGCTGCGCCTGCTGCGCGAGGCCGGCACGAACGAGGCGCAGATCGCCCGCCTGCGCGGTCCCGCCGGCCTGTTCCACGGCGCCCGCAGCGCGCAGGCCATCGCCGTTTCCATCCTCGCCGAGATCATGGAGGCCGATATCCGCCGGGCCATGCCGGAGGACCAGGAGACGGCACCGGACATCGCGTTCGAACCCGCCTGCGTTCAGGCGAGCCGCATCACCAGCGCCGCCAGCTCCGCCTGACGGCGCGTGCCGGTCTTGGCGAAGGCCGATTGCAGGTATTTGCGGGCGGTGTCCGCGCGGTAGCCGAGCCTTCGCGCCGCCTCGGCGGGGGTTTCGCCGCCGACGATGGCCAGCACCAGTCGCGCCTCCGCGAGGGTCAGCGCAAAGCTGGCCTGCAGCAGCGCCTCGGCCGGCAGGCGGATGGCCTGCGGGTCCTCGAACAGGATGAGCGCGCCGCTGGCGCTGAAGATTTCCTCGCCGCCGCCCCGCAGCGGTATGGCAGAGGCGAACAGCGGCAGGCGTCCGGTGCCCCGGCTCAGCGCGATGCGCGCTGGCTCGTCGCGCATCAGCGGCAAGGTGCCGCCGGCTACGGCCCGGACGAGCGCCTGGAATCGGTCGTCGCTCGCCCTGTCGGTCGCCGCCAGCCGGCCTTCGCGAATCTGGACACCCGCTCCGACGAGCGCCTCGAAGCGCGCATTGAAGCGGACGAGCCGTCCCTTCGGGCTGACCAGCGCCGCCGCCCGGCCCATGGCCTCCAGCATGTCAAGGCCGCCGAGGTCGCGCTCGCCTTCCAGCGCCACGGAAATCTCGATGGCGCGCCGCAGATGCGCCAGCACGCCGTCGAGCACCGTGACCTCGGCGCGCGTGAAGGGCTCGTCGACGAGCCGCCGTTCGCAGGTGATGGCGATGGTGCTGCCATTGGGGCCGGCCGCGACCGCTCCGGCGAACCACATGAACCGCGTCGGTATCAGCAGTTCCTGATACATCGGCAGGCGGTCCAGTTCCTCCCGCGTGAACACGTCGGCCTCGGTGATGAAACCCTTGGGTTTCAGAGGCAGGATGCGGTTCGCCCGGTCGTTGCGCTCGAACCACCTGTCGCGGGCGAAAGGTTCGATATGTACGTCCAACCCCTCCGAGATCAGGCTGGCGTTTCCGTTGTTGCCGAAGCGCAGCAGGCCGACACCCTCGCTGCCGGTCGCCTCCGCCATCGCCTTCAGCGCGGAGCGCCAGCGATCCGGCAGCAGGACGGCCTCGTAGATCGCGTCGATCGACTTCGCCAATGCTTCGGAGTTGAGCTGCCGAGCCATGCCAACGCCTCCTCAACCAACGGAAGAGTTGCAGACGAACTTCGCGCGCTCAAGCGAAAACGCCGGGATGGACGCGAGCCGGCCGAAGCGATCCGCGCGCCGGTTGGCTTCGCCGGGACGATGGCTTATCGGTTCCCTCCCTTTCCCGTTCAGGACGCCTCCCGATGCAGTTCGTTCTCACCGCCCATGACCGCCCCGGCGCGCTTGCCCTGCGACTGGAGACCCGCCCGGCACATCTCGACTATCTGCGCGCCATCGCCGGCAGCCTCGTCTTCGCCGGCCCGATGCTGGACGAGGACGGCAAGCCCTGCGGCTCGGTGATGGTCTATGAAGCGGAAGACCGCGCGGCGGCGGAAGCGCTCGTCGCGCAGGACCCCTACAGCAAGGCCGGCCTGTTCGCGCAGACCGAGCTGAAGGGCTACCGCGTCGTCGTGAAGGATGGCGTCGTCGGAGCCTGAGGTCCTACCGCCGGGGCGCTACGGCGCTCCGGCGGGCTGTTCCACGCGCGAGACGCGCTCAAGCAGTGAATGGAGATCGTCGGCCGTCAGGGCGCGCGGGTTGGTCGCGCTGCTGTGGTCGGCGAGCGCGCGCTCGACAATCCAGTCATGGCTGTCGCGCCTCACGCCGAGCGAGGTCAGGTCGGCCGGGATGCCGAGCCGGCGGTTCAGCGCGTCCAGTTCGCCGGCAAGATCGGCCGCCGGGTCGAGCCCCAGCGCGCGGTTCAGCCTCTCCGCCTTGTCGCCGACATGGGGCAGGTTGAAGCGCAGCACCTCGGGCATCAGCAGCGCGTTGAGCGTGCCATGATGCAGGTTCGGCTCGCCGAGCCCGCCCAGCGCATGGGACAGCGAATGCACGGCGCCAAGCCCCTTCTGGAAGCTGAGCCCGCCCTGCAACGAACCCATCATTAGCTCGCGCCGCGCCTGTGCGTCGCCTCCGTCCTGGAAGGCGCGCTCGATATGGCGCCAGATACGCCCGGCACCGTCGAGGGCGATGGCCTCGGCGGGCGGGTTGTAGCGCGGTGACAGGAAGGTTTCGACGCAATGCGACAGCGCGTCGAGAGCGGTCGCGGCGGTGAGGAAGGGCGGCAGCCCATAGGTCAGTTCGGGATCGCACACCGCCTTGCGCGGAATGAGATGCGGGCTGATGAAGCCGAGCTTGCGTCCATCGGCCAGCGTCAGCAGCGCCGCGCGCCCGACCTCGGCGCCGGTTCCCGCCGTCGTCGGCACAGCGATGACAGGAGCCACGGCCGGCGTGATGCGCGCCAGCCCGCCATAGATGACGGCGTAGCGCTCCAGCGGGCCCTCATGGGTGGCGAGCAGGGCGACGCCCTTGGCGAGATCAATCGGCGATCCCCCGCCCAGCGCCACGATGCCGTCGGCGCCGCTGTCGCGATAGGCGGCGAGGGCAGCTAGAACGGCCGCCTCGGTCGGATTCGACGGAACATCGAGGACGACCGACGTCCCCGGCGGGCAGAGCGCGGCGATGCGCTCCACCAGCCCCGTCGCGGCAAGCCCGCGGTCGGAGACGATGAGCGGGCGGCGGATGCCGGCCGCCGCGAGGTGCTCGCCCAGGCGAGCGCTGGCGCCCTCCCCGAACTCGATGGTCGTGAGATAAGCGATGGTGGCCTGCACGGGCATTCCTCCTGAGAATGCGCCCGGACGCGAAAGGCGTCGCCGGCCCGGGCGGACGCCTCACGCCGCCTGCCGGTAGGTGCGCGGAATGCCGGCCTTGTTCACATTGCCGAGCAGCGCCGCCCCCGGCAAGCCGCGCTTGAGCACCTCCCGCGCGCGGAAAAGCCCGTCGAGGTCGATACCGGTCTCGAAGCCCATGCTCTCCAGCATGAAGACGAGATCCTCGGTCACGATGTTGCCGGAGGCGCCGGGCGCGAAGGGGCAGCCGCCGAGACCGGCGAGCGCCGAATCGAAGCAGCGTATGCCTTCCTCCAATCCCGCCAGCGCATTGGCAAGGCCGAGGCCCATCGTGTCGTGCAGGTGCAACCGGTTCAGCACCGGGCCGATCTCCTGATGCACGGCGCGGATGACGGCGCGCACCTGTGCGGGATTGCCGTAACCCACGGTGTCGGCCAGCACCACGCCGTCCACCCCCGCCTGCGCGAGCGCGGCGGCAACCATCACCACGCGCTCCTGCGGCACGGCGCCCTCGATGGAGCAGCCGAAGGCGGTGGCGCAGCCGGCATCGACCTTCATCGGCCGCTCCTGCGCCTTCACCCACTCGACGATGGCGCGGACCTCTTCGACCTGCTGCAGGCTGCCCTTGTTGGTGTTGGCGCGGCTGTGCCCCTCGCTGACCGAAACCGGGATGATGACGACGTCGGCGCCGCTCTCATGGGCGCGCTGCGCGCCCTTCAGGTTCGGCGCCAGCGTGACGATGGTCAGCCCGGCAATGTCGCGGCTGGCGCGCACCACCTCGCCGGTGTCGGCCATCTGCGGAATGAGCTTGGGCGGCACGAAGCTGCCGACCTCGATCTCGTGCAGCCCGGCGGCGACGAGGGAGCGGATCCACTCGATCTTGACCTCGGTCGGCATGATCGCCTCGGCCATCTGCAGCCCGTCGCGCGGGCCGACCTCGCACACCCTGACCTTCTCGCCCATGATCGCATCCTCCCGTGCCGATCTATATTTGAAACGTTTTCCCATGCGAACCTAGGACGTCCGGCAGAGGCCGGTCAAGGGCGCGCGCGCCGGCCGCACCTTCCGCGAGAGGATTGCCGGTGCAGCCGCTTGCGGACATCGGGGATGGGCGTGGATGACGTCGCGGCTGCGATGCGAACAGCGTCGCGCGGCGGGCGCAGATCGGCTAAGCATGGAACGTTCTCGCGCAGCGGGACGCATTGCGAGTGTCTGACGTATGGATGAAACCAAACCCGCGAAGGTGACCCCGGCCCGCGCAACGATCAGCGATGTCGCGCGCCATGCGGGTGTCTCGATCGGCACCGTCTCGCGCGTGCTCAACAAGGCGCGCAACGTGAAGCCGGCCTTGCAGCGCCGCGTGCTCGACGCCGCCGCCGCGCTCGACTACCGGCCGGACAGCTTCGCGCAGGGCATGCGCTCGAAGAAGACCCACGTCATCGGCGTCATCGTGCCCGATTTGCGCAACCCCCTCTCCTCGGAGGCCGCCGCCGGCGTCGAGGAGGAGCTCACCCAGCAGGGCTATTCCTTCTTCCTCGCCAATTCGCGCTATGAGCGCGGCCGCGAGGAGAACATCCTCAATGAGTTCGCGCGCCGTCGCGTCGACGGCATCATCGCCATCCTCGCCCACGATCAGGACCCCCGCACGGTCGAGCAGCTGCGCCGCCTGCCCATGCCGGTGGTGCTGCTGGAACGCGAGATCGGCGCCGAATTCGACGCCGTGCGCACCGACCAGGTGCAGGGCACCTACCGCGCCACCCGCTATCTCGCGGCGCTCGGCCACCGGCGCATCGCGCTCATCACGGTGCCGACCGACAACATGTCCGGCCGCTACCGCCTGCAGGGTTATACCGAGGCGCTGGCCGATGTCGGCGTTGCGGCAAACCCCGACCTGATCCACATGGCCGGCTACACCCGCGATTACGCGGTGAACGCCGCCTATTCCGTGCTCTCCATGCGCAACAAGCCCACCGCACTCATCGTCTCCGGCGGCATGCTGCCGGGCGTGCTCGACGCCATGCGCCAGCTCAATCTCTCGATTCCCGACGAGCTGTCGCTGGTCGTGCTCGGCGACACCGAGCTCGCCGCCCTCACCCGCCCGGGCATCACCGCCATACGCTACGACTGGGCGCAGACCGGACGCGTCGCCGCGCGCCTGACCATCTCGCGCATCGGCGGCAGCGAGACGCCGCCGGAGCGCGTGATCGTTCCCTACGAGTTCATCCTGCGCGAATCCTGCCAGGAGCTCGTCGGCGCCGTTTAGCCGGCCGCCGGCATCGGATTCGCCGGCAGCAGCGGCGTGGCGGCGGCCTTGGCATAGGCCTCGTCCATCAGCCGCAGGATCGGCACCATGTCGGAGAGGTCGGCGAGTGGCGGCTTGCCCGTGTGCACCCGCTCCAGCACGTCGTGCACGAAGGTGCGGTAGTGCGGCACATTGGTGGTGAAGTAAGGCCACTGGCGGGACGTGCCGTCATTGGCAAGGCTTTCCACCGTCTGCGTGTCATGCGCGATGGTGTAGCTGCGCGGCGAGCGCAGCGCGTAGTGCATGTCGAAATTGCTGGTCGGCGCGGGGTAGAGATAGCCGGTCTCGACCACGCACAGCGCGCCCGCCCGCTCGAAAGTGATGACCGAATAGTCCTCCACCCGCTCGCGCCAGGCATGGTTGGCCATGGTGGCGTTCAGCACGCGCACATCCGGGCCGAGCAGGCGCAGCGCGAGGTCGAAGAAATGGACGGCGAGGTTGATGGTGCAGCCCCCGCCGGAGAGTGAGGGATCGAGCATCCAGCCGCAGCCGGCCTGCCGGTAGCGGGCGGGGAAGCCGGCGATGAAACGGAACGTCGCGTAGCTGAGGTCGCCCTCTTCCTTCAGCGATTCGAGGTGGCGGGCGAAATCACCGTTGCGGAAGACCAGCGGCACCGCCGCGAAGGCGCCCGCGCGAGCCGCCAGCTCGGCAATCGGCGCCACATCGGCTGTCGACAGGCCGCAAGGCTTCTCCAGCGCGAAGGGAATGCCTTCCTCGATCAGGAAGCGCGCCTCCTCCGGCATGTCGGCGTGACGGCCGAGGGCGAAGACGAAGTCGGGACGCAGCCGTCGGCAAAGGGCGCGGTAATCGGTATCGCCCGCGCAGCCGAAGCGGCGCGTCAGCCGCTCCACCGCTTGCGGATCGGGATCGGCGACGCCGACCAGCTCGGCGCCTGCGACCTCCAGCAGCGGGAGGACATAGAGATCGAGGTGCCAGTGCGAGGCCCCGATAAAAACGATTTTCATACTGTTTCCCACAAAAGGCACTGTTTCCAACCCTGGGCGCCACAAGTCAACGTATCAGCGCCGTTCGACGTGCAGTCTGCCATGAGCTTCGCATATTGAAAACGTTTCATATGCAGCTACAGTGACCGCCAAGACAGGCGCGGCCGCAAAGGACGCACCTCCCGCCTGCGGGCGGCAGAAGAAGACGGCAAGGCGAGGAGACATGCATGGCTTTTGATGAATTGGTGAACCACATCACCCCCGAGGTGCGCGCCGTCATCGGTGCTCGCTCGGACTGGCAGGAGGCGCCCCATCCGGTGGAGGCCAGCGAGGTGCGGCGCTTCTTCCAGGCGCTGATGGACCCCAACCCGCGCTACTGGGACGATGAACACGCCGCCGGCACACGCTACGGCGCACTCGTCGCACCGCCCGGCTTCCCGGTCCATGCCTTCCGCCGGCCGGCGGACGAGTTGAACGATTCCCTCGCCGCAGCGGGCGATCCCGATTTCGACGGCCTCTCGCGCGCCATGCGGCCGGGACTGCCGAAGCTGCCGATCCCGCTCTCGGGCATCCTCAATGGCGGCTACGAATACGAGTTCTACAGCTACCCCAAGGTCGGCGAGCGCATCCAGTGCCGCTCGGCCTATCTCGACATCTACCAGAAGCAGGGCAAGGCCGGGCCGATGGTGATGGTCGTCATCGAGGACGAGTACCGCGCCGCCGATGGCCGGCCGCTGCTGAAGTCCCTGAACACCATGATCATGAGATAGACGATGGCCGAGACCGTGTATTTCGAGAACGTCGCGATCGGCGACGACATTCCTGTGCTCACCAAGGGCCCGATGACGACGGCCCATATCGTCCGCTGGTCGGCCGCGATGGAGAACTGGCACAAGATCCACTACGACTGGCGCTACGCCACCGAGCATGACGGCCTGCCGGACGTGCTGATCAACGGCTCGTGGAAGCAGCATGTTCTGGCGCAGGTGCTGTCCGACTGGGCCGGCGAGACCGGCTGGCTGTGGAAGATGAACTTCCAGTATCGCGGCATGAACATTCCCGGCGATACGCTGTTCGCCTGGGGCCGCATCACGGGCAAGAACCAGCGCGGGAACTACGGCGTCATCGAGCTGGAGATCGGACTCAAGGACCAGAACGGCAAGGAAGGCTCGCCCGGTACGGCGACCGTGGTCCTTCCGCTGCGCGGGGGGCCAGCGGTGCCCTACCCGTTCGATCCCGCCGCGCTGAACTGACGGCCTGCGCTCTCCGTCTTCGCGCCCCGCGCAGGGACGGAGAGCGCCATCGACATCGCGCACAAAAGCGGCCGGGTCACGCCCGGCCGTTCCCGTTCGATGGGCACGACGCCATGTCCCACATCGTCCCGACCGCTCACGAAGCGACCGGGGCGACTGCCGGAAGTCAGTACAAGGCGTAGTTGTTTGCCATGTCGAGATAGGGCGCCGCCTCGCCGAAGGCATCGACATTCAGCGCCATTTCCTCCGGCCCGCGCAATCCCGCCAGCACGATGAAATCGACAGCCCCGTCGCGGGAATAGGCGAAGACACGGAGCTGCACCGTATTTGATTTGCCGGCAAAGTTCGACGTCGCACCGGCGATGACCGTGTCCGCCAGAGCCGCCGGCGTGCCGCTGAAGCGCAGCAGCGTGCTGCGCACGGTCGGCACCGTGACCTCGTCGCCGGGATAGATCTGTGCGCCGGCGGAGCGATAAACTTTCACCCGGCTGGTCACCCGCCGCGTCCAGGGGCTGGCCCGGTCGGCCGAGACGCGCAGATAGGATTCGGTCTCCAGCACCGCCTCGTTCACCATGTCGTACATGGCGAGGTATTTCGGATAACCGTCGAGGCAGACATAGCGGCGCCCGCTTTCGAAGCCCTCCACCGCCACGCGCTCGGGCACATGCTCGGTGTCGTACCAGGCGTTGAATTCGTCCTCGAAGGCCGGCGGCGGCTGCATCAGGACGAGGAGGAAGCCTTTATTGCTCATGGTCACACTCCGGACTCAGGCGGGGCCGGCCTCGCGGCCGGCGAAATCGAGAACGAGCTCGGCGAAGCGCGCGGGCTGCTGGTAGGGCACGAAATGCGCCGCGCCTTCCATAACCGCGAGCTGCGCATGCTGCACGAGCGCCTTCACCGCTTCCGCGCGCTCCATCGGCAGCAGGACATCGTGGCGGCCCGGCACAAGAAGGGTCGGGCACGTCACGCGCGTGAAGGCCCGCGTCGCATCGGCCTGCGACGCCGCCAGCAGCGCCCAGGCATAGGAGGCCGGGTCCTGCGCGGCGAAACGATTCATGTAGCGCACATAGCGCTCGTCCTGCGGCTGTCCGAGGAAGGCACGCTCGACCGCGCTGGGCAGCACCGCCGCCATGCCGCCCGCGCGCACGGCGTCGGCGCGGTCCGCCAGCATCTGGCGAGCGGCGGGCGCACTGGCTGGGGTGGGATTGGCCAGAACGAGGCCGGCCACGGCCTCCGGACGGGTGGCGGCATAGACGCCGGCCGTCATCGTGCCGACCGCGCAGGCGACGATCACCACATTCCCGATTCGGAGGTCGCGCCGCACTTCATCGAGCGCGGACGCCTGCGCCTCAAGAGACACCGGCGCTGCGGGGCCGGGACTGCCGCCGGCGCCGGGCAGGTCGACGGCCAGCGTCGTCGCCCGCCCGTCGACGGCACGCACGAAATCGTCCCAGAAGGTGAGATCCGCGCCGAGCGGATGGATCAGCAGTAGCGCGGGATCGCGCCGGTCGCCGGTGAGCACATGGGAAAGCGGCTGCGCCATGATCGCCTAGCCCACGCCGAGCGGGCGGCCCGCCAGGAAATCGCCGACGGTTTCGGTAAACAGGCCGCTGCTCTCCAGCTGCATCATATGCGGCGCGCCTGGAAGCGTCGCGACACGGGCGCCGGGTATCGCCGCCGCCAACGCGGCAGAAGCCGCCGGCGAGGTCGCCGCGTCGTGTTCGCCGGCGACGACCAGCGTCGGCACATTGATAGCGCCGAGGCGCGCCAACGCGTCGAAACCGCTGATCGCCTGCCAACCTTCCGACCAGGCGCGCACGCTGTTGCCGCGCAGCCGCGCGCGAACGCGCTCGACCACAGGATTGCCGACGAAGCCGGGAGTAAACCAGCGCTCGATCGTCAGCGGCACGATGGATTCCATCCCGTCCCGCTCGGCGGCGAGGCCGCGCTCGCGCAGAGCGTCCCGCGCCTGTTCGGGAATGCCGCCGGGACAGCCGCACAGGATGAGGCGCGATACGCTGTCGGGATGATCGAGCGCAAGCGTCTGAGCGACCATGCCGCCGAAGGAGAGCCCCAGCACCGCCGGCCGGGCGAAGCCGTGCCGCCGGATCGCCCGGTGCACATCGGCCGCATAGGCCTCGATAGACGCCGCCCGCGGACCGAGCGGAGAACTGCCGAAGCCGCGCAGGTCGAGCCGCAGTACCCGGTGCGAATGGGCGAGGATCGCCGGCATCGGGCCCCAGAAGCTGTTGTCGAGACCGATGGGGTGAAGCAGAACCAGCTCCTCGCCGGAGCCTTCGACGATGCCGTGCAGATCGACCAGTTCCATGACGGGCGTACTCTTCAGGATGGTGTCGCGGCCAAAGTGAGCGCGCAGCGGCGTCCCAACAAATGTCGACTTGTCGCCTCGTCGAAGCGCTACGGCGATTTAATTCCGGCGCCACCGATCAAGTCAACACAAATAGTGTCGACAGATTTGGAGTCTCACCTCAAGGCTGTCAAGCGGACCACCGGATCCGCGCGCGTCGCCCGGAGACGCCGGCACCTTTTGCCGACCCGGCTTGCTGCGCCCGCTCTGGCCAGCCTAGAGTACGCCTCGCGGGACGTCATGCGCCGCAAGGTTGCCGCGCCGTCCAGCCCCGAATCACGACGTGAAAAACAAGTCCGCCACCCCCGCGACGATCACCATCAAGCATGTCGCCCAGCATGCGGGGGTTTCGCTCGGCACCGTCTCGCGCGTGCTGAACCGCGCCGGAAATGTCGATGCGGCGCTGCGCCGGCGCGTCGAGGAGGCGATCCTCGATCTCGGCTATGAGCCCAACCCCGTCGCCCAGAGCCTGCGTTCGCGCCAGAGCCGCGTCATCGGCGTGCTCATGCCGGACATACAGAACCCGCTCACCGCCGCCGCCGTGACGGGCCTCGAACCGGTGCTGGCGCGGGCCGGCTACACGCTGTTCCTCGCCAACTCGCATTCCGACCGCGAGCGCGAGAGCGACGTGCTGGAGCAGTTCAAGCGGAGGCGCGTCGACGGCGTCATCGTCATGGTGGCGAACGACAATGACGAGGCGACCCGCGCCCAGCTGCGCGATTTCTCCGTGCCGCTCGTCATGATGGAACGCGTCATCGACCTCGACGTCGACTGCGTGCTGACCAACCAGTATGACGGCACCTACCGCGCCACCCGCTACCTGCTGGGACTCGGCCATCGCCGCATCAGCCTCATCACCGTGCCGGCGATCACCCATTCGGGGCGCGAGCGGCTGCGCGGATTCGAGGCCGCCTTCGGCGATCTCGGCGTCGAGGTGCCGCGCGATCTGATCCATTCCGAGGGCCGCCAGCATCCCTATGGGCGCGACGCCGCCTATTCCTCGCTGATCGGCCGCGAGCCGGCAACCGCGATCGTCGCCAGCGGCGGGCATCTGGCCGGCGTCATCGAGGCGGTGCGCCTGCTCAATCTCAGCGTGCCCCAGCATCTGTCACTGGTCACGCTCGGCGACACCGAGCTGGCCGCACTCATCGAGCCGCCGATCACTGCCATCCGCTACGACTGGCCGGCGACGGGACGCTGCGCAGCGGAACTGCTGCTGGACCAGCTTTCCGGCGGCCATGGCGCCACACGCCAGCGCATCATCGTGACCCACGAATTCATCATCCGCGGCTCCTGCGCGCCGCCGAAGGCGAGCGCCCCGCGCACCGTCTAGCCTCGCCCATCCGCGCACGCCGCCTGCCGACGGCATCTCGCATTTCAGTGATGAACCGTTTCATTTCTTTCTTGCCACATCGTTTCGCGCAGCATATCGTCTTCCCAATTCGACCTGCACAGACAGGTTCAGGACGTCGCCGGCGGTCATCGGCTCCAGCCGATTCCGAACAGTGCGACGCCGCTCAGGAGGAAAACATGCCCCAGCCTGGAGAGCCGCGCTGCCGCGCGGTCGTGCGCGCGCTCATTGTCGGACAGTTTCACCCGGCGTTCCGCCACCCGCCCCGTTCGCGGGCGGCCGACGCTTGGGCCGGCGGCGCCATCCCGGTCGCGCCGCGCCCCGGACGCCCGCCCGCTTCCCGCGCGGACGCCTTTCGCCATGGCGCTTCCCGCCCGGCCGCTTCCCACCACGTCCCCTTCCGCCGCTTCCCTTCCGCTGCCAAAGAGCTCGTTTCCCATGCTTGATGTCTCTCGCTCCGCCGCGCATCTCGCGCGCCAAGGCAACGGCCACGCCGGCGCGGCGCCGTTTCTGCGCGTCGCCGGCATCGACAAGCATTTCGGCAGCTTCCAGGCGCTGTCCAATGTGACGCTGGATGTCGAGGCGGGCGAGTTCGTCTGCTTTCTCGGCCCGTCCGGATGCGGCAAGTCCACGCTTCTGCGCATCATCGCCGGCCTGGAGCGCCAGAACGCCGGCACCATACACAGCCTCGACCAGGACATTTCCGACCTGCCCCCGGCGCAGCGGCAGTTCGGCATCTTGTTCCAGTCCTATGCGCTGTTCCCCAATCTCAACGTGCGGGAAAACATCGTCTATGGGCTGCGCAACCGGCAGCTTCCCGCTTCGGAAATCGATTCCCGGCTGCATGAGCTTCTCGAACTCATCGACCTGAAGGGCTCCGAGAAGAAGTATCCCGCCCAGCTTTCCGGCGGCCAGCAGCAGCGCGTCGCGCTCGCCCGCGCCATCGCGCCCTCCCCGCGGCTCCTGCTGCTCGACGAGCCGCTGAGCGCACTCGACGCCAAGGTGCGCGTGCACCTGCGCCAGCAGATCCGCGACCTGCAGCGGCGTCTAGGCCTCACCACCATCATGGTGACGCACGACCAGGAAGAAGCGCTCAGCATGGCCGACCGGGTCGTGGCGATGCGTGACGGCGAGGTCGAGCAGATCGGCACGCCGACCGCCATCTACCACACGCCGCGCAGCCTGTTCGTCGCCGGCTTCGTCGGCAAGATGAACATCTTTCCCGGCCACGTGAAGGCGGGCCGGCTCACGGTCGGCAGCCTCGCCTTCCCGGTTCCGGCGCCCTACGACACGCCCGAGAACCAGGGCGACGTGCTGGCCTGCCTGCGGCCCGAGCAGGTGCGGCTGTGCGCGCCGGACGCCACTGCGTCGGGCGAGATCCTGCCGGCGCAGGTGACGCATCTCGAGTTCCTCGGCTCCTTCTGGCGCGCCAGTCTCATTGTGCCGGCGCTGGGCAATGCCGAGATGTCCGCCGACCTGTCGAGCCGTGACATGGCCGACCTGCCGGTCGCGGTAGGCGATCACGTCGGCGTCTGCCTGCCGCGCGAGCGCTTCGCCGTGTTCCCGCTCGCCCAGTCGGGCCAGATCCGCGAGGCGGCGCGCTCATGACCGATCTCACCACACGGCACCTTCCCGCCCTGCGCCCGATGATCGAATGGGAGCGGATCACCCGGCTCGTCGCCGGCGCGGCGATGCTGGCGATCGCCCTCATCATCATCGTGCTGCCGCTCTACGCGCTGCTGTCGCAGAGCTTCGAGGACCATCGGGGCAATTTCATCGGCCTGGCCAATTTCGTCGGCTACGCAAAGGACCCGATCCTGCGTCAGTCGGTGATCAACAGCCTGTGGGTCGCCAGCCTCACCGTCGCGCTCGTGGTGCCGCTCGGCTTCCTCTATTCCTACGCGCTGACCCGAAGCTGCATGCCGCTGAAAGGCGTGTTCAAGGGCATCGCGCTGCTGCCGATCCTGGCGCCCTCGCTGCTGCCGGCCATCGCCCTCATCTACATCTTCGGCAATCAGGGCTACCTGAAATGGCTGATGTTCGGCCACACCATCTATGGCCCCGTCGGCATCATCATGGCGCAGGTCTTCCACTGCCTGCCCTTCGTCGTGCTCATCATGACGACCGCACTGGGGACCGCCGATGCGCGCCTGTATGAAGCCGCCGAGACGCTGAACACCTCGCGCTGGCGCATCTTCTGGACGATCACCTTCCCGGGCGTGCGCTACGGCCTGATCAACGCCAGCTTCGTTGTGTTCACGACGGCCATCGTCGACTTCGGCATCGCCAAGGTCATCGGGGGCAAGTTCAACATGCTGGCGGTCGACGTCTACCGGCAGATCATCGGCCAGGCGAATTTCCAAATGGGCGCGGTGATCGGCGTGATCCTGCTGCTGCCGGCGGTGCTGACTTTCGTGGTCGAGCGCATCACCTACAAGCATCAGACCTCGCAGCTCACCTCGCGGGCGGTCATGCTCCAGCCCAAGCCCTCGAAGCGCTTCGACCGGCTGATGCTTGCCGTGGTGGCGGTGCTCGCCTTGCCGATCCTCGGCATCATCGGCACGGCGATCTTCGCCTCCTTCGTGACGCTGTGGCCGTACAATCTCTCGCTGTCGTTCAACAACTTCAATTTCGGCGCCTTCGATCCCGGCGGCTGGCTGTCCTACTGGAACAGCGTCGAGATGGCGGCATGGACGGCGCTGTTCGGCACGGTGATGGCCTTCTGCGGCGCCTATCTCACCGAGAAGCACCGCAAGGGCTCGCGCGTCCTGCTCGGCTACCACATCGTGGCGATGGTGCCGCTCGCGGTGCCCGGCATCGTGCTCGGCCTCGGCTACGTGTTCTTCTTCAACATGCCGAGCAACCCGCTCAACGTGATCTACGGCACCATGGCGATCATGGTGATGTGCACCATCGGCCACTACTACACGGTGCCGCACCTGATGGCGCTGACCGCGCTGAAGCAGATCGACAACGAGTTCGAGGCGGCCTCGCAGGCGCTCGGCGTGTCGTTCTGGACCACGCTGTGGAGGGTGACGATCCCGATCTCGATCCCCGCCATCATCGACATCGCCACCTTCTTCTTCGTCAACGCGATGACCACGGTCGCCGGCGTCATCTTCATCTACGCCTCGACGACCAAGGTCGCCTCCATCGCCGTGGTCGCGCTCAACGACACGGGCGACGACGGCGCGGCCTGCGCCATGGCGATGATGATCCTCTACACCTCGGTCGGCGTGAAGCTGCTTCAGGTGGTGGTGACCAAGCTCCTGCTTCGCAGCCAGCAGGAATGGCGCACCAACCTGCGGGAAGCCTGACGTTCCGCCAGTGCTCCACCGGACCGACCTTGCGACCGCAAACCTTTGAGACAAATATGAATCGTTTCACACGCCCTCCTTTCCGCGGCCCGCTGTCCGGCCTGAAGGTGATCGAGCTGGGATCCGACATCTCCCTCGCCTTCGGCGCCCGCCTGCTCGCCGACCTCGGCGCCGAGGTGATCAAGGTCGAGGCGCCGGCCGGCGACCCGCTGCGCCGCGAGGCGCCGCTGACGCCGGGCGGCGAGAGCGCGCTCTTCGCCTACCTCAACCGCGGCAAGGCGCTGGTGAGCATCGACGGCGGGACAGCGGATGGCTGGCAGCTCCTCGGCGATCTCGCCGGGCAGTCCGACCTCGTGCTGTCGACCGATGACGCCGTGCGCGGTGCGGAGCCCGACTGGGCCCAGCGCCCTGCCACGCTCGTCGTGTCGGCGCAGGGGCTTTCCGGTCCGTCGACCGGGCGCCCCACCTCCTCCTTCATCCAGCAGCACGCTTCCGGCTTCGCCTTCCACCAGGCGAGCCCTGTCACCGATCCCGAAGCCACCCCGCCGGTCGGCTGCGCGGACTGGGAGGGCGATATGGCCGGCGGTCTCGTCGTCGCCATCGCCGCGTTGTGGGCCCTTGAGGCGGCCGCCGGCGCGCGACCCGGCCCGCTGGTCGACCTCTCGCATGAGGATCTGCTCGTCTACATGCTGGTCGAGCCCTTCGCCGACTGGCAGGCCGGCATGGACGTGACCGACCGCCGGCGCGACCCGGCCAAGGGCCTGACCATCGCCGGCGGGCTCGTCTGGTACCTGCCCTGCGCGGACGGCGCGGTAATGGTCTCTCCGCGCGAGGATCATCAATGGGCGCGCTGGTGCGAGGTCATGGGCAGCCCCGACTGGACCCGCGACGCCGAACTGTGCGGCGACCGCGTGGTGCGCACGAACAATGCCGCAAAGCTTCAGGAACTGATGGCCCGCTGGTCGGTGACCCAGCGCAACCGCGACGTCGTCGAGGCCGCCAAGCAGGCCCGCGTCGCCTGCTTCCCGGTGAGCACCCCGCGCGACCTGATCGAGAACGTCCAGCTCCGCTCGCGCCGGTTCTTCGACGACATCCGTTTCACCGATGGCACCGTGCTGCCCATGCCGTCCCTGCCGTTCCGTTTCGTCAGCCAGCGCGGCGAGGAGCTCGCGCGCGGCGGCGAAACACCGGCACCCGGCCGTCCCGATGACGGCCGCGATCTTCTCGCCACCCTGCTCGCCGCCCGCGACGGCTCGGCCGAGCGCAGCGCCGTGGGAGGCCTGTGATGAACCCGCTCGCCCTCGAAGGCATCCGCATCGTCGATTTCAGTTGGGTCATGGCGGGGCCCATGACCACCAAGATGCTCGGCGCGATGGGCGCCGAGGTGATCAAGATTGAATCCTCGACCCGGCCGGAATTCTCCGTCCGCGACGGCATGTTCTCGGTCATCAACAACAACAAGAAGAGCTGCACGCTCAACATCACCACGCCCGAAGGGCAGGAGATGATCCGAGACCTCGTGCGCTCCAGCCATGTGGTGGTGGAGAACTTTTCCTCGCGCGTGCTGGTCAAGTACGGCCTGTCCTACGAGACGCTGCGCGAGATCAAGCCGGACATCATCTTCGTCTCCGCTTCCGGCATGGGACGGACAGGGCCGGAGAAGGACCTGCTGGCCTATGGTTCGCTGCTGCAGGGCTATAGCGGGCGCGTCGGCATGATCGGCGAGCCGAACCCGGCGCTGGAGGCAATGGGCATCCTGCCGGCCTGGACCGACCCGATCACCGCGCTGTGGGAGACCACCGCCATCCTCGCGGCCATCCGCCATTGGCGACAGACCGGAGAGGGCGCCTATGTCGACCTCTCCATGCTGGAGGCCACGGTCGCGCTGCTGCCGGAGGCGCTGCTGCACGCCGCGCTCGGCCGCGACGTAGCCGAGCCGCGCAGCACCACCGAGACCGGGGCGGCCCCCTCGGGATGCTTCCGCTGCGCCGGCGACGACCAGTGGCTGGCGATTTCGGTGCGCACTGACGACGAGTGGCGCGGCCTGTGCCGCGTGATGGCCGATGCGGATCTGGACGGCCAGCCCTTCGCCGCGACCGCCGAAGCGCGCCTCGCCGCCAAGGAGGAGATCAACGCCCGTGTCGCCGCCTGGCTGCGTGGGCGCGATGCACGCACCGTCGAGGCGGCGCTGCACGCCGAGGGCGTGCCGGCCTCGCGCTCGCGCCACATGGCCGAGATCGTCGCCGATCCGCATATGCGCGAGCGCGCCATGTTCCGCGAGATCGACGGCCGGGTGGAGATGGCCACCCTGCCCTGGCTGGCCGAGGACAACTGGCGCGGCGCGTTCAGCCCGACGCCGGCCATCGGGCAGGACAATGACTATGTGTTCGGCACGCTTCTCGGCCTCTCCGCCGAACGTCGCGCCGCGCTCGCAGAGGCCGGGACGATCCGCTGAGACGGCCCCCGGCGACCACGTTCAACCAGAGACCCGCCTCAAGGCGGGCGCAGGGTAATGGAAACAAGGAGGAAATGATGCGTAGGTTTGCTTGCTTGCTATCGACCACCGCAGCGGCGCTCGTGGTGGGCCTCATCGCCCCCGTCGCGGCGAAGACCCAGCTCACCGTCTATTCGACGCTGCAGAAGGAAGTGCTGACGCCGTATGAGCAGGCGTTCGAGAAGGCGCATCCGGACATCGACATCACCTGGGTGCGCGACGCCGGCGGCGTCATCCACGCCCGCCTGCTCGCCGAGCGCGACAACCCGCGTGCCGACGTGCTGTTCGGCGTGCCGGTGACGAACATCGTCTCGCTCGCCCGCGACGGGCTGATCGAGCCGTATGCGCCCAAGGACTACATGCAGCTCCAGCCGATGTTCCGCGACAAGAACAACCCGCCCATGTGGACGGGGCTGGAGATGTATCTGAACATCGTGTGCTTCAACACGGTGGAGGCCGAAAAGCGCGGCATTCCCAAGCCGACCAAATGGACCGATCTGGCGGACCCCGTCTACAAGGGCCAGATCGCCATGCCGAACCCCACCATGAGCAACACCGGCTATGGCTACGTGCATAGCTGGATCCAGAAGATGGGCGACAAGCAGGCCTGGGACTTCCTGGACAAGCTGCACCAGAACGTCTCGGTCTACACCAACTCGTCCTCGACCCCCTGCAAATATGCGGCGACGGGAGAGTATGTCATCGGCCTCTCGACCGACCTGACCGGCCCGTTCCTCAAGACCAAGGGCGCGCCGATCGACCTGCTGGTGCCGAGCGACGAGACGGCGTGGGACATCGAGTCGACCGCCATGGTGAAGGGCAGCCGCAACCCGGAAGCCGCCAAGGTCCTCATCGACTGGGGCGCGAGCCGTGAAGCGCACGAGTTGTTCAACAAGTATTACGGCTCTGTCGGCATGGACGGCATCAATGGCGGCCCGCCGAACTCGATCCCGGACGGTGGAAAGAAGGCGCAGGACTACAGCGTCGAATGGTCGATCGACAACCGCACGCCGATCCTGACCGAATGGGCCAAGCGCTACGATTCCAAGTCCGAGCCGAAGTCCAACTGAGCCGCGACACGCGTCACGGAAGAGAAGTCGAGGACCCCGGCGCGCCGGGGTCCTTTTCTATGGAATGAAAGGGAGTGCAGCCCCATGAGCAGGGACGGGGACGAGATCGACGCCTTCCTGCGCTCGCGCGAGGCCCGCCCGCACTGGGGCGCGATACCGCCCGAACGGCGCCCGCACGACCTGGCCGAGGGCTACCGGCTGCAGCACCGCATCCATGCCGCCCTCGCCGCACGGGGCACCACCCATGCCGGCTACAAGATCGGCTGCACCTCGGCCGCCGGCCAGCGCGGCTTTGGCCTCGACGAGCCGATCTATGCCGGCATGTTCGAGACCACGCGCGCCACCAGCCTGCGCGAGGCGCTCGCCGTGCCCCTTCTGGCGCCGATGATCGAATGCGAGATCGCCTTCGTCATGCGCGCAACGCTCGATGACGGGGCGGACCTCTCCGACGCTGCGCTCACCGATGCCATAGCCAGCGCGCATCTCGCCTGCGAGGTCGTCGACGCGCGCTATGGGGTGCCGCCCGCCGAGATCGGCGCGCCGACGCTGCTGACCGACGATTTCCTGCATGTGCGCTTCATGCTCGGTCCGCCCGTGCCGGGCTGGCGCGCTCTCCCGCTGGAGGCGCTTGCCGGCGCCATCGAGATCGACGGCACCCTCCATCCCGGCAACACCGCCGAGGTGCTGAGCCCGTTCGCGGCGCTGCGCTGGCTGGTGACGAAGCTCGCGAGCAACGGCCAGCGGCTGGAGGCCGGCATGACCGTTCTCACCGGCTCGCTGGTTCCCCCGACCCCGATCAAACTGCCCGCCCGCCATGTGGCGATATGGGCGGAAGGCTTCGGCCGGCTGGACCTCGCCGGCTGACTCCCCTCAAAGCGCGAAGGCCGGCGACTTCGCGGGATAGCCCGCCAGCACGGCCAGCACATTGTCGGCGCAAAGCCGCCAGGCGGACTGGCGGGCCTCCACCGTGCAGCCCGCCATGTGCGGCGAGAGCACGACATTCGGCAAGGCGAGCAACGCGGACGGCACCAGCGGCTCGAACTCGAAGACGTCGAGGCAGGCGCCGCCGAGATGGCCGCTCGCCAGCGCCGCCAGCAGATCGTCGTTCTTCACCACCGGGCCACGCGCGACATTGATGAGGATGGCGCCCTTCTTCATCCGCACCAGCCGCTCCGCATTGATGAGATGGCGCGTGGAGGCGTTGAGGGGGCAATGCAGCCCCACCACGTCGGAGGTCGCCAACAGATCGTCCAGCGGCAGCCAGCCTTCCTCGCCGGTATCAGCCGGCGAATGGTGGACAACCTCCATGCCGAAGGCGCGCACGCGCTGCGCCGTCTGCCGGCCGATGCTGCCATAGCCGACGACGCCGTAGCGCTTGCCGGCGAGCGACACGCCGTCCCAGCGCCCGCCCGGCATCCAGCCCTCCTGCGCCCAGCGGCCGGAGCGCACATAGGCGTCCGCCTCGACCAGCCGTCGCGTCAGCGCCAGCAGCATGCCGACCGCGTGGGTCGCGGTATCGGCGGAGTAGCTGTCGGGGCAGTTCGTGCCGATCACGCCACGTGCCCGCATCGCCGCCACGTCCATATTGTCGAAGCCGGCGGAAGCGTTGGCCACGACCTTCAGGCGCGGCGCAGCAGCGAGGAGTTCGGCGTCGATGCGCAGTTCGTTCTGGTTGATGATGGCGGTCGCGTCGGCGAGATGCGCGAAGACCTCCTCCCGGCTCATCGCCTTCGCCACGTCGGCACCGCGGATGACGGTCGCGACCTGCCCGATCTCGGCGACCAGTTCGTCCGGGAGGCGGCTTGTGATGATCACGGTTGCGGAGGTCATGAGCCCTCTCCTCACGCCGCCGCGCCGAGCGACGGCACCGGCGCCAGCACCTCGGGTGTAAGCTGGCGCAGGCTGGTGACGCCGAGCAGTCCCATGGCGCGGTCGATCTCGTCGCGGAACAGCTCCAGCACATGGGCGACGCCCGCCTCGCCGCCGACCGACAGCGCCCAGAGATAGGGCCGCGCGATGAAGCAGGCAGTGGCCCCCAGCGCGAGTGCCTTCACCACATCGGTGCCGCGCCGCACGCCGCCATCCAGCAGCACCGGGATGCGCCCGTCGACGGCGTGCACCACGCCCGGCAGCGCCTCGATGGAGCTCACCGCATGGTCGAGCTGGCGTCCGCCGTGATTGGAGACGATCACCCCGTCCATGCCGCGCGCCACCGCCTCGGCCGCCTCGGCGGGATGCAGCACGCCCTTGAGGATGAGCGGCCCCTTCCACACACGACGCAGTTCGTCGACATCCGCCCACGTCATGGCCGGATCGAACATGTCGTGCATGCGCGCCGCCAGCGTGCGGATATCGGAGGGCTGCCCCTCGCGCCGGTAATTGCCGAAGGTCAGCGTCGGCAGCTCGCGGCCCATGCGCAGCAGCCAGGGCAGCTTGGTCGCCATGGCCAGCGTATCCGCGAGGCCGAAGCGCGGGGGAATGGTGAAGCCGTTGCGCAGGTCGCGGTCGCGCTTGCCGTGAAGCTGGTTGTCCAGCGTCAGCACCAGCGCCTTGTAACCCGCCTGCGCGGCGCGCTCGGTGAGCTCGCGGGTGAAGCCGCGGTCGCGATAGACGAAGACCTGCATCAGCCGGTTCGGCGCGCCGGTGGCGGCGATGTCTTCCAGCGTGCAGACGGAACCGTGGCTGGCGCAATAGGCGGTGCCGGCATTGTTGGCGGCACGCACCGCCAGCGTCTCGGCGCCCGGCCAGAACAGGCCGGCAAGGCCGGTCGGGCCGATCATGACCGGCATGGACAGGTCCATGCCGAACAAGCGCAGAGACTGGTCGCGCACCGGCGCGCCGTCGAGCGGGCGCGGCAGAAAGGCGTAGCGCCCGAATGCCGCCTCGTTGCGCCGCAGGGTGTATTCGTCCTCGGCCCCGCCGTCGGAGAAGTCGAACACCGCGCGCGGCAGCGCCCGCCGCGCCATGAGGCGCAGGGCCGGCACGCTGATCGCCTCGCGCCGCAGCCGGTCGGCAAGTACCGGCCCGGCCGGAGGATGGTTGCTGGGTGACATGGAACTATCCCTGTAGACGGGCGCGCCAAGCCGGCGCGGCGTCAGTTCTCTTCCTGGAAAGCCACCTCGCGCGTGCGCCGGAAGGCCGGGAGCAGCACGAGAATGAGGCAGCCCAGCGCGGCGAGCAGCAGCACGGCGCTGATCGGCCGGGTGACGAAGATCGCGGGGTCGCCATAGGAGACCTGCATGGCGCGCCGCAGGTTCTCCTCCATCAGCGGACCGAGCACGAAGGCGAGCAGCAGCGGCGCCGGCTCGCAATGCCACTTGATGAACAGGTAGCCGAAGAAGCCGAACACCATCAGCAGCATGACGTCGAGCACGCTGTTGTTCACCGTGAACACGCCGATGCAGCAGAAGACGAGAATCATCGGGTAGAACAGGTGATACGGCACCCGCAGCAGCTGGACCCAGATCCCGACCAGCGGCAGGTTGATGATCACCAGCAGCGCATTGCCGACCAGCATGGAGGCGATGAGGCCCCAGAAGACGTCCGGGTTGCTGGTGATGACGCGCGGCCCCGGCGTGATGCCGTGGATCATCAGCGCGCCGGCCATCAGCGCCATCATGGCGTTGGACGGGATGCCGAGGGTCAGCAGCGGGATGAAGGATGTCTGCGCACCGGCATTGTTGGCCGCCTCCGGCGCGGCGACACCCTCGACGGCGCCCTTGCCGAAGCGCTCCGGCGTGGCCGAGACCTTCTTCTCGATGGTGTAGGCGGCAAAGGAACCGAGCGTGGCGCCGCCGCCGGGCAGTATGCCGAGAATGCAGCCGATCAGCGTGCCCCGCCCCGTCGCCGGCCAGAAGCGGCGGAAATCGTCACGCGAAGGCCACAGGTCGCGCACACGGGTCTGCATCACCGACTGATGTCGGTCGTTCTCGATATTGCGGATGATCTCGCCGACGCCAAACAGGCCCATGGCCAGCGGCACGAAGCCGATGCCGTCGAAAAGTCCGGGCAGGCCCAGCGCCATGCGCAGTGCGCCGGATTCGACATCGGTGCCGACGCAACCCAGCAGCAGTCCCAGAACGATCATGCCCAGCGCCTTCAGCACCGAGCCGTGCGCCAGCACGATGGCGGCGATCAGACCGAGCACCATCAGCGAGAAATATTCGGCCGGTCCGAACATCAGCGCGACCTGCGAGATCGGCGGCGCGAACAGGGCGATGACGAAGGTCGCCGCCACGCCGGCGCAAAGCGACGCCAGCGCGGCGACCGCGAGCGCCGGGCCCGCCCTGCCCTGCCGGGCCATCTGGTGGCCGTCGAGGCAGGTCACGACCGAAGAGTTCTCGCCGGGCAGGTTGAGCAGAATCGCCGAGGTCGAACCGCCATACTGGGCACCGTAGTAGATGCCGGCGAGCATGATCAGCGCCGAGGTCGGTTCGAGATAGAAGGTGATCGGCAGCAGGATCGCGATGGCCGAGAGCGGGCCGATGCCGGGCAGCACGCCGATGAGCGTGCCGACCAGCGTGCCCAGCAGGCAGTAGAGGATGTTGGCCGGCTGCAGCGCGATCGAGAAGCCGTGGAAGAGCGAGACGAAGCTGTCCATCAGTACACATTCCCCCAGGGCCACACGCGCAGCGGCAGGCCGAGGCCGACGCGGAACACCAGCACCACGAAGGCCGCCATGCCGGCGGCGACCAGCACCGCCTCGATGATCCGGGTCTCGCGCCGGGCGAGACAGGACACCAGCACGGTTCCCGCTATGGCGACGACGGCGCCCAGCCGGTCGATGGTGGCGGCGAAGAAGCCGATGCTGGCGAGGACGAAGAAGATCTGGCGCGGGAACCAGCGCTCGAACGGCTCGCCGACGCGCGTCAGCCCCTGCGCCACGATGGCGAGGCCGAAGCCGATTTCGAGGAAGGCGAGCGCGCGCGGGAAGAAGCCGGGGCCCATGGCGTCGAGCGTGCCCGGCTTCAGCGGCCAGGCGAGCACCAGCGCGAAGACCGACAGGCCGATGAGGACGAGCCCCACCATCACGTCGTTGGGGTTCTTTATGCGGGACATGGCGTGTGTACCGGGACGCGGAACGGCCCGTGCGGGCCGCGCCGTGCAGGGAAGGCCCCGGACGCCGCGCGGCCTCCGGGGCGGGTGCTATGTCGTGGGCGACTTCAGAGGGTGATCTTCGCCTCGCGCACGACTTCCTCGACGATGCCCTGCCAGTTGGCGAGGAACGCCTTGAAGTCAGCGGTCGAGCTGCCGACCATGATGGTGCCCTGAGCGGCGAGCTTGTCGTAGGCGGAGGGCATCTTCGCCGCCTTGGCGATCGCCGCCTGCATCTTGCTGACGATGTCGGCCGGGACGTCCGACGGCGTGAAGACGCCGCCCCAGTCGGCATGGTTCGCCTTGGGCAGGCCGAGCTCGGCGAGGGTCGGCACGTCGGGGAACTGCTCCAGCCGCGCGTCATTGCCGACCGCCAGCAGGCGCACCTTGTCGGCCTGGATCATCGGCGTGAGGGTTGAGACGTTGAGCACGGCGAGGTCGAGCTGGCCGCCCACCACGTCGCGGGCGATCTCGGTGGCGACACGGTAGGAGATGTTGCGGAACTTCACGCCGCCATAGAGCTGGATGGCCTCCGCCACGATGTGGGGAACGCCGCCGACGCCCGAGGTGCCGTAGCGGATGCGGCCGGGATTGGCCTTCGCGTATTCCATCAGCTCGCCGAAGGTCTTCCACTGGGAATCCTTCGCGACCGAGATGGTCTCGGGGTATTTCACGATCTGCGAGACCGGCTGGAAGTCGGCGTGGAAATTGATCGGCAGGTCCTTCATCAGCAGCGGCGTGACGAG
This sequence comes from Ancylobacter koreensis, assembly GCF_023016525.1. GTDB lineage: Bacteria > Pseudomonadota > Alphaproteobacteria > Rhizobiales > Xanthobacteraceae > Ancylobacter > Ancylobacter koreensis. Next base: position 76,309 of record NZ_JALKCG010000010.1, read on the forward strand.
CTGCTGCAGGCCGTTCATCAGGAAGCCGTAGCCGTCATGCGGCAGGCCGAGCACCGCCTGCGCGGCGACCAGCGAATTGCCGCCGGTGCGGTTCTCCACCACCATCGGCTGCTTCAGCACTTCCGACACCGCCTGGAAGGTCACGCGGGTGGCGATGTCGCCGCCGCCGCCGGGCCCGAAGCCGGTGATCACCTGAACCGGCCGCGTCGGCCACGTCGCGCCTGCCTCCTGCGCGCCGAGGCGCCCGGCGGCCAGCACCATGGGTGCGGCCAGGGCGAATTTGAGCGCGTCGCGCCTGTCGATCTTCGGCATTCGTTCCTCCCACATGCTGATTGAAGACGCGCTCTGTGGCGCGCTGCGCGGACACGCGACACTCCCGCGAGGTGTCGACCCGTGCACCGCCTATGGCCGCATGGAAGCCGATGCCGACGGACTTGTCAATTAATCTGTCGACACATTACTATGGCTCCGAAAGAGCTCCGCACCCACTGTCGGACCTTCAGCGCCCGCAGACACGCCTGTAATTAAGAATAACAGGGGTAGGCGCAGCCATCCGTGTCCCTCCCGGCTCTGCACGGCAGGCCAAGCCGGGAGGACTTATGTCGACACTCCTCAGGCCAACGGCCCGGTCCCGCCGGGCGCCGTTTCGAGAACGACTCCATGAAGATCGCCGCCGTTCACACCCATGTCCTCGAAGCCGCCTTGTCGAAGCCGTTCGGCTGGTCCTTCGACAGCACCCGCGTACGTGGCGCCTGCATCGTCGAGATCGTCACCGATACCGGCCTCGTCGGCTGGGGAGAGTGCTACGGCCCCGCCCGCATGAACGCGGCGGTGATCGACGGTTTCCGCCGCCACCTGATCGGCGCCGACCCGATGGCGGGTGAGGCCCTGTGGCAGACGCTGCACAGCCGCTTCCGCGACTACGGGCAGCGGGGCATCGTCATCGCCGCGCTCAGCGGCATCGACATCGCGCTGTGGGACCTGCGCGGCAAGGCGCTGGGCGTGCCGGTGCATCGCCTCATGGGCGGGCCGCTGCGCACGCGCGTGCAGGCCTACGCCACCGGCACCTACCGGCAGGAGGAAGGCGACCCGCTCGACTATGTGATCGAGGAGGTGCGCGGCTATGTCGAGGAGGGCTTCGAGGCGGTGAAGCTGAAGATCGGCCTCGATCTGGAAGAAGATATCGCCCTCATCCGCGCCACGCGCGCGGCCATCGGTCCGGAACGCCAGCTCATGCTCGACGCCAATCACGGCTACGACGCGCTGGATGCCATCGCGCTCGGCCGCCGCGTCGCCGACCAGAACATCGCCTGGTTCGAGGAGCCGGTGATTCCCGAGGACCTCGCCAGCTACCGCGAGGTGAAGGCCGGGCAGCCCATCCCCGTCGCCGGGGGTGAATGCACGGCAACGCGCTGGGGCTTTCTCGATATTCTCGCAACGCGCGCCATCGACATCATCCAGCCGGACACCGCCGCCGCCGGTGGACTTTCCGAGTGCAAGAAGATCGCCGACATGGCGGCGGCCTTCGGCGTTCGCTACATTCCCCATGTCTGGGGCACCGGCATCGGGCTGGCTGCGGCGCTTCAGCTCATCGCCGTCCTGCCCCACACCCCTCCCCGCCACACGCCGCGCGAGCCGCTGCTGGAATTCGACCGCTCCGAGCATCCGTTTCGGCAGGCCGTGCTCACCTCGCCGATCGAGCATCTGCGCGGCTGGGTCGACATCCCGGCCGGGCCCGGCCTCGGCATCGAGGTCGACCGCGCCGCGCTCGAACGCTTCGCCGCCTGAACGATCCGCCCGCCGTCATTACGCAGGAGAGCTTACGTGTCCCATCTCGAAGACCGCGTCGTCCTCGTCACCGCCGCCGCGCAGGGCATCGGCCGCGCCATCGCGCAGGGCTTCCTCGCCAAGGGCGCGCAGGTCTGGGCGACCGACCTCAATGAGGGCGGCCTCGCCGGCCTCGACGGCGCGCGCACGCGCCGCCTCGACGTGCGCGACGCGGCGGCGGTCGGCGCGCTCGCCGGCGAGATCGGCCGGGTCGACATTCTCGTCAACTGCGCCGGCTTCGTGCATGCGGGCTCGGTGCTCGACTGCACGGAAGAGCAAATGGACTTCGCCTACGATCTCAACGTGAAGTCGATGTACCGCACCATCCGCGCGGTGCTGCCGGGCATGCTGGAGCGCGAGGACGGCGTGATCATCAACATCGCCTCGGTGGCGAGCAGCCTCAAGGGCGTGCCCAACCGCTTCGCCTATGCGACGACCAAGGCGGCGGTGATCGGCCTCACCAAATCGGTGGCCGCCGATTATGTGGGACGCGGCATACGCTGCAACGCCATCTGTCCCGGCACGGTGGAGAGCCCTTCGCTGGAAGGGCGGCTGCGCGCGCTCGGCGATTATGAGGCGGCCCGCGCTGCCTTTATCGCCCGCCAGCCCATCGGGCGCATCGGCACGCCTGAGGAAATCGCCGACCTCGCCGTCTATCTCGCCGGCGCCACCTTCACCACCGGCGCCGCCCACATCATCGACGGCGGCTGGTCCATGTAAAATCCTGCCCTGTGACGGAAAGCGTGGCGGGCGCCGTGGAGGCGACGCCCGCCCGCCCCCTCACGCTCTCGTCTTGACCTCGTCCAGCCTGGGCTTGGGCAGCTTGGGCTGATAGCCGCGACGATAGAGCATGATCGTGCGCCGGAAGGTGATCACCACCTTGCCGTCCTGATTGAATCCCGTGGTCGACACCTTCACGATGCCGACGCTCTCGCGCGACTTCGACAGGCGCTTCTCCAGCACTTCCGATTGCGAATAGATGGTGTCGCCCTCGAAGACGGGGTTCGGCAGGCGGATTTCGTCCCAGCCCAGATTGCCGAACACGTTCTGCGAGAGATCGGAAACACTCTGCCCCATCACGGTGGCAAGCGTGAGCACGGAGTTTACGAGCGGTTTGCCGAACTCGGTCTGCGACGCATAGTGATGGTCGAAATGCACCGGCGAGGGCGCGCCCATCAGCAGGGTGAACCAGGAATTGTCGCAGGACAGCAGCGTGCGCCCGATCTGGTGCGGGTAGACGTCGCCGACCTCGAAATCCTCAAAGAACCGTCCCTGCCAGCCGATCTTTTCTGCCACTTGGGCCTCCTTTTGGTTGAATGGGGTCACGCGCGCGAACAGGCCGCCGGCGCGGCGCCGGGCGCGAATTCTGCGCGGATGCGCGCGCTGTCGGCGCCCAGCACAGGCACCTTGCTGCCCGAAGCGACAGGGCGGCCGGCGGGACGGGGCATCTCCACCCGCTCGCCGCCCGGCATTTCGACAGCGATGCGGCGCAGCGCGGGGTGAACGGAGAGATCGTGCAGGGTGGAGACGCGCGCCCAGGCGATCTGGCCCGCCTCCAGCCGCGCGATCATTTCCTCGCAGCTTCGCGGCGTGAACACCTCGTGCACCGCCGCGTCGAGCGCGTCGCGGTTCTGCACCCGCGCCCAGTTGTCGATGAAGCGCGGGTCCTTCGCGAGATCGGGAAGGTGGAGCACGGCGGTGCAGAAGCGCACCCATTCCGCCGTCGACTGGATCGACACCACGATGTCGCCGTCGGCGCAGTGATAGGGCCGGTAGGGGTAGACCGAGGCGTGCGAGAGACCGTAGCGCGCGGTCTCGACGCCCATATAGTCGTAATGGAGCAGCGGCAGGGACATCCACTCGGACATGGCGTCGAACATCGCCACCTCGATGGCCAGCCCGCGCCCGGTGCGCCCGCGCTGCAACAGCGCCTCCAGCACCGCGCAATAGGCATTGGTGCCGGTGCCGATATCGGCGATGGAGATGCCGACCTTGGAGGGCACATCCGGCGTGCCCGTCACCGCGCAGATGCCGCTTTCCGACTGCACCAGCATGTCGTAGGCGCGCTTAGCCGCGTAAGGCGTGCCGCGCCCGTACCCCATGATGTCGACGACGATCAGGCGCGGAAATTCGGCGAGAAGCTGCGCCGCGCCGAGGCCGAGCCGGTCGGTGGCGCCGGGCGCGAGGTTCTGCACGAACACGTCGGCCTTCGCCAGCATGGCCTTCGCCAGAGCGAGATCGCCGGGGTCCTTGAGATTGAGGACGACGCTCTCCTTGCCGCGGTTGAGCCAGCCGAAGGCCGCCGAGGTGCTGCCCAGCGCCTTGTCGTAGTCGCGCGCGCGGTCGCCCTCCCCGGCTTCGATCTTGATGACGCGCGCACCGGCGTCGGCGAGGCGCATCGTGCAGAGCGGGCCGGCCACCGCCTGGTCGATGGAGACCACGAGGATTCCATCGAGAGGACCGGGCGGGGCGGCGGCGGAAGTCGGCATGTGGGGAGGCTCCCGTGTCATTTCTGCTGGCCCGCGACCTTGTCGAGCCCGACGAGGCGGTCGAGCAGGAGGACAAGGACGAAGGCGATGTAGATCGTGCCGGCGGACACCGCGGCGATCATCGGGTCGACCGAGTACTGGACGTAGTTGAAGACCTTCACGGGGATCGGCGACTGCGCGATCACCGTGTTGAAGATGCTCACCTCGACGTCGATCCAACTCATGATGAGGCCGAACAGGCAGCCGGCGATGATGCCCGGCTTGATCAGCGGCAGAGTCACGAAGAAGAAGGTGGCCGGTCCCGAGGCGCCCAGATCCTGCGCCGCCTCCTCCAGCGAGATGTCGAAGCCCTCCAGCGAGGCGAGCGTCGTGCGCACGATGTAGGGCAGGATGATCACGACATGGCCGACCAGCATCGCCTCGAAGCTGCGGGCGAAGCCGAGCGTGCCGGAAATCTGCAGCACGCCGACGCCGATGATGATGGCCGGCAGGATCAGCGGCGACAGGAAGAAGTTGGCGAGCATCTGCGTGCCCGGCAGCCGCCCGCGCTTGAGCACCAGCGCCGCCGGCACCCCGAGCAGGAAGCCGATCAGCGTCGCGCCGAAGGCCAGCCGCGCGCTCAGCAGGATGGCGTCGACATAGGAGGGGTCGGCCAGAAAGCGCTGATACCAGCGCAGCGTGAAGCCGACAGGGGGAAAAGCGAGATACTCGGTCGTGGTGAAGGAGATCGCGATCACCACGACCAGCGGCAGCACCAGATAGGCGAGCACCAGCCAGGCGATCGCCGAGATCAGCGCGGGGCCGGCCGCGTCTCGCAGGCGGATGGACAGGCGGCGGCTCATGACGCGCCTCCCCGGCCCGGACGGCGCTCCATGATGAGAGTGTAGGCGACGATCAGCGCAAAGCTCGTCACCAGCAGCACGACCGCGATGGCGCTGCCGAGGAACGGATTGAAGACCAACATGAACTGGTCGTAGATCAGCATGGACGACACCACGGAGCGCCCGCCGCTCATGATGCGCGGCGTCACATAGCTCGAAATGCTGAGCGTGAAGACGATGAGCGTGCCCGCCACGATGCCCGGTGCACTGAGCGGCAGCGTGACCTTCACGAAGGTGGCGAAGGCGGTGGCGCCGAGATCGCGCGAAGCCTCGCGCAGCGAGCCGTTCATGTTCTGGAGCACGCTGGCGATGGCCAGTACCATGAAGGGCAGCATGACGTAGATCATGCCGACGATGATCGCGACCTCGGTCGAGAGAAGCCGCAGCGGCCGGTCGATGATGCCGAGCAGCAGCAGCGTCTCGTTCACCAGACCCTCGCGCCCGAGCAGCACGATCCAGCCGAAGGAGCGCACGATGTTCGAGGTGAACAGCGGCATCAGGATCAGGATGAAACAGACCCGCCGCACGGTCCGCCGGTGCTCGATCAGGCTCATGTAATAGGCGAGCGGATAGCCCAGCAGCAGCGTGGCGACGCAGGTGACCAGCGCGATCCAGAGCGTGTAGCCGAGCACCTGCCAGTAATAGGCCTCGCCAAGGACGGCGGCGTAGTTCGCCAGTGTCAGCTCGCCGGCCGGATTTGAGAAGCTGTCCACCACCACCATGCCGAGCGGCGTGACGAAGAAGACGATCAGGTAGATCAGCGGGATGCCGAGCAGGATCGCGGCCGAGAAGCGGTTGATGCGCATGGCTCAACCCGTCAGCACGCGGGCGGCCTCGCGCGCCCAGCCGATACGCACCGGCGTGCCGGGAGGTATCGCCGCCTCCGGGCCGGCGCCGGCCTGCTGGATGACGACGGACTGGCCGCTCGCGGTGCGCACGAAGAGGCGGGTGGCGTTGCCGATGTACACGCGGTCGGTGAGCGTACCGCTGAGCCCGACGCCGCCCTCCGGCACTACGCCGAGGCGGACCTCCTCGGGGCGGACCAGCAGCGTGGCCGCGGCGCCGCCGTCCGGCGCCTGATAGGGCAGCGGCTCGCTCTCGCCGGCAATGCGCAGCGTGCCGTCGGCGGCCCTCTCCAGCGGCAGCAGGTTGGCCTCGCCGATGAAGTCGGCGACATAGCGGCTGGCGGGCCGGGCATAGATGTCCTCGCCCGTTCCCACCTGGGCGATATCGCCGTCCTGCATGACGACGATGCGGTCGGCCATGACGAGCGCCTCTTCCTGGTCGTGCGTCACGAACAGGAAAGTGATGCCAAGCTTCTGGTGCAGATCCTTCAGCTCCATCTGCATGCGCTTGCGCAGCTTCAGGTCGAGGGCGCCGAGCGGCTCGTCGAGCAGCAGCACCTTCGGCTTGTTGGCGATGGCGCGGGCGAGCGCGACGCGCTGCTGCTGGCCGCCGGAGAGCTGGCCGGGCAACCGCTCGCCATAGGCGGACATGCCGACCGTCTCCAGCGCCGGATCGACGATGGCGGCGGTGTCGGCCTTGCTCACACCGTTGCGGCGCGGACCGAAGGCGACGTTCTCGCGCACGGTGAGATGGGGAAACAGCGCGTAGTTCTGGAACACCATGTTGACCGGCCGCCGGTTCGGCGGCTCGTCGACAATGGATCGGCCGCCAATGACGATGTCGCCGCCGTCGATGGCGACGAAGCCCGCTATGGCGCGCAGCAGCGTGGTCTTGCCACAGCCGGAGGGACCGAGGAGGGCGACGAACTCGCCCTCCTCGATGTTCAGCGACACGCCCTTAAGCACCTGCAACGACCCGTAGGACTTCGTCACGCGGTCGATGGTGATCAGCGGCATGGGTTCAGCTCCGACAGCAGGTGCGCGGTCAGCGGCGGCCGAGGACGTCGCGGTTCCAGGCGTCGAGGATCTGCTGGCGGTGCGCGTTGATGGCGACCGCATCGGAGAAACGCAGGTCCTTGATCGAGCCGTTCGGACCCCAGGGGAGGCGCGACTTCGCCTTCTCGCTGAGCTCGATGTTCTTCACCGAGGGTCCGTAGAAGTAGTTCTCGACGAAGCACTTCTGCGCGTCGGCGGTCAGCGCGTGGTTCAGGAACTCATACGCCGCCTTGGACGGCTTGATGAGGTGCAGCCGGGTGCCGGAGGCCAGCCCGCCCTCCTTGGGGATGACGAAGCCGACCTCGAAGGGTTTGGCGTCGGCCAGCGACCACACCGCGCCGCTGTCCAGCACGCCGATGATCGCTTCCTTGCGCGAGAGGATGTTGCTCGCATTGCCGCCGGAGTCGTAATAGGCGGCGACTTCGAGCTGCTTCATCTTGTCGACGCCGGGCTTCAGATTGTCGACGCCGCCGCCGAGCAGCTCGGAGACATAGACCAGCATGGGCGGGCCCGAGCCGTCCGACATGGAAGGCCAGGTCGACAGGCCCTTATACTCCGGTTTCCACAGGTCGAACCAGGACGTGGGCGCCTGCTTCACCTCATCCTCGTTGTAGACGATGCCGACCGAATAGTAATAATCGTCCAGCCCGGTGATCTTGCCGTCCTTGTTCTTGTGGACTGCCTCCGGGATGATGTTGGCGATGTTGGGCACCTGCGCCGGGTCGATGTCCTGGAAGACACCTTCCGACTCCGCTGCCTGAGAGACCTCGCCGTCGAGCCAGATCACGTCGAGCGACTGGTTGCCCTTCTGCTGCTTCAGCTTGGCGACGGTGACCGACGAGACGCCCTGATCCACCGTGACCTTGATGCCGGTCTTCGCGGTGAAGGTGTCGATAACGCACTTCTGCAGAGTCTGGCCGTGCTTGCCGCCGAAGGCGGCGACCACGAGCGATTCCTGAGCAGCGGCCGGCGCGACAGCGAACGCAGCCGCGAGCGTCCCACCGAGGAGATAGGAAAGGCATCGGGACATGACGTTTCCTCCCATTGGATGTTTTTCTCGTTGACGGGCCATTCAAACGATGGCGGCCCATCCCGTCAAGATATGTGTCGACAGATTTATGCGACGGAGACCCGGAAGGATAGATGTCGCAGCAGGCGAACCTGTTCGACGGATCGCCGGCACCTCCGCCACTTTCCGTTTACTTGCAACACTTTATCATCTCCCTATGGGGCAATATGGCCGAGTTGGCGCCATCCGCAAACGAGGCGGAACATGCGCATGGGCAGAACTCGCAGAACGACAGTCGAGAATTATGTCGACATACCTGCATCCAGACGGACGTATTGCTCGGACGGACCGACCGACCGCCGATCGTCCGCGGCGCGCCCGCAAATGCGATCCTGTCGACAGAGTGCGCCCGCGAGCTGTAGATTGCGCGGAGAGGCCGGCCAGCGGAAAAGGGCCGGTCCGGTGACGGAAGGCGGCATTCTCCTTGACGACGATCACGTTCGAGCGCGCGGATTCCTGGATCGCCACGCCCCCCTCCAGCCAGTCTGAATCCTTCCTCAACGCCGTGCTGGTGGTGCGCCGCATCGTGGCCGAGCATCACGACCGGCCCTCGCTGGTCTCGCGCGTGGCCTGCGAGGTCGGCGCCGAGATCATCGAGAACATCCGCCAGAGCGGCGAGGACCTCAGTTCGGTGGAACTCGCCGAACGCTACGAGACCAGCCGCACACCGATCCGCGAAGCGTTGCTGCTGCTGGAAAAAGAGGGGCTGGTCCGCATTCCCCAGCGCCGGCGCCCCCATGTGGCGGTGCTGGACATCGCCGAGGTGCGGGAAATCTACCGCGTGCGCGCCGTTCTCTTCGGCGCGGTGGCGTCCGACGCGGCGACGCTGCGCACGGAAGAGGACATGGAAGCGCTGCGCGACCTGCTGGCGCGCCTCAGCGCCGCGCATGACGCGCACGACCTCTCCGCCTATCTCTGGGCGAATGTCGAGTTCTACAACCGCCTGACCATCGCCGCCCGCAACGCGACGGCCAAGCGCATCCTCGATTCCCTGCTGCTGCGCACGCTGCGCCTGCGGCGCCTGTCGCTCTCGCAGCCGACGCGGCGCGAGAAGTCGATGGCCCACCACATCCAGATCATGAACGCGCTGGAGGAGCAGGACGCCCCGCTCGCCGATGTTCTGATCCGCTCGAACCACCTGCACGCGCTTGCGGTGCTGGAACAGATCTACGCCGAGGGAGGGGTGCCCTCCCCGACGCGCTCGCGCCGCCGGCGGCGCCAGGCGGCCACGGCGGCGGAAGAGGAATAGCGGGCGGCCCCGAGGGTCGGCCCGCCCTGGAGCGCGTCAGCCCTCGTCGCCCTCGATCGGCACGAGGAACCGGCCGTCCTCGATGCGCTTGACGCCGTCGACATAGAGCGTCGGCTCCAGGATCACGCCATCCATGTGGATCTTGGACATGATCGAGCCGCCGACATCGACATTGGTGCCGAGGCCGAAATGCATCGTGCCCATGATGTTCTTGTCCTCGCGCTGGATGCCGCGGATGACCGCCTTGGCATTGACGCCGACCGAGGCTTCCGCCGGGCACATATAGGCGTTGTCGTCGCCATAGGTGGCGAGGAAGTCGCGCAGGATGCGCGCATCCGCCCCGCCATCGATCTTCACCACCCGGCCATTCTCCACCGTCAGCTCGATGGGCGAGCCGAGCTTGCCGAGGTGGTGCATGGTGAGGTCGATCACCAGCTTTCCGTTCGCCGTACCCTCGATGGGCGCCACGTTGAACTCGCCGGTCGGGTACAGATAGTAGTAGAGCTTGCCGGCCGGACGGTTCTCGTCCTTCTGGAAGTTGATGATCTTGTAGGGATCGAACTCCGGGCCCGGCAGCGGCGGGATCCACACCATGTTCTCGACGCTGTAGGTGAAGTCCGTGCCGTAGCGCGAGGTCACGCGGCAGGTCTTGGCGTCAGGACCGAAAACGTTCTTGCCGACATAGTGCTTGCGCACGGCGATCTGCCTCATGTCGTCGGCGATGGCGCCGGACTGGAGCCATTCGAGCCGCATGCCGCCATCGAGGCAGATCGAGGGGATGCCCGCTTCCATGGAGCGCAGGCTGGCGGCGCAGTGCAGCATGCCGGTGGACGAGCACAGCACGTTCACGTCCGACTTCATCATCGCCTCGCACACGGCGGCCGGCGGGTCGTAATAGTCGGCCGGGCGGCGGCTGAACAGGCACAGCGTCGCATCCGCCTCGATATCGGCGAGGATGGTCATGATGGCCTGCCAGACGCGCGGATCGTGTTCGGTGTCCGACAGGACGAGGACGCGCTGCCCCTTCTTGATGTTGCGCACCAGCGGACGGCGCAGATGTTCCAGCGTGCCCGTGATCAGGCCACTCACTCCCGACATTTTTTCTCTCCTGATTGCCGAGCGGCGCGCTTCGGCGTCAATGTCATTAGTGTCGACATTTTATGAGATCGGTCAAGAGGTCGACCGCGCGCCATACGCAGCCTCACCCTGCCTTTACGACGTAATAGCAAGCGACTACACGCGGGTAAGCAGGCGTGAACGTGCGACCAGATTCTGCGATAGATTTGAAATGTCGACTATTTTGTCGACGCTGCGGGCATCAGGCAGAGCGCGGCGCCACCCAGCGCCAGCACGCCCAGCATCAGGAACGCCACCGGAAAGCCCGCCAGCCCCGCCAGTCCGCCGAACAGCGGCGGGCCGAGCACAATTCCGACATAGGAGAACAGCAGCGCGCCGCTCGCCGCGAATCCGGCCTGAGCCGCCGGCACGGTCTGCATCAGGCTGGCGAGGAACACGCCGTTCCAGCCGCTCGTCGTGCCGCCCAGCAGGAAGGCGACTCCGGCGATCGCCCAGTCCGGGCTCGCTGGCGTCAGCCCCCAGGCCATGACGCAGGCCACCGCCATGCCGAGCCCGATAGCCCCGAGCGTGCCGCGCAAGCGCCCTACCCGGTCGGCGATGAAGCCCCAGCCGATGCGCCCGCACACCGCCGCCGCCTGGCTGATGCCCAGCATCATCCCGGCGGTGACGAGATCGCGGCCGAGCTCATGCATCACGAACACCACCAGCAGCGAGCTGACGACGAGTTGGAGCGCCCCGTACAGCGTGGACGCGAAGGACATGGCGAGCAGCGCGCGATGCCCGAGCATCAGCCGCAGCGGCGCGAGAAAGCCGGCGCGGGCGATGGGGCGTGCCTCGCGTTTCTCCTCCCGCACGATACCGAGGAGGCCGCCGGCCACCAGCCCCGATAGCGTGACCGCCCCGCCGACGATGAACAGCGCGGTCTCCAGGTCCGAGCGGATGACGAGGGCCGGCACGATCAGCCCCGCCAGCATGCCGCCGAGCGGCACCGCCGTCTGGCGCACCGAGAGGAAAAGCGCGAGATTGGCGATCGGCTCGCCATTGGCGATGGCCTGCTGGCCGGCCGGAGTCAGCGGGCCGTAGCACAGCCCCATCAGCGCGGTCGCCAGAAGGACGAAGGCGAAGGACCCCAGCCCGAACAGCGCCAGCGCGCCGCCGCCCGCCACGATGCAGGCGAAGCTCATCCGCAGCGGCCCGACGCGCGGGATGACCGAGGCGGTCGACAGCGTGCCGATGGCGACGAAGATGTAGCTCGCCGCCGCGTAGACCCCGGCCGTCTCCGGCGGCAACCCGTAGAGCGCGGTTACCTGATCGGCCACCACGGGCGGCGTCAGCACCATCATGGACATCACGGTCTGCGGGTACATGGTGGCGAACAGCAGCGCCAGAGGGCCGTGACGGGGCATGAACCTTCCGAGGAGAGGCAGGCGCGGCGATTGGGACCGCGCACGACGCCGGCCTTCCCGATCCGGGAGTGTCCGGCACTATGATTTATCGTTTTCCACCTAAGTCACGCTGCCCAATGCCTGTCAATGTGCTACGTGCTTCGTTCGTCGAGGCTCAGTCGATATAACGTTTACCTATAGGAGACGCGCGTGTCCTCCCCTTACGAGACCCTGCAGATCGAAACCGACGGCAATGTCCAGCTCGTGCGGCTGAACCGCCCGGCATCGGGAAATTCGATCAACCTCGCCATGGCGGAGGAGCTGAACCACTGGCTTTGGGAGCTCTATGTCGATGCCGGCGCCACACGCTGCATCGTGCTCACCGGCGCCGGGGACCGCATCTTCTGCGGCGGCGGCGACATGAAGGAGCGGGCGAGCATGGAGCCGGCCGCCGTGCGCCGGCAGAGGGCGCTGATGGAACGACTGATCCGCCAGATCGCCGACTGCCCGGTGCCGATCCTCGCGGCGGTCAACGGCGCGGCGGTGGGCGCGGGCTGCGAGATCGTCGCCGCCATCGACTTCGCCTATGCCAGCGAGACCGCCCGCTTCTCGCTTCCCGAGGTGCGGCGCGGCATCTCCCCGGGCGCCGGCGCCACGCAGACCATTCCCCGTGCCTGCGGCATCCGCCGCGCCAAGGAGATGATCCTCACCGGCGACATGTTCTCGGCCGCCGAGGCGCGCGACTGGGGGCTGGTCAACAAGGTGGTGCCGGCCACAACGCTGCTTGAGGAGACGCTGGCGGTCGCGCGGACCATCGCGAGCAATGCGCCCCTCGCCGTCCGCCAGGCGAAGAAGGCGCTCGACATCGCAACCGACGCCGATTTCGGCACCGGCTTCCGCTTCGAACTGGAAGCACACGCACCGACCGCGCGCTCGCGCGACCGTCAGGAAGCCATCACGGCCTTCGCCGAGAAGCGCGAGCCGGTGTTCCACGGCGCGTGAAGCGAGGCCGCCGGGGCCGCCGTCCCGACGGCCCCGGCGGTTACGCCGATTCAGCGGTTGAAAGCGGGCTTGCGCTTTTCGAGGAAGGCGGAGATCGCCTCCTTGTAATCCGGCCCATCGACGAGGCGGGAGGCGCTCAGCTCATGCGCGGCATCGCCGCCCTTCTTCCAGCCGACCGCGTCGATGAGATTGGCGCTCTCCTTGATCGCGCGCACGGCCGCCGAGCTCTTGGCGGCGATCAGCCCGGCCAGTTCCATCGCCTTGGGCAGCACCTCGGCCTCGGGGAGCACGTGGTTCAGGAACCCGACCTGCCGCAGTTCCGGCGCATAGATCCGCCGCCCCGTGAGGATCATCTCGCGGATGAAGCTCACCGGCAGGTTCAGCCGGTGGAAATAGGAACCTGCCCCGCCCGTCAGGCTGCGGTCGACCTCCGGCATGGAAAAAAAGGCCGTGTCGGCGGCGACGACGATGTCGCAGAAGCTGGCGAATACCATGCCTCCGCCGATGGCCGGCTTGGTGACGGCGGCGATGGTCGGGCAGGACAGCCGGTAGAAGCGGTCGGTGATGCCCTCGATGTATTCGTGGCGCGACCGGCGCGTCTCGGAGGTGAAGGACAGGAATTCCTTCAGGTCGCCGCCGCCGATCCAGGCACGCGCGTCCGGCTTGCAGGCCAGCACGACGGCGCGGATCGCCGGCGTCGCCTCGATATGGTCGATCACCCTGTCGAGGCTCTCATACAGCTCGCGCGAGAGCGCATTGACGGGCGGGCGATCGATGGTGAGCACGGCGACGCCGTCCTTGGTCACCAGATGAAAGAATTCGAAGGCCGGCTCCTCGGACATGGGCTGCGTTCCTCGCGTGGTGGTTCCCGGCGCCTCGTCACTCGCCGCACCGCACGGGCGCGCGGCGGCGAGTGAGCCGACGTCATCGCCTTCTTACCAGCCGAGCCAGCACGGGTAAACGTTTCATTTTTACTTCGCTAATATCATATATCAAATTGATATTACTATTTATTTTTACGAATTACGATTTCTCAATCCGGAGTCGCCTTCGGTTTCCCGCACCTCCTCGTCCAAGGTCCGCGGCGGGGATCGGGAACCCCGTCCTTCGTCTCGGGGGCCTGATCTCGCTGCCGGGCCTCCGCACTTCATCGGAACGCGCACCCGCTGCCCGCGTTGTCGCTGCGACGCCGACGTGGCGTCCAACGATCAGGGAGTATCCTCGATGCGCGCAAACATCATCGGCCTCGCCGCGGCGGCCGCGCTGCTTTCCGTCCCCGCGCTGGCGCAGCCGCAGATCAGCGAAACCGCCACCGTCGCCGTTGCGCCGAGCGATGCGCTCGCCTCCAATCTCGTCGGGCTCGACATCAGCAATGCGGCGAACGAGGATGTCGGCGAAATCGAAGACCTCGTGCTCGACAGCTCCATGAATGTGCGGGGGCTGGTGCTTTCCGTCGGCGGCTTCCTCGGCCTGGGCGACCGCTACGTCGTCGTCCCGCCGAGCACCGTGAAAGTGTCGTTCGACGCTACCAAGAAGCAATGGAAGGGCATGAGCGCCCTCACCCGTGAGCAGCTCAAGGCCATGCCCGAGTTCAAGTATGAGGGGAAGTTCGACGACTGACGCCCTCACAGATCACCACCCCGCTCTCGTTGGAGGGCGGGGGTTTCTGCGGCGTGATCCGGCCCGAGGATTGCTGGTGCACCCTTAAGCCGACGGCTCACGCGGCCATGCTGGCGGCAGCGAGGCACGAGGGTTGACGTTGCCCCCAACTTCTATCCAGCTGTGAGTTCGCCCTGACGGTTGGATTTTCCCTCTCGGGCGTGCGGAGCG
>NZ_JALKCG010000011.1 GCF_023016525.1 Ancylobacter koreensis
GTCGAGATGTTCCGCAAGCTTCTGGACCAGGGCCAGGCGGGCGACAATGTCGGCATCCTGGTGCGCGGCACCAAGCGCGAGGACGTGGAGCGCGGCCAGGTCGTGTGCAAGCCGGGTTCGGTGAAGCCGCACACGAAGTTCAAGGCCGAGGCGTACATCCTGACGAAGGAAGAGGGCGGCCGCCACACGCCGTTCTTCACCAACTACCGCCCGCAGTTCTACTTCCGCACGACGGACGTGACGGGCGTGGTGACGCTGCCGGAAGGCACGGAAATGGTGATGCCGGGCGACAACATCTCGGTGGACGTGCAGCTGATCGTGCCGATCGCGATGGAAGACAAGCTGCGCTTCGCCATCCGTGAAGGCGGCCGCACCGTCGGCGCCGGCGTGGTGGCCGCGATCATCGAGTAAGACCCAACAATCCCGAGGGGCGCGGGATCGCTTGCGCCCCTTTTTCGTGGAGCTCGTTACAGAGCCCGACTGACGAGCCCTCTGGGAGCCTGAAGTCAATGAACGGCCAGAACATTCGGATCCGCCTCAAGGCGTTCGATCACCGCATCCTGGATGCCTCGACGCGCGAAATCGTCTCAACGGCGAAGCGCACGGGCGCCCAGGTCCGCGGGCCCATTCCGCTGCCGACGCGGATCGAGAAATTCACGGTCAATCGTTCTCCCCACGTGGACAAGAAGTCCCGTGAGCAGTTCGAGATGCGGACGCACAAGCGTCTGCTGGACATAGTCGACCCGACCCCCCAGACGGTGGACGCGCTGATGAAGCTCGACCTCGCCGCGGGTGTCGACGTCGAGATCAAGCTCTGAGAGAAGGCGAAGGGACACGGCCATGCGGTCAGGCGTCATCGCCCAGAAGGTCGGCATGACCCGCATCTTTAACGATGCAGGTGAACATGTTCCGGTCACTGTGCTGAAAGTCGATAATTGCCAGGTGGTTGCCCACCGTACGCTCGAGAAGAACGGCTACACCGCCGTCCAGCTCGGCGTCGGTAAGGCGAAGCCGCAGAACACCACCCGCGCCATGCGCGGCCACTTCGCCGTGGCCAGTGTGGAGCCCAAGCGCCGCCTCGCGGAGTTCCGCGTGGAGGAGGCCGAGATGATCCCGGTCGGCGCCGAACTGACGGTCGACCACTTCGTGGTGGGCCAGTTCGTCGACGTCACCGGTACTTCGATCGGCAAGGGCTTCGCCGGTGGCATGAAGCGCCACAATTTCGGCGGTCTGCGTGCCACCCACGGCGTGTCGGTCTCGCATCGTTCGATCGGTTCGACCGGCGGTCGTCAGGACCCCGGAAAGACCTTCAAGAACAAGAAGATGCCGGGTCACATGGGCGCCGAGACGGTGACCACCCAGAACCTCAAGGTCGTGCTGACCGACGTCGAGCGCGGTCTGATCGCGGTCGAGGGCGCGGTTCCCGGCAACAAGGGCGGCTGGATCCTGGTCGCCGACGCCGTGAAGAAGAAGCTGCCGGCCGAGGCGCCGAAGCCGGGCAAGTTCCGGCTGCCGGGCTCAGAGACCGTCGCCAGCGACGCGCCGGCTGCCGAGGCTCCGGTCGAGGAGAACGTGTGATGGTCGAGATCGCCGTTAAGACGCTCGACGGGGCCGAAGCCGGTTCCGTCACCCTGTCGGACGAGATCTTCGGTCTCGAGCCGCGCCAGGACATCCTGCACCGCATGGTGGTGTGGCAGCTCGCCCGCCGCCAGGCCGGCACGCATCAGACGCTGACGCGCTCGGAAGTCGATCGCACCAAGCGCAAGATGTACAAGCAGAAGGGCACCGGCGGCGCCCGCCACGGTGCGGCTTCCGCTCCGCAGTTCCGCGGCGGCGCCAAGGCCTTCGGTCCGGTTGCCCGCAGCCATGCGAGCGATCTGCCCAAGAAGGTCCGCGCACTGGCCCTGAAGCACGCGCTCTCGTCCAAGGCCAAGGATCAGCAGATCGTCGTCCTCGATGATGCCGTGCTGTCCGAGCCGAAGACCAAGCTGCTCAAGGAGCGGCTGGCGGGTCTCGGCCTGTCGAACGCGCTGGTCGTTTCCGGTGCCGAGGTGGACGCCAATTTCGGCCTCGCCTCGCGCAATGTCATCCATCTCGACGTGCTGCCCGTCCAGGGCATCAACGTCTACGACATCCTGCGCCGTCAGACCCTGGTCCTGACGAAGGCGGCTGTCGACGCTCTGGAGGCGCGCTTCAAATGAGTCTCGATCCGCGCCACTACGACGTGATCGTGTCCCCGGTCATCACCGAGAAGGCCACGGCGGCGTCCGAGCACAACAAGGTCGTCTTCAAGGTTGCTCTGTCGGCTACCAAGCCGCAGATCAAGGAGGCGGTCGAGAAGCTTTTCGACGTGAAGGTCGAGAGCGTCAACACGCTGGTCCGCAAGGGGAAGACGAAGTTCTTCAAGGGCCGCAAGGGCGTGCAGAACGACGTGAAGAAGGCGGTCGTGACCCTCGCCGAGGGGCACTCCATCGACATCACGACGGGTCTGTGAGCCGGAATTAAGGGACCAGAGACATGGCGCTCAAAACCTTCAAGCCGGTAACGCCGAGCCTTCGCCAGCTCGTCATCGTCGACCGCTCGGGCCTGTACAAGGGCAAGCCGGTCAAGACGCTGACCGAGGGCAAGTCCGAGGCGGGCGGCCGCAACAATACGGGCCGTGTCACCGTCCGCTTCCGCGGCGGCGGCCACAAGCAGGCCTATCGCCTCGTGGACTTCAAGCGCGCCAAGCGTGACGTTGCCGCGACGGTCGAGCGTATCGAGTACGATCCGAACCGTACGGCGTTCATCGCCCTCATCAAGTATGAGGACGGCGAGCTCGGCTACATCCTTGCACCGCAGCGCCTCGCCGTCGGCGACAAGGTGATCGCGTCGAAGAGCGTCGACGTGAAGCCGGGCAATGCGGCGCCGCTGGGCAACCTGCCGGTCGGCACGATCGTGCACAATGTCGAGCTGAAGATCGGCAAGGGCGGCCAGATCGCCCGTTCCGCCGGCTCCTACGCGCAGATCGTCGGCCGCGACCAGGGCTATGTGATCATCCGCCTCAACTCGGGTGAGCAGCGCCTGGTGCATGGCGAGTGCCTCGGCACGGTGGGCGCGGTCTCGAACCCCGACCACATGAACACCAATCTCGGCAAGGCCGGCCGCAAGCGCTGGCTCGGCCGTCGCCCGCACAACCGCGGTGTCACGATGAACCCGGTCGATCACCCGCACGGCGGCGGCGAAGGCCGCACCTCCGGCGGCCGTCATCCGGTCACCCCGTGGGGTCTCCCCACCAAGGGCAAGAAGACCCGGAAGAACAAGTCGACCACGAAGTTCATCGTGTCGAGCCGGCACGCCCGCAAGAAGTGAGCGAGGGAATCTGAACTATGTCTCGATCGGTCTGGAAAGGTCCGTTCGTCGACGGCTACCTCCTCAAGAAGGCGGAAGCCGCTCGTTCTTCGGGCCGTCACGACGTCATCAAGATCTGGAGCCGCCGCTCCACGATCCTCCCGCAGTTCGTGGGGATCACCTTCGGCGTCTACAACGGAAACAAGCATGTCCCGGTGTCGGTCTCCGAGGACATGGTTGGCCACAAGTTCGGCGAGTTCGCCCCGACCCGTACCTATTACGGGCATGCGGCGGACAAGAAAGCCAAGCGGAAGTGAGGCAGGGTCATGGGTAAGGCAGCTCGTCCGCGCACGCTCGCGGATACGGAAGCCAAGGCGGTCGCTCGCAATCTTCGCGTGAGCCCCCAGAAGCTCAACCTCGTCGCGGGCCTGATCCGCGGCAAGAAGGTTTCGGTCGCTCTCGCGGACCTGCAGTTCTCGCGCAAGCGGATTGCCGGCGATGTGAGGAAGTGCCTGGAATCGGCCATCGCCAATGCCGAGAACAACCATGAGCTGGACGTCGACGATCTCGTCGTCGCCGAGGCCCATGTCGGCAAGGGCCTGGTGATGAAGCGCTTCGCGGCGCGCGCCCGCGGTCGGGCGAGCCGTATCGAGAAGCCGTTCTCGCATATCACGATCGTGGTGCGTGAAGTCGAGGAGAAGGCCTGATGGGTCAGAAGGTCAACCCGGTCGGGCTGCGGCTCGGCATCAACCGCACCTGGGACTCGCGCTGGTTCGCCGGCAAGGGCGAGTACGGCCAGCTGCTGCACGAGGACATCAAGATCCGCGAAGTGCTTCAGAAGATGCTGAAGCAGGCTGCGGTGTCGAAGATCGTCATCGAGCGCCCGCACAAGAAGTGCCGCGTCACCATCCACTCGGCTCGTCCGGGCGTGGTGATCGGCAAGAAGGGCGCGGACATCGACAAGCTGCGCAAGAAGGTCTCCGAGATGACCAACTCGGAAGTCTTCATCAACATCGTCGAGATTCGGAAGCCGGAAATCGACGCGCGCCTCGTGGCCGAATCGATCGCCCAGCAGCTTGAGCGCCGTGTGGCGTTCCGTCGCGCCATGAAGCGCGCCGTGCAGTCGGCGATGCGTCTGGGCGCCGAAGGCATCCGTATCAACTGCTCGGGCCGCCTCGGCGGCGCGGAGATCGCCCGCCTCGAATGGTATCGTGAAGGGCGCGTGCCGCTTCACACCTTGCGCGCGGACGTGGATTACGGTACGGCCACCGCCTTCACGACCTACGGCACCTGCGGTGTCAAGGTCTGGATCTTCAAGGGCGAGATCCTGGAGCACGATCCGATGGCGCAGGACAAGCGCCTTTCGGAAGGTGAGCCGTCGGGTGGTCGCTCCTCGCGCCGCGACGCGGCGTGAGTTGAGACAGAAGGAATAAGAGGCGCGATATGCTGCAACCAAAGCGCACGAAGTTTCGCAAGCAGTTCAAGGGCCGCATCCACGGCGCTGCGAAGGGCGGAACTGACCTCAATTTCGGCCAGTTCGGGCTGAAGGCCGTCGAGCCGGAGCGCGTGACCGCGCGCCAGATCGAGGCCGCTCGCCGCGCGCTGACCCGCCACATGAAGCGTGCGGGCCGCGTGTGGATCCGGGTGTTCCCGGACGTGCCGGTCTCCTCCAAGCCGACCGAAGTCCGCATGGGCAAGGGCAAGGGCGCGCCGGATTACTGGGCCGCCAAGATCAAGCCCGGCCGCATCATGTTCGAGATCGACGGCGTGAGCCAGGACATCGCCCGCGAGGCCCTGCGCCTGGCGGCTGCCAAGCTGCCGATCAAGACCCGCTTCGTCGAACGTATCGCCGAGTGATGGAGGGAAGTATGACCAAGATTTCCGACATTCGGACGAAGACCGTCGACGAGCTGCAGGACAACCTGCTGGGCCTGAAGAAGGAGCAGTTCAACCTGCGCTTCCAGAAGGCGACGGGCCAGCTCGAGAACACGGCGCGGGTGCGTCAGGTCCGCCGCGACATCGCGCGGGTCAAGACCGTCCAGGCGCAGAAGGCCGCGTCTGCGGCCAAGGCTAAGTGAGGAGAGGGCGATGCCGAAGCGTATGCTGCAGGGCGTCGTGGTGAGCGACAAGCAGGACAAGACCGTCGTGGTCCGCGTCGAGCGCCGTTTCACCCATCCGCTGCTGAAGAAGACCGTCCGCCGGTCCAAGAAGTACCATGCCCATGATGAGGGCAATGTGTGGAAGGAAGGCGACACCGTCTGGATCGAGGAGCACCGCCCCTTGTCCAAGCTCAAGAACTGGATCGTGGTCCAGGGCGAGAAGCGGGCTGAAGTCTGAGCGCCCGGAAACGGGATTGAGGGGCGCGCACCGGTGACGGTTGCGCGCGGTTTTTGCGAGAAATAGGTGCGTCATGATCCAGATGCAGACCAATCTCGACGTGGCGGACAATTCCGGTGCGCGTCGCGTCATGTGCATCAAGGTGCTTGGCGGTTCGAAGCGCAAGTATGCCCATGTCGGTGACATCATCGTGGTGTCGGTGAAGGAAGCTATTCCGCGCGGCCGCGTGAAGAAGGGCGACGTGATGAAGGCGGTCGTGGTTCGCACGGCCAAGGACATCCGCCGCGTCGACGGTTCGGTGATCCGCTTCGACCGCAATGCGGCCGTGCTGATCAACAACAACAAGGAGCCGGTCGGCACGCGTATCTTCGGGCCGGTTCCGCGCGAGCTTCGCGCGAAGAACCACATGAAGATCATCTCGCTGGCGCCGGAGGTGCTGTGATGGCCGCCAAGATTAAGAAGGGCGACAAGGTCGTCGTTCTCGCCGGTCGCGACAAGGGTCGCTCGGGCGAGGTGTTCGAGGTGCTTCCGAAGGAGGGGACCGCCCGCGTGCGCGGCGTCAACCTCGTGAAGCGCCACCAGCGGCAGAGCGCGAACCAGGAAGGCGGGATCATCTCCAAGGAGGCCCCGATCGACCTGTCGAACATCGCGATCGCCGATCCGAAAGACGGCAAGCCGACGCGCGTCGGTTTCCTTGTGCAGGCGGACGGCACCAAGGTGCGCGTCGCCAAGCGCTCGGGGGAGAAGATCGATGGCTGAGGCCAATTACACGCCGCGACTGAAGTCCTTCTATGAGGACGTGGTCCGCAAGAAGTTGATCGAGGAGTTCGGTTACGCGAACCCCATGGAAGTGCCGACCATCGAGAAGGTCGTCATCAACATGGGCGTGGGCGAAGCCACCGCCGACACCAAGAAGGTCCAGAACGCTGCAGGCGACCTGGCGCTGATCGCCGGCCAGAAGCCGGTTGTCACCCGGGCCCGCCAGGCGATCTCGAACTTCCGTCTGCGCGAGAACCAGCCGGTCGGCGCGAAGGTCACCCTTCGCAAGGTGCGTATGTACGAGTTCGTCGATCGGCTCGTGAACATCGCGCTGCCCCGCGTGCGTGACTTCCGTGGCCTGAATCCGAAGAGCTTCGACGGCCGCGGCAACTATGCCCTCGGCATCAAGGAGCACATCGTGTTCCCCGAGATCAACTACGACAAGGTTGATCAGGCGTGGGGCATGGACATCATCGTCGTGACGACGGCAAAGACGGACGACGAGGCGCGCGCGCTTCTGAAGGCCCTCAATTTCCCGTTCCGTCAGTAAGCATCCCCTTCCGGCAGTGGGGCGAAGGCCCCAAACGCGGAGACTAGGAGCAAGATCATATGGCGAAGAAGAGCGCGGTCGAGAAGAACGAACACCGCCGGAAGCTCGCGAAGAACTATTCCGGCAAGCGTTCGCGTCTCAAGGCCCTGGTGAGCAACAAGGAGCTGCCGATCGAGGAGCGCTTCGCGGCGGTCCTCAAGCTCGCGGAGCTGCCCCGTAATTCGGCGAAGGTGCGCATCCGCAACCGGTGCGAAGTCACCGGTCGTCCGCGTGCGTATTATCGCAAGCTTAAGATGAGCCGCATTGCGCTCCGCGAACTCGGTTCGCAGGGCCAGGTGCCCGGCCTCGTCAAGTCGAGCTGGTGAGGAGGGTCGACCCATGTCCACGTCTGATCCCATCGGCGATCTCATCACCCGTATCCGCAACGCCCAGATGCGTCGCAAGGAAAAGATCAGCACTCCCGGCTCGCGCTTGCGCGCCAGCGTGCTGGACGTCCTGACGTCCGAGGGCTTCATCCGCGGCTACACCGCCGGCGAGCCCGTCAACGGGCGTACGGAGTTCGAGATCGAGCTCAAGTACTATGACGGCGAGCCGGTGATCCGCGAGATCTCCCGCGTGTCGAAGCCGGGCCGCCGCGTCTACTCGTCGGTCAAGACCCTTCCCCGCGTCGCCAACGGCCTTGGCGTCGCTGTCGTCTCCACGCCGCAGGGCGTGATGGCGGACCACGAAGCCCGCGATAAGAACGTGGGCGGCGAGGTCCTCTTCACGGTCTTCTGATCGGGGAGGAGAGAGAGCACATGTCCAAGATCGGTAAAGCACCCGTCTCTATTCCCGCCGGCGTCACCGCGACGGTCGACGGCCAGACGGTGAAGGTCAAGGGCCCCAAGGGCGCCCTGGAAGTGAAGGTCGTCGACGAGATCGGCGTGAAGCTCGAGGACGGGGCCATCCTGTTCTCGCTCAACGGCGAGACCAACCGCCACAAGGCGATGTGGGGTCTTTCCCGCACGCTGGTGTCGAACCTTGTCGAAGGCGTCACCAAGGGCTTCGAGAAGAAGCTCGAGATCAACGGCGTCGGTTATCGCGCCGCGGTGCAGGGCAAGAATCTGAGCCTGGCGCTCGGCTTCAGCCACGACGTGAACTACCCGATCCCGGAAGGGATCCAGATCGTCACCCCGAAGCCGACCGAGATCGTCATCTCCGGCATCGACCGGCAGAAGGTCGGTCAGGTTGCCGCCGAGATCCGCGATTACCGTGGCCCCGAGCCCTACAAGGGCAAGGGCGTCAAGTACGCCGGCGAGTTCATCTTCCGCAAGGAAGGCAAGAAGAAGTAACGGACCCGAACCATGGCTCAGTATCAGGACGCTACCGAGCGCCGCAAGGCGCGTGTCCGTCGTGCACTCCGCTCGACGGCGAACGGGCGGCCGCGCCTCTCGGTGCATCGCTCGTCGAAGCACATCTATGCGCAGATCATCGACGACGCGCGCGGCGTGACCCTCGCGGCCGCCTCGACGCTCGAGAAGACCCTGCGGGACAGCCTCAAGACCGGCGCGGACATCGCGGCGGCCGAGGCGATCGGCAAGCTCGTGGCGGAACGCGCCGTCGCGGCCGGTGTGAAGGACGTGGTGTTCGACCGCGGCGCCTTCATCTATCACGGCCGCGTCAAGGCGCTCGCCGAAGCCGCCCGCGAGGGCGGTCTCAACTTCTGAGATCACGAGCGGGATCCCCCGCAGAACGACGAGGATAAGATCATGGCTCGTGAACGTGAGCGTGAACGCGAAGATCGCGACAACACGTTCGTGGACAAGCTGGTCCACATCAACCGTGTCGCGAAGGTTGTGAAGGGTGGCCGTCGCTTCGGCTTCGCGGCGCTGGTCGTCGTGGGCGACCAGAAGGGCCGCGTCGGCTTCGGCCACGGCAAGGCCCGTGAAGTGCCGGAAGCCATCCGCAAGGCCACGGAAGCCGCCAAGCGCGCGCTGATCCGCGTGCCGCTGCGCGAGGGCCGCACGCTGCATCATGACGTGCACGGCCATCACGGCGCCGGCAAGGTCATCCTGCGCGCCGCCCCGGCCGGTACCGGCATCATCGCTGGCGGCCCGATGCGCGCCGTCTTCGAGACGCTCGGCATGCAGGACGTGGTGGCGAAGTCGTTTGGCTCGTCCAACCCGTACAACATGGTCCGCGCGACCTTCGATGCGCTGAAGAACCAGGACAGCCCCCGCCTCGTGGCTGCCCGCCGCAGCCTGAAGGTGTCGCAGCTTCAGTCCCGCCGCCGCGTCGATGACGCGGAAGCGACCGACTGAGCCGCCTGAGAGGTAGGAAGCTAATCATGGCGAAGAGCACCCAGAAGGCCGCTGCGAAGACCACCGTCACGGTGGAGCAGACCGGCAGCCCGATCCGCCGTCCCGACGATCAGCGCGCGACGCTGATCGGCCTCGGCCTCAACAAGCTCGGGCGTCGTTCGACGCTCGAAGACACCCCGGCGGTGCGTGGCATGATCTATAAGGTCCGCCACCTCGTCCGCGTCGTCGAAGCGTGACGGCAAGGAGACTGGCGATGAGCCTGAACGAGATCAAGGACAACGAAGGCGCCCGCAAGAAGCGGATGCGCGTCGGCCGCGGCATCGGCTCCGGCAAGGGCAAGACCGCCGGCCGTGGCGTGAAGGGTCAGACCTCGCGCACCGGCGTGGCGATCAAGGGCTTCGAGGGCGGCCAGATGCCGATCCATCGTCGCCTGCCCAAGCGCGGCTTCCACAACATCTTCGCGCTGGACTGGAACGAGGTCACCCTCGGTCGCATCCAGGCCGCCGTCGATGCCGGCAAGCTGGACGCCAAGGCGGTCGTGACCCAGGCGACGCTCGTCGAGGCGGGCGTGCTGCGCCGCGCCAAGGACGGCGTGCGCGTGCTGGGCGGCGGCGAGCTGACCGCGAAGGTCAAGCTCGAAGTCGCGCATGCCACCAAGTCGGTCGTCGAGGCGGTCGAGAAGGCCGGCGGCACCGTGACGCTGCTCGTCTCGAAGGCCGAGACTGGCGAAACGGCGGCCTGACGCTTAAGTCAGGCCTTACCGAACTTACAGGGCACAGACGAGGAGCGGAGCCACCATGGCCTCGGCAGCAGAACAGCTCGCGGCAAACCTCAACTTCGGTGCTCTGGCAAAAGCCGACGAACTGAAGAAGCGCATCTGGTTCACCCTGGGTGCGCTTCTCGTTTATCGGCTGGGCACCTACATCCCGATGCCGGGAATCAATCCCGACGCGCTCGCCGACGTGTTCCGCACGGCGCAGCAGGGCATCATCGGCCTGTTCAACATGTTCTCGGGCGGCGCGGTCTCGCGCATGGCGATCTTCGCCCTGAACATCATGCCGTACATCTCGGCCTCCATCATCATTCAGCTCCTGACCACCGTCTCCCCGACGCTGGAAGCGCTGAAGAAGGAAGGCGAGTCCGGCCGCAAGCAGATCAACCAGTACACGCGCTACCTCACCGTGGTGCTCGCCGTGTTCCAGTCCTACGGCATCGCCGTGGGCCTCCAGGGCTCGGGCGCCGTGGTCTCGGATCCCGGCTGGTTCTTCATCATCTCGACGGTCATCACCCTGACCGGCGGCACCATGTTCCTGATGTGGCTCGGCGAGCAGATCACCTCGCGTGGCATCGGCAACGGCATCTCGCTGATCATCTTCGCCGGCATCGTGGCGGAGCTGCCCTCGGCGATTGCCAACACGCTGGAGCTCGGCCGTCAGGGCGCGCTGTCGACCGGCATCATCCTGGCGGTGATCCTGATGGCCGTCGCGGTCATCATGTTCATCGTGTTCATGGAGCGCGCGCAGCGCCGACTGCTGATCCAGTATCCGAAGCGCCAGGTCGGCAACAAGGTGTATGAGGGCCAGTCCTCGCACCTGCCGCTGAAGCTGAACACGTCGGGCGTCATCCCGCCGATCTTCGCCTCCTCGCTGCTGCTCATCCCGACCACGGTCGCGAGCTTCATGCAGGGGCAGGGGCCGGGCTGGCTGACCACCGTCACCACGCTCATCGGCCACGGCCAGCCGCTGTTCATGCTGCTCTACGTGCTGCTGATCGTGTTCTTCTGCTTCTTCTACACCGCCATCGTATTCAACCCGACCGAGACGGCGGACAACCTGAAGAAGCACGGCGGCTTCATCCCCGGCATCCGGCCCGGCGAGCGCACCGCCGACTACATCGACTATGTGCTGACTCGCATCACCGTCATCGGTGCGGCTTACCTTGCGATTGTGTGCCTGTTCCCCGAGATCCTGATCTCGTATGCGGCGGTCCCCTTCTACTTCGGCGGCACCTCGCTGCTGATCGTGGTGAGCGTGACCATGGATACGGTGGCTCAGGTCCAGGGGCATCTGCTGGCGCATCAATATGAGGGGCTGGTCAAGAAGGCCAAGCTCAGGGGGAAGCGCCGATGAGGCTCATACTGCTCGGCCCGCCGGGGGCGGGGAAGGGCACGCAGGCGCAGCGGCTGGTGGCGCGGCACGGCATCGTGCAGCTCTCGACCGGCGACATGCTGCGGGAGGCGGTTCGCAACGGCACGCCGGTCGGCCTCAAGGCCAAGGCGGTGATGGATGCGGGCCAGCTCGTCTCCGACGACATCGTGATCGGCATCATCTCCGATCGCATCGACGAGCCGGACGCCGCCAAGGGCTTCATCCTCGACGGCTTCCCGCGCACGGTGGCCCAGGCCGAGGCTCTCGACGCCATCCTGACCGAGAAGGGCCTGAAGCTCGACGCCGTGATCGAGCTCAAGGTCGATCAGGACAAGCTGGTCCATCGCATCATGCAGCGTGCCAAGGAGACCGCCGCGCGCGGCGAGCCGGTGCGCAAGGATGACGACCCGGAAGTCTTCAAGACGCGTCTGGAAGCCTTCAACCGGGACACCGCCGTGGTCGCGCCCTACTACTCCGGGCGAGGGCTGCTGGTGGCCATCGACGGCATGCAGCCGATCGACGACGTGACGAAGGCGATCTCGGACGTTCTCGAAACCGTCTGAGTCTCGCTACTGCGGCTTGACATGTGGGCGGAATCGCTCTATGTGCCGCGCTTCACTCAAGCGGGTGCCGCGCATCGACATCATGTGCTGATGTCGCGCGGCCTCGTGCGTATCTCCGCAAGGGCCGGCCTCCACCGGACGCGGGGTTTCAAACTTCCGGCTCTGCCGGAGCAGATGGAGAAGACGACGTGGCTCGTATTGCAGGCGTTAACATCCCGACCAACAAGCGCGTCATCATCGCGCTTCAGTACATTCACGGCATTGGCGCGAAGAACGCGGCTGATATCGTCGAGAAGGTCGGCATTCCGCTCGAGCGTCGCGTGAACCAGCTCACCGACCAGGAAGTGCTGCAGATTCGCGAGACCATCGACCGCGACTATCTGGTCGAGGGCGACCTGCGCCGCGAAGTCTCGATGAACATCAAGCGCCTGATGGACCTGGGCTGCTATCGCGGCCTGCGTCACCGTCGCGGCCTGCCGGTGCGCGGCCAGCGCACCCACACGAATGCCCGCACCCGCAAGGGTCCGGCCAAGCCGATCGCCGGCAAGAAGAAGTAATTCGCGGCGGGCTTCGGCCCGCCGGACAGCGCCGGCGCCCCGTGCGGCCGGCGCATTCGCTGCGAGTATCGTCCCGAGCGCCTGGAATGACGGGCGCGCCTGAAGGATCAAGGGTCTATGGCTAAAGAAGTTGCCCGCATCAAGCGCCGCGAGCGCAAGAACATTGCCTCCGGCGTCGCGCATGTGAATGCGTCGTTCAACAACACCATGATCACCATCACCGACGCGCAGGGCAACACCATCGCCTGGTCTTCGGCCGGCGCCATGGGTTTCAAGGGTTCGCGCAAGTCGACCCCTTACGCCGCGCAGGTCGCCGCCGAGGATTGCGCCCGCAAGGCCGCCGATCACGGCATGCGCACCATCGAGGTCGAGGTGTCGGGTCCGGGTTCCGGCCGCGAGTCGGCGCTGCGCGCCTTCCAGGCCGCGGGCTTCACCGTGACGTCGATCCGCGACGTTACGCCGATCCCGCACAATGGCTGCCGTCCGCGCAAGCGTCGGCGCGTCTGACGCTATTCATCCAGCGGCGCTCCGTGCGCCGCAGGGGCCACTGCGTTTGGCATTACCTAACCGGCCGAGGCCGGGGACGGAGCTGCCGGCCAGGGTGTCCGGGGCACCGTCGAAACCAAGGGTGACGTCGTGATTCAGAAGAACTGGCAAGAGCTGATCAAGCCCGAGAAGCTTGAGGTCGCGGTCGGCAGCGATCCGAAGCGCCTTGCGACCGTGGTCGCCGAGCCGCTTGAGCGTGGCTTCGGCCAGACGCTCGGCAACGCGCTACGCCGCATCCTGCTGTCCTCGCTCCAGGGCGCGGCGGTGACGTCGGTGCACATCGACGGCGTGCTGCACGAGTTCTCCTCGATCCCGGGCGTGCGCGAGGATGTGACCGACATCATCCTCAACATCAAGGACATCGCCATCAAGATGGCCGGCGACGGCCCCAAGCGCATGGTGGTGAAGAAGCAGGGTCCGGGCGTCGTCACCGCCGGTGACATCCAGACCGTGGGCGACGTGCAGGTGCTGAACCCCGAGCTCGTGCTCTGCACGCTCGACGACGGCGCCGAGATTCGCATGGAGTTCACCGTCGACACCGGCAAGGGCTATGTCGCGGCCGACCGTAACCGTCCCGAGGACGCGCCGATCGGCCTCATCCCGGTCGATAGCCTCTACTCGCCGGTCAAGAAGGTCTCCTACAAGGTCGAGAACACCCGCGAGGGACAGATCCTCGATTATGACAAGCTGACCCTCACCATCGAGACCAACGGCTCGGTGAGCCCCGAGGATGCGCTGGCCTATGCCGCGCGCATCCTGCAGGACCAGCTCGAAATCTTCGTGAATTTCGAGGAGCCCAAGCGCGAGACCGAGAGCCCGGCCATCCAGGAGCTGCCCTTCAACCCGGCGCTGCTGAAGAAGGTGGACGAGCTCGAACTGTCGGTGCGTTCGGCCAACTGCCTGAAGAACGACAACATCGTCTACATCGGCGACCTGATCCAGAAGACCGAGGCGGAGATGCTCCGTACCCCGAACTTCGGCCGCAAGTCGCTGAACGAGATCAAGGAAGTTCTCGCTTCCATGGGCCTGCACCTCGGCATGGAAGTGCCCGGCTGGCCGCCCGAGAACATCGAGGATCTCGCCAAGCGGTTCGAAGATCACTATTGAGCATTGAACGCGGCATCGAGCCGTAATCGCAACTCTCGGCTCGAAAGCCGTCGCACGACAGGAAACTCGCCATGAACCACGGCAAAGCTTATCGCCGGTTCAACCGGACCGCGGAACACCGCAAGGCCATGTTCGCCAACATGGCGCAGGCGCTGATCACCCATGAGCAGATCATCACGACCCTGCCGAAGGCGAAGGATCTTCGCCCGGTGGTCGAGAAGCTGATCACTCTCGGCAAGCGTGGCGGCCTGCACGCCCGCCGCCAGGCGATCGCCGAAGTGCGCGACGTCGCCGTCGTGCGCAAGCTCTTCGACGTGATCGGCCCGCGCTACAAGGAGCGCAACGGTGGCTACACCCGCATCATCAAGGCGGGCTTCCGCCACGGTGATTCGGCCGCCATCGCCGTGATCGAGCTGGTGGATCGCGACGAGAGCGCCAAGGGCGCCGCCGATCTCGCCCGCCTCGAGGCCAGCAAGGCCGAAGAAGCCGCCGCGGCCTGATCCGCGACGGCAGCGAATGACGGAACGAGGGGCGGTTTCACCGCCCCTTTTCTTTTGCGCCGGTGCTTCGGCGCGGGCGGAGATAATCAACCGCCGTGATGGGGCACTTGCCCTTTTTCGGCCGGCGCCCGGGGGCTATATCTGGGGCATGAAACGCTTCGCCCTCCTTGCCGCCGCGCTGCTTCTCGCCACTCCCGCCCTCGCACAGGCTCCCGCGCCCTCCGCCGGCGGGCCGCGCGTGCCGGCCTCGCGCGCCGAGATCGGCCTGAGCTTCGCACCGATCGTGGCGCGTACGGCGCCGGCCATCGTCAACGTCTACGCGATGAAGACGGCGCCGCGCGCCAGCAATCCGCTCCTCGACGATCCGTTCTTCCGCCGCTTCTTCGGCGACCGTGGCAGCCCGGACGTGCCGGGCCTCGACATGCCGCGCGAGCGCATCCAGCGCTCGCTGGGCTCGGGCGTGCTGGTCGATCCCTCCGGCATCGTGGTGACCAACAACCACGTCATCGACGGCGCCGACGAGATCCGGCTTTCGCTCGCCGACAAGCGCGAATACGACGCCGAGGTGGTGCTGCGCGACCCGCGCACCGACATCGCCATCCTGCGCATCAATGGCGCTAAGGGAGCATTTCCTTCGGCGACGCTGGGTTCCTCCGACGACCTCCAGGTCGGCGACATCGTGCTCGCCATCGGCAACCCGTTCGGCGTCGGCCAGACGGTGACGCAAGGCATCGTTTCCGCGCTCGCCCGCACCCAGCGCGGCATCACCGATTACGGCTTCTTCATCCAGACCGACGCCGCCATCAATCCCGGCAATTCCGGCGGGGCGCTGGTGGACGGGGCCGGGCGCGTGGTGGGAATCAATACCGCCATCTTCTCGCGTTCGGGCGGCTCGCAAGGCATCGGCTTCGCCATTCCCGCCGACATGGTGCGGGTGGTGCTGCAGTCGGCGCTCTCCGGCAGCAAGGTGGTGCGGCGGCCCTGGCTCGGCGCCGACTTGCAGGAAGTGACTTCCGACATTGCAGAGGGGCTGGATGTCGGCCGCCCGACCGGCGCGCTGGTGCAGAACGTGCTGCCCGGCAGCCCGGCCGCCAAGGCGGGCCTGAAGGCGGGCGACCTCATCGTCGCCGTCGCCGGGCAGGAGGTGGACGATCCCGACGCCTTCGGCTTCCGCTTCGCGACCCGCCCGCTCGGCGGCTCGGTGGAGATCGGCATCGTGCGGCAGGGCAAGCCGGCGGCGTTGAGCGTCGGGCTGGAGGCGGCGCCGGAGACGGTGCCGCGCAACGAGCTGACGCTGAAGGGCCGCTCGCCGCTGTCGGGCGCCACGGTGGTGAATCTGTCGCCGGCGGTGATGGAGGAGATGCGCACCATGGGGGCGACCAAGGGCGTGGTGATCACCTCGGTGGACGAGGGCTCGCCGGCCGAGCGCACCAGCTTCCGGCCGGGCGACGTCATCCTCGACATCAATGGCAGCCCGATCACCACCACGGACGATCTCGAGCGCATCACGCGCGTGCCATCGCGGGCGTGGCGGGTAACGCTCCAGCGCGGCGGGCGGGTGATCTCCGCGCTGCTGCCGGGCTGAGGCATAGGTGAGCGATCTTTTCGCCAGCGCCGGAATGGAAGGGCAGGCGCCGCGCCCGCTGGCCGACCGGCTGCGCCCCCAGCGCCTCGCCGAAGTGGTCGGGCAGGAGCACCTGACCGGGCCGGACGGCATGCTGACCCGCATGCTGGCCAACCGCGCGCTCGGCTCGCTGGTCTTCTGGGGTCCGCCCGGCACCGGCAAAACGACCGTCGCGCGGCTGTTGGCGCGCGAGACGGACCTGCATTTCGAGCAGATCTCCGCCATCTTCACCGGCGTCGCCGATCTGAAGAAAGTGTTCGAGGCTGCGCGCGGGCGCCGCGCCATCGGGCAGGGCACGCTGCTCTTCGTCGACGAGATCCACCGCTTCAACCGCGCCCAGCAGGACGGCTTCCTGCCCGTCATGGAAGACGGCACCATCACGCTGATCGGCGCGACGACGGAGAACCCGTCCTTCGAGCTGAACGCCGCGCTGCTCTCGCGCGCGCGGGTTCTGGTGTTCAAGCCGCTCGACGCGGATGCTATCGAGGGCCTGCTGCGGCGCGCCGAGGAGACGGAGGGCCGCCGCCTGCCGCTCGATTCGGAAGCACGCGCGGCGCTCGCCGGCATGGCGGATGGCGACGGGCGCTATCTGCTTGGCCTCGCCGAGGAACTGCTCTCGCTGCCCGAGGGGCCGGACCTCGACGTGGAGGGCCTCGCCGCCACCATGCAGAAGCGGGCGCCGATCTACGACAAGGGGCAGGACGAGCATTACAACCTGCTGAGCTGCTTCCATAAGAGCCTGCGCGGCTCGGACGTGAACGGCGCCATGTACTGGGCCGCACGCATGCTCACCGGCGGCGAGGACCCCGGCACGGTGTTCCGCCGCCTGTGCTGCGCGGCGTCGGAAGATGTCGGCATGGCCGACCCGCAGGCGATGCCGCAGGTGGTGGCGGCGTGGACCGCCTTCGAGCGCGTGGGCTGGCCGGAAGGCCGGCTGTTCCTGGCACAGGCCATCGCCTATGTCGCGACGGCGCCGAAATCGAACGCCGCCTATTCCGCCTTCAACGCGGCGCTGGCGCTGGCGCAGAAGACCGGCTCGCTGCCGCCGCCCAAGCACATATTGAACGCGCCGACCAAGCTGATGAAGGAACTCGGCTACCATGCCGGCTACCGCTACGATCACGATTTTCCCGATGCCTATGCGGGACAGGAGTTCTTTCCCGAAGAGCTCGCCGGCGATCCCAGGGCAGACTTCTACGCGCCGAACGAGCGCGGCTTCGAGCGCGAGGTGAAGAAGCGTCTGGAGTACTGGGCGCGGCTGCGCGCGGAGCGCCGGAACGGCAAGTAGGTGAAACCGGACAGAAGGGCGAGGGCGCCGGCGTGTATGGATTCTTTCTGATCTTCGTCGGCGCCGGTATTGGCGGCGTGCTGCGCAACGCGGTCGGGCTGTTCGCCATGCGTCAGTTCGGCCTGGGGTTTCCCATCGGCACGATGGCGATCAACATCATCGGCTCCACGGTCATCGGGCTGGTCGCCGGCTGGCTGGCCTTCAAGGCGGATATCGCCTGGAGCATGTACGCCAAGGCCTTCATCATCACCGGCGTGCTCGGCGGCTTCACCACCTTCTCCTCCTTCTCGCTGGAGACGGCGATGCTGGTCGAGCGCGGGGAGATGGGGCTCGCCGCGCTCTATGTCGGCGGCTCGGTTGTGCTGTCCCTCGTCGGCGTGTTCGCCGGCCTCGCCCTGATGCGCGCTCTCGCGTGACGGCGGCCTCCGTCTCGGCTATGTGCTGGGGCGAGGAGTAACCGATCCATGGCCGTTGAGACACGCCGCGTCGACCCGGACGAAGAGGGCATGCGGCTCGACCGCTGGTTCAAGACGCACTACCCGGACCTATCCTTCGGCCATCTGCAGAAGCTGCTGCGCAGCGGGCAGGTGCGCGTCGATGGCGGGCGGGTGAAAACCAATTCGCGCCTTGAAGCCGGCCAGAGCATTCGCATCCCGCCGCTGGAGGAGAAGCCGCAGCTTTCCGCCGCCGATCATATGGAGGCGGAGGAGGCGAGGGCGCGCGGCGAGGCGCCGCCGCGGCCCCGGCGCCCGGCAGGCGAGGGCGAGGAAATCGCTGCCCCCGCGGTGTTGCGTGCCAGCTCGGACGACAAGGATTTCCGCGCCCTCAAGGACATGATGCTGTTCGAGGACCGCGACGTGCTGGTGCTCAACAAGCCGTTCGGCCTCGCGGTGCAGGGCGGCTCGGGCACCTATCGCCACGTCGACGGCATGCTGGAGGCGCTGCGCGGCGCGGACGGGCAGAAGCCGCGCCTCGTGCACCGCATCGACAAGGACACGTCCGGCATCCTGCTGGTGGCGAAGTCGCGCCTTGCCGCCTCGACGCTGGCCAAGACCTTCCGCTCGCGCGCGGCGCGGAAAATCTACTGGGCGCTGGTCCCCGGCGTGCCGCGCCCGGCGCAGGGGCGCATCTCCACCTATCTCGCCAAGGACGAGGCCGCCGAGAAGATGCGCGTCGCCCGCCACGGCGACGACGAGGCGAGCCACGCCATCTCCTACTACGCCGTGGTCGACCACGCGGCGCAGAAGCTCGCCTGGCTCTCGCTCAAGCCGGTGACGGGGCGGACCCACCAGCTTCGCGCCCACGCCGCCCATATCGGCCACCCCATCGTCGGCGACCCGAAATATTTCAACGTCGAGAACTGGCCGCTGCCGGGCGGGTTGCAGAACCGGCTGCACCTGCTGGCGCGGCGCCTTGTCATCCCACATCCGCGCGGCGACCGGCTGATCGACGTCTCCGCGCCGCTGCCCCCGCACATGCAGCAGAGCTGGAGCGTGCTCGGCTTCGACGCCACGCAATACGACCCCATCGTCGACGCGCCGGAAAGCTGACGTCGCGGCGGCCATAGGGACGCCAGAGGGACGCGACGTCAATCATGCGGCGCGCGGGAAGCTGGCGCGCGCCGGGCGCGGGTGAGCCCGGATGGCGCGCCGGCCGGTGATGGGCTAGGCAGATGCCGACTGCCACGACACCGGATTCCCGACCATGCCGCGCCTTCTCCGCCTTGCCCTCCTTGTGGCGGTGTGCACGGCGAGCCTGCCCCTGTCGGCTCCCGTCAGGGCCGCCGACTGCGCCGGGCGGCTCGGCACCTCCCGCGTGATGGAGGTGGACCCGAACGGGCTGGAGGTCGGCACCAAGCATTTCCCGCAGACGCTGGACCTCGCCGACCGGGAGGTCGTGCTGACCTTCGACGACGGTCCGCTGCCGGCGACGACGCCCGGCGTGCTGAAGGCGCTGTCGAAGGAATGCGTGCGGGCGACCTTCTTCGTGGTCGGTCGCAACGCCGCCGCCCATCCCGATCTCGTCCGCCGCGAGATCGCCGAGGGTCACACGGTCGGCCATCACAGCATGACGCATCCGATGACGCTGGCCGATATGCCCTATGACAAGGCCATCGCCGACATCGAGAAGGGGCTGAGGGCAGACGACAGGGCGGCCTACGGTGAGGCGGGCGTGCATCCGCGCGTGCCGTTCTTCCGCTTCCCCGGCTTCGGCTCCTCGCCGACGCTGCTGGATTACATGAAGCAGCGCGGCATCGGCGTGTTCGGCGCCGATCTGTGGGCGTCGGACTGGAACCCGATGAGCCCGCAGGAGCAGCTCGATCTGGTGATGGCGCGGCTCGACCATGTGGGGCGCGGCATCATCCTGTTCCACGACACGCGCGGCCAGACGCTGAAGATGCTGCCGGACTTCTTTGCCGCGCTGAAGGAAAAGGGCTACCGCGTCGTGCACATCGTGCCGGCCCCGCCCCGCACCGCCGCCGCGCCGGCGGGCAACTGAACGCAGGCGCCCCCAGCGCCATGCTCGGGCTGCGCGTGGCGCCGGCTACTTGCACTCCGAAATCGGGCGACCGATCGCGGCTGTCTTGCTGCCGCTCCTGAAGCAGCCATTGCGCCAATTGCCGCGAAACCAGCCGTCCTGGGTGCTGTAGTAGGCGCCCTGACCGTGCGGCCGGTTGTTGCGGTAGGCACCCTCGTAGCGGTCGCCATCGATCCACACGAACACCCCGTGCCCGTGCCGGTCGTCATCGCGGTACTCGCCCTCGTAGCGGTTCCCGTTCGGCCAGTAATAGCTGCCTTGCCCGTTCCGCTTGTTGTCGCGATACGCGCCTTCATAACGCTCGCCATTGGGCCAGACGTAGACGCCGCGCCCGTTTCTCTCGCCGTTCCGGTACTCGCCGTCGTAGCGTTCGCCGTTGGCCCAGACATAGACGCCGCGCCCGTGCCTCTCGTCGTCGCGGTACTCGCCATCGTAGCGGTCGCCATCGGCTTCGACGAAGCGGCCATAGCCGGTGCGCTTGTCGTCCTTGAAGTCACCTTCGTAGTGATCGCCGTCGGCCCAGTCGAAGACGCCCCGGCCATTCAGCGCGCCTTTAAGGAAGTCGCCCTCGTAGCGGTTGCCGTTGGCCCAGACATAGATGCCCCGGCCCGTGCGCTCGCTGTCCCGAAAGTCGCCCTCGTAGCGATCGCCATTGGCCCAGACCAGAACACCCCGGCCGGTGCGCTTGCCGCCGCGAAAATCGCCCTCGTAGCGGTCGCCATTCGCCCATGAGAGCACGCCTTGCCCGTCGGGCTTGTCGTCACGGTGCTCGCCTTCATAGCGCAGGCCGTCGGCGCCGACGAAGACTCCGTGGCCGCTCTTCATTCCGTCCCGATACTCGCCCTCGAATCGATTGCCGTTGGCCGACGCATAGACGCCGCGCCCGTGCAGCTTGCCGTCGCGATACCCGCCTTCATAGCGCGAGATGTTCGGCTTTCCGTCCTCGACGAATTGCCATTCGAGGACACCTTCGCCGTCAACGCGGCCCTCCTTGCAGCCGCCGCTCCACTGGACGGTCTCGTCGACCTGCGGGACCGGATTCCACACCCAGCACCCCGAAGGCTCGCTCACGCTCCAGCCGGGATGGCCTGGCCTGGCCGATTGTTCCTCCGTCGGCGGCGGCGGACGGCTCGTGCCGGCGCCCCATGCCGCGTTGGCGACCGCGATGAGCCCGCCATCCTCGGCAAGCGCGCGGGCGGGCAGGCTCAGCAGAAGGACGGCTGCAAGAAGGAGAAGCGTGCGCGGCATGGTGCGACCTGACAAGGCAACGGTGGGCGGCTGACGCTGGCGGAAATAATCTGCATCCGGTTCCCCGGTGACGCCAGCACAGATGCGGCCATGGCCATCCATGCCGTGCAGATGTCCGCGCGGTCGACGGAGGGGCAAGGCAGCAGGATTGTCGCCACCCCCGCAGGATCGCCAACCCACATATGTGGGCTACCCGCTGCGGGATTCCGGCGCGGCTTTCACGTGCGGCACGGTCCGCCGACAGGACTGGCGCTCTCGCCACCAGCTATCGGCCCAAGGGGGGGGGGCGTCGGTCGGATCAAAGTCGGGAAAGGGCCGGCTGCCGCCATTCGTGCCGCATCAGCGGCGGCGGCCTTCGATGTCAACGCTCTGCTGACAGGGCACCAGAAGAAAATGGTGCGGTCGAGAGGACTCGAACCTCCACGGTGTTACCCACTGCCACCTCAAGGCAGCGCGTCTACCAATTCCGCCACGACCGCATCGCTGACTGCCGAAAGCCCGAGGGCGGCCGGCGCGAGCGGGGATCGTCTAACAGATCGAATGAGCGTCCACAAGGCCCGCGCATGCGCGCCGCCGCGCCGCGACCGGGGCTGTGGACAGCCTTGCCCGTCGCGCATGGCCGCGCGGGCCCCGGTGCAGGAGACAGAAGCCGGGGCCGTGCTTATGTAGGAGCCATGAACGACGCCACCGCTCCCGCCATCGCCCGCGACGCGCTGTCGCCCGTGCTCCTCGCGCGGCCCGGCAATCCGCCGGTGCGCTGGCGTGTCTCGCGCGCGCCGGTCGCCTATCCCGACGCGCTGGCGGCGATGGACGCGCTGGCGGAAGATATCGCCTCCGGGCGTCAGGACGAACTGGTGTGGCTGCTGGAGCATCCCCCGCTCTACACCGCCGGCACCAGCGCGCGGCCGGAGGATCTGGTCGATGCCGGTCGATTTCCGATCTTCGAGACCGGGCGGGGCGGGCAGTTCACCTATCACGGCCCCGGCCAGCGGGTGGCCTATGTGATGCTGGACCTCAAGCGCCGCGAGCCGGACCTGCGCCGCTACGTGGCGGCGCTGGAGGAATGGCTCATCCGCGCGCTCGATTCGTTCAACATACGCGGCGAGCGCCGCGAGGACCGCGTCGGCGTCTGGGTGCGCCATCCCACGAAGGCTGGGGAGGGCGAGGACAAGATCGCCGCCATCGGCATCCGCGTGCGCCGCTGGGTGACGATGCACGGCATCTCGCTGAACGTGGAGCCGGACCTGTCGCATTTCTCGGGCATCGTGCCCTGCGGCGTACGCGAGCACGGCGTCACCAGCCTCGTCGATCTCGGCCTGCCGGTGTCGATGGAGGATGCGGACCTCGCGCTGCGCGGCGCCTTCGAGACGGTGTTCGGCCCGGTGGTCGACGAGGCGGACTAGCGCCGCCACGCCGTCGGCCGCACCTCGAAGCCGTCGGGTACTTCGCCGTCGCGGAGCGTTCCCTCGTCGAACTGAATGTCGGTGACCGCCGCCGCCGGTGGGCCCCGGCGGGCGGCGAGGACCAGTTCCTCCAGCGCGGCGGCGGGTGCCGCGACCAGCGCCTCGACCGACCCGTCCTGCCGGTTGCGGACCCAGCCCTTCAGCCCGCGCCGGCTCGCCTCGCGAGCGAACCAGACGCGGTAGCCCACGCCCTGCACGCGGCCGCTGACGACGAGGCGGGTGGCGGTGGTCTCGTCCATGGTCGTCTCCGTAAAAGCCGGTGCGGCAAAGCGAACCGGATCGCCGCACAAGGCGTTGGCGACGGTGGAAATGTGCCGCCGCCGACGCTTCAT
The DNA here is from genome assembly GCF_023016525.1 of Ancylobacter koreensis. Lineage (GTDB taxonomy): Bacteria > Pseudomonadota > Alphaproteobacteria > Rhizobiales > Xanthobacteraceae > Ancylobacter > Ancylobacter koreensis. The sequence continues at coordinate 23,190 of NZ_JALKCG010000011.1, forward strand.
TAACAAGAATCCCCCTAAATAGGACGAGGGCAGTCGCAAGGCGGCGATGGCGTCTTCGGCCCTTCACCCGCACCGGAGAACGCATGCGCGAAGAGACCGATCTCGTCGCCCCGCCGCGCGGGCCCGAACACGACGCCGATCCCATCGAGACGCCGGGCTTCGTGGAAGCGGTCGCCGGCGCCATCGAGAGGCGCGACGTCGCCACGCTGAAGACCATCGTCGCCGACCTGCACGAGACCGACCTCGCCCGCCTGCTGGAAGCCCTGCCCGCTCCCGACCGGCCGGCGATGATCGAACTGCTCGGCGCCGACTTCGACTTCACCGCGCTGACCGAGCTCGACGAGACGGTGCGCCTACAGATCCTTGAGGAACTGCCGCGCCAGACCGTCGTCGAGGGCATGCGCGACCTCGAATCCGACGATGCGGTCTACATTCTCGAAGACCTCGACGACGCCGAGAAGCAGGCGATCCTCGCCGACCTGCCGATTCCCGAGCGCGCCGCGTTGCAGCGCAGCCTGGACTACCCCGAAGAGAGCGCCGGCCGGCGCATGCAGACCGAGTTCATCGCGCTGCCGCCCTTCTGGACGGTCGGGCAGGCGCTGGACTACATCGGCGAGACCGAGGGGCTGCCGGACGTCTTCTTCGAGGTCTTCGTCGTCGATCCCTCCTACCGCCTCGACGGTTCGGTGCCGCTCGACCGGCTGCTGCGCACCAAGCGTGGCGTGAAGCTCGGCGAGGTGGTGACGCCCGACCGCCACGTGGTGAAGGCGACCGACGATCAGGAGAACGTCGCCCGTGTCTTCGAGCGCTACAACCTGATCTCCGCCCCGGTGGTGGACGAGGGCGGACGTCTCGTCGGCGTGCTGACCATCGACGATATCGTCGACGTCATTCAGGAGGAGGCCGACGAGGACCTCAAGGCGCTCGGCGGCGTGGCCGGCGACGAGGAACTGTCCGACAGCTTCTGGTACATCGCCAAGAGCCGCTTTTCCTGGCTGCTGCTGAACCTGATCGCCGCCAACATCGCCTCTTTCGTCATCTCGCTGTTCGAGGATGAACTGCACCGCATGGTGGCGCTGGCGGTGCTGATGCCCATCGTCGCCAGCCAGGGCGGCAATGCCGGCACCCAGACCATGACGGTGGCGGTGCGCGCGCTCGCCACCCGCGAGCTGCGCCCGAGCAACGCGCGGCGCGTCGTCGCCCGCGAATTGCTGGTCGGCCTGTTCAACGGCGTGGTGTTTGCGGTCATCATGGCGGTGGTGGTGTTCGCCCGCTTCGGCATCGCCGATCTTGGCTTCGTCATCGGGCTGGCGATGATCATCAATCTCGTCGCTGCGGCACTTGGTGGTATTTTGATCCCGTTATTGCTTGATCGTCTGAAGGTCGATCCGGCAGTATCTTCCGGTCCCTTCGTCACCACGGTGACGGATGTGGTCGGCTTTTTCGCCTTTCTCGGAATCGCGTCGCTGTGGTTTTGAACGCCGGGACCAAAATGTGGTTTCATTACCGGAACGGATTGAACGGGCGGCATCCTGGCATGCGCCGTGACTGACGGACCCCGGTCGGAGGAGCGGATGGGGACGCCCGAGAGGGATCGTCTGGCCTTCCAGTTGAAGGAAGAGGCGGCGGACGCGGTGCCGGTGTCCGTGGTACCGCGCCGCCGCATCCTGGCCGGCGACGGCATGATCGTCGCGGTGGCGATGGTCATACTGGCGGCCGTGCTCGTCATGGGGGCCTTCGCCCTCGTCGCTGCCGAGCGCATCGACGCTGCCGCCCGCGAGCGCGGCGACCGGCTGGTGACGGACGCCCTCCAGCGCCGCGCGGCGCTGCTGGAACGCGACCTCTCCAGCTTCGCGCACTGGGACGAGTCGGTGCTGCGCACCGCCTATTTCCTCGACGAGGAATGGGTGCACGAGAATTTCGGCAAGTGGCTCTACAACACCCAGCGCCACGACCGCTCCTACATCGTGCTGGAGACCGGCCCGGCCTATGCCTCGATCGACGGCGTCGCGACCGACGTCGCCTCCGCCCCCTACGACGCGGAAGCCATCGCGCCGCTCGTTCAGGGCGTGACGGCCGCCTTCCGCGACCAGCTTCAGGCGGTGCGCACGCTCCAGCAGGGCGAGCCGCGCGGACGCGACAACCCGCCGGTGTTCAGGGCCGGCTATATGCGGGTGGAGGGGCGGCCGGCGCTGGTCGCCGCCATCAGCATCCTGCCCGACTATGGCCGCGTGGTCTCGCCCTCCCGCGTCCCGCCTGTGGCGGTGACAGTGCTGTTCCTCGACCGGCGCTTCCTCAGCGATCTGGTCGGCGAACTGCATGTGGTGATGCCGCGCGTGTCCGACGAGCCGCCGGAGCCGGGTCGGCAGGGCGTCGCCATCCCGTTCCAGGACCGCCAGACGCGGGCCGCCTGGCTGACCTGGGAGCCGCAGAACCCCGGCAGCGATCTTCTCTCGGCGCTGCTGCCGGCGCTGATGGGCACGGCCGCCCTGCTGCTGGCCGTCGCGGCCATCGTGCTCTGGTACGCCCGGCGCGCGACCAAGGAGCTGACCGAGAGCGAGGAGCTCGCGTCGCGTCTCGCCTACACCGACCCGCTCTGCGGCCTCGCCAACCGCGCCATGCTGATGCGGACGCTGGACGAGCGGCTGCGGCGGGTCGATTCCACCCACCGGCTGGCGCTTCTCTTCCTCGACCTCGACGGCTTCAAGGACATCAACGACACGCTGGGCCACCATGTCGGGGACCTGCTGCTGGCGGAGATGGGCCAGCGCCTCGCCCGGCTGCCGTTCCGGGACGCGCTGGCCTCGCGGTTCGGCGGCGACGAGTTCGTCATCCTCATTTCCGCCGAGACCGATGCCGAGATTTCCGAGGCCGGCGAGCGCATCCTCGACGCGATCCGCCAGCCGGTTTGCGTGGGCGGGCAGACGCTTGTCGTCAACGGCTCCATCGGCTGCACGGTGGCGCCCGACCACGGTGTCGACGCCATCGAGCTGATCCGCCTCGCCGACATCGCGGTCTACCGCGCCAAGGCCGAGGGGCGCGGCAATGTGCAGATCTTCGCGCCCAGCATGGAGCGCGAGGTGATGCGCCGGCGCGACCTCGAGGTCGATCTGCGCCGGGCGCTCGCCGAGGGCGAACTGACCATCTACTACCAGCCGCAATTCGCCGTCGACGGCGAGGTCGTGGTGGGCTTCGAAGCGCTGGTGCGCTGGCTCCAGCCGGAGCGGGGCATCGTTTCGCCGGGCGAGTTCGTGCCGATCGCCGAGCAGACCGGCCTCATCACCGAGCTCGACATGTGGGTGCTGCGCAACGCCTGCGCGCAGGCGCGCGACTGGGGCGGGGTAAAGTTGGCGGTGAACCTCTCGCCGGTCGATTTCCGCCGCCGCGACCTCGACCAGCAGGTGAAGCAGATTCTCGACGAGACGGGTTTCCCGGCCGACCGGCTGGAGATCGAGATCACCGAGAACCTGCTGTTCGGCAACCAGCCCGAGGCCTTCGCCTCGCTGGCGGCGCTGCGCCGCATGGGCATACGGGTGGCGCTGGACGATTTCGGCAGCGGCTATTCCTCGCTCGGCTACATCAGGCGCTTCCGCGTCGACACCATCAAGATCGACCGCAGCTTCACCCAGAATATCGGCCAGAGCGACGACGCGGCGGCGATCATCGACTGCGTGGTGCGCCTCGCGCGGGCGCTCGCCATCACGGTGACCGCCGAGGGCGTGGAGACGCGCGAGCAGCTGCGCTACCTGCAGTCGGTCGGCTGCCATCACGTTCAGGGCTTCCTGCTGGCCGGGCCCGTGCCGCTCGGCAGCATCGACCGCTATCTCGAACGCGCCGTTTCCGCAGCCGCACCGCCGGTGCGCACCCGCGTGCGTCTTTGACGGGTCCGGGCGGGATGTTCTTCGCCGCCTCCAAGCTCGTCTGGATGGTGGCGGTGCCCTCGACTTTCCTGACGCTGCTGGCCGCCCTCGGGCTGCTGCTCGCGCTGCGCTGGCGGCGGGTCGGCCTTGCGATCGCCGCGCTCGGGGGCGCCGGGCTGCTGCTGGCCGGGCTCGGCCCGTTCGGGCGCGTGCTGCTGGTCGAGCTGGAGAACCGCTTCCCGGCCTATGCCGACGATGGTGGGCGGGTCGATGGCGTCATCGTGCTCGGTGGCGCGGAGCTGCCCGTCATCACCGCCGCGCGTGGCCAGCCCTCCTTTCAGGAATCGGCCGAGCGTATCCTCGCCATGGGCGAGCTGGCGCGCCGCTACCCGCAGGCGCGGCTCGTCTTCGCGGGCGGCGGCGGCAGCCTGTCGCCGCAGGCGATGCAGGAGGCGGAGGTGGTGCGCCTCGCTTTGCCGCAGATCGGCGTCGAGGAAAGCCGGGTGGAATTCGAGCGCGCCTCGCGCAACACCGCCGAGAATGCGCGCCTCGCCCGCGCGCTGCTCCAGCCGAAACCGGGCGAACGCTGGTTGCTGGTGACGTCGGGCTACCACATGCCGCGCGCGGTGGGCTGCTTCGAGGCAGCGGGCTTTCCGGTCGTGCCGTATCCCGTCGACTTCCGCACCGCCGGCGAGGCGGGATGGCTGCGCCCCTTCGATTCGGTGGCGCAGGGACTCGGCTTCTTCGATCTCGCGGTGCGCGAATGGATCGGGCTCGCCGCCTATTACCTCACGGGACGCATCGCCAGCCCGTTCCCGGCTCCGGCCGGTTAATCCTGCGGCGGCAGGCCGAGCCGGTAGACGCCGCGCAAATCGGCCGGATCGACCGGCTTGCCCTTGCGGTAGATGACGAGGCGGCCACTCTCCGCCAGCCGGATCGCCGCGCGCCGCACGAGGGGAAGCAGGCTCTGCCAGTCCGGCCCGGTGGCGAGGCTGCGGGCGACTTCCTCCGGCGCTACGCTGCGCCCGGCATCCGGCCGGCCGGCGACGGCAAGGATCGCGGCCTCGGCAGCTTCCTCGGAGGGGCGGGCGGCGCGCTCGCCGGTGGAACTGTCACTCACTGTCGAGCACCCAATGCGAATCCGGCCCGAACTGCCGGTTGACCATGACGAGGAAGATGGCGGCGGTCGCCGCCATCAGCGCCCAGCCGTTGATGTACCAGCCGAGATAGGCGATGGCGAAGAAGAAGGAACGTTGCCCCCGGTTGAAATGCCGGCCCGCGACGGTCGCCATGCGGGCGAGGCGGATGACATGCGCCTGCGCCTGCGGCGTTGCCGCCTCGGAGGGGGGCGGCGTCGAGCCGAGCAGGATCGTCGTGTAGTTGAACAGCCGGTAGGCCCAGGCGAACTTGAAGAAGGCATTGGCGAAGATCAGCGCCAGTCCGAGCGTCTTCAGTTCCCACGCCGAACGGTTCGATTCCACGAAGGGGAGGTCGCGGAAGATCGCCATCACCGCGTCGGTCGATTGCAGGATCGCCAGCGAGGCGCCGATGGCCAGCAGCGAGGTCGAGGCGAAGAAGGCGGTGCCGTTCTGCAATGCAGCGACGATCTGGGCATCGACGATGCGGTTCTCGCGCGCCAGCATGCGCTGCATCCACTGGGTGCGGAACAGGTCCATACGCCGGTTGAGCGAGCGTGTCTCGGCCCAGCCGCCTTCCATCATGCCGTGATAGGTGAGCCAGGCGGCGGCGAACACCCCAAAGGCGAGCGCATCGATATAAGTGAAGCCGAACATGATCTTGACTGGAGCGCCCCGCATCGCCGGACCCGCTGCGGCGGCCCGGAAGCGGCATGGTGGGGCCGGGCCGGCCGGCTTTCAATAGGCAGCTCCGCCGAAGAGCGCGGACTGTCATTAACCCGTCATGCGCGCGAGGCTGGTCTGCCCTGCGTCGCACATCGGCGAATGTGGCGTTTTCGCGATTGCGAAATCGGTAACGTTTCATTAAGTATTGTTTCGAGCCAGCGCTTGCGGGATTCGAGATCGCGGGGCTGCGCGGCGAACGAAACGTTCCGAGGATCAACATGCATTCGGTATCCGGGCACTCCTGTTGGGGAGTTGCGCGTTGGGCCGTTGTCGCCTTTCTGGCCGGCGTCGCCCTTGTCTACCTGTTCGGTGGTTTCCAGGCGGCCCAGACGGTCGCAAGCTGAGAAATCCCTCCGCGACCTACATGGCGTGTGAGACGACGACATGACGGCTCGGCCCGCAAGGCCGGGCCGTTTGTTTTTCGGTTTCTCGCCGGGACCCGATCACGTGGATTGATCGCCGCCATCAGCGTCATGCGTTTGCGCCGGCGGCGCATTTGGCCGAACCTGCCGCGACCCCTTCGCACGGAGACGCACGGTGGCGCTTAGGCTCATCATCGGCAACAAGAACTACTCCTCCTGGTCGCTGCGGCCCTGGCTGGCGTTGACGGGTCTCGGCATTCCGTTCGAGGAAATCCTCGTCCCGCTCGACGCGCCGGACTTCAAGCAGCGCGTGCGCGCGCATTCACCGGCCGGCAAGGTGCCGGTGCTCATCGACGGCGAGGCGGTGGTGTGGGAATCCATCGCCATCCTCGAACATCTCGCCGAGCGTTTCCCCGACAAGGGCGTGTGGCCGACGGATCCGGCGGCGCGCGCGCATGCGCGTTCGGTGGCGACCGAGATGCATGGCGGCTTCGGTGCGCTGCGCGGCGCGGCGCCGATGAATCTGTGGCGCCCCATCGAGCCTCTCGCCCTCTCCGAGCCGGCGGCGAAGGACGTGCGAAACATCGCCCGCCGCTGGGGCGAGGCGCGCGAGCGTTTCGGCGCCGGCGGCGATTTCCTCTATGGCGCCTTCAGCGGAGCGGACGCCATGTACGCTCCCGTGGCGACGCGGCTGCGCACCTATGGCGTCGAACTGGACCCCGTGTCGGCCGCCTATGTCGAGGCCATCCACGCGCACCCCGCCTTCGTCGCCTGGAAGGAGGCGGCGCTGAAGGAAACCGGGGTACTGCCGGAGGACGAGGTCGACTGGCCGACCGTCAAGCGCGTATAGAGGGGCGTTCCGCCACAAGGCCGTGCCATGCCGCTCCACCTGCTGAAACTCTGCGTCGGCGCCGAGTCCATCGAGGACCTCGAAGAGTGGATCGGCGAGAGCCTCGCCGGCAAGGCGGCGCGCGGCGAGACGGCGGAACAGGTGCACACCACCCGCATGGTGCCCACGCGCCTTGCTGAGCTGCTGGACGGCGGCTCGCTCTACTGGGTCATCAAGGGCGAGGTGGCCTGCCGGCAGCGCCTGCTGGCCATCCGCCCCTTCGTCGATAGCGACGGCATTCGCCGCTGCCATCTGGTGATGGAGCCGGTGGTGCACCGGGTGATGCCGCGGCCGAACCGGCCCTTCCAGGGCTGGCGCTACCTTGTCGACAAGGAGGTGCCGGCCGATCTCGCAGCGGCGGGCGAGGCGCCGACCCTGCCGGACAATCTGCGCCGCGAACTGCGCTCTCTCGGCCTCATCTGAGCCGGCGGGGACCCGAACCGCATCCTGTGCGTTGTCGTCGAAACTGACGATAGGAGAGGCACATGGTTCAGGATTCGGACGATCATCGCGTTGTGGAAGACGGCGAGGTCGTGGTGAAGGCGAACACCGAGGAACGGCAGGCCGCCGAGGTGCGCCCGATGCGCTACGTGCTCGGCATCGGGCTGGCGCTCGTCATCGTCGGCATGGCGGTCAGCTATTTCGGCGTCGTCTGACGCCCATCTAGCGATCAGTCCGGCACGGCGAGGTTGTCGATCAGCCGCGTCGTGCCGATGCGCGCAGCGACGAGAAGCCGGATCGGACCGTCCGCGCGCGAGGCGACGGGCGCCAGCGTCGCGGCGTGGCGGGCTTCCAGATAGTCGAGCGCGAAGCCGGCGGCGGCGACCGCGCGGCGCGCCGCCTCGATGCTTTCCGCGATATCGGCGCCGCCGGCGATGGCGGCGGCGGCCGTGGTGAGCGCGCGGTGGAGCGCCGGCGCGGCGGCGCGATCCTCGGCCGAGAGATAGACATTGCGCGAGGAGAGGGCGAGGCCGTCCGCTTCGCGCACCGTCGGCACGCCGAGGATGCGCGCCGGCAGGTCGAGATCGCGCGCCATGCGGGTGACGACCTGAAGCTGCTGGTAGTCCTTCTCGCCGAACAGGGCGACGTCCGGCGCCGCCTGGTTGAGCAGCTTGGCGACGACGGTGGCGACGCCGGCGAAATGGGTGGGCCGGAAATCGGTCTCCAGCCCGAGCGCCGGGCCGGCGAGCGAAATCGTGGTGGCGAAGCCTTCCGGGTACATCTCGTTGACATCAGGCACGAAGGCGAGAGCGACTCCGGCGCCGTCCGCCTTGTCGAGATCGGCTTCCAGCGTGCGGGGGTAGCGGCCGAGATCCTCGGTCGGGGCGAACTGCGTCGGATTGACGAAGATCGTCACCACCGTCCGCTCCGCATGGGCCTTCGCCGCCTCCATCAGCGCGACATGGCCGACATGAAGCGCGCCCATGGTCGGCACCAGTGCCACCCGTTCGCCGCCGGCGCGCCACGCGCCCACCTGCTGGCGCAGCTCCGCGACGGTGTGGACGGTGCGGATGGCGCGCGGCGTGGTCATGGCGGGGCTCCCTGTCGGTCGGGCGGCGGAAGCTAGCAGAGCGGGAAGGGGGGTCAACCATTGGCGAGGGCCCCTGTTCGCCGGCCCCGCCGGCCCGCTACACTTGCCGCGAATCCGCACGGGCATCGCAATGGCCATCGAAAAACGCAGGGACACCGCACCCGCCGCCTCCGGCAAGGTCGCCGACTTTCTGGCGGAGCTGGAGCAGCGCGCCCCGCTGACCGCCGAGCGGCGCGGCCGGCTGATCTTCGCGCTCGACGCCACGATGAGCCGGCAGCCGACCTGGGACATGGCTTGCGGCCTTCAGGGCGAGATGTTCGACGAGGCGGCCAGCATCGGCGGGCTCGACATCCAGCTCGTCTATTATCGCGGCATCGACGAATGCCGTGCCTCGCCCTGGATGGCGGACGGGACGAAGCTCGGCGCACTGATGGCGCGTATCGCCTGCCAGGGCGGGCGCACCCAGATCGCCCGCGTGCTGCGCCATGCGGAGGCGCAGGCCGGCAAGGGGCCGGTCGGCGCGCTGGTGTTCGTCGGCGACGCGCTGGAGGAGCCCATCGACGCGCTGTGCGCCGAGGCCGGGCCGCTCGCCTTGCGCGGAGTGCCGGTCTTCATGTTCCAGGAGGGCCGCGATCCGGCGGTGGAGCGCGGCTTCCGCGAGATCGCCCGGCTCACGCGCGGCGCGTGGTGCCGCTTCGATGCCGGCGCGGCGGCCGAACTCAGGGCGCTGCTGCGGGCGGTGGCGAGCTATGCCGCCGGCGGCGGCACGGCGCTCGCGGCGCTGGCCGGCACCTCGCCCGGCGCGCGCCGGCTGATCGCGGCGATGCAGGACAGCCAATGATCAATCTGCTGATCGGGGCGGCCATCGTCGCCTTTCTCTATTACGGGCTCAAGACGTTCGGCCGGGCCGATGCGCAGGCGCTGGCGCGGCTGGGGCGCCGGGTCGGCGGCTTCGCGCTGGTCGCCATTGCCGGCTTCCTCGGCCTGCGCGGCCATTTCGAGACGGCGCTGCCGCTCGGCCTGTTCGGGCTGTCGCTGGTCGGCTGGGACATACGCGGCGCGCTGCCGTGGTCGCGCGGCAAGGCCTCGCCCGGCCGTGCCTCGAAGGTGCGCACCGCCGCGCTCGACATGGAGCTCGACCATGACAGCGGACGCCTGACCGGCAAGGTCGTCGCCGGCCCGCTCGCCGGCACCGCGCTCGACGTGCTCGACGTGCCGACGCTCGCACGGCTCGCCCTCGACGTGGACGCCGAGAGCCGGCAGCTACTCGAAGCTTATCTTGACCGCCGGTCGCCCGGTTGGCGTGAACACGCGGACGGCGACGCGGGCCGGCGGCGCACTGATCCGGCGCGCCGTGGCGCGATGACGGAAGAGGAGGCCTACCAGATCCTGGGGCTTCAGCCGGGGGCGGGGGCGGACGAGATCCGCAAGGCCCACCGATCCCTTATGAAGAAACTCCATCCCGACCAGGGCGGGTCGAACTATCTCGCCGCCCGGGTGAACGAAGCCAAGGATATCCTGCTCGACGGGCATTGATCCCTCCCGTCAGTTCCGGAAGACCATGCAGCCGAAGTCGCTGCGCTTCAGCGCCTGGCAGGCCTTGCGCGCGGCGGCCTCCTGGTCGAAGCCGGCGAAGCGGGCGCGCACGATCTTCGTCGAGCCCTTCACGGCCTGCTCGGTGTAGGCGTCGACCTTGGAGAGGGCGCCGGGGGCCTTCTGCTGCGCCTTGGCGATTTGGGCGCGGGCGTCCGCCTCGCTGCCATAGGCGCCGATCTGGATCGCCCAGCCGGCGCGCGGGGCGGCCGACTGCTCGGCCTGCTCGGCTTCCTGGCGGGGGATTTCGGTCGGGCCGGCGCTGGCGAGCTGCACCTGCTTGATGGCGCGCTGGGCGGGCGCGGCCTGCGCCTGCGTCGCGCCGGCGGCCTGACCGTTGGAGAAGGACAGCGTGCCGAGGATGCCGGGCTGGTTGGAGAAGCTGGCGGTCGGCGCGGCGGGGCGGGCGATGGCGACAGTCTTCACCGCCACCGGCACGATGGGAGCCGCTGGATTTTCCATGGCCACCGGCGGCGCGGCGCGGACCGGGGCGGGCGCCGGCGTGGGCACCGAGGCGGTCACGTCGATATCGGACGCCACCGAGGCCATGGCGACGCGCGGATTGGCCGCCGGCACCGGAATGACGGCGCGGGCCTCCGTCGGCGCGGCGACGGGTGCGGGAATCGGGACAGGAGCGGCGGAGGCGAGGGAGATCGGCGCGCCGACCGGCTCGTCGGCGACTGCGCCCGAGGGAGCGGTGTTCATGCGGGCGACGGTCTGCCGGCCGGCAGCGGCGCGCGGCAGGTTCTCGTTGATCAGCGCGACCATCTTGTTGTCGCGCGAGGCACCGCTGGTGCCGCCGAGCACGACGGCGATGACGTAGCGGCCATTGGTCTTCACGCTGGTCAGCAGGTTGAAGCCGGAGGCCGAGGTGTAGCCGGTCTTGATGCCGTCGACGCCTTCCACCCGCCCGAGCAGGCGGTTGTGGTTGCGGATGGCGACGCCCCGATACATGAAGCTGCGCTCCTCGAAGTAGCCATAGTACTTCGGGAAGCGCTCCTGCACCGCGCGGCCGAGGACGGCGAGGTCGCGCGCCGTCGTCACCTGCTGCGGGTTCGGCAGGCCGTTCGGGTTGCGGAAGGTGGTGCGCGACATGCCGAGCTGGCGAGCGCGGCGGGTCATGAGCTGGGCGAAGGTGGAGGCGTCGCCCGAGATATTCTCGGCGATTACCACGGCGACGTCGTTGGCCGAGCGCGTGACCAGCGCCTGGATGGCGTCCTCGACCTCTATGGTGCTGCCGGCCTTGACGCCGAGCTTGGAGGGCTGCTGCGAGGCGGCATAGGCGGAGACGCGCAGCGGCGTGTTGAGGCGCATCTTGCCGGATTCGAGCTGCTCGAAGAGCAGATAGAGCGTCATCACCTTGGTGACGGAGGCGGGATGGCGCAGGGCGTCGGCATTCTCGGCGTCGAGCACGCGCCCGCTATTGGCGTCGACCACGATGTGGGAGTAGCCGCGCTGCCAGACGCCGCTGGGGGCGGCGGCGGTGCGTGTGACGGCGGCCTTGCTGCGCGCCGTCTTCTTTTTCTTCGGCGCCGCTTCCGAGACACCTATCCCGACGAGGGAAACCGCCAACACCGCCACGGCGGCACGCATGACAAGCGTGCCGACAATCCCCGGAACTCGCATCTACCTGTCCCGCTACTCTAGCCGGCCTGCGCCGGAACCCAACGCGCCCGGCAGGGCCATCCGATCGCCCCGGCTCCGCTGGCCGCGCGGAGACCCCGACCGGTTAAGGAACCCTGCCGAACCATGACTTCCCAAAACTTAAGAAGGGTGCAGTTACGAACTCGTAAAGAACCGCTTTCAACCCTGTGGATGTGGCGACAAGAAGGGGCGGGGATGGCGTCGGCGCGATTCGGGCTTATGTTGCACCGCACAAAATCGCTTGACGGGCCATGGTGCGCCGCAGTACAAAAGGCTCAGGGAGAGTTCCCGGGCGGGCGTGCGGCTGAAAAAGAGCGCAACGCGCGTGGCGACACGACAGGAGTTGGCTCAATGGCTCAGAATTTCGACGACATCCAGAAACTCGGCAAGGACAATCTCGATCTCGCGGTGAAGAGCTTCGGCACGGTGTCGAAGGGCTTCCAGGCGATCGCGGTCGAGGTGGCCGACTATTCCAAGAAGTCTTTCGAGGAAAGCTCCGCGGCGGCCGAGAAGCTGTTCGGCGCCAAGACCCTCGACAAGGCCTTCGAAATCCAGTCCGACTATTTCAAGAACGCCTATGAGGGCTTCGTGGCCCAGGCGACCAAGATGGGCGAGCTCTACGCCGATCTCGCCAAGGAAAGCTACAAGCCCTACGAGGGCGTGATCGGCAAGATCCCCGGAGCCAAGTGAGCGCGTCCGACGCCTCGTAGTTCCGCTTGATCGAAGGCCCGGCCGCAACGCCGGGCCTTTTGCTTTTCCGGCTCCTGCGCGCGGTCGGCCCCCGACGGTTCCCCGCCGTGCCTATGGGCAATTGTCACCGGATTGCGACAGGGGCGGGCCGGCTGCCCTCTGGCGTCGCCGGGAGGGCGTACATATTATAACCTCCAACAAACCTCCAAGAACCGGTGCGCCGGTTTGGGGAAAGCCTGAGAATGTCCGACCTGACCGAATTCGACACGCGTGAGCGGATGATGGCCGACGACGAGCGTCGCCGGCGCGGGGACAATGCGCCCGGCACCGCCGTGATCACGCGCACCAAGCCGCAGGCAAAGCGGCCCAATCTCTACCGGGTGCTCCTGCTCAACGACGACTACACGCCAATGGAGTTCGTCGTGCACGTGCTGGAGCACTTCTTCACGAAAAATCGGGAGGAAGCCACCCAGATCATGCTGCATGTGCATCAGCATGGCGTTGGGGAGTGCGGCGTCTACACCTACGAGGTGGCCGAGACAAAGGTCACGCAGGTTATGGACTTCGCGCGCAAGCACCAGCATCCTTTGCAGTGCGTCATGGAGAAGAAGTGACGCTCCGCGACGGCTAAACGAAGAGGTCCCGATGCCCACCTTCTCCCGCAGCCTCGAGCAGTCGCTTCACCGGGCCCTCGCGCTCGCCAATGAGCGCCACCACGAATACGCGACCCTTGAGCACCTGCTGCTGTCCCTGGTCGACGACCAGGACTCGGCCGCGGTGATGCGCGCCTGCAATGTTGACCTCGACAAGCTCCGCCGCAACCTGGTCGAATATATCGACACCGAGCTGGACAATCTGGTGCAGGATGGCGGCGAAGATTCCAAGCCGACCGCCGGCTTCCAGCGCGTCATCCAGCGCGCGGTGATCCATGTGCAGTCCTCCGGCCGCGAGGAAGTGACCGGCGCCAATGTGCTGGTCGCCATCTTCGCCGAGCGCGAGAGCCATGCGGCCTATTTCCTGCAAGAGCAGGACATGACCCGCTACGACGCGGTGAACTACATCTCTCACGGCATCGCCAAGCGCGCCGGCATGTCGGAAAGCCGCCCCGTGCGCGGAGCCGAAGAGGAGACCGAGACGAAGACCGGGGAGGAGACCAAGAAGAAGGCCGATGCGCTCGAAGCCTATTGCGTCAACCTCAACAAGAAGGCGCGCGAGGGCAAGATCGACCCGCTGATCGGCCGTGACGGCGAGATCCAGCGCACCATCCAGGTGCTGTGCCGCCGTTCGAAGAACAACCCGCTCTTCGTGGGCGATCCCGGCGTGGGCAAGACCGCCATCGCCGAGGGCCTCGCACGCCGCATCATCAACGGCGAGGTCCCGGACGTGCTGAGGAAGGCCACCGTCTTCTCGCTCGACATGGGCGCGCTGCTGGCCGGCACCCGCTACCGCGGCGATTTCGAGGAACGCCTCAAGCAGGTGGTCAAGGAGATCGAGGCCTATCCTGACGCCATCATGTTCATCGACGAGATCCACACGGTGATCGGCGCCGGCGCGACCTCCGGCGGGGCGATGGATGCCTCCAACCTGCTCAAGCCTGCCCTCGCTTCGGGCACTCTGCGCTGCATCGGCTCGACCACCTACAAGGAGTACCGCCAGTATTTCGAGAAGGACCGGGCGCTGGTGCGCCGTTTCCAGAAGATCGACGTACCCGAGCCGACCGTGCCGGATGCCATCGAGATCCTGAAGGGGCTCAAGCCCTATTTCGAGGACTATCACCGGCTGCGCTACACCAACGACGCCATAAAGGCGGCGGTGGAGCTCTCCGCCCGCTACATCCACGATCGCAAGCTGCCGGACAAGGCGATCGACATTATCGACGAGTCCGGCGCGGCGCAGATGCTGCTGCCCGAGGGCCGGCGCAAGAAGACCATCGGCGTGAAGGAGATCGAGGCGACCATCGCCACCATCGCCCGCATCCCGCCGAAGACGGTCTCCAAGTCCGACACCGAGATCCTCGCGGCGCTGGAGACCACGCTGAAGCGCGTCGTCTACGGGCAGGACAAGGCCATCGAGGCGCTGTCCTCGGCGATCAAGCTGGCGCGGGCGGGTCTGCGCGAGCCGGAGAAGCCCATCGGCTCCTACCTGTTCTCCGGCCCCACGGGCGTCGGCAAGACCGAGGTGGCCAAACAGCTTGCCTCCTCGCTTGGCGTCGAGCTGCTGCGCTTCGACATGTCGGAATACATGGAGCGGCACACCATCTCGCGTCTGATCGGCGCGCCTCCCGGCTATGTCGGCTTCGACCAGGGCGGCCTGCTGACGGACGGCGTCGACCAGCACCCGCACTGCGTGCTGCTGCTCGACGAGATCGAGAAGGCGCATCCCGACCTGTTCAACATACTGTTGCAGGTGATGGACCACGGGAAGCTGACCGACCATAACGGCAAGCAGGTGGACTTCCGCAACGTCATCCTCATCATGACGACCAATGCGGGCGCCGCCGACCTGTCGAAGTCGGCCTTCGGCTTCACGCGTTCGAAGCGCGAGGGCGACGATGTGGAGGCGATCAACCGCCTCTTCGCGCCGGAGTTCCGCAACCGCCTCGACGCCATCATCCCCTTCGCGCATCTCACCAACGAGGTCATCGCGCTGGTGGTGGAGAAGTTCGTGCTCCAGCTGGAAGCCCAGCTCGCCGACCGCAACGTGACCATCGAGCTCTCCGACGAGGCGACCGCCTGGCTGGTGGAGCGTGGCTACGACCAGCAGATGGGCGCCCGCCCCATGGGCCGGGTGATCCAGGAGCACATCAAGAAGGCGCTGGCCGACGAGGTGCTGTTCGGCAAGCTGCGCTCCGGCGGGCATGTCCGCGTCGTGCTGAAGACCGACGAGGACGGCGACACCGATCTGGCCTTCGAATTCCCGGAAGGCCCGATCACCCCGAAGCCGGAGAAGATCGCACCGGCCAAGCCCAAGCGCGCCCCGCGCCGCAAGGCGGCGGCGCCCAAGGCCAAGAAGCTGGCCGGTGCGACCGGCCGCTCGAAGCCCGGCACCTCGCGTGTGCCGAAGGTGCCGCTCGTGAAGGCCTGAACCGCTGGCGGCCCCGGCCGCCCGCACTCGCGAACGAGACAGCCCCGCCCGTGCATCCGCGCCGGCGGGGCTTTTCGTTTGAGGCTTCTCGCCGCCGTCCGACCAAAGGAGCGGCTTGACGCCCGTGCCATCGGGGTCGATGTACGTGGGGTATCGAGACTCCCCGCATGACGCATCCCCCCCGGCCGCCCGCCGACGCCTCCGACAGTCGATCCGCCTACTGGTTCCTGCGCGGCATGCTCGCCTCGCTGCAGGTGCCGGGCCTTGTGCTCATCGTGACCTTTGTCGGCTTCGGCGGCCTGCTGCACGATCTCGGCTTTCCCGTCGGGGCCGGCATACTCTCGACCGTGCTGGTCTGGGCGCTGCCGGCGCAGGTCATCCTCATCGGCGGGCTGGCGGCCGGCTCCTCGCTGCCGGCGCTGGCGCTGGCCGTGTGCCTGTCGGGAGTGCGGCTGCTGCCGATGGTGGTGTCGCTCATGCCGCTGATGCGCGGCCCGCGTCCCAGCCTGTGGCGCGAACTCGTCTGCGCCCATTTCGTCGCGGTGACCCTGTGGGTGGAAGGTTTCCGCCTGCTGCCGAAAGTCGACGTAGCCGGCCGCCCGGCCTTCGCCGTGGGCCTTGGCCTCGGGCTGTCACTGCTGTCGGCTTTCGGCACGGCGATTGGCTTCTTCCTCAGCCACATGCTGCCCGGCCCGCTGGCGGTCGCGCTGCTGCTGCTGACGCCGATCTCCTTCACCATCCTCCTCGTGCGCAATGCGCGTCATACGGTGGACTGGCTGGCTATCGGATTCGGCACCGCCATCATCCCGCTGGCCGCCGACGCGCCGGGCGGGCTCGACCTGTTCTGGGCCGGCGTGGGCGGGGGGACGCTCGCCTTCCTGATCGACCGCTACCGGCCGGGCCGCGCCTCATGAGCGGTCTCAACGAATGGACTGCGGCGCTGATCGTGATCTTCGTCGGCTTCCTGCCCAACGAGGTCTGGCGCGTGCTCGGCGTGCTGTTCGGCCGGCGCATCGACGAGGACAGCCTCGGCATGCGCTGGGTGAAGGCGGTGGCGACCGCGCTGCTCGCCGCCGTGGTGGCGCGCCTCGTGCTGGTGCCGAGCGGCGCGCTGGTGGCGTTGCCGCTCTGGCTGCGGGCCGGCGCTGTGGCCGGCGGCATCGTCGGTTTTCTCGCGGTGCGCCGCTCCGTGCTGGCCGGCGTGCTCGCCGCCGAGGCGATCCTCGTCGTGGGCGCGTGGTGGCTGGGCGTGGCCTGAGCCGGTGTCGCCCGCTCGCCTTCAGCCTTCCAGCGCCGCCTTGAGCGCGGCGGCCTGCTCGGCCAGCACCTCCGGTGTCTCCTTGTAGGAGAGCGGCGCGCGCAGCTCGACGCCGGTCTGGCGCGGGATCACATGGACATGCAGGTGAAACACTTCCTGCCCGCCCGCCGGCTCGTTGTGCTGGGTCACGGTGATGCCCTCGGCGCCGAAGGCCTTCACCTGCGCCCGGGCGATGCGCTGGGCGGCGGCGGCCACCGCGGCGAGGTCGGCCGACTCGACATCCAGCAGGTTGCGCGAGGGCGCTTTGGGAATCACCAGCGCATGGCCGGGCGCGCGCGGGAAGATGTCGAGGAAGGCGAGCACCTTGTCGTCCTCGTAGACCTTGAAGGCGGGCAGCTCGCCGCGCAGGATCTTCGCGAAGATGTTGCCGGGATCGTAGGTCATCTCGTTCCTCCCTGTCGGCCTGTGCGGGCTCCTCGACCGTGCACGCTGATCGCAAGCGGCGCGGCGCCGGTCAAGGGCGGCTAGGGTTCGTCATCGGCGCGCGTGCCCGCATGGCGGAAGGGGCCGAGCTCGCTCAGCTCCTCGCCGGCCTCGGCGACATAGCGGCGCTCGCGCTCCAGATAATGCGCCACGGCCGCGCGCAGCTGCGGGTCGGCGATGTAATGCGCCGAGCGCGTCGTCACAGGCATGTAGCCGCGCGCCAGCTTGTGCTCGCCCTGCGCGCCGGCCTCCACCGTGGAGAGCCCGCGCGCGATGGCGAAGTCGATGGCCTGATGGTAGCAGACCTCGAAATGCAGGAAGGGGTGGTGCTCGATGGCGCCCCAGTGCCGGCCGTAGAGCGTATCCGAGCCGATGAAGTTGATGGCGCCGGCGATCCAGCGCCCGTCGCGCTTCGCCATCACCAGCAATATGTCGTCGGCCATGCGCTCGCCGATCAGCCGATAGAAGGCGCGGTTCAGGTAAGGCCGGCCCCATTTGCGCGAGCCGGTCTCCATGTAGAAGGCGAAGAAGGCGTCCCACACTTCTTCGGTCAGCTCGGCGCCGGTGAGGGGGTGGATGGTGATGCCGGCCTCCAGCGCCTCGCGGCGCTCGCGACGGAGCTGCTTGCGCTTGCGCGAGGAGAGATCGGCGAGGAAGGCGTCGTAGTCGCCATAGCCGCGATTGTGCCAGTGGAACTGCTGGTCGGTGCGCGGCAGGAAATCCTGCGCCTCCAGCGCCGCCGCATCCTCGTCGGTGAGGAAGGTGGCGTGCACGGAGGAGGCGTTGCGCAGGTTGGCGAGCGCCAGCAGCCCGCCCGCCAGCGCCACGCGCACGGCCTCCGCCTCCGCGCCGGGCGCGGCCAGCAGGCGCGGGCCGGTGGCGGGGGTGAAGGGCACCGAGACCTGAAGCTTGGGGTAATAGCGCCCGCCGGCCCGCTCATAGGCCTCCGCCCAGCCATGATCGAACACGTATTCGCCCTGCGAATGCGATTTCAGATATGCCGGGCAGACGCCGACAAGCTTGCCGTCGGGGTCTTCCAGCACGAGGTGCTGCGGCAGCCAGCCGGTCTTGGCGGAGACCGAGCCTGATTCTTCCAGCGCCGAAAGAAAGGCGTGGCTGACGAAGGGATTATAGGCCTGCCGTTGAAGTGCCGGACAACCGGATTGAGGCGCCGCGCGAGCTTCTTCGCGCGCAACGCGAGCTTCATCGATCAAGGACTTAGAGGGAGACGCTGAGCTGAAACGCGAGGCGCGTGGATTGGCGCAGGCATCCCAGAGATCGGCCGAGAGCGCGGTAATGTCGCTTTCGACGCGGAGGCGGAAATTCTCGTCGGACATGGGCGGATGAGGCTCGGCGGGGACGGCGGAGGGCTGCCCCAATGTGCGCGCGCGAGGGCCGGAGCGGAAGGGTGCTCACGCATTCGCGACGGCAGATGTCGCCCACCCGTCAGGGCACGAAACCCTCGAAGATCATCTGGTCGGCATGGCGGGCGGCGACGGCGCGATCTTCCGGCGTGCGAACGGTCCAGGTGAGCAGCGGCAGGCGGATCGCGCGCCGCGCGAGCGAGACGGCGGTCGCCGGCAGCTCCTTCACATAATGCGCCACGAAATCCGGGCGGGTGCGCGGGAAATGCAGCAGGTTGCCCCAGGCGAATTTGGTCGCGGGCGAAAGAAAATCCCATTCGGGATCGTCGTAGCGATGTTCCATCGTGATGCCGCGCGGAATATGCGGGGCAAGGCGGCGCACGGCGGCGACGAGATCGGGATCAAAGGACATCAGCGCCGCCGGCCCGCCATAGCCGGCCAGCACCTCGACCGCGCGGACGGCGACGGCGGTATCACCGTCGAAACGGCTCTTCAGCTCGATCACCAGCGGTACCCGGCCGCCGACGCGCGCCAGAAGCTCCGCCAGCGTCATCATCCGGTCGCTGGTCCCGCGCAGCTCCAGCCCCTTCAGCGCGGCGGCGGTGAGCGCGCCGGCCGGCCCGCTGGCGGTGGTCAGCCGCTCCAGCGTGTCGTCATGAAACACCAGCGCCTCGCCGTCGGCGGAGAGCTGGATGTCGACCTCGATGGCATAGCCGCCCGCCAGCGCCGCATCGACGGCGGAAGGCGTGTTTTCGATCACGCCGCGCGCCGCGTCGTGCAGCGCGCGGTGGGCGACCGGCCGCGCCGTCAGCCAGGCGGGGGCGTTGGGGGCGAGCGCCACGGCAAAGCGTCTCAGGCGAACTCGATCACCGCCTCGACCTCGACGCTGACGTCGAAGGGAAGCGAAGCCACGCCCACCGCCGAGCGGGCATGCCGGCCGGCGTCGCCGAACACCTCGACGAAGAGGTCCGAGGCGCCGTTGACCACCTTGGGCACGTCGGTGAAGTCGGGCGCGGCGTTGACGAAGCCGACCAGCTTCACCACGCGCTTCACCCGGTCGAGATCGCCCAGCGCCGCCTTGATCTGCGAGATCAGGTTGATGGCGCACTGGCGGGCAGCGGCGCGGCCGGCCTCGATGTCGGCCTCGCCGCCGAGCTTGCCGGCGAGGAACTTGCCGTTGACGACGGAAATCTGGCCGGAGATCCACAGGAGATTGCCGCTGGTGACCGAGGGCACATAGTTGGCGACCGGCGCGGCAGCGACGGGAAGCACGATGCCGAGGGCCGCGAGCTTGGCCTCAACCGTTCCAGACATGGGGTTCTCCTGCTATCGTGACGGATGCGTGTGCCGGCCTGCGCCGGGCGCCGCCCGTCGCGCATTTGCCATTTTCGATGGGTGATGTTTGGCGGATCGACCGGCTGTTCGCAAGCCGCGTGTAGTTTATCGCCTGTAGCGTCTGGCCTGTCAGGTCTTCTGGGAGCCGAATGATAATGCCTTTCGTCCTGTCCGTCCGCTCCGCCGCCGTTCTCGCGCTGCTCGCCGGAACGTCCCTGCCGGCCGCCGCCCTCCAGCTCACCCCGCACCGCGCCACCTACGACATCTCGCTGGACGCCTCGAAGCCCGCGACCCGCGTGGCAGGCGCCGACGGCCGCATCGTCTATGAGCTGCGCGGCAATCCGTGCGCGGGCTATTCGGTGCAGCTCAGCCAGAACACCCATCTCGTGACCGAGGGCGGCCGCGTGAACAGCGCCGTCTCCACCGCGACCTGGGAGGACGGCGACGGCAATGCCTACCGCTTCCGCGTCACCAATACGCTGAACGGCGAGACACCCGACGAGGCGGACGGCGTGGCCGAGCGCAAGGACGGCCGGCTGGTGGTCAAGGCGACCAAGCCGGAGGTCGACACGCGCCAGCTCGGCACCGACATATTGCTGCCGACCCAGCACGTACTGAGCCTGATCGACAGCGCCCAGAAGGGCGATTCGGTTTTCGAAGCCAAGGTGTTCGACGGCTCGCCCGACGCCAAGAAGGTCTACGACACGCTCTCGGTGATCGGGCGCGGGGTGAGCGACGCCAAGGGGCTGGAGGATGCCGCGACGACCGGCGACCTCGCCGGGCGCACCCGCTATCCCGTGACGATCAGCTATTACGAGCGCGGCGCCGCCAGCCAGACGCCGGACTACATCATCAGCTTCGACATGTTCGACAATGGCGTGAGCCGGAACCTGAAGCTGGACTATGGCGAGTTCGCCCTGCGCGGCCGGCTCACTTCCTACGAGGCGCTGCCGGCGGAGGAGTGCGCGAAGAAATAGGCGCACCCTCTTCGCCGTCCGGCTCGTCCGGCCGGTTGCGATGCGGCTGCTTGCCCCCGCGCCGGCCCGGTGCGTCGAGCGCGATGCCGCGGTCGATGATCTCCTTGCCGAACCGCGCGCGCAGCGCATCGGTGGCGAGTTCCGCTCGCCCCCGCTTGGTCGCCAGGGTGTCGATGAGGTCGTCGGGGTCGGCCAAAGCGGGATCGGCAAGTTCCGACACACCGACGCCGATCAGCCGGAAGCGTCGCCCGTCGCTCTCGCGCGCCAGCAATTCGCGGGCGTGGTCGAAGATGCGGTGGGCGAGGCGGGTCGGGTCCTCCAGCGAACGGGCGCGGGTGACGAGCCGGAAGTCCGAGGTCTTCAGCTTCAGCGTCACCGTGCGCCCCGCCAGCCCCGCCGCCTTCAGCCGGTCGGAGAGCTTGCGGGTGAGGCGGTAGAGTTCCTGCTCCAGCGCGCGGAAATCGGCGATGTCGGTGTCGAAGGTGGTCTCGGTCGACACGCTCTTGGTCTCGCGCTCGGGGTTCACCGGCCGCTCGTCGATGCCGCGCGCCAGCCGGGCAAGGCGCAGACCCTCATTGCCGAAGCGGCGCATCAGCGTCGTCTCGTCCGCCGCCTGAAGGTCGGCGATCAGGCGGAAGCCCTCGCGGGCGAGGCGTTCTTGCGTCGCCTTGCCGACGCCCCAGATGGTGCCGACGTCGCGCGGGGCGAGAAAACCGACCGCCTCGGCGCGGCCGATCACCGCGAAGCCGCGCGGCTTGTCGAGGTCGGAGGCGATCTTGGCGAGGAACTTGTTCGGCGCCAGCCCCACCGAGAGGGTGACGCCGATCTCGCTTTCCACGCCGCGCGCCAGACGGGCGAGGGCGCGCGCCGGGCTTTCGCCGTGCAGGCGCTGCGTGCCGGCGAGGTCGAGGAAGGCCTCGTCGATGGAGAGCGGCTCGACGAGCGGGGTGAGGCGCAGGAAGCGCTCGCGTATCTGCCGGCCGACGGAGACGTACTTCGCCATGTTCGGCTTCACCACCACGGCTTCGGGGCAGAGCGCCAGCGCCTTGAACATCGGCATGGCCGAGCGTACGCCCTTCACGCGGGCGAGGTAGCAGGCGGTGGAGACGACGCCCCGCTTGCCGCCGCCGATGATGACCGGCACGTCGCGCAGCGCCGGGTCGTCGCGCTTCTCCACGGCGGCGTAAAAGGCGTCGCAGTCGATATGGGCGATGTGCAGCGCGTCGAGCTCGGCATGGCGCAGCACGCGCGGACTGCCGCAATGCGGGCAGCGCGGCGCCTCGCCCGCGTCGTGCAGGCAATCGCGGCAGAAGGCGGGAAGCCGGGCCATGGCCCCGTTCTCCGAAGCGCCCTCAGTCCTCGCCGGTGCCGGCGTGGGCGAGGATCTCGCGCGCGGCCACGACATGGCCGGGGTCGATGCCTGCGCCGCCGGCATAGTCGACCAGCAGGTCCTGGCGGTTGATCAGATAGTCGAGCAGCGCCACATGGAAGGCCGTCGAGCCGGCCACGCCGCGCAAATCCGCCGGCGAGAGGCCGCTCTCGGCCAGGAACGGCCCGATCCTTTCGGGATCGCCGGCGAGGAAGCCGAGCGCGCCGAGGCTGACCTCGCGGGCGGCGCCGACGGTGGAGAGGGAGCGGGAGCTGCGGCTTCTCATTTCCGGTTCCGTAAGGAATGCATGCGTAAAGCTAACCCATCGGCGGCGGATGCGTGAGCGAATCCGCCGGCAGGCCTGCCGCCGTCGATCCGAGGATCCAGCGACCCATGCCCAAGACCGTTCTGATCGTTGAAGACAACGAGCTCAACATGAAGCTCTTCAACGATCTGCTCGAAGCGCACGGCTATAGCACGGTCGGCACCCGCAACGGCGTCGAGGTGCTGGGTCTGGCGCGCCGGCACCGTCCGGACCTGATCCTGATGGACATCCAGCTTCCCGAAGTGTCGGGGCTCGACGTCACCCGCGCGCTGAAGGCCGATCCCGAGCTGAAGGCGATACCCGTCATCGCCGTCACCGCCTTCGCCATGAAGGGCGACGAGGAGCGTATCCGCGAGGGCGGCTGCGAGGCGTACCTCTCCAAGCCGATCTCGGTTTCCAAGTTCCTCGAAACGGTCCGCCAGTTCGTCCCGGTCGGCTGAGGCGGCGCCGGCGAATCGCCGGGGCTATTCCACAATCCGATTGCTTTCCGGAAGGGTTGGGATAGCTTTCCAGCCGGGTAACCGCTTGCCCTACGGAATGCTCGGGTCCGCCGCATCTCCTGGGCCCGTGGGGTTGGTCGGCGGGCGATGGCTGCGGAAGGCCTCTCCGCTCATCGCCCGCCGATTCCATTGCTTCCGCACGCGACCCGAACGCATTGATCCAAAACGAAAAAAGGCGCCTCGCGGCGCCTTTTGCGTCTTCCGGGCCGGGCGTGCCGGCCGGCGTCGGCTCAGATCACTTGATCTTGCCTTCGCGGAATTCGACATGCTTGCGCGCGACCGGGTCGTACTTCTTCACGACCAGCTTGTCGGTCATGGTGCGCGAGTTCTTCTTCGTCACGTAAAAGAAGCCGGTGTCGGCGCTCGACACGAGCTTGATCTTGATGGTCGTTGCCTTGGCCATGACCGGGTCTCCTGGGAGCGTGGCATTCGAACGTGGACGGCCACGCCGAAGAAATCATGATCGCGCGGCATTCCTGCCGCTCGTTGGCGTCCGTATCCGTGATCGGCGCGCGAATGTCAAGGAACGCCGCTCAGCGATCGCGCCATATCTGGCCGGCGGCCACCAGCACATAGACCAGCAGGAAGACGCCCATGGTCCAGGCGAAGCCGTGCGGCTCCAGCATCTGCATGCCTCCGCCCACCGCTGTCGGGCCCACCGTGAGGCCGATGGAATAGAGCATGACGAAGGCGGCGTTGGCGGTGGCGAGCGCGGCGCCGTTGAAGCGGGCGCCCAGCAGGGCGAGGCCAACCGTGTAGAGGCCGGCGACGATTCCCGTGGTGAGGAACACCGTTCCCCACATCGCCCAGCCGTCGATGGCGAGATGGGGGATGAGGAAGGAGCCGACGACGCCCACCGTGCCGCAGGCGAGCAGCAGCCGGCGCCGGTCCACCCGGTCGCTGAGCAGCCCGAGCGGGAGCTGGAGCGCGACATTGCCGAGTTCGGCGACGGTGAGCAGCAGAGCCGCCTGCCCCTCGTCGAGCCCGCGCCGCAGGCCGTAGAGCGGCAGGAAGTTGATCATGCCGGTCTCCACCGTGCCGAAGATGAAGGCGGCGAAGGTGGCGGCGGGCGCCACCAGCATGAGCGTCCACACCCCGCGCGAGCTCTCCTTCTCAATGGCCGGCGCACCGGCGGCGCCGATCATCACGGGGATGGCGGCCAGCCCGAAGAGCGCGGCACCGACCAGATAGGGCGCCCAGCCATGCGTGCCGACCAGGCTGAGCACGGCCGGCCCGCCGGCGAAGCCCATGGACAGCACCGTGCCGTAAATGCCGATGACGAGGCCGCGCCGGTCGTTCGGCGCCGCCGCGTTGATCCAGAACTCGCTGACCACGAACAGCACGCACAGTGCCGCGCCGAAGATGAAGCGCAGCGGGAACCACAAAGCGAAGGAGCCGGTGACCTTGAACGCCAGCAGGCTCGCCGCCGCGCTGAGGATGGCGGCGAAGAGCAGCGGCCCGGCGCCGACCCGGCGCACCAGATCCGGCAGGAAGGGCGCCACCGCGATGGTGGCGATGCCGCCGACCGCCGTGTTGAGACCGATCCAGGTGCTGGAGATGCCGCGGTCGTGCAGCTCGAAGGCAAGCAGGGGGATCGACAGGGCGAGGCCGAAGCCGACCGCCGAGATGGCGCCGATGGCGGCGGCGATGGACGCGATATTCGTGCCGCTGCGGGCGGCGGGGGCATGCATGACGTTCATCCGGACTGCCGGGACGGAAGGTCCCGTGCCGATGCCTCTAGCCGATGGGTGGCGAAAGTCGAATGACTTTTCCCAATGATCGCATGACGGGGATTTGTCGGAGCCCGGCAGCGGGCAGGCGCGTCCTTAGGCCAGCGCCTCGCGATACACGCGGCCGCGCCGAGTGTAGTAGAACGGCACCGGCTGCCAGGGCCGGTTGCCGCCCTTCAGCCGGGCCTCGACCTCTTCCAGCATCGCCGCCGTGATGCGTGGCACCGGCGCCTTCTTCGCCTCATCGAGGGTGAACCAGCCGGTCTCGACGAATTCGCTCTCAGGTCCCACCACGCCGTCCACGCGATGGGCGACCGCGCTGGCATCCGCCATGAAGAAGCGCGTGTCGAAGCGGCGGGGCAGGCGGGGCGGGGTGATGGCGCGGGCGACGAAGGTCAGCGCCTCCAGATCGGGGAACAGCCCGGCCTCGCCGAAGGCGGCCCACGCCGCCGGCAGCCGCTCGGGCGTGCCGGCCTCGTGCGTGCCGAGCAGAAGCCCGGTTTCCTCGAAGGTCTCGCGTATGGCGGTGAGCGCCAGAGCCCGCGCGCGGGTGACGCTCGGCCGGGCGACGCGGGCGAGCAGGCGGCGCTCGCTCTCCGCGTCGAGCATGCCGTAGACCGGCACGTGACGGTCGGTGGCATCGACCCGTCCGCCGGGGAAGACGAACATGTCCGGCATGAAGCGCAGCGCCGGGTTGCGGCGGCCCAGCAGCACGCGCGGCGTGCGTTTCGAGCGGTCGACCAGCACCAGCGCGGCGGCGTCGACCGGTCGGATGACCGGATGCGCCAGATCGCGCGTCCTGTCGGCGAAGCGGTCGGAGACGTCGGTCAGGGTCATGATGGGTCGGTCAGCGCGTCGTCGCGCGGGAGGCGGCGAGGTCGAGCGCGTCGCGCCGGCTCGGGGGCATGTCGTCGCGCTCGGAATCGGTGGGGTCGAAGCCGTGCATGCGCAGCGCCCACTGGTAGCCGATCAGCGCGCCCTTCACCGGCGGCAGCAGCAGCAGCGAAAGCGCCAGCGTCATCGGCAGCCAGATCACGAGGTGGATCCACAGCGCCGGGTGCAGCGCCATCTCCACCGCCAGCAGCAGCGGCACCACGATGTGACCGACGATGGTGATGACCATGTAGGGCGGCGCGTCGTCGGCGCGGTGGTGCCACAGCTCTTCGCCGCAGGCCGGGCAGTGCTCGTTCACCTTGAGATAGGAGGAATAGAGCGCGCCCTGTCCGCAGGCCGGGCAGCGCATGCGCAGGCCGTTCATGAAGGCGGGGCCGACGGCCCGCTCGGGCTTTGCGTTCATCTCGTCGCGCCTCCGGCGCCTATCTGCGTTTGCCGCCGCGGGCCGGGCCGCGCGGGCGCTCGTCCGGCCGGCGGAAGCGGTTGCGCCCCGGGCCGCGCGGGCGGCGCTTGTCGCCCGTTACATAGGAACCCTCGGATATAAGCTCAAACCGCAGAGCGCCAGCCACGGGTGCGGCTTCGACGAGCTTCACTTCGACGCGGTCGCCGAGCCGGTGCATCTCGCCGCTCTGGTCGCCGATCAGCGCGTGGCGGGCCTCGTCATAGCGGTAATAGTCCATGCCGAGCGTCGCCGCCGGGATAAAGCCGTCGGCGCCGGTGTCGTCGAGCGCCACGAACAACCCGGACTTGGTGACGCCGGAGATGCGCCCCCTGAAGGTGGCGCCGATCTGCTCGGCCATGTGATGGGCGATCAGCCGGTCGATGGTCTCGCGCTCGGCCGACATGGCCCGCCGCTCGCTGGCGGAGATGCGGGCGGCGATCTCGGCGAGCTGTTCGGGCGTCACGGTCTCCGGCAGGCCGTCGCGGCCGAGGTCGAGCGCGCGCACCAGCGCGCGGTGCACGATGAGGTCGGCGTAGCGGCGGATCGGCGAGGTGAAATGCGCGTAGCGGCGCAGGTGCAGGCCGAAATGGCCGTAATTCTCCTGCGCGTATTCCGCCTGCGCCTGGCTGCGCAGGATCACCTGATTGACCAGCGGCGCCATCTCGGAGCCCTCGACGCGGGCGAGAATGTCGTTGAACTGGGCGGGGCGCACCGTCTCGGTCTTCGGCAGCTTGATGTCGAGGGTCTGCAGGAACTCGCGCAGCCCCGACATCTTCTCCAGCGAGGGCTGGTCGTGCACGCGGTAAACGAGCGGCGTGCGCTTCTCCTCCAGCGTCTCGGCGGCGGCGACGTTGGCGAGGATCATGAACTCCTCGATCAGCTTGTGGGCGTCGAGGCGCTCGGGGACGATCACCTTGTCGACCGTGCCGTCGGCTTTCAGCAGGATCTTGCGTTCGGGCAGGTCCAGCTCCAGCGGCGCGCGGGCGTCGCGCGCCTTCTTCACCGCCGCGTAGGCCGCCCAGAGCGGGCAAAGCACACCGTCCAGCAGCGGGTCTGTGGTCTCGTCGGTACGCCCGTCTATCGCCGCCTGCGCCTGCGCATAGGCGAGCTTGGCGGCCGAGCGCATCATGATGCGATGGAAGCTGTGGCGCTTCTTGCGCCCGTTCGCCCCCACCACCATGCGCACCGCGATGGCCGGGCGGTCCTCGAGCGGGCGCAGCGAGCACAGGTCGTTGGAGATGCGCTCGGGCAGCATCGGCACCACACGGTCGGGGAAATAGACCGAATTGCCGCGCACCAGTGCCTCACGGTCGAGCGCGGTTCCGGGGCGGACATAGGCGGCAACGTCCGCGATGGCGACGGTGAGCACGAAGCCGCCCTCATTGTCAGGGTCGAGGTCCGGCACGGCATGCACGGCGTCGTCATGGTCCTTGGCGTCGGGCGGGTCGATGGTGACGAGGGGAAGGTCGCGCCAGTCCTCGCGATGCGCCATGGTCGCGGGCTTGGCCGCCTCCGCTTCCGCCAGCGCCTCGCGGCGGAACACGCTGGGAATGGCATGCGCGTGGATAGCGATGAGGCTGATCGCCTTCTCGGTGGCGACCGAGCCGAGCCGCTCCTTCACCCGCGCGGTCGGCAGGCCGTAGGCATGGTGGCGCACCACCTCGACCGAGACGAGATCGCCCTCCTGCGCGTCGCCGGCGAAATCCGGCGGGATCGCGAACTCCCGGCCCATGTTGCGCTTGTCGATCGGCACCAGCCGGCCGCCGCCCTGCGCGTCCTTGCGGAAGATGCCGAGCGTGAGGGCGCGCGCCTTCTCGATCAGCTTGAGCACGCGGCCATTGTGGCGGATCAGGCCGTCCGCCTCGGGAATCTCCTCGGTCTTCAGCAGCACGCGGTCGCCGATGGTCGGGGCCGGCCCGGCGGTGCGTCCGCGCCGGGCGAGGCGCACGAGGATGCGCGGGGGCTCGCCATGCTCCTCCTCGTCCCAGTCGATGGGGGTGGCGATCAGCTCGCCGTCCTCGTCGCGCTCGATCACTTCGGCCATGACCACGGCGGGGAGCGCGCCCGGCACATGCAGCTTGCGCCGCTTGCGGCCGAGCAGCCCCTCGTCGGCCAGCTCGCGCAGCAGTTCCTTCAGCGCGATACGGTCGCCGCCGTCGAGCCCGAAGGCGCGCGAAATCTCCCGCTTGCCGACATCGCCGCCCTGCGCGGCGATGAACGCCATCAAATCCTCGCGACTGGGCAATCCCTTGGCGAGGCCCTTGGGAAGCGCGGGGCGGGCGGAGCGCGGAGACTTCGGTTTCGTTGGTTTACGCACGATTCACCGTTGCTGGGGTGGAAGCGCTGACGCTACCGGGATCGCGGCGCGGCGTCGACCGCACAGGCGCGTTACGGAGCGGGAGCCTGCCAAAGCTCTCTTGCAATCGCGTCCCGATGCGCCGAATTTGCGCCGCTCTTGCGGCGGGATGCCCGCCGAGTCTGGATTCTCCCGATGGATGCCCGTTCGCCGGAGGTGGCCGATGCCCCTCTGTCACATGCCGAGATTCGCGTCATCGTCACCGGCGTCATGGTGGCGATGTTCCTCAGCGCGCTCGACCAGACCATCATCGCCACCGCGCTGCCGACCATCGGCTCGCAGTTCGGCGATCTCGAAAGCCTGTCCTGGATCGTCACCGCCTATCTGCTCACCGGCACCGCGGTGACGCCGCTGGTCGGCAAGCTGGCGGACATACACGGGCCGCGCCCGGTGCTGCTGTGGTCCATCGCGCTGTTCCTCGTCGGCTCTGTCGCCTGCGCGCTGGCGCCGGGCATGATGTGGCTGATCGCCGGGCGGGCGGTGCAGGGGCTGGGCGGTGGCGGGCTGATCGCGCTGGCGCAGACCATCATCGGCATATTGATCGCCCCGCGCGAGCGCGGCCGCTATCAGGGCTATTTCGCCATCGTCTTCATCACCTCCTCCATCGCCGGGCCGATCCTCGGCGGCTTCTTCGCCGAGCATCTGCACTGGTCGCTGATCTTCTGGATCAACGTGCCGCTCGGCCTCGTCGCTGCGGCGATGAGCGACCGCGCGCTGCGCCGGCTGCCGGCGCATCACCATCCCCACCGGCTCGACATTCTCGGCGCGGTGCTGATGTGCGCGGCCACCGTCGCGCTGCTGCTGGCGCTGAGCTGGGGCGGCACGCATTTCCACTGGCTGTCGTTGCCGATTCTCGGCCTGCTGGTGCTTTCCGTCCTGCTCTGGGTCGCCTTCTCGCTGCGCGTCGCCACGGCGAGCGAGCCGCTGGTGCCGACGGCGGTGCTGGCCAATCCGGTGGTGCGCACCGGCGTGCCGGCCGCCGCCTTCGCCATGGGCACGTTGATCGGGCTTTCCATCCAGATGCCGCTCTATCTCGAAGGCGTGCTGGGGCTCACCGCCTCGCAGTCCGGCGTGGCGCTGATCCCGCTGATGGCCGGCGTCGTCGTCGGGGCCACGGGGGCGGGCAAGGTGATGAGCACGGTGACGCATTACAAGCGGCTGCCGGTCGTCGGCCTGATCGCCAGCATCCTGGCGCTGGCGGTGCTGGCGCTGTGGCCCATTGGCCTGCATGTGAGCGTCGTCGCCGCCGCCATGGGCGTGACCGGCATCGGCCTCGGCACCGTGCTGCCGGTCTCGACCGTCGCGGTGCAGAACGCCGTGCCGCTGCCGCAGATGGGCACGGCGACCGGTGTGGTGAACCTGTTCCGCTCGCTGGGCGGCGCGGTGCTCACCGCCGGATTCGGCGCCATCGTCATCGGCCTGTCCGGCATGGAAGGCAGCGAGCTGTTGGAGCGGCTTCTCAAGGGCCATGCGCAGGTGGCGCCGCTCGCCGACGCCTTCCGCTGGGTGTTCGTGGCGGGGGCGCTTGCGCTGGTCGCCTCTTTCCTCGCCATCCTCGCCATGGAGGAGCGCCCGCTACGCTCCGGCCATATGCCGGCGCCGCTGCCGGAATAGCCCCGCGAAAGCAAAAGGCCCGCCGTGCGGCGGGCCCTTTAATCTGTGCGCTTCAGGGGCTCAGCCCTTCTTGTCAGCCCTTCTTGGCGGCGGCCTTCGCCTTGGTCGCGCCGGCCTTCGCCGCCGCAGCCTTTTTCGCCGCCGGCTTGCGGGCTGCCGGGGCCTTCTTGTCGGCCGCCGGCTTTGTCGAAGCGGGTTTGGCGGCCGCCTTGCGCGCGCCCGGTGCGGGGGGCGTGCCGCCGGCCTTGGCGCGGATCAGCTCGGCCGCCTGTTCCAGCGTCAGCGTCTCCGGGTCGGTGCCCTTGGGCAGGGTCGCATTGATCTTGCCGTGGCTCACATAGGGACCGAAGCGGCCGGCGCGCACGGTCATCATGCCGCCGACCTCGGGGAATTCGCCGAGCTCGCGCCCGGCATTGGTGCCGCCGCGACGGCCCGGCCCCTTGCTCTGCTTGTCGGCGATCAGCGCCACGGCGCGATTGAGGCCGATGGCGAGAATGTCGTCGCCCGGCTCGATATTGGCGTAGGTCCGCCCGTGCTGGACATAGGGCCCGAAGCGCCCGATGCCGGCGAGGATGGGCTCGCCGTCGTCGGGATGGCGGCCGATCTCGCGCGGCAGCGCCAGCAGGGCGAGCGCGGTGTCGAGATCGACATCCGCCGGCGCCAGTCCCTTGGGCAGGCTGGAGCGCTTGGGCTTCTCGCCGTCCTTGCCCTCGCCGAGCTGGAGATAGGCGCCGAAGCGCCCGTCGCGCACCGTGACTTCCAGGCCGGTCGCAGGGTCGGTGCCGAGCACGCGGTTGCCGTTGGCCTCGGCCGGATTGTCGGAATCGCCGGACTGCGCCGCCAGCGGACGGGTGTACTTGCACTCGGGATAGTTCGAGCAGCCGATGAAGGCGCCGAACTTGCCGACCTTCAGCGACAGCCGCCCGGTGCCGCAATTGGGACACAGGCGCGGGTCGGTGCCGTCTTCCTTGGGCGGGAAGATATGCGCCGTCAGCATGCCGTCGAGCGCGGAGATGACGTCGGAGACGCGCAGCTCCTTGGTCTCGCCGACGGCGGCGGCGAAGTTCTTCCAGAAGTCGCGCAGCACGTCCTTCCACTGCAGCTCGCCATTGGAGATGCGGTCGAGCTTCTCTTCGAGGTCGGCGGTGAAGTCGTATTCGACGTAGCGGTCGAAAAAGCTCTCAAGGAAGGCGGTGACGAGGCGTCCCTTGTCCTCCGGCACCAGCCGGCGCTTGTCGAGCTTCACATATTCGCGGTCGCGCAGCACGGCGAGCACGGAGGCGTAGGTCGAAGGCCGGCCGATGCCGAGCTCTTCCATGCGCTTGACCAGCGACGCTTCCGAATAGCGCGGCGGCGGCTCGGTGAAGTGCTGGTCGGTCTTGATGCCCTTGTTGGCGAGTCCCTCGCCGGCGCTCATGGCGGGGAGGCGGCGGTTCTCCTCGTCCTCGTCGCCGTCGTCCGTTCCCTCGCGGTAGAGGGTGAGGAAGCCGTCGAACTTGATCACCGTGCCGGTGGCGCGCAGCTCCAGCGCGCGGCCCTGCACGGCGGCGTCGATGTCGACCGTGGTGCGCTCCAGCTCGGCCGATTCCATCTGGCTGGCGACGGTGCGCAGCCAGATCAGTTCGTAGAGCTTGGCCTGCTCGGGTTCGAGATGGCGGGCGACATCCTTCGGGCGGCGCGACAGGTCGGTCGGGCGGACAGCCTCATGGGCTTCCTGCGCGTTCTTCGCCTTGGCAGTGTATTTGCGCGGCGCCGAGGGCACGTAGCGGTCGCCATACTCGCGGCCGATGACGGAGCGCGCCTGCGCCACCGCCTCCGGCGCCATGTCGACGCCGTCGGTACGCATATAGGTGATGAGGCCGACGGTCTCGCCGCCGACGTCCACGCCCTCGTAGAGCCGCTGGGCGATGCGCATGGTGATGGCGGGCGCCAGTCCCAGCTTGCGGCTCGCCTCCTGCTGCAGCGTCGAGGTGGTGAAGGGCGGGTAGGGGTGACGGCGGGCGGGCTTCGCCTCGACCGAGCGAACCGTGTAGTCGGCGGCTTCCAGCGCCGTACGGAAGGCTGCGGCTTCCTCGCCCGTGCCGACGTCGAGCCGGGTGATCTTCCGGCCGTCGGCGCCGACGAGGCGGGCCTCGAACACATCGTTGCGGGGCGTGGCGAGCTGGGCGGCGATCGACCAGTATTCGCGCCGCACGAAGGTCTCGATCTCGCGCTCGCGGTCGCAGACGAGGCGCAGCGCCACCGACTGCACGCGGCCGGCCGAGCGGGCGCCCGGCAGCTTGCGCCACAGCACGGGGGAGAGCGTGAAGCCGACGAGATAGTCCAGCGCGCGGCGGGCGAGATAGGCATCCACCAGCGCCGCGTCGATGATGCGCGGATGCTGCATCGCCTCGGTGACGGCCTGCTTGGTGATGGCGTTGAACACCACGCGGGAGACCGGCTGGTCCTTCAGCGCGCGCTTTTCCTTCAGGATCTCCAGAACGTGCCAGGAGATCGCCTCGCCCTCGCGATCCGGGTCGGTGGCGAGGATCAGGCCATCGGCCGCCTTCACGGCGCGGGCGATATCGGACAGCCGCTTCTGCGCCTTGGGATCGACATCCCACAGCATACGGAAGTCCTGCTCGGGATCGACCGAGCCGTCCTTTGCGGGAAGATCGCGCACGTGGCCATAGGAGGCGATGACCTCGTAGCCCGGCCCGAGATATTTGTTGATCGTCTTCGCCTTGGCAGGCGATTCGACGATGACGACCTGCATGCCCGCCGCGTCCGTTTGCTAAGTCCAGCCCAAGAAGGGGCGGAAAATGGGGTAGCGGCCCCGACCTGTCAAATGGCGGGCGTCGGCATGGCCGGCGCTTCGCCGGTGCGGGCGCTCCAGCCTCCCGGCAGCGGCGGGCGGCCACAAGGCAAAATGCAATCAAGAGTATACAATAATATCATTTGCACGCAAAGGTCGCCTGCTGGGCGAATCTTATGCTACCCTTCGCGCCACTCCTTGTCCGAACCCCGCTGCACCCCGTGACAGACACCGAACGCGAGTCCCACGAGCCGCGCGATGCGGCGGAGTACATCGCTGCCCTGGCGCACGAGCTGGCCGTACTCGCCGGCGCGCAGAGGCTCGACGTGCTGCGCTATATTCTCGAAATGGCGCGCGACGAAGCCCGCATGGCGATGCACGCCCCTGCCGCGCCTCCCGACGAGGCGTGAACCGCCGGGGTGCAGCGTCGGCCCTCACAGCCGCAGCGACACCGTGCCGTTGACGTGGCGTTCCAGCCGCCCGGCAAGTTCGAGTTCCAGCAGGAGGATCTGCACCTCGCTCGCCGTGGCGCCGGACATTGCGACCATCTCGTCGGCCGCCATCGGCACCGGCCCGAGGAGCGCGAGCACCCGCGAGCGCACGTCCTCGTCCGGCTCATGCACCGGCATCACGGCGTCCTCTTCCTCGACGAGCAGGGGCGGGGGCCGGCCGCGCAGCGGGTCGAGCGCCTCCAGCACGTCCTCGGCGCAGGTGACGAGCGTCGCGCCTTGCCGGATCAGCCCGTTGGTGCCGCTGGCGCGCGGGTCGAGCGGCGAGCCCGGCACCGCCAGCACCTCGCGTCCCTGCTCGCCGGCAAGGCGGGCGGTGATCAGCGAGCCGGAGCGCTCGGCCGCCTCCACCACCACGACGCCGAGCGACAGGCCGGAGACCAGCCGGTTGCGGCGGGGGAAGTCGCGGGCGCGCGGCTCCCAGCCCATCGGCATCTCGGAGAGAACAGCGCCCTCGGCGGCGATGCGCTCCATCAGCACCTCGTTCTCGCGTGGATAGGGCCGGTCGTGGCCGCCGGCGATCACGGCGATGGTCCCCGTCGGCAGGCTCGCTTCATGGGCGACCGCGTCGATGCCGCGCGCCAGCCCCGAGGCCACCACCCAGCCGGCCGCACCGACGCCACGGGCGATGCGCGCCGTCATGGTACGTCCGGCACCTGAGGCGTTGCGCGAGCCGACGATGGCGACGCCCGGCCGCGTCAGCAGGTCGAGCCGCCCGCGTACGGCGAGGAGAGGCGGGGCGTCGTCGATCTCGCGCAGGAAGGGCGGGTATTCCGGCTCGCCGAGCGCCACCAGCCTGCCGCCGAGGCGGGCGAGGGCAGCGATTTCCGCATCGGCCTCGGTGATGGAGGGAATGCGCGGGGGCAGCAATCCGCCCCCGCGCCGGGCCAGCGCCGGCAGGGCGTCGAGCGCGGCGGCCGCGCCGCCGAAGCGGTTGATCAGGCTGCGGAAGGCGCGCGGGCCGACATTCTCGGTGCGGATCAGGCGGAGCCAGTCGCGGCGCTGTCCCGGATCGAGATGGACGCCGCGTGAGCTCAAGCCTTATCCCTTCTTGCCGATGCGGCCCTCGGTGCCGGCGAGGAGCCGCGCGATATTGGCACGGTGCATGACCCAAAGCAGAACGGCGAGGATGAGGAGCAGAAGCCCCGTCTGCGGACTGGAAAGCAGGAAGGCCGCCAGCGCGGTGAGCGCGCTTGCCACCAGCGCGGCGAGCGAGGAATAGCGGCTGACGAAGGCGACGGTGAGCCAGGCGGCGGCGAAGACCAGCGCCGCCTGCCACGCAAGCGCCAGCGTCACCCCAAGGAAAGTGGCGACGCCCTTGCCGCCCCGGAAGCCGAGCCAGACCGGGAAGAGATGGCCGAGAAAGGCGCCGAGGGCCGCCGGCAGCGCGCCATTGGCGCCGATCAGCCAGCCGGCCAGCAGCACCGCCACCGTGCCCTTGAGCGCGTCGCCCAGCAGGGTGGCGGCGGCAAGGCCCTTGCGGCCGGTGCGCAGCACGTTGGTGGCGCCGATATTGCCCGAGCCGATGGAGCGTATGTCCTGCGTGCCGGCCCAGCGCGTGATGAGCAGGCCGAACGGGATCGAGCCCAGCGCATAGCCGAGGATCAGCGCGAAATAGCTCGACAGCGGGGGCAGGGACCAGCTCATGCGGGGATGTTACCGGCTTTGCGGCGAAAGCACAGCCGTCGGCGGGCGCCGGCGGCCATGATCTCACACGTATTCATATACCGTGCGTCCGCCCACCAGCGTGCGCACCACGCGGCCCTCGAAGCGGGCCTCGTCGAACGGGGTGTTGCGCGAGCGCGACTTGAGGGTGGCGGCGTCCAGCAGCCACGCCTCGTCGAGCGCGATCAGCGCGATGTCGGCGCGGCTGCCGGGGCGCAGCGTGCCGCCGGGCAGGCCGAGCAGCTCGGCGGGCCGCGTCGAGGTGGCGCGGATGAGCGTGGCGAGGTCGAGCGCGCCGTCGTTCACGAGACGCAGGCCGGCGGCCAGCATGGTCTCCAGCCCGATGGCGCCGAAGGCCGCCTCTGAGAAGGGCAGGCGCTTGACGTCGACGTCCTGCGGGTCGTGGTCGGAGACGATGACGTCGATCAGCCCCTCCGCGACCGCCGCGACCAGCGCGTTGCGGTCATCCTCGCCGCGCAGAGGCGGGGTGAGCTTGAAGAAGGTGCGGTAGCCGACCACGTCGCGCTCGTTCAGCGTGAGGTGGTTGATCGAAGCCGAGGCGGTGACGGGAAGCCCCGCCTCCTTGGCGCGGCGCAGGACGTCGAGCGATTCCGCGCAGGTGAGCGAGGCCGCGTGGTAGCGTCCGCCGGTGATCGAGGTGAGTCTCACATCGCGCTCCAGCACGATGGTCTCCGCCGCCTTGGGCACTCCGGCGAGGCCGAGGCGGGCGGCGAGTTCGCCCTCGTTCATCACGCCCTCGCCGGCGAGACTGGCATCTTGCGTGTGGTGGACAATCAGCGCGCCGAAATCGCGGCCATAGGTCAGCGCGCGGCGCAGCACCTGCGCCGAGGCGACCGAGCGCGTGCCGTCGGTGAAGGCGACCGCGCCTGCCTCCGTCAGCAGGCCGATCTGCGTCATCTCGCGGCCTTCCAGCCCCTTGGTGAGCGCGGCCATGGGATGGACGTTGACGATGGCGGTGTCGCGCGCGCGGCGCAGCACGAAGTCGACGATGGCGGGGTCGTCGATGACGGGATCGGTGTCGGGCTGGCAGACGATGGTGGTGACGCCGCCCGCCGCCGCCGCCTGGCTGGCCGAGGCCAGCGTCTCGCGGTGCTCGGCGCCCGGCTCGCCGATGAAGGCGCGCATGTCGACGAGGCCGGGCACCGCTACGAGATGGCGGCAGTCGACGATCTCGGTATCCGCCGGCAGGCCGGCGGACAGGTTCGCGGCGATGTCCTTGATCACGCCGTCGGCGATCAGGATGTCGCCGCGTGTGTCGATATCGCGCGAGGGATCGAGGATGCGCGCGCCGGAGAGCAGGGTGGGGTGAGCCTCACGCATTGGGCAGGTTCCGCGACAGCGCGTCCAGCACGGCCATGCGGACGGCGACGCCCATCTCGACCTGCTCGCGGATGAGGGACTGGGCGCCGTCGGCGACCGCCGAATCGATCTCGACGCCCCGGTTCATCGGGCCGGGATGCATCACCAGCGCATCGGGTTTCGCGTAGCGCAGCTTGGCCTCGTCGAGCCCCCAGAAGTGGAAATATTCTTTCACCGAAGGGACATAGGAGCCGTTCATGCGCTCGCGCTGGAGGCGCAGCATCATCACGATGTCGACGTCCGCGAGGCCGCTGCGCATGTCGTGATGCACCGCGACGCCGAAGTGCTCGATGCCGCTCGGCAGCAGGGTCGGCGGGGCGACGACGCGCACCTGCGCCCCGAGCGCCTGCAGCAGCAGGATGTTCGAGCGGGCGACCCGCGAATGGGTGATGTCGCCGCAGATGGCGACGGTCAGGCCCTGTATGCGCCCCTTGTTGCGGCGGATGGTCAGCGCGTCGAGCAGGGCCTGCGTGGGGTGCTCATGGGCGCCGTCGCCGGCATTGACCACCGAGCAGTCGACCTTGCGGGCGAGCAGTTCGGCGGCGCCGGAGGCGCTGTGGCGCACGATCAGCACGTCCGGGTGCATGGCGTTGAGCGTCGCCGCGGTGTCGATGAGCGTCTCGCCCTTCTTCACCGAGGAATTGCCGACCGACATGTTCATGACGTCGGCGCCGAGGCGCTTGCCGGCCAGCTCGAAGGAGGACTGGGTGCGGGTCGACGCTTCGAAGAACAGGTTGATCTGGGTGCGGCCGCGCAAAGTCGCCCGTTTCTTCTCTACCTGGCGGTTGAGAACGACGAACTCTTCGGCGAGGTCGAGAAGGCCGACGATCTCGTCGGGCGACAGGCCCTCGATGCCGAGCAGATGCCGGCGCTGGAGGGTGAAACTGGCGGTCGGGTTCGATGTCATATCGAAGTCGGCTGGATAGACGCACCCGCCCTCCGCCGCAAGCGCGCAGACGCGTCCCGGACGCTCTTTCCCCCTGTTCGTCGCCGCTGCCCCTCGCACCGGGCCCGAATGCGCGCACCGGAGGCGGTGCATAGGTGCCGGAACCTTACGCAGCGACGTGGCGTTGTCGCGGCACATGTCCCCCTCGCGGGGCGCGATCTGGAGCACTAGAGATGACGACGATTCAGATGAAGCCCAGCCGCGGCCGGATCGCGGTCCTCGGCATCGCGGCGGCGCTGACCGCCTTCTCGGCCATCCCCGCCTCGGCCTTCCCGGCGTCCGGCGTCGGCGCGGCCTCCAGCGGTCTCTCGTCGGCGGCCTCGCCGGTCGAGAAGGTGCGCTGCAATGACGGCTGCAAGATCGGCATCGGCGTCGCCGCCGGTGTCGTGGCGGGCGCCGCCATCGCCAATTCGGCGCAGCGCCAGCGCTACTACGATGACGGGTATGGGCGCGGCGACGGCTATGGCCCGGTCTATTACCGCAGCAGCCCCGGCCCCCGCTATGGCCGCTGCTGGATCGAAACCAATCCCTATCGCGGCACCGGTTACTGGGGCCGCTGCTGACGAAGGCGGGCGGCGGGAGAGATCCCGTCGCCCGTTCCGTCTACGAGGCGTGCCAGATGAAGCTGACCACCGCGATCACCGCCGGCATGGTCAGCGCCGCCAGAAGGGTCTGCACGGTCAGCATTTCCGCCAGCAACGGCGCGTCCCCGCCCATCTGGCGGGCCAGCACGTAGCCGTTCGGCGCCGAGGGCACGGACGCGCCGACCGCCACCACCAGAAGCTCGACTTCCCGCAATCCCAGCATCAGCCCGATGCCGACCGCCAGCGTCGGCATGAAGAGCAGCTTGACCGCGCTGGCGAACCACGTCGCCGCGCGTGGCCGGCGCAGATCCTCCAGCCGCAGGCCGGCCCCCACCACCAGCAGCCCGAGCGCCAGCGAGGCGCGCCCGAGTATGTCGCCGAAAGTGACGATGACCGGCGGGATCGGCACGTCGAAGGCGTTGATCAGCGCGCCCGCGGCGCAGGACCAGATGAACGGGTTGCGCACCAGTTGGAGCAGCAGCAGGCGGTTGCTGGTGCCGGCGTTTTCGCCGTGGCGGGCGAGCACGATGACGCTGAGCGTGTTGAGCACGGGGATCATCACCGCGAGGCCGACCGCCGCCACGGCGAGCCCTTTGGTGCCCGCCAGCGTGCCGGAGACAGCGAGCGCGATATAGGTGTTCCAGCGCAGCGCGCCCTGGAACAGCGAGGTATAGCTCGGCCCGGCCAGCGCGAAGGCACGGCAGATCGCAGGCCGGGCCAGCGTGAGCGCGGCGCCGACGATGAAGATCGAGCCCAGCAGGGCGGCGGAGACCTCGACCACCGCCACCTCGCCGAGCTCGGCGCGCGAGATGCTGACGATCAGCAGCGCCGGGAACAGCACGAAATAGGTGAGCCGCTCCAGCGCGATCCAGTGCGAGGCCTCGGGCAGCAGGCCGCGCTT
Organism: Ancylobacter koreensis; assembly: GCF_023016525.1. Classification (GTDB taxonomy): domain Bacteria; phylum Pseudomonadota; class Alphaproteobacteria; order Rhizobiales; family Xanthobacteraceae; genus Ancylobacter; species Ancylobacter koreensis. Next base: position 62,131 of record NZ_JALKCG010000011.1, read on the forward strand.
GAGCACAGCGCCGAGCGCGATGACGAGGAACACCGGCACCAGTGCGCCGAGCACGGCGTGCATGTCAGCGGTCCCCGGCGAGGAAACGCAGCCGGTCGAGCGCGCCCTGCAGGATGAAGGTGGCGGCCTGCTGGTCCACGACCTCGGCGCGGCGCGCCCGGCTCATGTCGGTGGCGATCATCTCGCGTTCCACTGCGGCGGTGGAGAGGCGCTCGTCCCACAGGATGATCGGCAGCTCGGTGAGCTTGGCGAAGTTGCGGGCGAATGCGCGCGAGGACTGCGCGCGCGGGCCTTCGCTGCCGTCCATGTTGACCGGCAGGCCGAGCACGAAGCCGGCGGCGCCGCGTGCCTGCGCGAGGGCGAGGATGCGCTGCGCGTCCGGGGTGAACTGCTTGCGTGCGATGGTCTCGACCGGCGTGGCGAGCCGCCGCTCGGGGTCACAGCTCGCCACCCCGATGGTCTTGGTGCCGAGGTCGAGCCCGATCAGGCCTCCGCGCGCGGGCAGGAGGGGGGCGGCGTCGGCGACGGTGAGGATGGCGGCGGGCATGATGGCAGCGCCTAGCACGGCGCCGGCGCGGGCGCCATCGCGATGCCGCAGGGGCGGGGCGAAACCGGCACGGCGACGCTTCGGCCGCCGTCGCGCTTGAGTCACGGCCGGCACGCACTATCTTGCCCGCGCAGTTCTGACGCCCGAGGGAGAGATGGCGATGAAGATCACCTGGTTTGGCCACGCCGCGTTCCGGCTGGATTTCGCGGACAAGGCGGTGCTGATCGACCCGTTCTTCTCCGGCAATCCCTCTTTCAAGAGCGATGTCGCCACCGCCAGCGCGGGCGTCCGCCACGTGCTGCTCACCCACGGCCATGGCGACCATGTCGGCGACACGGTGGCCATCGCCAAGGCGAACGCCGCGACCGTCGTCGCCAATGCGGATCTGGCGAGCTGGCTCGGCACGCAGGGGGTCGAATCGCTGGAGATGATGAACGCCGGCGGCACCATCCATCTCGACGGCTTTTCGGTGAGCATGGTGCGGGCCGACCATTCCTCGGGAATGGTGCGCGACGGCGCCACGGTCTATCTCGGCAACGCCAACGGGCTGATCGTGAAGGCACCCGGCGAGCCGACCGTCTGGCACATGGGCGATACCGATATCTTCTCCGACATGGCGCTGATCGCCGAGATCCACAAGCCGGACGTGGTGATCGTGCCGATCGGCGACCGCTTTACCATGGGCCCCGAGACAGCGGCGCTCGCGGTGTCGCGCTATCTCGGCGGGCTCACCGTCATTCCAGCCCACTACGCCTCCTTCGGCCTGCTGGAGCCGAGCGCGGACCGTTTCGTGACGATGGTCGGCGAAGAGGCGACGGTGGTGGTGCCCGAGAACGGCGTGCCGCTGGAGCTGGCGCGCTAAGGGAGCGTCTCAGCCGCCCACGGCCTTGAGTGCGTGGCGCACGGCGCTGGCCTGCCGGGCGAGCGCCGTGGCGATCAGGCGCTCCATGGCGTCGATGAGCGCCGGCTCGGCGACGACACCGCTGCGTCCGTCCGCCTGCGGGTCGAGGCGGCGGACCAGCCCCGCCTCGGTGGCCTTCTGCACGATGTCCACGACATGCGAGCGCGAGACGCGATAGGCGCGGGCGAGCCCAGCGACCGTCGCCGGCGCGCCGGTCGGCGCCGTGCCGAACAGGCCGAAGGCGATCATCAGCCCGCCGTCGCGGTCGACGAACAGCGCCAGCTCGGGAATGTCATAGACGGGTCGCCAGCCGCGCCGCAGCGGTTCGAGCAGCGCGTCGACGAAGGGGCCGAGGAACGCGTCGTCATCGAGCCGCGCCAGCCCGGCCTCGCCTTCCGGCATCACCAGCGACAGCGTCTTCAGCATTACGCGCCAACGTTCGCGATGAACGTCCAGCAGCCGCCCGGTGACGATGAGGCGCCGGCGGCGGCGGTCGGCATCCGGCGCCGGGGCCAACAGGCCGAGCAGGCGGAAGGCGGCGAGGATCGCGCCGACACGGCCGGGGCTGCAGATGTCCAGTGCCACCGCCTCGGCCTTCAGCCGGCCGACCGTCAGCCCCGGCGCCCCGGCGGGCTCGAAATGCATCTGCAGCATCAGCAGCGCGAGGGTGAGCCGGCCGCGGTCGTTCAAGACGCGGGTGAGCAGGAAATTACCGCGATAGGCGGTGGCAAGGTGGATGGCCGCCTGCCGGGCGATCCAGGGAAAATCCGGCCGCGCGCGCAGGCGGCGGCGCTCCTCGACCTCGGCGGGCATCAGCACCTCATAGCCATATATGTGGCGGCCGGACGCTGCCCTGATTTCCGACGCCGCCATGTGCCGCTCCTCACCTGCCGGCATTGTGACCAATAATCGGCATTGCCGTCACCTCGGGGAAGTCCGACAGTCCCGCTGTTTCCCCTAGGAGACGTCAACGGAGAAACACATGAACGGACTGCGTTCACAGAATCGTTTCCGCGCACCGTATCTTGCAGCGGCGGGCGCGGCAGCCCTGTTTCTCGTGGCGATAGGCCTCGGCGCCGGCGGCACGGCGCATGCCGCGGTCGTCTATTGCACGGGCCCCGGAGTGCCGGTCGGCTGTGTCGTGCGTCCCACCCCCTATGTCGCGCCGGCGCCGGCCGCCCGTGCGGCGGTCTACTGCACGCGACCGGGCTATCCCGTCGGCTGCGTCGGCGGCGTGGGTGCGCCCGGTGTCGGGGCTCCCGGCGTCGGTGTCGCGGGCACGCCGGCGACCCGCGCCGTCGCCCGTCCCGGTCCCGGCGTGAATGGCGGCGGTCCGGTGAACCGCCCGGGCCTGCGCTAGGGAAACCGGCCTGCGCTGAACATATCTGACACGGAGTATCCCATGCCCACCCATATTCTCGCCCGCCGCGCGCTCGCTGCCACCATTGTCGGCGGCGCGCTTCTCGCCGCGCCGGCCGCCTTCGCCGACCAGGCGGCCGGCAAGGCCTGCGCGGCCTCGCTGACGCCGGATGGCAAGGCGATCTATTCCGGCGTGATCGCGGCCGGCAACAGCGGCGATCTGCGCACCCTCGTCACCGACACCGCCCGTTCGCTCGTCATGTCGGGCCAGATCGACCGCGGCAATGCCCGCGCCAATGCCGAAGCGGCGGGGCAGTGCCTGGAGCAGGCGCGCTCCTGAGCGCCGGCTCGACCGACATCCGAATCCCGCCGATGCCGGGCGCCGCGCGTTGCGGGGCGCGGTGCCCGCCTGCTATACGGCGCGCATCGGTTTTCAAGTGAACTGGGATTTCGGATGTCGGTCGATCAGGCGACGGTCCGGCGAGTGGCGCATCTGTCGCGCATCGCCGTGACGGAGGACGAGGTGGCCCATCTGCAGGGCGAGCTCAATGCCATTCTCGCCTTCGTGGATGAGCTCGGCGAGGTGGACACCACCGGCGTCGAGCCGATGACCAGCGTCATCCCCATGAAGCTTCCGCTGCGCGCGGACGTCGTGAACGACGGCTTCTACCCTGAGCGCGTGCTGGCCAATGCGCCGGCCGGCGAGGACGGCTTCTTCGCCGTGCCGAAAGTGGTGGAGTGAGCCTCATGAGCGAGCTGACCTCCCTCACCATCGCCGCCGCCCGCGAGGGGCTGGCGCAGGGCAACTTCACCGCCACCGAGCTGACGCGGGCCTATCTCGACGCCATCGAGCCGGCCGGCGACCTCAACGCCTATGTGCTGACCACGCCCGAAAAGGCGCTGGAGATGGCCGCCGCCAGCGATGCGCGGATCGCGAAAGGCGAGGCGGGGCCGCTGGAGGGTGTCCCGCTCGGCATCAAGGACAATTACGCGGTGGAGGGCGTGCGGACCACCGCCGGTTCGAAGATCCTCGGCAACTTCATCCCGCCCTATGAATCGACCGTCACCGGCAATCTGTGGCGCGCCGGCGCGGTGTTCCTGGGCAAGCTGAACCAGGACGAGTTCGCCATGGGCTCCTCCACCGAGTCCAGTGCCTTCGGCCCCACCGTCAATCCGTGGCGGCGCAACGGCTCCTCGCAGCCGTTGGTGCCGGGCGGCTCGTCCGGCGGCTCGGCGGCGGCGGTGGCCGCGCATATCTGCGCGGGCGCGGCGGGCACCGACACCGGCGGCTCGATCCGCCAGCCAGCGGCCTTCACCGGCACGGTCGGGATCAAGCCGACCTATGGGCGCTGCTCGCGCTGGGGCATCATCGCTTACGCCTCCTCGCTCGACCAGGCCGGGCCGATCGCCCGCTCGGTGAACGACGCGGCGCTGCTGCTGCGCGCCATGGCGGGGCATGACCCGAAGGATTCGACGAGCGCCAACCTGCCGGTGCCGGATTACGAGGCGCATTGCGGCGCCTCCGTGCGCGGCAAGCGCATCGGCATCCCAAAGGAGTACCGCGTCGACGGCATGTCGCCCGAGATCGCCGCGCTATGGGACAAGGGCGCCGACATGCTGCGCGACGCGGGGGCGGAGGTCGTCGAGATCAGCCTGCCGCACACCAAATACGCGCTGCCGGCCTATTACATCGTGGCGCTCGCCGAGGCCTCTTCGAACCTCGCCCGCTATGATGGCGTGCGCTATGGCGAGCGCGTGCCCGGCCGCGACATCGTGGAGCTCTACGAGAAGACCCGCGCCGCCGGCTTTGGCGACGAGGTGCGCCGGCGCATCATGATCGGCACCTATGTGCTCTCCGCCGGCTATTACGACGCCTATTACCTGAAGGCGCAGAAGGTGCGCACGCTGATCAAGCGCGACTTCGAGAACGCCTTCGCCGAAGGTATCGACGCCGTTCTGGCGCCCGCCACTCCGTCATCGGCCTTCGGCATTGGCGAGAAGTCGGGCGCCGATCCGGTGGAGATGTATCTGCAGGACGTGTTCACCGTGACGCTGAACATGGCCGGCCTGCCGGGCATCTCGGTGCCGGCGGGGCTGTCGGCCGAAGGGTTGCCGCTCGGCCTCCAGCTCATCGGAAAGCCCTTCGCCGAGCAGGAGCTGTTCGCGCTCGGCCAGGTGATCGAGGAGGCCGCCGGCCGCCTCACCGTGCCGGACAAATGGTGGCTGTGATGGGACGTATCCTGCCCGACAATGAGAGCGCCCTCGCGCCCTTCCGGGCGGAGATCGACGTCCTCGACGCCCAGATGGTCGAGCTGCTCGCCCGCCGCTTCGAGGTCGTGAAGCATGTCGTGGCGGTGAAGAAGGCGGAGGGCCTCGCCGCCTTCCTGCCGGAGCGGGTCGAGGACGTAATCGAGAAGGTCAGCGCCCGCGCCGAGACCAAGGGCCTGCCGCCGGAGCTCGTCGAGAAGCTCTGGCGCGTGCTGATCGAGTGGGTGATCGACTACGAGAACGAGCGGCTGGGCTGAGGCAGGCCGCCGCTGCGTAGGGGCAGGGCGCTACGGCTCAGTCGCGCTTGCCGGGAGGCGAGCGCCAGCGGCTGAGATAGGCCAGCGTGTCGAGATGTCGCTTGCGCAGGCTGCGCGCGAGCTTCTGCCGCGTGACCTTGGCGAAGGTCGTCAGGAGCTTCGACGTCGACTTGTTGAAGCGTGTCAGCTCCTTTTCCATCGCGTTGCGCTCCTCGACCAGCGCGCGCAGGCGCCCGGCATCCGAGGTCTCGTCGCCGCCTGCGAGAATCAGCCGGTCGCCGACGGCGGCGCGCTCGATCAGGTCATCGAACAGGGCGGTGAGCTGGGCGAAGGGGTGCTGCCGGGCGAGCTCCGGCCATTTCATCTCGCCGCGCCGTTCGACGAAGGGGCGCTCGACACGCACGCGCTTCTCCAGCTCCGGCAGGTAGATCGAGATCAGCTCCTCGCGCTGCTGCACGGTGAAGCTGGTCTCGTTCTTCAATATGTCGACGCTGCGCACGAGATGGGAGGCGATGCCCGGCAGGTAGCTGTGGCAGCTCTTCCAGGTGACGTAATGCGTCAGCGACTTGAGGATGGCGTGTTCCAGCGAGCGGATCGGGAAATGCGCCAGACGCACGCGCGGCAGCGGCCAGACCGAGATGGGGCTGCCGTCGATGCGTACGCCGTGATTGCCGTTGTCGTAGACGACTTCGCCGTGCTGGCACAATTGCTTCGTCACCAGCGCCTTGAAGGCGCCGCGCACATTGCGCTCGATATGGGTGTGCAGGCGCTTGAGCGGGTCGACCTGCGCAGGGTCGTCATCGGCGCTGAGGACGTAGCAGATTTCGAAATAGCCACCCGCCATGCCGTCCGGGATGGCGCGCAGGTCTTCCTCGTATTCCTCGCGGCTTTGCGCGCAGATGAACTCGTCGGCGTCGAGCGCGGTGACGATGTCCCACGCTTCCTCGCGCAGCGCGTGCTGCATGAGCTGGGTGGTGCGCGGCCCCTGAAAGAACCCGCCGCTCCAGTTGTCATCGACGACTTCGAGGTTCGGAAATTCGGCCTTGAGTAGTTCGAGTATCTTCGGCGTGTTGTCCGACGAGCGGTCGTCGATGATGAACATCTTGTCGACGAAGGCAATATTATGCCTCACGAAGCACTCAAGGATGTCGGCCTCGTTCTTGACGAGCGAAACGGAAGCGATGCGCATGAATGTCCGTGGGGCGTTCAATCGGCTCGGAGGCACGCTTTTCGCATGGCCGGCAAACCAAGACAAGCTGCCGCGCCGCCGCCCGGCCTAAGCTGCAGGCCTTAACCCGCGCTACAAGCCTCATCCCGGATCGACTGACCGCCTCCGGATCCGGCCCCGTTCAGTCGTCCTGCATGCCGTCATCTACGGCCGAAAGCTGGACGGCCCATTCGCCCAGCGTGTCGGCGTTGCGGCAGAAGCCGGGAGGCGGGGCCTCCGGCTCGACGGCGCCGAGCCATTCCCGGCATTCCTCACCGGCACGGCAACCGAGGCAAAGCTGGGCGGCCGCGCGCAGTTCGTCTTCCCGGCCCGCCGCCATCGCCAGCAGGTCGACGCCCGCATGGTCCGACATGGCGCGAAACTGGCAAAGGCGTTCCTCTATCGTGTCCACGTGCAGGGCGGTCGCTCGCATGGCAGGCGCTCCTCTCCACCAATGCGCGAGGATGCCGCCAGCGATCCGGCGCGGCATTGATATGGCGCAACCGGCGCGCCGAGAGTTGTCGAAGCGGGCGGCGCGGAGTAGGGAACGGGGCGATCACGGACAACAGCAGGCCCGATCCATGAACATGCACGCCCGCCCCGCCGACCCCAAGAAGCTCATCAAGGGCGCGACCGGCGACTGGGAGGTGGTCATCGGCATGGAGATCCATGCCCAGGTGACGTCGAACTCCAAGCTGTTCTCCGGCGCCTCGACCGAGTTCGGCGGCGAGCCGAACAGCCACGTCTCGCTGGTCGACGCCGCGATGCCGGGTATGCTCCCCGTGATCAACGAGGAATGCGTGAAGCAGGCGGTGCGCACCGGCCTCGGCCTGAAGGCGCAGATCAACAACCGCTCGGTGTTCGACCGCAAGAACTACTTCTACCCGGACCTGCCGCAGGGCTACCAGATCAGCCAGTACAAGAGCCCCATCGTTGGCGAGGGCGTGGTGCTGGTGGACACGGCGGACGGGCAGATCGAGGTCGGCATCGAGCGGCTGCATCTGGAGCAGGATGCGGGCAAGTCGATCCACGACCAGCACCCGACCCTGTCGCTCGTCGACCTCAACCGCTCGGGCGTGGCGCTGATGGAGATCGTCTCCAAGCCGGACCTTCGCTCCTCGGAAGAGGCCAAGGCCTATGTGACCAAGCTGCGCACCATCCTGCGCTATCTCGGCACCTGCGACGGCGACATGGAGAAGGGCAGCCTGCGCGCCGACGTGAACGTCTCCGTGCGCAAGCCGGGCGAGGATTTCGGCACACGCTGCGAGATCAAGAACGTCAACTCCATCCGCTTCATCGGCCAGGCCATCGAGACCGAGGCGCGCCGGCAGATCGGCATCATCGAGGATGGCGGCACCATCGACCAGGAAACCCGCCTGTTCGACCCGAACCGGGGCGAGACGCGTTCCATGCGCTCGAAGGAAGAGGCGCACGACTACCGCTACTTCCCCGACCCGGACCTGCTGCCGCTCGAATTCGACGACGCCTTCGTCGCCGGGCTCGCCGCGCATCTCCCGGAACTGCCGGACGAGAAGAAGGCCCGCTTCGTCGCCGATTACGGCCTCTCCGCCTACGACGCCGACGTGCTGGTCGCCGAGAAGGAGACGGCCGCTTATTACGAGGAGGTCGCCCGCGGGCGCGACGCCAAGGCGGCGGCGAACTTCGTCATCAACGAGCTGTTCGGCCGGCTGAACAAGGAAGGCCGCGACATTGCCTCTTCGCCGGTCTCGGCGGCGCAGATCGGCGCCATTGTCGACCTGATCGCCGACGGCACCATCTCCGGCAAGATCGCCAAGGACCTGTTCGAGATCGTCTTCACCGAGGGGGGCGATCCGCGGGCGCTGGTGGAAGAGCGCGGGATGAAGCAGGTCACGGACACCGGCGCCATCGAGGCGGCGGTCGACGCGATCATCGCCGCGAACCCCGACAAGGTGGCGCAGGTTCAGGCCAAGCCCACCATGCTCGGCTGGTTCGTCGGCCAGGTGATGAAGCAGACCGGCGGCAAGGCCAACCCGCAGGCGGTGAACGACCTCCTGAAGGGCAAGCTCGGCATATGAGCCCCGGCGCATCCCCCGCGCCGGCGCAAGGCGCGGTCACGGTCGAGGAGGCGCGTCGGGAGGACTTGCCCGCCATCGTCTCCATCCTCGCCCGCGAAACGATGTTCGGCGTGCGCGACAGCGCCGATCCCGCCGACTATGCCGACTATGAGCGGGCCTTCGACGCCATCGCCGCCGATCCGCGCTGCACGCTTTATGTCGCGCGGCTGGAGGGGCGGGTGGTCGGCACCTTCCAGCTCATCCTGTTCCATGCGCTGCTGCGCCACGGCGCGCTGCTCGCCCATGCCGAGGCGGTGCAGGTGGACCCGGATGTGCGCGGCAAGGGCGTCGGTAGCGCGATGATGGAGTTCGCCATCGCCGAGGCGCGCCGGCGCGGCGCCGGCTCGCTGCAGCTCGCCTCCAACAAGCTGCGCTTCGACGCGCATCGCTTCTACGAGAAGGCCGGTTTCGAGAAGCGGCTCGACGGATTCAAGATCGACCTCGCCGCGCACGGCTAAGGCGCGTCGCCCCGGGGGCGGCGGCCTCAGGGCAGGCAGCGCGCCATGAACACGTGCCACGCTTTTGCGCCGGAGAGGTTGTGGCGGGTCTTGTAGTCCCCCCACTCGGCGTTGCAGCGGTTCACCGCCTCGCGATCATTCTCGTCGGGCTGCTTGGCGAGCGAGGGGCCGGGCTCGGGCGTCGGCCGCGCGGCGACCGAGGGCACCGAGGTGCGCGGCTTCGGCGCCGCTTCCTTCGGCGCGGCCTCCTTCGGTGTTTCCTTGGCTGCGTCCTTTGCGGGGGTCTCCGGCTCCGGCTCGGCGCCCGTACCGGCAAGGCACTGTTTGGCGAAGTCGCGATAGGTCTGGTTGCCGGTCTGGTTCTTCGTCTTCATCTCGTTCCACAGATCGGCGCACTGCTTGATCGAGGGCTGCGCCGCTACGGCTGCGGAGCCGGTCGCCGGCGTCCCGCGCCGGGCCGGCGTCTCGGCGGGCCTGGCGTCCGCCGGCTCCTTCTTCGCCTCGGCTTGCGCCAGGCATTCCTTGGCGAAGTCGCGATAGGTCTGGTCGCCGGTCTGGTTCTTCGCCTTCATCTCGTTCCAGCGGTCGGCGCAGATCTTGGCCGGCGAGGGTGCCGAGGCCGACTGGGCGAGGGCCGGGCCCGCGCCGAGGGCGCAGGCGAGGAGGACGAGGGCGGGCAGCGTCTTCACGGGTCGCTATTCCATCCGTTTCCGGCCGCCGGGTACGCTGGCGACGGGGGAATCTAGCCGCTTCGACGCCGTGAGGCGAGCGTGCAACTCCGGGGGATCACGCCGACCTTGCCAGCAGCCGGGGCCGGCTCTAGTTCTGGTGAGGAACCCGCCCGCGCCGGGCGACGTGAAGGCTCGCGCTCATGGCCCAGCTCCAGACGAACCCGATCCAGCTTTATTTCTGGCCGACGCCCAATGGCTGGAAGATCACCATCATGCTGGAGGAATGCGGGCTGCCCTATGAGGTGATCCCGCTCAATATCGGGCGCGGCGACCAGTTCAAGCCGGAGTTCCTCGCCCTTTCGCCCAACAACAAGATGCCGGCCATCGTCGATCCGGAAGGGCCGGGCGGCGCGCCGATCTCCATCTTCGAATCGGGCGCGATCCTTCAGTATCTCGGTCGCAAGACCGGGCTGTTCTATCCCCCCGACGAGCGCGGCCGGGTCGAGGTCGACCAGTGGCTGTTCTGGCAGATGTCCGGCCTCGGGCCCATGGCCGGGCAGGCGCACCATTTCCGCATCTACGCTCCCGAGAAGATCCCCTACGCCATCGACCGCTACACCAACGAGGTGCACCGGCTCTACGGCGTGATGAACCGGCGCCTCGCCGACCGCCCCTTCCTTGCCGGCGATTATTCCATCGCCGACATCGCGTGCCTGGGCTGGGCCAAGCTGTGGGAGCGGCAGGGGCAGGACATCAAGGAATTTCCCCATTTCGGGGCGTGGCTGGAGCGCATGCTGGCGCGCCCGGCGGTGAAGCGGGGCCTCGCGGTGAACGCCGAGGACCGCGCCAAGATCGACATCGCCACAGACAAGCAGGCGCAGTCCGTGCTGTTCGGCCAGCGCGCCCGCACCTGATTTGCCGCCGGGCGGCGCGGGCTGCGGTGGAGGCCTGCGCATTCGGCCTTGACCGGGGAGCGGCGGAAACCTAGACAGGTCGCCGGCTTGACACCGCCGCCGCCGCAAGGCGCGACGAAGCCGGCTGGAGACGTGGCCGAGAGGCTGAAGGCACTCGTTTGCTAAATGAGCAGACCCCCAAAAGGGTCTCGAGGGTTCGAATCCCTCCGTCTCCGCCAACTATTTTTCAAGCGAAATAAGCAAGTAAAATCAACGCGTTGGCGGTTACGCCATTCCGAGTTACCCCACACGTTACCCCACACATTTTACCCCACACGTTGGGCTCCGGGCGCGGCGCCACTGAGTGCGGTGTGCTGTCGCGACTCTGTTTCAGTATCTCGCGCACGAGTCGCCGGGGCTCTATCCGTTTTCCACACCGACGCTTGTTCTCGTTTTGTTCTCATGCTTCGATCCGAGCACGAGGAGAGACGGCCATGCAGACGAAACCCGAGACCGCCCCCGAAGAGCAGCCTGACGCCCCCGAGGCGCCCGCCTTCGACATCACCGAGGAAGATATAGACGAGGCGATAGCGGCCTGCTCAGGGGACCCTAGGGCGGCCATACGCGCCCTTCTGATAGGCCAGCAGTTCCTAGAGGCGGCGCTTGAAGAGGCCCGTAAGGAGGCGTCTTGGGGCTATGTGAGGGGGCGCCCTTCGCGGTGGACGAAGGATGCGCCGGAAGGGTGAGCTGAGTCCCGGCATGATTCTGAGGGCGCATCCGTGGCGCGTGGTGTTCCCCGAGGCGGAGGTGAACCACGACCATATGCGGGGCGCGGGGTTCTATCGTTCCCGTGCGCTGCGGAGCGTGACCCGCTTGCGGCAGGGTGTGCGGGAGGTGCTCATATGCTTTGCTGACAGGGCCGATGCGGTGGCCTTTCAGCGGCACGCGGGCGGGTTCGTGGAGGGGGAGTGAGAGAATGCCCAGCGTCATGATAAGTGTCGATAAGGACCTGCCTGACGATTGCGCCTACGTTGACGCGCTCCTCCAGCAGTCTCTGAAGGCGGGCAAAGTGAGCCGCCTAATGAGGAACCAACTTGTCGTCAACGCTGCTGGTATCCCATACAGAGATGGGGATAGGGCGTTCCTCTTCGGTGTGCCTGAGGTGTGTGAGGCTCTCCGGGTATTGGAGGGGCATCCGGTCCCCGACACCACCAAAGGGCCCTTTCACTATACGTCCGGCCCGCTTGAAGGTCTTCAGAAGAAGCATTTTTTTCAGGCCAGCTTTATTCCGCAGAACATATTGAATGAGCTTGGGCGTAACGGCACCGGTCCTGTTTTTCGCGAGTTTGCGAAGAAGTACGGGAAAGACGGTTTCATGGGTAAGCCCATCACCCAAGAAGACCTTAAACTCATCGTCGAGACGTTGGTAACTGGCTCGCTGAGCGCCCGCATGGATAGGCGTGAAAAGTATAGGGATGGGGGGCTTACTGGTGAGCATATCGTGTTCGCGGAGACGCCCGTGGGTAATCGGTATCTGTGCCTGTCTCATCACGGTGAGGATTTTGAACGGGTTGCTGACGCTGCTAGGGTTTGCTTGGTCGATTTTCCGGAAATCGCCGATTGCTGCCCAGCGACGACTAGCAAACCCGAGCCGTTGCCCTGACCTCCACTCCCGCCGTGTACGCCCGAAACGGCACCGTCTACGCCTCCAGCCGGGACGTTGCGGCGTTCTTCGGGAAGCAGCACAAGCACGTCCTCGACAGCATCAAGGCGTTGTTAGCGGAGGCCCCGAGCACTGAGCCGAATTTTCGGCTGAGTGAATATCGGGACAGCACCGGCCGCACTCTCCCCGCCTATGAGATGACTCGCGACGGCTTCACGCTCCTCGCAATGGGCTTCAACGGGAAGACGGCACTCGCCTTCAAGGTCCGCTACATCGAGGAGTTCAACCGCATGGAGGCGCAGTTGAAGGCCCCTCAGGCTCCCCAGCTCCCGAACTTCATGGACCCCGGAGAGACACTGCGATTGAGCGCGCGCCGCACCGCCTCGTCCTGAGGATTTGGTTGGCCGTGGCGCGAAAGCCGCCGTCGCTTCTCCAAATCTCATTTGGGCCGATGGAAAGCTGAAAACGCGGATGTCGTTGAGACGGGTCCCAAAACGCTCGGCCAACGCGCATGTGAAGAGCGAGTTGGAAAGCCCCGGTAACGGCCTGCTCATGGCCTTCCCTAACATACTCGCAGGGGCGCGGCGCGGGGCCGGGAGGCGAAAGTCGAGGTGCAGGGAAAACAAAACTGGCCGCGACTACAGCTCCAGCGATATCAAGGCCGGCCTCTGAGCTGACGACTGCATCAACATAGCCGGACGCTTGGTGGATTGTTTGAGCCCACCTAGCGTAACTCCAATCCGGCGTCGGTTCTTTCACCTCGAACGCGAAAACCGTGTCACTGTATTCGGGGACCAAGGGAACGGCGACGACATCGGCGCGAATTGGGCTATCCTGAAAGACAGGGTGGGAAAGCCGCACCTCCTCGCGACATAAGAAATCGGCGCCAAGTGCATCCATCAGCTCACGCCGACGCATTTTCTCGATGTCCAAAGCGCAATGCCTCCGGGCGGGAAATGGGCAGCCGAGCCGCTACCTTATGCTCTCGGTCATCACCCGCAACGGCAACGCAACGACCACCTACCGCATTCGCGTAGTGCCGCTGGAGGGGAACCCATGGTTCGTTGCGACCGACGTTTGCCGCGCCCTCGGCCTCACTCTCGCTGGCGGCTCTACCCGCCACCTGACGAACCTCAATCCGATTGATGTTCGCCGTGGGAGGGTTGATATCGGCCCGCAGGGTGGGCGGCCTAATGCCCTAATCTCCGAGGCTGGCCTGTACGAGCTGATCGCTCGGAGCAACAAGCCGGAAGCGCGCGCCTTCAAGGATTGGGTGTTCGGGGAGGTGCTCCCCACCATCAGGAAGACGGGCGGCTACGTCCTTCAGGGCGCCGACCGGGCGACCGTGGGAGAGGGCACGGTGGCCCGCTTATGCCTCCTGTAGATGGAGCAGAGCCGTTCCAGAAACGTGGCGACCAGTTCTATCGCCGTAGCGTTCTAATCTGCTCAGGAGTCACATCGGCAAGGCGATGGAACAGGTCTGCGCCATTGCCACCTTTTTGGGTGTCCTTCGATACCGTCCCCTTTCGACCGACTTCGTGCTGCGCCAGAGAGACGAATGTTTTCACGCAATCGTCCACAACGGCTTCCATCGCCGCGCGCCGGTCCTCATCAGCCTCACGCCAATGGCAGGCGATCTGGTGAGCTAAAACCAAGGGGTCGAGCACGGCAGGACGGAGGCCACGGTAGGCGGGCTGTTTCTCCGCGCCGTGCGTCTTGTGATAAGCGTTCTTGAATAGAAGCCTGCCTTGTTCGACGAGATTCGACGTTGTGAAAAGAATATCATCTGTCTTCGTATCTATATCTGTCGCTTTCAGAAGCTTATGGCGAGAGAGGTATAGAAGTAGATACAGCGAGTTGAGCGAGATGATTGCTTCATTCGCCCAGCGGTATACATCCTCGGTTCGCAAAGCGCTTGTTCGGATACCCTTCCATGTGAAGAGCAGTGCAAACGCAGCGACAACGGCGGACGCGACGGCAGCGGAAGCTTCCAGCATTATGCCCTCTTCGTGCCAAGTCGATTGCGAGTGGTATTTTAATGCTCGCTTCGATCCTCGCAAGCTCTTCGCGTCCGCCCTTATCACCGTCCCCTTCAAAGGCACCGAGACCCTCGCCATCCACCACCCGGAGCTGGGGGACCTGATGGCTGCGCGCGACTTGCTGGAGCGATGCGGCTACGACATGCAGACGGGCACGGCGCGGCGCTACCTCGATATGCTCGGCGTGCCTGAGACCGAGCGCATCCTCATCAATCGCTCTATGGTCATAGGTTATGACCTTAGCCGCTTCCCCAATCGCGGCCTCATCTTCCTCACCCGCGCCGGCCGCAACCACGTCCTCATGGCGCCCACCAAGCCGGAGGCAAAGGAGTTCCGCGAGTGGCTCGCTGCGGAAGTGGTGGTGGTTGGCCGCCTTCGCCGCTTACGGGTCCTGTATAGGGAGTGAAGGTGTCCCCTGAGAAGCGCCGCTCATCCATCACCTTCATGAATCCAAATCCGGGACGGATTCGAAAAACTCATTGGACGACGGATTCCCGAGACCATTACTCAGGTGCCCTCACGTTTCCATTAAGGGCTCCTTAACGATGTCTCCCCCGGCAGCTTCCGACACCCTTCCCATCCCCTCAAAGGCCGCTCAGGCCGCCTATATCAACGCCGTAGCGCCCCGCTGGTGGTTCTGGTCGGACGGCATCGTGGCCCGTCTTCCGGGCGTCGGCTCGGTGTGGGTGTTCCCGGCTGATGAACCGGCCTCCAGCATTCGGAAAGCGGGTGCCGGGTGGATCAAAGCCACCACTGGCCCGCTCGGGTGGGAGTTCGCAATGCCGACTGAGGACGACGGCTGCGCTATCTGCATCCCCCACCAGCTCCGGCCGGCTCTTCATTATCCGTGGTGTGCTCTAGGCGTTCCTGCCCTTCTTATCGCCTTGGTTCCCTCCGTCTCGTGCCGCGCCCTGCTCGGTCATCGCTTCTGGCGCCTGCGTCGTCCGTGGCTTCGGCTGATGTGGCGTCTTCGGCCTCAGGCGATGGCGCGGATCGTTCACGCCCGCGAGGAGAAGGAGAGGGCCGATGCGGCTGAGTACCGCCGGATCAAAGCGGAGTGGGATGCTGCGGAAGCGGCTCGCGAGGCCAAGCGCGAAGCGGCCTTTGAGGCCGAGGTGGAGCGCCGCCTTGCCCTTCGCCTCGCGTCCGATGGAGCGTGACCCATGACGGACTTCATGGACCGCCTCGGGGGCATCGGGGCGTGCATCCTCGTCCTCGGCTACATAGCTAGCGCGCCGCTCGGGATGATCTACTGGGGCGCGAAAGGGTGGCTCTTGGGCGTCGTGTTGTCGATGATCCTGCCGTGGTTCGGGGGCGTGAGCGCTCTGCTCTCGGTACTCGCGTGAAAGGGAGGGCGACGATGAAATCCGACACCCTCTCGCTGCCTTACGTGACGCGAAGCGCCGGGGAGCGGCAACGCTTGCTGGACCGTAGGGACGAACTCGGTGCTGTCATCGCCAACGCCGGCTCGCGTGAGGAGGCCCTGAGGGCAGTGGAGGAACTGACCGCCGTAACGCGGCAGCTCTTCCGCATCAGCCGGCAGGACATCCATGCGGCCTTCGGGGCATGGGCAGAGGCGCTTGGGGGGCTCCTGCCGCTCGCTAACGGGGACCCGAGGGTGCGCAAGGGGCTGGACAGGGCCCTCGCCATGTTCGAGGCGGACACGCTGTCCGTGGCGCGTTTCATGCGGAGCCACCGGGTGCGGACCACTCGGCAATTGGAGGCGCTGGGGCGGCCGGTGTGCGGAGAGCCGAAGTCAGTAAAATCAAGGCGTTAGGCTAACCCCTCACTATCGCGATTACGGATCATTCGCCCGTCCTTCTGCCGAGCCCTTCGGCGGTCGTGGCGGGCGTCTTCCGTTTTGGCCCCAGCGTTCTCCTCGGAGCCCTCAATGAACCGCCCCGCCGTTGAACCCCGCCTCCCCACCATCACCAGCCGCGCCTTGAGGGGCGCTGAAATCGCAATGAAGGCTCACACCATGTGCGCGCTCGAACTCCCCAGCACCGTTCCGGTGCCTGTCATCGACCTCCCGTTCCTCGCCCGCGAGATCAACGACGCCCACCGGCAGGTGCAGTTCCACGGCAAGTCTATGCTGATGGAGGCCAAGCGGGCCGGGGAGGCGCTGATCGAGGCGAAGAAGAAGGTGCCTCACGGCTCGTTCGCCGCGTGGGTCGCAGAGCAATGCGAGTGCTCCTATGAGCAGGGCCGGAAGTATCTGAGGGTCGCCAAGGTGTTCCGCTCCAAAATGGTCCCGCAGGACCAATTTGAAATGGGCATCAACGCATTCCTCGACGCGCACGCAACGCCCCGCCAGCCCGAAACCCCCACGCCCCGTTCCTTCACCCGAGAGGACGCTGAACGCGCTCTCAAATTCCACGCCCTCGCCACCCGTGGCGCCACGGAAGGGGAGCAGGCGGCAGCCTCCAGCAAGCTCGCCGGCTTCGCCAAGGCGTTCGGGATGACCCCGGAAGCGGTCTGTTAGCGGCCCCTTCCTCGCCCGTGAAATCTCCGATGCCCACCGCCAAGTCCTCTTCCACGGCAAGTCCATGGTGGCCGAGGCCATCCGCGCGGGTGAGGCGCTGGAGCGCGCGAAGGTCGAGCTGAAGGCCGCTCGAAAGCTGGACCCGGCGCTGCCCACCTTCAAGGATTGGGTGCCTGCGCATTGTGGGTGCTCCTATCGCGTCGCCGCTGAGTACATGCAGGCAGCTCAAAAAGGTGCGGGCGCCCGCACCATCCTGTCCGGTGATATGTCGCTTCGTGAACTCCTCTACGGTGAGACGCAAGCCGACCAACGAGCCCGCAAGAAGGCCGAAGCCGCCACAACGTTCTCCCGAGAGGACGCCGAATACGCCCTGAAAATCCTCGCCTTGGCCGAGCGAGGGGCCACTGAGGGGGAACGCGGTGTTGCCACAGTAAGGGTGGGCGCCCCCTCTTCGCCAGTCTCGTTACCCGTTGCGGAAGTCCTTACACAAGGCGAGTAGCTCTCTTAGACCCTTGCAAGACCAGAAGAGTGCAAAACCGACTTGGGCAAAACAGAACATCCCCTCTGAGTTCAGAGCGAACGAAAGGGCAGACACTAGAACGTCCAAAATACCTCAACTTACAGATTGGGAGCTACGACCACGCGTATGCGTGTCCCGTCTGACGACGGGCGAGCATTCTGTGAGCTGAGAGGGGGCGCCCGCCGCCCTTCTCCACCACCCCCAACGACTCTTTCAAGTCCCCCTCACGCCCTCGTTCAGACACCCTGAGCGGGGGCTTTTCTTTGTCCGGCCGGTCCCCCTCGCGACCGCCTAACGAGCCCCTGAACATCACCATGAGCAACGAACTCGCGGACGCCATCCGGGCGTCATCCGAACGCCTTGGCGTGTCCCCTAACGACCTCGCTACGGCCATGTCCTACGAGACGGGCGGCACCTTCGACCCGTGGAAGAAAGGCCCCACCACGAAGTGGGGTGAGCATCGCGGCCTCATCCAGTGGGGCGAGCCGCAGCGCGCGAAGTACGGCGTGACGCAGGACATGACCGTAACGGCGCAGGTGGAGGCCGCTGAACGCTACCTGAAGGACGCCGGGGTGAAGCCCGGCATGGGCCTTCTCGACATCTACAGCGCCATCAACGCGGGCGGTGTGGGCCGCTACGACCGCTCGGACGCCGCCGCTGGTGGCGCTCCGGGCACCGTGAAGGACAAGGTGGAGACGCAGATGGAGGCTCATAAGGCCAAGGCTGCGGCGCTCCTAGGAGGGCAGGACATCCTCCCCTCTGACCGCGCCCCCACGCGGCCCATCACGGTCCCCGAGCAGATGGCAGCGGAGGCCGCTCCGGGGCCGGGCATCGGTGAGACGGTCGCGGCAGCCGCGCAGGAGCACTCGCTCACCGGGTGGCTCCTCTCCAAGCCGTGGCTGATGCCCGATGATCCCGACTTCACGCTCACCGAAGACCGCCTCAAGGCGCTCACCAAGGGCATCCCTCAGGACCGTTGGGGGGCCTTCGAGAACGCCGCCTCGGCCGATCAAGCGAACGCCATCCGGGGCGAGCTGCTCGCTCAGATGGACCGGCAGCGGACCCTCTCCGAGGCCGGCATCACGGGCGCTCTGCTCTCCGTAGGCGCCTCGCTGGGGGACCCAATCGGCATCGGCGTTGGCATCGCCACGGCTGGCACCGGCAACGCCATCATGTGGGGAACGAAGCTCAACAAGCTCCAGCGTGCGCTCCGTGCAGGGGCGGCAGGCGCGGCCATCAACGCCGGCCTCGCGGGGGCTGAGGAGAGCCTGAAGCCGAACCCGGAGTGGGATGCGGTGCTCCTCGCGGGTGCCGGCGGGGCGTTCATGGGGGCGGCCTTCGGTTCGCTCTCAAAGATGCCGCACATGGCTGAGGAAGCGGCGGCCCTACGGCAGCTCTCGAAGGACACCGTGGAGGAAGTGGAGGGGGCCTATGGGGCCGTTCCGCTGCGTCCGAGGGACAGTTCGGCGGGCGCTGCTTCATCCGGCACCGAACACAGCTCGCTCCGCACAGACGCGGCCGATTACGTCCAGCACGCCACCGAGCAGAACGCCCCGGAGGCAGCGTTGGGTAGCGTGCGCTTCGACGCCACAGGCCGGGCGAAGATGTCGAAGAACCCGCTCACGCGCATGTTCGCCAACGTGCTCGGGGAGGATGCCGTGGGCAGCGCGAACAAGGCTGAGGCTACCCTCTATTCCGCCATGGAGGACCAAGCTCTTATCGCCCGCAAGATGGACGCCCGGCTCTCGCAGGAGCACGAGACGGCCTATCGGGCGTGGGTGAAGGAGAAGGGATACGGCCTCGGTGAGCGGGACCTTGCCCGGCAAACCTTCAATGAGGAAGTCGCCCACGCGGTCTCCTCGCTGGACCCTTCGGACAGCTTCGACCCGCACGTGATGAAGGCCGCAAAGGGCACTGAGCGGTTCTTCCATGACTACCATGTTATGGCGAGCGACCCCGGAGCAGCCATTGGCCTTGCCGGTCAGCTCCGTCCCGTGGCCGGCTTCGGTCCCGGCGCGCCTCCCGCGAAGGGCTACCTGCCGCGCATCTTCGACTATGCGAAGGTGACAGCCAGCTACGCCCGCCACGGGCTCCCTGCACTCACGCAGGCAACCGCCGTAGCGATGCGCCGGCTGAACCCGGACTTGGCCCCCGAGCTGCTCGACAAGGTAGCGCGCGGCTATGTCAGGAAGATGCGGGAACTGGCCTATGGTGCCAACATCCGAACCCACGGGGCGTTCTTCGGCAGCGACCTTGAGGGCGTTCGCGGGCTCCTGAGCGACCTTGACGGGCTCTCCCCGGATGACGTGGAGAACGTCATGGCGCAGCTCACGCGGCCCACGGACAAGGCATCGGTGACGCGGGCCAAGCATCGCGTTCTCCTCGACGAGAATCTGCGCCTTGAGATGTCGGACGGCTCGGTGACGAGCTTCGCGGAGCTGTTCCTTGAGAGGGACGTGCAGAAGCTCACGCGGACCTATAACCGGCAGATGTCGGGACGCATCGCGGCGGCGCGGATGCGGGTGGAGAACGTCGTGGAGGGGGAACGTCACCTCCTCATTGACGGCATCACACATGACGGGGAGTTCGACACCCTGATTGAGAAGGTCCGTGCCGTGGCGGCCGAAGTGGGGCAGGACCGCGCGGAGCTGGAGAGCGACGTGAACCTGCTCACCTATCTCTACAAGGGGACGGTGGGTATCCCGGTTCACGACCAGAACACCGGACTGGCGACGGCCGGGAGGCTGGCGCGGGACTACGGCCTTGCTCGTGTGCTCGGTCAGGTCGGCTTTGCGCAGATTGCGGAGCTGGGGAACATCTTCGCCTCCTCGGGGGTGAAGGCGGCTTTGGCCTCCATACCGGGCTTCCGGGTCATCGCCCGCGATGCCGCGACGGGCAAACTCGGTTCCGCCATCGGTCAGGAAATTGAGGCCATTTGGGGCTTTGGAGCCGAGCGGCTGCGCAATGCCGGCAACTGGCGCCAGAGCGGAGACCCGGAATGGGGCACGCAGGCCGTCACGGCGCCGTGGGTGGGGAAGGTGGAGCGTGGCCTCGGCATCGCCAAGCATGTGACGCTTGAGGTGTCCGGGCTGAACGCCATCAACACCGGCCTGCACCGTTGGTCCACGAACTCCATCCTGCATTGGTTCTCCCGCGCGGCATCGGGGGAGGCCACCATTCCGGTGCAGCGGCTCCGCTCGCTTGGCCTGACGGGGGACATGGCGGAACGGGTCATGGGCCAGATGCGGACGCACCGCACGCTGGTGGAGGGCTCCTCCTTCAAGCTGGAGCGGATCAACCTCGACAAGTGGGATGACCTTGAAGCGGCTGCACACTTCGAGCGGGCCGTGGACAGGCGCGCGCGGCGCATGGTGCAGGAGAATTCCATCGGCATGCTGGCGCCGTGGATGTCTCACCCGGTGGCGCAGGTGGTGCTTCAGTTCCGCACCTTCGTCATCGGTGCGCACTCCAAGCAGCTCCTCCACAACGTCCACATGTGGGACCGGGAGAGCGTGGCGGTGTTCCTCGCGACCACCTTCGCGGGCGCCATGGGGCACGTAGCGCAGACCGTGGCGAACGCTCCGACACTCTCCGAGCGGCAGCTTGAGGAGCGCCTGTCCGCCAAGGGCATCGCCTTGGGTGCCTTCCAGCGTACCGGCATGTCCGCCCTCGTGCCCATGCTGGTGGACACGGCGGCGCGCATCACGGGGCGGGACCCGGTGTTCTCCAGCCGCTCCACGGGGCTCTCCGCGAGCATCTTCGGGAACCCGACCATGGGCCTCGTGGATGAGCTGCCGAACGCGGTGAGCGCCATCGTCGCGCCCTTCGCTCAGGGGCGGCAGATGTCCCGGCAGGAGATGCGCGACGTGCTGCGCCCGCTCATCTGGCAGAACACGCTCCCGGTGACGGCGCTCTTCGGGGCGATGTCGCAAGGCCGGCCGGAGTTTGTGCCGAAGGCAAGGTAAGGGTGAGGTGCACGAGACCCCAAGGCGGTGTTAAGGCGCTGCCTTGGGGCATCATCCGAATGACTACGAGATGCGGGCCGGTGCCCCTAGCTGTGGTGATGCTGGTGATGGATGTCAGGGTAGTGTGGGTGGGTGTGATGCAGAGTTGCATGCCGGTGTCGGTGTGAATGCGGCTCAGTCACGTAACCGTCGTGGTCGTGCTGATGATGGTCGTCGTGGACGTGAGTGTGCTCATGCTCCATCGCGTGGTGGACATGTTCGTGCTCGTGACGCTCAGTGAGATGGAACCAGAGGCCAACGCTCATAAGCAGTCCAGCCGTAACCAGTTGGCCCGTCACCTGTTCGGCCAGCAGCGCGACGGAGATGAGTGCCCCAATGAAGGGGGCCAGCGAAAAATAAGCACCCGTTCGGGCTGCGCCGAGATGGCGTAGCGCCAGCATGAAAAGCACCAGACTCACGCCGACACTGAGGAAGCCCACCAACGTCGCCGCGCCTGTCACAAAGAGCGGGGGCATCGATGCACCAAGCAGCAGAGCGATGGCAATGTTCGCACCACCCGCTGCCAGCCCCTTGATGGTCGCTATGACAACCGGGTCTGCCGAGGACAGCTTGCGCGACAGATTATTGTCGATGCCCCATGCGAGACACGCGGCAGCGATGAGCGCGGCGCCAGTGTCGAGATGTGCGCCTTCCCCGCTCCATGTCAGGATAACGGCGCCTGCGACGATGGCGAGTGCTCCAAGTATCAGCCGCCTATCGACGTTCTCGCGAAACACAACCCATGCAATCAACATCGTGGCCAAGCCCTCCAAATTCAGCAGGAGTGAACCAGAGGCGGCCGATGTGCGCTGGAGGCCCAACATCAAAAGAAGCGGTGCGACAAGCCCGCCGCACAAGACAACGGCCGTCAACAGCGGCAGGTCATGGCGGCGGATAGGGGCCTCTGTGACCGGAATGCCCAAGGCAGCCCTGCCGCCCTGTACCAAAGCCAAGCCGACGCCTGCGCCAAGGTAGAGCAAACCAGCGAGTAGCTGGGGCGCGACCGAGCCCACGAGCATCTTGGCGAAGGGCGCTGAGGCTCCGAAAAGGAGAGCCGATAGCAGCGCCAGCGGTACCCCGGGCCAAAGGTGAGAATATGTGCGTGCCATTTCCGAAGGCTAGCATGCTTGGGGGTGTGTATCTCTGATCGCAGGCAAGGAATGGAAAGGCACAGGATATTTTACCGGAAAATTCTGAGCGCCTATCTGAATGAGAAGAAACGCGCGATACCCCCCTCGGGGGCCTCCAGTCCCGCATTCCGACCCCTTCAAGGGCGCCCCTACGAGCCCCGTACGCTGCCGCTCTGTCCCGCCCCTCCACACCCTGCCGGGCACCGTTCCCGGCTGCTGGTGAGTCACTCTGACTCGCCCTGAGCGTCTTCTCCCGGTGCACCTCGCGGCCCTATCCTCGGGGGTGCCATGACATCAGACGACACGACCACCGCAGCCGCCGTGCAGGAGCCGGCAAGCCCGCCGCATCCGAGGCGGGGGAAGTCGCAATGGTTCTTCCGTATCGACCCGAGCCCCGAGGAGCGCGCACGCTTCCTCGATCAACTCGGCATCTATCTCACGGCCATGTACCCCGGCTGCCCCCCTCAATGGCGCCTTGAGCTGATCAAAAGGGCGCGCAAGGGCGGCCATTACGGGCGCTTGGGGGAGATAGCGGGGGTACTGGCCACCAGCTCCATCCGGCACCGTGCAACCGACTACGAGCGCCTGCTACGGGTGAACGGCGGGCGTGAGGGGCTGACACGGGAGGAGGCGCGGCAGGTCGTCAATGCCGAGGTGGCGGACAGCGTAGCCGAATGGCGGCATGGCTCACCCGAAGAGGATGAGGGCTTTGTCGCGGTGCGGAAGCAGTTCCGCAAGGCGTGGCGTAAGGGCCGCAAAAAGCCCCGGCCGGTACTGACCGCGAATGAGAACGCGGCCCTTGCCGAGTATCTGAAGGGGTGGCTGGAGAGGCGGGAGCAGGAGCGCACCGAGCGCCCCCGCGAGGCGGCAGACTAGCCGATCTGCTCGATGATGATGGCGCGGATTTGCTCGCGCGTGAGGCCGCAGGGCTCGGGCTTCCAATCC
This sequence comes from Ancylobacter koreensis, assembly GCF_023016525.1. Classification (GTDB taxonomy): domain Bacteria; phylum Pseudomonadota; class Alphaproteobacteria; order Rhizobiales; family Xanthobacteraceae; genus Ancylobacter; species Ancylobacter koreensis. The sequence goes on from NZ_JALKCG010000011.1 coordinate 85,571, forward strand.
TGACTGGAGCGGACGATGGAAGGCGCGGGCGGGGTGAGCTTGTGGTTACGCATATACCCTCTTGGCCGCTTCGACCCGTGGTCGGCGGCTGACGCTGGTGCGTCGATGTGAGTGTGAGAGAAGCCCAGCATCATGGGATGGGGCTTAGGCCGCAGTTGCGACGGCGGAATGACTACCGCGTCAATGCGTTGCGATTGAGGCGGCGCCGTGCGGTTCATTCCCGGCCGTGTTGTACGCGCTAGTAATGTACCTCAGCGAAACCGCGAGGCCACCATGACATGCACCAGCACGAGCCCTAAACGGTCAACTCGGATAACTCTTTGAGGAATAACTTGAAGTTATGCCTCCTGTAGATGGAGCAGAGCCGTCCCTACAGAAAGCCACCTCGCAGTCGCGCTGAGGCCCCCAAGCGATGGCCTTACGGGTCCTGTATAGGGAGTGAAGGTTCACACCTAGAGAGCACCGAGGCGGGCGGTGGAGGTGATCACCATCATCAACCACATCTCAAACCCCTCTCCGCGACCCCATACCGATAACCCCCTCGGAAATCGCCTTTCCCGCCCCAACATTTTCAACGCCTCGCGACACCGCTTGACGATATACCAAAACCAGTTGTATTCGGTATGTCATTCCAAGCGAGGCCAGCCCCATGACCGCCAAGAGTGTCGCCTTCTATCTCCGGGTCTCCACGGGTGAGCAGACCACCGCGAACCAACGCCGTGAGCTGGAGGCCGTGGCCGCCAAGGCAGGATGGAATGTCGTGGCCGTGTTCGAGGATGCCGGCATTTCCGGCTCCAAGGGGCGGGAGCAGCGGCCCGGCTACGATGCCCTCCTTAAGGCCGTGACGCGCCGTGAGGTGGACTTGGTGGCGGCTTGGTCGGTGGACCGCATCGGCCGCTCCATGCCGGACCTTGTGTCCTTCCTCACGGAGCTGCATGCCCGTGGCGCGGACCTCTATCTCCACCAGCAGGCTCTCGACACCTCGACACCCGCCGGGCGGGCCATGTTCCAGATGATGGGCGTCTTCGCTGAGTTCGAGCGGTCCATGATCCAAGAGCGTGTGAAGGCGGGCCTTGCGCGGACCAAGGCGGCCGGAACGAAGCTCGGCAGGCCCACCGTAGGGGGCGATGTAGAGGCCCGCATACGGGCTCTCAGGGCCGAAGGGATGGGCATCCTCAAGGTAGCGAAGACGCTCGGGATTGGCGTGTCTGCCGTGCAGCGAGTGGTGGCAGCCGCACCAGCGCTGGAATCAAACTGACGCGACGAGCGATAGGCCCGTAACCGAACCGTCGCGAGCGACTAGGGCAATCTGAATGCCGGCCTGCCTCACGCGGGGCCGCTGTCGCCAATGACGTTGCCCCTCCTGGCTAATCCAGATTGAAGTTCGTTCTGGCCCACTGAGAGGACCAGAACATGAGGCGCAGCC
>NZ_JALKCG010000012.1 GCF_023016525.1 Ancylobacter koreensis
ATCGCGATGGAAGACAAGCTGCGCTTCGCCATCCGTGAAGGCGGCCGCACCGTCGGCGCCGGCGTGGTGGCCGCGATTATCGAGTGACGAGAAGGGACGCGGCTCCGGCCGCGTCCCGCTCCGGTCCCGGCGCCGTGCGCCGGTACACCGGCCTGTTGATACCGGCTTCGCGTCCCTCGACCTTCGCGCGCCGCCGGCTATAGTCGCCTCGCGATTCGAGAGGCGGGCGATCCGGGCAAGGCCCCGTCCGCTTCTTTAGGAGTGTAGCTCAACTGGTTAGAGCACCGGTCTCCAAAACCGGGGGTTGGGGGTTCGAGTCCCTCCACTCCTGCCACTCCTTCCCCTGAGTGGCGGGCACGCGGCAAACGTCCTTTGACGCGAGGCAGTATTGCGGGCTATACGCCCGCTTCGTGTATTTGAGGGTCCGTCGCGGGTTGCCTTTCCGGTGCCACGCCACGACATCCTGCAGGCCGGCGCCGCCGTCATGAACGAGCGGGCGCGCGGGTCGCATCAGAGGCGTTTCGAGACGAGCATGGCGAAGACGAATCCGGTCGAGTTTTTCCAGCAGGTCCGCGCGGAAGCGCGCAAGGTGACCTGGCCGACCCGTCGCGAGACGCTGATCACCACGGCGATGGTGTTCGTCATGGTGGTGCTGGCCTCGCTGTTCTTCCTGGTCGCCGACCAGATCCTGAGCTTCGTCATCGCTCAGGTTCTCCAGATCGGCCGGTGAGGAGAGACGCGATGCCCATGCGCTGGTACATCGTCCACGCCTATTCGAACTTCGAGAAGAAGGTCGCCGACTCCATCAAGGAGCAGGCCGCGCAGCGCGGGCTCACCGACCTGTTCGAGCAGGTGCTGGTGCCGACCGAGAAGGTCGTCGAGGTGCGCCGCGGCCGCAAGGTCGACGCCGAGCGCAAGTTCTTCCCCGGCTACGTGCTGGTGAAGATGGACCTCACCGACGAGGCCTTCCACCTCATCAAGAACACGCCGAAGGTCACAGGCTTCCTCGGCGCCGACAACAAGCCGATGCCGATCGCCGAGAAGGAGGCCATGCGCATCCTTCAGCAGGTGCAGGAAGGCATCGAGCGTCCCAAGCCCTCGATCACCTTCGAGGTCGGCGAGACGGTCAAGGTGTCGGACGGTCCCTTCGCCTCGTTCAACGGCATCGTCGAGGAAGTCGACGACGCGCGCTCGCGCCTCAAGGTGGCGGTGTCGATCTTCGGCCGCGCCACGCCCGTGGAGCTGGAGTTCGCGCAGGTCGAGAAGACCTGACGGGTTTCACCGAGCACGGCATTCCGGGAGGGCGCAGCTTCGGCGGCGCCCTTTTTCGTTTGCCGGGAGACCCTGAGCGCGCGTTAACCGGTTAACACCCCGGACGCCGCCGGCGCGCCTATCCTCCCTGCAAGCCCTGCCGCGCGGAACGGACGGCGGCAGCAACAGGGAGGAGACAATGGCAGGCAAACGCATCCTGATGATCGTCGGCGACTTCGTCGAAGATTACGAGACCATGGTGCCCTATCAGGCGCTGCTCGCCGTCGGCCACACCGTCCACGCGGCGTGCCCGGACAAGAAGGCCGGCGACAGCGTGGCGACCGCGATCCACGATTTCGAGGGCCAGCAGACCTATTCGGAGAAGCGCGGCCACAATTTCGCGCTCAACGCGACCTTCGCCGACATCGACCCGGCCCGCTACGACGCGCTGGTGATTCCCGGCGGGCGGGCGCCGGAATATCTGCGGATGAACGCGCGGGCCATCGAGATCGTCCGGCACTTCTTTTCGGCGAACAAGCCGGTGGCCGCCATCTGCCACGGTGCGCAGCTTCTCGCCGGCGCGAAGGTTCTGGAAGGGCGGCTGTGCTCGGCCTATCCCGCCTGCCGCGCCGAGGTGGAGCTCGCCGGCGGCACCTATGCCGACATCGCCATCGACGCGGCGGTGACCGACGGCAACCTCGTCTCCGCCCCGGCCTGGCCGGCGCATCCCGCCTGGATCGGCCAGTTCCTCGCCGTGCTGGGCACGAGCATCAGCCATGGCGAGGTGAACACCTCGATCCGCCAGGCGGCCTGACGCCGGGTGCCCGCTTCGCGGCGGGCGCGCGCGGGATTATGATGGAGCGGCGGGGCGGACGGCTCCGCCGCGAAAGGGAGGGGCGTCATGTGCAAGCTCTTCATCGAGGCCGATCCCCGGCTGTGGCAGACGCGGCTGAAATCGGTGCGGCTGCACGGCTATTCCACCAGCGTGCGGCTGGAGAACCTCTACTGGCAGGTGCTCGACGAGATCGCCCAGCGCGACGGCATGAGTCTGGGTCAGCTTCTGGCGAAGCTGCATGAGGAACTCGTCTTCGCCCATGGCGGGGTGGAGAATTTCGCCTCGTTCCTGCGCGTGTGCTGCGGGCGCTACCTCGCGCTCCAGTTGGAGGGTGACGTGCCGCGCGACCTCGCCACGCCGATCCGCAGCCTCGACGCCGACGCCATCCTCGCCCGCGAGGCGCGTCGCAGCGGACGGGGGCGGGCGCTCCCCTCGGCGGCCTGATCGGGTCCACCCGAGGCCGTCGCGGCCCTTGCTCGCGGATGGCGACGTTGCGTCGGCACGCAAATTGCTGTATCGCAGCGGCGCGTTCCCCGGAGCGCATTCATACGCGGGAGGCACGGCCGGTTCGCCAGCCGGCGTGAAACACGTGCCGCGACCGCGATCCTCCATATACGCCGCCCGCGATGAAGCCGTCGCGACGGCGTGCTTTGGCGTTTGCGGCCGGCAGCCGCGATGCCGAGGAGTTCGTCATGGCGAAGAAGATCACCGGCTACATCAAGTTGCAGGTGCCGGCCGGCTCGGCCAACCCCGCGCCGCCGATCGGCCCGGCGCTCGGTCAGCGCGGCCTCAACATCATGGAATTCTGCAAGGCGTTCAACGCCCAGACCGGCCAGCTCGAAAAGGGCATGCCGATCCCGGTGGTGATCACCGCCTATCAGGACCGTTCCTTCACCTTCGAGCTGAAGACCCCTCCGGTCTCCTACTTCCTCAAGAAGGCCGCCGGCCTCGAGACGAAGAAGAAGCCGGGCTCGGGCTCCAAGACTCCGGGCAAGGGCGGCTTCGCCGGCAAGGTCACGCGCGCCCAGCTCGCGGAGATCGCCGAGAAGAAGATGAAGGACCTCAATGCCGATAACGTCGATTCGGCGGTCCGGATGATCGAGGGCTCCGCCCGTTCCATGGGCCTCGAAGTGGTGGGTTGAGCTGATGGCCAAGATTTCCAAGCGTGTGCGTGCCGTCCGTGAGGGTGTCGATCCCGTCAAGCTCTACGGGCTCGACGAGGCTCTCAAGCTCCTGAAGGACCGGGCCAACGCCAAGTTCGACGAGACCATCGAAGTGGCGATGAATCTCGGCGTCGATCCCCGTCACGCCGACCAGATGGTGCGTGGCGTGTGCAACCTGCCGAACGGCTCGGGCCGCACCGTGCGCGTCGCCGTGTTCGCGCGCGGCGCCAAGGCGGACGAGGCCAAGGCGGCGGGTGCCGACATCGTCGGCGCCGAGGATCTGCTGGAGACCATCCAGGGCGGCACGATCGACTTCGATCGCTGCATCGCGACCCCGGACCTGATGCCGCTGGTCGGCCGTCTCGGCAAGGTGCTCGGCCCGCGCGGCCTGATGCCGAACCCGAAGGTCGGCACCGTGACCATGGACGTCAAGGGCGCCGTCGAGGCGGCCAAGGGCGGCGCGGTCGAGTTCCGCGTCGAGAAGGCCGGCATCATCCACGCCGGCATCGGCAAGGCCTCGTTCCCGGTCGACAAGCTCGCCGAGAACATCCGCGCCTTCGCCGACGCGGTGGTCAAGGCCAAGCCGACCGGTGCCAAGGGCACCTATGTGCAGCGCATCGCGCTGTCCTCGACCATGGGCCCCGGCCTGAAGGTCGAGACCTCGTCGGTGCTGTCGGCCGCGAGCTGACCTCGTTCCGGCATCGCGGCGATCATGGAGCCGGTCGCGGCCCCGTGATCGCGGCGATGTGGATTTGTCAAGCCCTTGGTGCTATCAGGGGTGACAAATCCCGAACGACCCACTATATGGGCGGTTTCGCCCCCGGCCATGAGTCGGGAGCGAGCCTACATATTCGCAGCTTTCGCCCGCGTAAAACCGGGTGGAGAGGCCGGCAGGGTTCGCCTTGCCGGCTTTAAGTCCTGTCCGAGACTGCCGGTGCCCCTCTTCGAGGAGGCTTAATCCCGCTCCGGGGCCAGCATAGACGGGGTACGACCGAGACGAGGGTTCCGTTCAGCGGGTCCCGGCTTTCGGCTCGAACCAGCGCCTTGGCCGGTTTTTCCGGGTCCCAGGGGGACAGGATACTAACCGTCGTCTCTCTGCGAGGAGGGGCGGCAAGGCGCAAACCCGGCGGGGGAGATTTCTTCCTCGCCACCGGAGAGCAAGTGAAGTGGATCGAGCACAAAAAGAAGAGCTCGTCACGTCGCTCACCGAGGTGTTCAACACCACCTCGGTCGTCGTCGTGGCCCACTATTCCGGCCTCACCGTCGCCCAGCTGCAGACCCTGCGTCGGCAGATGAAGGCGAACGGTGCGACTGTGAAGGTGGCCAAGAACCGCCTCGCCAAGATCGCTCTCGAAGGTTCGGATGTCGCTCACGTCGCGTCCCTGCTGAAGGGTCCGACCATCATCGCTTATTCGAGCGATCCCGTAGCGGCTCCGAAGGTTGCCGTCGACTTCGCCAAGGCGAACGACAAGTTCGTCATCCTGGGCGGGGCGTTCGGCAAGACGGCCCTCAATGTGGATGGTGTGAAGGCTCTGGCCACCATGCCGTCCCTCGATGAACTGCGCGCGAAGCTGATCGGCCTCATCCAGGCCCCGGCGACGAAGATCGCGCAGCTCAGCACCGCGCCGGCGGCGAAGCTCGCCCGTGTGTTTGGGGCCTATGCCCGAGAGAACGAAGCCGCGTGAGGCTTCCCGGTTTAAATCTGGTTCGAACCGAAATCCAAGGACTTAAGTAAAATGGCTGATCTGTCGAAGCTCGTCGACGAGCTTTCCAACCTGACCGTTCTCGAGGCTGCCGAGCTCGCGAAGCTCCTCGAAGAGAAGTGGGGCGTCTCCGCCGCGGCCGCCGTGGCCGTTGCCGCCGCTCCGGGTGCTGCCGCTGCGGCCGCGCCGGTCGAAGAGCAGACCGAGTTCACCGTTGTCCTGGCTGCCGCCGGCGACAAGAAGATCGAGGTCATCAAGGAAGTCCGCGCCATCACCGGCCTGGGCCTCAAGGAAGCCAAGGACCTCGTCGAAGGCGCGCCCAAGCCGATCAAGGAAGGCGTCTCCAAGGACGAGGCCGAGAAGATCAAGGCTCAGGTCGAGAAGGCCGGCGCCAAGGTCGAGCTCAAGTAATCATCTGATCATTGGAGGCCGCCGGTTCGCCGGCGGCCTCTGCCTTCGCCGCAGGCGAGGGCGAAACGGGAAGCCCGACGGCTTCCCCGACGATCCGCAAGGGATCGTCCGGCGAGCCGTCGGTTTGCGGAGTGGCCAGGAGGCCGGGCGCCATCGCCCCATCCTTTTGACCGATTCCTTTCGCAAGCATGTGCCACCACCGCTGCCGGGCCTTTCGCCCGGGCCGTGGCTGGCGCGACGGATACTCGGACGGAGCGAGGAGCGACATGGCGCAGACGTTCACCGGTCGTAAGCGGGTCCGCAAGTTTTTCGGCAAGATCAAGGAAGTGGCCGAGATGCCGAACCTCATCGAGGTTCAGAAGGCGTCCTATGACCAGTTCCTGCAGATCGACGAGCCGAAGGGCGGTCGCGCGGACGACGGCATTCAGGCGGTATTCAAGTCGGTTTTCCCGATCTCGGACTTCTCGGGCGCGGCCATGCTCGAATTCGTCCGCTACGAGTTCGAGCTGCCGAAGTATGACGTGGACGAGTGCCGCCAGCGCGGCATGACGTTCGCTGCGCCGCTGAAGGTGACGCTCCGCCTCATCGTGTTCGATGTCGATCCGGACACCGGCGCCAAGTCCGTCAAGGACATCAAGGAGCAGGACGTCTACATGGGCGATATCCCGCTCATGACGTCGAACGGTACGTTCATCGTGAACGGCACCGAGCGCGTGATCGTGTCCCAGATGCACCGCTCGCCGGGCGTCTTCTTCGACCACGACAAGGGCAAGACGCACTCCTCGGGCAAGCTGCTCTTCGCCGCCCGCATCATTCCCTATCGCGGTTCCTGGCTCGACATCGAGTTCGACGCCAAGGACATCGTCTATGCGCGCATCGACCGCCGCCGCAAGATTCCGGTGACGAGCCTGCTGTTCGCCCTCGGCCTCGACGGCGAGGAAATCCTCAACACCTTCTACGAGACCATCTCCTTCACCCGCACGAAGGACGGCTGGCGCATGCCCTTCGATCCCAAGCGGATGAAGGGCTACAAGTCGGTCTCCGATCTCGTCGACGCCGACACCGGCGAAGTGGTGATCGAGGCCGGCAAGAAGGTCACGGTCCGCCAGGCCCGCCAGCTCGCCGAGAAGGGCCTCAAGGCCCTCAAGATCTCCGATGACGAGATGCTCGGCCAGTACATCGCCGAGGATCTGGTGAACCCGTCGACGGGCGAGATCTATGTCGAGGCCGGCGAGGAAGTGACCGAGAAGCTGCTCAAGCAGCTTGTCGACCTCGGCTATGACGAGGTGCCGATCCTCGACATCGACCACGTGAATGTGGGCGCCTACATCCGCAACACGCTGGCGATCGACAAGAACGTCACCCGCGAGGACGCGCTGTTCGACATCTACCGCGTGATGCGTCCGGGCGAGCCGCCCACGCTCGATTCCGCGCAGGCGATGTTCCACTCGCTGTTCTTCGACGCCGAGCGCTACGACCTCTCCGCGGTCGGCCGCGTGAAGATGAACATGCGTCTCGACCTCGACGCCGCCGACACGGTGCGCGTGCTGCGCCGCGAGGACATTCTCGCGGTCATCAGAACGCTGGTCGAGCTGCGCGACGGCAAGGGCGAGATCGACGACATCGATCACCTCGGCAATCGCCGCGTCCGCTCCGTCGGCGAGCTGATGGAGAACCAGTACCGCGTCGGCCTGCTGCGCATGGAGCGCGCCATCAAGGAGCGCATGTCGTCCGTCGACATCGACACCGTGATGCCGCAGGACCTGATCAACGCGAAGCCGGTCGCCGCGGCCGTGCGCGAGTTCTTCGGCTCGTCGCAGCTCTCGCAGTTCATGGACCAGACCAACCCGCTGTCGGAGATCACCCACAAGCGCCGTCTCTCGGCGCTTGGCCCGGGCGGCCTGACGCGCGAGCGCGCCGGCTTCGAGGTGCGCGACGTGCACCCGACGCATTACGGCCGCATCTGCCCGATCGAGACGCCGGAAGGCCCGAATATCGGCCTCATCAACTCGCTGGCGACCTTCGCCCGCGTGAACAAGTACGGCTTCATCGAGGCGCCCTATCGCCGCGTGAAGGACGGGCAGGTGCAGGGCGAGGTGGTCTATCTCTCCGCCATGGAGGAGGGGAAGTACTACGTCGCGCAGGCGAACATCCCGCTCGACGGCGAAGGCCGCTTCGTGGAAGACCTCGTGGTTTGCCGCCACGCCGGCGACGTTCTGCTGGTGACGCCGGACCGCGTCGACTTCATGGACGTGTCGCCCAAGCAGCTCGTCTCGGTCGCCGCCGCGCTCATCCCGTTCCTTGAGAACGACGACGCGAACCGCGCGCTGATGGGCTCGAACATGCAGCGCCAGGCGGTGCCGCTGGTTCGCGCCGACGCGCCCTTCGTCGGCACGGGCATGGAGTCCGTCGTCGCTCGTGACTCGGGCGCCGCCATCGCCGCCCGCCGCACCGGCGTGATCGACCAGGTGGACGCCACCCGTATCGTCATCCGCGCGACGGAAGAGACCGACGCGTCGAAGTCGGGCGTCGACATCTATCGCCTGCAGAAGTTCCAGCGTTCCAATCAGTCGACCTGCATCAACCAGCGTCCGCTGGTGCGCGTGGGCGACCGGGTGGCGAAGGGCGACATCATCGCGGACGGTCCCTCCACCGACCTCGGCGATCTCGCGCTCGGCCGGAACATCCTCGTCGCCTTCATGCCGTGGAACGGCTACAACTTCGAAGACTCGATCCTGCTGTCGGAGAACATCTCCAAGGGCGACGTCTTCTCCTCGATCCACATCGAGGAGTTCGAGGTTATGGCCCGCGACACCAAGCTGGGTCCGGAGGAAATCACGCGCGACATTCCGAACGTGTCGGAAGAGGCGCTGAAGAATCTGGACGAAGCCGGCATCGTCTATATCGGTGCCGAGGTGCAGGCCGGCGACATCCTCTGCGGCAAGATCACCCCGAAGGGCGAAAGCCCGATGACCCCGGAAGAGAAGCTGCTTCGCGCCATCTTCGGCGAGAAGGCGGCGGACGTGCGCGACACCTCGCTGCGCGTTCCCCCCGGCGTCACCGGCACGGTCGTCGAGGTGCGCGTGTTCAACCGCCACGGCGTGGACAAGGACGAGCGCGCCCAGGCGATCGAGCGCGAGGAGATCGAGCGTCTCGCCAAGGACCGCGACGACGAGCAGGCCATCCTCGACCGCAACGTCTTCGGCCGCCTGGCCGAGATGCTGGACGGCAAGACCGGCGTCGCCGGCCCCAAGGGCTTCAAGAAGGATACCGCCATCACCCGTTCGGTGCTGGCCGACTATCCGCGCAGCCAGTGGTGGCAGTTCGCCATTGCCGACGACCACCTGATGGGCGAGCTGGAAGCGATCCGCAACCAGTACGACGAGTCCAAGAAGCGCCTTGAGCAGCGTTTCCTCGACAAGGTCGAGAAGCTCCAGCGCGGCGACGAGTTGCCCCCGGGCGTGATGAAGATGGTCAAGGTCTTCATCGCCGTGAAGCGCAAGATCCAGCCGGGCGACAAGATGGCCGGCCGGCACGGCAACAAGGGCGTGGTCTCGCGCATCGTCCCGGTCGAGGACATGCCGTTCCTTGAGGACGGCACCCCGGTCGACATGGTGCTCAACCCGCTCGGCGTGCCCTCGCGCATGAATGTCGGGCAGATCCTTGAAACGCATCTGGGCTGGGCCTGTGCGGGTCTCGGCAAGGTCATCGACCGTGCCATCGAGAGCTACCGCCAGACCGCCGACATTGCCCCCCTCAAGGACGCGTTCGGCAAGATCTACGGCAAGGACGAGACCGTCGCCTCGCTCGACGAGGAAGGTCTGGTCGAGCTGGGATCGAACCTGCGCCGCGGCGTGCCGATCGCCACGCCTGTCTTCGATGGCGCCCGCGAGGCGGACATCGAGCACATGCTGGAACTGGCGGGCCTCGACAAGTCGGCGCAGTCGACCCTGTTCGACGGCCGCACCGGCGAGCAGTTCGACCGTAAGGTGACGGTCGGCTACATCTACATGCTGAAGCTGCATCATCTTGTCGACGACAAGATCCATGCGCGCTCGATCGGTCCGTACTCGCTCGTCACCCAGCAGCCGCTGGGCGGCAAGGCGCAGTTCGGCGGCCAGCGCTTCGGCGAAATGGAGGTGTGGGCCCTGGAAGCGTATGGCGCGGCCTACACGCTGCAGGAGATGCTCACGGTCAAGTCGGACGACGTCGCGGGCCGCACCAAGGTCTACGAGGCGATCGTGCGCGGCGACGACACCTTCGAAGCGGGCATTCCCGAGAGCTTCAACGTTCTCGTGAAGGAGATGCGTTCGCTCGGCCTCAACGTCGAGCTGATGAACTCCAAGACCCTCTCGGCGGTGCCGACCCCGGGCGAGAGCCTGCCGGCGGCCGAATGACCGGCTGACTTCAGGAGCGGATGCCGTCGCGGCGTCCGCTCCTTCGATCGCTCGACAGATCAGACTTTTCAGTGACCCCAGCAAGCCGCGGCGGCGGAGGCGGGGTCCAGCCGAAGGAGACGGCGATGAATCAAGAGGTCATGAATCTCTTCAACCCGGCGGCGCCGGCGCCGACTTTCGATCAGATCAAGATCTCGATCGCGAGTCCGGAAAAGATCCTGTCGTGGTCCTTCGGTGAGATCAAGAAGCCGGAGACGATCAATTACCGTACGTTCAAGCCCGAGCGTGACGGTCTGTTCTGCGCGCGCATCTTCGGGCCGATCAAGGACTACGAGTGCTTGTGCGGCAAGTACAAGCGCATGAAGTACAAGGGCATCATCTGCGAGAAGTGCGGCGTCGAGGTCACGCTGTCGCGCGTGCGCCGCGAGCGCATGGGCCACATCGAGCTGGCCGCTCCCGTCGCGCATATCTGGTTCCTGAAGTCGCTGCCGAGCCGCATCGGCCTGCTGCTCGACATGACGCTCAAGGACCTCGAGCGCATCCTGTACTTCGAGTACTACTGCGTCATCGAGCCGGGCCTCACCCCGCTGAAGGAGCGTCAGCTCCTCTCGGAAGAGGACTTCCTGCGCGCCGGCGAGGAATATGGCGAGGATTCGTTCACCGCGCTGATCGGCGCGGAGGCGATCCGCGAGCTGCTGCGCGGCATGGACCTCGAAAAGATCGCCGGCAATCTGCGCAAGGAGATCGCCGAGGCGACCACCGAGCTCAAGCCGAAGAAGCTGGCCAAGCGCCTGAAGATCGTCGAGGCCTTCCAGGAGTCCGGCAACAAGCCGGAATGGATGATCCTGACGCATGTCCCGGTGATCCCGCCGGACCTGCGCCCGCTCGTCCCGCTGGATGGCGGCCGCTTCGCGACCTCCGACCTCAACGACCTGTACCGCCGCGTCATCAACCGTAACAACCGCCTGAAGCGGCTGATCGAGCTGAAGGCGCCGGACATCATCATCCGCAACGAGAAGCGCATGCTTCAGGAAGCGGTCGATGCGCTGTTCGACAACGGCCGCCGCGGCCGCGTCATCACGGGCGCCAACAAGCGTCCGCTGAAGTCGCTCGCCGACATGCTGAAGGGCAAGCAGGGCCGGTTCCGCCAGAACCTGCTCGGCAAGCGCGTCGACTACTCCGGCCGTTCGGTGATCGTCGTCGGTCCCGAGCTGAAGCTGCACCAGTGCGGCCTGCCGAAGAAGATGGCGCTGGAGCTGTTCAAGCCCTTCATCTATTCGCGCCTCGACGCCAAGGGCCTGTCCGCCACCGTGAAGCAGGCGAAGAAGCTGGTCGAGAAGGAGCGTCCCGAGGTGTGGGACATCCTCGACGAGGTGATCCGCGAGCATCCGGTGATGCTGAACCGCGCCCCGACGCTGCACCGCCTGGGCATCCAGGCGTTCGAGCCGGTGCTCATCGAAGGCAAGGCGATCCAGCTTCACCCGCTGGTCTGCGCCGCCTTCAACGCGGACTTCGACGGCGACCAGATGGCGGTGCACGTGCCCCTGTCCATCGAGGCGCAGCTCGAAGCGCGCGTGCTGATGATGTCGACCAACAACATCCTGCACCCGGCGAACGGCGCGCCGATCATCGTGCCCTCGCAGGACATCGTGCTCGGCCTGTACTACCTGACCATGATGCGCGACGGCGAGCCCGGCGAGGGCATGGCCTTTGCGAACATGGGCGAGATCGACCACGCGCTGTCCAACAAGGTCATCACGCTGCACACCAAGGTGCGCGGGCGTCACATCGGCGTCGACGAGAACGGCGATCCCGTCTCGAAGATCTACGAGACCACGCCCGGCCGCATGAAGCTCGGCGAACTGCTGCCCAGGAGCGCCAAGATCACCTTCGACGTCGTCAACAAGCTGATGACCAAGAAGGAAATCTCGAACATGATCGACACCGTCTACCGCCACTGCGGTCAGAAGGAGACGGTCATCTTCTGCGACCGGATCATGACGCTCGGCTTCTCCAACGCCTTCCGCGCCGGCATTTCCTTCGGCAAGGACGACATGGTGGTGCCCTCCAAGAAGTGGGACATGGTCGAAGAGACCCGTGCGCTCACCAAGGAGTACGAGCAGCAGTACAATGACGGCCTGATCACCCAGGGCGAGAAGTACAACAAGGTCGTCGACGCCTGGGGCAAGTGCTCCGCGCGCCTCGCCGACGAGATGATGGCCGAGATTTCGGCGGTGAAGACCGACCCGAAGACGGGCCGGGCCAAGCCGATCAACTCGATCTACATGATGGCCCATTCGGGCGCCCGTGGTTCGCGCGAGCAGATGCGCCAGCTCGCCGCCATGCGCGGCCTGATGGCCAAGCCGTCGGGCGAGATCATCGAGACGCCGATCATCTCGAACTTCAAGGAAGGCCTCTCGGTTCTCGAGTACTTCAACTCGACCCACGGCGCCCGCAAGGGCCTCGCGGACACCGCGCTGAAGACCGCGAACTCGGGCTACCTGACCCGTCGTCTCGTCGACGTGGCGCAGGACAGCATCATCACGATCCGCGACTGCGGCACCGACAACGGCATCGCCATGCGGGCCATCGTCGACGCGGGCCAGATCGTGGCGACGCTGGGCTCGCGCGTGCTGGGCCGCACCACGGCCGAGGACGTGATCGAGGGCATCACGGGCAATGTGCTGATCCCCGCCGGTCACATGATCGACGAGGCGGATGTCGAACGCATCTCGAAGGCCGGCGTGCAGGAGATCAAGATCCGCTCCGTGCTGACCTGCGAGGCCAAGAACGGCGTCTGCGGCACCTGCTACGGCCGCGACCTCGCGCGTGGCACGCCGGTGAACATCGGCGAAGCGGTCGGCGTCATCGCGGCGCAGTCGATCGGCGAGCCGGGCACCCAGCTCACCATGCGCACCTTCCACATCGGCGGCGCGGCGCAGCTTTCCGAGCAGTCCTTCATTGAGGCCTCGTTCGAGGGCACGGTGAAGATCCGCAACCGCAATGTGGTGCGGAACTCGGACGGCGAGCTGATCGCGATGAGCCGCAACCTCTCCGTGCTGATCATGGACCATGACGGCAGCGAGAAGGCGGCGCACCGCATCCAGTTCGGCGCCAAGCTGAAGGTGGACGAGGGCGACACGATCAAGCGCGGCCAGCGCATCGCCGAGTGGGACCCCTACACCCGCCCGATCCTGACGGAAGTCGAGGGTACGGTGGGCTACGAGGACCTGGTGGAAGGCGCCTCGCTCAGCGAGACGGTCGACGAATCGACCGGCATCGCCAAGCGCGTCGTCACCGACTGGCGCACGGGCCGTGGCTCGGAGCTGCGTCCCTCGCTGGTGGTCAAGGGTCCGGACGGGAAGGTGCTGAAGCTGCAGCGCGGCGGCGATGCCCGCTATACGCTGCCGGTGGAGGCGATCCTCTCGGCCGACCCCGGCGCGCCGATCAAGGCCGGCGACGTGCTCGCCCGCGTGCCCATGGAGTCCGCCAAGACCCGCGACATCACGGGCGGTCTGCCGCGCGTGGCGGAGCTGTTCGAGGCGCGTCGTCCGAAGGACGCAGCGATCATCGCCGAGATCTCCGGCACGATCCGCTTCGGCAAGGACTACAAGAACAAGCGCCGCGTGAGCATCGAGCCGCAGGATTCGACCGACGAGCAGGTCGAGTACCTGATCCCGAAGGGCAAGCACATCCACCTTCAGGATGGCGACCTCGTCGAGAAGGGCGACTTCATCGTCGACGGCAACCCGGCGCCGCACGACATCCTGGCCATCAAGGGCGTCGAGGAACTCGCCGCCTATCTCGTCAACGAGATCCAGGAGGTCTACCGGCTGCAGGGCGTGCTGATCAACGACAAGCACATCGAGGTGATCGTCCGCCAGATGCTGCAGAAGGTTGAGATCGACGACGCTGGCGACAGCGACCTGCTCACCAACGAGCAGATCGACGCGTCGGAGCTGAACGAGCTGAACGAGGTGCTCATCGCCGAGGGCAAGAAGCCTGCGGCCGGCCACCCGGTGCTGCTCGGCATCACCAAGGCGAGCCTGCAGACGCGCTCCTTCATCTCGGCGGCCTCCTTCCAGGAGACCACCCGGGTGCTCACCGAAGCGGCGGTCAACGGCAAGTCCGACGACCTCGCCGGCCTCAAGGAGAACGTCATTGTCGGCCGTCTCATCCCGGCCGGCACCGGCGCCCAGATGGCCAAGCTGCGTGTGACCGCGACGACCCGCGACGACCTGATCGCCGCGCAGAACGAGCAGGACAATGGCGCCAGCAACGCGCCGCAGATCGAAGGCCCCGCCGCGGCGGAGTGATCGGTCCGGCTTGGGTCCCGGCGATCCGGGTCCTGATAAAAAAGAAGGGCCGCTCCGTGAGGAGCGGCCCTTTTCGTTTGCGCAGGTTGAGGTCGTCATCCCGGCCGCAGCGCGGCGAAGAGCCGGGATCGCTCTCCATTCTGGTAGCGATCCCGGATCGGCCTTGTGGCCGTCCGGGATGACGTTGGATCGGTAGGGCTCACGCCACCGTCAGGCGCACGTCGAGGCTGCCCTTGGTGGCGTGCGAGTAGGGGCAGACGATGTGGGCACGCTGCACCAGATCCTCGGCCACGGCGCGCTCGATGTCGGGCAGGCTGATGGTGAGCGCCACGTCGAGGCCGAAGCCGCCGCCGTCGGCGCGCGGGCCGATGCCGACGTCGGCGGTGACGGTGCTGTCGTCGCGCACCTTGATCTTCTGCTGGCCGGCCACGAACTTGATGGCGCCGAGGAAGCAGGCGGAATAGCCGGCGGCGAAGAGCTGCTCGGGGTTGTTGCCCGTGCCGCCGGGCCCGCCGAGTTCCTTCGGGGTGACGAGATCGACCTTCAGCGCCCCATCATAGGTCGCGGCGGAGCCGGTGCGCCCGCCGGTGGCGGTCGCCTGCGTCTTGTAGAGGATGTTCATGATGGTTCTCCGTGAGGGGGCTGCCGCCCGGTTGTCCCTGTGCGCCAATCAATCGTGCGCGATATAAATCGGATAGCGGGTCGCCCGATGCCTGTCTAGCGAAAACTTATCGCGATAACTAATTTCGTGATAGGTTTCCCGAGGTAGGTTCCCCGCCGGGCCGCTGGGAGCGCTGTCTACGAGCGGGCAGGGCGCCGGGGTCAAGAGGGCCGCGACGGCGTGTTCGCCGGCGCCACAGGCGTCACGGACGGCCGGATCGAGGCGTGGGGCAGGCGGGGCAGAGAGAGGAGGGTGCGATGAGCGAGACCGAGGATGCCCGCAGGCTGGAGGGCCAGTTCTGCTTCGCGCTCTATTCGGCGACCCATGCGGTGATGCGCACCTACCGGCCGCTGCTGGAGCCGCTCGGCCTGACCTATCCGCAATATCTCGTCATGCTGCTGCTCTGGGAGGGCGGCACGCAGACCGTGGGGGGAATCGCCGAGCGCATGCTGCTCGATTCTTCGACCCTCACGCCGCTGCTCAAGCGCCTCGAACAGCTCGGCCTCGTCAGCCGCCGCCGCAACCCGGACAATGAGCGCCAGCTCATCGTCGCAGCGACGGCGGAAGGGCTCGCCCTGCAGGAGAAGGCGCGGGCGATTCCCGAGGCGATTCTGTGCGCCTCGCAGCAGACGGTTGCCGATCTCGTGCGTCTGCGCGATGAGATGACGGCGGTGCGGGAGGCCTTCGCCGCGAGTCGGAACGAGTCGCCGGGTCTCCGTCCCGACGTCGACGCCGGCTAGGCGGGGGCGCGTCACTTCCTTGCGCTGCGTGACGGCGGCGCGAAATCTAACGTCTTCAACGGCTCGCACGCGGGCGTGAGCGCGCAAAGTTGCGGTTCGGGGTTGACGAAAGGCGACTCGGCGCGTAGAAGGCGCCTACTTTCACGGCAGGCGGTTGGAATTACCGCGTTTGGACGCCCTGTCCGGACACAGAATCCCAAGACGCTGCCGGGACGCATGCACGACCAAATTCGGCGCATGATCGCGCAACAGGGCGGTTTCAGGACCGCTCGCGTGATCCTCTGAACGTACAGCGCCCTCGGCCAGGATCTGGCCGGCGGCGCTTCTTTCGTTCGCAGGCTAGCCGAGAACACGCCCCAGGGCGACGTGCAGACTGTTCCGAACCGTCGAGAGCGAATGCGGTTGTGGCCGCGGAAATTGGGTTAGCGCGGGACATTGCGTCCTTAGCGCAGCGAGACGAAGGCGAGACACGTGCCGACGATCAACCAGCTGATCCGCAAGCCGCGGGAAGCCCAGAAGGCCCGGAACAAGGTTCCGGCGCTGCAGGCCAGCCCGCAGAAGCGCGGCGTTTGCACCCGCGTCTATACGACGACCCCGAAGAAGCCGAACTCGGCGCTTCGTAAGGTCGCCAAGGTTCGTTTGACCAATGGCTACGAAGTCATCGGTTACATCCCCGGCGAGGGGCACAACCTGCAGGAACACTCCGTGGTCATGATCCGCGGCGGCCGCGTCAAGGATCTTCCCGGCGTGCGCTATCACATCCTGCGCGGCGTGCTCGATACGCAGGGCGTCAAGAATCGCAAGCAGCGCCGTTCGAAGTACGGCGCCAAGCGGCCGAAGTGAGGTTTGAGCGATGTCCCGTCGTCATCGTGCAGAGCGCCGTGAAGTCACCCCGGATCCCAAGTTCGGGAGCGAGGTGCTCAGCCGCTTCATGAACGCCGTCATGTATGACGGCAAGAAGTCGGTCGCCGAAGCCATCGTCTATGGCGCGCTCGACCTCGTCGAGAGCCGTGCCAAGTCGGAGCCGCTGGGCGTGTTCACCTCGGCGCTCGACAATGTGAGCCCGGCCATCGAGGTGCGCTCCCGCCGCGTCGGCGGCGCCACCTACCAGGTGCCCGTCGAAGTGCGCCCCGAGCGCCGTCAGGCGCTGGCGATCCGCTGGCTCATCACCGCGGCCCGCGCCCGGAACGAAAAGACCATGGTCGAGCGTCTGTCGGGCGAATTGCTCGACGCCTCGAACAATCGCGGCACCGCCGTGAAGAAACGTGAAGACACCCACCGCATGGCGGAGGCGAACCGCGCCTTCTCTCACTACCGCTGGTGATGACGAGAGCCGGGACGAGGATCTGATTATGTCGCGCACGCACGCTATCGAAGACTACCGCAACTTCGGCATCATGGCCCACATCGATGCCGGCAAGACCACCACGACCGAGCGGATCCTCTACTACACCGGCAAGAGCCACAAGATCGGCGAAGTCCATGATGGCGCTGCCACCATGGACTGGATGACCCAGGAGCAGGAGCGCGGCATCACCATCACGTCGGCCGCGACGACCGCTTTCTGGCACGGCAAGCGCCTCAACATCATCGACACCCCCGGCCACGTCGACTTCACCATCGAAGTCGAGCGTTCGCTGCGCGTGCTCGACGGCGCGGTTTGCGTTCTCGACGGCAACCAGGGCGTCGAGCCGCAGACCGAGACCGTGTGGCGCCAGGCCGACAAGTACAACGTGCCGCGCATCGTGTTCGTCAACAAGATGGACAAGACCGGCGCGGACTTCTACCGCTGCGTCGAGATGATCATCGACCGCGTGGACGGCAAGCCGGTGTGCTGCCAGCTCCCGATCGGCTCGGAGAACAACTTCAAGGGCGTCATCGACCTCGTCCGCATGAAGGCGGTCGTGTGGGACAATGAAGAGCTCGGCGCGAAGTATCACGACGAAGAGATCCCGGCCGATCTGCTCGACAAGGCCGTCGAATATCGCGGCAAGCTGCTCGAAGCGGCCGTCGAGCTCGACGACGATGTGCTGACCGCCTATCTCGACGGTGTGGAGCCGGACGAGGAGACCCTCAAGGGTCTGATCCGCAAGGCCGTCATCGGCCGCGTGTTCAACCCGGTCTTCTGCGGCTCTGCCTTCAAGAACAAGGGCGTGCAGCCGCTGCTCGACGCGGTGTGCGATTTCCTGCCGTCGCCGATCGATCGCGGTGCGATCAAGGGCATCGACTTCGACACCGAGGAAGAGACCGTCCGCAACCCGACCGATTCCGACCCGCTGTCGGTTCTCGCTTTCAAGATCATGGACGACCCCTTCGTCGGCACGATCACCTTCTGCCGCATCTACTCGGGCAAGCTCGAGGCCGGCATGGGCCTGCTGAACTCGACCCGCGACAAGAAGGAGCGCGTCGGCCGCATGCTGCTGATGCATGCGAACAACCGCGAGGACATCAAGGAAGCCTATGCGGGCGACATCGTCGCGCTCGCCGGCCTCAAGGAAGTCCGCACCGGCGACACGCTCTGCGATCCCGCCAAGCCCGTGATCCTCGAGAAGATGGAGTTCCCCGAGCCCGTCATCGAGATCGCCATCGAGCCGAAGTCGAAGGCCGACCAGGAGAAGCTGGGTCTGGCGCTCGCCAAGCTGGCGGCGGAGGATCCGTCCTTCCGCGTGTCGACCGATCACGAGAGCGGCCAGACCATCCTCAAGGGCATGGGCGAACTGCACCTCGACATCAAGGTCGACATCCTGAAGCGCACCTACAAGGTCGACGCCAATATCGGAGCCCCGCAGGTCGCCTATCGCGAGACGATCACGAAGAAGACCGAGGTCGACTACACGCACAAGAAGCAGACCGGCGGTACCGGCCAGTTCGCCCGCGTAAAGTTCACCGTCGAGCCGAACGAAGTCGGCAAGGGCTTCGCCTTCGAGAGCGCGATCATCGGCGGCGCGGTGCCCAAGGAATACATCCCGGGCGTCAACAAGGGCCTCGAGAGCGTGCTGGGCAACGGCGTGCTCGCCGGCTTCCCGGTGGTCGACGTCAAGGTGACGCTGACCGACGGTGCCTACCACGAAGTCGACTCGTCGGCGCTCGCCTTCGAAATCGCCTCCCGTGCGGCGTTCCGCGAAGCCCTGCAGAAGGGCGGCCCGGTGCTCCTCGAACCGATCATGAAGGTCGAGGTCGTCACCCCGGAAGACTACACCGGCTCGGTCATCGGCGACCTCAACTCCCGCCGCGGCCAGATCCAGGGCCAGGACATGCGTGGCAATGCGAACGTCGTGAACGCGATGGTGCCGCTCGCCAACATGTTCGGCTACGTCAACACGCTGCGGTCCTTCTCCCAGGGCCGCGCGACCTTCACCATGCAGTTCGACCACTACGAGCAGGTGCCGTCGAACGTCGCGCAGGAAGTCCAGGCCAAGTACGCGTGACGCGTACGGCCGAACGACCGAGCGATTTCGTATCCAACTTTTGAATACCGACGGAGAGCCCCGTGGCCAAAGAGAAGTTCAACCGTTCGAAGCCTCACTGCAACATTGGGACGATTGGCCATGTTGACCATGGCAAGACG
>NZ_JALKCG010000013.1 GCF_023016525.1 Ancylobacter koreensis
GCGACGGCGCCACCGACCAGGCCGTCCGCGGAACCCTCGACTGGAAGTTCTGACAGGCAGCCGGCGCAAAAGGGCCGACGCGCGAGGGCCGGCGCGCGAGGGCTGATGCCCAGGGGCGGCGCGCGAGGCCGGCGCATCCGACGCCCAGGGCCGGCGCGCGAGGGCCCATGCATGAGGTCTGGCGGCGACCCCGCCGGCCCCTCGACACAGCGCCCGCGACCGTCCTCTACCGCCGGTCGCTCAGCACACGCTCGGCTTCCAGTCCGATAAGGGTCAGGAAACCGCCCGCGACCGCGAACATCGCTACTTCTACCATCTCACCGCTCCTCGCTCTTTGCGGGTCCAATTTCTGCGGGGCTAACCCTGCCGGGCGGCTTCCGTTCCACGCGCGCCCATAAGGTTGGTGGCCGCCCATGGGGAGCGCCGCGCATCAGTCGTAATGGCCGGGCATGTCCTTGAGCTGGTCCTTGGTCCAACTGGTGACGGCGTGCACCTCGGCTTCCTCGCCGCGCATGAAATCGAGGTCGGCGGCCGGCACTGAGACAGGCTTGGAGCCGATGCCGAGAAAGCCGCCGACGTCGATCACCACCATGCTGCCGGCGCCGACGCCGTGCGTGTGCGAGACCGTGCCGATCTTCTCGTCGTCCGGCCCATAGATGGTCGCGCCTTTCAGCACGTCCTCGGTGAGATCGGAGGGGAGAAGGCGCACATGCGTACTGTGGTCCATGGTGACGCTCCTTTCGGGTGTGCGTCACCAACCCCGTCCTGCGACGGCGGTTCCCAGTTGCGAACTGTCGCCGTCCAGCGCCGTTACGCTCTGCGTCTCAAGATGAGGTGTTAAGTGGTAGCGGGAGAGGGACTTGAACCCCCGACCCCAGGATTATGATTCCCGTGCTCTAACCAGCTGAGCTACCCCGCCACGACGCACCGGCAGGGCCGGCGCGAGAGTGGCGCGATATAAGGAAGCGGGCCGGGGGGTGTCAAGGCGGGAATGGCCGCCGACAGGACCCTTGCACATGGAGAATGGCGCCGCGCCCACACCCGCCATCACACCCGCCTGCCCCTCCTCACGATGGCCGCCGGCCTGCCGCAGGCTGCCCCTCTCACCGAGGACCTCACCAATGCGCTGCTACCGGAGCGCCGGCCAGCACTTCCTCGATGCGTCGACGGGTTGCCGGCGAGGTGTCCTCCGGCAGCGCGTCGGGTGGAAAGAAGCCGATCTCGACGATCTCGCGGTTCGGCACGCGGGGAACGCCCTGGGCGAAGTGCGTCACCACATAGACCGCCACATGGTCGCGCGCGGCCAGATGCCGGTTGAGCATAAGGCCGTGCAGGCGCGGCGGGGCGAGGGGCGTAACCGCCGTCTCCTCGTGAAGCTCGCGGATCACCGCCGCCTCGGCGCTCTCGCCGGGGTCGACCGCGCCGCCCGGCAGGTGCCAGCCGGGCACGTAGCTGTGGCGCAGCAACAGGACGTTGCCGGCCTCGTCGATCACCACCGCGCGCACGCCGAGCGTCACCGAACGGGTGAGGCGCCCCCAGGCGTGGATGAGGCGCACCAGCAGGCGGCGGGTGGGCGGCATCGGCGTCGGCGGGCTCCCGGCATCGGCCCGCGCGCCTTCCTTCATCCGGCCGGGGCTGATAAGGAAGCCCTCGTGTTCGTTCTCGCCCATGTCACCGACGCCCATCTGGGACCGCTGCCTCGCGCGCGCTTCGCTGAGCTCGCCGGCAAGCGGGCGCTCGGCGTCATCAACTGGCGGCGCGGGCGTCAGCACCGCTTCAACATCGCCACCATCGACCTGCTGGTAGCCGACATCAAGGCGATGGCCCCCGACCATATCGCGGTGACGGGGGACCTGGTGAATGTCGGCCTCGCCGCCGAATTCGCCACCGGGCTGAACTTCCTCAGATCGCTCGGCGAGGGGAGCGACGTAACCGTCGTTCCCGGCAATCATGATGCCTATGTGCGCTCCACCGCCCATCACTCGCTGCTCAACTGGGGCGACTACATGCGCGGCGACGGGGTGAACGGCGACGTTACCGCCGAGAGCGCCTTTCCCTTTGTGCGCCGGCGCGGGCAGGTGGCGCTGGTCGGCGTCTCCAGCGCCATTCCCACCCATCCCTTCATGGCGACGGGCAAGGTCGGGCGCGAGCAGCGCGAGCGGTTGGGCCGTGTGCTGGACGAACTGGCGGCGGAAGGGCTGTTCCGCGTGGTGCTGATCCACCACCCGCCCTGCGGACGGCGCGCCGCCAACAAGCGGCTGATCGACGAGGAGGCGGTGCGCGCGCTGCTCGCCCGCCATGGCGCCGAGCTGGTGATTTGCGGCCACGATCACGTGCCGATGGTCGAGATGCTGCCGGGGCCGAATTCCGGTCTCATCCCGGTGGTGGAGGCGCCGTCCTTCGCCGCCGGGCCGGAGGACCGCCACTGGCCGGGCGGCTACCATCTCTAC
This sequence comes from Ancylobacter koreensis, assembly GCF_023016525.1. Taxonomy (GTDB): domain Bacteria; phylum Pseudomonadota; class Alphaproteobacteria; order Rhizobiales; family Xanthobacteraceae; genus Ancylobacter; species Ancylobacter koreensis. The sequence goes on from NZ_JALKCG010000013.1 coordinate 2,451, forward strand.
CGTATCGAGCGGGTGCCTGATGCGTCCTTTCCCTGGCGCTGCACGCTGGAGGCGCGCGGTTTCCAGAGCGGCGACGCGAGCGTGGCGACGCGCACGGTACGCGTGCTCTCGCAGGCCGTCAGCGCGGGATAGCGCGTCAGCGGGCGATCAGTTCGGGCGCGGCCAGCGCCAGAGCCAGCATGGCGAGCACACCGACCAGAATGCCGAACAGGAACGGCGCCACGGTGCGGTGGCTGCCGGTCGCGGGCGCGGCCTCCTGCGGTGCGGGATGATGCGGTGCGGGATGGTGTGGTGCCGGATGCGGCTCGGCCTCCGGCGGCAGGGCGACGGCGACCAGGGCCTGTTCGCGGGCGATCAGCCGGCGGGCGATGTAGCGCGTCACGGCGTCCACGATATCGTTGGGATTGGTGCTCTCGGCCAGCACCCGCCGGCCCGAGCGGGTGTCCTGCAGGAAGCGGAAGGTGCGGCGGTCGCGGCCGAGCGTGACATGCGCCACCATGTCGACGAAGAGGCGCGGCGTCTCGCCGGGCATCAGGCCGCGGTCGAACAGGTCGGCATGCTCCAGCGGCACCTCGGCGAAGATGGGGTCGAGCAGTTCGTTGAGCATGGAGAGACGCGCCAGACTCGCATCGCGCAGCTCGACGATGACGCCCGAGCGCTCGGCCGCCTCGACCCGCGCCACCCGCAGCGCATCGCGCAGCGACAGGCCGGGCGTATCGCCGCGATAGCTCTCGCCCTCGTCCATCCGCCCCGCTTCCCCGTTCCCAGCCCCTTCACGGCGCACACGCCGCCGCCGACATGCTAGCGCTGGCGGGTTAATGGGCCGTTCGCCGCTCAACAATGCTGCACGTCCCGGGCGAACCGATTATGAAGCGGCAGGGGAGCTGCGAACAGGGTGTGGCCGCGTCGCCGGGAAGCACGCGGCCGTGCCGGGAAACGGCATGTCGACGAGCTACGAGATCCCGCCCGGCGTGGTGGCGCCGGACGATTACGAGGCCCTCGCGCGCGCGCGGCTGAGCCCGGCCGCCTATGCCTATTACGCCGGCGGGGCGGCGGACGAGGCGACCATCCGCTGGAACCGCGAGGCCTTCGAGCGGGTGAAGCTGGCCCCCCGCGTGCTGGGCCGCTTCGAGGGCGGCGGCACCGGGCTCACCTTGTTCGGGAAGGACTTCGCCCATCCCATCCTCGTCGCGCCGACCGCCCATCACCGCCTCGCCGTGCCGGAGGCGGAGATCGCCACCGTGGTGGGGGCGGGCGGGGCGCGCGCCGGCATGGTGGCGAGCACCGAATCCGACCTGACGCTGGAGGAGATCGCCGCGGCCGCGCGCACGCCGCTCTGGTTCCAGCTCTATATCCAGCACGATCGCGGCTTCACCGCCGATCTGGTGCGGCGGGCCGAGGCGGCGGGCTATGGCGCGCTGGTGGTGACGGTGGACGCGCCGGTGCACAGCCTGCGCAACCGCGAGCAGCGGGCCGGCTATCGCGCGCCGAAACTCTCCGAGCACGCCAATACGCGCGGCCTGCACACCGACCACGTCGCGCAGGCGGCGCTGGGCGAGAGCCTGATGTTCCGCGGCTTCCTCGACGTGGCGGCGCGGTGGGACGACATAGCCTGGCTGCGCAGCCTGACGACGCTGCCGCTGCTGCTCAAGGGCATCATGACGGCGCAGGACGCCGAGCTGGCCATCGCCCACGGCGTGGACGGCATCATCGTCTCGAACCATGGCGGGCGGGTGCTCGACACGGTGCCGGCCAGCCTCGACGCGCTGCCCCTCGTCGCCCGGCAGGTGGCCGGGCGGGTGCCGGTGCTGATGGACGGGGGGATCAGGCGCGGCACCGACGTGCTGAAGGCGCTGGCGCTCGGCGCTTCGGCCGTGCTGGTTGGCCGGCCCTGCCTCTACGCCCTGGCGGTCGCCGGGCCCGCCGGCGTCGCCCATGTTCTGCACCTGCTCCGCTGCGAGTTCGAGGTGGCGATGGTGCTCACCGGCTGCCGCACGCTGGCCGATATCGGCCCGCAGGTGATCTGGCCGCCGGGCGGGGCCTGAGGCGGCTCAGTAGAGCGTGGCGCGGTAGCGCTCCAGCATTTCCGCCTGCGTCTCGGCGGTGGCGAGGCCGAGCTGGTCGCGCAGCATCTCGCCCATGCTCGGCAGGCGCTCGCGCGGAAGCTGGGCGGCCGGGTTCCAGGCGCGCGAACGCATGAAGGCCTTCGCGCAGTGCAGATAGGCTTCCTGAACCCGGACGCGGAGCACGGTGACGGGAGCGCGTCCGTCCACCACGAAGCGTTCCAGCAGTTCGGTATCGTCGCGGATCTCGGCGCGGCCGTTGATGCGCAGCGTCTCGTCGACGCCGGGAATGAGAAACAGAAGACCGACCGCCGGATTGGCCAGCAGATTGGTCAGCGTGTCCAGCCGGTTGTTGCCGGGGCGGTCCGGGATCAGCAGCGTGCCGGCATCCTCGATGCCGACGAAGCCGGGCGCGTCGCCGCGGGGCGTCACGTCGGCGCGGCCATCGGCGCCGAAGCTCGCCAGCATGACCAGCGGGGAGAGGCCGATGAAGCTGCGGCAATGGATGTCGAGCGCCGGCAGCACCTTGCGACGGCTGCGCTCGCGCGGCTCGGCGTAGAGGGTGCGCAGCTGTTCGACCGAGGCGATGCGGGCCATGGCGGTTCCTGTCCGTTCTTCAGTTCTTCACGACGAGCTGCACGCGGTCGGCAGCGAAGCGCGCCCGTGAGTACTGGATCGGCCGGCGCTGCGCATCCCCGTTGATCGCGTCGACCACCAGAACGGTGCGCCCGGCCGGCAGGCTGAGTTCGCGGCGCTCCTCCTCGTCGGCGGGGCGGGCGGTGATGCGGGTTTCCAGCCGGCGGTAGTCGCCAAGCCCCAGCGTCTCCAGCGCCCGCGTCACCGAGCCGGTGGCGGCGACCAGCAGGTCCAGGTCGCGGCAGCGGGCCGCCTCGTACCAGTGCGAGCCGATATTGAGCGGCACGCCGTCAGCCTCGCGCACGATGTCGACGCGCAGCACCTCGGTGCCGGGAGCAAGACCAAGCGCGGCGGCGATCTCGGCGCTGGCGGGCTCGATGCGCGAGCCGGTGAGCCGGCCGCTGGGCGCCCGGCCCTCGCGCGCGACGATCTCGGAGAAGCGGGTGCGCGGGCCGATGGGATAGCGGATCGGCGGCTCGCGCACGAAGGTGCCGCGGCCCGGAGTCGCCTCGATCAGCCGCTTCTCGGCAAGCTCGGCCAGCGCGCGGCGCAGCGTGTGGCGGTTCACGCCGAAGCGCTCGGAAAGCTCCATCTCCGTCGGCAGCCGCACGCCGGCAGCAAGCCGGCCGTCGAGGATTTCCGCCTCGATCCGCTCGGCGATCTGCTTCCACAGGGCGACGCCGGTACCGCGCGCGACATCCTCGCCGGGCGCGGGGAGGGAAGGCTCTGTCACGGCGCTGTCGTCGCTCTCGCTCATATCTTTTCCCGCCGGTGCAAAACCGTGCTTGCCTATTTGTATAGATGAATATACAAATCCGCCGAAAAGTAAACGGCCTTCACGGCCCGTGCGGCGCGGATCCCCAGATGCAGCCTTCCCTCACACATTCCACCGACGGCAACGCCCCGCCGGCCGGACGGCAAAGCGCCATGGCGCTGCTCGCGCGGGCCGAATCGGGCGAGCTCGACGCAATGCTGGCACGGCTGGCGCCGGTGCCTGCTAGCGCCGATCTGCGCCCGCCGGAGATCGGCCTCGTCATGCTGCGCGGACGCACGGGGGGCGACGGCGCGCCCTTCAATCTCGGCGAGGCGACCGTTGCCCGCGCGGCGGTGCGGCTGGAAGGTGGCGCCACCGGCTTCGCCTACCGTTTGGGGCGCGATGCCTCGGCGGCGCGCAAGGCGGCGGTTCTCGACGCGCTGTGGCAGGACGCGACGCGCCGGCCGGCGGTGGACGAGGCGCTTGACCCCATCCGCGCGCGGCTCGCCGAGGAGGCCGTGCGGCTGCGGGCCGAGACGGCCGCCACCAAGGTCGACTTCTTCACCCTCGTGCGCGGGGAGGACTGAATGTCCGCACAGGCTCTCGCAACCGGCTTTTCCGATCCCGTCGACGGCGCGCAGGCGACCTTCCGCGCCGCCATGTGGGCGCTGTCGCGGCCCGGCCGGGTCGAAGTGCTCGACGCCGGTCTCGCTCCGCCCGCGCCGCTCATCCCCGAGGCGGCGGCGCTGGCGCTGGCGCTGTGCGACTACGAGACGCCGATCTGGCTCGACGAGGCGCTGGCCGCGATGCCGGCGGTGGCGGAATTCCTGCGCTTCCACACCGGCGCGACCATCGTCGCCGATCCCGCCGAGGCGCGTTTCGCCCTGATCGCCGAGCCGATGGCGATGCCCGACTTCGCCGTCTTCGCGCAGGGCACCCCGGAATATCCCGACGCTTCCGCAACGCTCATCGTGCAGGTGGAGCACTTCACCGGTGGTGGCCTCCTGCTGGAAGGGCCGGGGATCGAGGCGCGCGCGAGCTTCGGCGCGACGCCGCTGCCGGCGGATTTCGCCGCGCGCATGACGACGAACCGGGCGCTGTTCCCGCTCGGCGTCGATCTTCTGCTGGCGGGATCGGGCGGGGTCGCCGGGCTGCCGCGTTCCGTGACCGTGTGGGAGGGCTGAGCCGATGTATGTGGCGGCCAAGGGCGGCGAGAAGGCGATCCGCAACGCGCATGCGCTGCTCGCCAAGCGTCGGCGGGGAAACAGGAATCTGCCCTCCATCGGGCTCGACCAGATCGCCCAGCAGCTCACCCTCGCGGTCGACCGGGTGATGGCGGAAGGCTCGCTCTACGATGTCGAGCTGGCGGCGCTGGCGGTGAAGCAGGCGCGCGGCGACCTCATCGAGGCGATCTTCCTCATCCGCGCCTTCCGCACCACCCTGCCGCGCTTCGGCTATGCGAAGCCGCTCGACACGGCCGGGATGCAGGTGCGCCGGCGTGTCTCGGCGACCTACAAGGACCTGCCGGGCGGCCAGCTTCTCGGCCCCACCTTCGACTACACGCACAGGTTGCTAGACACCTCTCTCGGTCAGGGCGGTGTTGGCGGTGAGGGACATGAGGGACATGCCCCGGCCACGCAGCCGGAGACATCCGTCGAAGCGGAGCCCATGCCGCGCGTGACCGACCTGCTCGGCCGCGAAGGGCTGATCGAGGGCGCGCCGGAGGATGACGGCACCGAGCCCTTCGACCTCACCCGCGCGCCGGTGAGCTTTCCGGTCGACCGCTCGACCCGGCTGCAGGCGCTGGCGCGCGGCGACGAGGGCTATCTGCTGGCGCTCGGCTATTCCACCCAGCGCGGCTATGCCCGCTCGCACCCCTTCGTCGGCGAGATCCGCTTCGGCGATGTCGAGGTGATCTTCGAGGCGCCGGAACTCGGCTTCGAGCTCTCCCTCGGCACGGTGCAGATCACCGAGTGCCAGACGGTGAACCAGTTCAAGGGTTCGGCGACCACGCCGCCGCAGTTCACGCGCGGCTACGGCCTCGTCTTTGGCCAGTGCGAGCGCAAGGCGATGTCGATGGCGCTCGTCGAGCGGGCGCTGCGCTGGCAGGAACTGGGTGAGGAGCCCGGCGCCCCGGCGCAGGACGAGGAATTCGTGCTCTCCCACTGCGACAACGTGCAGGCGACCGGCTTCGTCGAGCACCTGAAGCTGCCGCATTACGTGGACTTCCAGGCCGAGCTCGATCTCGTGCGCCGCATGCGCGCCGAGCACGAGGAGGAGCGCCGCGAAGCCGGACTGAAGGAGGCGGCGGAATGAACACCCAAGCCATCGGCGGCATGCCGGAGATCACCTACAACTTCGCCTATCTCGACGAGCAGACCAAGCGGATGATCCGCCGGGCGATCCTCAAGGCGATCGCCATTCCCGGCTATCAGGTGCCGTTTGCCGCCCGCGAGATGCCCATGCCCTATGGCTGGGGAACGGGGGGCGTGCAGGTGACGGCCGCCGTGCTCGGCCGCGACGACGTGCTCAAAGTGATCGACCAGGGCGCCGACGACACCACCAACGCCGTCGCCATCCGTGGCTTCTTCGAGAAGACCGCGGGGGTGGCGACCACCACCTCCACCACCGAGGCGACCATCATCCAGACCCGCCACCGCGTGCCGGAGACGGCGCTGGGGGAGAATCAGATCCTCGTCTATCAGGTGCCGATCCCCGAGCCGCTGCGCTTCCTAGAACCGCGCGAGACCGAGACGCGCCAGCTCCACGCGCTGGCCGAATACGGCCTCATGCATGTGAAGCTCTACGAGGACATCGCCCGCCACGGCCACATCGCCACCACCTACGCCTATCCGGTGGAAGTGGCGGGCCGCTATGTGATGGACCCGTCGCCGATCCCCAAATTCGACAATCCCAAGCTCGACGACTGCCCGGCCTTGCAGCTCTTCGGCGCGGGGCGCGAGAAGCGCATCTACGCCATCCCGCCGCACACAAAGGTGCGCTCGCTCGATTTCGAGGATCATCCCTTCCGGGTGCAGAAATTCGCCAAACCGTGCGCGCTCTGCGCGGCGACCGGGGTCTATCTCGACGAGGTGATCCTCGACGACAGGGGCGGGCGCATGTTCGTCTGCTCGGACACCGACTATTGCAACACGCGGCAGGAGGCGGGGCACCGGGGGGAAATGGGGGTGCCGGCCGAATCCGCCTCAAGCGACGTCATGCCCGGACTCAATCCGGGCATCCACGCGGTTCCGCCGGGGCATCCGGTCCAAGGCGTGGATGGCCGGGTCAAGTCCGGCCATGACGGTGTTCCGGTGGAAAGCGGCCGCGAGGGAGACGCGTCATGACCGAACAACCCCTTCTCGTCGCCGAGGGACTCTCCAAGAACTACGGCCCGCGCATCGGCTGCCGCGACGTCTCGCTGGAGGTCTATCCCGGCGAGGTGCTGGCGGTGGTGGGCGAGAGCGGCTCGGGCAAGTCGACCCTGCTCGGCCTGCTCTCCACCGAGCTCGATCCCAGCGCCGGGCGTGTCTCCTATCGCATGCGCGACGGCCGGCTGGCGGACCTCGCCAGCCTCGGCGCGGCCGAGCGGCGCCTGCTGATGCGCACCGACTGGGGCTTTGTGCGGCAGAACCCGGCGGACGGGCTGCGCATGGCGGTCTCGGCCGGCGGCAATGTCGGCGAGCGGCTGATGGCGGTGGGCTGGCGCCACTACGGCAATATCCGCGAGGAGGCGCTGGACTGGCTCGGCAAGGTCGAGATCGCCGGCGACCGCATCGACGACGACCCCCGCGCCTTCTCCGGCGGCATGCGCCAGCGCCTGCAGATCGCCCGCAACCTCGTGACCCGCCCGCGCCTCGTCTTCATGGACGAGCCGACCGGCGGGCTCGACGTCTCGGTGCAGGCGCGCCTGCTCGACCTCATCCGCCAGCTGGTGGCCGAGCTCGGCCTCGCCGTGATCATCGTCACCCATGACCTCGCCGTGGCCCGGCTGCTGTCGCACCGCATGGTGGTGATGCGGCAGGGGGGGGTGATCGAGACCGGGCTGACCGACCAGGTGCTCGACGACCCGCGCGAGCCCTATACGCAGTTGCTCGTTTCCTCGGTGCTGGCGGCGTGAGGCGCGAGATGAGCCTTGTGACGATCGGCTTCACACAGAACGACGTCATGCCCGGGCTCGACCCGGGCATCCACGCCTTCCTGTTTCCGGCCCAAGGCGTGGATGGCCGGGTCAAGCCCGGCCATGACGGTGCGTGGGGCGGTGAATGCGGCAGGGGAGAAGTCAGATGAGCGAACCCATCCTTGAAGTCTCCGGCGTCGCCAAGACCTTCATCCTGCATCTGCGCGAGGGCGCGAAGCTGCCGGTGGTCGAGGGCGCCGGCTTCGACCTCCACGCAGGCGAATGCGTCGCGCTGGGCGGCCCCTCGGGCGCGGGCAAGAGCTCGCTGCTGAAGATGGTCTATGGCAATTACCGTGTCGACGCGGGCGCCATCCGGGTGCGCGACGGCGAGGAGACCGTCGACGTGGCCACCACCGCGCCGCGCCGGCTGATCAAGCTGCGCGACACCACCATGGGCTATGTCAGCCAGTTCCTGCGCGTCATCCCGCGCGTCGGCGCGCTCGACGTGGTGGCCGAGCCTCTGGTGCATGACGGCGTGCCGGTGGCGCAGGCGCGCGCACGCGCCGGCGCGCTGCTGGCGCGGCTGAACCTGCCGGAGCGGCTTTGGCAATTGCCGCCGGCCACCTTCTCGGGCGGCGAGCAGCAGCGCGTGAACATCGCGCGCGGGCTGATCGCCCATCGCCCGCTCCTGCTGATGGACGAGCCGACCGCCTCGCTGGACGCGGCCAACCGCGGCGTGGTGGTGGAACTGATCGAGGAGAAGAAGCGCGCCGGCGTCGGCATTCTCGGCATCTTCCACGACACCGAGGTGCGCGAGGCGGTGTGCGACCGGGTGATCGACGTCACCAGCTTCGGGCGGGCGGCGGCATGAACGAGACGGTCTACGCCAATGCGCGGCTGGTGCTGGAGGACGAGGTGCGCCCCGGCCATCTCGTCGTCCGCGACGGGCGGATCGCCGAGATCGGCGAGGGTACCGCGCCACGCTCGGCGCTCAACCTTGCCGGCGACTACCTCCTGCCGGGCTTCGTCGAACTGCACACCGACCATGTGGAAGGGCACCTCTATCCACGTCCGCGCGTGACGTGGAACGCCTTCGCGGCGGTGACGGCCTATGACGCGCAGATCGCCGCTTCCGGCATCACCACCGTCTTCGATTCGCTGCGCGTCTGGCCCGACAAGCGCGCCGTCGGCATGGACGGCGACGCCCCGCTGCTGGCGGCGACGCTGCGCGAGGCCTCTCGGGCCGGCCTGCTGCGTGCGGAGCACCATGTGCATCTGCGCTGCGAGGTGGCGGCGGACGGCGTGGTGGAGGAGACGCTGGCGCTGATGGAGAGCGCCGATGTGCGCCTCATCTCGCTGATGGACCATACCCCCGGCCAGCGCCAGTTTCTCACCGTCGAGCAGTTCCGCAGCTACTACAAGAAGAAGAGCGGCATGAGCGACGCCGAGATGGACATCGTCGTCGCCGACCGGCTGGAGGCGCACGCCCGCCATGCCCGCAGCAACCGGGCGCGCATCGTCGAGCTCGCCCGCGCGCGGGGCGTCGTGCTGGCGAGCCATGACGACGCTACCGACGCCCATGTCACCGAAGCCATCGGTGACGGCGTGGCCATCGCCGAATTCCCCACCACGGACGGCGCCGCCGACGCCTCGCACGGCGCTGGCATCCGCGTGCTGATGGGCGCGCCGAATGTGGTGCGCGGCGGCTCGCACACCGGCAATGTCGCCGCCGCCGGCCTCGCGCGACGCGGCGTGCTCGACATATTGTCGTCCGACTACGTGCCGGGCAGCCTGCTGCTCGCCGCCTTCGCGCTGCCGGGGCTGGTGGAGGGCATCGACCTCGCCGGCGCGGTGCGCATGGTCAGCGCCAACCCGGCCGACGCGGCGGGGCTCGGAGACCGGGGCCGGCTGGCGCCGGGGCTGAAGGCCGATTTCATCCGCGTCGCCGATGCCGGGCCGGCGCCGGTGGCGCGCGCGGTGTGGCGGGACGGGGAGAGGATCGCGTGAGCGAAGGCGAGGCCGGCACGCAGGCGGATGTGATCGAGAGGCTGGCGCCGCCCTATGGCCCCGGCCTGCTGGTGCTCGTCGTCGGCCCCTCCGGCGCCGGCAAGGACACGCTCATCGCCTATGCCCGCGCGCGTCTGGAGGGGCGGGCGGACATCTGCTTCGCGCGCCGGCGGATCACCCGCCCGACCGACGCGACCGAGAACCATGTGAGCCTCGACGACGCCGCCTTCGCCCGCGAACTCGCGCAGGGCTGCTTTCCGCTGCACTGGCAGGCCAATGGCCTCAGCTACGCGCTGGGCGAGGAAGTGGTGCAGGAGATCGCTGCCGGGCGCATCGTGGTCGCCAATGGCTCGCGTGCCGCGCTGGCGGAAGCCCGCGCCCGCTTCGCACGGCTGAAGGTGGTGCATGTGACGGCGCCGCCGGAACTGCTGGCCGCGCGCATTGCCGCGCGGGGGCGCGAGAGCGCGGAGGACGTGCTGGCCCGGCTGAAGCGCGAGCCGGCGCTCGACGCCCCGCCGGACCTCACCGTGCTCAATGTCGGAGCGGTGGAGACCGCCGGCGCGGCGCTGGCGGATTTTCTGGAACGGCTCGGCTGAGCGGGAGGACGAAGGGACACCGCGCCGGCTATGCTGCGCCATGATCCGCGCGTCGCTCGTCGATTTCCTGAATACCGGCTGCCTCGGCCCGGTTCGTCCCGGCGCGACGATGGAGGAGGTCGCCGCCCTTCTGGGAGAGCCGTTCAAGACGCTCGGGGAGGCGGCGCCGCATGCGACGCAGCAGCCCTACTGGATCTACCACAACCTCGAACTCAACTTTGACCAGCCCGAGGGAGCGCCGTCGTATCTTAACTCTATGGAGATCGGCAGCGGATGGCGTCTGCGCAAGAAGGCGCGGCGCCTCGCACCAAATCTCCTGCTTGAGCTTGATGGCCTCAATGCGCGTTCGCGCCCGTCTCAGTTCATTCGCGCGATCGACGGCATCGACCGGGTCGAGGTTTGCCTTGCCGACATGATCATGGATCCAATCGTGACGATTATTGTCGACGAATTTATTTTGATAAATCTTCACCCTTGGACAATTGAGACGATCGAGCCGCCGGCGCGTCGCCGTGGCTACATCCGGAGGCTTGATGCAGAAGCCGAGCTGATGGACGTCACTTCGCAGGATCACCAGCTTATGTCGTTAAAGCAGGTGAGGGAGCACATGTACCCCGGCCGCTATGCACCGTTTACGCTGACGTGGCGCGATTATCTCGCGGCGCTGGAGCGCTGAGGTGGGGACTCTGAGCGTCGCTTTCATCGTCATCCCGGGCGGCCAGAGGCCGAAGCGGGATCGCGCAATCATTGGCTGGCGATCCCGGCTCTCCGCCCTTCGGGCTGCGGCCGGGATGACGGCTGATCTTGATGACGAAAAAGGCCGGGTCATCCCCGGCCTCATCGTCAGTGCAGAAGGGCCTGCCGCCTTACTGCCGATACTGCTGGATGCGCGTGGTGCGCAGGCCGGCGAGACCGTGACGGTCGATGGAGGCCTGCCAGGAGAGAAACTCCTCGGTGGTCAAAGTATAGCGCTTGCAGGCTTCCTCGAGACTGAGGAGCCCGCCGCGCACGGCCGCGACGACTTCCGCCTTGCGACGAATGACCCAGCGCCGTGTGTTCGGCGGGGGCAGATCGGCAATGGTCAGCGGACTTCCGTCCGGCCCGATTACATATTTAACCCTCGGGCGGTAGGGCTCTGTCATGTTACGCTCACTCAATACACACGACCAATGCAGGCAGCATATCTGGTGAGCTTTAAATATTTCCCTAAGCGAATCACGTAGCGGTGACCGCGAATTGTTTGCCGATACGTTAATATTTGCGCAGGACTTTGTTTACGGTTGCTATCGCAACGGCAGCACTGTCGTGGCCGCACTGCGGTAGGGTCGTTACTCGCCGCTTAAGGCGTTAACGCGGGGTTCATGGCCCATCGCGCCGGCATGGGTTCATAGACGCGCCATCGTGCCCTATATAGGGACGTCCGCGCCTTCCTCTCCCCCTTGCCATACCGGGCCCATGATCCGTCTCGATGACACCTCCCGTCCCGCCAGCCAGACGCGCGTCGTCGTGGCCATGTCGGGCGGCGTGGATTCCTCCGTCGTGGCAGCGCTCTACGCACAGGCCGGCTACGACGTGGTGGGCGTGACGCTGCAGCTCTACGACCATGGCGAGGCGATGCACCATCGCCCGGGCGCCTGCTGCGCGGGGCAGGACATCTACGACGCGCGCACGGTGGCCGAGAAGCTGGGCATTCCCCATTACGTGCTCGACTACGAGAGCCGCTTCCGCCACGCGGTGATCGAGCGCTTCGCCGATGCCTATGCGGCGGGCGAGACGCCGATTCCCTGCGTCGACTGCAATCGCACCGTGAAGTTCCGCGACCTGCTGGAGACCGCGCGCGACCTCGGCGCCGATATTCTCGCCACCGGCCATTACGTCACCAGCCGGGCGCTGCCGGGCGGGCGGCGCGCCCTGTTCCGTCCGCTCGACGAGAGCCGCGACCAGAGCTACTTCCTCTACGCCACCACGCAGGCGCAGATCGACCTGCTGCGCTTCCCGCTCGGCGAGACCACCAAGCCGGAGGTGCGGGCGCTCGCTGAGGGCTTCGGGCTGAAGGTGGCGGACAAGCCGGATAGCCAGGACATCTGCTTCGTGCCGAACGGACACTACACCGCCATCGTCGAGAAGCTGCGCCCCGAGGCGGCGGAGCCGGGCGAGATCGTGCATCTGGACGGGCGCGTGCTCGGCCGCCATGCCGGGGTGATGCGCTACACCATCGGGCAGCGCAAGGGCCTCGGCATCGCCGCCTCCGAGCCGCTCTATGTGGTCGGCATCGACGCGGTGCACCGGCGGGTGGTGGTCGGCCCGCGTGCGGCGCTCGGCGTCGCGGCGATCCGCATCGACGAGGTGAACTGGCTCGGCGACGAGCCCCTCGACGAGGCGGCGGCGAACGAGCGCGAGATCCATGTGAAGGTGCGCTCGGCGCGCGCGCCGGCGGCCGGCCATCTCGGCCGCTCCGCCGATGGCGGCATCGAGGTGCGGCTGCATGTGGCGGAGGAGGGCGTGGCGCCGGGGCAGGCCTGCGTTTTCTACGAGGACGGCGGCGCGGCGGCACGGTTGCTCGGCGGCGGGGTGATCCGCCGCGCGGCGCAGCCCTTCACGGCGCTGACACGCGATGTGGAGATGATGGCAAGATCGGCGTGAACCGAATCGCGTGCGTTGACATTGACGGGCGACTGGGCATGAGCAGGCAGGGGGAACTTCCGTGACGACCGATCTCGACCGCGCCACTGTTGAAGAAGCCTATGCCCGCTGGGCGCCCGTCTATGACGTGGTGTTCGGCGCCGTCTTCGAGGCCGGCCGCAAGGCGGCGATCAAGGCCGCGGAACGCATCGGCGGGCGCATCCTCGAATTCGGCGTCGGCACCGGCATCGCCCTGCCGAGCTATCGGCGCAGCAACCGCCTCGTCGGCGTCGACATCTCCGAGCCCATGCTCCAGAAGGCCCGCGAGCGGGTGGAGAAGGAAGGCCTCTCCCATGTCGAGGGGCTGGTGCTGATGGACGGCGCCCATATGGGCTTCGCCGACAATTCCTTCGACGTGGTGATCGCCCAGTTCGTCATCACCGTGGTGCCGCACCCGGAGGAGACGCTGGACGAGATGGCCCGCGTGCTGAAGCCCGGCGGCGAAATCATCCTCGTCAATCATCTCGGCGCCGAGGACGGCCCGCGCGCGGCCTTCGAGAAGTGGTTCGCCCGCAAGGCGCGCAAGCTCGGCTGGCGCCCCGAATTCCAGTTCGCCCGCCTGCACAACTGGGCGGTGCGCAACGGCTCGGTCGACCTGCCGATCAAGCGCGACGTGGGGCTGGGCATGTACACCATGGTACGCTTCCGCAAGCGTACGGAGGCGGAGATGGCCGCCGCCAGCGACACCGGAGCCGTCGCGCTGGCGGGGTGAGGGGCCGGAACACCGGGGCGTCGAATCGCGAACTCCCATTCTAAATTTGTCCTCCTTCCACTCCGGCCGATTGCCAGGAGCCCAGTGTAGGAGCGATCTCCACCCGCAACACTTCTCGCCACCGTACGGTCGTTACCGACGTGCGGCAGCCGAAGGCGTGGCTCGACGGTAGGTAAGGGTGAGGCCAGAACTCTACCTACCTTTTCTCCTTCCAAGTTCGGCGAGCAATAAGCTGCACCTTGGCTTGCTGCTGAAGAGCGACGCGACGTGAGCACGCATCGCGGTTAGCTTGTCGGAGCGGCGGTTGCGGAAATGGTCGGAAGAGAGTGTGACAGGGGGCAAGTGGATTTGTCCCCTGTTTTCGGTAAGCTAATGTTGGCGTAGCGGGAGGCGGCTGGCGGTACGATGATTCCTCAAGTTCGCTATCAGGTTTTTTTGTCTTCCACTTACGAAGATTTGAGACTGGAGAGTGACGTTGCCCCTCCTGGCTAATCCAGATTGAAGTTCGTTCTGGCCCACTGAGAGGACCAGAACATGAGGCGCAGC
>NZ_JALKCG010000014.1 GCF_023016525.1 Ancylobacter koreensis
TGCGCTGAGGATCATGGGCATCCCCCACTTGGCCAAGGCGCCAATTCTACGCCGCAGAACAACCGCGTTCAGCGGCGCAAAAATACTTGTCAGATGCGGCGCGGGAGTCTTTCACGGGATACGCTTGGTGGAGCGGTCTGGCGGCAACGATCCATACTTGTTATTCGCCTGCCCTTGCAGCGAAGTCTGCTTTGCGCCGCCGTTTCGGCCGTTCAGCTAGGTCCAAGCCTGATCCGAAACCGCGGTCGTTCATCCAGCCCTTAGCAGCGGCCGGAATGACCGAGATTTGGGAGCCATGCCGACTCGGCAGCCCCCTGGTTAGCGGCGCAGGCAGGATATCAGGCACTGGAGCTCTCTGGTGTGCTCAGCCTTTTCGCGTTCCCCTCAACGCCGCGGCCGGCAGGTCCAGAGTCCCTACACGCCGCTCGCCTTCATGCAGGCATCCGTTTTTCAAAATACATTTGGTCTTCCCATCTGGCACCGCCTCGGCAGTCTTGATCGGGTGCTTGACGGGCTGCGCGACTTCCCCAATCGGATCAAAAATTTTCTTGGGAATCAGGGGGCGCTCCTTGATCGCCGGCTTGAGCGGTTGCGTCAGGCTGGCGCATAGCGGAATGATGGCAACGCATCCGATCGACGCTCCCGATCTCCCCGAAGAAGAACCGACGCCGGAAACCGTGCTCGGCTGGCAACGCTGGATCGCGGAGCGCCTTGAGGACAGCGAAAACGGCTATCGTTCGAAGCCCGATCTGCTCAAGCACGACGCCAATGCCGAGAAGTCTATCGCGCGCGATTATGCCAATCGCGAGCTTCTCGAACTGGTGCAGAATGCCGCCGATGCCGCGACCGAACAGGGAGGCAATGGTCGCGTGCGCATCGAGATTCGTCCCGAGGGTTTCTGCGTCGCCAATACCGGCATGCCATTTCGCGCTGGCGGCGTGCGCTCCCTGATGACGGCGCATCTGAGCGATAAACCCGAGCGCGGCGCGGCGCTGATTGGCGCAAAGGGTCTGGGCTTCCGCGCGCTACTCAACTGGTCCTCGGAGCCCTTCGTCACGAGCGGGTCGCTGGAGGTCGGTTTCTCGCGCACTCATGCAGCGGCCCAGGTCGCCAAGCTGGCGCAGGCA
Source organism: Ancylobacter koreensis (assembly GCF_023016525.1). Classification (GTDB taxonomy): domain Bacteria; phylum Pseudomonadota; class Alphaproteobacteria; order Rhizobiales; family Xanthobacteraceae; genus Ancylobacter; species Ancylobacter koreensis. The sequence goes on from NZ_JALKCG010000014.1 coordinate 1,128, forward strand.
GATACGCGCATCCAGAGGCTCATCGACCGCAGCCGCCGCACACCGGTTCCCATTCTGCCGTTTCCCGCAAGCGGCAGCGTGCTCGAGGCGGCCGCCGACCCAGTGCGCCAGCGGTTGATGACGCGCGCTCGTGCCTTGCGCGCACAGGGCTATGACACCGTCGTCGCCGCACCGTTCGAAGACGAGAAGGCGCATCAGCGGGCCCTCAAGCAACTCGACGAGTTTGCGCCCGACTTCCTGCTCTTCGTGAAAGCGATCGGAGAAATCATCCTCGATGATGGCGAGGGGGTTCCTCGTTGCTGGACCAAGCAGGCCAAGGGTGGGGATCGCTTCACGCTCAAGGTAGCGGAGGGTGAAACGGCAACTGAGCAAGATTGGCGCGCGGTGCGCGCGACGGGAACCTTGCCGGATCCCGAAGAGCCTGGTGGTCTTCGCGGGTACGAGTTGGCGATCGCCATGCGTTGCGGCGAACCTACACCGCCCGGGGCCCTCCATTGCTATTTCCCGACGGACATTCCGCTGCCTTTCCCGGCGCTGTTCCATGCCACCCTCGAGTTGGACTCGAGCCGTAAGACACTGAATGCGAACTCCGACGTGAATGCGGGCGTGCTGGCGGCGCTCTCGTTGTTCTATGCGGACACGCTGGTAGCATTTCGCGACGCTCCCGAAATGCCGCGACCGCTTACGCTGCTTGCTCGTACGGGCCTGTTCCCTGAGCCGCTCAAGCCATTCGAGACGCAAGTCTATGCCGCCGCCCGCGCGCGCCCACTGATCCCGACCAACGCTGGTACCTTTGCGACAGCGGAAGAGACCAAGGTCGAGCCTTCCGCCTATTCCACCTATCTGCCCAACCGCTTCTTCCCCGCGCTGGCGCGCAGCAGAAGCGGGGCGGATCGCGACGTGATCGAGCGTCTTTCTGTCGAGTTGCTGAAGCAGGACGAAATGCTCGCCGTGCTCCGCGGCGCGGAGATGACCATCGACGAACGTGCCAGTGCGATCGTGGGCATCGCCAAGGCCCTCCACGTAGATCTCCACGATCGGTCGCTACTGTTGGACACCGAGGGAAAGCCGCTCACGCAGAACAATACGTCGTTCCCGCCGCCGGCGTCGGGGACGCCGCCCGTGCTCCCCTGGTGGGCAAAGGCGAAGTTCCTCCATCCCGAGCTGTGGAACAAGATCAGCGACGGTCTGGGCGGCGTCATGCGCGACCGTTTCGACAAGCTCCAAGCTTTCGGGGTCAACGAATTCAGTGCGTCCGGCGTAATCGGGTCGCTGCGACGCGAGGCCAACAAGGTGATCCGGCAGCAGCCTAAGCGCGCAGATGCCGTGAAACGCGAACTGCTCGAAGCGTTGTTCGGGCTTCGGCAGACCGCCGTCGCACGCGAGGCAATTTTCCCGGCGGGCGCGACCGAAGTGATTTGCGCCGACGGCGCCTGGCGCGACGCGGGTCATGTTCATCTCTCGGCGCCATACGGCGATACCGGGTTCATCGTCTCGGCGCTCTATCAGGGACAGTCAGGCTACCTCGTAGCCGGGCCGGAATCCTATCCCTTCTCGTCGGACGTGACGGCGCTCCGGGAGTTCTTCCGGTGGATCGGGGTCCATGTCTGGCCCAAGGGCGTCGAGGAGTCGGTTCCGCCGATGTATCGCCCGCTTCTGATCGATGCGCTGCCTGACGTTTTCGATGTCGCCGACGGCAATCACCGCAGCGTGCTGACCAAGGCAGAACTCGTCTGGGGATCAACCTATCTGGCCAAGTTCGACACGGTCGTGGGGCTGGCCGGGATTCTGGCTAATGCGCCGAGCGCTGCAATCCTGACCTGGCTCGCCTTCGACGCGCGTTTCGACATGATCAATCCGAAGCCCTTTGCAACCCGGCTCACCGGGCGAACGGGCCGGGCGAACTGGAAGCCCTATGTGGGCCAGCTGCCGGACCTAGTCCGGCACATGATCGCGACGCGACCCTGGCTGACGGTGTCGGACGGCGAGAAGGTCGCGCCTTGCGATGCAATGATTTCGCCCGGGCCGCTCGCTACGCTATTCCAAACCCCGGCCAAGCCCAGCGCCGCCGAAGAAGCGCAGTTCGGATTGTCGAAGGCCATCTGGGCCCGCGGCCTAATTCATGCACAGGTCCCGGACAAGTTGTCGGACCTTGCCGAACCGCAAATCTATCGGCTCCTAGCGGGCCTCGAGAAGCGTCGGGCAAGCCCCGATGTCGTCCGCCGCTTGTACGGCCAGATCCTACAGATCGACGATTTCGATCCGTCACGTGGCGGCGACGCGGGCGCCCGCTTCCGGGCCACCGGAACGGTGCAGGCCCGCAAGGGCGGTGGGATCGCTTGGGTGCAAGTCGGGAACGTTCTTTATCTGGATCGCGATAATTTTCCCGCGACGGCGCGCGATCATCTTGCGCTGCTCGACTTGCCGACGCGCAGGGGTGCGGCCGAGATCGCGGCGCGTTTCGGGGTGCGGCCGCTGAGCAAGCAGAACTTCAGCCTGACGGTTACGCGCGCAGTGCTGGAAGAAGGTGGTATCGCCGGCCATCTTCACACCCGCTTTCAGGACAGCCTGCGGTTCATCAAGACGCTCCGCCTGGCGAACTCCGTCGACACCGGCAAGCTAGCGCGCCTGGTCGGATTGAAGCTCGAGATCGTCAAGGAAGCGGTATTGGCATTCAGTCTGGGCGACGCCGTCCACGACGGGGAACTCGAGCCCGGCAAATATCTCCTCGACGGCGACCGGCTGCTGATCCGGATCGATCCACAAGAGCATATGGACGAAATCGTCATGCGCGCGCTGACTGCCATCGGCGACGGGCTCGCGGAATTCTTCGAGCTGCAGAATGGAGACGATTTCGAGAAGCTTCTGATGGCGACCAACAACAGCCTGCGCATGCTGCAGCTGCGCCGGCTGCTCGCCAACCAGACCTCGCACGAGATCGACGCGTTGCTGGCCGCGATCGAAACCGAGATCGCCGCTCCCGAGGAGCCCTATGCAGTGGACGCGGCGACGCTGGCTTTGGCGCTCGCGCCACAGGCACCTTTGCCGCTTCCCACAATCACCCCGGCGTCGAACGTCGTGCCACCGATCCCGGCGCCGTCCGGGACGCCAGCACCAGCGGAACAGGCAGCGACGCCCATGTTCACGCCAACCCCGGCGCCCGTGCCATCCGCGCCGCCACCAAAGGCCACCGCGGTCACGGTAGTCGATCTCGAGCCAAGTACCGGCTCGGGGCGCGGCGGTGGCGGCGGAGGATTGCGAATCGGCGGTTTCCCGGTTGCAGCCTCGGGCCGGCCGGATGTCGCTGCACCGAACGACGCCGAAGAATGGGCTATGCTCTTCGAAAAGAACCAGGGCCGCTTTCCCCTCCGGGTCTCGCGACTGCAAGGACAAGGCAGCTATGGCTGCGATTGCCTGAGCTTTGCGAGCGAGGCTGATCGCGTCGCCTTCAAGGACGCGCCTGAGGCACATGTCGACAAGATCCTGCGCTTCATCGAGGTGAAGTCGGGTACGGTCCGACTGACGGGCACTGAGCAAATCTCTGCACTGCGCAATCGCGGCCGCTACTTCATCTACCAGATCCAGTTCGACGCGCAGGGGCGCACCACGGCGCATCTGGACATCGTCGCAGACCCGCTCAGCCACCGGGCTGCCTTGGTGCGCGAATGCGAGGTTCGGATTGACCAGATTGCAACCCGCCGGCGCCACAAACTCAGTGCGGTTGCCTCGTAAGGGACGCGTTGCGGGTAGGACGTCTGACGTTGCCCCTCCTGGCTAATCCAGATTGAAGTTCGTTCTGGCCCACTGAGAGGACCAGAACATGAGGCGCAG
>NZ_JALKCG010000015.1 GCF_023016525.1 Ancylobacter koreensis
TGCGCTGAGGATCATGGGCATCCCCCACTTGGCCAAGGCGCCAATTCTACGCCGCAGAACAACCGCGTTCAGCGGCGTAAAAATACTTGTCAGATGCGGCGCGGGAGTCTTTCCCGAGATACGCTTGGTGGAACGGTCTGGCGGCACCGACCCATACTTGACGTTCGACTGCCCTTGCAGCGAAGTCTGCTTTGCGCCGCCATCCCGGTCGTTTGCCGAGCAGTTGGTTAAGCCCGGAAGCCGCCATTTATCGACTGTGGGTATCAGACCTCCAGCAGGAGGCCCCTTTCGATCCTGAATGGCAAGGCGCTGACTTTGACTATCCAGCGGAAAGCAATCGCTGCCCCGCCGGCGATCGACCGTCACAACAGCACCCCACCGACCTCCGTCGGACTGGTCAACGTGATCGGAACCGACCGATCTCTTGCTGACAGCCTGATGCGCCTCCGATAGCTATCCAATCGATAGAGGGGGATGGAATGGAGATCGCCAGCTTAAAGATCGAGAATTTCAGAGGCGTGCAGAACGGTATGATCCGTTTCTCGCCGCACACGGTGCTGGTCGGCGCGAATAACTGCGGCAAGACAACGGTGATCGAGGCGCTGGCGCTGCTGTTCGGCCGCGACCGGATGATCCGCCAGCTGACCGAGCATGATTTCCACGGCAGCAACCCGCAGCCGGCAGATCGCATCCGACTGACCGCAACGGTGATCGGGTTCCATGACGACGATCCCGCCCAGCATCCCGAATGGTTCCGCGACGACAGGGGCATCGTTAAGTGGTGGAACGCGGCGGCCGGCACCGTCCATCCCGCGCGGACCGATCCGGCATGGAGGCTCGCCTGCCAGGTCGCCTTCTCGGCACGGTTCCACCGGCCTTCGCTTGAAGTGGAGACGCTGCGCTACTTCCACGACGACGACACCGTCGGCGATGTCTTCGACGACGAGACGGCAACCCCGCTTCCCGCCCGTCTGATCCGCGAACTCGGCTTCTTCTTCGTGCCTGCCGCGCGGACCTGGGACCGGACAGTGTCGTTCGGCTCCGAACTCTTCCGACGCGTTGTCGCCGCCGGCGACGGACAGCCTTCGGAATCAGTTCTCGCTGAGCGTGACCGTCTACGCGCCCCGGAAGCGAGGCTCGAGCAGGACGAGCGGCTCTTGCCGATTGTCGACCGGCTCAATCAGGAACTGCGCGGCTTTTTCCGGACGAACCCAACCCTGCATCTGCGGGTGACAGCCACCGATTCCGATGGGCTGCTCGAGTCGGTGGTGTCGCATTATGCGCACAGTGGGGCGGACGTACCGCTGCCGGCTAAGCGGCATGGCAGTGGGCTTTTGTCACTCCAGCATCTGCTATTGCTCCTGCAATTCGGGCGGCTGCGTGTCGAGGCCGACGAGAATTTTTGGATGGCGCTGGAAGAGCCCGAGCTGCATGTCCCCCCGGCTTTGCAGCGTCGGCTTGTGCACCGCATCCAGTCACTGTCACGCCAGACCCTAGTCTCGACCCACTCGCCGATGGTCGCAGCACTGGCGGATCCGAGCGGCGTCGCGGTCCTGCGCAACGAAGGCGGCGTCCTGACATCGGTGCCGCTCCTGCAGTCGACCTTGCCGGCTGACACGCCTAATAGCGTCCGCAAGTTGTTCCAGGTGCACCGCGTCGAGACGATCGCGGCGGTGATGCATGAATTCGTGCTCATCCCCGAGGGCAGGACGGATTACCAATGGCTGGGCCTCCTCGTTCGAGCCGTCGACCTCCATCAGAGCTGGGCCGCGACCGATGAATGCCGGTTCGACGCATTTGTGGGCGTGATTCCGACCCATGACGGGTCTGTCGTGCGCACCGCTGCGGCGATGTCGGCGCTTCACCCCCGCGTTGTCGCACTGGTCGATGGCGATCCCGAGGGCTTGGGCTATGCCAACTCGCTGGCCGCAGCCGGTGCTCCGAATTCTCGGATAATCCTGCGCTGGGCCGCCGGTCAGATGCTCGAGGATGTGATCGGCTGGATCATCGATGCCGACGCGACCGCCTGCCTGCCGACCATCTTGATCGACAATCCTCCCACAACTGTCGCCAATCTCGTTGCGCGCCTAAAGAGCGAGGTCCGGGCGACAGGCGGGCTGAAGAAGGACAGCTTGAGCTACGAGGCGATTGCGGGGGCGATCGGCGCAAACGCCGCATGTTGCGCGCGAGCGCGAGCGCTCCTTAACGCTATCACTGAAGTTGCCCAAGGTACCGACAATCCACTGTTCGTGGCGGACCCCAACCATCCGACGATCAAGGTCTTCACGCCGTGACTATCCAAGCTGTCGAAGGCGGTGCCGGGTGCGGGAAGACATATCGGCTCATGGCGATGCTGGCGGAACGGCTCGAGACCCACCCGCTAGACGACGGGCAGCGCGTTCTCGCCCTCACCTTCATGCACGGGTCGCGGCGTCGCTTGTCCGAGCGCCTGCGCTCGGTCGCCAACCTGCGCGGACGTGTGGATTGCCGCACGATCGATGCCTTTGCGTGGCGCATCTATCGCCGTTGGCGGGGGTTGGCAGGCGCGCTTGCCATTGCTCCTGCGACCGAGGGCGAGTTCGATCGCGTCTGCGAGGCAGCCGGATTGCTGCTGGAGCAGCCGCAAGTTTGCGCTTGGGTCGCGGCGAGCTTCCCGATCGTGCTCGTCGATGAAGGTCAGGATCTCAAGCCTGAGCGTCTGCGCATGCTCAAGGCGCTCGCGGGCACGGTCCATGCGCTGATTGCCGCCGACGAGTTCCAGTGTCTGGATCAGGCGCTTCGCCCCAATCCACTGGTCGCATGGCTGCGACAGGAGGCAGAGCCGGAGACATTGGTGCAGGTGCGCCGCACGAATGCGCCGGGTCTGCTGGCGGCAGCGACCGCGATTCGCGCGGGCAATGCGCCGGTCAACGGCGCCGGATTCAAGCTGCTGCCGCCGGGAGCCAGCGTGCCGCTCGCCACGACGTTGCTCGCTAATGCCATCGCCTGGCGGCAGGGCGGCGATGTCGCAGTGATCACACCCGCGCTGCAGGGCGGGTTTGCCAAGTCGGTTGTCGCCCGGCTCGCTCTGGGACCGTGCGGCAAACAAAACAACGGGCCTTACACCGTCCATTGGGAAGCCAATGACCGCGACGAGGCGCAGGCCCTGATCGCAGGTCTCGATCTTGGGGCCGATGCGCCGGCGGCGGCTACCTGCGCAGCGCTGCGGGCGTTGCCGCGGACTGGACCCGTGCGTGCGACACTGTCGTGGGTCGAGAATCAGGTTCACGCCTGCGGACGGGGAAATTTCACCCGTGCGGAGATCGAGGCCATCATCGCGCGGCAGGTCTCGCTGCGACGGCAGCATGGTGGCGGCACGTCGCATCAACTGACGGCGATGACAGTGCAGCAGGCCAAGAACAGGGAGTTCGAGGGCGTCGTGGTCATCTGGCCCTATCAGGTGGGAGGTGATGCTGAACACAAGCGTCGCCTGCTCTACAACGCGATCACCCGGGCGAAGCGATGGTGCAATGTCATCGTCCAGAGCCCGAATATTCTCGCTGCCGCGCCGTTCGCCTGAATGCTCGACCCCGTTTGCCCGCCTTAGCGCCAGAGCGCTTATGATGGCGATTAGAATCGCCTCCGAACTTCCCCCCGATGAGCGAAGGTCCGGTTGTTGGAACTGGCAGGAGCGGATTGAACGTCCGGCGTTGGGTCTTAGCGATCCGACAGCCGAGTTACGCCAATGTCCACTTTCCGTGATCTAACGCCGATGGACTATGGCTCCCGTCGTGTTTAGCTTCAGACCGCCACCGGTCAGATGTGCTAGGTCAGATTCTAATTGGATGAAGCGATGGAGGTTTCAGAGACCCTACGTGGACGAAACTGGCTCAGCAATTTTGCCCCTGAGCAGCAGGTCGTTGCAAAACGCTTGCTGGACGCAGTCGAGTTGGTTGGGCAAGACCAATTCCGAAATGGTCTAGTCCGACTGATATCTGGTCTTCCCAAAAAAGTCCAAAAACCTATCGCGCTCGTTCCCGTACGAGAAATGGCTCCCGGTCAGAACTATTTTGGGCCCGACAAAAATGCCTCTCCCCGCTTGCTCAACTCTGGGTCCTTCCCCGGCAGCGAGGGCATCGTCGCCAACGTCCTAGGCGCACTGCGTCGCCAAAATGGCAACGAGGGAGCATTTGTGGCGGCACCCAGCCTCAAGAATATGAGAGCTGCGAGATGCCGAACCATCTTGTACGTCGATGATTTCAGCGGCTCAGGAAAGCGGATTTTAGACTTTCACCGAAGCTTTATGACTAGCAAGACCATGAAGAGTTGGAAGTCATATGGGCTCGTAAAGTTTCATGTTGCCTTGTTTGCCGCTACACCCCACGCTCGAGAAGTTCTGAATTTTACGTTCGGCGACCAGAATGTGCACGTCGTGACGTTGCCCCCAACTTCTATCCAGCTGTGAGTTCGCCCTGACGGTTGGATTTTCCCTCTCGGGCGTGCGG
>NZ_JALKCG010000016.1 GCF_023016525.1 Ancylobacter koreensis
CGGCCCTTTTGCGCCGGCTGCCTGTCAGAACTTCCAGTCGAGGGTTCCGCGGACGGCCTGGTCGGTGGCGCCGTCGCCGAATTCGCCATTATAGGCGAGGCCGAGATTGACGAAGGCGCTCACCGCCACGTTCATCCCCACATCGACCAGCAGCGAATCCTGCGCGATCGGCACGCCCTCCACCGTGAAGGGCGCGCTGCCCGTCGCGAAGCTGTAGGTCGCCAGCGACTCCACGTCGCCGAAGGCGTGGCGCCAGCCCAGCAGGCCCTTGAGCGTCGCCACCGTGGTGCCGAGGTCGACCGCCGTCGAGGCCCGCAGGCCCAGCGTCGAATAGGTCGTCGCCATGCTGGAGCTCGGCGCGTGCAGCCCCGCCAGGCCGCCGGTCTCGGTATAGGCGTCGGTGCCCAGATTCACATAGGCGAGGCCGACGAAGGGCTCGACATTCGCCGCCCCCAGCGTCATGCCGTAGCCCAGCTCGCCGAAGGCCTGCGCCGTGCCGGCGCTGTAGTCGGCCTTCAGTGTCTCGGGCAGAGGCAGCGAGGCGTAGCGCGTGGTGGAGACGTTGTTCCAGCTGTAGGACGCGCCGCTGCGGAAGTTCACCGCGCCCCAGTTCGTGCCGGCATAGAGGCCGGCATGGTAGTTGTCGCTGTCGCCGCTGGAGGCGCGGGCGTCGACGTCGAAGCTGGTCTGGCTGTAGCCGCCCAGCGCGCCGATGCGCCAGCCGTTGAACAGCGTGTCGGCGCCGATGAAGAAGCCGCCGGTGTTGCGGTCGAGCGCGGCGGCGTTGGCGTTGCCGTCGGTCGAGCCCCAGGAGCCGAAGGCCTGCGCCCAGACCGCGCTGGAGGGCGCCTGCACCGGGGCCGGCTCGGCCTTCACCGGGAAGGGCGAGGCCGCCGCCGGCGTGGCGGGCGCGCCATAGGCGAGCGGGGCGACGGCGATGCCGCCGGCGGCGCCGGGATTTTCGGCGCTGGCCAGGCGGTCGAGCACCGCGCTGCGCAGGAACTGGCTGTCGTTCACCAGCACCGTCTTCGCCGACGCCCCGATCTCGCCCGAGAGAAGGTCGAAGGCCGGGCCGAGCTGGCCCGCGCCGAGGATCACCGTCGAATCGAAGAGCGGGCTGTCCGGACCCATCGACTGCACGGCATTGGCCGTGGCGCCCTGGTTGCGCGTCGCCAGCCGCGTCGACCACGGCGCCGCGATGCCCGAGAAGCTCACGGTGACGGCATCGGCCTCATAGGCGACGCTGGCGAGCAGCAGCGGGGCGTCGTAGCGCAGGTCGAACTGCGCGCCGTCCGTCTGCACGACGGAACCGCTCGATTCGATGCTGATGATCTCGTAGTCATGCCCGATCCGCACGCCCTCCGAGACGTCCAGCGACAGGATCGCGCCCTCCTCGATCACCGCATTGCCGGAGGTGGCGGCGACCGTGGTGATCAGGATGTTGTCGCTGACCGGATTGCCCGAGCCGTCGAAGCCGAACTCGGCATTGTAGAAGGAGCCGGCCCCGAAGGTGAACTCGCCGGCGGTGAAGGTGCCCGGCGAGTTGCCCGGGCCGACGCTGGCCCCGCCGGCCAGCGTCACGGTCTTTGCCTTGCCGTTGCCGCCCAGTGCGCCGCCCGCCCCGACCGAGACCTCGGAGTTCTCCAGCGAGCCGTTGAGCACGAGCTTGCCGCTGGAGACCGCGGTCGGGCCGGTAAAGCCCGACGTATCCGCGCTCGCGTCGATGACGAGCACGCTCGAACCCTCCTTCACGAAGCTGCCGCTGCCGCTCAGCGTGCCGGAGAAGGTGGTGTCCTGGCCGCTGCCGCCGACCACGGCAGAGGCGGTCGGGTCGTTCAGGTTGATGGTGCCGGCCCCCGACAGCGCGCCGACCGCAAGCTCCGCGCCCGCCCCGACCGTGACGGTGGCGCTGCCCGACATGGAGGTCACGTTCAGCGTCGCGCCCTCGCCCGCGATGGCGACGCTGCCGTCGCCGTCGAGCGATTCGACGTCCTGCGTGACGCCGGCGCCGGACACCTCGAAGATCGCCCCGTCCCAGACCGTCACCGCCGTCTTCGTCGACAGCGCGCCGCTGCTGGCGATGCGCAGCACGCCGTCCTCGACCACCGTCGCGCCGCTGTAATTGTTGAACAGCCCTTCGTCCGTCACCCCGGTGCGGTCGAGCACCAGCGTGCCCTCGCCCGTCTTGGTGACGCCGCCCTGGCCGGCGAGCTGGCCGGCGAGCGTGCCGGTGGCCCCGGCCCCGATCTCGAAGGTGGCCACCGCGCCCGCCGCCAGGCCGATATTCTGGCTGAGCGTCGTGCCGTCGGCGTCGCCGAAGGCGAGGGTGCTGCTGGCCTCGACCACGATGCGCTGGCCGGTGCCCAGCGCGCCCTCGGCCGCGCTCACCTTGCCGCCGGCGAGATAAGTGTCGCCGCTGTAGCTGTTCGGCCCGGTCAGGAAGAGCGTGCCCTCCCCGCTCTTGCGCAGCGAGCCGGTGCCTGAAAACTCCCCGTCCCACGTGGCGTCGAAGCCGTTGGTGTCGATGCTCGAGACCGACGAACCCGTCAGCTCCGCATCCACCGAGGTGGTAAGGCTGCTGCCGATCACCTTGATCGTCCCACCGCCAAGGTTGAAGTCGTAGGTGCCGGTGGTGTTGCCGCCGCCGCCATAGAGGCCGAGCAGGCTCGACCCGCCGATCTCCAGCGTGCCGCCGTTCAGGTTGTAGGTGCCCGCGCCATAGCCGCCGAGATAGAAGCGCGAGCCGGCGATGCGCAGCGTGCCGCCGGTCTGGTTGATCACGCCGGTGCTGTTGGGCTGGGTGCCGGGATCGCGGTCGCCGATCACAAGGAAACCGTCGCTGATGTCGGGCGAGAGTTCGACGAGGCCGGTGCCGCTGATGTTCAGCGTGCCGCTGCTGGCCGGCCGGCTGCCGGCATTGCGGCCGATGGAATGGCTGCCGCCGCCCAGCAGCAGGGAGCCGCCGCTGATGTTGTAGACGCCGGTGCCGCCCTGGTTGCCGATGTTGAGCGAGGCGCAGCTGTCGTCGTCGTCGCAGCTCTGCTCCAGCTGCACCGTGCCGCCGGTCTGGTTGACCGTGCCGGTGCCGCCGAAATCGCCCACGCGCAGGCCGACATTGAGCGTCAGCGTGCCGCCCGACACATTGAGCTGGCCGCTGCCGCCATCGCCGCCGACATTGATGTTCGACCACGCGGAATCGCCCGCGCTCTGCGTCATCGAGCCTTCGATGATGGTCGCTTCGCCCCGCTCCATGGTGGAGCCGTTGATCACCAGATCGCCGGCGCCCGCCTTGTAGAAGCGGCCATAGACGGAATCATAGGCCCAGCCGTCGGAGACCAGCGTGCCGGAGAAGGCCGCGCTCTGGCCGGCACCGACGGTCGAGACGAGGAAGCTGTCGCCGAGATTGACCTGGCCGGCGCCCGTGAGCGCGCCGATCTGCACGATGCCGGCGCCGGTGCCGGGATTGCCCGCCTCGACGCCGGTCAGATCGAAGATGGTGCCGGCCGCGGTGGCGACATCGTTGCCGATGCCGATGCCGTTCTTGTTGGTCAGCGCCAGCGTGCCGCCCGACAGAGAAACGTCGCCGGCGTAGGCGCTGTTGTCGGCGCCCAGCTTGAGCGTGCCGGTGCCGGTCTTGGCGAGGCCGCCCGCGCCGGAGATCACGCTGTTCCAGGTCAGCACATCGGTGCCGTCGACCTGGATGGTCGAGGCGGCATCGAAGCTGGTGGC
>NZ_JALKCG010000017.1 GCF_023016525.1 Ancylobacter koreensis
TGACGTTGCCCCTCCTGGCTAATCCAGATTGAAGTTCGTTCTGGCCCACTGAGAGGACCAGAACATGAGGCGCAGCCGCTTCACGGAAGAGCAGATCATCGGCATCCTGAAGGAGCACGAGGCCGGAGTGCCGGTGTCGGACCTGTGTCGCAAGCACGGGGTCAGCGACGCCAGCATCTACAAATGGAAGGCTCGCTTCGGCGGGATGGACGTGTCGGAGGCTAAACGGCTGCGAGCGCTCGAGGATGAGAACGCCAAGCTGAAGCGCATGCTCGCCGACGCGATGCTGGACAACGTCGCGCTGAAGGACCTCCTGGGAAAGAAGTGGTGACGTCCGCTGCCGAGCGCAGGGCTGTCGCCCATCTCATGGAAGCCCATGGGATGAGCGAACGGCGGGCGTGTAAAGCCACCGGCTTCTGCCGCATGACCATGAGATACAGAGCCACGCGCAGGGATGACGCCTCGCTGCGTGAGCGGATGAAGGCCATCGCCCAGGAACGGCGGCGGTTCGGGTATCGGCGTCTCCACGTCCTGCTCAGGCGGGAGGGCTTCCGGGTCAACCACAAGCGGCTGTTCCGGCTCTATCGTGAGGAACGGCTGATGGTCCGCCGACGTGGCGGCCGCAAGCGGGCGATCGGGACGCGGGCGCCGATGATGATCCCGCTGCGACCGAACGAGCGCTGGTCGCTCGACTTCGTCGCCGACCAGATGACTGACGGCCGGCGCTTCCGGATGCTGGCCATCGTGGACGACTGCACCCGCGAGTGCCTGGCGCTGGTGGCGGACACGTCGCTCTCCGGTGTGAGGGTCGCTCGCGAACTCGACAGGCTGCTGGCAGAGCGCGGCCGGCCGAAGATGATCGTCAGCGACAATGGCAGCGAGTTCACCTCCAATGCCATTCTGGGCTGGGCCGACGCGGCGCGGGTGGAGTGGCACTACATCGCGCCCGGCAAGCCGATGCAGAATGGCTTCATCGAGAGCTTCAACGGCCGCCTTCGGGACGAGCTGTTGAACGAGACGCTGTTCTCCAGCCTGTCCCAGGCCAGAGCCGCTCTCGCCCGATGGCAGGTCGACTACAACACCGACCGGCCGCACTCGAAGCTCGGATGGCAGACGCCAAGCGCCTTCGCCTCAACGTTCCACCCACGGCGGGATCAGACGCTCCGCACCATGAACGGCGCCGCGTCTGCCCCCGCCGCTCCGCACGCCCGAGAGGGAAAATCCAACCGTCAGGGCGAACTCACAGCTGGATAGAAGTTGGGGGCAACG
>NZ_JALKCG010000018.1 GCF_023016525.1 Ancylobacter koreensis
ATCTCCTTGATGCCCATGGGGCCCGATGTGCCGTCTCCCCGCAGGTAGAGATCGAACATCAGCCGCACCAGCTCGGCCTCAACCGGATCGACGACTATCCTCTTCTTGATGCGATGGCCGCGCTTCTCGACCTCTTCGAGGGTGAAGCCAAGCGGCAGGCGGGAGCCGTTATAGAAGCCCTGCCGGGCGTTCTCTTTCATAGCCCGCAGCACATGCTTGGCATTCTCGCGGGACTGGTACTCGTCGAATAGGGCGATAACCTGCCGCATCATGACCTGAGCCGGATCATCCCCGAGCTCCTGGGTGATGGAGATGAGCCGCACGCCATGCTTCGCGAGGCGGCGGATGTACATCTCCAACCCGAAGGCATCGCGGAAGAACCGGCTGAAGCTATGGACGACAATGACATCGAATGGGCGATCGTCATCGGATGCCCGTTCGATCATTCGCTGGAACTCGTGCCGGCTGTCGTCCATCGCCGACGCACCCGGCTCCACATACTCCGCCACAACGGACCAGCCCTGCCGCTCACAATAGGCGGCGGTCTGGAGGCGCTGATCTGGGATGGAGAGGTCAACGTCGGCCTGCCGTGTGGTCGATACCCGGAGATAAAGGGCGGCCCGTCTGGTGATCGGCAAGGCTACGTTCATGGCCCAATCGCCTCCCTCAGGTCCCTTCGGCAGCAACGTCACCTCAGGAGCGCGTCGATCTCCCGCTTGAAGAAGGCCTCGATCACATCGACTTCTTCAGGTGTGATCGGAACGCTCGACGGCCAGTCGTCGGTGACAAGCACGATCTTGGAATCATGCTCGACAGAGTCAGCGGACGCAAGGTTTTGCTCAGCATCTCGAATGACGCGCGCATCAGGGTTCGGGATCTCTGAGAGTGGTGCGCCAGCCAAGCTCGCAGCTGGCGATGGAGCATCGCTGCCCATACTGACTATTTTCTTGGGATTGATAGGGCGTGGCTGGCGCATGCGCTGAGGATCATGGGCATCCCCCACTTGGCCAAGGCGCCAATTCTACGCCGCAGAACAACCGCGTTCAGCGGCG
>NZ_JALKCG010000019.1 GCF_023016525.1 Ancylobacter koreensis
GGCGCGGCGCAGATGGACGGCGCGATCCTGGTGGTGTCGGCGGCGGACGGCCCGATGCCGCAGACCCGCGAGCACATCCTTCTGGCGCGTCAGGTCGGCGTTCCGGCTCTGGTGGTGTTCCTGAACAAGTGCGACCAGGTCGACGACGAGGAGCTGCTTGAGCTCGTCGAGCTCGAGGTTCGCGAGCTTCTGTCGAAGTACGACTTCCCGGGCGACGACATCCCGATCATCCGTGGCTCGGCGCTGGTGGCGCTGCAGAACGGCGACCCGAAGCTGGGCCATGACGCGGTTCTGGAGCTGATGAAGGCGGTCGACGCCTACATCCCGCAGCCGGAGCGTCCGGTCGACCAGCCCTTCCTGATGCCGATCGAGGACGTGTTCTCGATCTCGGGCCGCGGCACGGTGGTGACCGGTCGCGTCGAGCGCGGCGTGATCAAGGTGGGCGAGGAAGTCGAGATCGTCGGTATCCGCCCGACGGTGAAGACGACGGTGACCGGCGTCGAGATGTTCCGCAAGCTTCTGGACCAGGGCCAGGCGGGCGACAATGTCGGCATCCTGGTGCGCGGCACCAAGCG
>NZ_JALKCG010000001.1 GCF_023016525.1 Ancylobacter koreensis
CCGCTCCGCACGCCCGAGAGGGAAAATCCAACCGTCAGGGCGAACTCACAGCTGGATAGAAGTTGGGGGCAACGTCACCAGTCGTCAGTATATTGTGGCAACCAGGCATCCCCGAGGGCGACATCCGCCGCCTCACCGAAAATGCGTGCTCTTCATATGACCGCAGACCAGAGCCACAAAAACGGTGATTTGCTGCCCCAGAACCGCATCGACTCGCGCGAGATGACGCGCCGCCGTAATGACACGAGGAACGCCTACGATTGCATATCTGCGGCCGTCGCCCTTTATACAAAGAAGCGCTTCATGCATGGACGATGCGTAATATTTCGACTTTCGACCTTGGCGTAGCTCGTGGGCGTTCTGGCTTGCGCAGAATGAAAATTTTCGTAGTCGGTGCTCGCATCTCCGCTACTCAGATGAACGACGCCATCTATGTATTTTTCGAGAGTAGAGATTCGAGCATCCAATTCGTCAGCCCGCCGGAACTGCTTTGTTCCCGTGCGGCGGCGTCAGTGACATAACCACTCATGAGACGGGAATATCGACCGATACGCCGATCCTGGATCGGATCCTCGTCGGAGAAAAGCGTCGCCGCCAACTGCGTTTCGTCAGGTGTGCTGTCGGAGAAGGGGCATACGGCATCCGCCCGAATGAGATCGTCATCGCCAAGATGGGAGACGTCGGGTTCAAAAGTGCCGAAATCCGTCCGCTCGATAGTGATTGCGGGTTGCGCAATCGCACACACACCGCAGCCGACACGGATTCCGGTGTCTACCACATCGCGAATACCGAACGCGGCCATCACCTACACAACTTTCCAATGCCGCGGGACGCGGCGAACCCGCCTGCCGGCGGACAGCGGCTTGCCGCAAAAACCAGCCGAGCAACGATCCGACGACAGAGCGAAAATGCCCGAGTCGTTAGCCGTTCGCGACTCTTTTCACGACCGCCGCAGCAGCACAGAACTCTCCCGCCCGCGCCCGCGATGCCGACATACGTTGCGAATGCTTCCTCTGGTTCCATTCGCAAAGCTCGCGCACATATGCCGGGCTCGGTCCGGATTGTCTGGACCGGCATCGACTTGGCGCGGCGAGACACGCGCCTTGCATAAGGGCCCGACTATGAAAGCGGGCGAAAACAGGTGACGGACGTCATTAATGAGCACACTCGGCCGCATCGCGAAGCGCGTACTGCCCGCCCCCCTCGTCCGCACGCTGAGGCGGTGGGCCCGACACCTGTCGCTGTGGCGCAACGGCGCTTATGATCGAGACCGCTTCGGCCGGCATTCCTATGCCCTCGGGCCGCCGTCGAACCGTGGTCAGCGCCGGGCGGCGCTGACCTTTATCTATCACCGCATCGAGAAGGGGCTGGCGCTGCCACAGCCGCGTGCGGGTTTCGGCGGCGACAGCGTCCGCGATCTCATCTCGGGCCTCGCGCGGTACGAGGCCAAGTTCGGCCGGGACGACCTCGGCGCGACCGTCGAGGGCGTGCTGCGCGATTATGTCCGCTCTGGCCTGGGCGATCCTGTGGTCGCGAGAGAAGCGGGCCGGTTCCTGGCCGGCCGCCCGGACCTTCTGGCTGAACGAGCCGGCACGCTGTCGCTGACGCGCGACACCCTTTGTCCGGTTTCGCCGGATATCGCCATGCGCTTCATGGAAAGCCGCCACAGCCTGCGCAGCTATACCGGAGCTCCGCTGCCCCGCGAGCTGATCGAGCGCGCCTCGCTGCTGGCGCAGACGGCACCCTCGGTCTGCAACCGCCAGGCCGGGCGGCTCTACGTCACTAACGACGCTGCCCGGATGCAGGAGGTTCTGTCTCACCAGAACGGCAATCGCGGCTTCGGTCACACGCTCGGGGCCGTGTTCATCGTCGCCGTGGATCTGAGCGCCTTCAATTCCGTGGGTGAGCGCAACCAGCCTTTCGTGGATGGCGGCATCTTCGCCATGTCCCTCGTCCTCGGCCTGCATGCTCTCGGCGTCGGTGCCTGCATGCTCAACTGGAGCAGCACGCGCGAAGCCGATCTGGCGCTTCGCCGCGCCTTCGGCATTCCCGACAGCCATGTCGCCATCACGATGGTAGGCGCTGGCGAGGTACCCGAAGGCCCGTTCAAGGTCGCCGCATCGCATCGCATCCCGCCGACCGACGTGCTGCACTGGCTGTAGAGCGTCCCTGGGCGTTTCAAATGGCTCCCGCGCCTGCTCAGAGACACAGACGTCAATGACATGATCGGTCGTGGCTCAGCATCCGACGCGCTAGAACAACCAGCGACACCTTCTCGTCTTCCCGACTGTTCATTATTGTGATTCACCGCATGTCGAAGCGGCTTGGATGAGGTTCGCCACAGGCCTCAGGGATGCGCGTGTGAACGAGCTGAAGATCGGCCTGGTCTGGCATAATCTGAATTCCAGCAATTACGGCGTCGCCGCCCTTGCCGTGGCGCATATCGGGCTGCTCGTCGAGGCGGCCCGCGAATGCGGGCTCGAACCTCGCTTCGAGACGGTGGGCACGCGCGGCATGAGTGATATTGGCACCCGCGAGGAAACCGAACGTCTCTTCGACACGCGCATTACCCATGTCGATTATTCGCTGCGCACGCTGGTAAAGCGGCTGCTCAGGCTCGATCTGGGCATGGTCCGCCTGTTTCGCCGCTACCATATCGTGTTCGATATCGGCGAGGGCGACAGCTTCACGGACCTCTACGGCCCGCGGCGCTTCATCGTGCAGATGTGTACCAAGACCTTCACGGTGTTGGCCGGCGTGCCGCTGGTCATCGCGCCGCAGACGCTCGGGCCGTTTCGCTCATTCGCCTCCCGGCGCGCGGCGACCTGGATCCTGAAGCGGTGCCGCTCCATCTACACGCGCGATGCCAGTTCGGCGACGCTCGCCGGCGAACTCGGCGTCGCGGCTACGGACCTCACCGATGTCGCCTTCGCGCTGCCTTATGACGCCGCGACACCGGCCCCTTCGAGCGTAGGCCTCAACGTGTCGGGCCTGCTCTATAGCGGCGGCTACGACCGCAGCAACCAGTTCGGCCTGAGCATCGACTATCCCGCCTTCGTCGCGCGCGTCGTGGAGATGTTCCGGACAAAAGGGGCGAGCGTGCATCTCGTCGCCCATGTCATCGCGCCGGATAACGAGGTCGAGGACGACTACCGTGCCTGCGAAAAGGTGAAGGCGCTTTATGCGGACGACCCCGCCGTCGTGGTGGCGCCACGCTTCACCTCGCCAATGGACGCCAAATCGGGGATCTCGGGCTTCGGCTTCTTCGTCGGCTCGCGCATGCACGCCACAATCGCAGCGGTTTCCGCAGGCGTGCCGACGGTGCCGGTCGCCTACAGCAAGAAGTTCGCGCCGCTCTTCGAGGGCATCGGCTACCCGTTCACCCTGGACGCCCGCAGCGCGACGATCGAGGAACTGCTCGAAGCGATTTCCACGGCCTATGACGCGCGGGCGGAACTGGCGGCAAAGGCGCAGGCCGCCGCGCAGGCGGCCCGGACGAGACTGGACATCTACCGGGACCGGCTGAAGGACGAGTTGCGCGATGCCAGACGCGCTTAGTACCGTCCTGCGCAACGGCATGTGCGTGGGCTGCGGGCTGTGCGCCACCGAGGCCGGCGAGATGCGCATGGATCCCAGCGGCTTCCTGCGCCCGGTCGCGCCCGCCCTTGCCGAGGCACGGGACGCCTGCCCCGGCTTTCATGTCGCGCATCACAATGACGAGGCGCCCTACCATCTTCTCTGGGGACCTATCCGCAGCTGCGAGGTCGGCTATGCCACCGACGCTGCCTTCCGCCATGCCGGCTCTTCGGGCGGCGTCGTCACCACGCTCCTGCGCTTCCTGCTGGAGAGCGGACGGGTCGACGGCGTCGTGCAGATCGGCGCCGCGACCTCCGATCCGCTGCGCAACGAGACCTATGTCCATGCCAGCGTGGAGAGCCTGCTGCATCATGCCGGCTCGCGCTATGCGCCTTCCGCGCCGCTTGCCGCGCTGCGTGCGCTGATCGGCAACGGCCGACGCTACGCCTTCGTCGGCAAGCCCTGCGATGTCGCTGCGCTACGCGCCATGACCCGGCTTCGGCCGGAATTCCGCGAGCAGTTCCCCTACCTGCTTTCCTTCATGTGCGCGGGCATACCCGGCGAGAAGGGAACGCGGGCGGTGCTGGACAGGCTCGGGCTCGACCCGGCCGAGGTGATCTCCTTCCGCTATCGCGGCAATGGCTGGCCCGGCCTCACCACGGCCGTGACTGCATCGGGCGAGGAGCGCTCGCTCACCTACAACGAGGCCTGGGGAAAGATGCTCAACCGGCATCTGCATCCCCGCTGCAAGATCTGCGCGGACGGCATCGGCGAGGCGGCTGACGTCGTGTGTGCCGACGCCTGGCACGCGACCGGGGACGGATACCCTTCCTTCGACGAGATGGACGGCCGGAGCCTCGTATTGGCGCGGACCGATCTGGGCGAAGAACTTGTGCAAGGTGCCGTCCATGCCGGCTACGTGCGGTGTGCGCCGCTCGATCCCGGCGCGATCGAGCGGATGCAGCCCTACCAGGCCAATCGCAAGCGGACCGCCCTCGCCCGCGCAGCGGCGCTGAAGCTGTTCGGCGTGCGGACGACGCGTTTTTCCGGCTATCGCCTTGTGCGAAATGCCTGCACCTATGGTCTCATCGCGAACGCGAAGGCATTCCTTGGAACGGTACATCGAAAGCTCGTGGGGCGTATCTAGGCCCCCTCGGTACCCCCGACGCGGCACGGCCGTTGGCCGTCCCGGCCGTTCGGCCGAACAACGCGGCCGGAGCGGCCGGCCATGACAGCGAGTAACGCGCCGCCGCATGGCGAGCTCGCCGCGGGCTTCCCCCGTGCCGTGACCATACTCACCTGCGAATTTGACCCGTTTCCCGGCGGTATCGCGACCTATTGCACACGCATGGCGCAAACGCTGGACGCGGCCGGCGTTGTCGTCGACGTGATCTGTCCCGCCTATCCCGATCTCGCCTCCGCCACGGACCCGGGCAGCATGCCGGGCGACATTTTCACCCGCCGGCTGCTCGGCCACCATTCGATTCCGGCGAAGGCGGTACCTACCATGCTGCGCACCCTGCGCGGGGGCGGCGCGGACAAGATCGTGCTGGCGGCAGACATTCGCAGTGTGCTGTTCATGCATGTCACGCGCCGGCTGCACGGGCGGCGCTATCTCGCCATGGTGCATGGCAGCGAGGCGGCCAAGTTCCGCCCGGGGTCCCTGCTGTACCGATTGGTGCGGGGCGCCTATTTTGGCGCGGAGCGGGTCAATTACAATTCGCAGGCGACCCGAGCGATCTTCCACGCCGCTTTCGGCGCGCCACCCGAAGAGCGGGTGACGTATCTCGGCGTTGATCCCGGCTGGTTCGAGGAGGCACCGGGCCCCTTCGATCACCCGCTTCTTGCGCAGCTTCCTGCAGGCGCACAGGTCGTCTGCTCGGTTGGCCGTATCGAGCCACGCAAGGGTCATGTCGAGGCCGTCCGCGCCCTGGCCAGGATGCGGGACGACATGCAGACGGGCGAACTCATTTACGTCGTCGCCGGCAAGCCGGAGGAACCAGCCTTCGCCGAGCGGATCGAAGCGGAGGCCCGTCGCCTCGGGGTGAACGCGATCCTCGCCGGCCGCTTGTCCACCGACGATATCAAGCGGCTTTATCGGCGCGCCGCCTGCCATGTTCTCCTCGCTCAGCCGATGCCGGGCAAGGTCGAGGGATTCGGCCTGGTGCTGGCCGAGGCGGCCGCCCAGGGCTGCCCATCGGTCGCCACCAACGAGGGCGGCATCCCGGAGGTTATCGCAGGCTGCGGCGCCCTTGTGCCGGCCGGCGACACGCCGGCTGCGGCGCGGGCGATACAGGCCTATCTGTCGGACGCCGCCTCGCGCGCCCGTGCCTCCGCCGCATCAAGGGAGCGGGCGAGGAGCTTCACGTGGCAGCGCTGCGCCGACGCGACGTTCCGCAGGTGAGGCATACAGATGCATTCTCTCAGGAGGTCACATCTATCTTCGGCGATTCATCTGTCATTGTTGCCGGTCATCGTCCCATGCCGGATGGACTTCCACGTGAGAAGGATACCCAGATCAGGAACATGGAATAATCGAAAGACTATTCACCTGGAAGCACGAAACAATGATGCTTCAAACTGCAAATCTTCACCGGACGGGGTGATTTAGCGAAAAGGCACCAAAAGCCGCCGACGACGCGCCGGCTTTTTTAACTTCGCGACCGACGTAACGCCTTCCGCTTTTGATATTAAATAGAGACCAATCATAATCAGAATCGCAACTCTCGCCGAAGTCGAATCTGGACTTACTGTGGTATACACCATCAGAAACGCGGATAGCGGCTTGTATGCAAAACCTTTAGTATTTACACACATATGTATCATTACGATGTAGAAAATCATCGCCGGTATTGCACCAAGGAAAAGACCGAAGGCGAGATACAGACAATGAACGGACAAACCCTCTCTATCCTGCGTATACCTGAACTCGACAAATTCAGAAGATACATCTTCATTTAAAGTAAATGGTGTATACGAAAGTATTTCTAACGATCTATAATTCATGAATGCGCGCTCATAATTTGAAATACTACCATATATGTATTCCAGATTGTTTAAATATTGTAGAATATCAATTATATAGGCATAAATTAATCCGAATGCAAATAATCCAATGTATTGAACTATTCTTGGTATCGGAACATTTCTTTCTAAAGAAAATATTACGGCTACGATTGAGCATAATGTTATGCCTCTAGCGGACACCTGCTGTGACACTACAATGTCAGCAATAACAAATATCATAAATATAAATATCTTATATTTTATTGCCAAATTTGAAATAACCGCCGCACCCCATGTGTACTGAAAACTTGGAGCGTCGTATTTATTTTTATAGTCAATCGACGATTTAGAGAATTCATTTAACGAAAGGACAACAAGAGAAAATAGCATCACAGCTCGAATTTGTCTCGCAATCGTCATGTCGAAAGGATTGCTTAAGGCAGCAAGAATAGCAAGAAAGATAAAAATCAAATGGTACGCGCTTTTATAGAAGCCGTACGCGAAAATTATCACTACAAATAAAAATAGTAAAACAGATATTAAGAAATTTATCTTGCCGTTCTTAAAACTAAGAACGGATATCAAATAGTATAAGTAAAGTAAAATAAAAATTTCAACTATTGGACTTAGTATAAACATATTAATTTGATCCAAAGCAAGATTCGAATAATGCGACGATACATCCGGATATCATCAGGTCGAATTCTTTGGAATCACGACAGCCGATTACTCCATGTAGCCCGTCCTCGGGGATCGCCCCAATGGCCAGATTCGGGCCGCATCCACGCCTCTCGTTCCAAATCACACTGCCGTGGCTGCAAAACTGAAAGAAACAAATTCTCTTCGCCTCGATTAACCTCATGCAGTTCTCTGGCTGTGGGCCGTTATGAAACTCCAATGTCGTTCTCATGTTGTCAAACGTCCGAAGCCCTCGGCAGCCAGCGCACGCAAAGGTACCAAAACCCCGCTCGGCGCCCTCCTTTCCGCGATCCGATTAAGCTCATTTCTCAAATCCGCCGTCCGCTGGCGAGATGAACGCTGTCCAGCGCCGCCCGCAAGGGACCCCAGCCGTGGCTGCGCAGCGCCGTGTAGTGGCCGCGACAGGAGCGGAAGAACCGCTTCCAGCGCGCTTCGAAGCTGGAGGAGGACCGCCCACCGGAATGGTCGATCACGATAGAGCCGAAAATATGCATCCGTGCACCGTGCCGCGCGGCGGTCAGGCAGAGCGACAGGTCTTCGCCATACATGAAGATGTTCTCGTCGAAGCCGCCATATCCGAGAAAGCTCGCCCTCCCCACCACCATGCAGGCGCCCGAAATGTACAGCACCTCGGTCGGCGCGTCGCGGGACGGCGCGATCACGTCCCGGCGGAAGGACAGGAACAGGCGGCCGGGGCGTCGCAGCGTGGCGACGGTACCGCGCCGGCTCAGGATGGCCGGCCCCCAGATCTCACCGGCATCGACATGCCCGCACCGCACCAGCTCCACAAGGTCTTCCGCCTCGATGACCGCGTCGGGGTTGAGGAAAACGACGATATCGGCATCGGTGGCGCGCACGCCCGCATTGCAGGCGGCGCCGAAGCCGACATTGCGGCCGGGCCGCACGATGAGCGTGTCGGCATTGCGCGCGGAAAACTCGCCGCTGTTGTCGACGACGATGATCCGCGTGTCCGGCGCCTGGCCGAGGCGCGCCTCCATCTCATGGATCAGCGGCGCGGAGAAATAGTTCACGGTGATGACGGCTGTCCGCGTGCTCACTCGGTCACCTCGCTCTAGTCCGCCGTCGTGAAGGATCGCTGCCAGCGACGATGGCTGCCGGTAGAGGTGGCTGTATGCTCCGAGCCCGCCACGGTCAGCGCTCCGCCCTTGTTAGCAGGTTCCGATACACTTCCTCGATGCTCCGGCACATGTTCTCCACCTGCCAGCTATCGAGATCGGTTGCACGAGCCCCCTGCGTCAGTCTCTGCCGGACAACTTCGTTCTCAATCAGCTCTATGGCCGCCTGAGCGGCAGCCTCCATATCGTCGGCTGGCGTGACGATGCCATTCCACCCATGTCGGACCACAACCTCAATCCCCGGGAGATCAGACACGATGCAGGGTCGTCCGCCGGCAAGATACTGCATGATCACACGCGGCAAGCCTTCGCGGGTGGAAGTCAGCATGCAGAAATCGGCCAGCGCGATGAGATTTTGCGGATCGGTACGATAGCCGAGAAGCAGCGCGTTCCTTTCCAGTCCAAGCTCGCGAATGACGGATTCGACGGCCTCCCGGTGCGGCCCCTCTCCAGGCATGAGGAGCCGCACGCCCGGATGACGGGCGACGACGGCGGGAAATGCCCGCAGGAACTCGCAATGGCGCTTGCGCGGCTCGAGCGCGGCCATCATCAGGATGACCGGCGGGCGCGGCTCGTTTTCGGCGAGCCCGAGAATATCCCGCCACTCCTCCGGCGCATGGCCGGCACGAAACCGGCCAAGATCGAAGCCGGAAGGGATGACGTGGTGCCGATCTGCCGTGCCGACGCCGGCATTGACGCATGCCGCCTTCATGGCCGGTGAAACATCGATGAAGGCGTCGGTTACGGCACCGGCCGCGCGCTCGGCCGCGAGATAGACCAGGCGCTGCAGCGTGCCGACATTCATGAACGGCACGATATGGACGCCATGCACGATATGCCGGACGCCCGCCGCCTTCGCCGCGAACCGGCCGAGAACCCCGGCCTTGCTTTGATGCGTGTGAACGATGTCGGGCCGAAGCTGCGAGAACAGACGCTTCATGGCCCGGAAGGCTGCCACGTCCTTCCCCGGGTTCAGCGGGTGAACCAGACTGTCCACCCTCACCAGTTTCAACCCTGCAATCGGATTTTTATAGTAGGATTCATCGTACTCATTGCCATGGATCAGGTAGACCTCGTGCCCACCCGCGATCTGGGCGCTACAGGACGCCAGGGTATTTTCTTCCGAGCCCGCCCGTAGAAGCCGCGTCAGCACGTGAACGATACGCATGAATTCTACCCAGCGGACGACAGCCGTAACAACGATGGAATAAAGCGGCGAAAGAAGTTCACGGCCGAGACCCGCATGACAGCGCCACCGCCGAAATGGACAGCCGCCGATGCGAAGTAAGGGTATGCACGATGATCAGCCCGCGCGCGCTCACCGATAAGTTCCGCCCGTCTTTTGTCCCCAATCCCTGAGGGCGCTTTCCACGTCGGTGCGGTATCGATAGCCCGCCTCAACCAAGGCTGTCGGCAGCACGTTGGTTGAGCGCGCAAGCTTCAGGACCCGCTCCCTATTGATGGAAGTTCGCAGCCCGAGCTTGCCCAGTATCTCGAAGCCGAATGCCGCTGCAAGCATCAGGGGGAGAGGTACGACCCACCTCGGCGCGGCAAAGCCCGCGGCGCGCACGAAGGCATTGCAGATATGCTCCGATGTCGTGCGCTCGGGATAGGAGAAGTTGTAAGTGAACGTGCGGCGATTGAGATCGCGGGCAAACTCCATGGAGTCGACGAGTTCCTCCACATAGCCGCACGACTTGATCGTCTCGCGGCGTCCCGGATAGACGAAACGTTTGCGGGCGAGCAGCGAAGCGAGCTTGGTGAAGTTGCCGCCTTCGCCGGGCCCGAAAATGACGGCGGGCCTGACGATCACCAGCTGGCGATCGCTCCCGTTCTCGACCCAGCTGCGATGAATTCCCTCGGCCTGGAACTTCGACCGGCCATAGGCGGAGACAGGGGCCGGCGGCGTGCCCTCATCCACTGGCTCCTCGCTCGGGCCGTAAACCGAAATCGAGGCGGTGAACAGCAGAAACGTCGTACCTATCCGTGACGCGAAATCGCAGACATGGCTGGCACCGAGAACGTTCGTCCAGAAATATTCCCAGTCTTCATGTCCGGGCGTGGTATGTATCGCAGCCAGATTATAGATTTCCGCTCCGGACAGATCGCCGTCGAGCGAGATCGGCTCCCGCACGTCGCCGGTTACATACTCCACCCCGGCGACGGGGGCCTTGGCAGCGCGGATGTCATAGGAGATGACACGCCCGTAGCGACCCGTATGGGCGAGACGTTCCAGCAGATGGGTGCCGATAAACCCGGCTCCCCCGAACACGATCACAGCCGAACGTCGAGCACTCATAACCACGTCCTGTAAGACCCCTATGCGTTCTGCACACGGCCCTGTTCCCCATCGCATCCATGGTTGCGCACAGCAGGGCCGGTTACACGGGCTGTCCATCCACCCGCGCGCTGCCGGGCGGTGGCGTCATCAGGGCGCAGCAGAGGGCGAAATAGGCGAACAGCGTCGCGGTGCGCAACGGATAATCGACGAAGGAATGGATCAGCAACAGCAGCACGGCAAGCGACGCGCAGCGGGGCAGCAGGAGGCGCACCGGTGCCGCTCCGTCCGGCGGTCGCAACCAAAGGCGGAAGCCGCGCAACATGAACCACGCGAGAAACAGGACCATCAGCAGGATGCCCGCCGCGCCCGCCTCAAGCGGGAACTCCAGCCAGTCATTGTGCGCGCGGTTGACATAACCCGGCCGAAGATCGTCAAGGCGTTCATAGGCGGGGTAGACGGCGGTGAAGCTGGCGAGCCCGGTGCCCGTGGGCAGCGCGTCGCCGACGAGTTCCAAGCTCCTGGCGTTCAGCTTGAGGCGGATCTGGTCGACGATGCCGTCATCGAAACGATGGAGGAACCGCTCCGCGCCGATCTGGCCGACAAGGAGCAGGACGCCGGCGACGGCTGCGAAGGCGATCCAGCGCACGCGCCGAAAGTTGCCGCGCCGGCCGGTCAATATGGTGAGGATCGAGGGTGAGATCGCGACGATCACCCCGGCCACCAGAACGGTGAGCAGGATGCCGGCGCGCGAGCGCGCCAGCGCGATGCCCCCGAGCAGCAAGACCAGAAGCCCGAAGGTGGTGACGAGCCAGACCAGCTTACGCTGCTGCGGCACACGCGCCGCCAGCACGCCCTCTCCCCGCGCGACACACCACGCCGCGCCGAGCGTGAGCGTGACATAGAGCAGCGCGGAGAAATGATTGCGGTTGGCGAAGAAGCCGACCGCCTCGACCCGGTGTCCGAACTCGAAGAAGCGCAGCGGGCTTTGCGGCCCCTGCGAGACCTGGACGACGCCGAGCGCCAGCGCCAG
Organism: Ancylobacter koreensis; assembly: GCF_023016525.1. Classification (GTDB taxonomy): domain Bacteria; phylum Pseudomonadota; class Alphaproteobacteria; order Rhizobiales; family Xanthobacteraceae; genus Ancylobacter; species Ancylobacter koreensis. The sequence goes on from NZ_JALKCG010000001.1 coordinate 11,729, forward strand.
CAGGCTGAAGAACACCGCCCAGCCAATGAGGCGCAGGCGCTGCTCGCCGCCCAGAAGCCCGACCAGCAGGAACAGCGCCAGCGGCGGCAGCACGGCCGGCAACGCGGCAAGGCTCGCCGCCGGATCGACCGACGAGCTTCCGGTCCACGCCGCGTCGAGGGGGGGGCCGCCGGCCGCGACGATCTGCCGGGAGATCCCCGCCCAGCCGGGCGCGCCGAACAGCGGAACAAACTGTGCAAGGCCGATGGCGAGGGCGACGACGATCATGCCGACACCGAGAATGAGTTCCGGGGACGGGGCCCGGCTCCGCGCTACCGAGCTCAGCCGATCGATCCACAGCCAGATTCCCAGCATGAGGAAGGGAACCGAGAGGAACTGCAGGATGACGTCGGACAGGTAGCCGGCCGTCGTGGCCCCGCCGAGAACGATGTTCGCAAAAAGCAAAAGGACCGACGCTGGAAACGCCGGCCCTATGTCGAAATGGGATTTCTGAAACAGCTTGAACGTCCCGCTCAGGGGCTGATCGGAATGAACGGCACCTTCTTGTCATCCGAATCGGAAACCAGCACCGCCGCCGTGATGCCGCCTGCGATCACCGTCGTGGTGACGATCAGCCCGGTAGGATCCTCGGTAAGGGTCAGGCCGCAGCCCGGAATCTTGAGGGTCTCGGTGGTGGAGCCGGGGACGGTCACCGTCCGGTCACTGCCGAAGTCGACGACGGCACTGCCCGACCCCTGCACGGCAACCTTGTCGCCACTCTTCAGCGAGGTACCCACCGTGCCGGGAACGAAGCCATTCCCCTTGTCGACCACAACCGTGCCGGCTACTTCGGTCAAGGTTCCGGCCGTCTGGCAGACATCCGCCCGAGCGGCGCCCGCAAAGCCCAGCATTACCAAACCACAGGTAGCGACTACCGTTCCCGCGCGATACATCGGCCCCTCAACAAATTTCAGCACGCGCTGCCCAACGCATTCCGAAGGCTAAATTCCAGCTTCTTTGTAACCACACTTCCTTCCCGGGGGTCAAGGATCGAATGGCCGACAACGGCATCCGGATACAGATCATCCGCTCCGACAGACCTTCTCGTCGCCGCCGCGACCAAAATGCAACAGCAGAAAAAACGTGCAAAATCGCCGATCCGCGCAGAGATGAACCATCCGTTAACATAAATGCACTTCATTCGATAAATAGTTCCGCGGCCGAGGGCGCGGGTTCCAGGATGTCATATCCTCTTGCTTCACGGTAAGTCCGCGCCGATAAGCTCAAGGACGACCACGTGCCCGGTAATGGCGGTCGCGATTCGGGAGCGGATCGACAACGCCGGAGCAAACGGCGCGGCGGCGACGGGCCTGCCAACCATATCGAACACAACGAATGATCGACCTGCACAGCCATATTCTTCCCGGCATAGATGACGGCGCACCCGACATGCGGACGTCGCTGGAGATGGCGCGGATGCAGGTCGAGCAGGGCGTGCGGATCGCCGCCTGCACGCCGCATATTCTTCCCGGCGTTTTCCACAATTCCGGCGCGCAGATCCGCGGCGCCGTGGCACGGCTGCAAGCGGCCCTCGACGAAGCGGGCATCGCGCTCAGGCTGGTCACCGGCGCCGACAACCATGTCGTTCCCGGCTTCGCCGAGGGGCTGCGCCAGGGGCATCTGCTCACGCTGGGCGACACGCGCTACGTGCTGGTCGAGCCGCCCCACAATCTGGCGCCCGCACGCCTCGACGAACTGGTCTTCTCCATCCTGCTCGCGAATTACGTGCCGATCATCACCCATCCAGAACGGCTGCGCTGGGTGGAGGACAAGTACGAATTGATCGAAAGCCTGGCCGCGCGTGGTGTCTGGATGCAGGTGACCTCGGGATCGCTTACGGGCAGGTTCGGCCGCCGGCCCAAATATTGGGCCGAGAGAATGATCGGCGAAGGAATTATTCATATCCTGGCAAGCGACGCGCATGATACTGTCAAGCGGCCGCCGGATCTTGCGGAAGGATGGCGGGCGGCGGAACGCCTGGTCGGCCGGGCGGAGGCAGACCGATTGGTCTTCGGGCGCCCACGGGATATCATTCTGGATAAACCGGCCGCAGAATGCGCGCCTATAGAAGTGGAAAGGTTCGATGGGGCTTGGCAGGACGATGGCGGCGATGGCCATGCGCGGGGCGGCGCTGGTGGCGGCGGTCTTCGTGGCCGGCTGCGTCGCCTCCTCGGGCGGTAACGACCCCGCCTTCACCACCGGCACCTCATCGGATCCCGCCTCGGTCAGCAGCTTCACCGAAACCCCCGCACCGGTCAGGTCTTCCTCGCGGACATCGCCCTCACTAGGCACCTCCATTCCGGTCGAGGCGGCTCCGGCCGGTCCCGCCGGCGCTGCCGCCGCCAGCGAGGCGAGCGCGGTGACGGCGGCCAGCACGCCGGGCAGCGAGGGCTACCGGGTCGGCCCGCTGGACGTGCTGTCGATCCAGGTCTTCAAGGTCGAGGACCTGACGCAGACGGTGCAGGTGTCCGAGAGCGGGCGCTTCGGTTTCCCGCTCGTCGGCGAGGTTCAGGCGGGCGGGCGCACCGTGAGCGAGATCGAGAAGGATCTCGCCGGCAAGCTCGAAAAGGACTATGTGCGCAATCCCCAGGTGACGGTGCTGGTGAAGGAGTACAACAGCCACCGCATCACCGTGGAAGGCGCCGTGAAGAAGCCGGGCGTGTTCCCCATGCAGGGGCCGATGTCCATGCTGCAGGCCATTGCCTCCGGCGGCGGTCTCGACGAGACCTCGGACGGCACCGTGCTGCTGTTCCGCAAGGTCGAGGGCCGCACGGCGGTGGCGCGTTTCAGCATGAACGACGTGCGCGGGCAGCGCACCGAGGATCCCGCGCTGCAGGCGGGCGACATCGTCATGGTGCCGACCTCCGATATGAAGGTCGGGATGCGCTATATCCTCCAGGCCGTGCCGCTGGCGCGCATGTTCCTCCTTCTGTGACGGCTCTGGCTGCGCTTTAAGGATATCGGGGTGGTGGCTTTTCATGCGGGATGAAGGCTTGGAGGGAGATTCGGCCGGGGCACGCTCGCGGCAATTGCCCGCGATCGCGGAGAACCGCGCCGTATCGACCCGTACCGAAGGCGCCGGCTACGGGCCCGGCGGCTATCCCGTCACCGAGCCCATCTACGAATCGGAGCTGGCCGCGGCGCTGCACTATCTGATCGGCATCGCGTGGAAATGGCGGACCCTGATCCTCGGCACCGCCGGCGCCGCCTTCGTCGTCGGCGTGATCTACTGCTTCCTGGCGACGCCCCTCTATTCCGCCATCGTCCGCATCCAGATCGACCGAGAGCCTGGCAAGATCATCGACGGCGGCTCGACCTCACCCACCGAGCAGGGCGGCACCGAGTTCCAGAAGACCCAGTACGAGTTGCTGAAGAGCCGGGGCATGTCCGAGCGCGTTGTGGCGTCGCTGGCGCTCGACCAGGACCGTAACTTCTCCGTCCCCACGCCGGGATTGATCGGCAGCCTGCTCGGCATCTTCTCCGATACGTCGCAGGAGGCCGATACCGGGGCGGCACAGGAGCGCGCGCGGGCGGTGGCGGTAGGCCGTATCCAGCAGAATGTCGAAATACGCCCGATCACGGTCTCCCGCCTCGTGGACATCGAGTACACGGACCCGTCCTCGCAGCGAGCCGCCGCCATCGCCAACGCCTATGCGGACGCCTATGTCGCCTCGAACCTCGACAAGCGCTTCGAGGCGAGCTCCTACGCGAAGGTGTTCCTGGAAGACCAGATCAAGCAGCTCAAGCTCCGGCTGGAGGAATCCGAGAAGGCGATGATTGCCTTCGCCGAGAGCGAGGACATGGTCGAGACCAGCGACAAGACCTCCATCGCCGAGAACAATCTCGCCGCCGCGAATGCCGCGCTCGGCCAATTGATCTCCAACCGGATCCGCGACGAGGAGACGTGGAAGCAGGTGGCGAACTCGACCGCGATCAACCTGCCCCAGCTGCTCACCAACAATGTCATCGACGGCCTGCGCACCCAGCGCAACGAGCTCAAGCGCGACTATGAGGAGAAGCTGGAGACCTTCAAGCCGGGCTATCCGGCCATGGTCGAGATCTCCAAGAAGATCGCCGAGCTCGACCGCCAGCTCGCCACCGAGGTGAACACGATCCGCAGTTCGTTGAAAGCGGCCTATGAATCGTCGGCCAACCAGGAAGCGCAGATGCGCGCCCGGATCGACGAACTGCGCGCCGAGGTCATCGAGCTGCAGAAGAAGAACGTGCGCTACAACATCTTGCAGCGGGAGGTGACGTCCAACCGAAACCTCTACAACGACCTTCTGCAGCGCTATAAGGAAGTCGACGTCGCCAGCGGCGTCGGAACCAACAACGTCTTCATCGTCGACCGCGCCCTCGCCCCGCCCTCTCCCTCCTATCCGCGCACGCTGCTCATCCTCGCGGGCGCACTCGCAGTGGGACTGCTTGGCGGTTTCGGCGCTGCCAATCTCATCGAGCTGCTCGACGACCGCATCCGCAATCCCGAGGACGCGGAGAAGGCCACCGGCCTTCCGGTACTCGGTATCGTGCCGCGTTCGGAATTCGAGAACGGGCTTATGGCCGAACTCGCCGATCCGCGCTCGCCGGTCGCAGAAGCCTATCGCTCGCTGGCGACCTCGCTCCAGTTCTCGACCGAATACGGTCTTCCCCGCACGCTGGTGCTCACCAGCGCCGGCGCGTCCGAAGGCAAGTCGACCACCGCCATCGCGCTGGCACGCCATTTCGCCGTGACCGGCAAGAAGGTCCTGCTCATCGACGCGGACCTGCGAAAGCCCTCGGTCCATGCCAAGATCGGCCTCGACAACGCCGTCGGCCTCTCCAATTGCCTGACCGGAATGGCCACGCTCGAAGAGGTGACCCAGCGGACGGAGATCCACAATCTGTTCTTCATCGCCTCGGGCCCGCTTCCTCCCAACGCGGCGGACATTCTCGGCGGAACACGGGTGTTCACGCTGATTTCCGTGGCGCTTGAGACCTATGACCTGGTGGTTTTCGACAGCCCGCCCATGCTCAGCATCGCCGATGCACAGCTGCTTGGCGCGGCGGCCCACGCGACGATCTTCGTCGCCGGCGCCGGCGACAGTCGTCGGGCGGTCGCCCGCAACGCGCTGCGCCGCCTCCAGCTCGCCCGCGCCCTGACGATCGGCCTCGTCCTCACCAAGTTCGACGCCCGCAGTTCGCGCTACGGCTATGGGTATGGTGCGTACGGCTATGGCTACGGCTATGGGCAGGAGCAGGACGGCGTCGGCTCGGGCGGGGTGAAGGCGCTGCTCCCGAAGTTAAAACGGCGCGATTCGAAGTCGAACGAGTCCGAGCTGGTATGAGCCATGGCGGAATTCGACGCGCTCGAAGCCGCATTGGCGCTGCTCAAGGACCCGGTCGTCGCGCATCGGCTGCCGCAGGTTCCCCTTCCCGACGGCGTCGCCGTGGTGCTTGCTGCGGCGATCGGCGATGAGCAGGTGCTTGGACTGGTCAGCCGCCGCTACGGCAAATCCCAGGAGGTGATCCGGGAAGCCGCCAGCTTCTATGTCGAGCAGGCGCTGCTGGCGCCGGGCGGCGACAGCTACCGGGTGCTCGGCGCCTCCCGCAAGGCGACCCACGAGGAGCTGCGCCGGAACATGGCGCTGCTGATGCGCTGGCTGCATCCGGACTTGCAAGCTCTGCGAGGAACAGCCGCCTCCGTCAATCGCGAGGTGTTCTCCGCCCGCGTGACCGCCGCCTGGGGCGACCTGAAGTCGGACGAGAAGCGCGCCAGCTACGATCTCGCGCACCCCCCTTCTGCCGATCCCCCCAGGCCGGGTCGGGCTGGCTTCCGGTGGACGAAGCGTGGAGTGAGGCGCACCGCGAGTGACAGCGGTCGCCCCCCCGCGCACCCAACGGGCGCCGCGTCGAAGCCGCGTGTCGCAGCTGAGAGCGCGGATGCACGCATCAAGGACGCTGTGCCGCTCATTCGCCGGGGACGGCGGCCCTCGGCGCTGAGCCTGCGCAAGATCGAGGGCGGCTCGTTCTGGCTCCGCCTGCTGTTGCTGTTCCGGGGAGCGCGATGACCCTTCACGTGGGGAAGGCCCGGCGCCCGGTGCGTGCCCCCCGGCCGCAGCCGGCCCAGCTGCGGGTTCGCAGCCTGCGCCTCGGCATCGCCGTGCATCCCTGGCGCACCGGCGCGCTCGCCCTCGCCGGCCTGCTGCTCGTCGTGGGTATCGCGACGACCTCGTTGCCGACGGCTCTCGCCGATCAGCACCCTCGCCTGGCGCTGATGCTTCACCCCAATCACCCCGCCGCGATGCTTTCGCTCACGCGTGACGAACGGGAGGCCCTGCTCGCCCTGGCCGCCGGCGGGCGGGAGGCGCTCGCCGCTGACACCGGCGCTTCGGAAGCTGCCGACGCCGCAGCCGCCGCGGACGAGGAGCGCCCGAGCGAGGAGATGGTGCCAACCGATCAGGACGCCGGCGCGGCTCCCTCTCCCGACGGCGACGCGCAGGACCCGGCGGCGACGGACCAGAGCGCACCCGCCGCCGCGCCGGACGCGTCCGCCGACACGCCCACCGATGTGGGGACTTCTCCCACGGTCGCCGCCGCGCCGCGAACCGACGCCCTCCTCGCCGCCGAGATTGCCGCCCGCCGGGAGCACATTCGCGCGCTCGCCGACGCCATCATCGCGCGCGCGCCGCTGGAGGCGGCCGCCTACCGGCTCCTGGCCGATGGCTCCGATGACCCCGCGCTGATCCGGCAGGCGATGATCGACGCCGTCGCCCGTTCGCGGCGCGAGACGGTGGCGGTGTTCTGGCTGCTGCAGCACAGCTATATGGACCGCGATTATCCCCGCGCCGTCGCGATGGCCGACATATTGCTGCGCACCCGCCCGGTGCTCAACCGGTTCACCTTCAGCTATCTCAACTCGATGGTGCTCGCGCCCGAGGGACGGGAAGCGCTCGTATCCGCGCTCGCCCCCGGCCCCGGCTGGCGCATGGGCTTCTTCCGCAACATGGCACGCCCGCTGGCCGCCTCGAACGAGCCGCTGCTGCTGTTCGAACGGCTCAAGGAGACCGGCGCCGCGCCGTCGGACCTCGAGTTGGCGCCTTTCCTGCGGCAACGGATCGCGCGGGACCGCCGCCCCGACGGCGCCTACAATATCTGGCTTCAGATGCTGCCCGGCGATCAGCTCCTCAAGGTGCGTCCGATCAATAATCTGGACTTCTCGCAGGACCCGACCCCTCTGCCCTTCGGCTGGAATGTGCCGCGCTCGACCAACGCCTTCGTGGACTTTGCGCCGAGGCCGACGGGGGAGAGCGGGCGCATTCTCCGGGTCCGCTTCGGGCTCGGGCGCGTCACCGTCGGCAAGGTCAACCAGATCGCGTTCCTGCGGCCGGGAACCTACCGCTTCTCCGGCCAGCAGAGAGGCTCCATGTCGGCGAGGCGCGGCATGCGCTGGCAGGTGATCTGCTTCGGCACCGGAATGCTGGCAGGCCAGTCGGAGCAGCTTATGGGCTCGCCGCGCCAGTGGCGCGACTTCTCCTTCGACCTGACGATTCCGGACGACGGCCGCTGCACCGCGCAGCAGGTCCGGCTGATCCACGATGCCCGCACGCCTTCCGAACAGCTGGCCTCGGGCGACATCCAGTTCCAGTCGCTGGACGTGAGCCCGATCCCGACGGCAGCGGGCGCCTCGCAATAGGCCCTAGCGCCCCCCAAGACGGCTCCGCGCCAGCGAGATCACGAAGGTCTCGGCGCCTTCCGGCCGGCCGGCGGCCAGCCACAGGCCGACATGGGTGGCGACATAGGCTCCCGCCCCGGCGAGGACGAAGACCAGAAGGTTCGCGATCTCGCCCGCGAGGGCGTCGGACGGGGCAAGCCAGTGCTTCGCCAGCAGCGTCGCAGCGATCATCGCCAGCGTGCTTGCGAGACTCCGGCCGACATTGGCCAGTTGGTGCAGCACGGAGACGTGCAGGAATCTGCGCGCCAGCGTCAGGGTGAGGAAGATGATAAAGGCGCCGCCCACCGAGCGCGCGACGACGGCGCCCAGCAGGCCGTAATACCAGGCGCCGGCCAGCGTCGCGGGAAGCCGGCAGCCCAGGTTGATGGCCTCGCGAAGCGTGACCACGCCCGGCCGGCCCATCGCCATGGAGAGCGACATCAGCGGCAGATACAGCACCTGAAGCGCGACGACCGGCCCCAGCCAGACGATCACGGTGACGGCCGCATCCCAGTTCGGACCCAGCACCAGCGGCACCAGCCGGTCCGCGACGACCGACAGACCGACGCCAAGCGGCAGGAGGAAGATGACGAGCACCTGCTGGCCTTTGAGATAGGCCGCGCGCAGGCGTCCGGCCTCGGACTGCAGGCGCGAGAAGCCGCCGAACATGGTCTGCATGATCGGGTTGGCAAAGGTGTAGGTCGCGATCGAGGCGATGTCGCTGCCCATCGTGTACTGGCCGAGCTGCGACTTGCCGAGCATATGGCCGATGAAGAACCGATCCGACTGCAGGTTGAGCGTCGAGATGATCCGCGAGGCGGTCAGCCATCCCGTGAACTTCAGTATGTCCCCCGCGCCGCCGAGGCGCAGGCGCGGCCTGTAGGGCGCATAGCGATAGGTCACGGCGGTCGAGATGAAGGCGGATGCCAGCTGTCCGACGATCAGCGCCCAGTAGGAATGCGTCGCCAGCGCCGTCGCCAGCGCCACCAGCACCCCGCAGAACTTGCCGACAAGCTGCGAACGGGCGGTCGGGCCGTATTCGATCCGGCGCTGGAAATGCACCAGCGCGGGGCTCGCCAGCGCGGTCAGCAGCGGCACGAGCGAGAGCGCGTAGAGGATCGGCGCCAGCCGGGCGTCCTCGTAGATCCCCACCATCGGACCGGCGGCGAGGCCGATGATCAGCATCACCGCCAGACCACGTGCCAGATTGAGGGTGAAGGCGGTGTCGATGTCCTGCGGCTCGATGCTGTCGCGCTGGACGAGGGCGTGCGCGACCGGGATGTCGGTCACGGCGGAGGCGATCAGCAGCACCGACGCGGCGAGCGCGACGAGGCCGAAATCGGCGGGGGTGAGCAGCCGCGCCATGACGACGAGGGCGAGCATGTCGATGCAGCGGGTCAGCAACTGCAGCGCCGTCAGCAGCGCCGCGCCGAGTGCCACCCTGTGTCCAAGCATGTTTCCCGGCTTCCCCCTTCGCACGGCGGCGCGCGGGCGGTGCACGGACGCCGCCGCTCTCGCCCGGAAGGCGATTCGAGATGAGTAAGGCCCCGCGCCGGGTTTGGCTATGCCCGCGGCGTCCCAAGCCGCTGACGCCCGCGCATGCCGTCAGTCGACGATGTGGCTACCCCCGTCGATATAGAGCACCTGCCCCACCATCAGCCGCGCCGCATCATGGGCGGGTGCGGGCTGGGAAGGCCTCCGCTATCGCCGGATTGACGGCGGCGCGCATGAAAGGCTGCACCAGCGGGTCGAGCTCCACGCCCTCGGGCGGCGCGATGCGCATCAGGAGGTGTTGACCGGCTGGGCGCCGCCCGCCCTTGAGGCGACGGGCGACGCTTCGCCGGAGGGTTCAGTCGGCCTTGAAATAGCCGATCATATAGCTTTCCGAGCCGATCTGGGTGACGCGGCCGGCGACCTTGTTGGCCGCGAGGTCGATGATCCAGACCATGCTGGAATTGTGCCCGCCCTTGGGCGGCGCGCCGGTGATCGCGGCGTAGCGCCCGTCCGGCGTCACCGCCACGCCGCGCGGGCGCGAGGGATCGTTCGAGCCGGTCGACAGCGGGATGCGGGCGATGGTCGCCTTCTCGCCGGCGAGCGCCTTGGCGACGTCGATGATGTCGATATTGTTGGTGCGGAAATTGGTGGAGATGATCTTCTTGCCGTCCGGCGTGAAGGCGGCCACGAAGGGGCGCGAGGGCTCGTTCGCGTCGTCCGTGCCGACCTGCACGCGGGCGACCTCGGCCTTGGCCGGCTCCTTGCCCGCCTTCTCGACATCGATGATCGAGATGGTGTTGCCTTCCTTGCCGTCCTGCGCGTTCTCGCGCGAGGCCTGGGCGACCAGCTTGCCGTCCGGCGAGGCGGAGATGCCGAACCCGCCGGCCTGCACCGGGATGCGGCCGATCTCGGCGCCCTTCTCGCCGGCGATGGCCTTGGCGACGTCGATCACCGAAATGTCGTCCGTGCCGCCATTGGCGGTGAAGATCAGCCCCTGCGGCCCACCCAGCGGCGAGGCGGCGACACCGTTCGAATCCGGGAAGCAGCCGAAGCGCTTGTCCGGCGCGCTGTGGGGAATCTCGGCCGGCGGGCAGGAATGGCCGGGCGAGCCATAGGCCTGCTCGACCTTGTGCACCACCTTGCCCTGGGCGAGGTCGACGATGTTGATGTGCCGGCCGCCATCCTCGTTGCCTTCGGCCTCGGCATGGGCGAGAGCGGCGAACTTGCCGCCGGGCAGCAGCGCGAAGCCGGTGGCGCCGAAGCCCTGGCTGTCGATCCAGCCGTCGACCGCGCCCAACGCCTCGTTGTTCTTGGGGTCGCGCGCCTTCTTGAGGTCGAGCACGGTGACGGAGCCGGCATGGCCGTGCTGGAAGGCCTGCGCCAGCTTGGCGCTGGTCTTGCCGGAATGGTTGGCGATGTAGGCCTTGCTGTAGTCCGGCGCGATGGCGACGGTGATGGGCTGGCCGCTGGCGATCTCGGTCTTGCCGTCGACCTGGATGTCGTGGGTGACGCGGGGGCGGTTCACCACCGCGTTCGGGGTGCCGTCATTGGCCGGGTCGATCGCCTTCTCAAGGTCGATCACCAGCATCACATTGTCCCAGCGCCCGGTGGCGAGGAAATAGTCCTTCGCGCAGACAGGCGTGGCGAGCGCCGTCGCTGCCAGCAGCGCGGCGGTAAAGATTTTCGACATGGCGTTTCCTCTCTTGCCCCGATTTGCCCGGGTGCCTTGTGCCGGCGGGGCCGGCTCCCTCCCCCGGGGCGGGCAAGGCCCGTCCCGATGCGGATCTGCAGGGCCGCCGCGCCTTGTGATCGGCGCAGCCCCTCGCCCGCGCCGGCCAAAGGGCAGCACGTTCCGGCCTCACGGCCGGCGAGGGGTTCTGGCGACAGAAGGTGCCGGATGGCGAAGGAGGTTACCCTCGATCCGGAGCGCCCTATGAGCCGGCACATAATCGGCGCGGCGGCTCCGGCCGCGCACGGCTCATTCGACTAAAGGGTAAAGCAGCCGCGCCCAGGCAGCAAACGAAATATGAATGCAGAATTCATAAAACAGTTATCGGTTTCAAAAGGACGCCGACGCCCGCAGGCGTTGCGGGTGCAGATCGGCGACGCGCGACGGCCCAAACCGACGGCGGGACGGACGAGGCTACGGCAAAGACTGCCCCGCCGGGCATCGATCTGCGCAGCGGGGCAGCGGGAGCGTGGGAGGGCGCCCTCAGAAACGGAGCTGGCCGCCGAGCTTGATGCCGACGCCGGTGCGGTCCTCGGTGAAGTCGAAGCTGCCCTGCACGAAGCCGCCATAGCTGTTGGTCAGGTCGCTGACCGCAAGGCCCGCGCTCAGATCGCCATAGACGCCCTTCTGCTCGCCCGCATAGCTGCTGTCGAGCGCGGGCACGACGACGTTGTCGTCCGCCAGGAATTCATAGCCGAGCGTGAAGATCGTGTAAGGCTTCAGCAGGACGCGTTCGTTGCGGAAATTGCCGGCAAGGCGCAGCCGGCCCTCGGCCGCCAGACCCGTCGTGTCGTCGAAGCCGGCGGTGATGGCGGCCACGTTCACCGTGTCGAACGAAGTGTAGCTGGCCTGCAGCGCCACCGAGGGTTCGACCACCAGCGTGCCGTAGTCGAGGCGCACGCCGGTCTCGACCCGGCCACCCACGCTCGATCCGCTGAAATCGGTCGAGACGGAGGCCAGCGTCATGTCGACGTCGAACACCTGGCCCATCACGATGCCGTTCACGAACACGCCGTTGCCGGCGACATAGGTGGCGTAGGCGCCGAACAGCGGCCCGTCGATCGCGGCATCGGTGGCGCCGGCGTTGAAGTCGAGCGTGGAGCGCCCGTAGCCGGCGATCAGGCCCGCCGCGACGAAGTCGCTGCCGACTTCGCGGGCGAGGTCGAGGCCGCCCTGGAAAACGCCGGTGTCCATGTCGTAGCCGTCGCCGTTGGAGGTCTCGCCGGTCGCCTTCAGCCAGAGCCGTCCGCTCGGCGCGCCCGGACCCTGGTCGATGCCGGCGAAAGCGGAGGACGGCGCCTTCACCGGCGCGTAGGACATCGGTGCGGCGGGCGCCGCCGCCGCGAAGAACAGGTCGCGCAGCTCGTCGATGCGGTCGGTGACGAGCTGGGTCGAGATGCCGAGAAGGTTGCGCGCGGCAGAGGCGGTGTCGCTTAGGGCGGCGGCGCCGTCGACGTTCACGCCGCGGGTGAGCGACCAGGTCTCGTCCTCGCCGCTCGCATAGGCGAGACCGTAGTTCACGAGGCCGTAGGACTGGTCCATGTAGAAATGGCTGGCGCCGGCGGGGGCATCGCCTTCGACTGTAACGACGGTGATGGGAGACGCGGCGGCCCAGTTCACCGTGGCGAGCTGCCAGGGATTGGCCAGCAGCACCTCGGTCCGGCCGCTCACATCGCCCTCCACGTGCAGCGCCGGTATCGCCGAGACATCGGCGGCCGACGGCCAGCTCAGCGACAGCCGCGACAGGCCGGTGCCGGTGTAGTCGCCGAGGATCGAGGTGCCGCCGCCATGCGCGGTGGTGGCGACGATGTTGAGAATGCCCGCATTGACGAAGTCCCCTTCGAACCCGGTCTTGTCGAGCGCCCAGATCGCCCCGCTGTTGCGGAAGGTGCCCGAGGCGGCGTCCGCCGTGATGGAGGACAGGCCCGTGACGACCCAGGAGCCGGAATTCGTCACCGCGACCGCGCCGGTCGTATCGGGGATGTCGATGCCCTCGGAGACGGCGGCCGGCGTCTCCACCACCACGCGCCCGAACAGCACGCCGGCATTGCCGATGGACACCTCATCCGCCCGGACGGCGGAGAAGATGGCGAGATTGCCGGCGGCCTGCGAAAGGCTGCCGAACTCGCCCGCCGTCATGCCTGGCAGCTTCGCGGCGTCGAAGCCCTCGTCGAGATCGAGGCCCGCGCCCACGACGCCGCCGGCCTCGTTGATGAAGGAGGCTGTGTTCACGTCGCCGGACAGCGTGACGAGGCCGAAGGTGCCCTGCGGATCGGGCACGGTTGCGAACGCCGTAACGATCCCGCGATTGGCGATGGTCAGGTCGCCGCCCATGGCGCCCGCATAGGCGGGAATGTCGTCGCCGACGATGACGGCGCTGTCCTGCGCGCCGACATGTATCGCCGTACTCGCGCCCTTGATGAGGCCGGCATTGTCGATGACGACATCGCCGTCCGTGCTCATCAGCCACGCGCCCCAGCCATCGGGAGCGACGAGGCTGCCGCCGGCGAGGTTGATCAGCTCCGCCTTGCCATAGGTCTGCGACCAGATGTGCGCACCGTTGTAGAGCGTGGCGTAGACGTTCCGGTCCAGATTGTCGTGCGAGGTGATCGCGCCGCTGTTGACGAGGGTGGCGTCGCCGGAAACCGCGCCGCCGGCCCACACGTTGACGCCCGGACCGTCAAACGAGGTGACCGTACCGTAATTGGTCAAGATGGCGCTGTTCGTGTCCGACCACACGACCACGCCCCGGCGGCCGTTCGAGGTCACGACGCCGTTCACATCGTTCACAACGCTGGCGAGGCCGTTGTAGCTGTTGACGCGAAGGCCGTCATTCATCGCCGTGACAGTGCCGTCATTGTAGATGCTGACGGGGACGACCTCGGCCGCCGAATGGCCGCCATCGGCAAGGATGCCGTAGGTGTCCCAGGCATCGTAGACGGTGTTGGTGGTCGTCACCGTCCCGTAGTTGACGATCGAGACGCCGCCGCCATTGGCGAGGCCAGCGATGCCGTTCGTGCCCATCGGATCGGGCGTTGCGCCGGCGATGACGGTGCCGCGATTCGTGATCGTGACGTTGCCGCCGATATAGGTGTCGCCGGCCGGCCAGCTTGGGGTTTCGGTGGAGGCGACATAGACTCCCGTCTCGTCCGGCGCGATAGAGACGTTCTCACCGATATTGACCGTGATGTCGCCGCGCACTGTGCGCACGTCGACGCCGTCATAGAGCTGGCCGAGCACCGTCGTGGTACCGGTCAGGTTCAGGGTGATGTCGGTCGGGTTGGCAGCGTCGTCATCCGCCTTGAAGAGGATGCCCGGCCCGCCATTGGTGTTCGAGCTGAAGTAGCCATTGTCGACATTCAGCGTCGCGGACGGCCCGGTGGCGGTCGCCGAGAGCCGCTCAGCGGTACAGTTGAGAATGGTGACGGCGCCTTCATAGGTCACCGTGCCGGCATTGGTGCAGATGGGGCCGGCCGTCGCGGTCGTCGCCGCGAGGACGACGCCACCCGATACCACAAGCCCGGCAAAAAGCGGTTTGCGAACAAAAACCATCTGCACCCCCGTCGCCGTTTCTTGCCCTGCTCCTGAATGGAACCAACGGCAAGACGCGCCAATGCCAAAGTCGCCACTTCCTCTACGGCAGGCTTTCCATTCGCACGACCTGTTGCCATGGGGTGACAGTCGCTCGGGTCGTCAGGCGAGAGGCTACTCCACCGCTGCGCCATCCGCTGTCTCGACGGCTGGCGGCGGACCACGCGAATACGCTATCTAAGGAGCGCCATGCCCTCGTTCAGCGATCTTCTCGATTTCCACCTTCAGCCGAGCATGATCTTCGGCCTGATCGGCATCATCATGCTGGTCGCCATCGCCGTCATAACCTTCTGGGGTTTTGACGAGTGAGCCCCCGCGCCGGCACGGCACCCGGGCGGGAGCCAAATGACAGACGGGTCGCCACATATGGTGGGCCGAAGACCTCAGAATGGGCGGAGTCGGCACAGGCTGGCCGATTGCCGGGACGGCACGGGCGCGCCCGTCGCGGAGGCTGGGAAATGGTGGAGCCGAGGGGATTTGAACCCCTGACCTCTGCAGTGCGATTGCAGCGCTCTCCCAACTGAGCTACGGCCCCAAGCCTCAGGCCGCGCCTTGTACGTTCGGCGCCCGCCCGCTGTCAAGGCGGCTCGACGGGTCGGCGGGACGTGCCTGTGAATCGGGGTTGCCGCAATGCGGCCGCGCCATTAAGCATCTTGACGGGCGGCGGTTCGCGCGTCGCCCGCCGGTCCCCTTCCGAGGCTCACGATGTATTCGTTCATCTGGCTTTTCGACACGCTGATCACGCTCTATGTCTGGATCCTCATCGGCTCGGCCATCCTGTCGTGGCTGGTGGCGTTCAACGTCGTCAACCCGCACAACCAGTTCGTCCGCAGCCTCGGCGAATTCCTCTGGCGCGTCACCGAGCCCGTGCTGGCGCCGATCCGCCGGCTGCTGCCCAATCTCGGCGGCATCGACGTCTCGCCGGTGATCCTGATCATCCTGCTCTATTTCATCCGCAACCTGGTCATCGAGCTGCTGGTCGGCGCGTGAGCGCCGCCCCGGCCTGGAGCCTCGGCCCGGATCACGTGCTGGTAACGGTGCGCGCCACCCCGCGGGGCGGGCGCGACGCCATAGACGGGCTGGTCGTGCTCGGCGACGGCCGCCCGGCACTGAAAGCCCGCGTATCCGCGATAGCCGAGGACGGCAAGGCGAACGAGGCGCTGGCCCGCCTGCTGGCCAAGGCCGCCGGCATCGCCCCCTCCCGGGTCGAGCTGATATCCGGCGCCACCGGCCGCACCAAGAGCTTCCGCCTCGCGGGCGACCCGCAGGACATCGCCGCGCGGCTCGCGGCGCTTACCGGTGCGTCTTCACGGAGCGATTAGCCGCCGCGGCGAGCGGAAGGCTCAGCCGTTCCAGCCGAAGGCGAGCTTTTCCAGCGTGCGCTCGCCGAAGGTCTCGGTCGAGCGGGCGACGCCCAGCCCGCCCATGGCGCGGTAGAAACCGACGGCTGGCTCATTGGCGGCCAGCGCCCATACCGCCATGCCGTCGAAGCCGGCACTGGCGAGTTCCTTGCGCGCATCGGCGAACAGGCGGCGGCCGAAGCCGAGCCCCTGATATTCCGGCCGCAGATAGAGTTCGTAGATCTCGCCCTCATAGGGCAGGCCGCGCGCCCGGTTGCGCCCGACATTGGCGTAGCCCGCCACGCTGTCGCCGAAGGTCAGCACGACGACGCGCGAGCCGCGCTTCAACGCGGTCTCCCACCAGGCGGGGCCGCGCCGCTGGATCATCTTTTCCAGCTCGAAGCCGGGGATCAGCCCGCGATAGGCGAAGCGCCATGCCGAGTCGTGGATCTCGGCAATGTCGGCCGCGTCGGCCGGGCGAGCCCGGCGGGTCTCGATGAGGAGCGTGCTCATGACCCGATGGGAGCAAAACCGCTCCCCCGGATCAAGAGCTTTCCGCGCGTAAGGCGATTTCGTTCCACCGGAGCGTGGCACGCGTGCCACGCCGAGGGAGCTCCTTCCGCAGCGCGAGGGCTCAGACGCCCTCGGCTTCCTTGCGGCGCTCCTCGCGCTTGCGCTCGTTCGGATCGAGCCAGCGCTTGCGGATGCGGATCGACTTCGGCGTCACCTCGACCAGCTCGTCGTCCTGAATCCAGGCCAGCGAGCGCTCCAGCGTCATGCGGATCGGCGGGGTGAGCCGCACCGCTTCGTCCTTCGACGTGGTGCGGATATTGGTGAGCTTCTTGCCCTTGAGAACGTTCACTTCGAGATCGTTCTCGCGGTTGTGCTCGCCCACGATCATGCCCTGATAGACCTTCCAGCCGGGCTCGATCATCATCGGGCCGCGATCCTCGAGGTTCCACAGCGCATAGGCCACCGCCTCGCCCGCCTCGTTGGAGATCAGCACGCCGTTGCGGCGGCCGGGAATCTCGCCGCGATGCGGCTGATAGGCGTGGAACAGCCGGTTCATGATGGCGGTGCCGCGCGTGTCGGTCATCAGCTCGCCCTGGTAGCCGATGAGGCCACGGGTGGGGGCGTAGAACACCAGGCGCTGGCGACTGCCGCCCGAAGGCTTCATCTCCACCATCTCGGCCCGGCGCTCGGACATCTTCTGGACCACGACGCCGGAATATTCCTCGTCGACGTCGATCAGCACTTCCTCGATAGGCTCAAGAATTTCGCCGGTCGCCTCGTCCTTGGAGAACACCACGCGCGGACGCGAGACGGCGATCTCGAAGCCTTCGCGGCGCATGGTCTCGATCAGCACCGAGAGCTGCAGTTCGCCGCGACCGGAGACGAAGAACGAATCCTTGTCGGACGACTCTTCGATCTTCAGCGCCACATTGCCTTCCGCCTCGCGCAGCAGGCGGTCGCGGATGACGCGGCTCGTCACCTTGTCGCCCTCCGTGCCGGCGAGCGGCGAATCGTTGACGATGAAGGACATGGTGACGGTCGGCGGATCGATCGGCTGGGCCTTGAGCGGCTCGGAGACTTCAAGCGCGCAGAAGGTGTCGGCGACCGTGCCCTTGGACAGGCCGGCAATGGCGATGATGTCGCCCTGCACGCCTTCCTCGATCGGCTGACGCTCGATGCCGCGGAAGGCGAGGATCTTGGAGACGCGGCCCTGCTCGACCAGCGAGCCGTCCTGCGCCAGCACCTTGATGGACTGGTTCGGCTTGATCGAGCCGGAGGTGATGCGCCCGGTGATCATGCGGCCGAGGAAGGGGTTGGCTTCCAGCAGCGTCCCGATCATGGTGAACGGGCCGTCGTCGACGGTCGGCTCGGGCACGTGCTTGAGCACGAGATCGAACAGCGGCGCCATGCCCTGATCCTGCGGGCCCTCCGGGCTCTCGGCCATCCAGCCATTGCGGCCGGAGCCGTAGAGGATCGGGAAGTCGAGCTGCTCGTCGGTCGCGTCGAGCGCCGCGAACAGGTCGAACACCTCGTTGATCACTTCCTGCGCGCGGGCGTCCGAGCGGTCGACCTTGTTGATCGCCACGATGGGGCGCAGGCCTACCTTCAGCGCCTTGCCGACCACGAACTTGGTCTGCGGCATCGGGCCTTCGGCGGCGTCGACCAGCACGATGGCGCCGTCCACCATGTTGAGGATGCGTTCCACCTCGCCGCCGAAATCGGCGTGGCCGGGGGTGTCGACGATGTTGATCCGGGTGTCCTTCCAGACCACCGAGGTGGCCTTGGCGAGGATGGTGATGCCGCGCTCCTTTTCGAGGTCGTTCGAATCCATCACACGCTCGGCGACGCGCTGGTTCTCACGGTAGGAACCGGACTGCTTCAGCAGTTCGTCCACCAGCGTGGTCTTGCCGTGGTCGACGTGGGCGATGATGGCGATGTTGCGCAGCTTCATATGAAAACACCAAAAAGCGGGCCCGAAGGGCTTCGGACCCGCGTGAATTTTGCGGCGCACTATACTGAGAAAGCCCGCAAAGGCAATGACGGCGCCGCATCGGCGTTCAGCGCCGGGGCGATGACGCTGCGCAAGCCCGGGGCCGGAACGTCGACCCGGCTCAGGAATCGCGGCGCAGCTCCCAGAGCCGGCGGATCTGCGCGGGCTTGAGGATGGCGCCGTCGTCGGTGCGCAGCCAGGCCAGTTCGCGATTGGCCGGCGCCTGCGTCATCGCAAAGGCGACGGCATCCTCCACCGAGCCGAATTCATAGGCGTCCGGCCAGGTATCGGGGGCGTCGACCGTGTGGGAAGGCGGCCAGTATTGCAGCCGGACGGGTTCGTGTGCAGTAGCCATGAACCTCTCTCCTCGGCGCGCGAACGAGTGGAGATGCCGCAACCGCGCGCGCTGGAACGGGCGCGACAATGCGGTCAACGTACACCGGGGCCGGAAGGTTCCGAACCGCGGACGGCGCGGGGCGTGCGCGGCAGCCCTTGAAGAGCGCGGAGGCCGGCCCACCTTGAGTCAATCTGGGGAAGGTCTTCCGCAAACCGAGGAGAGGGCGATGATCGACGACAGCGGCAAGCCGGGCACACCGGAGTACACCGAACGCGAGATCGACGAATCGGTGGAGGACACGTTCCCGGCCAGCGATCCGCCCGCGCTCGGCGGCATTACCGGGGAGGTCCCGCCATCCGACGGCGGCGTGCCGGGTGGCACGCAGGTGATGCCGCCGCCCTCCGAAGACGAGATCGACGAGGCGCTGGAAGAGAGCTTCCCGGCCAGCGACCCGCCCTCCTTCACCCCGGTGACGGGCGTCAAGGAAGGCTGAGCATCGCCGCCTAGCCGGCCGGCCGCTTCGCCCACGGGCCGAAGCGCGCGTCCGGCTGGGCGGCCCGCAGCATCATCATCTCGCCGACATTCTCCGCCGACAGCAGGCCGATGAGCTTGCCGGACGGATCGACCACGCCGACCACCGGCGCGCCACTCTCGGTGATCTGCTTCAGCGCGCGGTCGAGCGGCGCGCGTGCGCCCACCGTCGGCACGTCGCCCTGCATCGCCTCGATCACCGAGGAGGCAGGTCCCTTGGCCTGCAGCGCGTGGATCATCGCGTCGCGGGTCAGCACGCCGCGCAGATGGCCGGCGCCGTCGACGATCGGAAACTCCTTCTGCGTCGTGCGGATCAGGGCTTCCGCCGCGTCGCCCACGCTCGCCTGCGGGCCGAGCGTCTCGAAATGCGTGATCATGGCGTCCTGCACCAGCAGCCCCTGCGCCGCCTGCTTCATCTGCACCTGCCCCGCCTCCCCCGTCGCGGCGAGGAAGACGAAGACGGCGATGATGATCAGCATCGGATTGCCGAAGATGCCGAGGATGCCGAGCATCACGGCGAGCCCCTGCCCGATCGAGGCGGCGGTCTGCGTCGCCTGCGCGTGGCTCATCTTCAGCGCCAGCAGCGCGCGCAGCACACGTCCGCCATCCATCGGGAAGGCCGGGATCAGGTTGAACACGACGAGGAAGATGTTCGCCGCCGCCAGCTTGGCGACGAGGCCCATTTGCGGATTCTCGATGTTCTCGATGTGCTCGACCCCAACATTGCCGCCGAGATAGAGCAGCAGCAGCACGGCGATAGCGACGTTCACCAGCGGCCCGGCAATGGCGACGACGAGTTCCTCGGACGGCTTCTCGGGGATGCGCTCCAGCCGGGCAATGCCGCCGAAGGGCCAGAGCGTCACTTCCGGCGTCTTCACCCCGTAGCGGCGCGCCGCGAAGATGTGGCCGAACTCGTGCAGCAGCACGCAGAAAAACAGCAGCGCCACGAAGGCCACTCCCTCCCAGGCCGCGCCTGTCCCGCCCTGCCGGTAATAGGCGACCCAGATCCACACGAGGAACAGCAGGAAGGTGACGTGGATGCGGACCGCGGTGCCGTAGACATGTCCGACGGTGAGCGACCAGGGCATGGGGAACTCCGAAAGCGGGGAACGGGCCGTGGCATGAGCTTAGCTGGTAATCATGTCACCCCGAAAGCGCTCCCGCACGAGACGGGGCCGGGACGAGGGAACTCCCGCGCCCGCCGCCGGTTGCCGTGCGACACGTCACCCGCAACGGGAGGAAATCCACATGGGCCAGTCGACCCCGTCCACGTCGAACGAACGCACCACCGCCGAGGCCATCGACCGCGCCTGGGAGCTGATGGGCGATATCCGCATCTGCATGCTCGTCACCCGCGAGGGCGAGACGTTGCGCGGCCGCCCGATGGACGCCCACCCCTCGCAGGAGGAAGGCTGCATCTGGTTCCTCGCCGACCGGCGCGGCCACAAGGATGAAGAGCTGATGCGCAACCCGCAGGCGATGCTCGCCTTCGCCCATCCCGGCCGCAACGATTTCGTCTCGGTGTCGGGAGAGGCCGAGATCGTCGAGGACCGCGCCAAAATCGACGCGCTGTGGAGCGACATGAACAAGGCGTTCTGGCCGGAGGGCAAGACCGACCCGAGTATCTGCGTCGTCCGTTTCCTGCCCGAGCGGGCGGAATATTGGGACGGCCCGTCCTCGTCGATCATGGTGGCGCTGAAGATGGCGGCCGCCCGCATGACCGGCCGGCCGACCGACCTCGGCGAGAACCGCAAGGTGCCGCTGGACTGAGGCGGCCGGCGCCAACAAATTGCCCGTCATCCCGGACGGCCGCAGCCGGTCCGGGATCGCGCGGGAGTTGGCGTGCGATCCCGGCTCTCGCTCCGCTCGGCCGGGATGACGGCCTTGAGCCAGCCTCTCCCCGAGCGGCCTCCACGCACCTTGCGGTCGCGAAAGGCGACGGGCACAGGCTCACAGAATAATCGACGTCATGGCCGGGCTTGACCCGGCTATCCACGTATTCGCGCCAAACTCGTGCGTGCACAAGTCGTGCCCACCCAAGTCGTGTCCAGCCGAGTCTTGGATGCCCGGCTCAAGGCCGGGCATGACAGCGGGACAACGACCCGCCGAGCCGCTTCAGCGTACCTTGCGGTCGCGATTGGCCAGCGTGCGCAGGCGCAGCGCGTTGAGCTTGATGAAGCCCGCCGCGTCGCGGTGGTCATAGGCCACCGCACCTTCCTCGAAGGTCACGAGGTCCTGATTGTAGAGCGAGTAGGGCGAGGACCGCCCGACCACCTCGACATTGCCCTTGTAGAGCTTGAGCCGGACCTCGCCGGTGACGAATTCCTGGCTCTTGTCGATCAGCGCCTGCAGCATCTCGCGCTCGGGCGAGAACCAGAAGCCGTAATAGATCAGCTCCGCATAGCGGGGCATGATGTCGTCCTTCAGATGCGCCGCGCCGCGGTCGAGCGTGATGCTCTCGATGCCGCGATGCGCCTGAAGCAGGATCGTACCGCCGGGGGTCTCGTAGACGCCGCGCGATTTCATGCCGACGAAGCGGTTCTCGACGAGGTCGAGCCGGCCGATGCCGTTCTCCTTGCCGAGCTCGTTGAGCCGCGTCAGCAGGCCGGCCGGCGACAGCGCCACGCCGTCGATGGAGACAGCATCGCCCTTCTCGAAGCCGATGGTGATGTAGCTCGCCTTGTCCGGCGCCGCCTCGGGCGAGATGGTGCGCTGATAGACATATTCGGGCGCTTCCTCGGCCGGGTCCTCCAGCACCTTGCCCTCGGAGGAGGAGTGCAGAAGGTTGGCGTCGACCGAGAACGGGGCTTCGCCGCGCTTGTCCTTGGCGATCGGGATCTGGTGGCTCTCGGCGAATTCCAGTAGGCGCGTGCGCGAGGTCAGGTCCCATTCGCGCCACGGCGCGATCACCTTGATCTCCGGCTCCAGCGCGTAATAGGAGAGCTCGAAGCGCACCTGGTCGTTGCCCTTGCCGGTGGCGCCATGCGCCACGGCATCGGCGCCGACCTTGCGGGCGATCTCGATCTGCTTCTTGGAGATCAGCGGGCGCGCGATGGAGGTGCCGAGCAGGTATAGCCCCTCATAGAGTGCGTTGGCACGGAACATCGGGAACACGTACTCGGAGACGAATTCCTCGCGCACGTCCTCGATGAAGATGTTCTCCGGCTTGATGCCGAGCAGTTCGGCCTTCTTGCGCGCCGGCTCCAGTTCCTCGCCCTGGCCGAGATCGGCGGTGAAGGTCACCACCTCGCAGCCATAGGTCGTCTGCAGCCATTTGAGGATCACCGAGGTGTCGAGACCGCCCGAATAGGCGAGCACCACCTTCTTCACGTCGTTCGCCATGTCAGATTCCGAGAAAAGGTCACGTTCCGCAGGAAAGAAGCCACGCCGCAGGAAAGAAGCCGCGCTTCTGAAAGCGCGCGGACTATAGGCATGGCGCGCGCCGGTGCAAGTTGCGATGTGCATCGCCCCGCCGGTGCCGGCGTGTGTCCCTCAGATGGCCGGAGGTGCCGGCGGCGGAGGCAGGGGACCGACGGACGGCGCCGGGGCGACAGCCGGCGGCGCGGGTGGGCGCGCCGGCCCGATCGGCTTCCAGAAGCCGGCGCTCCACCCCGCCACCAGCCAGTAGCCGAGCCCGCCGGCAAGGCCGGCCGCGACGATGTAGAGATTGCCGTCGAAGGGCACAGGCGCCTGCGCATAGGGCGCGAAGACCGAGGCGGCGAGCCAAGCCGAGACGGCGCCGTTGGCGACGTGGAAGATCCACGAGCGCACCGCGAAGGCCTCGGCGAACAGAATGCCGATCAGCGCCACCGCCCACATGGCCAGCACCACCATGACCAGCAGATAGCTCGCCGCCGCCAGCGCGTCGAACAGCGCTTCCGCCTGCACTTCGGCATTGCCGGCGAGAACGTCGCCCAGCCGCCAGTAGCCGAACAGCACCACGCAGAAGGAGGCGATGAAGCCGACGATCATGCCCAGCGGCACGATGATGAAGCGCAGCAGCAGGCGCAGCAGATTGTCCATGATATCCTACTCGGCCGACGCCGCCATGGCCCGCAACGCGAGGCGCTCGCGGGCGGAGAGCTTCTCGGTCTCGCTCTTGAGCTGGCCGCAGGCGGCGAGGATGTCGCGCCCGCGCGGCGTGCGCACCGGGCTGGAATAGCCGGCGCGGAACACGATGTCGGAGAACTGCTCGATGGTCTCCCAGTCCGAGCATTCGTACTGCGTGCCCGGCCACGGGTTGAAGGGGATCAGGTTGATCTTGGCGGGAATGCCCGCCAGCAGCTTCACCAGCGCCTTGGCGTCGGCGGGGCTGTCATTCACGCCCTTCAGCATGACGTACTCGAAGGTGATGCGCTTGGCGTTGGAGGCCGGCGGGTAGGTGCGGCAGGCGTCGAGCAGGTCTTTGAGCGGATACTTCTTGTTGATCGGCACCAGCACGTCGCGCAGTTCGTCGCGCACCGCGTGCAGCGAGATGGCGAGCATCGGTCCGACCTCGCGGCCCAGCCTCTCGATCTCCGGCACCACGCCCGAGGTGGACACGGTGATGCGGCGCTTGCCGATGCCGAGCCCCTCGCCATCCGCCAGCACCTCGATGGCCTTGGCCACCGAGTCATAGGCATAGAGCGGCTCGCCCATGCCCATGAATACGATGTTCGTCACCAGCCGGTCGCCCTCGGTCGGCAGGCCCGGGCCGACCGCGCGCTCACGGCCGGGATAGTCGCCGAGACGATCCCGCGCCACCATCACCTGCGCGACGATCTCGGCGGCGGAAAGGTTGCGCACGAGGCGCTGCGTGCCGGTGTGGCAGAAGGAGCAGTTGAGCGTGCAGCCGACCTGCGAGGAGACGCAGAGCGTGCCGCGGTCGCTCTCGGGGATGTAGACCATCTCGACGTCGTGCGGCTTGTCGCCCTTGAGGTCGGGCGGCAGGCGCAGCAGCCATTTGCGGGTGCCGTCGTTCGACACCTGCTCGACCACGACCTCGGGACGGTCGAGGGTGAAGGCCGCACTGAGCGTCTCGCGCAGCCCCTTGCCGACATTGGTCATCTCGTCGAAGGACAGGGCGCCACGCAGATAGATCCAGTGCCAGAGCTGGGCGACGCGCATCTTGCGCTCGCGCTCCGGCAGGCCGATCTCGGCGAGCGCCGCGGCGAGGCCGGCGCGGTCGAGCCCGGCCAGCGAGCGCCGCGTCTCGGCGCGGGCGATCTGTACGGGAGCACGCGCCCCGGCGGCGGACGCCGCAGTGGTATCGATCAGGTTCATCGCTTTATCGAAGGTGAGTGTTTGCGCGCCTCATAGCACAGCGCGCCGTTCGTGGCGAATGGGGACTGGCAACGCCGCACGCCATGGCGCCAGCCGTTTCTGCAGAAGTATCTCTGCTGGATCCCGGATCGGCGTTCCGCCTACGGCGTCACTTGTCCGGGACACGGATGCCCGACACAACACGGTTTCCCGGACGAGGTGCGCGAAGCGCGCCGATGATCCGGAACCCCGCGAAAACTCTTCGGCGAGATTCCCTCGTGGCAGCGGCTATTTCAACGGCACCCAGATGTCGATGACGAGATCGTCCGGCGAGGTGGTGCGCGGGTCGGAGCGGTACTCCTCGACATAGAGGTCCTGCGCCTCAAGGTCCTTGGCGTCGAGCAGGTTGGCGATCTGCTCATAGGTCGGGTCCATCGCGTCGTAGGAGCCGCGATGGGTGAAGCGCAGCGCCCGCCCGGCCGGCGAGGCGGAGAACTCGGCGCCGTTCTGCGGTTTCTCCGTCGTCGCACCCTCGAAAGGCACCGCCGCCTCGAAGTCGAAGCCGAGGTCGTCCGTCGCGGTATAGATGACAAAGGAGGCGCCGTTCGGCTTCAGCTTGAGCCGCGCCAGCTCGGCGTCGATGTCCTTGAGCGTGGCGACGATGGTCTCGAAGGCCTCGTCCCAGCTCGCATGCGACTTCTTCATCAGCACCGGCACGGGCACCAGCGTCGCCTCGTCGCCGAAGCCGTCCGGCCGCTTCAGCGGATCGGAGGCCGGGGCCACGGCATGCGTGTCGACGCCCTTGGGGTCGATGACCGGCGGCGCCACCAGCGTGTCGTCGTCGAGCGTGTCGCCGTCGAGCGGCTGCCCCTCCCCTGAAGGAGCGGGATCGGCCGGCTCGGGATTTGGCGGCGCGGGGTTTTCGGGAGCCGGATTGGCGGGCGCTGCCTCGGGCGCGGCCTGTGCCGGCGGCGCCCCGGGCGCGGGCGCCTGCGCGTGCAGTGGCGACGGCCCGAGCGTGCCCACCGCGAGCAGCGCGGCGAGAAGGAACAGCCGGCGCATCGGCAGGCGAGCGGGCGGAGGCAGCAGCATGATCGGATCACCGGAAAGGGCGCGGGCGCGCGCGATATGTAGCATTGTCCCGCCCGCCCCGCGAGGCGCCGCGAGGGCCGCCCGCCGGTCAATACCGCGTTCCCGGCACCGGTCGCGCGGTGTTGAGGCTGGCCAATGCGCGGCGCTTCGCCATATAAGGGCGGCAACCTTCAGTCCCGAGGCTCAAGCCGCGATTTCGTCATGGCCGCGCTGGAAAACCGCCCCTTCGTGAAGATGAACGGCCTCGGCAACGAGATCGTCGTGCTCGACCTGCGCGACGGCCCGCTCGCCGTGCCGCCGGCGGAGGCGCGCGCGCTGGCGCGGCGCGACGTGCTCCCCTTCGACCAGATCATGGCGCTCTACCCGCCGGAGAGCGAGGGCACGAGCGCCTTCGTGCGCATCATCAATTGCGACGGCTCCGAATCGCAGGCCTGCGGCAATGGCACGCGCTGCATCGCGCTTTACGAGGCCGGCCGCACCGGCGCGGACCATATGGCGTTCGAGAGCGTCGCCGGCCGGCTCGACTGCACCGTGGCGCCCGAAGGCATCACCGTCGACATGGGCATGCCTCGCTTCGGCTGGCATGACATCCCGCTCGCCGGCCCAGTCGCCGATACACGCGCCATCGAGCTGCAGGCAGGTCCCGCCGAGGCGCCGGTGCTGCGCGGGCCGGCGGTGGCCAATGTCGGCAACCCGCACGCCATCTTCTGGGTCGACGATATCGACGCGGTCGATCTCGCCCGCTTCGGGCCGGAGCTGGAGCACCACCCGGTCTTTCCCGAGCGGGCGAACATCTCGGCCGCGCAGATTCTCTCGCCCGACCATATCCGGCTGAAGGTGTGGGAGCGCGGGGTCGGGCTGACGCAAGCCTGCGGCTCGGCCGCCTGCGCCACCGCCGTCTCCGCCGCGCGCCTCGGCCTCACCGGCCGTCGTGTCACCGTCTCCCTGCCGGGCGGCGATCTGGTGATCGACTGGCGCGAGAGCGACGATCACATATTGATGACTGGCCCCGCCGAGTTCGAGTTCGACGGCCGGCTGACCGCCGACATGCTGACGGCACCGGCGGACCGCCCGGCCAACGCCGGCGCCGCCTGAGCGATGCACCCGGCCCGTCCCGTCGAGATCGTGACCTTCGGCTGCCGGCTGAACGCGCTCGATTCCGCCACGGCGAAGTCAATGGCGGAGGCGGCGGGCCTCGACAATGCGATCATCGTCAACACCTGCGCCGTCACCGCCGAGGCGGTGAAGCAGGCGCGCCAGACCATCCGCCGCCTCCGGCGCGAGGACCCCGGCCGCCACATCCTTGTCACCGGCTGCGCGGCGCAGACCGATCCCGCTGCCTTCGCCGGCATGGCGGAGGTCGACCGCGTGCTCGGCAATGGCGAGAAGCGCGACCCGGCGAGCTGGGCCGCGACGCGCCGGGCGCTCGATCTCGGCGAGGGCGAGAAGATACTGGTCGGCGACATCATGAGCGTCCGCGAGACCGCGCCGCATCTTCTCGATGGTCCGGCCGACACCATCGACGGTCACACCCGCGCCTTCGTGCAGGTGCAGGACGGCTGCGACCACCGCTGCACCTTCTGCATCATCCCCTATGGACGCGGGAACTCGCGTTCCGTGCCGATGGGCGCGGTGGTGGAGCGCGTGCGTGGGCTGGTCGCGCAGGGCTTTGGCGAAGTCGTGCTGACCGGGGTCGACCTCACCTCCTACGGCGCCGACCTGCCAGGCGCGCCGCGCCTCGGCACGCTGGTGCGCACGTTGCTGCGCCATGTCCCGGAACTGCCGCGCCTGCGCCTCTCCTCCATCGATTCCGTCGAGGTCGACGACGAGCTGATGCGCGCGCTCGGCGAGGAGGAGCGGCTGATGCCGCATCTCCACCTCTCGCTGCAGGCAGGCGACGACCTGATCCTGAAGCGCATGAAGCGCCGCCATTCGCGCGCCGAGGCCATACGCTTCTGCGCCGAACTGCGCCGCCGCCGGCCGGACATGGTGTTCGGCGCCGACATCATCGCCGGCTTTCCCACCGAGACCGAAACCCAGTTCCGCGCCTCGCTCGATCTGGTGGATGCCTGCGGGCTGACGCATCTGCACGTCTTCCCCTTCTCCTCTCGCCCCGGCACGCCGGCCGCCCGCATGCCGCAGCTGCCGACATCGCTCGTGCGCGAGCGGGCGGGACGGCTGCGCGAGAAGGGGGCGCAGGCCCTGCGTCGCCACCTCGCCGCCGAAATCGGCGCACGCCGCGAGGTGCTGGCCGAGCGCGGCGGCCTCGCCCGCACCAAGTCCTTCACCCCGGTGCGCCTCGCCACCCCGCTGGCGCCGGGCACGCTCACCCATATCCGCATCGCCGGCCACGACGGCGTTCGGCTGATCGCGGCATGACCGACATGAACGAAACGACCGGCACCCGCCCCGGCTTCTGGAAGCGCCTCACGCAGGGCCTGACCCGCACCGCGACCGAGCTGCAGACCGGCATCACCGATCTGTTCACCAAGCGCCAGCTCGACGCCTCGACCATCGAGGAGTTCGAGGACGTGCTGATCCGCGCCGATCTCGGCGTCGAGAACGCCGCCCATATCGGCGAGATCCTGCGGCTCGGCCTGTTCAACCGCAACATCAGCGGGGAAGAGGTACGCGAGGCCGTGGCGGGCGAGATCGAGGCGATCCTGACGCCCGTGGCGCGCCCGCTGCAGTTCGAGGCCGCCGGCAAGCCCTTCGTGCTGCTGATGGTCGGCGTCAACGGTTCCGGCAAGACCACCACCATCGGCAAGCTCGCCTCGACCTTGAAGGCCCAGGGCAAGAAGGTGGTTCTCGCGGCCGGAGACACATTTCGCGCGGCGGCGACCGAGCAGCTCAAGGTCTGGGCCGAGCGCACCGGGGCGAGCCTGGTCGCCCGCGGGCCCGGGGCGGATGCCGCCGGCGTCGCCTATGACGGCATCGAGAAGGCGCGCGCCGAGGGAGCCGACGTGCTCATCGTCGACACCGCCGGCCGGCTGCAGAACCGCGCCGAGCTGATGGCCGAGCTGGAGAAGATCGTCCGCGTCATCAAGAAACAGGACCCTTCCGCCCCGCATGCCGTGGTGCTCACCCTCGACGCCACGGTCGGGCAGAACGCGCTGGCGCAGGTGGAAGCCTTCCAGCGCGTCGCCGGCGTCACCGGGCTCGTCATGACCAAGCTCGACGGCACGGCGCGCGGCGGCATCCTGGTTGCCATCGCCGCAAAGTACCGGCTGCCGATCCACCTGATCGGCGTCGGCGAGGGCATAGACGACCTGCAACCTTTCGCGGCGCGCGACTTCGCCCGCGCCATCGTCGGACTGGAGAGCTGAGAATGAGCGAGGCTTCATCCGGGAGCGGACTGCGCTCCATGCATCCCCTGCTCAAGCTGGCGCTGGAGCTCGGCCCGCTCGTCGTGTTCTTCGTCGCCAACGGGCGCGGCGGCATCTATGTCGCCACCGGCGCCTTCATGGTCGCGACCTTCGCCGCGCTGGCGGCGATGTGGATCATCGCCCGCAAGATCGCCGTCATGCCGCTGATCTCGGCCGGCGTGGTTCTGGTGTTCGGCACGCTGACGCTGTGGTTGCAGGACGACCACTTCATCAAGCTGAAGCCGACCATGGTCAACGCGCTGTTCGGCCTGGCGCTGCTCGGCGGCCTGTATTTTCGCAAGCCCCTGCTGCCCTATGTGCTGGGCGACGTCTTCGTGCTGACCGACCGCGGCTGGCGCGAGCTGACGATCCGCTGGGGCGTGTTCTTCATCGCCATGGCGGTGCTGAACGAGATCGTCTGGCGCCATTTCTCGACCGATATCTGGGTCGCCTTCAAAACCTTCGTCTACCTGCCGCTGACGCTCGTCTTCGCCATGGCGCAGGTCCCCCTGATGACCCGCCACGCCCCGGAGCCGAAGGACGAGGCGAAGGGTAAGCAGGGCTGAGGGCGGGACGGGTGACGAAGGCCGGCGCCGGCGACAGCTTCGATCTCAACGAGCAACAGGAACTACCGGCAACGCGCCCAATCCATCTGCCCTCTGACGGGCTTGAAGCAGAGCCCGCAGCGGTTCAGCTCATCGGAGGCCGTGCTTCGCCGACTACGATCGCTCCGTCGCCGGATCGTCGGGGACCCCCCCCGGCACCCCTCGTTCTGCTCCGCCCAATAGTCGATCAGCGCCTTGTTTGACAGCTATCTCAGCGCGGGAGCGGAAGGAACACTCGGCTTCGGAGGGTTCTGCGCAGCGGCTTCAGGCGGACCGGTGCACCACGTGTACTCCTCGCCCTCAATCCGGAACAATGGAGACGGTGAATCACAACGCTGCAAGAACGTCACCTCCTCATCGTATCGGCGTTCAGCGGACGCGCTTTAGCCTAGATCATCCTGCGCCAGCCGCAGTATCCGAAGGCTGGCCTTGGCCGCGCTGAGAACGGAATCGGGACTGGTTATCGACCATCTACCGGCAGGGCGCCCGATCCATTTGCCCTATGACCACCTTGCCTTGCTTGAGAGCTTTCGCGGCACGCCGCGGCGGCTCAGGGAGCGGCGGCGACCATCTCGGAGAAGATGCCGTCCCGCGTCAGGTACAGCGTCTTCTCCCTGAGCACATCCTCAAGCGAACGCTCGAACTCCTCCGCCACCCTGTTCGAGGCCGACAGGGGCCGGAGCACCGCCAGCGTCAGTTCCACCCTGGGCTCGAAGGGGATCGCCACCAGGGAGCTCTGGACATGCGCGAACATGTGCAGGGGGTGCGTCAGCGCGATGCCCATGCCGCTGGCGGCCAGGCTCAGGGCCACATGCGACTGGTTGGCCTCGACGGAAGGCCATTCAGACAGCCTGGCTTCGCTGAAATAGCTCTTCAGCACATAGCCCGGCGGCGAGTCGGCGCCCTGCGAGATGATGCGCTCATTGGCGAGGTCGCGCGCGCGCAGCGCCTTGCGGCCGGCAAGGTGATGGTCGCGCGGCAGAAAGCAAGTGATCGCCGTCCGCAGCAGAGGCTTGGCGTCGATGTGAAACTCGTTGGTCGGCAGGAAGGCAAGACCGAGATCGGCCAGCCCGTTCTTGATGCGGCGCGCCGTCTCGGCGGCGGTGAAGGACCCGAAGGACAGGCGGATGTTCGGCCGCACCTGCGAGAACCGGCAGGCTGCGGTGGGTATCGTGTGTTGCAGCAGGGTCGGGATCGACGCGACGGTAAGCGTGCCCGCCTTGCCGGTGCGCAATTCGAGCGCCTTGTCCTTTATCCGTCCGTAGTGCCGGATGAATTCCTCCACCTCGGGCAGGAACTCGACGGCCTCGGCGGTCAATTGCAGCGTCCGGCCCGACTTGCGGAACAGGCTCATGCCCACTTCCGCCTCGAAATCGCGCAGCGTCTGGCTCACCGCCGGCTGGGAGAGCCGCAGCAGGGAGGCCGTCTCCGTGACGCTACCCGTCAGCGCGAATAGCCGGAATGCCTCCAAATCCTGGATTCTGAAATGCATTTCCGGCGCCGCCATTCATAAGCAAGGCTTATCATTTCATCATCCTTAAGTCTTGGACCGGAAAGGAGCGACTGTCTAGTTTTTGTCCATCCGCTGACTTCCAGATAGCCAGAGATGCAAGATGATACCTCGACTGAACGGTGCGATCAGAGCAATCGAAAGCGGCAGGGTGGCGGTCGTGCCGTTCTCGCCGCCCGACATCGGCTCCTCCATCGCCGTCTCCCAGGGACAGTTCGATGCCGTGGTCTTCGAGATGGAGCACAACCCTTTCGACGTGACCAACCTGCGCCATTGCCTCCAGTACCTGCTCGACCGGAAGCAGATCGCGGAGGCTGGCACGGTGGCTGCCGGGGTGACGCCCTTCGTGCGGTTGCCCGTGAACGGTGCCGAGCGGAGCCAGTGGCTGGCCAAGCAGGTGCTGGACATGGGTGCCTACGGCGTGATCTGGCCCCACATCCGCACGGTCGAGGAGGCGAAGGCGGCGGTCGCCGCCTGCCGCTACGCCCGCCCCAGGAGCGCTCCGAACTATGAGCCCGAGGGGAGGCGCGGCGACGGGCCGGGCATCGCGGCCCGCTACTGGGGGCTCACCCAGGCCCAGTACTATTCCAAGGCCGATGTCTGGCCCATCGACCCCGCCGGCGAGATCCTGGTCGGCATGATGTGCGAGAGCGTCGAGGCGATCGAGAACCTTCCCGCGATCCTGTCGGAAGTTCCCGGCATCGGCATCGTGATCATCGGCGAAGGCGACCTCTCGCAGAACCTAGGCTTCCCGCGCCAGTACACACATCCGGCCGTTAAAGCGGCGATGGACGAGATCGTCGCCATCTGTCAGGCGCACGGAAGGGTTTGTGGCCACCCTCACGTCGACAAGGGTAATCTGCGGGAGACGATCGAAGCCGGCTACCGTTGGATCATGCCGCTGCGCTCTGTCTCGTTCAGCGGCCTTGAGAAAGGCCTTCCCAGCGACCTTCCCGTTTCCGTCGGCGCTCTCTAGGCGCCGGCCGCCACACCCACCGGAAGGAGCCACATACGCAGCGATCGGACGGCACACGCGCAAGACCGGCCCGACGCCATGGGCCACGACGTGTCGCCCGGCCGCCGGCGATCGGTCGATCGACGTCTGAAACACAGGAAGCCGGGCAAAGCATCAAAATCATAATGCTCGGCACGAGGGAGGATTCATGCGCATCGTCGCCATTCACGAAGCGACAATCTTTACTGGAGAGAACCGCGCCAATGCGGTGATGAACTTCAGTGACATGACCACCGGCCTGGTGGCGGTGGTCACCGACGTCATCCGCGACGGCAAGCCGGTCGTCGGCTACGGGTTCGGCGGAACGGGACGCTACAGCCAGAACGCGATCTGCCGTGAACGACTGATCCCGCGCATCCTCGCCGCGCCGGACAAGCATTCCAATGGCGCCGGCGACAATCTCGACCCGTTTGCGATCTGGGATTGCATGATGAGCAGGGAGAAGCCCGGTGGCCATGGCGACAGGGCTGTCGCGGTGGGCACCATCGACATGGCGGTGTGGGACGCCGCTGCCAAGATCGCCGACATGCCGCTCGCCGCTTTCCTCGCCGCCCGCCATGGCAGCGGCGAGGTCCCGGACAGGGTGCCCGTCTATGTCGGCGGCGGCTACTACTATCCCGGCGCGGACCACAGCGCCCTGCAGGACGAGATCCGCCGCTACCACGACGACGGCTTCAAGCTGGTGAAGATCAAGATCGGCGGCGCGCCGCTGGATGTGGACCGGCGTCGGATCGAATCCCTTCTGGAGATCACCGATTCCAGCGGCCTCGCGGTCGATGCCAATGGGCGTTTCGCGCGGCAGGAAGCGCTTTCCTACGCCGCGGCGCTGGAGCCCTACAAGCTCGCATGGCTGGAGGAGCCGGCCTACCCGCTCGACTATGCGCTGCACGCGGAAGTCGCACAGTGCTATCAGGGGCCGATCGGCACCGGCGAGTCGCTGCTCTCCACATGGGACGCGCGCAACATGCTCCTGTTCGGCGGGTTGCGGCCCGACCGGGACATACTGATGTTCGACTGCGCGCTGAGCTATGGCATCTGCGAATACATCAGGACGATCGAGGCGATGGAGCAGGCAGGCTGGTCCCGCGCAAGCGTCTATCCCCATGGCGGGCACCTGCTGTCGCTGCACATCACGGCGGGCCTCGGCCTGGGCGCCACCGAGGCCTATCCCTATACCCACCAGCCGATGGGCGGCTTCACCGACGGCCTGAAGATCGCGGACGGACTGGTGGACGTTCCCGATCTCCCGGGCATCGGCTTCGAGGGCAAGTCAAACTTCGCCTTCGAGTTTCGCAAGCTTGTCTGATGCATGCCGGCGTCCCCGGATGCCGCATCGTGAGGGACATCATGAAACTGGTCTTCAGGCTGCAGTTCGAGGGTCCCGCCGTGGCGGCCCTGGCGCCCGAGCATCCCGATGTGAGGTTCGTCGGTGCGGGCTCTCACGAGCAGGCCATCGCCGAACTCGCGGACGCGGACGTCTTCGTCGTGGCGGGGCCCTATTACGAGGGCGCCATAGCGGAAGCGGTCAACAACCGGGCGCCGCGCCTGCGATGGGTGCAGTCCTCGTCCATCGGTACGGACAGGTTCGAGAAGATCGGCCTGCCGCCGGGTGTCGCCTTCACCACCGCCGCCGGGCTGAAGGGGCGCACGGTGGCCGAGCACGCCATGGCGCTCCTGCTCGCGCAGGTTCACGCCGTGCCGGCTATGGAGAGCTACAAGGCGGCCGGGACGTGGGCGCGCGACGCTCTGCGGTCCCACGTCTCCAGCGTCGAGGGCGGCCTGATGCTGCTCCTCGGCTACGGCTCGGTGGGCCTGGAGATCGCCCGCAAGGCAAAAGCCTTCGACATGCGCGTCGTCGCGCTGAACCGGACCGGCGGCGGCAAGGGTCCGGCGGACAGGGTGGAGACGCTGGCGGCTCTGGACGACTGGCTGGAGCAGGCGGACGTCGTGATGTCGACGCTGCCTCTCACCGAACAGACCCGGCATCTGATCGGGGCGTCGCAGCTGAGCCGGATGAAGACCTCCGCCGTCATCGTCAATGTCGGCCGAGGCGAGGTGTTCGACGGCAGCGCCCTGAGCCGGGCGCTCGGCGAGGGCAAGATCGCGGCGGCCTGCCTGGACGTCTTCGAGAACGAACCCCTGCCGTCCTCCGATCCGATGTGGACGCTCCCCAATCTCATTCTTTCGCCGCACGTGGCAGGAACCGGCGGCCCGACGGAGCGACGCTTCGCCGAGCTGGTGTCGCTCAATCTGAGCCACTTCAAGGCCGGAATCCCGCTGCGCAACCAGGTCCTGCTCGGGTGACGTACTGTGAAATCATGCCCCTCCACCTGACCATAACGGGGATATACGCGCGACAAGCGCACTAACTGGCCGGCTCGACTTATGCCGTCGCCATTACGCTGGATACGCCACAATGAAAACCAGCATTCTAGGGAACAAGGACTTTCTCGGCGGGCTGCTGCTCGTCGCCATCGGCGCCGGAGCCGCCTTCATCTCGCGCTCCTACCCGATGGGAACACTGCGGCAGATGGGCCCCGGCTTCATGCCGTTCTCGCTGGCGCTGCTGCTGATGGGCCTCGGCCTGCTGCTCGCCCTCCGCGCTCCGCATGACGGCGAGGAACTCGAATGGGGAGGCGGCCTGCGTCCCGTCCTCGTCGTGCTCGGCGCGGTCCTTCTCTTCGCCCAAGTGCTCGAACCGCTCGGCCTCGTGCTGTCGTCGATGATCCTCATAATCGCGTCGAGCCTGGCCCACACGCCCTTCCGGCTGCGCGAGACGCTGCTGCTATCGGTCGGGCTGACGGTCGGCGTCGTGCTGCTCTTCGCCTATGCGCTTGAAATACCCTTCGCTCTCTGGCCGAGGGGTCTGTGATGGAACTCTTTTCCAACCTCGCTCTCGGCTTCTCGGTCGCGCTGTCCTTCCACGGCCTGCTCTACTGCTTCGTCGGCGTCATGCTCGGCACCTTCATCGGCGTGCTGCCGGGGGTGGGGCCGCTGGTGACCATCAGCGTGCTGCTGCCGATCACTTATAATCTGGAGCCCTCCTCGGCGCTGATCATGCTGGCCGGCATCTATTACGGCGCCCAGTATGGCGGCTCGACCACGGCGATCCTGGTCAACCTGCCGGGCGAATCCTCCTCCGTCGTCACCTGCCTCGACGGCCACCAGATGGCGCGGCGCGGCCGGGCCGGGCCGGCGCTCGCCATCGCCGCCATCGGCTCCTTCATCGCCGGTACGGTGTCGAACGTCGTGGTCGCGGCCTTCGCTCCGGCGCTGAGCGCCTGGGCGCTCAATTTCGGCTCGCCGGAATATTTCTCGATCATGGTGCTGGGCCTGGTCACGGCCGCCGTGCTGTCGCACGGCTCGATGATCAAGGCGATCAGCATGATCGTGCTCGGGCTGATCCTCGGCCTGTCCGGCACCGACGTGAATTCCGGTACCTACCGCTTCACCTTCGGCCTTCCCGAACTGACGGACGGCATCGACTTTGTGGTCGTCGCGATGGGCATGTTCGGCCTGGCCGAGATCATCGCCAACATCCAGCGTCCGGAAGCCCGCGAGATCTTCTCCTCGAAGGTGAGCAACCTGCTGCCGAGCCGCGCGGACATGAAGGCGAGCGCATGGCCGATCGCGCGCGGCACGGCGCTCGGCTCGATACTGGGCATCCTGCCGGGTACCGGGACGACCATCAGTTCCTTCATGTCCTACGCCCTTGAGAAGAAGTTCTCACGCCACCCCGAGCGGTTCGGGCATGGGGCCATCGAGGGCGTCGCCGGTCCGGAATCGGCCAACAACGCGGCGGCGCAGACCGCCTTCATCCCGACCCTGACGCTGGGAATTCCGCACAACGGCACGATGGCGCTGATGCTCGGCGCCCTCACCATGTTCGGAATCGCACCGGGCCCGCAGGTCATGACCAGCCACCCCGACCTGTTCTGGGGCCTGGTGGCGTCTATGTGGATCGGCAACCTGATGCTGCTCGTCCTCAACCTGCCGATGCTGGGGCTATGGGTGAAGATGCTCGCAGTGCCCTACCGCCTGCTCTACCCGGCCATCGTGATCCTGTCCTGCGTGGGCGTCTACACACTGAGCAACAGCTCGCTGTCGGTAGTGCTGCTGGCGGTATTCGGTCTGGTCGGGCTGGTGTTCGTGAAGCTCGACTTCGCACCGGCGCCGCTGCTTCTGGGCTTCATCCTCGGCCCGATGATGGAGGAGAACCTGCGCCGCTCCATGGTCATGTCGAGGGGCGATCCGAGCATCTTCGTCACCCGTCCGATGAGCGTCGCCATGCTGCTGATTGCGGCGATCCTGCTGGCCTCGATGCTCATTCCGATGATCCGGCACAAGAAGGAGGAGGCCGTCGCCAGCGACGCGTGACCTGACCGACCAGAACAAACCAACGGGAGGAACAAATGCTGAAGCTGAAAGCCCTCGTGCTGCCCCTGCTGATCGCGCTCGCCGCGCCCGCAGCGGCGCAGTCGGACTACCCTACCAAGCCGATCCGCGTCGTTCTGCCCTTCCCGCCGGGTGGCGGCACCGACGCCGTCGCCCGCCTCATCGGCGACGGCATGTCCAAGCGCCTCGGCCAGCAGGTGCTGATCGACAACCGGCCGGGCGCGGGAGGCAACATCGCCTCCGATCTCGTCGCCCGGGCGGCGCCCGACGGCTACACGCTGCTGATGGGATTCAGCACGGCGCTGACCGTCACGCCCGGCGTATCGCCGAACCTCACCTTCAACGTGGCGAAGGACTTCACCCCGATCACCGAGCTGGCGGCCGGCCAGTACGTTCTCGTGGTGCATCCCGACGTGCCGGTGAAGAACATCGACGAACTGATCGCCTATGCGAAGAAGAACCCCGGCAGCCTCAATTTCGGTTCCAGCGGCACCGGAAGCCCGCACCATCTGGCGGCCGAACTGTTCATGGCGAAGACCGGAACGAAGCTCACGCATCTGGCCTACAAGGGCGCGTCCGGCTCAACCACGGCGCTGCTCGGCAACGAGATCCAGCTTGTGTTCGGTAGCGTCACCGCCACGCTGCCCCACATTCAGGTCGGCAAGATGCGCCCGCTGGCGACATCCGGCCTGAAGCGCCTGCCGGCTCTGCCCGATATCCCGACGCTCGACGAAAGCGGACTGAAGGGCTTCGACGTGACCACCTGGTACGGCCTGCTCGCGCCCGCCGGCACCTCGCAGGCCATCGTCGACAAGCTGCACGACACTGCGGTCGCCGTGCTCAACGAAGAGAAGACCAAAGAGACCCTGAACTCGCTGAGCCTTGAGCCCATCGGCAATACCGGGCCGGAATTCGGCGCTCTCATCGCCCGCGAGACGGCCTCCTGGGCCAAGGTGATCAACGAGGCCGGCATAAAGCTCGAATGATCGGCAGACCCTAAGGTCGACAGCGGCCGCCCGCGCGGCCAACCCATAAAATCGAGAGGGGAGGAACGCATGCGCAAGCTATGTGCTGCCGTGTTCGCGATATCTATGGCCGCTTGCCTGCCGGCGGCGGCTCAGGCGGACTATCCGACCAAGCCGATCCGCCTGGTGCTGCCTTACCCGGCAGGCGGCAGCACCGACGGCATCGCGCGGCTGGTGGCCGACGGCATGTCGAGGCGCCTCGGCCAGCAAATGGTCATCGACAACCGGCCGGGGGCAGCGGGCAACATCGCCTCCGACCTTGTGGCCAAGGCCGCGCCCGACGGCTACACGCTGCTGCTCGGCTTCAACACGGCGCTCACGGTCACGCCGGGGCTCTCGCCAAATCTGACCTTCAATGTCCAGAAGGACTTCGTGCCGATCACCGAGCTGGCGGACGGCCAGTACATTCTCGTCGTCAATCCCGAGCTGCCGGTGAAGAACGTCGCCGAACTCGTCGCCTACGCCAAGGAGAACCCCGGCAAGATCAGCTTCTCCTCGGGCGGACTGGGCAGCTCGCACCATCTGTCGGCCGAGCTGTTCATGGCGATGACCGGCACCAAGCTGACCCATCTCTCCTACAAGGGCGGCGGCCCGGCCGCGACCGCCGTTCTCGGCAACGAGGCGCAGATGGTGTTCGGAAGCGTCGCGACGACGGTTCCCCATATCCAGGCGGGCAAGATGCGGGCAATCGCGACCACCGGCCTTCAGCGCTTCCCGGCCCTGCCTGACGTGCCCACGCTCGACGAGAGCGGCCTCAAGGGCTTCGACGTCGGCACGTGGTACGGGCTGCTGGCGCCCGCCGGCACGCCCCAGCCGATCATCGACAGGCTTCAACAGGCCGCCTCTGCCGCAGTGAACGAGGATTCGGCCAAGAGCGGATTGGCGCTGATGGGGCTGCGGCCTATCGGCGGCAGCGGCAAGGACTTCAACGACCTGATCGTGCGGGAGACCGCGACCTGGGCCCGGATCATTAAGGAGGCCGGCATAAAGCTCCAGTGATCGCCCCACGCCCCACCCGGGCGGCCCCGCCCTCGCCGGCGGAAGGTCGCCCGGGACGGCGCGGCTTTTTGCCCTCCAACGCGCCGCATCCAGCCCGCCGCGCGCCGCTCGTCGCCGCCGGCCCGCGCAAGGCATCATGTGGAGGGGCCGCGGCTCTGAATGAGCATCGGCGCCTCGCGCCCAGGCATATCGCGCTATGGTAGGGATGATTGGCAGCAAGGTCGGGGCGCTCGTCGAATCTTTCGAGCTTATGGCGGAGATCGAGGCATCCTGCGCGCGTCTTGCGGCGCAGCGCCTTGGAGCGGCGGATCGGGCCGCGATCACCCGCGCGCATGTCGCCTGCCAGGAAGCCGTCGCCGCCGGCGACGACGATGCGTATTATCCGGCGAATGCTCAGTTCCACGCAGCGATCTATGCCGCTACCGGCAATCGCGTGCTTCGAGCGGAGGCGGTCCGCCTTCAGACGGCATTGCAACCCTATCGGCGCCTTCAGCT
This sequence comes from Ancylobacter koreensis, assembly GCF_023016525.1. GTDB lineage: Bacteria > Pseudomonadota > Alphaproteobacteria > Rhizobiales > Xanthobacteraceae > Ancylobacter > Ancylobacter koreensis. The sequence continues at coordinate 50,725 of NZ_JALKCG010000001.1, forward strand.
GAAAGTGCCGCGCCGGATAGCGGCGTCATTGGCGGAGCACGAGGCTATTCTGGCGGACCTGATCGCTGGAGACGGCATCGCCGCCGCGGACCGCATGCGGGCTCACGTCCTGGTACAGGGCGAACGCTTCATGTCGCTGTTGGCTGCACTGCAGCAAGAAACCCAAACGGATGACTGATGTAGGCGGACGTAGGGCCAATCATGTGTGTCCGTGAGGACCACCAATCTACTAGGTGCCGAGATCCCCACTGCGTACATCCGGGGAGAGGATCTGGTCCGCCTCTTGGCTGGGTTGCCGTGTGAACCCTTTCAGACCGGCTGTCGGCTGGAAATCACGGGTGATCTCCACCGGGCTCTGCACATAGGCCGTGATCAACTCGGCCAAGGAGCGCAGGGCGTGCATGTGAATGCGCTCATAACCGTGCGAGGCGTCGATGCCGAATGTGAGCAGCGCCGTGCGTACATCTGCACCGGCCACAACGGCGCTTGCGGAATCCGATCGATAGTAGCGGAACACATCCTTCTGGTAGCGGATGTCATTGGCACGGCACAGCTCGACGAGTTTTTTCGTCAAATGGTAGTCGAAGGGGCCACTCTGATCGGCGAGGCAAACAGTGACGCCGAACTCGTCGGATGCCTGCCCCGGCGCCGATGTTCCGTTGTCTATGGCAATAAGGGACGCCACGTCGGACGTCAGCACGGCCGAGGCCCCGACGCCGACCTCCTCCGAGATCGAGAAAAGCCAGCAGGTGTCCACGGGCGTCTTCGTGTTGGACTCATGTAGCGCTTTGAGCGCTGCGAGGATGACCGCCACGCCTGCCTTGTCATCCAGGTGGCGGGAGACGACGAAGCCGCTTTCGAGGAATTCCGGCTGAGGATCGATGGCAACGATGTCGCCCACGTCGAAGCCCAGACGTGACAGGTCGCCGGCGTTGCGTGCGCGGGCATCGACGCGCATCTCGACGTAATCCCATCCAATCGGAAGGCTGTCGACTTCGTCGTTGAAGGTATGTCCGGAGGCCTTGAGCGGCAAAATCGTGCCCGTGTAGCTGCCCTTCTCTGTAAAGACCGTACACCGCGCGCCTTCGGCGAAGCGCGCCGACCAGGTTCCGATGGGGACAAGAGCCAGCCGGCCGTTCGGTTTCAGAAACTTTACTTGCGCACCAAGCGTGTCGACATGGGCGACGAGCGCACGCGCGCCAAGATGTGTATGTCCCGGCCGAACCACGCGGATGGCGCCGCGCCGTGTGAGTTCGACATCAAGCCCGAAGGAGGCAAGCTCGCGGGCGACGAAACGCACGATCGTGTCGGTGTACCCAGTCGGGCTGGGGATCGCCAGCAGCTTCGCCAGCATGTCGGCGAGATAGTCGGCGTCGATCGACAGTCGGCTCATAAGTCCGCCCTCGCCTGCGACGTTTCAAGCACCTGTCGCACGCCGGCAGGGATGGCGAGTGGAAACAGCAGATCGATGAAGCGCTCGGCGGTCGGCTGAGGCTCATGATTGGCAAGGCCGGGTCGTTCATTGGCTTCAATGAACGCGTAGCCCGGCTCCGTCGGCGCGCGAACCATCAGGTCGACACCGACGACAGGAATGTCGATGGCGCGGGCCACCTTGACGCCGGCCTCGATCAATGCGGGATGCACCGAGTCCGTGACGTCGTGGATCGTGCCGCCCGTGTGTAGATTGGCGGTGCGTCGGACCTTCAGTTCCTGGCCCGCCGGCAGCACGGAATTCAGATCGAACCCAGCCGCACGCACTGTCCGTTCGGTCTCTCCGTCGCGCGGAATGCGGGACTCGCCACCCGTTGCCGCCGCCCTTCGGCGGCTCTGCGCCTGAATAAGTTCGTCAATCGTGCTGCTCCCGTCACCCACCACCGTAGCCGGGCGCCGGATCGCGGCTGCCACCACCTTGAAATTGATCACCACGAGGCGCAGATCGTCGCCGTCAATGCATTCCTCGATCAGGATATCGTTCGAGACCTTGCGCGCCTCGACGATCGCGGCGTCCAGTTCGTCCAGGGTTGTCAGGCCGACCGAGATGCCCTGCCCCTGCTCGCCGCGCGCCGGCTTCACGACCAGACGCTGATGCTGCTTGAGAAAGGCCACGATGTCGTCCATCGGCGCGGCCGTGGTCAGTTGCGCCGGCACCCGCACCCCCGCGTCAGCGACGACCTGCCGGCTGCTGCTCTTGTCGTCGCAGATCGACATGGCGACTGACGAGGTCAGCTCGGACAGGCTCTCGCGACAGCGCACGGAACGCGCGCCGAAGGTGAGGCGGAAAAAGCCGCCCTTCGCATCGATGGGTTCGACCAGAATGCCGCGCCGGCGCGCCTCGTCGATGATGATCCGCGCATAGGGATTGAAGCCCTCGACCTCCCCCTCCCCGGCAAACAGCTTCTCATTGATCGGGTTCTTGCGCTTGACGGTGAACATGGTCACACGCTCGAAGCCGAGCTTTTCGTACAGCGCGATCGCCTGTGTATTGTCGTGCATGACCGACAGGTCGAGAAAGCTCGCCCCCAGCGCCGAGACATGCTCGGCCAGATGGCGCACGAGCGCCTCTCCTATCCCGGGCTGGCGCGCCTGCGGGTCCACGGCCAGACACCAGAGCGACGTGCCCAGCTTCCGGTCGTTGAAGGCCAGCCTATGGTCGACACCCGTCACCGTGCCGATAACCCGTCCCGTCAACTCGTCCTCGGCGACCAGATAGGTGATCGGGTCGGGATCGCGCGCCGACTGGAAGAACTGCGGCGGCACCGTCACCATGCCGCGCGAGGCGTAGATACGATTGATGGCGTCGGCATCGGCCTGCGAAGCCAGCGGCCGGATGACAAAGCCGGCCGGCTTGCGCTCCGAGGGGCGGTAGTCCGCCATCTGCAGGCGGTAGGTATGCGATGGGTCGAGGAACACCTCCTGTGGCGCGAAAGACAGCAGGACGTGTGGCTCCTCCACATAGATGGCGATGTCGCGCCGCCCCGGCGCTTCCTCGCGCAGGACATCGACCAGTTCGCCGAGGCTTTCGAAGGTCTGGCCGAAAATCAGCCGGCCCCAGCCGACATCGAAGGCGCAGTTGGGTGTCATGGTGCGTTCCCCCTCAGATGCCGTGCGACTGGAGCCAACTCTCCAGCAACGCGACCTGCCAGAGCTCGGAACCGCGCAGCGGGGTGATGTGCGACACCGGATCGGCGAACAGGGTGTCGAGATAATCCTGCCGGAACAGACCGCGCTCGCGCGCTCGCTCCGAGCCTAGGACATCCTTCACCATGCCGAGATACGGGCCGGAGATGTATTTCAGCTGCGGCACCGGGAAGTAGCCCTTGGGCCGGTCGATGACCTCGTGGGGCACCACCAGCCGGGCAGCGTCCTTCAGCACCCCCTTACCGCCATGGGCGAGCTTGAAGGCGTGCGGGATGGTGGCCGCGAGTTCCACCAGCTCATGGTCGAGGAAGGGCACACGCGCCTCCAGCCCCCACGCCATGGTCATGTTGTCCACGCGCTTCACCGGATCGTCGACCAGCATCACCTGCGAATCCAGCCGCAGCGCGCGGTCGACCGGGGTCGCGGCGCCGTCCGCAAGCAGATGGGCGGCGACAAGGTCGCGGCTCGCATCTGTGTCCGCCATCCACTCCGGACCGAGTTGGCGGGCCAGCGTGGCGTGGTCGCGGTCGAAGAAGCCGTGCGCATAGTCGCCGACCACGTCATTGCTGTCGGCGAGCGGCGGGTACCAATGATAGCCGGCGAATATCTCGTCCGCACCCTGTCCGGACTGGACCACCTTGATCGACTTCGACACCTCCCGCGACAGCAGGTAGAAGCCGATATTGTCGTAGGAAACCATCGGCTCGGACATGGCGTGGATGGTGTCCGGCAATGCCCCCATCAGGTCGCTGGAGGGCACAAAGATCTTATGGTGGTCGGTGCCGAATGTGCGGGCGATCAGGTCGGAATACAGAAACTCGTCGCCCTTCTCGCCATTGGCCTCCTCAAAGCCGATGGAGAAGGTTGCGAGATCGCTCTGTCCCTCCTCAGCCAGCAGACCGACGATGATGGATGAATCCACCCCGCCCGAAAGCAGCACGCCGACCGGGACGTCGGCAACCATGCGCCGCCGCACCGCAACGCGCAGCGCCTCAAGCACGCGATCGCGCCAGTCTCGCGCCGTCATCCCAGCATCCGCAGGTCGACGCTCGTGGGAAGGCCGCCAATAGGTCCGTTCGGCAAAAGAACCGTCCGTTGCGTAGCGGCGCACCGTTGCGGCAGCGAGTTTGCGCACACCATTGAGAATGGTGCGGGGCGGCGGCACCACGGCGTGGAAGCTCATATAATTGTGCAGGGCTTCGCGGTCGATCGAGCGGTCGACGTCGGGCGTCGCCAGCAGCGCGGGCAGGCTTGATGCAAACCGCAGCAACCGAGCGCCCTGCGAATAGTAGAGCGGCTTGATACCCAGGCGGTCGCGCGCGAGCGTCACCGTGCCTGTATCGTGCTCGGCGATGACGAAGGCGAACATGCCGTGGAACCGCTCGACGCACGTGTCGCCCCAGGCGTGATAGGCTTTGAGGATGACCTCCGTGTCGCCATCGGAGAAGAACCGGTAGCCTTTGGCTTCCAGTTCACGGCGCAGTTCCGGGTAATTATAGATGCAGCCGTTGAAGGTAAGGCTCAGCCCGAGATCGGGATCGACCATCGGCTGTGCGGCCTTGTCGGACAGGTCGATTATGCGCAGCCGCCGGTGGCCGAAGGCGACGGCTCCCCGTGCCTCAAGACCCGCGCCGTCAGGTCCACGCGGCGCAAGAACGTCCATCATCGAAGCGACGGCGCGAGGATCGGCAAGCGAGCCATCGAAGCGAATTTCTCCGGCGATTCCACACATACGGGCTCTCTGTCTCCATTGTTTCTTCTGATCAGCCACACTACCGAGGCAAAACGCTTCATCAGCGACCACGGGCGAAAGTAACGCCAAACGGAGACAGAAGTTCCCAATGCGCCGCGCAGAACAACGTCTGGTGGTTTGCGATCATCGACGGCGTCGACGTCTCCTCCATAGGCTACGATGCCGAAACCGACACCGGTTCCATCGTTCTCGACATCCGCTATGGCAACGAGCACCTGCTGGCCATGCAGCATGTCGATTTTGAGGGCGATCGCATTTTGCGGCTGCAGACCTACGCGTCGAACGGCTTCTTCGGCAAAGCCGCGCCGCTCGTCCGTCTGGATGCTTATGGCAACGCGATCTGGCTTGAGACCGGATACGATCTGAAGATTTCCGCCGAGGCTGCGGAAGTATTCCTGCGGACACCCACGGGCCGCCTCTTCTCGGAGTCGGGAGATGAGGCCGATCACGCCCAGATCCTGAAGAGCCCGGAAGACCGTCGCGCGCGCGATGCGTTCATCCGCGGGATTTTCGCCAACCCGACCACGCGCTATCAGGAAGCCGTCGCCGAGGCGGAGCTGAATATCGACTACGGCGCGTCACCCATCTTTGGGTGCGCGGCATGAGGCGCTGGCCCCTGGCCAGCTTTGGCCGAGCGACATCGAAATCCGGTCCACCGAAGGGGTAGGTGCCGCGTTCGACGGCGGCGCCAATCATAAGGGGCATATCGCCATCGTTGTCGATGGGGACAACGTGGAGCCGGGCGAGCTGAGCGCTCTCCATGAAGAAGGCCGAGACCGCCTACGGCCTGCTCACGGCATCTCGCCGCCGTCCCCTTTCAGCGTTGGGGTAAGCGGGATATCCTGCGACGCTACGCGCGCGGTGGTTGGCTTGCACCTCGCGGCGTCGCCTTCGCTTCAGGAGACTCACGCGTGATGTTGGCGTCGGCGCTCATGCTCGGGTTCTCATGACCGCACGTTACGACCTTCATTCCCGTCCGCCTCGAGGCGTGCTTCTCATTTCCATCGCGCAGCATGTCGGCCTGATGGCGGTGACGCTTGTCTTCCCCCTGCTCGTGGCTCGGGCGGCCGGCGCAGACGAGGATATGCAGGCGCATTACCTCCAGCTGTCCATGCTGGCCATGGGCGTGGCAACGCTCGCGCAGGCGTGGGGTGGACGGATACTCGGTTTGGCGCAGGTCGGCAGCGGCTTCCTGCTGCCGGCCGTATTCACCGCCGCCTATCTTCCCGCAGCCCTGTCGGCGGCGCGCGAGGGAGGCCTCGGCGCCGTCGCCGGCCTCACCATCGTCGCGGGCTTCACAGAAATCATCCTCAGCCGCTTCATCGGCCGGCTGCGGCCCTATCTGCCGGTGGAGATCGTCGGACTGACCGTGCTGATGATCGGGATCATACTCGGCATCGTCGCCCTGAAGCTCGTGATCGGCTACGATGGCCAGCAGCCGCTGGCGGCGGTGGAAAGCGGCCCCGCTTTTGCGGCGCTGGCGGTCATGGTCGGTCTTGCGGTGTGGGGCGGTACGCGCCTGCGCACGATGGCCGTGCTGGCGGGTCTGGCGGCGGGAATTGCCCTGCATACGGGCTACGGCATGGCCATCGGCGACGTTCGCTTCGACCTCGCTTCTCTTGTCCCCCGACTGTTCATCTGGCCGCTGGTCACGCCGAGCTTCGAGGCATCGCTGCTGCCGGGTTTCCTGGTCGGCGCGCTCGCCTGCACGCTCCGTGCCTTCGGCGACATGGTGGCCAGCCAGAAGGTCAATGACACCGCGTGGAAGCGGCCGGACTATGCCAACATAGAGGCCGGCGTGCTTGCCGATGGCCTCGGCACGCTCCTCGCCGGTGCCATCGGCACGATGGGCCTCAACACCTATTCCGCCAGCGTCGGCCTTTCCGTGGCAACCGAGGTCTTCGCCCGCCGCGTCGCCATCGGGGTCGGCATCGGCTGGGTCAGCCTGGCCCTCCTGCCACGCGCGTCCAGTGTGCTGCTCACCATCCCCCAGAGCGTACTCGGTGCGGCGCTGCTTTTCGCCTCCACCTATGTCGTGCTGTCCGGGATATCCATTCTCGGGCAACGCATGCTCGACGCCCGCCGCACACTGGCGGTCGGTTTGAGCTTCTTCCTCGGAATCTCCTTCGACGAGATGCCCGGCTTCTATGCCCAGCATCTGCCGCCCGTGCTGCATCCGCTCGTCAGTTCCTCGCTGGTGCTCGCGCTTTTGACGGCGTTGACGCTGAACGCGCTGTTCCGGATCGGCGCCCGTAAGGTTCTGCACTTGAGCTGGGCGCCAGCGTCAGGCTTCGCACCCTTGCAGCAGTTCCTGCTCCGCACCGGCGGTACGGAAGGGGCGCGCGGTGAGGCGGTGCTCCGGCTGTCGCAGATCGCCGAGGAGTTTGCGGAGGTGGCTTCGTCCCTTTCCGATGGCGGTCAGATCCAAGTCGCCACGCGGTTCGACGAGTATGAGCTGGAGCTGGCCTTCTCCTGGCAGGGCCGGCCGCTTCGCGGCGGCGTTACGCCGAGCCTTGATGCCGACGAACAGGCCATCATGGACGGTGTCGTGCTCGCGCTGATGACGAGATTGGCGGATCGCCTGACGTTCCGGGAAATGACCGGTGACCGGCACGAACTGACCTGCCGGATCGATCAATGAGGACGTCTTCAGAAGAAACGCCTTCAAGGTAAGGAAAATCGTCTCGAAACAGGTGCCGCGCGGCGCCGGTGCCGTAGCTTATTGGCTTATGGGCCAGCAGAAACACAATTGTCGCGCCGATCAGCATCGAACGAATAGAGAGCGGCTCTGATGGAGCCGTGGAGATTATCTCAAACCTGCCCCCCTCGTCCTGCGGAGGAGGCGCAGGCCGGACGAGGGTGATGCTCAGAGCCACACCGCCGGCGAGACGGAGGGCGATACAGAGCATGGCGACGATGAGCGCCTGCGTGATGGCGGCCGGATCGGACGAGCGTCGCCACCGGCAGGTTGATCAGGAAGATCGCCCGCCACCCAGCCCCATGATGTCGAGCGAGATCAGGAGGCCGCCGAGCGCTTGCCCGATGACCGCAGCCAGGCCGAAGACCGCACCATAAATGCTGAGGGCGAGCGGCGGCAGGAACGTGCCGACCAGCAGGATCGCGAACATCGTCCAGCGCCGCGGCTCAAGCAGGGCGTCACCGTTTCGGACGCCGACGGCCGCAAGGGCCACGGCTTCAGATGTTGTCGCGCTCGTGAGAGTAGTTCCGTTCTCTAGACTTGGCAGCCGCCGGCCGGTTCAGGCCGCCCCATCCGGTGGGTCGAAGTCGGTGGCGATGGAGATGTCGCGCCAGGCGGCGATGTCCGCGCGGAACGAGTCCAGCTTCTGCTCGGCGGTCGCGTGGGCGCGCGGCCCGATCGGCAGATGCAGCGGCGGATGCGCGGCATCGACCGCCTGCAGCATCACGGCGACGGCTTTGACGGGATCGCCGTCCTGCCGGCCGTTATTGGTCTGCCGGTATTGGCGTCTCGCCGGCACCGTCTCGGCATAGGCGGCGATCTCCCGCACCGCAGTGATCATCGAGCGACCGAGAAAATCGGTGCGGAAGGGGCCGGGCTCGACGATGATCACGTGCACGCCGAGCGGACGAAGCTCATCGGCAAGCGCTTCGGACAGGCCTTCGACCGCAAACTTGCTGGCATTGTAGAAGCCGAAACCCGCCGATCCGGCGATCCCGGCACCGGAGGAGAGATTGACGATGCGGGCGCCGGGACGTTTGCGCAGTGCCGGCAGGGCGGCGCGGGTCGTCTCGATCAGCCCGAACAGGTTCACCTCGAACATCGGCCGGTATTCGTCGGGCTCCCCCTCTTCGATCGCGCCGATGAAGCCGAAGCCGGCATTGTTGACGAGGACGTCGAGGTCGCCAAACGCGCTTTCCGCCAGGTCCACGGCCCTTGCCGCGTCGCCGGTACGAGCGACGTCGAGCGGAATGCTGCGCACCGTCTCGGGATAGCGATCGCACAGGGATTTCAGGCTCTCCGTCGAACGAGCGGTGGCAACGAGGCGGTCGCCGCGCGCGGCGACGGCCTCGGCAAGCTGCCGGCCGAGGCCCGACGAGCATCCCGTGATCAGCCAGGTCTTCATCATGTCCTCCTTCAGCGTCGGAAACGGGCGCCGCGTTGACCGGCGCCACATGGCCGGCGTGCTCGCCATCCCCAACGGGATGAGGCGAATGTAGGTGATTGGATTTGTTCAATAACTGACAGTATCGTACGTTCTCCGTTCATTTTTGTGGGCACTGCGATGGAGTGGAGCGACGTCAGGATCTTTCTGGCCATAGCCCGTGCCGGCACGCTGGGCGCCGCCGCCCGTACTCTTGGTTTGAGCCACCCCACCGTCGGACGCCGCCTTCGGGCGCTCGAACTGGCCACCGGCCACACGTTGTTTCAACGAACGGCCGACGGTTTCATTCCGACGGAGGAAGGCAGCGCCGTCATCGCCCTGGCGGAGCAGATGGAGGAAGGCGCGCTGGCCATCGAGCGGCGGCTTGCCGGACAGGAGCAGGCGCTTCAGGGCACCTTGCGCATATCCTCCGCCGACTGGTTCGGGGCCTATGTCCTGCCGCCGATCATCGACGACTACGCGAAGATCTGTCCACACGTCGATCTGGAAATTCTCACCGGGACCCGGCTGTTCAGCCTCGCCCAGCGGGAGGCCGACATCGCTTTCCGGATCGTCCCGTTCGACAACCCCGACGTGGTGCAGCGACGGCTGGTCCGCCTGCCCTATGGCGTCTACGTCGCGGCCGGCTCGCCCGAGCCTGTCTATGGCGACGGAGCCGGCTTCCGGCTCATCACCCACGACACCTCGACCGGCCAGTTCCCGGATATTGCCTGGCTCACCGAGAGCTTTCCGAACGCCAAGCCGCTCCTGCGGTCGAACAATCGGAACGTGCAGGGGCGGATGTCCCGCCAGGGCATCGGCATCGCCGTCCTGCCGCAAATGGTCGGAAGTCAGATGGAGGGTCTCCGCAAGCTCGATCTGCCGGCGGAGCCGCCCTCACGAGACATCTGGATGGGCTATCACCGGGACATGAGGCGTCTTCAGCGGCTGCGGGCCTTCATAGCCGTCGTGACCGATCATATTACGAAGATACCCTTTCAACAGTAACCTCCGTGCTCGGCAATTAACTGTTGGCGCTAGTGTTTTACTTCGCGCGGACACAGGATGCAGCTGCCGTTGGCATCGTCCAGCGTCTGGTTGAACGGCAGGATGCGTAAGGTATTTGATGAGCGCCGCCTGGCGCTGCTTGAAACGGTCACGCCGGCGGCGTATGGCACGTGCATCGCGGCGCTCAACGGCGAGGGACGCACCGGACTTCGGCTCGCGCCCGTCCGAGAAGATGCGGGAGCTGGCGACTCTGGCTGTTAACAAGCAGTCACGTCTGCACCAGACAAGGGCGACGCTCCGGCGTCACCTTTTTTGCTATCTCGACAGCTCAGCGCATCGACCAGCCGCGACAGCTGCTTCGCGGCAAGGTCGGCATGTGGGAGTTATGGACATACGCGCATCCGGTCATCAGTATCGTCGCGAACTTGCTGAAGGCGACAAGCGAGAGGATTTTTCGCTCCCGGCGAGTATCTTGTACGAACAAGAAATCACATGCGCGTACCATTCCTGAAGCCCCGGCCCGTGCGCCTGAGCGATCATCTCGATGAGCTGGCCGCGCATGAGGCGTCCGGCGTCTTTTCGAATTTCGGGCCCGTCAACACCGCGTTCGAGACCCGGCTGCTGCACCGCGCCTTCGGAGACGAAGGCGCGTGCATGACAGCCTGCAACGCCACCATCGCGTTGCTGCTGGCGCTCCGCGAGGCCACTTACTTCAACCGTCGACGCGGCGCGAAATTCGCCCTTGTGCCTTCCTTCACCTTCGCGGCAACGGCTCATGCGGTGTCTTGGTGTGGCCTGACGCCCATCCTGTACGACGTCGAGCCGGGGACGTGGCTACCGTCGCGCGAGGCGGAGCGCCGGCTGCTCGAACGCCATGGCGACGATGTCGCGGCACTTCTGCCCTGTGCCACCTTCGGCAACTGCCTCGACCTTGAGGGCTATGCCGAGCTTTCGGCGCGCACCGGCGTCCCGGTCGTGATCGATGCCGCAGCCTCACTCGGCTCGCTTGACGCCCAGGGACGGGCTTTCGGGCGATCGGCGCCGATGGCGGTCGTGTATTCGATGCACGCGACCAAGACCTTCGCGACCTCGGAAGGCGCCGTCATCTATTGCGCCGACAAGGATCGCATCGCGCGCCTGCGGCAGATGGCCAATTTCGGCTTCGACGACCGGCGTTCGTCCCAGATGCCGGGGCTCAATGCCAAGCTCGCCGAATTGCCTGCGCTGCTCGCGCTGAAGAAGCTCGACGAGATCGACCGGATCGTCGAACGCCGTACCGGCCTCTACGCGCTCTATCGCAATCTGCTGCCCGACTTCGTGTTTCAGGAACTGACCGGCCTGCGAACCGCCCATCAGTTCGTGCCGGCCCTGCTGCCCGAGGGCGCTCCTGTTTGCCGTGCCGATTTCGTCCAGCGCATGAAATCGCTCGGCGTGGGGCTCGGCACCTATTTCAGCCCTCATCTCGCCGAACAGCCCTATTTCCGGGAGATCTCGCTCGTGGACCAACTTGCTGTCACCGAACGGCTCGCCTCACGTATTGTCGCCCTTCCGCTGTACGATGAGATGGAAGAGGCGGAACTCAGATATGTCTGCGAGGCGGCGGCGGGCTGCCTGCACTGAGATCCTGGATTCGGTGAGCGGGGCCGGACCGGCGCCGGAGCGTGAGCGACAAGTCGATGCTGGGCCGGGACGAACTCCAGCTTCCTCGGGAAGCGACACTGTACGGCGCGGGGGGCCATGCCCGGGAACTGCGCTTCGAGCTTGAGGCGGACGGTGTGAACGTCCGTGCCTTCGTCGACGACTTCGCCTCCGGACGGCAGATCGACGGCCTGCCGGTCCTGTCCTTCGAGGATGCCGCCGTCCGGCTCCGCGACAGCGACTGGTTCATCGCCGTCGGCGGGATCGCCGCGCGGATGACGCTCGCCGCGAAGGTTGCGGCCGCAGGCCTGCCGCTCGGGCGCTTCGTCAGCCGCGCCGCGCGCATGCTGCCTTCGGCCCGCGTCGGCATCGGGGTCCAGGTCTTTCACGGAGCGGTGCTCTCGGCCTCGGCGCAGCTCGGTGATTTCAGCCTGGTGAACTTCGGCTGCGTGCTCTCCCATGACGTGCATGTCGGCGCCTATGCCACGATCTGCCCGGGTGTTCATGTCGCCGGCCATGTCGTGATCGGCGAGCGCGTATGGATCGGCGTCGGTGCGTCCATCCGTAACGGCAGCCCCGGCAAGCCGCTGATCATCGGCGACGACGCCTTCGTCGCGGCAGGGGCCTGCGTGGTCGGCGATGTGGCGGCTCGCGCCACTGTGGCCGGCGTCCCGGCGCGGCCCTTCTCACCGGCGGCGCCGGGCGAACGGGGCGGCTCCGGCACATGAGGAAACCGCGGGTTTCCGTCGTCATGCCGTCCTACCGGCATGAGGCGTACATCGCCGAGGCGATCGGCTCGGTCCTCGGCCAGTCCGTCCGCGATATCGAGTTGATCGTGATCGACGATGCTTCGCCGGACGGCTCGAACGCCGTAATCGGCCGTTTCGACGATCCGCGGCTGGTCCACATCCCGCTCACGAGCAACGTCGGCGCCAGCGCAGCGATGAACGTCGGGTTGCGGCGGGCGCGCGCGCCGTTCATCGCCGTGTGCAATTCCGACGACGCCTGGGAGCCGGACAAGCTGGAACGCCAGCTCGCCATTCTCGACCGGTCGCCCGAAATCGCCGCCGTCTTCACCGACGTGTCCTGGGTCGATGCCGCCGGCGCACCCATGGACCGTGCCGTGCCCGGCGCGCTCGGGAATTTCGCGTGGGAAAACGGCACCCGGCATGTGTGGCTGAAGCGGCTGGCGGAGGAAGGAAACTGCCTGTGCCACCCCTCCGTCCTGCTCCGGCGCGAGGTCTATGAGAGTTGCGGAGCCTATGACGACTATCTGCGCCAGCTGCCCGACTATGACATGTGGCTGCGTCTGCTGCAGAAGCACGAGATACACGTCCTCGCCGACCGGCTGGTACGGTTTCGCGTCCATGACCGCAACACATCGGGCGGAGCCTCCGAGGTGCGGCGGCGCGACGCGCGCGAGGGCTTGTTCATCCTTCGAAGGTTCTTCGAGGAGATCGACGCAGGAGATTTCGCGGCCGCCTTTCTCGGCGGCGAGTTGTCCGGTGCGGCGACCGCTGCATCCCCAGACCCGCGCGAGCTCCTGCGCTACCTCCTTGCGCATGAGGGGCACCGTCGCGGCCTTTTCAGAGAGATCGCGCTCGAAGCGATATTTCGGGCGCCGCCCGACATTCGACAGGACGCGATGTCCGTCGCGGCCTTCCAGCGGGCGATGGGCGATGCCATGCCGCGCCCGGACCGCAAGCGCGGCCTGATGTCACGTCTCTATGGGGTTTTCGCTTCTCTCGGACGATAGCCGGGACTGACGGGATGCCGCGCCACGCCTCACCTCGCCTCGCCTCGCCGAACCACTCACCCTTGCCGGAGCACCATGACCGATATCCGCAAGCTGGCCGATCTGCTCTTCTCAATTCCCGTCGACATGGGAGGCGGAAGCGCGCTCGACAAGATTTACGTCATGGCCGGGCTTGCCGGCCGCCTCGGCCTGAAGAGTTATGTCGAGATCGGCGTCTATCGCGGGCGCAGCCTGCTTCCCATGGCGTTGTCCTTCGCGGCGCGAGGCGGCCGCAGCTACGGCATCGACCCCTATCTGCGCTCGGCTGCCTATGAGCAGGACATTCCGCCAGCGCAGTTCGACGCCGTGACGGCTTTCATCGAGGCCACCGACTACGACGCCGTGCATGACGAATTCCTGCGGCGGCGCGACGAGGTGAAGCTGGCCTCCTCCTGCGAGCTGCTTCGCGAGACATCCGCGCGGGCGGGCGGTCTTCTGCGCGCGCGCGGCATCCTCGCGGACATGGTTCATATCGACGGAAACCACGACCGCGCTCACGCACTCGCCGACGTCATGAACTACATCGGGATCATGACCGATGGCGCGATACTGGTTCTGGACGATATCGATTGGCCGTCTGTCGGCGATGCTCTTTCCTATGCCAAGGAAAGGATGTCGCTGGTCTTCGAGACCGCCACCTATGCTGTTTTTATCGGCTCGAGCGACGGCGCCCTCATTCGCGACCTCGGCGCGTTCTGCCGGTCTCTGGAACGGCACGCGCAGCGCTTCCTCGACACAGAGCCCGCGCCGAGGGTGTCGGTGTCGATCATCACCTACAATCAGGAACGCTATATCGGGCAGGCCATCGAGAGCGCCCTGTCGCAGAAGACGGATTTCGACGTCGAGCTGGTGGTCGGGGAGGATTGCTCCAGCGATGCCACGCTGGCGATCTGCCGGGACTATCGCGACCGCTACCCCGACCGCATCCATCTGGTCGAGCGCCCCGGCAACCTGGGGGCGGTCGCCAACTATCTCGAAACCTACAAGGATTGCCGTGGGGAATACGTCGCCTTCCTGGAGGGCGACGATTTCTGGACCGACCCGCTCAAGCTCCAGAAGCAGGTCGACTTCCTCGACGCCCACCGCGATTATGCGATCTGCTTCCACAACGTCCTGCTGGTCGACGACGCCGGGCGGCCGATCCGGCCCCTGTTCAGCACGCTGCCCGACACCAGCACGGCCGCCGACCTCTGCGAGGGCGACTACATCTCGACGCCGTCTTGCATGGTCCGCAACCGCCTCGTCGAAGAGATTCCGGCATGGATGTACACCCTTCCGGGTTGCGACTGGCCCTTCGACATACTGAATGCCGAGCATGGGAAGATAAAGTTCATCGACCAGACCATGGCTGCCTATCGGCTGCATGGGAGCTCGATATGGTCCAGCCGTCCCGCTTATGAAAGGTTCGCGGCCGCCATCACAATCGGCATGCGGCTCGATCGCTTTTTCGGCTTTCGCTATCGTGACCGTTTCGCGCGCTATATCGAATCCAATCGGCGGGCCCTGACGGCGGAGATGGACGCGCGTCGCCGCAGCGCCGGGCCGCAGCCGGAGCGGAATCGCGCGCTCCCGGCCCAGCCCCTGCCGGTTGTCGAGCAAGCCGAAGTAGAGATGCCACCAGCAAGGGCGCCGACGAAGCGGCGGGGAAGGGTCTCGACCGCCCGCAAGAAGCTCCAGCGGCACTGGCGGCGCCTGTTCGCAAGGCCCGCGCACATTGAACCGGTCGCACCTCCCGACGAGCCGCTGCCCCGTTCCGATCCTCCCGAGCCTTCATCGCCGCTGGACCTCATCGTCCTCGACGATGCCTTCCCGCACCCGCATTCCGGTTTCCGACTGGAGGAACTCGACACCTATCTGGCGATGTTCGAGCGCATGCGGGTGTTCACCACGGGGCGCGCTTTTTCCTTCTTCAAGGATCCGCGTGACGTTCGCGAGGTCATCGCCGAGCATGATGAGCGGGCGCCCGCCCTCCTCGGCCGCACCCTTCCCTTTGCCGATCTCCCGCCGACCATCACGGCGCGGTGCGGCTATGCTGTATTCGCGGGAAATGCCTGGGAGAACGTGGCCTATTTGGAGGCCAGCAACATTCCCTTCGTGTTCACGCTCTATCCGGGAGGCTCGTTCTACATCCATGACCCGGCGTCCGACGAACGCCTGCGCCGTGTCTTCGGCAGCCCGATGTTCCGAAAAGTGATCGTGACGCAGAAGCTCACATTCGACTATATTATCGATCAGGGGTTCTGCGAGAAAGAAGACATAGAATTCATATACGGGGTAGTGACCCCTACGGAAACTCTTGTAGCGTCATCTGCTCCGCATATTTATTACAAGAATGGAAAGGAGCGGCTGGACATCTGTTTTACGGCGCATAAATACACGTCGGACGGGCACGACAAGGGCTACGACATCTTCCTGGACGTAGCACGCATGCTCGCGGCCCGCTTCGAGGACTGCCACTTCCACGTCGTCGGCGGCTTCGGCGAAGACGACCTCTCCATCGCCGGGCTGGAGCGGCGTATCAGCTTCTACGGCCTGCGCGATCAGGAATGGCTGCGCGATTTCTATCGGGACAAAGACCTGATCCTGCTGTGCAACATTCCCTTCGTCATCAGCCCCGGCGCCTTCGACGGGTTTCCCACCGCCTGCGGATCGGACGCGATGCTGAACGAGGTGGCGCTCTTCTGCACCGATCCGCTAAACCTCAATTGCGCCTTCGTCGACGGACGCGACATCGTGATCGTTCCCTACGACGTCGATGCGATCGTCGAAAAGCTGAGCTGGTACAGGGAACACCCCCACGAACTGGCCGAGCTGGCGCGCAATGGCCGCAAGCAGGCGGCGCGTGCCTACAGCTTCGAGGCGCAATTGGCCCCCCGCCTGGCAGTGCTGCGCAATCAGATCGAATCGTCCGCACGCGAATAAAAATCGTCCTGCGACGAGCCATCCTCTCCCGCGAGGACGTCCGCACATTGCACGCAGTCGTGCATACGATTTAACCCTTTCAGACATTTTCCGTGCAGGTGGCGCCGAGCGCCAAAAGCAGCCGCGTCACGCAACTCCTTGAATCGACTGAGCTTGAGTCTGCCCAGACGAATGGCACGCCACTTGCTTCATAAATCGCATGCACTTGATGCATGCAAAAAATCCAGAAGCAGGAACAGACCCGATGCGCACATCCTTCGTTTCGGGCGACATCAGTCGCCGCTCCTTCCTCAAGGCCGGCGCCGCCGCCGGCGCGCTCGCCGCCGCCTCGCGCTGGTCCCCGGCGCAGGCCGACGATCCCAAGGTGCTGAACTATCTCTCCTGGCCCGGCAATGCCGATCCCTATCTCGTCGAGCAGTTCGAGAAGGAGAACGGCGTCAAGATCCGCATCAAGGAATATGTCGGCGGCGACCAGATGCTCGCCGTCATCAACCAGTCGCCGCCGGGCTCCTTCGATGTGGTTCTCGCCGACGCCGAGTACATGCACTTGTTGCATGCAGCCGACTTTATCGAAGAGCTCGATCCGGCGGATTACCCCCTCAAGGATTTCTGGCCCGAGTTCCAGAAGTTTCCGCTGCACTGGTTCGACGGCAAGCTCTACGGCGTGATGACCGATTTCGGCTATCTCGGCCTGTCCTACAACACGAAGGAGTTCACGCCGAAGGAGGTCGCCTCCTACGCCGCGATGTGGAGCGACAAGGCCAAGGGCAAGGTCGGCTTCTTCGACTGGTATCTGCCTTCTATCGGCTCGATCAGCCTCGCCAATGGCAACCGTCCGCCCTTCGACATCGACGAAGCGCATTTCGAGGCGGTGAAGGAGAAGCTGTTCTCGCTGAAGCCGCAGGCTTCCGGCTTCTACACCATTGCCGACATCTTCTCCTCGCTCACCAATGGCCGCGCCCAGCTTGTGCCCGGCATCGGCGAATGGATCACGCTCGGCCTGCGCACGAACGGCGTGCCGGTGGACACCATCATCCCCGAGGAAGGCGGCCTGCAGTGGACGGAATCGCTGTCCATCGTGAAGGGCACGCCCAAGCGCGACCTCGCCCGCCAGTTCATCCAGTACACCACCTCGCCCGAGGGACAGGTGAAGATGGCGACCAAGGTCGACAACAAGAAGTCGATCCCCTCCATCGCCGGCTGGAAGCTGCTCAACGAGACCATGCCGAAGGAGGCCGAGATCCTGCGCATGACGCTGACCGGCCCGAACGTGATGGACGAGTACAAGGCCAAGAAGATCCAGTTCCGCCAGCTGCCCAAGCAGCAGGAAATCGCCGACTGGAACGACGCCTGGAGCGAGTTCAAGAGCCTCTGATCCAACGCGAACAAAGGGGTTTCGCCATGACGGCCGCCTCTGTGACGACGCGTGCCAGCGCCTCCCGGCGCTGGTTCCGGCTGCCGAGGCCGCGCATTGCCGGATCGTCCGGCGTGCTGCCCAGCCTGCTCGGCATTCCCGTGGTGCTCTGGCAGGCGGTGTTCTTCGCGGCGCCGCTGATCTTTCTTGTCGTGGTGACGTTCTGGCAGGTGAAGTCGTTCCGGCTGGAACCGGCCTTCGTGGTGGACAACTGGACGCGCATCCTGTTCTCGGCAACGTTCCAACGCGCGCTGGTGCACACCTTCCTGGTGGCGGGCACGACGACGGTGCTCGCCGTCGCCATCGCCTTTCCCGCCGCCTACACCATCGCCTTCCGCCTGGGTGCACGGGCGCGGGACCTCGCCGTCGCCTTCCTCGTGGTGCCGGTGTTCTCCAGCTACATGCTGCGCATCTATGCGTGGCAGATCGTGCTGAGCCCGGAGGGCATCACCAACGCCCTGCTCGGCGGGATCGGCATCGGCCCGCTGCCGCTGCTCGGCGGGGCGTTCTCGCTGCAGGTCGGGCTGTTGACGCTGACCCTGCCGATCGCGGTCCTGATCCTCGTCTTCGCCATGGCCGGGATCGACCGGACGCTGATCGAAGCGGCGGAAAATCTCGGCTGCCGCCGCGCGCGGGTGATCGCCCATGTGATCATTCCCTCGCTGCGCCCGGCCATCGCGCTGACCGCGACCACCAGCTTCCTGCTGGCTTTCGGCGACTATATCAGCCCGCTCTTCATGACCGGCTCCAAGCCGCCGACCCTCTCCATCCTGATCGTCGACACGGTGAAGTCCGGCTCGCAATGGCCGCGCGCCTCGGTGATCGGCGTCTCAATGCTGGTGATGCTGGCGCTGGTCCTTAGCCTCGGCCAGTACCTGTCGCGCGGCCGCACGGGACGGAAGGAGGCGGCACGATGAACCGCAGCCTCGCCACCCGCCTGTCGCGCCTCGCCCAGTACGGCTTTCTCGGCCTGCTGTTCGCCTTCATCGCCACGCCGATGCTGGTCATCGTCGTGTTCTCCTTCGACGCCAATCGCTTCCCGACCATCCCCTGGGGCGGCTTCAGCCTCGAATGGCACCGCGCGATCCTCGACGACCCGATGATCCGCGATGCTTTCCTCAACAGCATAAAGGTCGGATTCGGGACGGCCGTGCTCTCCACCGCGCTCGGCTTCGCGGCGGCCTATATCGATTTCCGCTACCGCTTCCGGCTCAAGCTGCCCTTCGTGCTGCTGGTGGCGGTGCCGCCTGCGGTGCCGGCGACCATCCTCGGCATGGCGATGCTGGCGTTCCTGTCGCGCATCGGCCTGTTCGGCCGGCTGGAGACGGTGATGGCCTGCCATGTCGCCATCGCCACCTCTTTCTCCATGGCGATCATCCGGCTGCGGCTCAACGATCTCAGCCGCGATCTCGAACCGGCGGCCTGGAACCTCGGTGCCTCGCCGGCAGCGGCGCTGGTGCATGTCGTTCTGCCGTTCTGCAAGCCGGCGCTCATCGCCTCGTTCTTCCTGTCGGCGGCGGTGTCGTTCGACGAGTTCCTCATCGCCTGGTTCGTCGGCGGCGTGCACGAGACGCTGCCGGTGCGCATCCTCAATCTGCTGCAGGGACAGGTGAACCCGAAGATCAACGCCATCGGCGCCGTGGTGCTGGTGGTCAGCATCGCGCTGGTGCTGATCGCACAGCGCTTCACCGGCGTGCGCGCCGGCCGTCGTCCCAGCCCCGATCCCGGAGAGTGACATGAAGACGCCGTTCATCGCGCTCGACCAGCTCGACAAGCGCTATGCCGACCACCACGCCGTGAAGTCCGTCGACCTCGACATCGAGGCCGGCGAGTTCATCGCCCTCATGGGCCCCTCGGGCTGCGGCAAGTCGACGACGCTGCGGCTCATCGCCGGGCTCGACGAGCCGACCGGCGGCGAAATCCGCATCGGCGGGGACAGCATGCGCGGCGTGCCGGCCTTCCAGCGCAACACGCCGATGGTGTGGCAGAGCCTCGCCCTGTTCCCGTTCCTCACCGTCGCGGAGAATGTCGCTTTTCCCCTGCGCATGCAGAAGGTCGGCACGGCCGAGCGGCGCCGGCGCGCGCTGGAATGGCTCGACCGTCTCGGCCTCGCCGGAATGGCCGAACGCAACGTCGCCCAGCTCTCCGGCGGCCAGCGCCAGCGCGTGGCAATCGCCCGGGCGCTGGTGACGGAGCCTTCCGTTCTCCTGCTCGACGAGCCGCTCTCCGCGCTCGACGCGCATCTGCGGGTGCGGATGCAGACCGAGCTGTCGCGCCTGCATCGCGAACTTGGCATCACCTTCGTCTATGTCACGCATGCCCAGTCGGAGGCCTTCGCGCTGGCGGACCGCATCGTCATCATGAGCGAAGGCTCCATCCAGCAGGTCGGACGCCCGCAGGACGTCTACCGCGCGCCCGCCAACGCCTTCGTCGCCGAGTTCATGGGCATGAACAATCTGGTGCGCGGCGAGGTGCGGGGCGAGCGTGACGGCCTGCTCGACATCGCCGGGGCGCTCGGCGAGTTCCGCGTGCCATCCGCGACGCCGCGGCCCGAGGGAAGCTCGGGCGATTTCGTCATCGCCGCCGACCGCATCGCGCTGGCGGCCGATGGCGAGGGCCTCGCGGGCACGGTGCTCGGCCTCGAATTCGTCGGCTCGACGCAGACTGTCTTCGTCGAGATCGAGGGCGGTGCCGAGTTCCGCGTGCAGAAGCAGCAGCACGAGATTGAGGCGCTCGATCTGGTACCTGGCCGCAAGGTGCGGCTGAGCTGGAACCCGCAACACGCCTGGCTGCTGCCGCAACCCGCCCAGGCACATTGATGGCCGGCTGCGGGCTCCGTTCGCCCCGTACTTCCAAGGAGGAAACCATGTACCGCGAGAACTTCATGCGCCGCGCGATCGACATTTCGCGCCGGGCACTCGACGAGCCGGGCACCGAACCGTTCGGCTGCGTGATCGTCAGGAACGGCGAGATCGTCGGCGAGGGGCTCAACCACTCGCTCGCCCATTTCGACCCGACCTCGCATAGCGAGGTGGAAGCGATCCGCGACGCCTGCCGGCGGCTGGAATGCGTCGACCTCACCGGCTGCGAGCTCTACACCTCATGCGAGCCCTGCGCGATGTGCGTGGCGGTGATGGAGGTCTCGGGCATCTCCCGGCTCTATTACGCCGCCTCGCAAGGCCAGGCGGGCGAGGCGTTCGCGACCCTTACCCCGGCGGAGCGCCATCCGATCGACGTCGAGGCGCTGCGCCTCGCGGCGGGGGCCCTCGTCGAGGACCGCGCCATGCCCGCGCAGCAGGAGATGGACGCGCAGGCCATCGTCGTCCTCGACAGCTGGGTGAAGGCGCGCAAGGCTGCCACCGCCTCGGCCGGCTGATTCAGTGCATACGAAACCCAGAGAAGTCGCATGAGCATCCGTGTGAAGAAGGGCGCTTCGCGCTCCGTCAACGACCCGACCGCGAAGGGGAAAGGTCCCCCTGCCGCCGGCGAAAGCGGGACGATCTCCCGCACCGAGGCGGTTCAGGACGCGCTTCGCCAGGCCATCATCGAGCAGCGGCTCCAGCCCGGAGCCAAGCTCCCGGAGGACGCCATCGGCGATGCCTTCGGTACAAGCCGCACCATCGCGCGCGAGGCGCTCGGGCGTCTTGCCGTGGAAGGACTGGTCGAGTTGAAACCCAATCGCGGCGCCTTCGTCGCCAATCCGACGCTCGACGAGGGACGTGATGTGTTCGTGGTCCGCCGGGGCCTTGAACGGATCGTCACCGAATGCCTTTCCGGCAAGCTGAAGCCCGACGAGATCGCGGTGCTGCGCGAGCATGTCGCCCGCGAGCACGAAGTGTCCGGCCATAACGAGGTGGAATCGATCCGCCTCGCCGGGGAATTCCATCTGCTGCTCGCCCGGCTGACCGGCAACCATGTGCTGGTACGCTATGTCACCGAGGTGGTGTCGCGCTGTTCGCTCATCCTCGCCATGTATGGGCGGCCGCACTCCTCGGACTGCGGCGTGAGCGAGCATGGGGAAATCGTGGACGCGCTGATCGCGGGCAAGGGCGCGCGCGCCGTCGAGCTCATGGATCATCATCTGGAGGCCGTCGCGAGCCGTGCTCTGCTCCAGCAGAAGACGGAACGCGACATACGCGACGTGCTGGCGCCCTATGCCGCGCGAATCAAGGGGCTCGACGCATGAGCCTGCACCGCGAACCCGAAACCGATTCCGTCGCCTTCGACTTTCGCGCGCTTGGCGAACGCGAGCGCTACAAGCTGATGATCGGCACCATCGTGCCGCGCCCAATCGCGCTCGTCACCACCGTCGATCCGCAGGGTCGGGTGAACGCGGCGCCGTTCAGCTTCTTCAACTGCCTCTCCGCCGATCCGCCCATCCTGGCGCTGGGGGTCGAGAACCATGCCGACATGTCGTTCAAGGACACGGCGCTGAACATCCGGCTGACCGAGGTGTTCACGGTCAACATCGTCTCCCACGCTATCGCCGAGAGCATGCATCTGTGCGCGGCCGATTTCCCGCCGGGGGCGGACGAGCTCAGCGCGGCGGGGTTCACGCCCGTGCCGGGGGTCAAGGTCGCCTCGCCGTGGATAAAGGAGGCGCCGGCGGCGCTGGAATGCCGCCGCCATCTCACGCTCGAACTCGGCAGATCGCGGCAGATCATCCTCGGCGAGATCGTCTATGCCCATTACCGCTCCGACGTCGTGGACACGGAGCGCCTGCGCATCGACCCGGCGCGGCTGGACGCAATCGCGCGGCTCGGAGGGAGCGTCTGCTCCACCATCCGCGACCGTTTCGAGATGCCGACGCCGAGCTTCGCCGAATGGTCGACGCGGTCTCGCAGCGAGAAGGTCGGCTAGTTCGACACATGCTGCTCCGCTTCGCGCCGGAGCGGGCGCCGGGTGCAGCATCCGGGACCGGCGGCAGGCACAGCCCGCCGCCGGCCTATTGCTCAGGGGCAGGGGTTGCCGCGCAGTTGGTGCACCGCATCGATGCGCTCCAGCACCTCGGCCGACAGCGTAACCTGCGCCGCGCCGATATCGGCGACGAGCTGCTCCATCGAGGTGGCGCCGATGATCGCCGACGTCATGAATGGGCGCGTCAGGCAGAAGGCGATGGCCATCTGTGCGGGGTCGAGCCCGGCGTCGCGGGCGATGGCGAGATAGTCGTCCACCGCCTCCTCCGCGCCCGGCACCTGGTAGCGCGTCGCCCGCTTGAACAGCGTCGTGCGCGCCCCGGCCGGCAGCGCGCCCTTCTGGTACTTGCCGGTCAGGTAGCCCTGCGCCAGCGGGGAATAGGCGAGCAGGCCCACCTGTTCGCGCAGGCTCACCTCGGCAAGCGCCGTCTCATAGGTGCGGTTCAGCAGGTTGTAGGCGTTCTGGATCGAGACCGCGCGCGGCCCGCCGGTGCGTTCGGCCTCCGCGAGGAAGCGCATCGTGCCCCAGGCGCTCTCATTGGAGAGGCCGAAATGGCGGATCTTGCCCTCCGCCACCAGCTCGGCGAAGGCGGCCAGCGTCTCGGCGATCGGCGTCTCCTCGCCCGGCTGCGTCTTCCAGCGCGTGGGATTGGCGCCCCACTGCATGGGCCGGCCCGGCCAGTGGAGCTGGTAGAGATCGATATAGTCGGTCTGCAGCCGGCGCAGGCTCTTCTCCACCGCCTCGCGAATCTGCGGGCGGGTCGGCCGGCCCGGCGCGCCGTCGTCGCGGAACCAGGTCATCTCGGACAGGCCGACGGCCTTGGTCGCCAGGATCACCTTGTCGCGGTTGCCGCGCGCCTTGAGCCAGGAGCCGATGATGCGCTCGGTGGAGCCCTGCGTCTCGGGTCTGGGCGGGATGGAATAGAGCTCGGCGGTGTCGAGGAAGTTGATGCCTTGATCGAGCGCGTAATCGAGCTGTTCGTGGCCCTCGGCCTCGGTGTTCTGCTGGCCATAGGTCATGGTGCCGAGACAGATCGCGCTGACCTCGAGGCCGGTGCGGCCTAGCGGACGGTACTGCATGGGGAGCTTTTCGGAAGGTTGAGGAAAGTGGCGACACCATAGGCAGCGTCGCCATCGCGCACAAGTTGCCGGACCGGAATGCCGGCCGACCCTCCTCAGGGGTGGTCGGCGACCGCCGACATGTCGCCGCGCGCCTGCCGGCTGATCTGCTCGAAGGCGCGCGTCACGCTGTCCCGGAGAAACTCCGTGCCATGCACCGAGAGATGGTTCTGGTCCGAATAGAAGGCGCCGCCGCGGTCGCCCCAGACATAGCGGCCATTGCGCTCGAAGGCGTCCTCGAAGGACACCACCCAGACCTTCTCGCCCCGCAGCTTCTCCACCACGTCGCGGGTGAAGGCGAGGCGCTTGCGGCCCTCCTCCACCGTCGTCGAGCTTTCCCAGATCGCCTTCTCGAACGCCTCGTCGTCGACCCCGCCGCTCATGCCGAGCAGGGCGGCCTGCTGCAACGTCTTCTCCGGCAGCACCTTCTGCTCGGGAATCTGCTCGACCAGCACGACATTCACGCCGAGGGCGAGATAGGCGGCAACGGTGTTGGGCAGCGCCTGTGCGAACAGCTCGGCGGAGTCGGCCTGCGAGGTGCCGCGCATCTCGCCCTCGCGCGACAGGCTTACCCGCCGGCCGAGGCCCGGATTGTAGCCGTCGGGATAGAGCGACCAGCGCGCGACCAGCACGACCGTGTCGAAGCCGCGCTCCTTCACCATCTCGATCTGCCGGCGGGCGACGTCCTCGCACACGCCGAGATCGAACATGCCGCCGTGCACGCTCACGCCGATGAGCGGCGGGCAGCCGGGTGCGCCGAGCCAGTAGACGGCATTGCGCTCGCCCACCCCCGCCCAGGCCGGCAGCATGACCGAGGAATGGCTGTCGCCGACAATGAGAATGCGGCGTTCGGCGTTCGCCGGCTCGAAGACGGCGCAGAGGGCGCCGGCCCCGTTCGTGCGGGGGCCGGGCTCGCAGCGCCCGGTGCCCATGGGCATGCGCGCCGAGGCCATCAGGCGCTCCTCGCGGCTGCCGGGCTCGATGGCGGCGAGACGGCTGGGAATGCCCTTGGAGACATTGGCATAGGTGCCGATGGCGGCGAACAGCACGCCCGCCACCGTGCTCGCCCGGAACACTGCCTGCCGGCTCGGCAGCAGCGGAATGGGCCCGCGCCGGAATGGCTGCTCGACATAGCGCCAGCTCAAATAGGCGAGCGCGAGGGAGAGCACCGCCAGACCCGACATCAGCTCCGGCGAGGGGTCGGCCATCGAGCGGATGCGCGCGAAGGCAAAAAGCGGCTGGTGCCAGAGATAGGCGCTGTAGCTGATCAGCCCGATGCCCACGAGAACCGGCGTCGAGAGGAGCCGCGCGGTGAAGGTGCCCTTGTGGGCGTAGAGCACGATCAGCGACGCCCCGACCACCGGCACCAGCGCGTAGAAGCTCGGAAACGGCGTGCCGGAATCGAAGGCGAAGATCGCAAAGACGATCAGCGCAAGACCGATGGCGGCGAGAAGCTCGTTCGGGCGCGGCGCGCGGCTCGTCGCGATGAAGCCGCAGATCGAGCCCGCCAGCAGTTCCCAGATGCGGAACTGCGGCAGGTAGAAATTGGCGCGCGGAGCGAAGCGCCAGCCCCATTCGGTGGCCAGCAGGCTGGCCAGCGCGGTCGCCACCACGCACCAGAACACGGCGCGCCGGCCAAAGCGCCAGAGCAGCGCCAGCGAGACCGGCGCCAGCAGGTAATATTGCTCCTCAACCGCCAGGCTCCACGTGTGCAGCAGCGGCTTCAGCTCGGCGGCGGGAGCGAAATAGCCGCCCGATTCCTGCCAGAACAGGATGTTCGAGACGAAGAACACGACGGCGGTGACGCTCTGCCCGAACGCCTTGAGCTGGTCCGGCACCATCCACAGCCAGGCGAAGGGCAGGCAGGCCGCCATGACCACGAACAGCGCCGGCAGGATGCGCCGCGCCCGCCGCTCGTAGAACTTCGCGATCGAGAATTCGCCTTTCTCGATCTCCGTCAGGAGGATAATGGTGATCAGGTAGCCGCTGATGACGAAGAAGACGTCGACACCGACGAAGCCACCGCTGAATACCTCGAAGCCGGCATGAAACAGGATGACGGGAACGACGGCGACGGCTCTCAGGCCATCAATCTCACGGCGGTATTTCATCGGGCGCGGTATTTCATCGGCGCATTGGTGGCGAAGCGCGGCGGGACGTCGACTGCGCCGCCGCCCGCCTGCCGGGCGTCCTCAATACAGCACCATGCGCGCCCACGTCGAGCGACACGGCGACACGGTCAGCTCCGATGCAGGTTCTTGCGCCGTCAGTCCGTGCGGGCGGGCAGCGTCGCGATGAAGGCCTCAACGGCCGGCAGCATGCGCGCGACGATGATGTCGACGCCCTCCCCCGTCGGGTGGATGCCGTCCGCCTGGTTCAGCTTGGTATTGCCCGCCACCCCGTCAAGAAAGAACGGATAGAAGGGCACGCCGAACTCTTCGGCGAGGTGCGGATAGATAGGGTCGAACTTCGCGACATATTCGAAACCGTAATTGGGCGGCGCCCGCATGCCGGCCAGCAGCACGGGAATCTTGCGCGCCTTCAGCCGCTCCAGAATGGCGGTGAGCGACTTCTCCGGGATCGCCGGATCGAGCCCGCGCAGCGCGTCATTGGCGCCGAGTTCGAGGATCACCCCGTCGGTGCCGTCGGGCACCGACCAGTCCAGCCGCGCCAGGCCCCCGGAGGTGGTGTCGCCGGAAACGCCGGCATTCTCGATCACGACATCGTGTCCCTTGGCCTTCAGCGCCGCCTGCAGACGCACGGGAAAGCTCTGGTTGGCGGGCAGCCCGTGGCCGGCGGTCAGGCTGTCGCCAAGCGCCACGATGCGCAGGGACTCGGCGCCGGCAGGTGCCGCAGCGGCCATCAGTGCGCCGGCAAGAAGAAGCAACTGGAGCAATCGTGACAAGGCCGAACCTTTCCCAAAGCGATGCAGTGCAGCATATGTTGCGACCATTCCCGGCCGCAAAGAGGCGATGCGGCGACGTTTTCCCGCCGCCCGCCTTCAACGCACAGGACGACATGCAGTCTCACCCTCAGCCCGACATTTCCCGCACCGCCGCACGTCCCGAGACGCAGACCGCCCCCGGCCAGGCCGTGCGGCTCGACGGCGTCGAGCTCTCGCTCGGCAGCGGCGCGGCGCGGGTGCACATTCTCAAGGGCGTATCTCTGAGCATCGCGCCCGGCGAGGCGGTCGGCCTCGTCGGCCCGTCGGGCTCGGGCAAGTCGAGCCTGCTGATGGTGCTGGCAGGCCTTGAGCGCGCCGATGCAGGCAGCGTGCAGGTGGCGGGGCAGGAGCTGACCGGGCTGGACGAGGACGCCCTCGCCCGCTTTCGCGGCCGCCATGTCGGCATCGTCTTCCAGGCCTTCCATCTCATCCCGACCATGACGGCGATCGAGAATGTGGCGGTGCCGCTGGAGCTTGCCGGCCGCGCCGATGCCTTCGAGCGCGCCGCCGCCGAGCTGACGGCGGTGGGCCTCGGCCACCGGCTCGACCATTACCCCGCCCAGCTCTCCGGCGGCGAGCAGCAGCGCGTGGCGGTCGCCCGCGCGCTGGCGCCGGAGCCCCGCATCCTCGTCGCCGACGAACCGACCGGCAATCTGGACGAGGCGACCGGCCGCCAGATCATGGACCTGCTGTTCGAGGCGCAGGCGCGGCGAGGCGCGACGCTGGTCATCGTCACCCATGACGCGACGCTGGCGAAGCGCTGCGACCGCACCGTCCGGCTGCGCTCGGGCGCGGTGGAAACCGACGCGGCCGGAATTCCCGCATGAGCACGGAGCAGCTTTCCGCCACCGCCGGCGCGGGCCATGCGCCTTCCGCCCGGCGTTCCGGGCGTGGCCCGCTGGCCCTGCGCTTCGCCCTGCGCGAACTGCGCGGCGGCCTGCGCGGCTTCGCCGTGTTCCTCGCCTGCCTCGCGCTCGGCGTCGCGGCCATCGCCGGCGTCGGCGCCTTCTCGCGCGCGCTGACCGACGGGCTCGCCCGCGAGGGCGCGACGCTGCTCGGGGGCGATGCCGCCTTCTCGCTGGTCCAGCGCGAGGCGAGCCCGGAGGAATACGCGCTGATTGCCTCGGGCGGGCGCGTGGCGGCCATCGCTACCACCCGCGCCATGGCCCGCACGGGCAGCGGCGAGACGCTCGACGCCACCCTCGCCGAGGTGAAGGCGGTGGACAGCGCCTATCCCATGGTCGGCGCGCTGGAGCTCGATCCGCCGCAGTCCGTCCCGAACGCCCTTGCCCGCGACGGGGAAGGGGAGGGCAAGGCTTTCGGCGCGGTGGTCGACCCGGCGCTGGCCGAGCGGCTCGGCCTGAAGACGGGCGACCATTTCCGTCTCGGCGATGTCGATCTCGTACTGCGCGGCACCATCGTCCGCGAGCCGGACGCTCTGTCCACCGGCATCGGCTTCGGGCCCCGGCTGATGGTGTCCATCGACGCGCTGCGCGCCTCGAACCTGCTGCAGCCCGGCAGCCTGGTGCGCTGGCAGTACCGGGCGCAGCTCGCCGACCCCGCCGGCCTCGCCGCCTATGTCGAGCGCGTGCAGCACGGCGCCCCGGAGGCCGGATTCGAGACCCGCACACGGGAGGCGGCCGCCCCGCGCCTTGAAAACAATGTCCGCCGCTTCACGGAATACCTCACCCTCGTCGGGCTGACCGCGCTGCTGGTGGGGGGCGTCGGCGTCGCCAATGCGGTGAAGAGCCATCTCGACGCCAAGCGCGGCGTCATCGCCAGCTTCAAGAGCCTCGGCGCACCCGGGCTCACGGTGTTTTCCATCTACCTCGTCGAGGTCGGGCTGATCGCGCTGGTCGGCATCGGCATCGGCGTGGCGGTCGGCTCCGCGCTGCCCTTCATCGCCAACGCCGCCTTCGGCCATCTGCTGCCCGTGCCCATCGCGCCGAGCCTGCAGCCGGGGGCGCTGGCGCTCGCCATCGCCTATGGCGCGCTGATCGCGCTCGCCTTCGCGCTGTGGCCGCTGGGCCTCGCCCATGACGTGCCGGTCTCGGCGCTGTTCCGCGAGCGGGTGGAGACCGCCCGCCGCCGCCCGCGCCGGCTCTATGTCGCGGCGACCGCCCTCGCCGTCGCTGCGCTGGCGGGGCTGGCCGTGGCGGCCTCGCAGGAGCCGCGCATCGCGATCTACTATCTCGTGGCCGCCGCAGCTGTTCTGGTGACGCTGCGCCTCGTCGCGGTCGGCATCATGGCGCTGGCGCGCCGCCTGCCCCGCCCGCGCTCCACCGCGCTGCGCCTCGCCCTCGCCAACATCCACCGGCCGGCGGCACTGACGCCGACCGTGGTGCTCTCGCTCGGCCTCGGCCTGACGCTGCTGGTGACGCTGGCGCTTATCGACCGCAGCCTGACGCGCGAGCTCTCCTCCCGCCTGCCGACCGAGGCGCCGAGCTATTTCTTCCTCGACATACAGAGCGCGGAGACGGACCACTTCGCCTCCTGGCTGCGCCATCAGGCGCCGGAAGGCGAGGTGGAGGTGGTACCGATGCTGCGCGGACGCATCATCTCCATGGCCGGCCGTCCGGTCGAGGAGATCACGCCGCCGCCGGAATTCTCCTGGGTGCTCTCCTCCGACCGCGGCGTGACCTATTCGCCCGACATTCCGGAAGGCTCCACCGTCGTCGCCGGGGACTGGTGGCCGGCCGACTATGCCGGCCCGCCGCAGGTCTCTTTCGAGCAGGAGATCGCCGACGCCTTCGGGCTGAAAATCGGCGACAAGGTGACGGTGAACGTGCTCGGCCGCTCCATCACCGCCACCATCGCCAATCTGCGGCAGGTGGAATGGGAGCGGCTCGCCATCAATTTCGTCATGGTGTTCTCGCCCAACACCTTCGCGGGCGCGCCGCACACCTCGCTCGCCACGCTGACGCTGCCCAACGGCGGCGATCCGGCCTTCGAGCGCGCCATCGGGCGGGCGGTGGCGGCGCAGTTCCCCGCCGTCACCTCGGTGCGGGTGAAGGAAGCACTGGTGCAGATCGGCGAGATCGTCGGCAACCTGCTGACCGCCATACGCGGCGCGAGCCTGGTGACGCTGCTCGCCAGCGTGCTGGTGCTCGCCGGG
The DNA here is from genome assembly GCF_023016525.1 of Ancylobacter koreensis. GTDB lineage: Bacteria > Pseudomonadota > Alphaproteobacteria > Rhizobiales > Xanthobacteraceae > Ancylobacter > Ancylobacter koreensis. The sequence continues at coordinate 80,608 of NZ_JALKCG010000001.1, forward strand.
GCTCTCGCCGCAGGCCAGCATCACCGGGTCTACGACGCCGTGGTGCTGAAGACGCTGGGCGCCACCCGCGCGCGGCTGGTGGCGGCGTATGCGCTGGAATATGCCGCGCTCGGCCTCGTCACCGCCGTGGTGGCGGTGGGTGCCGGCGCGGCGGCGGCCTATGTGGTGGTGGTGTATGTAATGAAGCTCGGCTTCGCCTGGTCGACCGCCACGGCGGTCGGAGCGGCGGCGGTGGCGCTGGCGCTCACCGTCGGCTTCGGGCTGATCGGCACGTGGCGGGCGCTCGGGCAGAAGCCGGCACGCATCCTGCGCGATCTGTGAGCGGGCGAGCCAGCAAAAGCCTCTGCCGCAGCGTCATATCTGTCGCAAACTTCACTTGCGGCAGACGGTTGCGCCCCTCATATTCGCGCTGACGCCCTTCTCGCGCCGATCGCCGGCGGGTACCGGGGTGGGCAACGCACTATCAGGAGAGGATCCGTCCAACATGTCCGACTTCAACCGCAACGTCTCCGTGCCGCGCTTCGGGGCGACGGCGGCGCGGACGCAGGCCGAGATCGACCTGGGCCTGCGCGCCTACATGCTGCGCGTCTACAACTACATGACGCTCGGCCTCGCCATCACCGGCGCGGCGGCGCTCGGCATCTACATGCTGTCGGTCTCCGACGTGCCGACCCAGGCCGCCATCGCGCCCGGCGTCTACCTCACCGATCTCGGTGTCGCGCTGTTCTTCAGCCCGCTGCGCTGGGTGGTGATGCTCGCCCCGCTGGCGGCGGTGTTCTTCCTCAGCTTCCGGGTCGACCGGCTGAGCGTGGGCGCGGCGCAGGGCATCTTCTGGCTCTATGCCGGCCTCGTCGGCGTGTCGCTGGCCAGCATCTTCCTCGTCTACACCCATGAAAGCGTCGTCCGCGTGTTCTTCATCACGGCGGCGACCTTCGGCGGTCTGAGCCTCTACGGCTACACCACGTCGCGCAGCCTGAGCGGCATGGGCTCCTTCCTGATCATGGGCCTGTTCGGCATCATCATCGCGTCGCTGGTGAACATCTTCCTCGGCTCGTCGATGCTGCAGTTCGTCATCTCGGTGGTGGGCGTGCTCGTCTTCGCCGGCCTCACCGCCTACGACACCCAGCGCATCAAGGAGATGTACTTCGCGGGCGACGACGACGTGGTCGCGGGGCGCAAGGCCATCATGGGCGCGCTGACGCTCTATCTCGACTTCATCAACCTGTTCCTGATGCTGCTGCAGCTCTTCGGCAACCGGAACAACTGATCCCCGGGCACCTCCCGAAACCGAAAGCCCCGGCCTCGCGGCCGGGGCTTTTTCGTTCAGGGCACGTCGTTTCAGATATCTGCGGCGGTCGGCATCTCCGCCTTGGGCGGCAGCGGGAACAAAGTGAGGAAGCGCGCCGCGAGGGCGCGGTCGCCTTCCAGCTTCAAGAGCCCCGCCGCCTCCAGTGCCTCGACGGGCTGGCCGCCATAGACGGCAGCGGCGATGATCGCCGCGTCGCCCGTGAAGGTGACATCCGGCCCCGCGTGATGGCCGCGCTCGACCTCCAGCTCACCGTCCGCCAGCGTCAGGCGGAAGCTCTCGCGGCCCGTCACGAGGTCGATGCGCGCCGACAGCCCGGCCGCGCGGGCGGGCTCCAGCATGGTGCGCAGCGACAGCATCAGCGACACCGCGCCGAAAGGCAGCGTCGGATCATGCGAGGGCGAGCGCGCCGCCCAGCGGCCCAGCGCCTGGAAGATCGGCTCGCTCTCATAGCCCCACTCGGTCAGCTCGTAGACCTGCGCCGAGGACGGCGGCGGCAGACGGCGGCGGCGCAGTATGCCGGCACCCTCAAGCCCCTCCAGTCGCTGGGTGAGGATGTTGGCGCTGATCCCCGGCAAGCCCGTCTTGATGTCACCGAAGCGCTTTGGCCCCAGCATAAGCTCGCGCATCACCAGCAGCGCCCAGCGCTCGCCCACTAGGTCGAGCGCGTGCGCGGCCGCGCAGGCATCCAGATATCGCCGGCGGCCGGGAGTTCCATCAGTTATTTTCATTAACGACATGGTTGTTTTTGCTAACCAGCGCCTTTACTCCTGTCAACGGACTGCCGCACGGTCATGCGACAAAGGGATAAAGGTGCCGCAGGGTGCCGACCGGAGGAAACCCGATGCCCAAAATGATCTTCGTGAACCTGCCGGTTCGCGACCTGACCCGCGCCATCGCCTTCTACGAGGCCGTCGGCGCGACGAAGAACCCGCAATTTTCCGATGAGACCGGCGCCTGCATGGTGTTCTCCGACACCATCTACGTCATGGTGCTGACGCACGCGAAATTCGCGAGCTTCGCCCCGCGCCCCATCGCCGATGCGCACGCCGCCACCGGCATGCTGATCGCGCTCGCGCAGGACAGCCGCGCCGACGTCGACGCGGTCGTGGAGAGCGCCGCCGCAGCCGGCGGCAGGGCCGATCCCAGCGCGATGCAGGATCACGGCTTCATGTACTCGCGCAGCTTCGAGGATCCGGACGGGCATGTCTGGGAGCCGTTCTGGATGGACATGGCAGCGGTCCAACCCGCCGCCGACGCCGCATCCTGACACCGCTTTGCCGGCAATACGAGACGGGAGGAAATGATGAGTTACATCGACGGATTCGTGGTCGCGGTACCGACGGCCAACAAGGAGGCCTACCGCGCCATGGCGGAAAAGGCGGCGCCGATCTTCATCGACCATGGCGCCCTGCGCCTCGTCGAGACCTGGGGTGACGACGTGCCGGACGGCAAAGTCACCGACTTCCGCATGGCGGTGAAGGCGACGCCGGACGAGACGGTGGTGTTCTCCTGGATCGTCTGGCCGTCGAAGGAGGTGCGCGACACCGGCATGAAGAGCTTCATGGAAGACCCGCGCATGAAGGAGATGACCGAGATGCCGTTCGACGGCAAGCGCATGATCTTCGGCGGCTTCTCCCCGATCGTCGATATCGGGAAAGAGTGACGCCATGTCTCCGCTGTGCACCTGCCTGTGGTTCAACGGCAAGGCGGAGGAAGCCGCGCGTTTCTACACGTCGCTGCTGCCCGATTCGCGGGTCGATTCCGTCAACCTCTCCCCCGTCGACACGCCCGGCAACAAGGCGGGCGAGGTCATCACGGTGGAGTTCACCCTGAACGGCGCGCCCTATCTCGGGCTGAACGGAGGGCCGCGCTACCCGTTCACCCCGGCCGTCTCGCTGATCGTGCCCTGCGAGGACCAGGCCGAGGTCGACCGGCTCTGGGAGGCGTTCTCCGATGGCGGCACGCCGGTGCAGTGCGGCTGGATCACCGACCGCTACGGCCTGTCCTGGCAGATCACCCCGCGCTGGCTGCTGGAGGCCATCAAGGACCCGGACGTCGCGCGCGCGAAGCGGGTCATGGAGGCGATGTTCGAGATGGTGAAGCTCGACCTTGCCGCGCTGCAAGCCGCCTATCATCGCAGCTGATGCGCGCGCCGTGGCGTTGTGGCTGCCCGGCGCGGACGCTACAACGCCAACCCGGTGCCGGTCATGAGGGTCCGCGCCGGGCGTGGCGGAGGCAGAGATGAGCTGGACCGACTTCAGGCGCGAGGCGAATTTCATCGGCGGCGAATGGCAGGCTGCCGATAGCGGCGGCACCATCGACGTGACCAACCCCGCCACGGGCGAGGTCATCGGCACGGTGCCTAACGCCGGCGCCACCGAGACCCGTCGCGCCATCGCGGCAGCCGACGCGGCGTTCGAGAGCTTCTCGCACACCACCGCCGACGAGCGCGCCAGGATGCTGCGCCGCCTGCACGCCGCGATCATGGACAACCAGCGCGCGCTCGCCGAGCTGCTGACCATCGAGCAGGGCAAGCCGCTGGCCGAATCCATGGGCGAGGTCGGCGCCAGCGCCGCCTATGTGCTGTGGTTCTCGGAGGAGGCCCGGCGCGCCTATGGCGATGTCATCCCCTCGCCGTGGGGCGAGCGGCGCATTCTGGTGACGAAGCAGCCGGTCGGCGTGATCGCCGCCATCACGCCGTGGAACTTCCCCTCGTCCATGCTGGCGCGCAAGATCGGCCCGGCGCTGGCGACGGGCTGCACCTCGGTGGTGAAGCCGGCGACGCAGACCCCGTATTCGGGCCTTGCCTGGGGCGTGCTGTGCGAGCAGGTCGGCTATCCCGCCGGCGTCGTCAACATCCTCACCGGCTCGGCCTCGGCGATCGGCGGCGAGCTGACCGCCAACCCGACCGTGCGCAAGATCACCTTCACCGGCTCGACGCCCATCGGCAAGATCCTGATCAAGCAGGCCGCCGAGACGGTGAAGCGCGTCTCGATGGAGCTGGGCGGCAATGCGCCCTTCCTCGTCTTCGACGACGCCGATCTCGACAAGGCGGTGGAAGGCGCCATTGCCTCCAAATACCGCAATTCCGGCCAGACCTGCGTCTGCGCCAACCGCTTCTACGCCCAGGCCGGCATCTACGACGCCTTCGTCGAGAAGCTCGCTGCCGCCTCGGCGAAGCTGAAGGTCGGCCCCGGCCTTGAGGACGGCGTGGTGCAGGGCCCGCTGATCGACGACAAGGCGGTCGCCAAGACCGAGGGCTTCATCGCCGACGCCCTCGCCAAGGGCGGCAAGGTCGTCACCGGCGGCGGGCGCCACGCGCTGGGCGGCCAGTTCTTCCAGCCCACCGTCATCGCCGGCGCGACGCCCGAGATGAACTTCGCCCGCGAGGAGATTTTCGGCCCCGTCGCCCCGGTGTTCCGCTTCGAGACCGAGTCGGAAGCGATCAAGCTCGCCAACGACACCGAGTTCGGCCTCGCCTGCTATTTCTATACGCGCGACCTCGCGCGCGCCTTCCGCGTCTCGGAGGCGCTGCGCTACGGTCAGGTCGGCATCAATGCCGGCGTCATCACCACGGAAGTGGCGCCGTTCGGCGGGGTGAAGGAATCCGGCATCGGCCGTGAGGGCTCGAAATACGGCATCGACGAGTATCTCGACCTGAAATACGTCTGCATCGGCCTGTAAGGGCGGATGCGATGAGACCCGACGCGTCAGCGCCGGGTCATCAGGGTCCGATATTCCTGGGTGAGGCTCTCGATCTCGCCGGATGCGAACGGCCAGTCGCCCACTACCACCCCCTGGCGGATCTCATTGGCCAGAACCGGCCAGAACCGGTCCACCAATGCAGGAATCTCGCGCTCGGCGATGCCCAGCGCGCGCAGGTCGAGCGCGCAGATCCGCCGGGCGGTCTCTTCTGTTTGACGCATGATCGCCATCTAGCATGGAACCGGACGGACATGCGTACACTAGTGCACACAAAAATGCGCATTGGTGCACAGAAGGCGCGCTAGCCTGCCGCCCCTCGCATCGCCGCGGGCCTCGCACCCGCACCCAGCGTGGCGCGCACGAAATCGGCGAGGTCGGCGATATCGGCGACGATGCGCTCGTCGCCGCGGCTCGCCGACGCATAGAAGATGCCGTCGAGCATCAGGCCGATGCGGCGCGCCGTGCGCGGGATGTCGACCGGGGGAAAGCGGCCGCTCTCCACCCCGCGCCGCAGCGCGCTTTCCAGCAGCGTCTTCTCGCGGCCGTAGAAGCCGGCGATCAGCCCGTCGAGCTCCTCGTCACGCAGCGAGGAACTCGCATAGTCCGACATAAGCTTGACCATCAGCGCCAGCGTCGGGGCCAGTTCCATATGGATGTCGAGCCAGGCGAGTATGTCGGCGAGCGGTTCGGTATCGACCGGCCGGCGTGCCTCATAGCCCGCCATCAGCTGCTCGATGGCGTGCCCGAGCGCGCTGCGCACCAGATCGTCCTTGTTGGCGAAGTAGTGGTAGAGCAGCCCGACATTGATGTCGCAGACCAGCGCGATGTCGCGCACCGTGACCACGGAGAAATGCCGCTCGGCGAACAGCCGCAACGCTTCTTCGAGGATCATGCCCCGCCGTTCGGCGGGGTGCAGGCGCTTGCGCGCAGGCCGGGCAGTCATGCGTTTCCTCCGTAATTGTACGGAATTTTTTGCCTTGCTCATATGCTATGCGTGCCCATTTGTTGGGCTTGCAGACGATATTAAGTCACCGTTTAATAGCCCGGTCCAGCCATTTCAGCGACCGGAGCCACTCCTCATGATGCGTGTTATCAGGGCTGCAGCCGTTACACTCGGCCTAGCCGCCGCCGCCTTCGCGGCCGTGCCGGGGGCGCAGGCCGCCCCCAAGAAGAGTTTCAAGGTCGCCTACACCGTCTATATCGGCTTCATGCCGTTCGCCTATCTCAAGTCGTCCGGCATCATGAAGAAGTGGGCCGACAAGTACGGCATCGATGTCGAGATCATCCAGGCGAACGACTATGTCGGCTCGATCAACCAGTTCATCGCCGGCGAGATCGATGCGGTGGGCGTCGCCTCCATGGACGGCCTCACCATGCCGGCCGCCGGCGGCGTCGACACCTCGATCTTCCTGATCACCGACTATTCCAACGGCAACGACATCGTCGTCTCCAAGACCGCCAAGACGGTGAAGGAGCTCGCCGGCCAGGATGTCTACCTGCTCCAGTATTCGGTCTCGCACTATCTGCTGAACCGCGCGCTGCAGCAGGCCGGCATCGACGACCCGACCGCCGCCAAGGCCGTGAACATCTCCGACGCCGAGATTTCCGCCGCCTTCGTCTCGCAGCCCGACATGAAGCACGCCGTGTCGTGGAAGCCGCTGACCGAGGACATGCTCAAGGTCTCCGGCACCACCAACCTGTTCGATTCGTCGAAGATCCCCGGCGAGATCATGGACGTATTCATCGGCAACACGCAGACGCTGAAGGACAATCCCGACTTCGCCAAGGCCGTCGTCGGCGCCTGGTACGAGGCGCTCGGCATTCTCAAGGACGGCGGCCCGAAGGGCGAGGAGATGCGCGCGGTGATGACCAGCGCCATGGGCACGGATACGGGCGGCCTTCAGGCGCAGCTCGACACCACCCACTTCTTCTACACCCCGGCCGAGGCGTCGAGCTTCCTGCTCTCGCCGGAGAACGAGAAGATCTGGAACAGCATCCGCACCTTCTGCTTCCAGCAGGGCCTGTTCGGCCAGGGCGCCACCAGTGTGGATTCGATCGGCATCGAGGTCGCCGACGGGACTGTGCTCGGCGACAAGGCCAACATCAAGCTGAGGGTCAACGCGACCTTCACCAAGGATGCGGCGGACGGCAAGCTCTGAGCCTGCGGGCTCGGACTTCCTCCGCTGCCGGAGGCGGCACGCCGCTCTTAGCGCCCCCCGCAAGGCGTGCCGCCCTCCCCCACCGACCCGCATCACCGGAACGACGCCCAGGGAACCCCCATGCGCCGAATGATCAATTACGCGCCCCGCCCGGGCGTCCGGCTGATCCTTGCCGCCCTGCCCTTCGTGCTGATGATCGCCGCCTATATGCTGGCCTCGAATGCGCGCCTCGCGGTCGAGCCGGCCGACAAGCTGATGCCGAGCTTCGCCAGCTTCTGGGCGACGATCCTGCGCATGGCGACCACGATCGACGTCGCCACCAAGCAGTATCTGCTGTGGTGGGATACGTGGCTCAGCCTGTGGCGGCTCTTCGTCGGTCTCGGCATCTCTGCCCTGCTCGGCCTCGTGCTCGGCATCGTGGTCGGCTTCATCCCGTATCTGCGCTCGACCTTCGAGCCCTTCTTCGCGGCCTTCTCGCTGATCCCGCCGCTTGCCGTGCTGCCGATCCTGTTCATCCTGTTCGGCCTCGGCGAAGCCTCCAAGATCGTGCTCATCGTCTTCGGCATCGCGCCCTTCATCATCCGCGACGTGATGCTGCGCGTCGCCGCCATTCCGACCGAGCAGATCGTCAAGGCGCAGACGCTCGGCGCCTCGACCTGGCAGATGATCACCGGCGTGGTGCTGCCGCAGGTCATGCCGCGCCTGATCGACTCCGTGCGCCTCTCGCTCGGCGCCGCCTGGCTGTTCGTCATCGCGGCGGAGGCGATCACCGCCGAGGGCGGGCTCGGCTACCGCATCTTCCTCGTCCGGCGCTATCTCGCGATGGACGTGATCCTGCCCTATGTCGCCTGGATCACCCTGCTGGCCTTCCTCATGGATTACGCGCTGCGCCGCATCGGTGCCGCCGCCTATCCCTGGGACAAGATCAAGGCGGCCTGAATGACCACGATCGTTTTCGAGAATGTCTGGAAGGAATATGATGACCGGGTCGTGCTGGAGCGCGTCAATCTCGCGCTCGACGACCACGAATTCCTCGTCATCATCGGCCCCTCGGGCGTCGGCAAGACGACGCTGCTGCGCATGCTGCTCTCGCAGGAGCTGCCGACGCGCGGGCGCATACTGATCGACGGCGAGCCCATCGCCGCCGAGCCGACCGCCGACCGCGGCGTCGTCTTCCAGCGCTACTCGGTGTTCCCGCACAAGACCGTGCTGGGCAACGTCATGATGGGTCCGCAATGGGCCGGCGCGCCCGTTCTCGGCCGCTTCTTCGGCGCCCGCCGCCGCGCGCTGGAAGAGCGGGCCATGGCGCTGCTCACCCGTGTGGGCCTCGCAGAGCATGCGGAAAAATACCCCGCGCAGCTTTCCGGCGGCATGCAGCAGCGTCTCGCCCTGGCGCAGGCGCTGATCATGAAGCCCAAGGTGCTGCTGCTCGACGAGCCCTTCGGCGCGCTCGATCCCGGCACGCGCAAATCCATGCACGAGCTGGTCGGCGAGCTGTGGGAGGAGAACCGCATGACCATCGTCATGGTCACGCACGATCTGCCCGAGGCCTTCCTGCTCGGCACCCGCGTGATCGCGGTCGACAAGCCGCGCAAGGACCCGCAGGCGCCCGAACGCTTCGGCGCCACCATCGTCTCCGACTTCGAGGCCAAGTGCCGCAGCGTGCGCGAATCGCGGGTCTTCGAAGCCGAGCGCGAGAAGGCGCGCCTCGCCCTCATCGGCGGACATTCCGTACCCGTGGACGCCTCGCCCGTCCCGGCCCTAATGAAGGACTGACAGACATGGCCGACAACCGCTTCCATCTCGCCTGGTTCATGAACTTCACCCCCGACGAGTGGCGTGAACCCTTCGGGCAGGGCGGCTATCCCTGGGACGGCCAGTTCTACATCGAGATGGCCCAGAGCCTGGAGCGCGCCTGCTTCGATCTGATCATGATCGAGGACAAGCTGATGGTACCGGAGACCTACGGCAAGTCGCGCGACCTCTCGCTCAAGCACGCCATGATGGTGCCGAAGGCAGACCCGGCCCCGCTCGCGGTCGCCATGGGCATGGCCACCCGCCACCTCGGCGTCGTCGCCACCATGTCGACCATGGCCTACCCGCCCTTCATGCTGGCGCGCCTTTCCTCCACCATCGACAGCCTCACCAAGGGCCGCTTCGGCTGGAACGTCGTCACGTCCGCCGAGGACCTGATGGCGAAGAATTTCGGCATGGACAGGCTGCCTCCGCGCGAGGACCGCTACGCCATGGCCGACGAATACATGGAGGTCGTCGGCAAGCTGTTCGAGAGTTGGGAGCCGGACGCGGTGGTGCTCGACCGCGAGAACGGCATCTATGCCGACGGCTCCAAGGTCCACACGGTCGACCACAAGGGCCGCTTTTACCAGGTGCGCGGGCCGCTCAACACCGTGCCCTCGCCCCAGCGCCGCCCGGTCTACCTCCAGGCCGGCGCCTCGCCGCGCGGACGCGATTTCGCCGCCCAGCACGCCGACGCCATCGTCTCGGTGGCCAACGGCGTGGAGGGCATGAAGGAGTTCCGCGCCGACATCCGCGCGCGCGCCGAGAAGATTGGCCGCAACCCGGACGACATCAAGGTGTTCTTCTGCATCACGCCGAGCCTTGGCGAGACCGAGGCGGCGGCGCGCGCCCGCTACGAGCAGGTCACCCTGTCGGACAATTTCGTCACCGACGTGCTGATCTCGATTTCCGCCATCACCGAGATCGACTTCGCGCAGTACGACCTCGACAAGCCGCTGCCGGAGAAGCTCGTCACCAATGGCGAATCCGGCACGCTCGACAAGTTCCAGCAATGGGGCTCGGGCAAGACGCTGCGGCAGCTCGCGGCCGATGGCGGCGGCGGGCTCGTCTCCTCGCTGGAGCTGATCGGCACCCCGGCGCAGGTGGCCGAGAAGATGGGCGCGGCGATGGCCGAGGTCGGTGGCGACGGTTTCCTCATCACCACCCCGGTGCTGCGCGTCTCGCGCCGCTACATCACCGAGATCGTCGACGGGCTGGTGCCAGAGCTGCAGCGCCGGGGCCTCACCCGCACCGAGTACAAGCACCAGCTTCTGCGCGACAATCTGCGCGAATTCTGATCCGCGAAGGAGGGCGCGGGACAACCCGCGCCCTTCGCTTTGCCGGCTACCGGCAGATGCGAGGGAGACGAAGATGGGCCAATGCATGCCCGCCGGGGAGACCCCGGCCACGATTGCCCCGCCGGTCACGCGGCAGCAGTTCCGCGACGCCATGGCGTGCCTCGGCGCGGCGGTGAACATCGTCACCACCGACGGGCCCGCGGGACGCCACGGCTTCACCGCCTCGGCCGTGTGTTCCGTCACCGACAGCCCGCCGACGCTGCTGGTCTGCCTCAACAAGAGCTCCTCGGCGGCGAGCGCGGTGCACGCCAACGGGGTGATCTGCGTCAACACGCTCGCCGCCGGCCATGAGGAACTCTCCAACCTGTTTGGCGGCCGCACCCCGCCGGAAGAGCGGTTCGCGCGCGGGCAATGGTGCGCCTCCGCCACCGGCGCGCCCATGCTGGCCGGCGCCGTGGTCGCCTTCGACTGCAAAATCGTGAGGACCGTCGAGGTCGGCACGCACGACGTGCTGTTCTGCGAGGTGGTCGGCCTCGCCGAAGGCGGCGCGCGCGAAGGCCTGATCTATTTCAGCCGCCGCTATCATACCCTTCCCGGCGCGCCGGAGGCCTGACCCCTCCACGGCGCGCGGCGCGTCCTTCAACAGCCGGTGATAGGCCAGAACGGTCGCAGGGATGTGAGCGCCGCCGCCGCGCGAAAGGTGGATGCTCCCCCGAACAGCGCTGCGGCGCCCCGTTCGAGGCATGACGACCATGAAGACGAACCGTTTCATCGCACGGGCCGGCGCCGCTCTCGCCGTCGCGCCGCTCCTCATCGTCGCCGCGCAAGCGCAGAACCAGCCGCGCTCGCCCTTTCCATGGGAGCAGCGGCAGAAGCTGCCGAACCAGCCGAACAACGCCGCCGCCACCAATGGCGACGCCGCCATCCGCTGGCAGTCGCTGATCAATTCCTACGCCCATCGCTGACGCGCCACCCATCGCCGAGCGGCGACGCGCTCAGCTCCCGCGATAGGTGGAATAGCTCCACGGCGTGACGGCGAGTGGCACATGGTAGTGCCCTTCCGGTTCGGCGATGCCGAAGCGGATCGGCACCGTGTCAAGAAAGGGCCGCTCCGGCAGGTCGAGCCCCCGCGTGGCGAAATAGGCGCCAATGCCGAATTCCAGCTCATATCGGCCGACGCGCAGCGGCACGCCCGCGATCAGCGGCGTATCGGTGCGACCATCGGCATTGGTTACGGTCCGGCACAGCAGCGCCCGCCCCGAGGCGCCGACCTCGTAAAGCGCAATGCCCACACCGGCCGCGGGACGGCCGGCGTGGGTGTCCAGCACATGGGTCGACAGCCGCCCGGCCACCGCCGGCAGGCCGGGGCCTTCCACCCGCTCCACCAGCCGCAGCCGGGTGATGTGGCCGATCTCGGCCAGCGCGGCGGCCAGTTCACCCGCCCGGTCGTTGCCCAGCCGGCGCTCGAAGGCATCGAGAATGGCGTCGCGCGTCTGCCGCCGCACGCAGATCACGAAGGGAAATCCGAAGCGCGCGCGGTAGGCGGCGTTCAGCTTTTCGAAGCGGGCATATTCCTCCTCGGACAGCCGGTCGAGCCCGAGGCCCGCCTGCTCGGAGACGGAGGCCGCCGTCATCGCCCCGGCCCGCGCCGCCTTGCCGGCGAGATCGGGATGGGCGGCGACGAAGGCCGCCTGCTCCGCCTCGCCGCGCACCCGCAGCGCCTCCATCATCGCCGCATGCAGCGCGCTCACCGTCGCGAAGGGGCGTCTGTCGAAAGCGTACTCCGCCGCCCAGGGCGCGTGCTCGAAAATATCGCCCAGCGCGGCGACGAAGCCGGCTTTGTCCCGCCCGTTGAGCTCGTCGAGGCTGATGCGTTCGGACACGGGACACCTCAGGAGGAAGCAGGGAGGAAGGGATCGCCGGGCCGCGCGCGGTCGTAGACGCAGGCGCCGGCGGCATAGGTGGCGCGCACGGCGCGGTCGTCGCCGAGCGTCATCAGCATGAACAGCAGTTCCTCGATGGAGGCGCAATAGCCGGCGCGGAATGCCATCAGCGGCGTCGCCTGCGGGTCGAGCACGCAGATGTCGGCCTCGTGGCCCGGCGCCAGCCGGCCGAGCGTGCCTTCCAGCCCGAGCGCCCGCGCCCCGCCGAGAGTGGCGAGATAGAAGCCCTGCACCGCGTCGAGCTTGTGGCCGGTGAGCGCCGCCACTTTGTAGGCCTCGTTCAGCGACTGGAGCTGCGAGAGCGAAGTGCCTCCGCCCACATCGGTGCCGAGGCCGACCCTCACCGGGCGGCGCGGGTCCACCGCGTCGAACAGGCGGAACAGCCCGCTGCCGAGAAAGAGGTTCGAGGTCGGGCAATGCGCCAGCCCCGCCCCGCTCTGGTGGCAGGTGCAGAAATCGCCCTCATGCATGTGCACCGCATGGCCGAACATGGAGCGCGGCCCAACGAGGCCGGCATGGGCGTAGACATCGAGATAGGAGGCGCGGGCGGGAAACAGCTCGCGCACCCATGCCACCTCGCCGGGGTTCTCGCACAGATGCGTCTGCAGGAAGAGCCCGTCGCGCGTCTTCAGCAGCGCGCCGGCGGCGTCGAGCTGCGCCTCGGTCGAGGTCGGCGCGAAGCGCGGCGTCACGCAATAGAGCTGGCGCCCGCGCCCGTGCCAGCGCTCGATCAGCGCGACACTCTCGTCATAGCCGCGCTGGGCGGTGTCGAGCAGCGCCGCCGGGGCGTTGCGGTCCATCAGCACCTTGCCGGCGATCATGCGGGTGTTGAACCGCTCGGACTCGGCGAAAAAGGCGTCCACCGAATGGGGATGCACGGTGCAGTAGACCATCGCCGTCGTGGTGCCGGCGCGCAGCAGCTCGCGCAGGAACAGCCGTGCCACGCGCGCGGCATGGCCGGCATCGGCAAAGCTCATCTCGGCGGGGAATGTATAGGTGTCGAGCCATTCCAGCAGTTGCGCGCCATAGGCGCCGATCATCTGGAGCTGGGGGAAGTGCACATGCGCGTCGATGAAGCCCGGCACGAGGAGATGGTCGGGATAGTGATGCACCTCGGCACCGGCCGGCACAGCATCCTTCAGCTCGGCATAGGGGCCGAAGGCGCGGATGATGCCATCCTCGATCACCACCAGCGCGTCCTCGTGCGTCACGAGGCACGCGCGCGAGGGCTGCTCGAACGGGTTGTCGACGAGCGTCGCCGCCGGCCCGCGCAGCGCCCGCATCCCGCTCCCCGCGCTCATTCCGCCGCATCCCTGGCAAGTTGGTCGGGCAGCAGCGCGTAGAGCTCGTCGGCCATGAAGGGCGTGCGGCGCAGGCGCACGCCGGTGGCGTCGAAGATAGCATTGGCGAGCGCCGCCGCCACCGGGTTGTAAGGGCTCTCGCTCATCGACTTGGCGCCGAGCGGCCCCACGCTGTCATGGGTCGCCGCAAAGAAGACCACCGTGCGCGGTACGTCGGCAAAGGCCGGAATGTGGTAGCCGCGAAAGCTTGGATTCGAGACCGCCCCCTGTTCGTCCATGATGAGCCGCTCATAAAGCGCTGCGCCGATGGCCTGCGCCACGCCGCCTTCCACCTGCCCCCGGCACTGCATGGGATTGATGACGGTGCCGGCATCCGCCCCGTGGACCGAGCGCAGGATACGGATCTCGCCATAGCGCCGGTGCACCGCCACCTCGAAGCCCTGCACGTTGAAGGCGACCGAGCGCGGCGAGCCGTCGGCATCGCCCGTCGCCTCCAGCGGCGCGAGGTCGGCGAGCGCGACCCGGCCGGAACCGGCAACCACGGAATCAGCTTCGATCCGGCACGCCTCGGGCAAGACGTCGAGCCGCACGGCGGCGGCCATACGGATCGCCCCCGCCAGCGCCTCGGCCGCCCGGCGGGTCGCTTCGCCCGCCACCACCGTTCCGGTCGAGCCATAGGCGCCGGTATCGTGCGCGACATGGGCGGTGTCGGACTGGCGCATGTCGATCTGGTCGACGCGGGCGCCCAGCAGCGTGGCGGCGATCTGCACGTGCACGGTCGTCGTGCCATTGCCGAATTCCGCCGTGCCGGTGCGCAGTTCGTAACGTCCCTGCGGCGTGAGCGTCAGCCGCGTCTGCGCGACATGGCCGCGCGGGGGAATGGTGTCGATCATCGCCGCCGCCACACCGCGCCCGACCAGCCAGTCGTCGGAGAGGTTCACCGGCGCCGGCCGGGCCAGCGCGGCTTCCACCGCATCAAGGCATTGGTCGAGCCCGTAGCTGCCCATCTCGACGTCGTGCTTCTCCTCCGAAGTGGAGACCATCGTGTCGCCCGGCACGACGACGTTTAGCCGGCGAAATTCAAAGGGATCAATGCCGAGCCTGTGGGCCAGCTCGTCCATGGCGGATTCGACGGCGAAATTGGTCTGGCTCAGGCCATAGCCGCGAAAGGCGCCACTCGGCAGGGAATGGGTGTAGACCGAGTAGCCGTCCACCTTCTTGTTCGGGCAGCGATAGAGCGCGATGCACTCGCCCGAACCGTGGAAGAGCACGCCGCTGGCATGGTTGCCATAGGCGCCGGTGTTCAGCAGCATGCGCATGGAGATGGCGGTCAGCCGCCCTTCGCGCGTGGCGCCGATTTTCAGCGTCACCTTCATCGGGTGGCGGCTGGTCGAGGCGGCAAACTGTTCGGCGCGGGTGAACTCCAGCTTCACCGGACGTCCGGTCTTCATCACCGCCAGCGCGACGATATCCTCGGTCAGCATCTCCTGCTTGCCGCCGAAGCCGCCGCCCACGCGCTCGGCGACGACGCGCACATCCTCGCGCGGCAGGTCGTAGAGCGCGGCCAGCGCGTCGCGGGTGAGGAAGGGCGTCTGCGTCGAGCTCCGGATGTTCAACCGCCCGCCGGCGTCCCTCCAGCCGATGCAGCCATGCGTCTCCAGATGCGCGTGCTGCACGCGCTGGCTCTCATAGGTCGCCTCATGGATCACCTCGGCCTGCGCGAACCCGGCTTCCACGTCGCCGACATGGCCGTGCAGTTCGGCGGCCATGTTGCGCGCGGGGTCGGCGATGCGCGAGGCCTGCGTCTTGTCGCCATGCACCAGCGCCGCGCCGGGTCGCATCGCCGCCTCCGGGTCGAACACCGCCGGCAGAATTTCGTACTCGACACGCAGCGCGTCGCGTCCCGCCTCGGCCGCCGCCTCGCTCACCGCGACCACGGCGGCGACGCGCTGGCCGATGTGGCGCAGCACGGGATCGAGCACGCGAGTGTCGTCGGCATCGTCGGTCGGGTGGTGGTGGCGGGCGGTGGAGAACAGCCGGCGAGGTGCGTCTTCATGGGTCAGCACCGCCACCACGCCGGGAAGGGCGAGCGCCGCCGCCGTATCAATGGAGAGAACGCGCGCATGGGGATGGGGCGAGCGCAGCAGCTTCATGTGCAGCAGTCCGGCGAGTTCGCCCTCCGGCGCCACGTCCATCGTGTAGCGGGCGCGCCCGGTGACAATGCCGGGGCCGGCGGGGGCCGGCAGGCTGCGCCCGGCCGCCGCGCCCGGCCGGTCCGGCTCCACGGCGGCGATGCCCTGGATCGCATCCGCGATGGCGCGGTAGCCGGTGCAGCGGCACAGATTGCCCTTCAGCGCGGCGGGGAGCTCCGCCTTCTGCCCCTGGTCGAGCGTCGCGGCGGTCATCAGCATGCCGGCGGTGCAGAAGCCGCACTGGAAACCCTGCGCGGCGAGAAAGGCCTGCTGGATCGGGTGCAGCCCCTCGCCCGGCACAGTGTCGGCGAGGCCCTCCAGCGTGGTGACGGCGAGCCCCTCGGCGCGGAAGGCGGGCGTCACGCAGCTGTGCACCGCCCGGCCGTCGAGATGCACGGTGCAGGCGCCGCAATCGCCGGCGTCGCACCCCTTCTTCACCCCGAACCAGCCAAGCTCCCGCAGCAGCGTGCGCAGGCACTGGCCGGGCCTCGGCTCGACCTCGTGCGCGCGGCCGTTGACGCTCAGCCTCATGCATCCGCCTCCGCCAGTTCCTCGCGGATCTCCTCGGCCAGCAGACCCGTCATGTGCCGGCGCCAGTCGGGCGCGCCGTGCACGTCGTCGTAATAGAGGTCTTCGGGAATAGCCCCCGCGAGCCGCTCGGCAAGCGCCTGGCGGCCGGGAAGCGCGGGAAAGTCGAGCCGCACCGGATGACGGGTGGAGGCCGTGACGGTGAGCGCGAAGCCCTCCTCGTCCAGCGTGCCGATCAGCAGCACGCCGGAGCGCCCGAGCGGGGTGAGCGAGGCGCGACGGAAGGCGGCCCGGCGCAGGAGCGCGGCGGCGGGCAGCTGGATGGCGCGCAGCACTTCACCCGGCGCCAGCGTCGTCTCGCGCGGGCCGCGCACGAAGTCGATCACCTTCTCGCGCCGCTCGCCGCCCTCCGGCGTCCACACCACGCATTCTCCGTCCAGCGCGGCGCAGAGCGAGATCATCGGGCCGGCGGGAAGCGCGAGGCAGACATTGCCGCCCACCGTCGCCATGCTCCAGATCTTGAACGAGGCGAGGAAGGAGCGGCAGCATTCGGCGATCAGCGAGGCGGCGCGCCAGTGCGCCGGCGGCTCGAAGCTGTAGAGGTTCACAATGGTACAGGTCGCGGCGATGCAGAGCCCCTGCGCGTCCGCCCGCAACGGGTTCCAGCCGAGGCTGGAGAGGTCGATGAGGCGGCGCAGCGCCGGCTGCGGCTCGGAGAACAGCCAGGTGCCGCCGCCGAGCCAGGCGTCGCCCGCCCGCTCCTGCGGAAGCTCCTCGCGGCCGCGCGGCCTCAGCACGGCGGTGACGGCGTTCAGGTCCATGGCGCAGGTCTCATCGGGCGCGAGCGCGGCGCATGATCGGGACCGGCATCAGCCACGCGCAATGGTGCACTCGATCTGGCCATGCGGCTCGTCTGTCGGGGTGAAGACCTGCCCGTCGAAACCGCGCCCGAAAGGCGAGAGGTCGATCGGCAGGTAATGCTTGTTGGGGCAGGCGATGGTGATCTCGGCGATCTCGGGCACCGCCGCCAGCACCGCCTCGCCGATCAGGTAGAGCGTGTTCTGGACGCCGGGGCTGTAGGTGGTAGCGAACACCTTCAGCGCCTCGTCGATCACCGTGGCATTGGCGCCGGCATAGGAGGCGGGCGTCCCCGACCACAGCCAGGAGGCATCCATCGCCGTGGCGAAGAGACGGTCGGGGGTCGGCTTCAGGGTCGTCGCCTCGTCGAACCAGTAATTCTCCCAGCCCGATTCCGTCGTCTTGAGAAAGGTGAAACCGGTGATTCCCGAGACGAGGCGCCGATCCTGCCGGGTGGCTTCGAGCTTCACGAAGGGCTTGCCGTTGCCGTCGAGCACGAAGGAATGGTCGTGGCCGGCGCCGTCGACCTCGATGCGGCGCCATCGGGTCTCGGCGGCGGTGATCTCGACGCCGTCGACATGGGCATAACGGTCGAGAAAATGGCTCGCCAGCAGCCCGACGAAGTCCTCGTTCTCGGCACCCACATGGTCGCGGGCGACGATGTTGACGATGTTCTTGATCGAATCGGTGGCGATCACCTTCGAATTGTCGCCCTCGGTATAGGCAGCATCGAAATCGCCGGTCAGCATCGCCTGCACGGAGAGCTCGCGCACCTCGTGGCGAGCGTTGTCGCGCTTCACCCGCATGATGCGCACGCGGCCCTTGCCGTAGCTGTTGCGAATGAGCGGCATGCGCGAACTCCCCTGTCACCGCCGGTATCATCACCCGGCATGCGAAACCGATGCCAGTCCGAAAGCGGCCGTCGATTACTCTGGCACGGGCGGCACCTGCTTCGGAAGCGGTACGAAGGGCTCAGGCCATAAGGCCGCAGCGAGCGCGCAGGCGGGCCATTTCGCGGCGGAACACGTCCTCGTCGTCGCGCGCCTGCGCCAGCACGATGGCGCCCTGAATGCCGACCAGCACCTCCTCGGCGAGATCGACGGGCGAGCTTGCATGCCCGGCGCGGGCGAGCGCGCCGGCCAGCGCCATCTGCCAGCGCCAGAAATAGCCGTCGATGATCACCGCGAAGCGCCCCCGCGTGTCGCCCAGCGCGAAGGCGCCGATCAGGCAGCTGCGCCGGCCGGAGCGGAAATAGGCGTCGACATTGGTGAACATCGCCGCGAGGCTGGTGCGGGCGCCGTCCGCATCCTCGCCGGCGCGCAGCGGGACATAGATCTCGCGCTCGAACCAGCCGTCGATATCGGCCAGCACCGCCGCCGCCATCTCCTCCTTTCCGCCGGGAAAGAAGTGGTAGAGGCTGCCCTTGCCGAGCCCCGTGCGCGCCGTGATGAGGGCAAGACTCGCGCCCGCAAAGCCGTGCTCACGGAAAATCTCCGCCAGCACGGGCACGATGTCGGCGCGCTCGGCGACCTCGCGCGCCATCAGGGCGCCTTCAGCGGATAGGTCGTGCCGGTGAAACGGTGGAACAGCGCGGCGATGACCACCAGCGCCACGGCGCCGAGCCCCACGGGCATGAGCACGAAGCTCCAGCCGGGATCGGAGGCGAAGACCAGCAGCGGATCGGCGCCGGCCGGCGGATGGGTGACACGCAGCAGCGCCATCAGCGAGATGGCGACGCCCACGGCGATGGCCGCCGCCCACCAGGTGCCCGGCAGTACCAGATGCAGCGCCACCGCCGCCGCCGTCGCCAGAAGATGGCCGCCCACCACATTGGCAGGCTGCGAAAGCGGACTGTTCGGCACCGAGAACAGCAGCACGCTGCTGGCGCCGAAAGGCGCGATGAGCAGCGGCGCGCCGCCATACAGGCTGATCGCGCCGGTGACGCCGATGGCGATCATGGCGCCGATGCCGGCGAGCAGCGCGACATGCGGCTTGTGGGGAGGCTGGTGGCGATGGATATAGTGGCGCATCTGTGTACCGATCGGTCCTGACTGTACCTTTCAGTACACAGAGAGCGCAGGCCTGTCCAGCGTCGGAAGCGGGTGGCGCCGCGCCCCGCGCAGGGCCAGAGTGCCGGGAATCCATGCACCCCCCATCGATCGAGCTTGCGATGACCGACGCTGCCTCATCCCCGCGCCCGCCCTTCCGTCTCGACGGACGGGTCGCCCTTGTCACGGGCGCCGGCCGCGGGCTCGGCTTCGAGATGGCGAAGGCGCTCGCGCTGGCCGGCGCCCGGGTGGCGATTAACGGGCGCGACGCCGCCCGACTGGACGATGCCGCCGCCCGTATCACTGAAGCGGCCCGCCACCCGGTCCGTGCCCTGCCCTTCGACGTCGCGGATATGGCGGCCGGCCGCGAAGCCATTGCCGGCCTCGCCCGCGACGAGGGTCGGCTCGACATTCTCGTCAACAATGTCGGCGCCCGCGACCGCCGCCCGCTCAGCGACTTCACTCCCACCGAGGCCGAACGGCTGATCGCCACCGATCTTCTGGCGCCGATGATGCTGGCGCGCGAGGCCGCCGCGCACATGGCCGCGCACCGGCACGGCCGGCTGATCACCGTCACCTCCATCGCCGGCCATGTCGCCAACCGGCACGACCCGGTCTACACCGCCGCCAAGGCCGGGCTCACCGGGCTGATGCGGGCGCTGGCCGTCGACCATGCGCGCGAGGGCATCACCAGCAACGCCATCGCCCCCGGCATGTTCGCCACCGAGACGAATGAAGGCCTCGTGCGCGACGCGCGCTTCTCCGAATTCGTCGACATCCGCGTGCCGGTCGGGCGCTGGGGCCGCCCGCACGAAATCGGTGCCGCCGCCGTCTTCCTCGCCTCGGACGAGGCCTCCTTCGTCAATGGCCATGTGCTCACCGTCGATGGCGGGCAGACCGTGCGGATGTAGCGACCGGCCCCCGCGAACCATCTCGACGCCCCGCGCCTGCCGCCCTAGAACGTGGCCGACAACAGGCGGGACGGAGATCGATGAGCTTCAGCGAGGAACTGCGCGCGCAGAACGCGGAAAACTGGCGAGCCGCCACTGGCCACCGCTTCGTCGAGGAGATCTTCGCCGGCACGGTGCCGCCGGAGGTGATGCGCCGATACCTGACGCAGGACTACCAGTTCATCGACGGCTTCGTCGCCCTGCTCGGCATGGCCATCGCCACCGCCGACCGCTTCGATTCCCGCATCCGCTTCGCCCAGTTCGCGGCGATGATCACCTCGGACGAGAACACCTATTTCCAGCGCTCCTTCGACGCGCTGGGCGTTCCGGCGGCCGAGCGTCTGCATCCCGTGCTCACCGCACCGACGACGGGATTTCAGGCGCTGATGCGCGACGCCGCCGCCAGCCGCGACTATGCGGCGTGCCTCGCCGTGCTCACCGTCGCCGAATGGATCTATCTCTCCTGGGCCGACCGCCCCGGCGCGGAGCTGCCGCCGGATTTCGTGCATGCGGAATGGATCACGCTGCACAATAATGACGGCTTCCGCGCCTTCGTGGACTGGTTGCGCGGCGAGCTCGACCGGGTCGGCGACGCCATTGACGCCGAATCGCGCACCACCGCCGCCGCCTTTTTCTCGCGCGCCGTTACGCTGGAGCGCGCCTTCTTCGATCACATCTATGTTTGACGCGGCAGAGCCGGCCGATAAGCCCCGCGCCATCTTTAGAATCGCTACAAATTCTGCAAGAGGCGCAGCGGCAACGAATCCGCAAGTTGTTTCTATTTTTGAAACATGTCTTCGGCGGAACCGAGGTTGCGACAAAGCCCTCAAACCTCCGTCGTATCCGCTGAATCCGGGGCGTTCGAGGCGGATTTCGACCTTCCCGAACGACATGGCCGGATCGAGAGGAAAGGTGGCCGACGCCTGATGGCGGGAACGCCGCCGATCTGGCCACGAAAGACACGCATCACATCAGAACAGCGGCACCCAATTACGTGATAACCGCCCCGATTCAGTTATTTTCATCATGCGATGCTTGGCGTTCGTAGTTGACCTTTTCACCGACAGTGATAAATCCCTCGGGATATCAATGGAGAAATAAATGTCAGAGCAGGATGCTTCGTCGGTCGATTATCTCGGCCTCACTGCGGACGTCGTCGCCGCCTTCGTCGGCAACAATTCGGTTCCCGCGACCGAGCTTCCCGATCTGATCGCCAAGGTTCATGGCGCGCTGCTTCGCCTCTCCACTCCGGCTCCCGCCGTGGTCGAGGAAGTGCTGAAGCCCGCCGTTCCCGTGAAGAAGTCGGTGACGCCGGAATATATCATCTGCCTTGAGGACGGCCTGAAGTTCAAGTCGCTCAAGCGTCATCTGCGCACCAAGTACAATCTGACGCCCGAGGAATACCGGGCGAAGTGGGGCCTGCCGAACGATTATCCGATGGTCGCCCCGAGCTATGCCGAGGCGCGCTCTAACCTCGCCAAGAAGATGGGCCTCGGCCAGCAGCGCAAGAAGCCGGCGACGCCTGCCCCGGCCCGCGGCCGTGGCCGCGCCAAGAAGGCCGTCTGAGGCCGCCTGAAACAAGGAAGCCGGGGCGCAACGCGCGGCGCCGGATGGTGTTTTGGGCGAAAGCCCGACGAGAATTGGAAAAGCCGCGCCGGCTCCCCGCCGCGCGGCTTTTTCATTGGCAGTTGCGCGGACGGGCGCGGCTCCTACACCGCCGGCAGCGGACCGCTCGCCAGCCAGTGATCGAGAAAGGCGTCGAGCCAGAGCCGGATACGGCGATCGTGCTGCAGCCGGCCGTAGAAATGTGCCGGGCGGGAGCGCGCGCCGGCCTGGCCAAGCCGGTCGCTGGCCCGCGCGGTCCAGCGATACATCATGCCGAACGTCACTTCCGGATGGAACTGGATGCCGAAGGCCGCCGGACCGTAGCGGAACGCCTGGTTCGGGAAGGTCGGGCCCTCCGCCAGAAGATCGGCGCCGTTGGCAAGCTCGAAGCCTTCGCGGTGCCAATGGTAGACGTGATCCGGCCAGGCCGGGCCAGCCGTGCCGGGGGCGGCCGCAAGCAGCGCCGAGCCGGCGGCGGTAACGCGCACCGGGTAGTAGCCGATCTCCACCAGCCCTTCGGGATGCGGGGCGACCCGGGCGCCGAGATGCCGGGCCAGCATCTGCGCGCCTAGGCAGATGCCCAGATACGGCTTGCCCTCGCGCAGCGGCACCGCCATCCAGTCGATCTCCGCCCGGACATAGTCGTGGCAGTCATTGGCGCTCTGGGGACCGCCGAACACGATGGCCCCGGCATGTCCGGCCAGCGTCGGCGGCAGCGGCTCGCCGAGGCAGGGGCGCCGGATGTCGAGGCGATAGCCGCGTTCGACCAGCAGCCGCCCGACGCGGCCGGGCGAGGAATGCTGCTGATGGAGCACGATCAGCACGGGGAGCGGAGCTGCAGCGCAAGTCATATCGGGGCGAGGCACGAGCGGGGCGAAGGAGGGGCGATTCGAGGCGCGTTCAGAATATCGGCAAGCAAGGATGGCGCCATCTGGGCAACGCCGGCACGACAGCCGCGCCGGGAGCCGAAACAGGCCGGCGCCGCTCAGTCCTCGGCGTCGTCGCGCACACGCTTGCGGATCTGCACGCGGTCACGCGAGGAGATATTGAGCAGTTCGGCCGCCCGCCAGACCAGATTGTCCTCGAACTCGGTCAGCCCGCCATCGGCATAGGCGACCTCGAACATCATCTCGACCACGCGCTTGCGGCCTTCCTCGTCCATCGCGCGGTTGAGCACGCTGGTGAAGGCATAGAGATCGACCGCCTCGGCGTCGCGGGCGATCGCGGCTTCCAGCAGCCGCTCGGCATCGGCCTCGGGCAGGTCGAACTGGGCGGCGAGAATGCTGCGCAGCCTGCCCATCTCGTCGGCACCGATCACCCCGTCGATGGTCACGACATGCACAAGCAGCGCCGCCGCCGCCAGCCGGTAGTCGTTCTCCGCGAAGGCGATGGATTCGCGCCCGCCGCCGGCGATCTCGGCGATGAAATCGGTCAACGAGCGCAGCATGCCGGCGGGCTCCCCTGCGGCGTGGCGGAACGGCTGGAATGTGTGAGGGGGCCCGGCGTCCGGCCCTTGAATCGTGCGTAACGTAATCGCTGCCGGCGCGCAACGGCCGACCTCTCGCGCACGATAAAGCGTGCGGACGCGGTGCAGCAACGCCACACCCGGTCCACGCGACCGGCCGGAACGCCACAAGCGCGGGCAGGTCCTGCGACCGGCCCGCGCCTGCCAAAAAAGAGCCCGGCGGGGTCGAGGAACCCGCCGGGAAGAGGTTGGGGAAGTTCGTTCGGCGCCGCCGGATGCCCCGGCGCCGCTATTCCAGATAGTCGGCGAAGCGCGACACGTGGTCGGCGAGGCCGAGCGCATGGTTGCGCACCAGCACCTCGGCGGCGCCGGTATCGCGCGCCTCCAGTGCCTGGATGATGGCGAGGTGGTCCTGGATCGAGCGGTCCGCCCGGTCCTCCTCGCCGATCGTCTTGCGGCGGATCATGCGCATATGGGTGAACAGGTTCTCCGCCAGATTGACGAGGATGCCGTTGCCGCCCATCGCGATGATGGTCTGGTGGAACTGGATGTTGATCTCGGAATATTCATCCAGCTTGGCGTGCGGCGTGCCTTCGTCGAAGGAGGCGAACATCCGGCGAAGCTGGCTGATCTCCTCGTCGCTGGCGTGCAGGGTGATCAGGCGTGCGGCGAGGCTTTCCAGCGCCGCCCACACCTGGATCATCTCGATCACCTCGCGCTTGGTCTTGCGCACCACATAGATGCCGCGGCGCGGCACCGAGTGGACGAAGCCCTCGCGTTCGAGCTGCGCCATCGCCTCGCGGACCGGCGTGCGGCTGACGCCGAGGCTCTGGGCGAGCTGGCGCTCGTCGAGCCGGACCTCGCTGGCCTGGTCGTAGATGTTGAGCGAGACGATGACCTCCTTCAGCGCGGCATAGGCGCGGTTCTTGAAGGTGGACGTGTCCTCGAGCGGCGCGACGGAGAGCTTCGCGGCGCCCCCATTGACCCGGCGGATCGTGCTTTCGACGCTCATCATGATGCTTCCGTCCCGCGCCCGGCTGCGGGCGTCGGCCCGCCGCATCGGGAATGAAGCCTGTTATCGGCATAGATCATTGGCGTTGCCTCCCGTCCCCCGAAACACCGGCGCGCGTCCCGCTGCGGCGGCCACCTTCTCTGGCGTGGCTCGTCCGGCGGTCCCCCGCGCCGCTGATTGCCCGATCTCCCTCTCCGGGGACGAGGGATTCGGCGGAAGGGCGATTGGCCCCGCCCTTCGCCTGGGCGCCCGAGACCGGCGGCGCGGGCGCCGCCTTCCTCAGGCCGAACCCGCCGCGCGGCAGCCGCGCGGCGGGTCTTTGTCGTCCTGTACTCACGCAGGCTGGGCGGAGGAGCCGCGCAGCTTGGAGATCAGGAAGGAGATGACCGGCCACAGACCCGCGATCAGGCCGATGGCCATGATGCTGGAGACCAGCCCGTTCGAGAAGAACACGCCCAGCGAACCGCCCGAGTAGAGCAGCGCCTGACGGAAGGCCTCCTCGGCGCTGTCGCCGAGAACGATGGCCAGCACGAGCGGCGCGAGCGGATAGTTGGTCTTCTTCAGGAGGTAGCCGAGGACACCGAACACCATCATCATCAGCACGTCGAAGACGTTGTTGTTCACGGTGTAGGCACCGATCGCGCAGATCACCAGGATCACCGGAGCGATGATCGAGAAGGGGATGCGCAGGATCGAGGCGAAGAGCGGCACCGTGGTCAGCACGAGGATGAGGCCGACGATGTTGCCCAGATACATGGAGGCGATGAGGCCCCACACGAACTCGGCCTGTTCGACGAACAGCATCGGACCGGGCTGCAGACCCCAGATCAGCAGGCCGCCGAGCAGAACCGCGGCGGTCGGCGAACCGGGGACGCCGAGGGCGAGCATCGGCAGCATGGCGGCCGTGCCGGCGGCGTGCGCGGCGGTCTCGGGGGCGACGACGCCCTCGATCTCGCCATTGCCGAAGTTCTTGCCGTTCTTCGACACGCGCTTGGCGATGCCATAGGCCATGAAGGAGGCCGGCGTCGCACCGGCGGGCGTGATGCCCATCCAGCAGCCGATGATGCAGGAGCGCAGCGAGGTCGACCAGTAGCGCGGCAGCGTCTTCCAGGTCTTCCACACCACCTTCGGGTCGATCTTCGCCGCCTTGCCGCGGAACTCCAGGCCCTCTTCCATCGTGAGCAGGATTTCGCCGATGCCGAACAGACCGATGACCGCGATGAGGAAGTCGAAGCCGTTGAGCAGTTCGGTGATGCCGAAGGTCAGGCGCAGCTGGCCGGTCACCATGTCGAGGCCGACCGCGGCGAGCGCGAAGCCGATCATCATGGAGACGATGGTCTTGGAAGGCGGCTCCTTGCTCATGCCCACGAAGGAGGCGAAGGCGAGGAAGTACACCGCGAACTTCTCGGCCGGGCCGAACTGCAGCGCGAACTGGGCGACCAGCGGCGCGATCATGGTGATCATCACGATCGCGAAGAAGGCACCGACGAAGGACGAGGTGAAGGCGGCCGTCAGAGCCTCGCCCGCCCGTCCCGAACGCGCCATCGGATGGCCGTCGAAGGTCGTGGCCACCGACCACGGCTCGCCCGGGATGTTGAACAGGACGGAGGTGATGGCGCCGCCGAACAGCGCGCCCCAGTAGATGCAGGTCAGCAGGATGATCGCCGAGGTCGGCGACATCGAGAAGGTCAGCGGCAGCAGGATGGCGACGCCGTTGGCGCCGCCGAGGCCCGGCAGCACGCCGATGATCACGCCGAGCAGGATGCCGATCACCATCAGCAGGATGTTGAACGGATCGCCGGCTATGTAGAAGCCGTGGTAGAGATTGATGAAATTATCGAGCATGGGCGCTTCCCCCGGGGGAGCGGCTGGCCGCCGGCTCCGCCCTATCTGTCAGTGATCAGAGTCCGAGCATCGCCTCGATCGGCCCCTTGGGGAGGGGGATCAGGAACCAGCGCTCAAGCGTGATGTAGAAGAAGGCCGGCACACCGAAGCCGACCGCCAGCGACAGCGGCAGCCCGTACTTGCCCAGCCAGGTCATGAACACGACGATGAGGATGACCGACGGCAGGTAGATGCCGAGGAACGGCACCAGCAGCACGTAGATGGTCGCCGGAATGAGCACCCGGAGCACCTGCCCGAGCTGGCCCCATTCGGCGAACAGCTCGTTCTCGTCCTCGCGCAGGCCGGAGACCACGTTGATCAGGCTGCAGCCGACGATGATCAGGCCGACATAGAAGGGGAAGAAGCCGGCCTGCGGGCCGTCCGAACCCCAGCCCACGCCCACGAGATAGCTTCCATAGATAACGATAAGGCCGAACAGCAGGGTCAGCAGCGCCGTGCCGATCTCGACGGCACGTTGCTTGGGCCCCGTACCACCGGCTCCATGAGCCTGTTCCATCACGATCTCTCCGAAAATCCGCGCAAAGAACGGGCCGGCGGGACAGAGGCCCGTCGACGGCACAGTGGCACCAGCCCGCTGGATGTCTTGTTTTATGTCGGCTGAAGGGCGCCCGGCGGGGAGGCGCTCACGCTCCCCCGCCCCTGCGCCACGCACGTCGCGATCCGCTCGGGGATCGCGCGGCCGGCCCGAAGGTCGGCCGTGCCTAGGCTACGCCATCGCGCGCCCGATCAGTTGCCGGCGATGAAGCCGGCTTCCTGCATGAGACCCTTATGGGTCTTCTCGGACTGCTCGACCCACGCCTTGAATTCGTCGCCGGCCATGAAGGTCTGGTTGAAGGCGCCGTCCTTCATGAGCTGCTGCCACTCGGGGGTCTCGCGGACCTTCTTGAACAGGTTCACGAAGTAATCGACCTGCTCCTGCGACACGCCCGGGGGCATGAAGATGCCGCGCAGCATGAGATACTCGACGTCGAGGCCGGCCGACTTGCAGGTCGGCACCGAGGACCAGGACAGGTCGCCCTGGATCTTGTCGGTGTAGGGGAGCGTCTTGCTGTCGAACACGCAGAGCGGGCGGACCTTGTCGCCGCGCCACTGGGAGACCGCCTCGATCGGGTTGTTCACGCTCGAATTGATGTGATTGCCCACCAGCTGCACCGCGACCTCGCCACCGCCCTTGTAGGGGATGTAGGTCATCTTCTTGCCGAGCGCCTTCTCGATGGCGACGGTGATGATCTGGTCTTCCTGCTTTGAGCCCGTGCCACCCATCTTGAAGGTGCCGTCCGGGGCGGCCTTGATCGCGGCCTCATACTCCTGCGCGGTCTTGTAGGGAGCCTCGGCGTTCACCCACAGGATGAATTCGTCGAGCGCCAGCATCGCGACCGGGGTCAGGTCCTTCCAGTTGAAGGGAATGCCGGTGGCGAGCGGGGTGGTGAACAGGTTGGAGAGCGTGATGACGATCTTGTGCGGATTGCCCTTGTTGCTCTTCACATCGAGGAAGCCCTCGCCGCCGGCGCCGCCGGACTTGTTGATGACGACGAGCTGGGTCGACATCAGGTCGTGCTTGGCGATGATGCCCTGAAGCGTGCGGGCCATCTGGTCGGCGCCGCCGCCGGTGCCGGCCGGCACGATGAACTCGACCGGCTTGGTGGGCTCCCACGCCGCCGAGGCCGGCAGCATGGACAGGGCCGTCATGCCAAGAGCGGTCACGGCGCCGAGGCCGAGAGCATGCAAATGTTTCATTTGGCGTTTCCTTCCCAAGGGGTTTGTCGAACGGCCGACTTTTTCCGCTGTCGGCTCTTCGGTTTGGGCAACGTCTCACGTCTGGCGAACGGGATGTCACCTCGGATAGCCGGCGATTCTTGGTGTCTCTCCCGCCGGATATTCTGTGGAATAACTTGTACCAAGATGGCGGCCAAGCCAAGCGATAATTCTAAAGTGCAATGTTGCGACGCAAGGTAAACTGGTATTACGTATTTATATTATTTTGTATTTGGCATACCACTTTTGGTATACCTAATAATGAATAATGTGCGGAAGCATACCTTATAAAGCAAACCATTGGCCGGAAAGCCTTTTTAATCAAGCTCCCGTGAGCCGCGCGACGCTGCCGAGGCCGCCATCGACCGCCATGTCGCGAGGCCCACGCTGACGGAACGGCGCCTAGCACTCGACTTGCCAATACTGTGTACGGTCGGCCCCGCCCAATTTAGCCCCTCTGCGTACCGCTTTTTCGCCATAATGCTGCGACGCAACACACAAATCTGTTGCCGGTCCCGGCGTTCGGGCGCCGCTGCGCAGCCTTCCGGAAGCGCGCATCATCGCCGCGTCGCACTGCCCGGCCAGAGTACCGCGCTTCCTCCGCCGCGACGGTATCGCGGCGCGGAATCGTTTTTGCTAGGACACCGCCTTGAAGGCGGCGCGTCCGCAATCCGGCCCTCATGCGGGCCGATAACGCCCGCAGGCGCGCCCACGCCGCGTGCATCTGCCCCTGTCGAGGAGACACTGCCTAATGACCAGTCGCGTGATCCCGGTGGCTCCCTTCACCCTCACCGTCTTCGGAGCGACCGGCGACCTTTCCCGCCGGAAGCTGATTCCCGCGTTGTTCCACCGCGATCTGGACGGCCAGATCCCGGACGAGGCCGCGATCATCGGCGTCTCGCGCCGTCATCTCAGCGACGAGGAGTTCCGGGGCTTCGCGCACCAGGCGCTCAACGACCACATCCCCGCCTCGGAACTGCAGGGGCCGGAAGTGCAGCGCTTCCTCGCACGCCTGACCTATGTCACAGCCGATGCCGACAGCGATCCGGGCTGGGCGGAGCTTGCCGCCCGCGTCGGCAGCCAGCCCGACCACATTCCGGTCTATTATCTCGCCACCGCGCCGCATCTTTTCGGCCCGATCTGCGAGCGACTGGGCAAGTTCGGCCTCGCGGATAAGGGCCGCGTCGTCATCGAGAAGCCGATCGGCAAGGATCTGAAGTCGGCGCTGGCGCTCAACGAGCAGGTCGGCCGCATCTTCCCGGAGGAGCGCGTCTATCGCATCGACCACTATCTGGGTAAGGAGACCGTGCAGAACCTGATGGCGCTGCGCTTCGCCAACGCCCTGTTCGAGCCGCTCTGGAACAACGCCCATATCGATCACGTGCAGATCACCGTTGCCGAGGCGCTCGGCGTCGAGGAACGCGCCGGCTATTACGACACCGCTGGCGCCATGCGCGACATGGTGCAGAACCACATCCTCCAGCTGCTCTGCCTCGTCGCGATGGAGCCGCCCTCCTCGCTCGACGCCGACGCGGTGCGCGACGAGAAGCTGAAGGTGCTGCGCGCGCTCAAGCCCATCGACGACCACAACATGGCCGCGGTGACCGTGCGCGGCCAGTACCGCGCCGGCGCCTCGGCGGGCGGGGCGGTGCCCGGCTATCTCGAGGAACTCGGCTCCGACAGGAGCCAGACCGAGACCTTCGTCGCGGTGAAGGCGGAGGTCGAGAACTGGCGTTGGGCGGGCGTGCCCTTCTATCTGCGCACCGGCAAGCGGCTCGCCTCGCGCGTCTCGGAGATCGTCGTCGGCTTCAAGCCGGTGCCGCACTCGGTGTTCGATTCCGCCGCCGGCCCCGTCGAATCCAACCGCCTCGTCATCCGCCTGCAGCCGGACGAGGGCGTGAAGCTGTGGCTGATGATCAAGGATCCCGGCCCCGGCGGCATCCGCCTCACCCATGTGCCGCTCGACATGAGCTTCGCCAAGGCCTTCAAGGTCCGCAACCCGGACGCCTATGAGCGGCTCATCCTCGACGTGGTGCGCGGCAACCAGACGCTGTTCATGCGCCGCGACGAGGTGGAAGCCGCCTGGCGCTGGGTCGACCCGATCCTCGCCGCCTGGCGCGGCGCCAAGGAGCCGCCGCGTCCCTATACGGCCGGCACCTGGGGGCCCTCGGCGTCCATCGCCCTCATCGAGCGCGACGGCCGCACGTGGCTGGAGGACGGCGCCTGAGGGCGCCTCAAGCCGTCGCAGCAGCCGCGAGGGGATCGCGGCGGCGGCGGCCATGGCCCTATACTCGCAGCGGGCGGCGCGCTGGCGCCGGCCGCAGCGGAAGCCGGCCCGACCGTGGGCCGGCGAGGTGAGTGGAGTGAAAGCGTGAGCGTGGCGGGATTTCACGAATTCGGCGACGGGGCCGCGCTGGCGGCGGCGCTGGCGGATTATGTCGGCGCCGCGCTGGCGGCGCGGGTGGCCCGCGACGGCATGGCGAGCCTCGCGGTCTCCGGCGGGCGCACGCCCACCCGCTTCTTCGAGGCGCTGTCCACACGCGACCTGCCGTGGTCGAAGATCGCGGTGACGCTGGTCGACGAGCGCTGGGTGCGAGAATCCTCCGACCGCTCGAACGCCCGCCTCGTGCGCCAGCATCTGCTGATCAACCGCGCCGCCGACGCCCGCTTCGTGCCGCTGGCGAATGATGCGCCGACCCCGGAAGACGGGCTGTTCGCCGTCAACGAGGCGCTGGAGGATCTCGCCTGGCCGCTGGCCGCCGCCGTGCTCGGCATGGGCGACGACGGCCATACCGCCTCCTTCTTCCCCAATGGCGACCATCTGGAGGAAGCCATCGACCCGCAGGCGACGCTCGGCCTCATCCCGATGCGCGCACCGAATGCAGGCGAGCCGCGCATCACCCTCACCCTGCCGGTGCTGCTCGGCGCCGACGCGCTGGCGCTCCATATCGAGGGCGCGGCCAAGCGCCCGGTGCTCGACAAGGCGCTGGGCGAGGGACCGGCGAGCGAGATGCCGATCCGCGCCGTGCTGCGCGCCGACCGGCCGCTCGACATCTTCTGGGCGCCCTGACGGGCCCCGCGCTACCGGCGCCGGGCTTCCGGCGCCGCCACCGACGACCGGCCGGGATCGCCGGCCGCTGACGACCTGAGGAGAGCCGCATGGCCGACGCCATCCCGTCCAGCGTGAACGCCCGCATCGGCGAGGTTACGGAGCGCATCGCGCGGCGCTCCCATGACAGCCGCGCGCGCTATCTGGAGCGCATCGCCGCCGCCGCCGAACGCGGCCCCAGCCGGGCCAAGCTCGGCTGCGCCAACCAGGCGCATGGCTTCGCCGCCTGCGGCCCCTCGGACAAGGCGATGCTGCGCGAGGGCGCGGGGGCAAACCTCGCCATCGTCACCGCCTATAACGACATGCTCTCGGCCCACCAGCCCTATGAGACCTATCCCGACCTCATCCGCGCCGCCGCCCGCCGCGCCGGCGGTGTCGCGCAGGTCGCGGGCGGCGTGCCCGCCATGTGCGATGGCGTGACCCAGGGCGAGGCCGGCATGGAGCTGTCGCTGTTCTCGCGCGACGTCATCGCGCTGGCGACAGCCGTCGCGCTCTCGCATCAGACCTTCGACGCCGCCGTGTTCCTCGGCATCTGCGACAAGATCGTGCCGGGCCTCGTCATCGGCGCGCTGTCCTTCGGCCATCTGCCGGCGGTGTTCATTCCCGCCGGCCCGATGACCTCGGGGCTCTCCAATGACGACAAGGCCAAGATCCGCCAGCTCTTCGCGGAAGGGAAGGTCGGCCGCGACGCGCTGCTGGAGGCCGAATCGCAGGCCTATCACGGGCCCGGCACCTGCACCTTCTACGGCACGGCGAACACCAACCAGATGATGATGGAGATCATGGGCCTTCACCTGCCCGGCGCCTCCTTCGTCAACCCGAACACGCCGCTGCGCGAGGCGCTGACCACCGCCGCCGCCGAGCGCGCCATGTCGATGACGGCGCTCGGCAACGACTATGTGCCGGTCGGCCGCATGCTGGACGAGAAGGCCTTCGTGAACGGCGTCGTCGGTCTGCACGCCACCGGCGGCTCGACCAACCACACGCTGCACATTGTCGCCATGGCAGCGGCGGCAGGGATCAAGCTGACCTGGGACGACTTCTCGGACCTCGCCGACATCACTCCCCTGCTCTGCCGCGTGTATCCCAACGGCAAGGCCGACGTGAACCATTTCCACGCCGCCGGCGGCATGGGCTTCGTCATCCGCGAGTTGCTGGCCGACGGCAAGCTGCACCGCGACGTGGAGACCGTGTGGGGCAAGGGGTTGGACGCCTACACGCAGGAGCCCGTGCTGGGCGAGGACGGCGCGCTCGGCTGGCGCGACGGCGCGGCGACGAGTGGCGACGAATCCGTCGTGCGCGGCGCGGGTGCGCCGTTCCAGTCGACCGGGGGCCTCAAGCTGCTCGCCGGCCCGCTCGGCCGCGCCGTCATCAAGACCTCCGCCATCGCGCCCGAGCGCCATATCATCGAGGCACCGGCTCGCGTCTTCCACAGCCAGGAGGAACTCCAGGCCGCCTTCAAGGCCGGCGAGCTCAAGGGCGATTTCATTGCCGTGGTGCGCTTCCAGGGGCCCAAGGCGAACGGCATGCCGGAGCTGCACAAGCTGATGCCGCCGCTCGGCGTCTTGCAGGATCGCGGCTTCAAGGTCGCCCTCGTCACCGACGGACGCCTGTCGGGCGCGTCCGGCAAGGTGCCGGCCGCGATCCATGTGACGCCGGAGGCGGCCGATGGCGGCGCCATCGCGCTGATCCGCAACGGCGACCTCATCCGCCTCGACGCAGTGGCGGGCCGGCTCGACGTGCTGGTGGAACCTGAGGTCTGGGCCGAGCGCGCGCCGGCACCCGCCAATCTCGCGGGCTCCCATTTCGGCGTCGGGCGCGAGCTCTTCTCCTCGTTCCGCGCCGCGGTCGGCACGGCGGATACCGGCGCGACGATCTTCGCGGTGTGAAGGCACGCCGTCATCCCGGACGGCCGCAGGCCGATCCGGGATCGCGCACCCATCCGAAAGCGATCCCGGCGCTACAGCTTCGCCTTCGGCCGGGATGACGCTGGAGGCAGGCTCAGAACAGCGGGCCGATCTTGCCGATGGGCAGCACGCCGAGCGCCACGCGCCCGTCGCGGAACATGAAGGGGAAGCTGCTCGCCTTCTGCCCGTCGACCGTGGTCGGCAGGCCGGCGACGAGCAGGGCCGGAGCGAGATTGGCGACGAAGTCCGGCATCAGCCCGGCCGCCACCAGCGCGGTGAAGAGCGGCTGCGCCTTCACCAGCGACAGGTTGAGCCGTCCGTCGGGCCGGCGCTGGGCATCGAGACCGAGATCGCCGGAGGCGGTGAGCGCGCCGCCGCCCCCCGTCAGCTTGGCGATCTGAAGGTCCACCCGCCCGCCGGCCTGCTGCCAGAGCGCGAGGCGCTGCGCCGCCGGCATGGAGCGGAACGGCGGCACGCCGGTCACGGTGGCCTCCACCTCGCCATCGATGGCGCTCGCGGGAACCGCCGGGGCCGGCGTAGCCGCCGCCGGCGAGGTGGCCGCCGGTGTAATGGCGGCGCCGGAGAGCAGCATGCCGCTCGCGCCCTTGAAACCGAAGGCAATGTCGAGCGTGCCCGCCGCCTCACCGGGGTGATGGCGCACATGCAGCTCGGTGTGACGGGCCGCGAACACCGTGGTGCCGCCCTCGGCGAGGGAATAGTCGTTGGTGGAGATCGAGACCCGCTCGGCACGCCCCCCGCTGCCGACGCCGCTGACCTGCAGCAGCGACCAGCGCGCCGTCACCTCGCGGCCGGTGGCCGCTTCCTTCAGCACCGCCGGTCCCTCGAACTCGGCGATGATGTGGTTGGGGTTCCACACCTGCGCCACCGCATGGGCACGGGTCATCTTCGCCTCCCACCCGCCCGGACCGGCGAAGGTCACGGAGGGCTGCGCGCAGATCAGCTCGAAGCGGAACGGGAAGCCGCCGAGCTCGCGGCTGGCGCAGCTCCAGTTGCGGCCCTCGGCTGCCTCGCGCGCCATCCACGCGTCGATTTCGGTGGAGGCGCGGCCGGAGGCGTAGAACCACGCCGCCGACCAGCCCAGCCCCGCCAGCACGACCAACAGCGTCGGCAGCGCGATCAGCCAGGGCCGGCGCCGGGCAGGGATGGCGGGCGGCGCGGACGGGCGATCGAGGGAACTCATGCGGCGACTCCGGTCATCAAGGGCGCGCACGCTCGAACGGCGATGCGGCGGGCATAAGGCAGGCACCCTAGCGCCCGCGCCCGGACGCGCCAAATCGCCGACCGCGCCCCTGCATCCCCGCCTTCCCCTTGCGCCGCGCGCCTGCGGCGGGCAATGGCTTGGATGGACATCCCGTGTCCGCTGATTCTGGCAGCCCGACCATGAGCGCTTCTTCGACCGCCCACACGCCGGCCGATCTCTGGGTCTTCGCCTATGGCTCGCTGATGTGGAATCCGGGCTTCATTTATGAGGAGCGCGTGGCCGGCCGGCTGATCGGCGCCCACCGCTCGCTCTGCGTGCGCTCCGTGCACTGGCGCGGCACGCCGGAACGGCCCGGCCTCGTGCTGGGGCTCGACCGTGGCGGCTCCTGCGTCGGGGTCGCCTTCCGCGTGGCGGCGGAACAGGCCGAGACGACCCTCGCCTATCTGCGCGAGCGCGAGCAGGTGACGAACATCTATCGCGAGGCGACGCAGCGCGTCTGGCTGAAGGACGGCAGCGAACGGGCGGTGGCCGCCGTCGTGTTTCTTGTCGACCGGGGTCACGCGCAATATTCCGGGCCGCTCACCCGCGAGGAGCGCCTGCACATCATCCGTCAGGGGCACGGGGTCGGCGGGCTGAATGCCGACTATGTGCTCGCCACCGCGCGGCATCTCCAGGAGATGGGCCTGCGCGACGAGGAGCTCGACTGGCTCGCCGCGCGACTCTAGGCGCGGCGGGCGAGCGCCAGGACGTCAGAGCGGGGCGAGCGCGCCGCTGTCGGTCTCGGGCAGGATGCGCAGATGGATCTCATGCGCCCCGTTGGCGAGCGCGGCGCTGCGCGCCTTGGCGCCGGCCGGGCCGCTCCACACGGGCACGCGTCGCGTGCCTTCCATGCGCACGGCGATGGCCACCGCGTCGGGATAGTCCGGCGCGTCCTCGGCGGCGTAGACGGAGAACACCTGCCGCCGTCCATCGGTGCCGCGCCACAGCCGGAAGCGGCGGGCGAGCAGACCGCTGGCGCTGAGCGGGCCGGCGTCCTCAAGCGAATCGGTCCGTATGGTGTCGCGTGTCATCATGAGAACAAATCTAGAACATGGTTTGGCGGCGTCAACTCGTTCATGAGTGGAATCCGCGAAGATGCTGAATGTTCCGTTGATCGCGCACGTCAGGGCCCGGCAGGGCCGGCATTCTCTCCGAGTTGTGATGCGGTGGCCGGCCACAACCGCACGCCGGCATAGGCGGCAAGGAACTTCACATATTCCACCGCGAGCAGCCGCGCCTTGGCGAACTCGTCCGTCCAGCTCGCCTCGGCGGGGCGGTTCGGCACCACCGGATAGGGCACCAGCTCGACATCCGGCAGGGTGCGGTTGAGCTCGACCAGCGCGCGCGGCATGTGCCAGGCCGAGGTGACCACCAGAAGCGAGCGGAAATGGTTCGCCCGCGCCCAGTCCGCCGCCTCCAGCGCGTTGCCGCGCGTGTTCAGCGCCGAGCGGCCCAGCTCGACGCAGCACGCCAGCGCCTCCTGCGTCGCCGGCACGGTGCGGCTGATGCCGGCGAGCGTGGTGTCGGGATGCACGCCGGTGATCAGCAGGCGCTTGCCACGCCCCTCGATCAGCAGGTTGGTCGCCTCGACGATGCGGTCCGGCGTGCCGGTCAGCACGACGATGCCGTCGGCGCGGCGCGGCGTCTGCGCCTCGCGCCCGTCTATGCCGGCGACGAAGGCCGCGAATCCCGCCAGCAGCGCGCCCGCCACGAGCGCGACCGCCAGAAGCGCAAGCCGGAGCCGGCGCCGCCGGGGCGCCGGCCGGGCGCCGGTCTCGGTGGAAGGAACCTCGGTCACGGCGCCAACCTAGCCGATGCCGCGCAGCGTGCGGTAGACCGTGGTGCGCGAGGTGAGCGTCGTCACCAGCGCCACCAGCACCGACACGCCGAATATGCCGCCATAGCCGCGCAGGTCGATGGTCAGCGCGCCGACCAGCGTGTCGATGCTTCGGTCGACCGCGAACCAGGAGGGGATGGTCGAGCCGAGCAGGAACAGCGCAACTGCCGCGCCCCCGCCTATGGCCGCGCCCTTCAGCCCGACGGTGAGGAAATGGTGCTGGAACTCGGAGACGATGAAGGTGTCGCGCGCGCCGACAAGG
Source organism: Ancylobacter koreensis (assembly GCF_023016525.1). Classification (GTDB taxonomy): domain Bacteria; phylum Pseudomonadota; class Alphaproteobacteria; order Rhizobiales; family Xanthobacteraceae; genus Ancylobacter; species Ancylobacter koreensis. The sequence continues at coordinate 116,814 of NZ_JALKCG010000001.1, forward strand.
TGCAGCACCTCAACCACCGAGCGCGCCGCGTCCACCGCCGCGCGCGTCGCCACCGCCACGCACAGCACGGTCGCCGTGGCGACGAGGCCGAGCACGGCGAGCCCGATCGCCATCGCCGTGCGCGCCGTGGAAGACAGCCGCTCGGCCCATTGCCGGTGGTCGTCAAGCATGGCGGAAGGCACCTGCTCGGCCAGCGCCGAGCGCAGCGCCGCGAGCACGGGCGCCCCGGCGCCGGGCGCGAGGTTCACCACCACGAGGCGCGGCACGGGCAGGTTGGCGAGGTCGAGCCCCGCGCCGAGCCACGGCTCCAGCAGCGCGGCCGTCTCGCTCTCGTCGAGCGCGCGCGCATTCGCCACCCCCTGCGTCGCACGCGCGACACTCACCGCCTTGGCGAGCGCCGCCTCGACGTCGAGCCCGTCCCCGGGGCGGATCTGGATCGTCGTCTCGCGGGCGATGTCGGAGGTCCATTCGGCCGCGACATTGCTCACCGACGAGACCGCGCCGATGGTGATGCCGGCGAGGAAGGTCATGATGGCGATCACCGCCACCAGCGCCCGCGCGGTGACGGTCGTGCCGGGCACGATGGGGCGCTGCGGCGCTGAGCGCAGCGGCGCGGCGACGGGCCTGACGGCCGCCGCGCCAGCGGGAGCGGAACCGGCGACGGCGGGGCCAGCAACGGTGGAGCCCGCAGCCTTGGAGCCGGCGCGCGCGCCGGCCCCGGACGTGGCTGGCGCGCCCTTCTCGCCGGATGCCCGGACGGGCGCCGCCGGGGGCGTCCCGGCGCTCTCGCCGCCGCGCGCACGCGTTGGCAGCCGGCGCGTCACCGACACGAGCATGCTGGAGATGCGGCTGCGCTTCTCAGTCATAGACGGTCAGGCGCCCCTGATTGATGACGAGGCGGCGGGCGTCGAACTGGTCCATCAGCCCGATGTCGTGGGTGGCGATGAGCACCGAGGTGCCGCTCTTGTGCAGTTCGAGGAACAGCCGCAGCAGCCGGCGCGCCAGGCTGGGATCGACATTGCCGGTCGGCTCGTCGGCGAGCAGGATCTCCGGCCGGCCGATCAGCGCGCGGGCGATGGCGGCGCGCTGCTTCTCGCCGCCCGACAGCACCGGGGGCAGCACATGCATGCGCTCGCCAAGCCCGACCCAGTGCAGCAGTTCCTGCACCTCGGCGCGGTAGCTCGCCTCCTCGCGCCCCTGCACGCGCAGCGGCAGGGCGACATTCTCATAGGTGCTGAGATGGTCGAGCAGGCGGAAATCCTGGAACACGATGCCGATGCGCTGGCGCAGCGCCGCTGTCGCGTCGGCATCGAGCTTGGCGGCGTCGCGCCCGAAAATCGTGATCAGCCCGCGCGTGGGGCGCAACGAGAGGAACAGCAGGCGCAGCAGCGTCGTCTTGCCCGCGCCCGACGGGCCGGTGAGGAACTGGAAGGAATGCGGGGGAATGCCGAAGGTGACATCCCGCAGCACCTCCGGCCCCATGCCGTAGCGCAGACCGACATTCTCGAAGCGAACCAAGACTCTTTCCTTCAGGCTGGCCCGACGCACGCCCGCTGATTCTGATGGCGCAGCCACCCCTAACATAGCGTTTGCGCCGCGGGGCAAAAGACGCGCCGCGCCGAAGCGCTGCGCACGGTATTCCAGCACGCCGGCTGGACGCGGGTTGTGCCCCGGTCCATCCTGCCGCGAGGACCGCTAGGCCCGATGGGGGCGCCAGCGGGCGCGCCGCCTTGAGAGGATGACGATGACGCAGCCGACGACCGACGACGCTCCGGCCGGGGAAGCCCATGCCTACCGCGACGCCCGCATCGAGGTGCTTTTCGATGCAGAGACCATCGCCCGCCGCAACCGCGAACTGGTCGCCGAGATCGTCGCCTCAAGGCCCGAGAAGCTGGTCGTCATCGCCGTGCTGAAGGGCAGCTTCGTCTTCGCCGCCGACCTCATCCGCGCCATGCACGAGGCGGGGCTGGCGCCGGAGGTCGAGTTCATCACGCTGTCGAGCTACCGCGACGCACGGGTTTCTTCCGGGCAGGTCGCGGTGCTGCGCGACATCGACACCGATGTGCGCGGACGCGACGTGCTGCTGATCGACGACATCCTCGAATCCGGCCGGACGCTGGCTTTCGCCAAGGACCTTTTGTCCGCGCGCGGGGCGCGGCGGGTCTCGGTCTGCGTGTTGTTGGAGAAGCCGCACAAGCGCGCCGTGCAGATCACCGCCGATTTCGTCGGTTTCCAGTGCCCGGACTATTTCGTGGTCGGCTACGGCATGGACGTCTCGCACGCCTTCCGACAGCTTCCCTTCATCGGCTACATCCCTGACGCCGAGAAATAGCGGCGCCACGACAACGCGGCTGGCGCGCATTTCCCGACGTCATCCCGGCCGCAGCGAAGCGGAGAGCCGGGATCGCCTGCAAGCATAGGCATGCGATCCCGGACACGGCCTGCGGCCGTTCCGGGATGACGGACGGGATCAGAAGTCGCGCAGCAGCCGGTCGAGATAGTCGAGCTCGAAGCGCGGGCGGTCCGGCTCGCCGAAGCGGCGGCGCAGCTCTTCCAGCACGCGGCGGGCGCGCTGCATGTCGATCTCGTCCGGCACCTTCACCGTAACGTCGTCGCCATAGTCGCGCGAGCGCATCGGCCGGCCGAGCGGGTCGTTGCGCTCGGCGGTCTCGCCGGAGGGGCCGCCCGGCTCCTGTCCGGGGCCGCCCTGTTGCTGCTGCATGGCCTCGGCCATCTGCTGGGCGCCCTTGCGCAGCGCCTGCAACGCCTCGCTCTGGGCATCGACCGCGCCGGTGCCGTCGCCCTGGCCGAGCGCCTGCTCCGCCTCGCGCATCGCCTGCTCGGCCTCGCCGAGCCCGCCATCGCCGGGCATGCCCTGGCCGTTCTGGCCCTGGCCGTTCTGGCCCTGGCCGTTCTGGCCCTGACCTTGCTGGCCCTGCCCGTTCTGGCCCTGCTGCTCGCCTTCACCCTGTTGGCCTTGCTGACCCTGGCCCTGCTGGCCCTGCTGGCCACGCATGGCTTGCTGCATCTTCTCGCGCAGCTGGCGGAGCTGCTCGCGAAGCTGCTCCTGATTCTGCTTCAGGTCGTTGAAGGCCTGGTCCTGCTGCTCGCCGTCGCGACCTTCCTTGAAGGTGCGGTCGCGCAGCTGCTGCTGGCGGCGGATCATGTCGCCGAGTTGGTCCATGTTCTGCGACATCTGGCTCTGGCCCTGCCGGCGCTGCTGCTGGCGGCCGGCCTGCAGGCCGTTGAGCATGTTCTGCAGTTCGCTCAGCATCTGCCGGGCGGCGTCGCGCGCGCCGTTGCGGGCCATGTCCTCGATGCGGTCGAGCATCTTCTGCAGGTCCTGAGGCCGCACGGTGCGGGTGTTCGGGTCCATGGGCTGGTTGCGGTCGGCGCGGTCGCCGTTGCGCTGCGCCTCCTGCGCCAGCGCCTGCATGAACTCCTGCATGGCCTCGCGCAGTTCCTGCGTCAGCCGCTTGATCTCCTCGTCGCTGGCACCATTCTCGAGCGCGTTCTGCAGCGCCTGCTGGGCGTCGCGCAGGCGCTTCTCGACATCGGAGAGGTTGCCGTCCTCGATGCGCACGGCGATTTCCCAGAGATAGTCGACCACCCCGCGCAGATCCTCGTCGCTGCGCGCGTTTGCCAGCCGCCAATAGGCGCTGCGCAGGCCCATGTAATGGGCCGGATCGGGCGTGAAACGTTCGGGCGCGATGGCCAGCGCATCGAGCCCCGCCGCCACCCGCTCGCGCTGGTTGGCGTCGAAGGCGAGCGTGCGCCGCTGCTCGATCAGGGCGCGTGCCAGAGGATTGGAGAAGCTGCGCTCGGGCAGGGTGAAGCTGCGCGGTCGCGACTGGCCGAGATGGCCGGCCTCGTCGCGGGCGACGAGCGTCATCGTCACCCGCGCGCCCGCCCACGGGCTCTCGGTGAGGTCCTTGGTCGTCTGCCCGGTCGCCACACGGGCACGTCCGCCGGTGAGCGGCAGCGGGAAGTTCGGCGCCTCGACCAGCGGACGGGCCGGCGGCGGGGTGGGCGCGTTCTTCAGCGCATGGAGCGGAGGCGACGGCGGCACGGCGGCAAAGCGCGCCTCGGCGCCGGCGACGCCGTAATCGTCCTCGGCCTTATAGGCGAGCGCGAGGCCGGTATTGCCGGAGGCCTGCGGCTCCTTGGTCAGCTCGATGGTCGGCGGTTCGTCCGGCTGGGCCCGGAAATGCCAGGAGACGAAGCGCCCGTCCGGCCCCTCGACACGGGCGGAACCGTCGCCGGTGACGATGAAGCGGCGCTCCTCGCCATTGGGCGCGCGCGCCGGGGCTGCGCCAGCGGTCGCCGCAGGCGCCGGCACCGGCTGCGCCGGCTTGGGAGCGGCGGCGTCCGTCTCGTCCTTTGTCTCCGGCGGCGGGGCCAGAGCGCCCTCGGTGGTGAGGCGGGCCTCGTCGAGCCCGGTGATGCGCACCACCAGCTCGCTGCCGGCGGGCACGGTAAGCGCGGTGGCGTCGAAGGCGGGCTCGCTCGCGGCTTCCGCGCCGTTGCGGGCGGTCTCCTGCGAGCGCAGGCCCGGCAGCATCACCGGCGGACGACCGGTATAGCCGGGCGGCGTCACCCAGGCATCGACGCGGTACGGCTTGGGCGCGACCAGCGTCTGCCAGTCGAAAGCCGCCGCGATGCGGCGCAGATGGTCGCCGGGGACCATGAAGAAGGTGGCGACGACGCCGAGCAGCACCAGCGCGCGCACCGCCCGCGTGTCGATGGCGGCAAGGCGCGGCGAGGGCAGGCCGGCGCGCAGGCCGCCGAGCTGGGCCGACATGCGCGCGACATGGGCGCGCCAGAGCGCGGCGCCGACCGGGTCGTCCGGACGGGAGGCGAGATGGTCGGCGAGCGCGGTGGCGGGCCGGTGCGGCAGCCGGCTCTCACGGTCGAGCCGCGAGAGCGCCTCGCCGGCACTCGGCGGGCGGATGCGCAGGGCGGGATAGAGCGCGGCAGCGAAGAGCAGGGCGAACAGCACGAGGCCAGCGACACGCCCGTAAGGCGGCAGAGCGAGCCAGAGGCCGAGCCAGGAGGCAATCAGGAAGACGCCGAAGGCGGCGCCGACCGCGGCGACCGCCGGCCAGACGCGCTCCCACAGCAGCGCCGCCCGCGCCCGCTGCAGCGCGCTGCGCAGGCGATGCTCGGCACGGCGCACCTCGGTGCGCGCCCTGTCGCCACGCGGAGCCGTACCCGTCTCGGGAACCGCTTCGCCGCCGTCCGTTCCATCCGGTGTTGCCGTCACGCGTACGAGCCTCCGACGCACGTAGGTCCCACACCAGCCCCAGCGTCACCTTAGCATGGCGATGCCCACGCGCCAGCCCTGCCCGGAAAACAGGCGCGCCCAATCCATCATCAGATTGTGAAGGTCGCCGCGACGAAATGCGGCCGGATCGTCGTACGCCGCCGTGCGCGGGAACTCAGCCGAGCCACCCGGGCAGACGATCGAGCGCGATCAGCGCGTCGGTCTCCACGCGCGGGCGTACCACGGCGAATTCCCCGCCCCGCGCCAGCACTTCCGGCACAAGGGCCCGCGTGTTGTAGGTGGAAGCCTGAACCGCGCCATAGGCGCCGCCGGTCATCACCGCGACCAGATCGCCGGGTCTGAGCGCCGGCAGCCGCCTTCCCAGCGCCAGATAATCGCCGGTTTCGCAGACCGGGCCGACCACGTCCGCGACGATCTGCCCCTCCCCGCCGGGTACCGCCTCGCGCACGGGCAAAATTTCGTGATGCGCCTCGTAGAGCGTCGGGCGGATGAGATCGTTCATGGCCGCGTCGACGATGACGAAGTGCTTGCCCTCGCCTTCCTTCACATACAGCACGCGGGCGAGCAGGATGCCGGCATTGGCCACCAGCATCCGCCCCACCTCGAAGACGAGGCCGAGGCCGAGATTGTGCGTGTGCCGCTTCACCAGCGCGGCATAGGCGGACGGCAGCGGCGGCTCGGGCTCGCCGGCCACGTAAGGCACGCCGAGCCCGCCGCCGAGATCGAGATGGGTCAGCCGGTGGCCGTCCGCCATCAAGTCGCGGGCGAGTTCGACCAGCAGCGCGGTGGCGTTGTCGAACGGACCGAGATCGGTGATCTGGCTGCCGATATGCATGTCGACGCCGGTGATGCGCAGCCCCGGCAGCGCGCTGGCATGGCGATACACCTCGCGCGCCCGCGACACCGGGATGCCGAACTTGTTCTCCGACTTGCCGGTGGAGATCTTGTGGTGCGTCTTGGCGTCGACGTCCGGGTTGACGCGGATCGAGACCGGGGCGGCGACGCCGTGGCTCACTGCCACCTCGGAGAGCGTCAGCAGCTCCGGCTCGCTTTCCACGTTGAAGCACATGATGCCGGCGTCGAGCGCGGCCGCCATCTCCTCGCGCGTCTTGCCGACGCCGGAGAACACGATCTTGTGCGGGGCGATGCCGGCCGCCAGCGCCCGCTTGAGTTCGCCGCCGGACACGATGTCGGCGCCGGCGCCGAGCTTGGCGAAGGTCGCGATCACCGCCTGGTTGGAATTCGCCTTGATGGCGTAGCACAGCGTGGTGCGCATGTCGGCGAAGGCGTCGGTGAAGACGTGGAAATGCCGCTCCAGCGTCGCCGTCGAATAGACGTAGACCGGCGTGCCGACCGCCTGGGCGATATCGTTGAGGCTCACATCCTCCGCGTGGAGGATGCCGTCGCGATAGGCGAAATGATGCATGGGGCCGGCGTCCGGGGTCAGAGCAGTCCGTCGAGGATGAAGGGCTGGTTCGGCTTCACCGGGCCCGTGTCCTTCGGCACCTTGCCGTCCGGGCCGGGCTGCGCCTGCGGCGAGTTCGGCGGCGGCTCCAGCGCGCCTTTCACGCCGCAGCCGCCCAGCGCCAGCGCGCCGGCGAGAGCAAGCGTCGCGGCAAGGATGCGGGTGGGGCGAAGCGGGGAACGGCGGGACAAGGAGGCTTCCTCGGCTTGGGACTCAACCTGAACGGACCGCGCCGCCGGAAGGCCCGCGCGGACGCTCGGCGCAAACTATAACGCCGGCGCGGGAAAGGCGAGCCCGCAAAGCGGCTTCGCGTACCGCCGGGGCCCGGCGGCGCGGCGCGTCACGCGTCGAACGTCACCACGACGGGCACGTGGTCGGAAGGGCGCTCCCAGCCGCGCGCCTCGCGCAGCACCGTCATGGCGCGCGCGGAAGGCGCCAGCGCCGGCGTCGCCCACACATGGTCGAGCCTCCGACCACGGTCGGAGGCGGCCCAGTCGGCCGCGCGGTAGCTCCACCAGGTGTAGAGCCTCTCCTGCGGCGGGATGAAGTTGCGCATCACGTCGACCCAGCGCCCCGCCGCCTGCAACCTCGCCAGCTTCTCCACCTCGATCGGCGTATGGCTCACCACGTCGAGAAGCTGCTTGTGGCTCCACACGTCGGTTTCCAGCGGGGCGATGTTGAGATCGCCCACCAGCACCGAGCGCGCCGCCGGGTCCTGCGGGTGCAGCGTCTCCCAGGCGGTCGCCTCGTCGAGGAAGGCCAGCTTGTGGCGGAACTTCTCGTTCACCGCCGGGTCGGGAATGTCGCCGCCCGCCGGGATGTAGAAATTATGAATGGTCAGCGGCGCCGCGAGCCCCGCCTCGCGGCCGAGCACCACCGAGATGTGGCGCGCATCGCCCATGTCGCAGAAGCCCTGCCGGCTCACCTCCTCGAACGGCCGCTTCGAGAGGATGGCGACGCCGTGATAGCCCTTCTGGCCGTGGATCGCGGCGTGGGGATAGCCGAACCTGGCGGCGTCCTTCAGCGGGAAGGCGTCGTCCGGCGTCTTCGTCTCCTGCAGGCAGATGACGTCCGGCTGCTGCTCGGCGGCGAGCTTGGCGACGAGACCGATGCGCAGGCGCACCGAATTGATGTTCCAGGTGGCGATGGAAAGCGGCAAGGCGGGCAAACCTGTCGAGGGCGGGATTCGGCCGCGACACTAGAGCATGTTCCGCCGAAGGTGAACGCGCCAGTCTGGTGTCCCGGTCGCCTACGGGCATCGGCCGGAGGCGCTTTCTCGCAGTGGCCTCGCCCTCAGTTCCGGTTGATCACGAACAGCGCCGGGTCCGGCCGGTCGGCGGTGTTGAGGTTGGAGACCGCGACCGTGGTGTCGTAGCCCTGCGGGTCCGTCACCGTCCACTGTTTGAGCTGCATGGTGTTGGCGTCGAACATGATCATCAGCCGGTAGGTGCCGACCATCGGCTGCTTCTCTTCCAGCACCACGGTGGCGAAGATGTCGTCCTGGTAGACGCCGGTGACGTTGGTGTTGCGGGCGAGGTCGAAATCCTCCGACAGCAGGAAGCGCAGCGGCGTCGCCGAGAGCGGGGAGATGTCCTGCGTCTTCAGCCGCTTGTCGCGCACCGCGACGGAACGCCCGTCGGCCACCAGCTCGATCGGGCTGGGAGGGGCATATTCGAACAGCACGCGGCCGGGCTTGAGGATGTAGAACTCGCCCTGCCGGCGCGTGCCGTCGGGATCGACCTGCACGAAGTCGCCGGTCATGGTCTTGAAGCTGTTGAAATAATCGCTGATGCGCTGGACCGTGTCGGCCGCCGCACGGCGGTTGGAGGCCGCCGCCATCTGGATGGTCGGATCGGCCTGCGCGCCGGCCGCCGCCGGCTTGGCCGCCACGGGCTTGGCCGCTGCCGGGCGGGCGGCGGGGGGCGCCACGGCGGCGGGGCTGGCCTGCGCCGTGCGGGTCATCGTGGCCTGTGCGGGCTTTTTCGGCGGCAGCGGCGCGGCGAAGGGAGGCGGAGGTACCTGCGCGAGCGCGGCGCCGGGCGGCAGCATCAGCAGGGCGGAAGCGGCGCAGGCGCGGATCAGATGGCGCATGGGCGCATCTCCATGGGGCACGTCGATGAGGCGCGACGCCGATTAGGCCGGCGCGGCGCGGAAATCCGTTCGGGCGACGCGGTTAGCGCGCCGCTGTGGCGATCCTGTGGCCCGGACGCTGGGGAAGGCGAAGCGCCCGCCCGGCGCCGGCGCATGTCGCCCCTCATCGGCTCAATACCCTTCCGCACCGGCGGATTCGGCGAGAATCTCGCGCTTGCCGGCATGGTTGGCCGGACCCACCAGTCCCTCGCGTTCCATGCGCTCGACCAGCGAGGCGGCGCGGTTGTAGCCGATCTGCAGCCGGCGCTGGATGTAGGAGGTGGAGCACTTCTTGTCCCGCAGCACCACGGCCACCGCCTGGCTGTAGAGGTCGCCGCCCTCCTCGCCGCCCATGGCCGACTTGTCGAAGACGGCGCCGTCCTCGCCCTCCTCGTCGATATCGGTCGTCACGGCGTCGAGATAGTCGGGCGCGCCCTGCGCCTTCAGGTGCTCGACGACGCGCTCGACCTCCTGATCGGAGACGAAGGGGCCGTGCACGCGCGAGATGCGCCCGCCGCCCGCCATGTAGAGCATGTCGCCCTGGCCGAGGAGCTGTTCGGCGCCCATCTCGCCGAGGATGGTCCGCGAGTCGATTTTGCTCGTCACCTGGAAGGAGATGCGGGTCGGGAAGTTGGCCTTGATGGTGCCGGTGATGACGTCGACCGACGGGCGCTGCGTCGCCATGATGAGGTGGATGCCGGCGGCGCGCGCCATCTGGGCGAGGCGCTGGATGGCCCCCTCGATGTCCTTGCCGGCGACCATCATCAGGTCGGCCATCTCGTCCACCACGATGACGATGTAGGGGATCGGCGAGAGGTCCATCTCCTCGCGCTCGTAGATCGCCTCGCCGGTCTCCTTGTCGAAGCCGGTCTGCACGGTGCGCACGATCTGCTCGCCTTTGGCCTGCGCCTCGGCGATGCGGGCGTTGAAGCCGTCAATGTTGCGCACGCCGACCTTCGACATCTTGCGGTAGCGCTCCTCCATCTCGCGCACCGCCCATTTCAGGGCCACCACGGCCTTCTTGGGGTCGGTGACGACCGGGGAGAGCAGATGGGGGATCCCGTCATAGACCGAGAGCTCCAGCATCTTGGGGTCGATCATGATGAGCCGGCAGTTCTCCGGCCGGTGCCGGTAAAGCAGGCTCAGGATCATCGTGTTGATGGCGACCGACTTGCCCGAGCCTGTGGTGCCGGCGACGAGCAGGTGCGGCATGCGGGCCAGGTCGACAATCACCGGCTCGCCGCCGATGGTCTTGCCCAGCGCGATGGCGAGCTTGTGCGCCGCCTCGCCGAAATCGCGGGCGGCCAGTATCTCGCGCAGCAGCACCTTGTCGCGCTTGGGGTTGGGCAGCTCGATGCCGATGGCGTTCTTGCCCGGGATCACCGCGACGCGGGCCGAGATCGCGCTCATCGAGCGGGCGATGTCGTCGGCGAGGCCGATGACGCGGCTCGACTTGATGCCCGGCGCCGGCTCCAGCTCATAGAGCGTCACGACAGGACCGGGGCGCGCATTGACGATGGCGCCGCGCACGCCGAAATCGTCCAGCACGCCTTCCAGCAGCCGGGCGTTCTCGTCCAGCGCCTCGCGCGGCAGGGCGGGACCGCTGCGCGGGGGCGGCGGCGTCAGCAGGTCGAGGCCGGGCATCATGTAGCGGCGGCGCTGCTCCTCCAGCGCGGCGCGCCCGCCACGGATCGAGCGCAGCGGCGGCGGGCGGCGATTGGGGGAAGCCGGAGGCGCGGGCGGGGCTTCCGGAGCGATGCGGTCGAGGTCGCCCGCCACGGCGTCATCGTCCTCCGCCTCGAAGCCGGCCGATTCGAAGCCGGCCACATCATCCTCGGGGTCGAAATCGTCACGCCCGTGAAAACTCGGCTCGTGGCGCGAGCCGCGCGCCGGCGGCAGGTCGTCTTCCTCGTCCATGCCGAAGGCACCGCGCAGCCGCTCGCCCAGAGGGCGCCGTTCGCGCACCGGACGGCGCGGCGTGTCCGAGCCGAAACGCGCCTTCGCCGACAGGACGGCGTGCGTCGCCATGCCGAGCACGAAGGCGAGCCGGCCCGGCTCGTCATCCTCGTAGCCCGCCTCCTCGTCCTCGTCCTCCGCCGGCGCCTCGCCGCCGCGCAGCCCGCCGCCGACGGCGATGGGCAGGGCAATGCCGGCGCCGAGCAGGCAGACCGCGCCGATCACCGCATAGTCGAGCGTACCGAGCCAGGCGGCGCGGAAGGCGGCCGGCACCGCCAGCACGCCCTCGCCCAGCACGCCGCCGAGCCCGCTCGGCAGCGGCCAGGTGCCGAAGCGCGGCAGGCAGGCGGCGAAGCCCGCGGCGAACACGACCCCAAGAACCAGCGCAATGGCACGCGCGCGCGGCCGGCGCGGGCGCCGATGCGTGAGGACCAGCCAGCCCCAGACGCCGAGCGGCAGCACCACCGCGAGCGCGGCGACGCCGAAAAGCTGCATGAGAAGGTCGGCGAACATCGCGCCGGGAAGGCCGAGGAAGTTCGACGGCGCCGCCGCGCTGGAGCGGCTGAGGCTGGGGTCGTCTGCCGACCAGCTCGCCAGCGCGAGGAGCATGAGGGCGCTCAGCGCCAGCAAAGCGAGGCCGACCAGTTCCGCCGCGCGACGACCGAGCAGGCCCTTAATCTCCTCGGGAAGGAAGCCGCCCTGCGTGCTCTTGCGGCGCCCGCCCTTGGCGCGCACCACCGGCCGGCCGGCCGTCTTGGCGGCCAGCTTGGCGCCCGCCTTGCCGGTTGGCGCCGTGTTGGGCGGACGTCCCGCGCGGCCGCCGCTGCGCGCCGGCAGGGCCTCCGACAGGTCCCGCGCCGCGCGCGGCGCCGACGGCGAAAGGCGTCCCATCTGCCCCATGTCGCGTCCCGTTTCCCGGCCCATGCCCGCCCGCCCCCTGCGCTTCAGGACAGGCCGGCCAGCAGGCGCGGCAGCGCCGCCTGCGTGGTGGCGAGGTCCTGCACCAGCGCGATGCGCAGATAGTCGGCGCCCGGATTGCGCCCATCGGCCCCCGTGCGGCAGAGATAGCCGCCGGGCACGGTGCGCAGCCCCTCCCGCTGCCACAGCCGGCGGGCCGCCGCCTCGCCGCCGCCCACGGAAGCGACGTTCAGCCAGAGGAAGAAGCCGCCATCCGGCCGCTCATAGTCGAAATGGCCGGCCAGCACGCGGTCGGCGAGGTCGAACTTGGCGCGGTAGAGATCGCGGCTCGCCGCCACATGCGCCTCGTCGGCCAGCGCCGCGACGCCCACCCATTGCAGCGGCTCGGGCACCTGCGGCGCGGCAACGTTGCGGAAATCGGCGAAGGCCTCGATGAAGCGCGCGTCGCCGGCGCAGAAACCGCAGCGCAGGCCCGGCAGGCTGGAGCGCTTGGACAGCGAGTTGAAGGCCACGACGCCGGCGAAATCGGCACCCGCGACCTCAAGAATGCCGGTCGGCGGCGCGTCCCCCAGCCAGATCTCGGAATAGCACTCGTCCGCAAAGACCATCACCTCATGGGCGCGGCAGAGCGCGACGAGCCGCTCCAGATAGGCGCGCGGAGCGATGGTGCCCTGCGGGTTGGCGGGAGAGGCGAAATAGAGCGCGACGGCGCGGTCGAGCAGGTCCGGGGTCAGCGCATCGAGGTCCGGCAGCCAGCCCCCGCCCGGCGGCAGCGGCAGGTCGACGCTCGCGCAGCCGGCGGCCTCCGCCCCCGCGCCATAGGCGGCGTAGAACGGGTTGGGCAGCAGCACCACCGGCGCACTGTTGCCGAGCAGCACGTGCTTGCGTGGCGAGAGCAGGCGGCGGGCCATCAGCGCGGCGAAGAACAGCCCCTCGCGCGAACCGTTGAGCACCAGCACCTCGCGCTCGGCGTCCGGCGCGCGGGCGAGCGCATAGCGGCGGGCGAACCAGTCGGAGGCGGCGCGGCGGAACTCGGGCAGACCCTTGCCGGCGGGGTAGCGGCCGAAGCCGTCGAGATGGGTCGCCAGCACCTCGCCGACGAAATCCGGCATGGCGTGGCGCGGCTCGCCGACGGCGAGGCTCAGCGCCGGCTTGCCGGGCGCGATGTCGGCCAGGAGTTCGGTGAGGCGCACGAAGGGCGAGCGGGCCGCCGGCCCGGGATCGGGAACCGGGAGCGCCGCCGAATCGCTCGCCACGCCTTGGAAAACGGGATCGGACACCGGGAAAACGTCTCGCCTCGCGCCACGGGAATGCGGCGTCTCGCACCAGAATAGGCCGGCGCGGTAAAGGCGTTCTTAACCATGGAAGGCGGCGGCAGGCTCGCGGTGAAAAGCCCTCCAATGAAAAAGACCCCGGCACGAGGGCCGGGGTCCCAGAGGCAGCGGGAGGCTGCGGGTAGGGAAGCGCCGGCGCGGGGAAGGGCCCGCCGCGCCGGGAAGCCGATCAGCTGTGGTAGGCGCGCTCGCCGTGCTCGACGATGTCGAGACCCTCGCGCTCCTTCTCCACCGACGGACGCAGGCCGACGATGATGTTGACGATGTAGTAGAGGATCGCCGAGACGACGCCGCACCACACGATGGTCATGCCGACCGCCTGGATCTGCACCCACACCTGGTGGCCCATCTCGTAGTCGGCGATGCCCGGGCCGCCGAGCGCCGGAGCGACGACGATGCCGGTGCCGATGGCGCCGACGATGCCGCCCACGCCATGGACGCCGAACACGTCGAGGCTGTCGTCATAGCCGAGCGCGTTCTTGATGGTGGTGCAGAAGAAGAAGCAGACGATCGAGGCGACGAAGCCGAGGACGATCGCGCCCAGCGGGCCCGACAGGCCGGCCGCCGGGGTGATGGCGACGAGGCCCGCCACCATGCCGGAGATCGCGCCGAGCATGGAGGGCTTGCCCTTGGCCAGCCACTCGATGAGGGTCCAGCCCACGATCGCGCCGGCGGTGGCGACGAAGGTGTTGATCACGGCGAGCGTGGTGCCGGCATTGGCCTCCAGGTTGGAGCCGGCGTTGAAGCCGAACCAGCCGACCCACAGGACGCTGGCGCCGACCATCGCGAAGGGCAGCGAGTGGGGAGGCATCAGTTCCTTGCCGAAGCCGGTGCGCTTGCCGATGATGATGCAGCCCACGAGGCCCGCGATACCGGCATTGATGTGCACCACGGTGCCGCCGGCGAAGTCCAGGGCGCCCATGGCGAACAGGTAGCCTTCCGAGAACCACACCATGTGGGCGATCGGGAAGTATACGAACGTCACCCAGAGGATGCAGAACAGCACGATCGCCGAGAACTTCATGCGCTCGGCGAAGGCGCCGATGATCAGCGCGGGGGTGATGGCCGAGAAGGTCATCTGGAAGACGATGAAGATGTATTCGGGGATCTTCACATTGGCCGAGAAGGTGTCGGCCAGGCTCTCCGTCGTGACGCCCGCGAGGAAGGCCTTCTCGAAGCCGCCGATGAAGGCGTTGCCCGAGGTGAAGGCGAGCGAGTAGCCATAGGCGACCCAGATGAGCATCATCACCGCGGCGATGACGGTGACCTGCATCAGCACGGACAGCATGTTCTTGGCGCGCACGAGGCCGCCATAGAACAGGGCGAGGCCCGGCACGGTCATGAACAGCACGAGGATGGACGAGATCATCATCCAGGTGATGTCGCCCTTGTCCACGGTGGCGACCGCGGCAGCGGCCTCGGCGGTGGCTTCCGCGCCGGTGGCCGGGTTGTCCTGGGCGAACGCGGCGGCGGCGAACAGCGCCGTGGCCGCCAGCGCGGGAATTCCCGCCCGTATCCAGTTCTTCGTCGTCATGGGTTCAATGCTCCGTCGCAATCGGAAAATGTCGGGATGAGTGACGCGGGCTCAGAGCGCGTCGGCGTCGGTCTCGCCGGTGCGGATGCGCACGGCCTGGTCGATCGCATAGACGAAGATCTTGCCGTCGCCGATCTGGCCGGTCTTGGCCGAAGTGGTGATGGCGTCGATGACCTTGGAAACCTGATCGGAAGGCACGGCCACCTCGATCTTGAGCTTCGGCAGGAAGCTCACCGCGTATTCCGCGCCGCGATAGATCTCGGTGTGGCCCTTCTGACGGCCGTATCCCTTGACCTCCGTGACGGTCAGTCCGTGCACACCGATCCCAGTGAGCGCATCCCGGACCTCCTCAAGCTTGAAAGGCTTGATGATAGCCATGACGATCTTCATGGTTCCTGTCCCCGCTTGGCCCCGAACCGCTTTTGCAGGTTTCCGGGCGTTTCATGTCGGACTCGGCCAGGCGGATTACACTCAAATCCTCGGTCAAGCCGACGACAGGGAATCAATTCGCGTGCCAACCGTGTGCGGCAAACGGTTTGTGTTCATTCGAACGGTGGTACGCGACATTGATGGCCGTCGCGGAATCGTGAGTCGGCGGCATTTTGGGGCGGGGCCGGCGGGGCCGGCACAATGGCCGCTGCTCATTTCTTGATCGACGCGGCGTGCCACGATCGGAACCCGCCCCACAATTGCCACAAGCTGATTAATATTCAGGCAGATGCATCGCTCTTAGGCGTCACCGGGCGAATCAGCCCCTCTTGCGCCACCGAGGCGACCAGCCGGCCGGCACGGTTATAGACCAGTCCCCGCGCAAGGCCGCGCGCGCCGGAGGCGCTCGGGCTGTCCTGCATGTAGAGCAGCCAGTCGTCGGCGCGGAACGGGCGATGCAGCCACAGCGCATGGTCGAGGCTGGCCGCCTGGATGTTCTGACCGAGCACGCTGGCGCCGTGCACCAGCGTCGTCGATTCGAGCAGCGTCATGTCGCTGGCATAGGCGAGCACGGCACGGTGCAGGCCGGCATCGTCCGGCAGGGCGCCGGCGGCGCGGAACCACACGGCCCGGCACG
This sequence comes from Ancylobacter koreensis, assembly GCF_023016525.1. Classification (GTDB taxonomy): domain Bacteria; phylum Pseudomonadota; class Alphaproteobacteria; order Rhizobiales; family Xanthobacteraceae; genus Ancylobacter; species Ancylobacter koreensis. Next base: position 132,501 of record NZ_JALKCG010000001.1, read on the forward strand.
GCGCCGTGCGCGGCTCGCCGAGCCCCACCGGCTTCAGCTCGATCGGGCGGGGGCGCATCCAGTAGTCCAGAACCGGCTGCGGCAGCCGCGCGCGCGCATCGTCAGGCAGATCGCCGATGCCCGGCACTTCCTCCGGCGAGGGCACCGCCATGTCGAGGTCGAGCTGGTGCTCCAGCCCCGGCTCCTCGCGGTGGAACGACACCGACATGATGAAGATCGGCCGGCCGTGCTGAATGGCGACGGTGCGCCGCGTGGCGAAGCTGCGCCCGTCCCGCACCCGCTCCACCTCGTAGACGATGGGCACGGCAGGATCGCCGCCGAGCAGGAAATAGGCGTGCATGGAATGGGCGGCGAGCCCGACCGTACGCTGCGCCGCCACCAGCGCCTGCGCCAGCACCTGCCCGCCGAACACGCGGGTACGGAACGGCCAGCTCTCCGGCGGGTTGGAGCCGCGGAACAGGTTCTCCTCCAGCGGTTCCAGATCGAGCAGGCCGACGAGCTCGGCAACGTTGTTCGACATTGGAGGCGGCTCTCCTGCGTGCGGCGCGCGGCTTTGACCGGGCGCATTGTTCGAGGCGGGTAGCTAAGGCATATGATGCCCGGCGCACAATCCGGGCGTTGGGCGAAGAAGACGGGAGCGAGGGCGATGGAACGGCGGCAGACCTATGACGCGGTGATCGCCGGCGGTGGCCTGGCCGGTCTCTCCCTTGCGCTGGCGCTGCGGCAGGGGCTGGGCGCCGGCGCCCGGCTCGCCGTCGCCGACCCCGCCTTTGCCGCCGCGCGCCCGGCGAGCACGGACCTACGCGCCTCCGCCATCGCCGCCGGCGCCCGCCGGCTGTTCGAGGCGCTCGGCGTGTGGGAGGCGGTCGCGGCCGAGGCGGAACCCATCCTCGCCATGGAGATCACCGATTCGAAGCTGGGCGACGCCGCGCGGCCCATCTTCCTGTCCTTCGACGGCGAGGTCGAGCCGGGCGAGCCCTTCGCTCATATGGTGCCGAATGCCCGGCTGCAGGACGCGATGACCGAGCTTGCGCGCGCGCGCGGCATCGATCTGTTGCCGACCACCGTCTCGGGCTTCGCCGCCGGCCCGACACACACCGCCCTCACCTTCGCGGACGGCAGCGCGGCGAATGCCGCCCTGCTCGCCGCCTGCGACGGCGCCCGCTCGAAGCTGCGCGCGCTGGCCGGCATCGGCGTCACCGGCTGGCCCTATGGCCAGTCCGCCCTCGTCATGACGGTCGGCCACGAGCGCCCGCATGGCGGCAAGGCGATCGAGCATTTCCTGCCCGCCGGCCCCTTCGCCATGCTGCCGCTGACCGGCAATCGCTGCTCCATCGTCTGGACCGAGGCGACCGACACCGCCGCCCGCCTGCTCGCCCTGCCGCGTGTGCTTCTGAAGGACGAGCTGGAGCGCCGCTTCGGGCTGGAGCTGGGCGAGATCGAGATTCTCGACGAGCCGAAGGCGTTCCCGCTCGGCTTCCAGATGGCGCGTGCCTTTATCGGCGAGCGGCTGGCGCTGGTGGGCGATGCCGCGCACACCATCCATCCCATCGCCGGACAGGGCATCAATATGGGCCTGCGCGACGTCGCGGCGCTGGCGGAAGCCGTCACCGACGCCGCCCGGCTCGGCCTCGATATCGGCGGGCCGGACGTGCTGGAACGCTACCAGCGCTGGCGCCGCTTCGACACGCTGGCCATGGGCATGGCGACGGACGGGCTGAACCGGCTGTTCGGCATCCGCTCGGACGCGGTGCGCCTGGTACGCGACGTCGGCCTTGGCCTTGTCGAGCGTCTGCCGGCGCTGAAGTCCTTCTTCATCCGCGATGCCGCCGGCATCGGCGGCAAGGCGCCCAGGCTCCTGCGCGGCGAGGCGCTCTGAAGCGTCCTAGCGTGCCACCTCTTCCTCGGTGAGCGTGCGCGCCTCGTCGGCCAGCATGATCGGGATGCCGTCGCGGATCGGATAGGCGAGCCGGGCGGCGCGTGAGACCAGCTCGCGGGCCTCGCGGTCATAGTCGAGCGGGCCCTTCGTCACCGGGCACACCAGCAGTTCGAGCAGCTTCGGGTCGATCTCGTAGCCGGAACGGGCGGCGGGCTTGTCGGCATTCACGGTCATGGGCGCGGCCTTCTCGATGTCGGCGACGGCAGGTCGGCGACGGCGACGGATTCCCGCTATATAGCGCAGCAAGCTGACATTCTCACGTCGGCACCGCACGACATGGACCGATGGACGCACAGGCCCTCGACCTCTCCCTCGAACCGCGCCTCGACGGCGAGACCCTGCAGCAATGGGTTTTCCGCCGGCTGCGGCGCTCGGTCATGGCCGGCCGCTTCCCGCCGGGCAAGGCGGTGACGATACGCGGGCTCGCCGACGCGCTCGGCGTCTCCTCCATGCCGGTGCGCGAGGCGCTTGCGCGACTGGTGGCCGAGCGCGCGCTGGTCCTGCTCGACAATCGCCGCGTGCGGGTGCCGGAGATGACTGCCCGCCGCTTCGAGGAGCTGATGGCGGCGCGCACCCTGCTGGAATGCGAGGCGGCGGCGCGCGCGCTGGCGGTGGCGGACGCGCCCTTCATCGCCCGTCTCGACGCGCTCAATCGCGAATCCGACGCGGCGGTGGCGGCCGACGACATCGAGGCGATGATCGAGACCAACCTCGCCTTCCACGCCGCGCTCTATGGCGGGCGGCCGGACAACGTGCTGCTGCCGCTGATCGAATCGGTGTGGCTGCAGATCGGCCCGTTCATGCGCCTCGCGCTGGCCGATCTGGAGCGCCACTACACGGTCGACCGCCACGCGGAGGCCCTCGCCGCGTTGCGGGCCGGCGACGCGGCAGCGCTGCGCCGCGCTATCGAGGCCGACATACGCGACGGCATCGGCCATCTGCTGGCGCAGCTCGGGTAGGGACGGGAGCGCCCGCCCAACACCCTGTATGCCCGCAGCCCCCACGACGTCATGCCCGGGCTTGACCCGGGCATCCATGGCCTGAAGGATGAGCCAATGGAAAGACGCGCATCCCCGGGTCAAGCCCGGGGATGGCGTTGGACAGGTGGGAGGACGCGGTGCGGGGGCGCGCGCCCCTGCGCAAATCTCAGCCCACGGCCTTCAGCTTCGGCTTGCGTGAGCGGGCCTCGGCGTGGAGCCGGGCCGCCGCGCCGAAGGCGGTGAACACGCCGGTGGACAGCCGGTCCTGCCAGAAGCGCCATTCCGGGTGCCATTGGATGGCGATGTTGAAGCCCGGCGCGTCCGGCACGCGGAAGGCCTCGACCGTGCCGTCCTCGGCGCGAGCCTCGACGACAAGGCCCGGCGCCAGATTTGCCACGCCCTGACCGTGCAGCGAGTTGACCCGCCAGCGGTCCGCGCCGGCAAGGCCCGCCAACAGGCCGCCCGGCTCCAGTTCCACATCGTGCGCGGGCCCATACTGGGTGTCGATGTCGCGGGAGGAATCCTCGCGGTGGTCGAAGCGGCCGGGCTGCTCGTAGAGCTTCTGGAACAGCGTGCCGCCGACCGCGACGTTCATCTCCTGGAAGCCGCGGCAGACGCCGAACAGCGGCACGCCGCGCTCCAGCGCCGCGCGGATCAGCGGCAGCGAGATGTCGTCCCGATAGGGATCGGCCGGCAGCGGCGGATCGTGCGGGACGTCGCCATAATGCTGCGGGCCGACATTGGAGGGGCTGCCCGGCAGGAAGATGCCGTCGACGAGGTCGAAGATCTCGTCCATCACCACCTGCTCGGGCGCCATGTCGGCATCCACCGCCGAGATGGTGCCGGGGATGAGCACGGGCATCGCCTGCGCCCCGCGCGCGACAGCATAGATGTACTTCTCCGTGACGCCATGGACCACATGGCCGCCGCTCGCCTTCACGTCGCTGATCACGCCGATGACTGGACGCATGATGTCTCCCGCCTTCCGTGCGCCAGATGTGGGCCCGGCCCCCGGCGCCTGTCAACGCCAGCCGGGGCACGGCCGCCATGCGCGGCCACAATGCGGAACGCGGGATGCGAAGGGGCGCCGCCGGGCCGGCGTATCGCTGCGCCTTCTTTGCCGAGGGTTTCCGGTCGCCGCCCTTCGTGTAAGAAGAAGGCCGCACGCTATCGACACACGACACCCGCCGCCGGGGCCCCATGGTTTTCTCGTCCGTCTCGTTTCTCTTCTATTTCCTGCCGGCGTTCCTCATCTGCTATTTCGCGATGCCCGGCGTGCGGGCGCGCAACCTCACGCTGCTTGCCTTCTCGCTGGTGTTCTACGCCTGGGGCGGCGTCGCCAATGTCGCCGTGCTCGCCGTGTCCATCGTGGCGAACTACCTGTTCGCGCTGCTGATCGACCCGCGCTCGGAGCCGTGGCGCCTGCGCGTGCTGGCGCTCGCCGTGGCGACCAATCTCGCCGGGCTGATCGCCTTCAAATATGCCGGCTTCCTCGCCGAGAACGTGAACCTGCTGCTGCCCGCGACGCTGCAGCTTCCCGTGGTGCACCCGGACCTGCCGCTCGGCATCTCCTTCTTCACCTTCCACGCCATCTCCTATCTCGTCGACGTCTACCGCCGGAAGGCGCGGGCGAATGGGCGCTTCGAGGAGATCGCGGTCTACATCACCATGTTCCCGCAGCTCGTCGCGGGCCCGATCGTGCGCTACTCGACCATCGCGCACCGCATCCGAACGCGGCGCACCACGCTGGGGCGCGTGTCGGCCGGGCTTCGCATCTTTGTGATCGGCCTGTCGTGGAAGGTGCTGATCGCCGATCAGGTAGCGCCCATCGTCGGGCTGGTATTCGACAAGATCGCCACGCCCAACCTCGCCGAGGCGTGGCTCGGCGTCTGCGCCTATTCGCTGCAGATCTATTTCGACTTCGGCGGCTATTCCAACATGGCCATCGGCCTCGCCCTCGCCATGGGCCTGAAGTTCCCGCGCAACTTCGACCTGCCCTACGGCGCGCAGTCGATCACCGATTTCTGGCGCCGCTGGCACATGAGCCTGTCGAGCTGGTTCCGCGACTATGTGTACATCCCGCTCGGCGGCAACCGGCGCGGTCATGTGCACACGGCGGTGAACCTGTGGACCGTGTTCCTGCTGTGCGGCATCTGGCACGGAGCGAGCTGGACCTTCGTGATCTGGGGCATCCACCACGGCACCTTCCTGGTGCTGGAGCGCACACGCTTCGGCGCGGCGCTGCATGCCGGCCCGCGCGTGCTGCGCCACGTCTATCTGCTGGCGGTGGTGCTCACCGGCTGGGTGTGGTTCAGGGCCAACTCCCTGCAGGACGCGATAACCCTGTTCCACGGCCTCGCGGGGCTGAACGGCATAGGCACGCTCGACGTGAACCTCATCACCGAGCTGAAGCCGATGACCATCGCGGTCATGATCCTCGCCTGGCCGCTCGCCATGTTCGGCCTGCCCGCGCCGGGCGCGAAGAAGCTGTCGCAGAAGGTGCGCTTCGCGCTCTATGGCCTCACCGACTCGGTTGTGGTCGCGCTGCTGTTCGCCCTGTGCATCCTGTCGATCGGCGCGGCGAGCTACTCGCCCTTCCTCTATTTCCGGTTCTGAGGGGAGACGCGGCATGCCCTTGATCATGGCCTTCCGCCGCTGGTGGGCGATCGTCTTCGTCGCGGTGCTCACCCTGCCGACCATCGGCTTGTTCACGCCCGACATGCCCGCCCCGATGCGCACCCAGCTCGAACCGGAGGCCCGCTGGTGGGAACACGCCTCCCAGCGGCTCGACCCCTACATCAATAATTTCTTCGGCTTCCGCGGCGCGGTGCTGGCGGCGCACCGGCAGTATCTGCGCTTCATCCGCGAGCCCACCGGCGGGCGCGTGCTGGAAGGCACCGACGGCAGCCTGTTCCTGCGCAATGACGGCGCTCTCGAACAGTCCATCGGCCGGCTCGTGCGCCCGCAGGCCATCGAGCGCCTCGTCATCCTCGGCCACGAGCTGCAGGACCTCGTGGCACCGTGGGGCGGCAAGCTGATCATGACGCTGCCCCCGAACGCCCACACCGCCCGCTTCGACGTGCTGCCCGAATACGCCCGCCGCCAGCGGCTGGAGCCGAACGAGTACGACATCATCGACGGGCGCATGAAGGAGGACGGCATCACCTTCGTCGACCTGCGCCCCGTCGTCGCCGAGGTGGCCAAGACCGGCCCGGCCTATTACCGCTACGACACCCACTGGAACCAGCGCTCGGGGCTCGCCGCCTTCAACGCGGTGATGGATGCCGCCGGACGGCCGGACCTCGACATCGCGGAGAAGGACGCGCTCGGCCCGCCCGAACGGGTCACGACGCGCGACCTGCTGCGCCTCGCCAACATCGAATCGCGCGACCCGCCGGACGTACAGTTCGGCTGGAAGCCGCCGGTCGGCGGGCCGCACAAGCTGGAGCCGCTGAAGGGCGTCATCGACGAGGAGAAGGCCCGCAATTTCGGCTTCGACGCCTATGCGACCGGGCATGAAGGACCGCGCATCATGGTGATCGGCGATTCCTTCACCCAGAGCTTCTGGCGCAACCCGATGGCCTATCGCAGCTCCGCCTTCGTCTGGCTGCACCATCAGGGCTGCACCTTCGACCGCGGCGCCATCGAGCGCTTCAAGCCCGACATCCTGATCTACGCTCCGACCGAGCGGTTCTTGACCTGCTACGACTGGACCCGAACGCCGCTCCGCAACACCGCCGGCGAGCCGGCGCGCTCGCGCACCCGCACGCCTTCCGAGGCGCCGAGCGATCCCGCCGCCGTTCCGCAGGCACCGCCCGCCGGCGTCATGCCCGCCCCCTCCACCCGGCCGGGCGGCTGAGCCCCCTACCGCTGCAAGGCACGTCCATGTCTGATCCCACCCCGTCCGCCACGCCGCTTTCCTCGCAGGACCTCCTCGCCCGCCTCGCCGAGCTCGGCATCGAGACGCGCACGGTCGAGCACCCGCCGCTGTTCACGGTGGAGGATTCGCAGGCACTGCGCGGCGACATTCCCGGCGGCCACACCAAGAACCTGTTCCTCAAGGACAAGAAGGGGAATCTGTTCCTCGTCGTGGTGGAGGAGGAGGCGCGCGTCGACCTCAAGAGCCTGCACGTGCCGCTCGGGGCGGCGAGCCGGCTCTCCTTCGGCAGCGCCGAGCTGATGGAGGAGGTGCTTGGCGTGAAGCCCGGCGCGGTCACCGCCTTCGGCCCGGTCAACGACACCGAGGGGCGCATCACCGTGGTGCTCGACGCCGAGCTGATGGAGCATGAGGCGATCAACTGCCACCCGCTGGTGAACACCGCCACAACCACTATTGCCCGCGACGACCTGCTGCGCTTCCTGCGCGCCACCGGGCACGAGCCTCTGATCCTTGCCGTGCCGCGCCGCACGGCGGAGGCGGACGAGGCGTAAGCGCCCGCGCCCGTTGCATTCGCGGCACGGCGGACCATCTTAGACAGCGAAAACCATCCTCATTGCCGAGCTCATTGCGAGGACGTCCCATGTTGCTCAACCAGCCCTCCTCCCCGGCCGCGAACGGTGGCGACGCACCAGCCGGCGATGGCGTCGTGATCGACGTCACGACCCGCGACTTCATGAAGGAGGTCGTTGAGGAATCGCGCAAGCGCCCGGTGCTGGTCGACTTCTGGGCGCCGTGGTGCGGCCCCTGCAAGCAGCTCACGCCGATCATCGAGAAGGTGGTCCGCGCCGCCAAGGGCAAGGTGCGCCTCGCCAAGATGAACACGGACGAGCATCCCGCCATCGCCCAGCAGCTCGGCATCCAGTCGCTGCCCACCGTCTACGCCTTCGTCAACGGCCAGCCTGTCGATGGCTTCATGGGTGCCCAGCCGGAGACGCAGGTGCAGGCGCTGGTCGACCGCCTCGCCGCCGCCTCGGGCGGGGGCGACATCGCCGAGGTGGTCGCCTCGGCCGAGGCCGCGCTCGCCGAGGGCGATCTCGTCGGCGCCGCCGAAATCTTCGCCGCCGTGCTCGGTGAGGAGCCGGCCAACCTCAAGGCGCTGGCCGGCCTCGCCCGCGCGCAGCTTCTCGCCGGCGATCTCGAACAGGCCAAGGCGACGCTGGCGCTGGCGCCGGAGAGCGCCGCAAACGACAGCGGCCTCGCCGCCGTGCGCGCCGCCATCGAGCTGGAGGAGGCCGCGGCCGAGCTCGGCGACGTGCGCGAGCTGGAAGCTCGCGTCGCCGCCAACCCGCTCGACCATCAGGCACGCTTCGACCTTGCCCTGGCGCTCAACGCGCGCGGCATGCGCGAGGAGGCCGCCGACCACCTGCTTTCCATCGTGCGCAAGGATCGCGCCTGGGAAGACGACGGCGCGCGCAAGCAGCTTGTGCAGTTCTTCGAGGCCTGGGGGCCGACCGACGAGCACACCGTCGCCGGCCGCCGCCGCCTCTCCTCGATCCTGTTCGCCTGACGCACGGCGCGCCAGCCCGGAAAGCCTAGAGGCACACGCCGCAAGGAACCCCATGGCGATCAACCGTCCCTACAAGGACCCGTCCGAGCTGGCGCCGATCATCCCGCTCTTTCCGCTGGAGGGGGCACTGCTGCTGCCGCGCTGCCAGTTGCCGCTCAACATCTTCGAGCCGCGCTACGTCGCGATGATCGACGCCGTTCTCGGCAGCCATCGCCTGATCGGCATCATCCAGACCGCCCCGGTGCAGCCCGCGCTCACCGTGCCGGGGGCGCCGGAGATCGTCGAGGTCGGCTGCGTCGGGCGCATCACGGAGATCGCCGAGAGCGGCGACGGGCGCTACCTGCTCAATCTCAGCGGCATCGCCCGTTTCCGCGTCGTGGCGGAGGTCGATTCCGGCACGCCCTTCCGGCAGGCGCGCGTCGACTATGCCCCGTTCCGCGACGACTTCACGCCCAATCTCGGCGCCGACGCGGTGGACCGGGGCACGCTGCTGCGCACGCTGGCCGCCTATCTCGACGCCAACCGGCTGGAAGCGGACTGGGAGAGCATCAAGGACGCGCCGAACGAGGCGCTGGTCAACGCGCTCGCCATGATGGCGCCCTTCGGGCCGCGCGAGAAGCAGGCGCTGCTGGAGGCCTCCAGCCTCGCCGCCCGCGCCGAGATGCTGATTGCCGTCACCCAGATGTCGATGGCCCGCACCGGCGGCGAAGGCGACGGCACGCTTCAGTAAATCCCGCAGCCAGCAGACGAGGGACGCGACGCCGGGGGGCGATGGCGTCGCGTCCCTCGCGCCCCGCGCCGGCGGACCGGCGGGGATTCGAGAGCGTTCGGCGTGGCGCCTATTCGGCGGCCATGGGGGGTCGCGGACCGGACGCCAGGCCGGGATGCGGCATGGCGTGCACGGTGGGCAGCACCGCCGGGGTGGCGTTCTCGTCCGGCTCGTCGCGCGCGCCGATGAAGCGGCCGAACAGCCGGGCCATCAGCCGGCCGAGATCGTCCATCAGCGTGAACACCGCCGGCACGAACACCAGTGACAGCACGGTCGAGGCGATCAGCCCGCCGATCACCGCGATGGCCATGGGCGAGCGGAAATCGCCGCCCTCGCCGAAGCCGGCGGCCGAGGGCATCATGCCCGCCGCCATGGCGATGGTGGTCATCACGATGGGCTGGGCACGCTTGCGGCCCGCCTCGATCAGCGCCGTGGTGCGGTCGACGCCGGCATGCACCGCCTCGATGGCGAAGTCGACCAGCAGGATGGCGTTTTTCGTCACGATGCCCATGAGCATGAGGAAGCCGATCACCACCGGCAGCGTCATCGCGTTGTTGGTGAGCAGCAGCGCGATGAAGGCGCCGCCCACCGAGAGCGGCAGGGCGATGAGGATGGTGATCGGCTGCAGCACATTGGCGAACAGCAGCACCAGCACCGCCAGCACCATCATCACGCCGGCGCCCATGGCGGTGGCGAAGCCGCCGAACACCTCGCCCATGATTTCCGCGTCGCCGGCCTCCTTCAGCACGACGCTGGCCGGCAGGTTCTTGGCCACCGGGAGCGCGTAAACCTCGGCCAGCGCTTCGCCGAGCTGGGTATTGCCGGCTAGGTCCGCCTCGATCGCCACACGCCGCGCGCGATCGTAGCGGTTGAGGCTGGAGGGGCCGGTGCCGAAGGAAAGATCGGCGACCGCCGAGAGCGGCACGGAGGCGCCGGAGGCGGTGCGCACCTTCAGCGTCTCGAAGGTGGAGAGGTCGCCGCGTGCCTCCTCGTCGAGCTGCACGCGGATCGGCACCTGCCGATCGCCGGCGGAGAATTTGGCGAGGTTCTGCGACACGTCGCCGAGCGTGGCGATACGCACGGTCTGGGCGATATCCGCCACCGAGACGCCGAGTTCGGCCGCTTCGCCGAGCTTGGGCACCACGCGCAGCTCCGGCCGCTCCAGCGCCGCCGAGGTCTGCACATTGGACAGGCCCTTCACCTTGGCGCGAATCTCGCGCTCCAGCTCCAGCGCCTTGGCCTCCACCTCGGCGCCATCCGAGCCGGAGAGGATGATGGTGAATTCGCGCCCGCCCGGGCCGGCGCCGCCCGAGGCGCCGAAATTGAAGCGCAGGTCCGGAATGCGGGCGATCTCCGTGCGCATCCGCATCTCGAACTCTTTCTGCGTCTCCTTGCGCTCGCCGCGCGGCACGAGATTGACGATGATGGTCGCCTTGCGCACCTCGCCGCCGCCACTGGCCGGCCCCTCGGTTGAGCCGGAACCGGCGGTGGCGAACACGCTGGCGACGTCGGGCTGCGCCTTCATCGTGTCGGTCACCTCGTCGACCACGCGCCGCGTGGCTTCCAGCGTGGCTCCCGGCGGCAGCTCCAGCGCCAGCACCGAGCGCGACACGTCGGAATTGGGGATGAAGCCGGAGGGCAGCAGGGTGGAGAGCCACATCGAGCCGATGAACAGCAGGATGCCCACCGTCACCGTGAGGAAGCGGTGGCGGATCGAACGGTGCAGCAGCCCGACATAGGCACGCATCAGCCAGCCATCGGGCTTTTCCCGATGACCGAGGTCGCGCATGAAATAGGCCGCCAGCATAGGCGTGAGCAGGCGCGCCACCAGCAGCGAGAACAGCACCGCCACCGCGACGGTGATGCCGAACTGGCGGAAATACTGGCCGGCGATGCCGCCCATGAAGCTCACCGGCAGGAACACCGCGACGATGGTGAGCGTGGTCGCCACCACGGCGAGGCCGATCTCGTCGGCGGCGTCGATGGCTGCCCGATAGGCCGACTTGCCCATGCGCATGTGGCGCACGATGTTCTCGATCTCGACGATGGCGTCGTCGACGAGAATGCCGGTCACCAGCGTGACGGCAAGCAGGCTCACCCCGTTCAGCGAGAAGCCGAGCAGGTCCATCACCCAGAAAGTGGGCAGGATGGACAGTGGAATGGCGGTCGCGGTGATGATGGTGGCGCGCCAGTCGCGCAGGAACAGCATCACCACGATCACCGCCAGCACCGCGCCCTCGATGAGCGTGTGCATGGCTGACTGGTAGTCGGCCTGCGTATACTTCACCGTGGAATCGATGAGCGTGATCGCCACATCGGGATGGCGCTTCTCCAGGTCGCGCAGCGCTGCGTCGGTGCTTTCAGCCACCACCACGTCGGAAAAGCCCTTGGCCCGGTAGACGCCGAAGGCGACCACCGGCTTGCCGTCAAGGCGGGCGAAGATACGCGGCTCGGCCGCCCCGTCGCTCACCGAGCCGAGATCGGCGAGACGGACATAGCGCGAGGCGCCTCCCCCACTCGCGGGCAGGGCGATGCGGGTCTCCGCGAGGTCGGCCACCGTGGTGGCACCGCCCAGCGTGCGCACGGACTGCTCCTGCGTGCCGATCTCGCCGCGCCCGCCGGCGAGGTCCACATTGGTGGCGGCGAGCTGGCGGTTCACATCCGCCGCCGTCACGCCGAGCGCGGCGAGCTTGTCGGGGTCGAGCGAGATGCGGATCTCGCGGTCGACGCCGCCCTCGCGCTTCACCTGCGCGACGCCGCGCACGCCCTGCAGCGCGCGCACCAGCGTGTCGTCGACGAACCACGAGAGTTCCTCCGGCGTCATAGCCGGGGCGGAGGCGGCATAGGTGACGATCGCCATGCCCTCGACATCGACGCGCTGGACCAGCGGCTCCTCGATATCCTGCGGCAAATCGGTGCGCACCTTGGTCACCGCGTCGCGCACATCGTTCACGGCCCGGTCGACCTGCGTTTCGAGCTGGAACTCGACGACGGTGAGCGAGGTGCCCTCGGTGATGGTGGAGGAGATGTGCTTCACCCCCTGCACGCCGGCGATCGAGGTCTCGACCACCTTCGTCACCTGCGTTTCGAGCTCGCTCGGCGCGGCGCCGGGCTGGGTGATGGTGACAGAGACGATGGGCACGTCGATGTTCGGCATGCGCGTGATCGGCAGCCGGTCGAAGGTGTAAAGGCCGATCGCGGTCAGCACCACGAACAGCACGATGGACGGAACCGGCTTGCGGATCGCCCAGGCGGAGATGTTGAGAGCCATTATGCGCCGCTCCCCGTCGCGGGCGCGAGCGGCACCGGCGTCACCCGGTCGCCGTCGCGCAGGAAGCCGCCGGCGCGGGCGACCACGCTGTCGCCCTCGCCGATGCCCTGCAGTATCTCGATGAAGCCCTCGCCCTTGAGGCCGATCTTCACCGCGCGGCGCTGCACGGTCTCATCCGTCACGACAAGCACGAAGGTGCCCTCGGAGCTGAACTGCACCGCCGACTGCGGCAGCGCGATGCCCTCGTGGCGGGCAATCTCGATGACGCCGCGGCCATAGGCGCCCGGCCGCAGCCGCTCGTCCTCCGGCAGCGCCACGGCGACGCGGGCGAGCCGGGTCGCCGAATCCACCTTGGCGCCGACGAGGCGCACCGAGCCGGCGAGCGGAGCGTCGAAGCCCGCCGGCGTCACCGCCACCGGCAGGCCGGGCGTGACGCGCGGCAGCGCGGATTCCGGCACTTCGGCATCGAGGTCGATGGCGCCGTCCTTCACGATTCGGAACAGCGGCTCGGCGTGCGAGGAGAGCACGATGGCGCCGAGGCGCGCCGAACGCGCCGAGACGATGCCCGCTTCCGGCGCCTTGATATCGGTACGCGCCAGCCGCACCTCGATCTCGTCGCGATTGGCCTTGATCTGCGCGGCTTCCGCTTCGGCGGCGGTCACCATCTCCTCGGCGGCCGTCACCTGCGCCGCCGCCACCTTCACGGCGCGCTCGCGCTGGTCGAGCACCTCCTGCGAGGTGGCGCCGGTCTTGATGAGGGTACGCGCGCGCTCCACCGCCGCCTCGGCCTCGGTGCGCTGCGCCAGCATCTGCTGGAGCTGCGCCTTCTGCTGGGCGATGGCGGCCTGCGCCTTGGCGGCATTGGCGGTGTTCTGGGCGATCAGCGTCTCCAGCGTGTCGCGGGAGAGGCGCGCGAGCACCTGGCCCTTCTCCACCCGGTCGCCCTCCTCGACGAGGATGTCGACGATGCGGTAGCCGTCGATCTCCGGCCCGACCATGATCTCCTCGCGCGCCACCAGCGTGCCGGTGACGGGCAGCGTCTCGATCACCTCGCGCCGGCCGGCCGGCACCACGGAGATGGTGATGCCCTTCACCGCGTTGGGCGCGGGCGCGGCGACCTCGGCCTGCGCCGGCTCGGGGCTCAGCACGCCCGCGATGCGGTCGCGGAAGGCATAGCCGGCGACGCCGACCACGATGACGGTCATGCCGAGCGCCAGCGCGACGCGGCCCCGGAACGAGGGCGAGCGGCGCGGGCCGGGCTCGGGAATCTCGGAAGAAGGGGTGCCGGAAACGGGAGTACCGGAAACGGGATTCATGGCGTGATGTCCGAGATCGATGCAGACGCGGCAGGCGACGGAGCAGGTGAAGCGGTCGGCGCAGGGGCCGGCGCAAGCATGCGCCCGATCAGACCGGCGAGCGCCGGCATCATCCGCTCAAGCGGCAGGTCGGGCTCGAAGCTGTTGCGCAGCACCAGCCCGTCGCCGATGGCGTTGATCAGCAGCATGGCGGCGTCGGGGTCGATGGCGGCGTCGATCTCGCCACGCGCCTGCGCGGCGACGAAGAGCTTGCGGATAGCCGCGTTCATCTCGTCCTCGACGGCGTCGAAGGTCGGCTTCAGCGCCGGGTTGCGCGCCGCCTCGGCATAGATCTCCGGGCCAAGCGCGAGGCACACCATCGGCGTCTCGCCGGAAAACAGCGCCTGCCCCATGCGGGCGAGGCCCTCCACGAAGGTCGGCGCGTTTTCCAGAAGCTCGAGGCAGCTCACCCGCACCGCGCGCTCCTCGTCCACGATGGCGACGATGATCGCCTCCTTGGAGGGAAAGTAGCGGTAGAGCGCGCCCGGGCTCATGCCGGCCTCAGCGCAGATCTCATGCATGGAAGAACCGTGGAAGCCGGAGCGGGTGAAGCAGACGACGGCGGCATCGAGCACGCGGCGGCGCGGATCGGGCCGGGCGACGCCGGGCGCGGACGTGCCGGCGGCGGCGCGCGCGCGGCCACTCTCCTTCTTCGGCGCGGCGGCGCGGGGACGCTTGGCGGTGGCGGTCATGCACAATCCCGAATGGAGCGAACGTTCGTTCGCATTTACGCCGGCACCCTGCAACGAGTCAAGAACGAACGTTCGTTCGCATAATTCTCACCCGTCCGCGCGGCGTTCTCGCCACCCTTTCGAAGCGCAGGTTCCCCGCACGCTGTGGCGCGAAGGTGGCTGGCGCATGTCCTCCTTCGAGGGATATGTGCCGGGCTGTTACCGCGCACGTCTTCGCAGGAGGGATCGCGCCCACCATAGACGGGGAGGCCGAAGCCGGGACGCCGGATTGGGATTATGATTAAGGCGCCGACAGGCGAGGCGCCGCCCGCCTAGACCGCCTTCGCGACGACAAGGGGCAGGAACTCCGCCACCACGCGGTCATAGACCGGGCGCTTGAAGGGGATGATCAGCGCCGGCGTGTTCTCCAGCCGCTCCCAGCGCCAGCCGGTGAATTCCGGCTTGTGATGGCCGCCGCCGGGGCGCAGCACGTCGATCTCGGCGTCCTCGCCGGTGAAGCGCAGCGCCACCCATTTCTGCTTCTGGCCGCGATAGCGGCCCTTCCACGCCTCGCGGGCGATCGGCTCGGGCAGGTCATAGGCGAACCAGTCGGAGGCCACCGCCAGCGGCTCCACGGACGACACGTTGGTCTCCTCGTGGAGCTCGCGCAGCGCCGCCTCCTCCGGGCTCTCGCCCTCGTCGATGCCGCCCTGCGGCATCTGCCAGGAATGATGCGCGTCGACATGCTCCGGCCCGCCGGTGCGCTGGCCGATGAAGACGAGCCCGTCGCGGTTGACGAGCACCACCCCGACGCAGGGGCGGTAGGGAAGCTGGTCGAAGGGGATCATGGGGAAGACCGGCGACAAAAGCGGAAGGAACGGAGCGGAAGGGACGGCGACGGCGACACGCCGCGCGGGCGCTTGCCGCGATCATGATAGGCGAAGATGACGGATGCGCGTAGCTGCCGCGCGCATTCCCGGCTGCTGGAAAAGGCTCAGCGGGCCAGCGGCACGGGCTCGCTCCCGGAAAGGGAGGTGGCGTCCGCCGTATCGAGCTCGTCCGGCCCGCCGACGATCTCGCGGCGTCCGGTCGCCCCGTCGAAGACGGCGATCCCGTCGCGGCCTTCCCCCCCAAAGCCGGGACGCAGCATCGGCGCATCCGCCGCCACGCCGATGGCCAGAAGATTGCCGTCGTCGGCGCCGAAAAGCTGCTCGGCCACCGGCGGCGCGTCGACCGGGCGGAACGCGTAGGCGCCGACCCCGACGCCGACGATGGCAAGCGCCGCAACGGCTACGATGCCCACTGCCGCGTAGTGCCGCGCGCTGTCCTTGCCGTCATCATGGCCGGGAAGCGCCGGACTGGCAGCCATCGTCCGGACCGATCCCGTGGGGGACGCCTTCGGACGGGAAGCCGGCCGGGAGACCGAGGGGGATGCGGCGCGAGGCGAGGTCGAGCGATTCATGAATGCCTTTCTCGTCGCCGACCAAGGCGGCATCGGGGCAGAATCGCGCGAATGCCGCGGCAGCGTCGAAAACAGACCCGTTCTCACGCAAAAACAAACCCCGCCCTCGTGAAAGAGCGGGGTTCGTTGCGTCGACATCGCCCGGCCGAAGCCGGTGGGAACATCAGTTCGGCACGGCCGCCTTCGGATCGGCGGGATAGGCGGCGTTCTTCTGCACGCCCTGGATCAGGTCGATGGCCAGCTTGAGCTGGGTGTCGTCCTTCGGATCCGGCGGCACATAGGCGGGCGAACCGGTCTGCTCGTCCTCGCCGTTCTTCAGGTGTCCCTTGAGCGAGGCCTCGCCGCGCGTCGTCTCGACGCCCGCCGCCTCGGCCTTCTCCTTCACATCCTGCGGCACGTCCTGCACCAACTCGATGTCGGGCTCGATGCCCTTGGCCTGGATGGAGCGGCCCGACGGCGTGTAGTAGCGCGCCGTGGTCAGTTTGATCGCCGCGTTACCGGAGACCGGGATCACGGTCTGCACCGAGCCCTTGCCGAAGGAGAGCGAGCCCAGGATGGTGGCGCGCTTGTGGTCCTGCAGCGCGCCGGCGACGATCTCGGAAGCCGAGGCCGAGCCGCCGTTCACCAGCACGATCACCGGCTTGCCCTTGGCGAGGTCGCCGGGGCGCGCATTGCGGCGCTCGGTTTCCTCGGCGTTGCGCCCGCGCGTCGAGACGATCTCGCCGCGGTCGAGGAAGGCATCGGAGACGTCGATCGCCTGATCGAGCAGGCCGCCCGGATTGTTGCGCAGGTCGACGATGAAGCCCTTGAGCTTGTCCTCGCCGATCTGCTTGGTCAGGTCGGCGATGGCCTTCTTCAGGTTGTCGCCGGTCTGCTCGCTGAACGAGGTGATGCGGATATAGCCGATGTCGTCCGCCTCGACGCGCGAGCGCACCGACTTGATGTTGATGATGTCGCGCGTGAGCGTGAGTTCGAGCGGCTTGTCCTGGCCCTTGCGGATGATGGTCAGCTTGATCGGGGTGGCCACCGCGCCGCGCATCTTGTCGACGGCCTGGTTCAGGGTCAGGCCCTTCACTTCCTCGCCGTCGAGCTTGGCGATGAGGTCGCCCGCCTGCACGCCCGCCTTGGCGGCCGGGGTGTCGTCGATCGGGGCGACGACCTTCACGAGGCCGTCTTCCATCGTCACCTCGATGCCGAGGCCGCCGAACTGGCCGCGCGTCTGCACCTGCATGTCGCGGAAGTCCTTCGCGTCCATGTAGGTCGAGTGCGGGTCGAGCGAGGAGAGCATGCCGTTGATGGCCGCCTCGACCAGCTTGGCGTCGTCCGGCTTCTCGACATAGTCGGCGCGCACGCGCTCGAAAACGTCGCCGAACAGGTTCAGCTGACGATACGTATCCGAGGCGGCCGCAACCGCCTGGCTGGGCTGAAGCAGCAGCCGCGGCTGGGTGGCGCCGACCGCGATCAGGGCGCCGGCCGCCGCACCGAAAAGAAATACTGACGTCCTACGCATCATCCGCGTACCTTCTCGCTTTCGCTCGTCGCCCACCATGGCGCTGGATCGATCGAGTTTCCATCCTTGCGGAACTCGACGTAAAGAATGGGTTGGGCAGTTCCAAGGCTGGCCGACGAAACAAGCTGCGGTCCGCGCCCCATGACCGCCACCGGCTCGCCCGACAGCACGAACTGACCCAGTTCGACCGTTATCTTATCCATACCCGCCAGCAGAATATGGTATCCGCCGCCGGCATTGATGATCAATAGTTGTCCATAGGAGCGGAACGGGCCGGCATAGACCACCCAGCCATCGCTCGGCGAGGCCACCTGCGCCTCCATCCGCGTGGCGAAGGACACGCCCTTTTCCTGCCCGCCATAGCCGTCCTCGGTACCGAACGCCTTCAGCACCGCGCCGCCGACGGGCAGCGGAAGCACCCCTTTCGCCTCCTCGAACGGCATGCCCGGCGAGAGCCGGCCGGGGTTCTGCAGGGCCGCCAGTTTGGCAGCGGAGCCTTGATCGGCCGGCATTTTCGCGGCTTCCTGCGCCGCCTTGCGGGTGGCCTCGATCTCGGTCTCCATGCGCTGCATCAGCTCGCGCACATTGCCCGCCTCGGCGGCCAGCGCGGCGGCGCGGGTCTTCTCGCCGGCGAGCGCCGCCTCGCCCTGGTCGAGCGACTTCTTCTTCTCCTCGACGAGGGCCGTGGTGCGCCGGCGCTCGTCGGCGAGGGAGACCTTCAAATCTGCGAGAGCGTCGCGTTCGCGGGCGGTTTCCTGCCGCACGCGCTCCTGCGCGGCGAGCTCGCTGGCCAGAAGATCGGTTTCCGCCTTCAGTTCCGGCAGCACCGCGCCGAGCAGCATGGCCGAGCGCACCGATTGCAGCGCGTCGTCCGGGCGCACCATCAGCGCCGGCGGCGGGCGGCGGCCGAGCCGCACCAGACCGCCCAGCACCTCGGCCAGCACCTTGCGGCGGGACTCCAGCGAGTCGCGGATATCCGCCTCCTCGCGGCCGAGCTGCAGCAGGCGCTGCTCGCTGGCGTCGAGCTTGCCCTCCGTCTCGCGCACGCGGATGGCGGTCTCCAGCAGAGCGGCGTTGAGCTTGGCGCGGTCGCCCTTCAGGCCTTCGATCTCGCGCACCAGCTGCTGCTGGGCGGCGGTGGAATCGCGCAGCTCCGCGTCGATGCGCTCGATGCGCTGCTTCTGGGTGGCGCGGTCATTGCCCGCCGGCGCGGGCGCGTTCTGCGCCAGCGCTGTCCCTCCGGCCAGCGCGGCCGCGAGCGCGAAGACGCCAAGGCGAAGCATCCCGCGGACGGCCGGGCGGTGGACGGGCGATGAGGGGCTTCGGCGGGGCATCGGCACAGGAGATGGGGAACGGGGTTAAGCTTGCGTTAGCGTCGCGCGGCGGCATCTCTCGGGCAACGCGCCTGCCCCCCCCTCACGCCTTGTGATAGGGGTGGCCGGCGAGGATGGTCGTTACGCGGTAGACCTGCTCGGCCATCATGACGCGGACGAGCTGATGGGGAAAGGTCGCCCGCCCGAAGGCAAGCAGGCGGTCGGCCCGGCCGCGCGCGGCGTCGCTCAGCCCGTCGGCGCCGCCGATCAGGAAGCTCAGCGCCCGCACCCCGCGGTCGCGCAGCGCGGCGATCTCGGCGGCGAGTTCCTCGCTCGACATTTCCCGCCCGCGCGGGTCGAGCGCGATCACCGCCCCCGCCTCGGGCAGCGCGCCGATCAGCCCGCCGCCTTCCTCGCTCATGCGGTCTTCCGGCCGGCGCGCGGCGCTTTCGGAAATCTCGATCACGTCGGGGCCGGAGAGGCCGAGGGCCCGCCCTCCCTTGCCCGCGCGGTCGAGATAGCGCGCGCAAAGCTCCCGCTCGGGCCCGGCCTTCAGCCGGCCCACGGCAGCGATCACCAGCCTCAAGGCGGCTCCTAGCCGCGCGTCAGCTTCGCCGGACCGCCGGGAACGGCGGCCGACCACATCTTCTCGATATTGTAGAACCCGCGCACTTCCGGCTGG
Organism: Ancylobacter koreensis; assembly: GCF_023016525.1. Lineage (GTDB taxonomy): Bacteria > Pseudomonadota > Alphaproteobacteria > Rhizobiales > Xanthobacteraceae > Ancylobacter > Ancylobacter koreensis. The sequence goes on from NZ_JALKCG010000001.1 coordinate 151,900, forward strand.
AAGACGTGGACGATGACGTCGCTGGCATCGATCAGCACCCAGTCGCAGGCCGGCTGGCCCTCGACGCGCACGCCCTTGACGCCACGCGCCTTGAGCCCCTCGACGAGGTGGTCGGCGATGGCGCCGACATGGCGCTGGGAGCGGCCGGAGGCGACGACCATGTAATCGGCGATGGTCGTCTTGCCGCGCAGTTCGATGGAAACGACGTCCTCGGCCTTGTCGTCGTCGAGACGGGCGAGAACGAGGGCAAGAATCTCCTCGGCGTCGAACGACGTCTCGGAGACAGGCGCAGTCGCCGGGCTGGAGGCGGCTGCTGCAAGCGCCATGCTGGACAGGGGTCCGGATCCTCTCGTCTTGACCGCAAGGCACGGACGGACCTTCCGCACCGTGCCTGCCCCTTAAGGATAATGCGGATGGGGGCGTTCTTCAACCGGGGGGTGGGGAGGGGGGTGGTGGGGGGCGCTAGACGGCCCCTCACCGAGGCGACAAGCAGAATCTGCTTTGGGGTGGGTTGCGCACGGTCTGCTTTAACATGGAAAACTAGGAAAACAGACATCTGCTGATGAGGAGTCTGGACCGATAGCAGCGTGTCGCAGTTTAACGATAACTCAGCGAGGCCTGTCGTTTCACTACGCGTAGAGACCGAACCGATCAATAAGTCTATCAGTGGATAATTTAATCACACTCATTGACATGAAAGCTCACCGTCAGTCAAACTTTTGGCGGATAGCATATTGTCTGTACCTTACGCCATCGCCAGCTAGATGATAGAAATTTGGCGCCGCGCATGGGTCAAAGGGGGCGTCAAATGCCAAGGTTTTCGGAATATTTTGGCTTAGGAAAAACCCAGCATGAACTAGATTTCGTCGACGTTAGCAATACCTACGATCTCCCCGTTTATGTTGACCCATACGCGATCGAAATACAGGATGATACTTGGGCTAAAGAAGCCGCCGAACAAATCAGCCTTTTCTTTAGCGAAGTTCTCGCCGCGCTCCGAGATGCAGACGATCACCGCGCTGAAGGCCTCATGTCACATCTCCGTGAACCCAAGGAGACCTTCTTGGGAGTTTCGAGCGAGGCTCCAAAAGGACGCGGTGTGGGCCGCCATCAAGCCTCGCAATTGATAAGCGCGATCAAGAAGAGCAGGGCCTTTCAAACAGGCTTGCTTAATGATTTTTCTGAGATGTCGCTCTACGTCGAGGGCATCGATCGGGACAAGATGTCCGATCTAACTACCAACATAATTCGCGGACTTCTCGTCGATTACACGCAAGAACAATGCGAATTACACGAGATCGAGACGCTTGAATATAATGGCCCCTCCCTATGGGACGGTGATCGCGGCAATTGGGTCGGTCGGAGTGTCAGGTTGCCATATATTGATGCCGACCCAATCCTGCTTGTTCCTAAGTATATTGTCCGCCGAAAGCTTTCACTGGACAGTCAGGAGTTCTACAACAAGCAAATCACGGATTTCTTGGTTGCCGAGAATTTGCGCGTCAATAGCTCTCTGGTCCAAACGATCAAGGGAAGAAGAAAGGTACGCAAGGGCGACGTTCGCGACAAGAATCCAAAATCCAAACCATTCATCGCGGACATGGTTCGCGATCATCCAGAGCTTCTGGACCTCTACAAGGAGATCGCCGCGAAACAAAGTGCGATGCTAAATTTTGGCGACGAAAACCCAACTATCACGGCCGTATGTCAGGCGCTTGCTGATCGGCTGCCGAACATCCCAACTGGCGCCAAGCACGCGAATGAATACCACTCGCTCATCACGGGCGCCTTGACCGCGCTGTTCTATCCATCGCTGATTCTCCCACAAAAGGAATGGGAGATAAATCAGGGTCGCAAGCGCGTGGATATCGTTTACACGAACGCTGCCGAGACAGGCTTCTTCTCTCAGCGGCGAGGAGATCCACGTGTTAACGCAAATATAGTGATCGTCGAGTGCAAGAACTACAGTGACGACATCGCCAACAATGAACTGGATCAGTTGCTTGGCCGCTTCGACAATGATCGTGGTCGACTGGGTATCTTGACATGTAGAGAGGTTGACAACCCGCAAAGATTGTTGGATCGGTGCAAGGACGCCGCTGTACGCAACACTGGGTATGTCATCGTTCTGAAGGATGTGGAACTCCAAGCCATGCTTCAAGCGAAGGCTCGGCTCAACGACCATGTTGTGGAGGCCACCTTGCACGCCAAATTCAGGGAATTACTGGCGTAACAAGAAAGAAAACCAGGGACGCGGACGGCCCACGCTTTCATCATGAGATCTGGGGCGGCGGGTCTGCGAAAAACAAGGATGCCAATTCGACCAAATATCCGCTTTTGAGAACTAGCCATCGAAGTCTGTGCGTCTGGAATGGGGTCGCCCCCGGCCATAATGAGGAAAGGCGCCCCGCCCCTTGCCGACGGCACGCCCCCCTCACCCCTCCCCCCTGATCCGTGTCGACGACAGCGGCGACTTCAGGCCGTGCAGGAACACCCAGGCCGGCGGGCGCTGGGTCGCGAGGGCGGGGGCTTCGCTTTCGGGGCGGCGCCAGCGGGCGAGGGCGTGGGCGGCGGGGGAAGCCATGGCCGGCAGGGTGCAGCCGGGGCGGTCTACCACCGCCATCGGCACCAGCCCGGCAATGGCCTGCCAGTGCTGCCAGCGGTGGAAGGAGGCGAGGTTGTCCGCCCCCATGATCCAGACGAAATGCACGGCGGGGAAGCGGCGCACCAGCGCCGCCACCGTGTCGTAGCTGTAGCGCGTGCCGAGCCCCGCCTCCAGCCCGGTCGGCACCAGCGCGGGATGGTTCGCCACCGCGCGCGCCTGCTCCAGTCGCGTCGCCAGCGGGGGCAGGCGGCCATTGTCCTTCAGCGGATTGCCGGGCGTCACCAGCCACCACACGCGGTCGAGCTTCAGGCGTTTCAGCGCCAGCAGGCTCGCCGCGCGATGGGCAGCGTGGGCCGGGTTGAAGCTGCCGCCATAGAGCCCGACGCGCAGCCCCGGCGCCAGCGGCGGCAGGCGCCATTCCGCCGGCTGCGCCTCGGTCACGGCCGGATCTGGCCGGTGCCGCGCACCCGGTACTTGAAGGAGGTGAGTTGCTCGGCGCCCACCGGCCCGCGCGCGTGCATGCGCCCGGTGGCGATGCCGATCTCGCCGCCGAAGCCGAACTCGCCGCCATCGGCGAACTGCGTCGAGGCGTTGTGCACGACGATGGCGGAATCGACCTCGTTCAGGAAGGTTTCGGCCACCGCCGCGTCCTCGGTGAGGATGGCGTCGGTGTGGTGCGAGCCATAGGTCTCGATATGGTCGATGGCGGCCTTCACGCCGTCGACCAGCTTCACCGAGATCACCGCGTCGAGATATTCGGTGCGCCAGTCTTCCTCGCTCGCCGGCTTCACGCGCGGATCGACCGCCTGCGCCGCTGCGTCGCCGCGCACCTCGCAGCCCTCGCCGATCAGCATGGAGACGAGCGGGGCGAGCAGGCGGGCGGCATCGGCGGAATCGACCAGCAGCGTCTCGGCCGCCCCGCACACGCTCGTGCGGCGCAGCTTGGCGTTCTTCACGATGGTCAGCGCCTTGTCGAGGTCGGCGCCCCTGTCGACATAGACGTGCACGAGGCCTTCCAGATGCGCGAAGACCGGCACGCGCGCCTCGCTCTGCACGCGGGCGACGAGGCTCTTGCCGCCGCGCGGCACGATGACGTCCACATTGCCGCCGAGGCCGGCGAGCATCTCGCCCACAGCCGCGCGGTCGCGGGTCGGCACGAGCTGGACGGCGTCCTGTGGCAGGCCGGCGCTCGCCAGTCCCTCCACCATCGCGGCGTGGATGGCGCGCGAGGAATTGAAGCTGTCCGAGCCGCCGCGCAGGATCACCGCATTGCCGGCCTTCAGGCACAGGCTGCCGGCGTCCGCCGTCACATTGGGCCGGCTCTCATAGATGACGCCGACGACGCCGAGCGGGGTGCGCACACGCTCCAGCCGCAGGCCGTTCGGCCGCTCCCAGCTCTCCGTCACCGTGCCGACCGGGTCGGGCAATTCGGCGATCTCCTCGACGCCGCGCGCGGTGGCTTCCAGCCGCGCCGCGTTCAGCGTCAGCCGGTCGAGCATGGAGGCGTTCATGCCGGCGGCCTTCGCGGCCTCCACGTCCAGCGCATTGGCGGCGAGTATGTCGCCGGCATGGGCGCGGATGGCGGCGGCGGCGGCCTTCAGCCCGGCGCTCTTGGTCGCGGCGGGGGCCAGCGCCAGCGCGCGGGCGGCGGCGCGGGCGCTAGCGCCGATCGCCAGCATCAGCGCGGCGACGTCCTCACCCTGCGGGCCGCGCGGGGCCGGCGCGCCGGGAAGGTTCCCGGTGGCGGGGGCGGCGCGCAGGGCAGAGGTGGCGGACATGGCTTCACTCGCTGGTCACGAAAGGGGGTCATCAAAAGCGGGCGACCTATCTACCACAGGCCGGCCGCTTCGCGCCAAAACGAATTGGGTTCGCCCGCGCTCCGCGACGCCGGCGCTTTACCAAAGCGGCGGGAAGGACTTGCCATTTGGCGCCCGACGTCCGATGTCACGGCGACACCTGCCCGCCGCCGGGATGCCGCCACGAGGAGAGCCGAACTCTTGTTGCGCGCCTTCGACATCGCCTGGGACGCCTTCTGGCGCTTCGTCGAGGACGACGGATGGGCGATCTCCAGCCATATCGCGCTCTCCGCGCTGATGTCGCTGTTCCCCTTCCTCATCTTCGTCACCGCGCTGGCGGCGTTCTTCGATTTCAAGAACCTCGCCGACGAGACGGTGCAGCTCATGCTGGAGGCGTGGCCGGCGCAGGTGGCCGAGCCGATCGGCCGCGAGATCCGCAACGTGCTCACCCAGGTGCGCACCGACGTGCTGACCATCGGCGTGGTGCTGGCCATCTACTTCTCGTCCAACGGCATAGAGAGCCTGCGCATCGGGCTGAACCGCGCCTATGGCGTGCGCGAGGGCCGCTCCTGGTACTGGCTGCGCCTCGAATCCATCGGCTATGTCGTGGTCGGCGCGGCGGGCCTGCTGGCGCTGTCCTTCCTCGTCGTGCTCGGCCCGGTGCTGTGGCTGGCGGCGGTGCGCTGGGTGCCGGCGCTCCAGCCCTTCGGCTGGGTCATCACTTTCCTGCGCTATGCCGCGACCTCGGCCATCCTCATCGTCGCGCTGGTGGTGGCGCATATGTGGCTACCCTCGGGCCGGCGCACGCTGGCGGAGGTGGCGCCCGGCATCCTGGTGACGCTGGGCCTGTGGCTGGCCGCCGGCGCCGCCTTCGGGCGCTATCTCGCCGAATTCGCCAACAATTACGTCACCACCTATGCCGGCCTCGCCTCGGTGATGGTGGCGCTGGTCTTCCTCTACACCACCGCCTCGATCTTCGTGTATGGCGGCGAGCTCAACGCCGCGATCCGCCGCGCCCGCGAGAACCGCTACTAGCCGCGCCCCGGCCCGCATCCTCGGAACCCCTCGCCGCCGGCCGGGCTTGACCCTCGTCAAGGCGGACGCGCCGTCCGCCCTGTGCAATGGCGACAACGCCGGAGACTGCCGGCGAGGAGGTGCCTGAATGACCAGCTACAGCAAGCTCAAGATCGAAGCCGGGGCCTGGGTCGTGGTGTGCGACGGGCGCAAGGCTCTCGTGCTGTGCAACGAGGGCGACGCGATGTTCCCCAACCTGCGCACCCGCGAGGTCCACGAGCAGGAGAACCCGCCCACCCGCGAGCAAGGCACGGACGCGCCGGGCCGGGTGCACCAGTCCGTCGGCTCGGCGCGCTCCTCGGTGGAGCCGACCGACTGGCAGGAGGAGGGCGAGCGCGCCTTCATGCGTCAGATCGCCGGACGGCTCGACGCGGCCGCGACGGCGGGCGAGGTAACGTCGCTGGTGATCGTCGCCGCCCCGCGCGCGCTCGGCGCACTGCGCACGCATCTGTCCAAGAGCGTGCACGACATTCTGGCCGGCGAGGTCGACCGCGACCTCGTGAAGATGCCGGTTCACGAGATCGAGAAGCTGCTCGCCGCCTGACGGCACGCCTCGCGCACCGCCAACGTCGCGGACGAATTTCCAAGCCCGCGAAACCGTTCTACGCTTCGCCCCGTCCCGGCCGCTGCCGGGGCGGGGCTTTGCTTTGGGGGGCGGGGTCATGTGGGATTTCTCGATCGGTACGACGATCGCTCTGGTGCTGCGCACCTGGCCCTTCGTGCTGCTGCGCCTCGTCGTCTATGTCGGCATCGCCTTCGGCTTCGTGGCCGGGATCGGGGTCGGCGCGGGGATCGGCTGGGCCGTCGGCCTCGCCTTCGGCGGCGACGCCGAGATCACCGGCGCGCTGATCGGCGCGCTCGCCGGCTTCGGGCTGGTCGCCGGCGTGCTGTGGTGGGTGCGCCAGTATCTCGTCTATCTCGTCAAGGCCGGCCATGTGGCGGCGCTCGACGCGCTGCTGCGCGGCGGCGAGATTCCCGGCGGGCAGGACCAGATCGCCTATGCCGTCGCCATGGTGAAGGCGCGCTTCCTCGAAGTGAACATCCTGTTCGGCATCGACATCCTCATCCGCGGCGTGGTGCGCGCGCTGGTCGGTATCCTCAACCTGCTGACCGGCTGGATACCCGGATTCAAGACGCTGAACGATTTCGTCAGCGCCGTGCTGAAGATCGCCCTCGGCCTCGTCGACGAGGTGATCCTCGCCTACATCATCCGCCGCGAGGACGCGGCGCCCGCGCAGGCCGCGCGCGACGGGCTGGTGCTCTACGCGCAGAACGCAGGCGCGCTGGTGCGCAACGCGGTGTGGATCGCGCTGTTCGAATATGCGGCGACGGCGCTGATCTTCCTCTTCCTGCTCGGCCCCGCCATCGGGCTCGCCTATGCGCTGCCGGGCGGGCTCACCGGCTTCGGCGTGGTCTTCGCCGGTATTCTCGCCTGGGCGCTGAAGGCGGCGCTGATCGAGCCGCTGTCCATCGCCTCGCTGCTGCAGGCCTATGATATCGCCATACGCGGCCAGACCCCGAACCCGGACTGGACCGCGCGGCTGGACAGCGCCTCCTCGGCCTTCCGCGACCTCGCCGCCCGCATGCCGCCGGGCGGGCGGGCGCCCTGGGGCGCCGGGCCGACGACGCCCGCCACCCCGGTGTGAACCATCCTGCCGGCAGCGCGTATAAGCTGGCCGGATGCGGCGATTCCCGGCCGGAGGAACCCGATGAAGACACTCTCCTTCTTCCGCCTCGTGCTCGCGGTCGGCCTGTGCCTCGCCGTCGGCGCGGTCGGCTCGCTCGCCACCACGCCGAAGATCCCGACCTGGTATGCCGGCCTTGCCAAGCCGTCCTGGACGCCGCCCGACGCGGTGTTCCCGATCGCCTGGACGACGCTCTACGTGCTGATGGCGGTGGCGCTGTGGCGGCTCTGGCAGCTCCATGCACCCTCCCCGGAGCGGCGCCGGGCGGTCTCGCTCTGGTTCCTCCAGCTCGTGCTGAACGCGCTGTGGTCGCCGGTGTTCTTCGGCATGGAAGCCCCGCGCGCCGCGCTGGCGGTGGTCCTCGCGCTCTGGCTCGCCATCGCCGCGACGATCTGGGCGAGCGCGCGCATCGACCGCATGGCGGCCTGGCTGCTCGCCCCCTATCTGGCATGGGTATCCTTTGCGACGGCGCTCAATGCTGCCATTGTCGCCCTGAACTAGAGAGCGGTCCTGCGGGACCGCGGGAGCTTCCCGATGGACGCCGTCACCATCGCCAAATTCGTCGTGCTGCCGGTGGCGCTGGGCTCGGTCGCCCTCGTGCTGGTGCTGGGCCTCGCCAACATGGCGCGCGGCGGCTCGCCCCTGCGCTCGCAGAAGCTCATGCAGTGGCGCGTGCTGCTTCAGGCGGTGGCGCTGTGCTTCGTGCTCGCGACCATCATCCTGATGAATCGCGGCTGAGCCGCGAAAGGACCCATCGAGGGACGCATCCACCATGGTCGTGCTGAACCGCATCTACACCCGCACCGGCGACGACGGCACCACGGCGCTGAGCAGCGGAGAGCGGCGGGCCAAGCACGATTTGCGCGTCAACGCCTATGGTACGGTGGACGAGACCAACGCCGCCATCGGCGTGGCGCGGCTGCACACGGGGGCGGATACGGGCCTCGCCGACATCGACGCCATGCTGGCGCGTATCCAGAACGACCTGTTCGACCTCGGCGCCGACTTCGCCACCCCCGACACCGGCGAGCCGCTCGGCTACGAGCCGCTGCGCATCGTGCCCTCGCAGGTCGACCGGCTGGAGCGCGACATCGACGCGCTCAACGGCGCGCTCAAGCCGCTGCGCTCCTTCGTGCTGCCGGCCGGCACACCGGCGGCGGCGCATCTGCATGTCGCGCGCACCGTCTGCCGGCGCGCCGAGCGCCTCGCGGTCGAGCTGTCGCGCGCGCCGGGCGAGATCGTCTCGCCGGCGGCGGTGAAGTACCTCAACCGCCTCTCGGACCTTCTCTTCGTCATGAGCCGCGCCGCCAATGCCCGCGCCGGCGGCCCCGAGGGCGGCGACGTCCTGTGGGTGCCGGCGGCGGGGCGCGGCGACTGACGCCCACGGCGGACGGCGCGGCGCGCGATGCTCATCCCCTTCAACGACGACAATCCGCTGGAAGGGATCACCCACGCCTATGTCACCTGGGCGCTGATCGCGCTCAACGTGCTGATCTTCGTCTTCGTCCAGCACGGCTACCGGCCGGAGATCGACGTCGCCTCGGCCTTCGGCTACGGCGCCATTCCCGCCGTGGTGACGCATGCCGCCGTGCTGCCGGCCGAATATGTGCGGCTGCCTTCGGAGCTGACCCTCGTCAGCTACATGTTCCTGCACGGCGGCTGGCTGCACCTCGCCGGCAACATGGCCTTCCTGTGGGTGTTCGGCGACAATGTGGAGGACGCGCTCGGCCATCTGCGCTTCCTCGTCTTCTATCTCCTGTGCGGCATCGCCGGCGGCCTCGCCCACGCGCTGGCCATGCCCGATTCGGCCTCGCCGCTTGTCGGCGCCTCGGCGGGAATCTCCGGCCTGGTCGGCGCCTATCTCATGCTGCATCCCAATGTGCGCATCTGGGTGCTGATGTTCCTGCGCGTGCCGCTGCGCATTCCCGCCATCTGGCCGCTCGGCGCGTGGATCGGCTTCCAGGTCTGGAGCCTCCTCGCCTCGGGCGAGCAGGACACCGCCTGGTGGGCGCATATAGGCGGGCTCGTCACCGGCGCGGTGCTGGTCGTGTTCCTGCGCCGGCGCGGCGTGCCGCTCTGGGTGATGACACGCGACGGCACGCCGGACGGGCGCCCGCCGGTCTGAACGGGTCTGTGCCAGACATGCCGCCGCAGGCGGGGCGGAGCGGCTCCCGACAGCGTTGACAGCCCTCGGGGCGAACCATAGTTTGCCGCGGTTTTCCGCAGGCTGACGCCGCTTCGCACCATCGCCACCGGGCGCCCCAATCGGTTCCTCGCCTGGCCCGCTGGCGGCTTCGCCTTCCCCGAATGCGGCTGCCAGGGGCCGGCCTCGCGCCGCGCCCGACGGGAGATGTGTGATGAAGATCCTGGTGCCCGTGAAGCGGGTCGTCGACGCCAACGTCAAGATCCGCGTCAGGCCGGACGGCTCGGGCGTCGAGCTCGCCAACGTCAAGATGGCGATGAACCCCTTCGACGAGATCGCCGTCGAGGAGGCGCTGCGGCTGAAGGAAGCCGGCAAGGCGAGCGAGGTCGTCGCCGTCTCCATCGGGCCGGTGAAGACCGACGAGACCATCCGCACCGCGCTCGCCATGGGTGCCGACCGCGGCATCTGGGTGAAGACCGACGAAGCCGGCATCGAGCCCCTCACCGTCGCCAAGCTCCTGAAGAAGATCGTCGAGGCGGAAGGCCCCGGCCTCGTCATCCTCGGCAAGCAGGCCATCGACGACGACTGCAACCAGACCGGCCAGATGCTCGCCGCCCTGCTCGGCTGGCCGCAGGCCACCTTCGCCTCGAAGGTCGAGATCGGCGAGAAGACCATCGCCGTCACCCGCGAGATCGATGGCGGCCTGCAGACGCTCGACCTCGACCTGCCGGCGGTGCTGACCACGGACCTGCGCCTCAACGAGCCGCGCTACGCCTCGCTGCCCAACATCATGAAGGCCAAGAAGAAGCCCATCGAGGAGAAGCCGGCCGCCGAGCTTGGCGTCGACCTCGCCCCGCGCCTTCAGCTGCTCTCCACCACCGAGCCGGCGGGCCGCACGGCGGGCATCAAGGTCGGCTCGCCGGCCGAACTCGTCGATCATCTCAAGAAGGCGGGAGTGCTCTGACCATGGCCGACCATCTGCCCACCCTGCTGTTCGCCGAGCATGACGATGCCAGCCTCAACCCCGTCACTGCCCGCGCGCTGACCGCCGCGCTGGCCCTCGGCGCCCCGGTGCATGTGCTCGTCGTCGGCGAGAATGCACGGCCCGCCGCCGAGGCCGCCGCCAAGCTCGCCGGCGTCGCGCAGGTGCTGCTCGCCGACGGCCCGGCCTATGCCCACCGCCGCGCCGAGCCGGTCGCCGCGCTCGGCGTCGCGCTGGCGGGCCAGTATGGGGCCATCGCCGCGCCCTCCACCGCCTTCGGCAAGAGCGTGCTGCCGCGCATCGCCGCGCTCATCGACGTGATGCAGGTCTCCGACGTCGTCGCCGTGATCGCGCCCGACACCTTCGAGCGGCCGACCTATGCCGGCAACGCGATCCAGCGCGTGCGCGCCACCGACGCCACCAAGGTGCTCACCATCCGCACCGCCGGCTTCGCGCCCGCCACCGAGGGTGGCAGCGCGCCGATCCAGCCGGTGGACGAGGCCGGCGCCTTCGCCGGCTCGCGCTTCGTCGGCGAAGAGATCGCCACCAGCGCGCGGCCCGAGCTCACCGCCGCCCGCATCATCGTCTCGGGCGGGCGCGCCATCGGCTCGGCGGAGAACTTCCATTCCGTGGTCGAGCCGCTCGCCGACGCGCTGGGCGCGGCGGTCGGCGCCTCGCGCGCAGCGGTCGACGCCGGCTACGCGCCGAACGACTGGCAGGTCGGCCAGACCGGCAAGGTGGTGGCTCCCGACCTCTATGTCGCGCTCGGCATCTCCGGCGCCATCCAGCACCTTGCCGGCATGAAGGACTCGAAGGTCATCGTGGCGGTCAACAAGGACGAGGAGGCGCCGATCTTCCAGGTCGCCGATTTCGGCCTGGTGGGCGACCTGTTCCAGATCGTGCCGGAGCTCACCGCCGAAATAGCTAAGGCAAAAGGCTGACGCCGCTCTATACTGGAATTGTCGTCGGCAAAGCACGCCGGGCAGTGTACTCGGGAAGGCGGCGCAACGCCGACAGAGGACGGACGCAGGCCATGGGTTTCGAGATCAAGCGCGTCGGCATCATCGGCGCGGGCCAGATGGGCAACGGCATCGCGCATGTGTGCGCGCTGGCGGGCTACGACGTCGTGCTGAACGACCTTGAGGCCGACCGCCTCAAGTCGAGCCTCGCCACCATCAACGGCAACATGGCGCGCCAGGTCTCCAAGGGCGCCTATAGCGAGGCCGAGAAGCAGGCCGCGCTCGGGCGCATCCACGGCACCGACCAGACCGCCGATCTCGCCGAGGTCGACCTCGTGATCGAGGCGGCGGTGGAGAAGGAGGAGATCAAGCGCAAGATCTTCTCGACCGTCTGCCCCTTCCTGAAGCCCGAGGCGATCCTCGCCACCAACACCTCCTCCATCTCGATCACCCGGCTCGCCGCCTCCACCGACCGGCCCGAGCGCTTCATCGGCATCCACTTCATGAACCCGGTGCCGCTGATGCAGCTCGTCGAGCTGGTGCGCGGCATCGCCACCGAGGACGAGACCTTCGAGCTGTCCAAGGCCTTCGTCACCCGTCTCGGCAAGACCTATGCGGTGTCGGAAGACTTCCCGGCCTTCATGGTCAACCGCATCCTGCTGCCGATGATCAACGAGGCGATCTACACGCTCTATGAGGGCGTGGGCTCGGTCGACGCCATCGACACCGCCATGCGGCTGGGCGCCAACCACCCGATGGGCCCGCTCCAGCTTGCCGATTTCATCGGGCTGGATACCTGCCTTTCCATCATGCAGGTGCTGCACGAGGGGCTGGCCGACAGCAAGTACCGCCCCTGCCCGCTGCTGGTGAAATATGTCGAGGCCGGCTGGCTCGGGCGCAAGACTCAGCGCGGCTTCTACGACTATCGTGGCGAGAAGCCCGTCCCGACCCGCTAGAGGCGGGGCACGCCGGCATACTGAAACACTGAAAGTCCGTCATCCCGGCCGCCCCGCACGGCGTAATGGCCGAGACGCATGATGGCGGCCGTCTCCGCCCCATAAACCGTCATGGCCGGGCTTGACTCGGCCATCCACGCCTTCGTTCCGACAGCGCGCTTCAAGAGTTGGATCCCCGGGTCAAGCCCGGGGATGACGGCCGAGTCACGAAGGCCTCTACCCCACCTTTCCCCTCACCCACCGCCACGGGCGGCCGTCGATCGCCGCCAGTCCCAGCGCGATGATGGCGAAGCCGACGAATTCGCGCGGCTCCATCTCCTCGCCCAGCACCAGCGCCCCGAGCAGGATCGCGCTCACCGGCACCAGGAAGGTCACCAGCGAGATGTTGGTCGCCCCGTTCCGCGCCAATATGCGGAAGTACAGGATGTAGGCGATGCCGGTGGAGAGCATGCCGAGCCCCGCCAGCGCGCCCAGAACATGCGGCGAGGGCATTCCCAGCGTCCACGGACGGTCGATGGCCAGCGCCAGCGGCGCCAGCAGCACGCTTGCCGCCGCGAGCTGCGCCAGCGCCACGCCGAGCGGCGGCAGGTGCTTGAAGCGGCGGGCATAGACGGCGGCGAATCCGTAGGAGACCGTGGCGCCGATGGCGGCGAGCTGGGCCGGCAGATGATGCCCGCCGAGCTGGCCGATCAGCGCCGGCCCCATCATCACCGCGACTCCGGCAAAGCCCAGCAGCACGCCGGTGAGCTTGCCGGCGGTGAACTTCTCATCCTTGGTGAAGGCCTGCGCCACCAGCACGGTGAACAGCGGCGTGGCGGCGTTGAGGATGGACGACAGGCCGCTGGGAATATGCTGTTGCGACCAGGCGATCAGCCCGAAGGGAATGATATTGGCGATGATCGCCAGCACGACGAACTCCGCGAGAAGCCGCCGGCCGAGCGGCAGCCGCACGCCGCGCGCCCGCGCGATGACCCAGAGCGTCAGCGCGCCGACGGAGAGCCGCACCAGCACCATGGTCAGCGGCGGCACTTCCTGAATGGCCACCCGGCCGAAGAAGAAGGAGCCGCCCCAGATCAGCGAGAGCAGGGCCAGCGTCGCCCAGTCGCCCGCGGCCATCGGCTGCGGGCCGTGACGGGCGGGGGCGTCGGGCATGGGGCACTCCGGGAAGGCGACCGACGGCGGGCAGGCGCCGTGCGCGGCTCACATAGCCGCTGGCGGCCCGCCGCGCCACCCGTTTCGGACGGGACGGTCCATGGATCGCGCCGTCAGGGCGCCGCCGTCGCCTTGGCGCCCGGCCCGGCCGCCGCCAGCGCCGCCTCGATCAGCGCCACCGCGTCCCCGCTCGCCCATTCCGCCGGGCCGGCGATATGGCCGATCTCGCAGCCCTTCGCGTCGATCAGCATGGTGGTCGGCAGGCCGAAGCCGCGCCCCACCGCCCGCAAGTCCTGGAAGGCCTGCGCCTTCGGATCGGCATAGAGCGCGAGGTGCTTGATGTCGATCTCGTCGAAGAAGGTCTTCGGCTTGGCCGGATCGCGCGTGTCGATGTTGAGCGCCACCACCTCGAAGCCGGGCATGTCGCCGCCGCCCTTGCGGCCGAGCTTCGCCTGCAATTCGTCGAGCGCGGGCATTTCCTTGCGGCACGGCACGCACCACGTCGCCCAGACGTTGACGAGCTTCAGCCCGTCGCCGCCGACCTGCGAGAGCTTCGCCGGCGTGCCGTCCGGGCCGAGGAAGGCGAGGTCCGGTATGCGGGTGGGCTTCAGCGTCGGGGCGAAGGCGGCGAGTTCGCCGCGCGCCAGATCGGCAATCTTGCCGGCCGTCTCGCTCGCCGCGCCGCAGGACGCATCCTCGCCCGCAGGAGCGGAGCTCGCCGAGGCGCTCGTAGTAGGCGCGGAAGCCGGCGGCGTGGCATCGGCGTTGCGCCCCAGCCCCCCGATCCCGTATACGCCTGCCAGCCCGGCGAGGACGCCGAGGAGCAGGGCGGCGAGGATGATCAGGGCGAACCGGCCGCGCGGCCGCGCCTGACCCGCCGTCCCGGTCCCCGTCGCGTCCTCAGGTCGTTCGGTCATCGCCGTCCTCGCGGAGAAAAGTGAGCATGAGCAACAAGATGTGGGGCGGCCGGTTCGAGACCGGCCCCGATGCCATCATGGAGGAGATAAACGCCTCCATCGGTTTCGACCAGCGGCTATACGCGCAGGACATTGCGGGGTCGAAGGCGCATGCCTCGATGCTGGCGGCCCAGGGGATCATCGACAGGGCTGATGCCGAAAAGATCGTCGCCGGTCTAGACACGATCCTGTCAGAGATCGATTCCGGCGATTTCACCTTCCAGCGCGCGCTGGAAGACATCCACATGAACGTGGAATCGCGCCTCGCCACGCTGCTCGGCCCCTCCGCCGGGCGTCTGCACACGGCGCGCTCGCGCAATGACCAGGTGGCGACCGATTTCCGGCTCTATGTGCGCGACACAATCGACACGCTCGACACCCAGCTCAAGGAACTGCAGACGGCGCTGGCCGAGAAGGCGCTGATCCATTCCGGCACGGTCATGCCCGGCTTCACGCATCTCCAGACCGCGCAGCCCGTCACCTTCGGCCATCACCTGCTCGCCTATGTCGAGATGCTCGGGCGCGACCGCGGACGTCTCGCGGACGCGCGCAAGCGGCTGAACGAATGTCCGCTCGGCGCCGCCGCGCTGGCCGGCACCTCCTTCCCGATCGACCGTTTTGCCACGGCGAGCACGCTCGGCTTCGATCGGCCGACGGCGAACTCGCTCGATTCGGTGTCCGACCGCGACTTCGTGCTGGAGACGCTGGCGGCCGCCGCGATCTGCGCCATGCACCTCTCCCGCTTCGCCGAGGAGATCGTGATCTGGACCTCGCCGCTCACCGGACTGCTCAAGCTTTCCGACCGCTTCACCACCGGCTCGTCGATCATGCCGCAGAAGCGCAACCCGGACGCCGCCGAGCTGGTGCGCGCCAAGATCGGCCGCATCGCCGGCGCCTTCACCGGCCTGCTCATGGTGATGAAGGGCCTGGCGCTGGCCTATGCCAAGGACATGCAGGAGGACAAGGAAGGCGCCTTCGACGCGCTCTCCACCCTCTCGCTGATGATCGCCGCGACCTCCGGCATGGTGCGCGACATGGTGCCGGACGAGAAGCGCATGAAGGCCGCCGCCGGCGCAGGCTACTCCACCGCGACGGATCTGGCGGACTGGCTGGTGCGCATGCTCGGCCTGCCCTTCCGCGAGGCGCACCACGTCACCGGCCGCATCGTCGCGCTGGCCTCGGCCAAGGACGCGCCGCTGCACAAGCTCTCGCTCGCCGAGATGCAGTCGGTCGAGCCGCGCATCACGGCAGAGGTGTTCGGCGTGCTCTCGGTGTCGAAGTCGGTGGCGAGCCGCGTCTCCTATGGCGGCACCGCGCCGAAGAACGTGCGCACCCAGGCCAAGCGCTGGCTGAAGCTGCTGGCGAAGTAGGCGCCGGACGCGGGACCGTCATCCCGGCCGAGCGGAGCGAGAGCCGGGATCGCGTGCCGTTCTCTTCTCGGCAGCCGATCCCGGATATGGCCTGCGGCCATTCCGGGATGACGGCCAACCAATTACTGCGCTCCGCCTGCTGGGGCGCTACCCTTGCTTGCGCCCCAGCAGCCGCAGCGCGTTGGCCGTTACCAGCACCGTCGCGCCGGTGTCGGCGAGGATCGCCGGCCAAAGGCCGGTGATGCCGGCGATGGTGGTGACGAGGAACACCGCCTTCAACCCCAGCGCCAGCGTGATGTTCTGGTGGATGTTGCGCATGGTGGCGCGCGACAGGTCGATCATCGCCGCCACGTCGCCGACCCGCCCGTGCAGCACGGCGGCGTCCGCCGTCTCCAGCGCGACGTCGGTGCCCCCGCCCATGGCGATGCCGACATCGGCGGCCGCCAGCGCCGGGGCGTCGTTGATGCCGTCGCCGACCTTGGCGACGACGAGCCCCTGCGCCTTCAGCTCGCCGACGATGCGCTGCTTGTCCGCCGGCATCAGCCCGGCGCGCACCTCGATGCCGAGATCGGCGCCGATGGCCTTCGCCGTGCGCTCATTGTCGCCGGTCAGCATCACCGTGCGGATGCCGGCCGCGCTCAGCGCGGCGAGTCCCGACGCCGCGTCCGGGCGCGGCTCGTCGCGCATGGCGATGAGGCCGGCGGCGCGCCCGTCCGCCAGCAGGACGGCGACCGTCTTGCCGGCATCGTTCAGCGCGTGGATGGCGCTTTCCTGCCCGGCCGCCAGCGGCGCGCGGCTGCCGGCTGCCTTGGGCGAGCCCAGGAACAACGCCACGCCGGCCACCGTGCCGCTCACCCCCTCGCCGCCCAGCGCACCGGCCGCGCTCACCGGCGGCACGTCGAGCCCGCGCGCGGCGGCCTCGTTCAGGATCGCGCTCGCCAGCGGATGGGTGGAGCCGGCCTCCAGCGCCGCCGCGCGGGCCAGCAGGGTCGCCTCGTCGCCGTCGAAGGCAATGAGGTCCGTCACCTTCGGCTTGCCCTCGGTGAGTGTGCCGGTCTTGTCGAGCGCCACCGCGTTCACCGTGCGCAGCACCTCCAGCACCGCGCCGCCCTTGATCAGCAGGCCGCGCCGCGCACCGGAGGCCAGCCCCGCCGCGATGGCGGCCGGCGTCGAGATGACCAGCGCGCAGGGGCAGCCGATCAGCAGCAGGGCGAGGCCCTTGTAGATCCACTCGTCCCATGCCGCGCCGAAGAGGAGCGGCGGCACCACCGCCACAAGCGCGCCGAGCAGGACGACGAAGGGCGTGTACCAGCGGGCGAAGCGGTCGATGAAACGCTCGGTCGGCGCCTTGCTCTCCTGCGCCTCCTCCACGAGGCGCACCACGCGGGCGATGGTGTTGTCGGACGGCTCGGTGGTGGTGCGCACGGTCAGCACCGCCTCGGCATTAACCGTGCCGGCGAAGACCGGATCGCCTGGCGCCTTGGCGACCGGCACGCTCTCGCCGGTCAGCGGCGCCTCGTTCACCGAGCCGGCGCCCTCCAGCACCTCGCCGTCGGCGGGTATGCGCTCGCCGGGCCGCACGAGGATGACGTCGCCGACGTTCAGGCTGTCAGCCGGCACCTCGCGGGTGAAAGCGCCCTGGATAAGGCGAGCCGTCTTCGGCACGAGGTCGGTGAGCGCGCGGATCGACTCGCGCGCCCGCCCGGCGGCGACGCCTTCCAGCAGTTCGCCGACGAGGAACAGGAACACCACGGCGGCCGCCTCTTCCGACGCGCCGATGATCACCGCGCCGACGGCGGCGATGGTCATCAGCGTCTCGATGGAAAAGGGCGTGCCGGACAGCGCCGCCATCAGCGCGCGGCGGGCGATCGGCACCAGACCGATGGAGAGCGCGGCGATGAAGATCCACGGGTCGAGGCCGGGGAAGAAATGGCCGAGCCCGTAGGCGCCCGCCAGCGCGGCGCCGCAGACAAGGGTCAGGCGCGCCTTGCCGGTCCTCCACCACGGCACATCGCCCGGCAGGTGGCTGTGGCCGCTCTCGCGCGCGGCCCGCGCCGGCGCAGCAGAATCCACGCCAGAATCCCGGCCGCGCTCATGCTCGTGTTCCGCATGGTCGTGTTCCGCATGATCATGCCCATGGGCGTGGCCGCCACAGCATGAGTCGTGCGCGCCATGGTTGTGGGCACCGCAGCCGTCGCCATGCGCGTGATCGTGGCCGTGGGAGTGACCGTGCTCATGGTCGTGACTGTGAGCCCCGTGCGGCGCCAGCGGCGCCGCGCCGGCGGCGACGGTGAGCCGGAAGATGCCGTAGCCGAGCCCGGTCACGCGCTTTTCCAGCAGGCCGAGATCGGCGTCCTCATGCGCGACGGTGAGCGTACCGGCGGTCACCGATACCGACACCTCCTCCACGCCCTTCACCCGCCGCACGGCCGTGTCGATCTTCGTCGCGCAGGAGGCGCAATCCATTCCCTCGATGCGGTAGCGGGTCTTCACGGCGGACATGATGCGGCTCCTGTGCGGACCGGGCGTCGTCGCGGACACCCTTGTCAGGTCGTGGCGAGGAGCCTAATTCCTCCAGCGACTAGAGGAGCAAGAGCGGATATGACGGCGGCGGCGGGACAGTTCACCATCGGCGAGGCGGCCCGCGCGAGCGGCGTCAAGGTGCCGACCATCCGCTACTATGAGGAGATCGGCCTGCTGCCGAGCCCGCCGCGTACGGAAGGCGGACGCCGCTCCTATGGCGGGGAGGATCTGCGCCGCCTCGCCTTCATCCGCCATGCCCGCGAACTCGGCTTCGAGATCGAGGCGATCCGTACCCTGCTGCGCCTGCAGGACGAGCCGGACCAGTCCTGCGCGGCGGCGGACGCCATCGCCCGCGATCACCTCGTCGCGGTGGAGCGGCGCATCGCCAGCCTCACCGCGCTGCGGGCCGAGCTCGCGCGCATGGTGGAAGGGTGCTCGCATGGCCATGTCTCGGAGTGCCGGGTGATCGAGATTCTCGCCGATCACGGCGAGTGCCGGCACCATCACGGGGGGCGGTTGGACGCGGCAGGCGGATTGTAGTGACACGCCCGGCGAACGCGGCGTCAATAACGGTATAAAACTACCCTACATGCACGGAGAACGTGTTTCTCCGGTAACACTTTCGTCACATCGACGTCGATTGCCGCATGGTCACTTCCGCAGCGGCGCCTGAGCAACTATGCCGACATTCAAACTAACTTCGACACAATTGCGCACTCTGGCCGCCCAGCGAGTTTCATGCACCGCCGTCGCTTCATCGCCGGTCTTGCCGCGAGCAGTCTTGGCCTGTCGATGGCACGCGCCTCGACGGACCAGGGTGCGCCGGCGGCGGAGTCGGCCGGCGTACCTTTGACGATCCTGCTGCCGGTGCCGGACGGCGGCGGGCTCGGCCGGCTTGGCCACCGGCTGGCCGACTGCCTCGGCAACACGGAGGTCGCCTCCCTCGTCACCGAGGGGCAGCCCAGCGCGCCCCACGCGATCACCCGCTTCATCGACGATTTTTCCCGGCGCGGCGACGTCGTGCTGCTCGCCGGCGCCAGCCTGATCGGCGCCGCCATCGCCGTACGGCAGGCCACCAGCCTCGCCGATCTCACGCCGGTGGCCCGGCTGACCACGGAATATATCGGCTGCGCCGTACGGCCGGATTCCCCCTTCGCCACCCTCGCCGACCTCGTCGCCGCCATGCGCGAGACGCCGGACCGCGTGTCGTTCTGCGGCGGCTCGCGCGGCAGCTTCGACTACATCCTCGCCGCCATGATCAACCGCCATGCCGGCCTGCCGGCGCGCCAGCTGCGCTACCGCTCCTTCATCGGCGGTGTCGGCACGATCGACGCGGTGCTCGCCGGCACGCAGAGCTGTGCGTGCGGGGGGGTCGGCGAATTGCAGGACCATCTGGCGGCGGGCCGGATCAGGCTGCTCGGCCTTGCCGCGCCGCAGCGCCTGCCGGGACTGCCGGCGGCGACGCTGATCGAGCAGGGCCTCGATATCTCCCTGGCCAACTGGCGCGGCGTCTTCGCCCCGCCGGGCATCGCCGGGCCGGCGCTCGACCGGCTGATCGCCCGCATGGACGCGACGGTCGGCGGCGGCGACTGGCGGGCGACGCTGTACCGCTACAACTGGACCGGCGACTATCTCGCGGGCGAGGCCTTCGGCGCCTTCGTGCGCGAGGACACGCAACGCCTGCGGGCGCTGCTGTCGCAGTTCGGTCTTTAGCCCGCCTCAGGCGGCAGCCGGTTCGGGCGCGCGCGGCTCGGCGACGAAGCAGGCCCGCTCCTCGCGCACCTCGCCCGCGATGAAATCCTCCACCTCGCGGACGCGCCTGAGGTCGCGAATGTCGGCATGGGTCACCAGCCAGTAGGACCGGCGGAACGCCATCTCCGGCAGCAGCCGCACCAGCTCGGGATGCGCCCGCGCCGCATAGTCGTGCAGGATACCGATGCCCGCGCCCGCGCGTACCGCCTCCATCTGGCCCACCACGCTGGCGCATTCCAGTCGCCGTGCCTCGATCTCGCGGAACGCCTCGAAATAGTCGAGCGCCGGCGAATAGACGAGATCGGCGACATAGGTCACGAGAAGCCGCCCGGCGACGTCGGCGAGCGTCTCCACCGGGCCGGTGCGTTCCAGATAGCGGCGCGCGGCATAGACGCCGAGCGTGTAGTCGGTGAGCTTGCGCGCCACCAGCCGCCCTTCCGCCGGCCGCTGCAGCGTCACCGCGATGTCCACCTCCCGCTTGGGCAGCGAGAAGCTGCGCGGCAGTGGCGCGAGCTGGATTGCGAGGCTCGGGTGCTCTTCCGCCAGCCGCCCGAGGCGCGGGGCGAGGAAATAGGTGCCGAAGCCGTCCGGCGCGCCGATGCGCACCGTGCCGGCCAGCGCAAGGTCGACATTGCCGAGCGTCGACTGCGCCTGCAGCATCTCGGTCTCCACCCGCTCGGCATGGGCGAGCAGGCGCTCGCCGGCGGCGGTCAACTCGCTGCCGGTGGTGCGCCGCTCGAACAGCTTGGTGCCGAGGCTCGCCTCCAGCGCCCCGAGCCGGCGGCCCACCGTGGCATGGTCGAGCCCGAGCTGGCGGCCGGCCGCCAGCATCTGCCCCGCCCGCGCGACGGCGAGGAAGATGCGCAGGTGATCCCAGTCCATGACGTCTCCCCTTGGCGGACGGGCTCTTGTCGAAATCCCGCACAACGGTTTGGGAAACATGGTCGTTGAAGTGCAGCCATTCGACAAGCACAACGTTGGCATCGGCTCAAGGGCGAGCAAGGAGACAAAGCTCATGGCGGTCATCGGTCACTATATCGGCGGCAAGGCCGTCAACATTGCGGGCCGTACGGCGCCGGTCTTCGATCCTTCCACCGGCGCGCAGTCCGGCGAGGTTTTGCTCGCCACCGCCGCCACGGTGGGCGAGGCGGTCGCCGCCGCCGCCGCCGCCTTCCCCGGCTGGGCGGACACGCCGCCGCTGACCCGCGCCCGCATCATGTTCAAGTTCAAGGCGCTGCTGGAGCGCGACATGGACGCGCTCGCCGAGGCCATCACCCGCGAGCACGGCAAGACCTTCGAGGACGCCAAGGGCGAGGTGACGCGCGGCATCGAGGTGGTCGAGTTCGCCTGCGGCATCCCGCACCTCGTGCGCGGCGACTTCACCGAGCAGGTGGCGCGCGGCGTCGACGTGTTCTCCGCCCGCCACCCGGTCGGCGTGGTGGCCGGCATCACGCCGTTCAACTTCCCGGTCATGGTGCCGATGTGGATGTTCCCGGTGGCGCTGGCCTGCGGCAACAGCTTCGTGCTCAAGCCCTCCGAGAAGGACCCCACCCCCTCGCTGATGCTGGCCGAGCTGCTGGCCGAGGCGGGCCTGCCGGCTGGCGTGTTCAACGTGGTGCAGGGCGACAAGGAAGCCGTCGACACGCTGCTCACCCACCCCGACGTCGCCGCCGTGAGCTTCGTCGGCTCCACCGCCATCGGCGAATATGTCTACAAGACCGCCGCCGCCGCGGGTAAGCGCGCGCAGGCCCTGTGCGGCGCCAAGAACCACCTCGTCGTCATGCCCGACGCCGACCTCGACAAGACCGTCGACGCGCTGATGGGCGCGGGCTACGGCTCGGCGGGCGAGCGCTGCATGGCGGTGTCGGTGGCGGTCGCGGTGGGCGGCGTCGGCGACGCGCTGCTGGAGAAGCTCGTGCCCAAGGTGCAGGCCCTCAAGGTCGGCCCGGGCCTCGATCGCGACAGCGAGATGGGCCCGCTGGTGACGAAGGAGCACCTCGCCAAGGTGCGCGGCTATATCGACGACGGCGTCGCCGCCGGCGCGAAGCTCGTCGTCGACGGGCGCGACCTGAAGCTTCAGGGCTACGAGAACGGCTACTTCCTCGGCGGCACGCTGTTCGACGAGGTGACGCCGCAGATGAAGATCTACAAGGAGGAGATCTTCGGCCCGGTGCTCTCGGTGGTGCGCGTGCCACGCTACGACGACGCGCTCAAGCTGGTCAACGACCACGAATATGGCAACGGCGCCGCCATCTTCACCCGCGACGGCGACGCCGCCCGCGCCTTCGACCGCGACGCGAAGGCCGGCATGATCGGCATCAACGTGCCCATCCCGGTGCCGGTGGCGTTCCATTCCTTCGGCGGCTGGAAGCGCTCGATCTTCGGCGACCGCAACGTCTACGGCATGGAGGGCGTCGGCTTCTACACCAAGCTGAAGACCACCACCGCGCGCTGGCCGACCGGCATCCGCGAGGGCGCCCAGTTCGTCATGCCGACCAGCGGCTGACACGACGACCAGCTATGGCCTGCGCCGCGCGGCGTCCGTCGCGCGGCGCAGGCTGCTGCCATTATCCGGCAGTGGCGGATGCGAGTAGGATCGCCGCATGTCCCGCTCCGAGCGCCTTTTCGACCTGTTGCAGCTCCTGCGCCGCCACCGCCATCCGGTGAGCGGGCGGGTGCTCGCGGACGAGATCGGGGTGAGCCTGCGCACCCTCTACCGCGACATCGCCGCCTTGCAGGCGCAGGGCGCGACCATCGAGGGTGAGGCCGGTGCCGGCTATGTGCTGCGGCCCGGCTTCCTGCTGCCGCCGCTGATGTTTCCGCCCGAGGAGATCGAGGCGCTTGTGCTCGGCTCGCGCTGGGTGGCCGGGCGCGCGGACGGCCGGCTTGCCGAGGCGGCGCTGTCCGCCCTCGCCCGCATCGGCGCCGTGCTGCCGGTGGAACTGCGGGCCGAAATGGAAGCTTCCGCGCTGTTCGTCGCGCCCGGCGCGCCCATTCCCGCCGATTCCATCGACCCGGCCCTGCTTCGCAAGGCGATCCGCACCGAGCGCAAGCTGACCCTCGCCTATCGGGACGCCGGCGGCGTGGCGAGCGAGCGCGTCGTCTGGCCCTTCGCGCTGGCCTTCTTCGACCAGGTGCGGCTGCTGATCGGCTGGTGCGAGCTGCGCGGCGACTTCCGCAGCTTCCGCACCGACCGCATCGCGAAGGCGCTGCTGATGGAAGCGCGTTACCCCGCGCGGCGGGCGGAGCTGATCCAGCGATGGAAGCAGGCGAAGCACGCGGCCGAGGCGCAGAAGCTCGACGCATGCTGACATAAATTGGCAGCATGCCCGCCTAGGGTGCCGCCTCGATCCATCGATGGGGGCCACCATGACCGATGCCAGCAACATACTTCTCTATGTGAACGACGCGCCGGCGAGCGCCCGCTTCTATGGCGCGCTACTGGAGCGCGAGCCGGTTGAACAGAGCGCGACCTTCGCCCTGCTGCCGCTGGCGCCGGGCATGATGCTCGGCCTGTGGCAGCGCGACGGGGTGACGCCGAGGCCGCATCTGCGCGCCGGCGGCAACGAGATCGGCTTCAAGGTCGCCGATCCCGCTGCGGTCGACGCGGCCTACGAAGACTGGGCGACGAAGGGGGTGCCGATCGCCCTGCCGCCGACCGACCTCCCCTTCGGCCGCAGCTTCGTCGCGCTCGATCCCGACGGCCATCGCCTGCGCGTCTATGCGCGGAACGGGGTGCGCTAGGCGCGGGAGGCGCCGCGCCTCAATCGTGCGTGCGGCCGAAGTCGGGCGCGGCGGTCTCCTGGCCGATCTCGATGATCGAGCGGCGGATGGCGCGGGTGCGGGTGAACAGGTCGAACAGCTTGTCACCCTCGGCCCAGCGTATCGCCCGTTGCAGCGCGATCAGGTCCTCGGTGAAGCGGCCGAGCACCTCGATCACCGCCTCGCGGTTGTTGAGGAACACGTCGCGCCACATGGTCGGGTCGGAGGCGGCGATGCGGGTGAAGTCGCGGAAACCGCCCGCCGAGTACTTGATGACCTCGGACTGCGTGACCGCTTCGAGATCCGCCGCCGTGCCGACGATGTTGTAGGCGATCAGGTGCGGCACATGCGAGGTGATGGCGAGCACCAGGTCGTGGTGCTCGGGCGTCATGGTCTCGACATTGGCGCCCATCGCCGTCCACAGGGCGGCAAGGCGCTGCACCGCCGCCGGGTCCGTGCCTTCCGGCGGCGTGAGGATCGACCAGCGGTTCTTGAACAGCGCTGCAAAGCCCGCATCCGGCCCCGAATATTCCGTGCCCGCCACCGGATGCCCGGGGACGATGTGCACGTTAGCCGGCAAATGGGCGCGCAGTGCGCTGACCACCGCCCCCTTCACCGAGCCGACATCGGAGACGATGGCGTCCGGCTTCAGATGCGGCGCGATGGCGGCCGCCACCGCCCCCATGGCGCCGACCGGCACGCACAGGATCACGATATCGGCGTCGCGCACCGCCCGCTCCGGCGTCGCCGCGACGAGATCGGCGAGGCCGAGCGCCAGCGCGCGGTCGCGCACGGCCTCCGCGCCGTCATAGGCGACCAGCGTGCCGGCCAGCCCCCGCGCCTTCGCCGCGCGCAGGATGGACGAGCCGATCAGCCCGACGCCGATAATGGTGAGCCGGCCAATGATCGGAGCCGACAGCGGCGGATCAAGCACCATCGCCGGCTCCCACCTTGCCGAGGAACTCCGCCAGCACCTCGACCAGCAGGCGGTTCGCCTCCTCGGTGCCGATGGTGAGGCGCAGCGCGCCCGGCAGACCATAGGAATCCACCCGCCGCAGGATCAGCCCGCGCGCGGAAAGAAAGGCGTCGGCGTCCTTCGCGGTGCGGCCTTCCACATCGGGGAAATGCACCAGCAGGAAGTTCGTCACGCTCGGCGTCACGGTGAGGCCGAGCGCGGTGAGCTTCTCGGTCAGCCACGGCAGCCAGGTTTCGTTATGCGCGATCGCGGCCTCGACATGGGCGGTGTCCTCCACCGCCGCGGCGGCCGCGGCAAGGCCGGGCGCGGAGACGTTGAAGGCGCCCCGGATGCGGTTGATCGCGTCCACCACCTCGGCCGGCCCGTAGAGCCAGCCCACGCGCAGCGCCGCCAGGCCGTAGATCTTCGAGAAGGTGCGCAGCATGACGACGTTGGAGCAGGTCGCCACCAGTTCGATGCCGGCCTCGTAGTCGTTGCGGCGGACATATTCGGCATAGGCGGCGTCGAGCGCCAGCAGCACGTTCGGCGGCAGGCCGCGCTGGAGGCGGCGCACCTCGTCAAAGGGAATGTAGGTTCCGGTGGGGTTGTTGGGGTTGGCGAGGAACACGACGCGCGTACGCTCCGTCACCGCCGCCAGGAGCGCGTCGACATCGGTGCGGTAGTCCTTCTCCGGCGCCACCACCGGCGTCGCCCCCGCCGCCAGCGCGGCGATGCGGTAGACGAGGAAGCCGTGCTGCGAGAACAGCACCTCGTCACCCGGCCCGGCAAAGGCGCTCGCCGTCAGCATCAGCAGCTCGTCCGAGCCGGTGCCGCAGACGATGCGCGCCGGATCGAGCCCATAGGCGCCGGCGATGGTCTCGCGCAGCTTCAACGACGAGCCGTCGGGATAGAGCTCCAGCGCGTTCGCCGACTGGAACGCCGCCACCGCCTTCGGGCTCGGCCCGAGCGGGGTCTCGTTGGCGGAGAGCTTGTGCACCTTCACGCCCGCGCCACCCTGCGACTTGCCGGGCACATAGGCCTCGATGTCCAGCACGCCGGGACGCGGGACGGGACGATTGGGAAGCGGGGCGGACGACATGACGGAACTCCGGCAGGCGCTGTCGAGGCGGGAGGATTGGGAGGCGATCAGCCTTGCGGCGTGTGGGTATAGCGGCTCGCATGGCTGCCGACGAGAGCCGCCGCGCGCACCGAGACCCCGCTGGCGCGCAGGGCCGCCAGCACCGTGTCGAGGCTGGCCTCGGCATCGAGCGGGATGGAGGCGAGCAGTGCCGCGCCGTCGAGCCCGCGATCGGGCACCGCGACGATCTCGGCGAGCGGGGCGAGGGCGCGCGCCGCCTGCCCGTTCCAGCCGGAGACGTGCAGGCTCCACACCTCGACTTCCGTCACCGCGCCGTCCGTCACCGGATGGGCGATGCAGAACACCGGCAGCCCGGCGGGGTGGTCGGCCCGCTCGACGAAGGGCAGGCGGGCGATGATCTTGGGCGCGTGCTCGCCTTCCAGCGCCGTCCACCAAGCCCCCGCGCCGGGCGCGGCGAAAGCCGGCACCAGACCGAGATCGCCGCGCGAGCGCGCCACCGCCGAAACGACGCCGCCCGCCCCCATATGGCCGATGAAGGGCACGGTGAAGCCGAAATGGAAGCGTGAGGTGTCGCGCATCGCCGGCTCGCCCGAGGCGAGATCGGCATGCACGGCATAGGGCGCCTGCACATAGGTGAAGGTGGAGATGATGACGCGCCAGATGCCCTCCACCGTGTCGAGCGGCAGGATGCCCCTGTGCCGGTCGACGATGCGCCGCATCATCGACGCCTCGCGCGCCGGGCGGAAGGCGGAGCCCGACTCGGCGCCGCGCGCCCGCTTCACCGCCACCAGCCGGTCGATGATCTGGCTGCGCTCGATCAAAAGCGCGTGCATCGCCGCGTCGATCCGGTCGATCTCCTCGCGCAGCACGCCGAGATCGGCCACCGCATCGGCGGGGGCCGGGGAAATCGCGCCGGACGGCGCCGCGGGAGCATTGGCGATCTTGTCCATCGGCGGATGTCCTAGAGCATTTCAGGCCCCGGTGGAATTGCCCGATGACGCCGCGCCGCCGGCAAAATCGGCGCATGGCCGATATTGACAAGAGGCCCCTGTAGGATCATCGCATCGTCCGGTAAAAAGAACTCTTCGTCCGGTAAGACGGTTGCAATGTCCGATACCACGGTGACACCAGAGATTTCGGCCCCCGATGCCGCGCTCGACAGCTCCCGGCTGGTCGAGGCGGCGCGCGGCGAGGCGGACCATCCCCATTCAGCGCTGGTGCGCTTCGGCGCGGAGCGGCCGCTCACGCTCGATTCCGGCGCCGTGCTCACCCCCTTCCAGATCGGCTACCAGACCTATGGCACGCTGAACGCGGCGCGCTCCAACGCCATTCTGGTCTGCCACGCGCTGTCGGGCGACCAGCACGCGGCGAATGTGCATCCCGTCACCGGCAAGCCCGGCTGGTGGGAAACGCTGGTCGGCCCCGGAAAGCCGGTCGATACGGATCGGTTCTTCGTCATCTCGTCCAACGTCATCGGCGGCTGCCTCGGCAGCACCGGGCCCTCCTCCACCAATCCGGCGACCGGCCAGCCCTACGGGCTCGACTTCCCCGTGCTCACCATCGCCGACATGGTGCGCGCGCAGGCCATGCTGGTGGACCATCTCGGCATAGACCGGCTGCTCGCCGTGGTCGGCGGCTCCATGGGCGGCATGCAGGTGCTGCAATGGACGGTGAGCTATCCCGAGCGCGTGGTCGCCGCGATGCCCATCGCCACGGCGGCCCGCCACTCGGCGCAGAACATCGCCTTCCACGAGGTCGGCCGGCAGGCGGTGATGGCCGACCCGGACTGGCGGGCCGGGCGCTATCTCGCGGAGGGCACCAGCCCGCGCCGGGGCCTCGCGGTCGCGCGCATGGCCGCGCACATCACCTACATGTCGGACTCATCGCTGCACCGTAAGTTCGGCCGCAACCTGCAGGACCGCGCGGGGCGCACCTTCTCCTTCGACGCGGACTTCCAGGTGGAGAGCTATCTGCGCCACCAGGGCGAGGCGTTCGTCGACCGCTTCGACGCCAACTCCTATCTCTACGTGACGCGGGCGATGGATTATTTCGACCTGGCGTCGGACTATGGCGGCGTGCTGGCCAACGCGTTCAAGGGAACGAAGACGCGCTTCTGCCTCGTCTCCTTCACCTCGGACTGGCTGTTTACCACCGCCGATTCGCGCGCCGTGGTGCACGCGCTCAACGCCGCCGGCGCGCCGGTCTCCTTCGCCGAGATCGAGAGCGACAAGGGCCACGACGCCTTCCTGCTCGACGAGCCGGAATTCTTCGCCATCGCGCGCGGCTTCATCGATTCCGCCGCTCGCACCATCGGGGTGAACTGATGTCGCCGCCCGACCAGCCCTCCCCGGCCGCCACGGGGCGCGACCTCACCATGCGCGAGACGGTGCGCGCCCCCTCCGGCACGCGCGTCGACCTGCTGCTGATCGCCGAGATGGTGCGGCCGGGCTCGCGCGTGCTCGACGTCGGCTCGGGCGACGGTGAGCTACTGGAACTGCTCGCTACCACGCGCGGCTGCGACGCGCGCGGCATCGAACTGTCGCGCGAGGGCGTCAATGCCGGCGTGGCGCGCGGCCTCGCCATCATCCAGGGCGACGCCGACATCGACCTCGCCGACTACCCCGACAATTCCTTCGACTATGTGATCCTGTCGCAGACCATACAGGCGACGCGCCGGCCGAAATGGGTGCTGGAGCAGATGCTGCGCGTGGGCACGCGGGCCATCGTCTCCTTCCCCAATTTCGGCTTCTGGCGCATGCGGCTGGACCTTCTCGTCAACGGCAAGATGCCGAGCACCGAGAACCTGCCCTATCGCTGGCACGACACGCCGAACATCCATTTCTGCACCATCCGCGATTTCGTGGATCTGGTGGCGGAAGTCGACGCGCGCATCGACCGCGCCATCGCGCTGGACGCCTCCGGCCATCCCGTGCGGTTCAACCTGCCCTGGGCCGTGTGGAACCTGCTCGGCGAGCAGGCGGTGTTCCTGCTGTCGCGGGGGAAGTAGGGCCAACAGCGCCGCCGAGGCGCGGCCTCACCCTCCTACCGGGCTGGGGACCAGCACCGGCTGCAGCACGCGCAGGCGCGAGCGGCGCTTGGTCGCCACCGGCTTGTAGACCTGCTTGGTCGCCTCGACGATGTGCACGCCGGCGAAGGGAAGCGAGGCCGTCGCGCCGACCCGCTCCCACGCCACCGCCGAGCGCAGGAACCAGTGCCGCGCAACGGGGGGCATATAGAGCGCCTCGCCCCAGCTCACCGGTGTGAACAGCGCCCCGCGCAGCAGGTCGGTGATCTGCGTGCGCGAGAACGGGCGGCCATGGCCGAACGGGTTGTTCTCGGTGCGCGCCCACACGCCGCGCCGGCTCGGCACCACGCAGAGCAGCCGCCCACCCGGCGCCAGCACGCGCCACACCTCGCGCAGCACCTCCTGCGCGTCGGGCGTCATCTCCAGCAGATGCACCGCGATCACCCGGTCGATCATGCCGTCGCGCAGCGGCAGCTCGCTCTCGTCGACCAGCGCGGCGAGCGTCGGCGCGGCGGAAGGCCAGCGCGTCACCCCCTGCGCGCCCGGCATGAAGGCGAGCGCGCGCTCGCACTCCTCGCGGAACACGCCGAGATAGGGCGTGGCATAGCCCATGCCGAGCACGGAGAGGCCGCGCACATTGTCGAAGCGCGCGCGGATGGCGCGCCCGACGAGGCGGCGCGTCACCACGCCGAGCGGCTGGGCATAGAAGCTGCGGAGACCGACGACATCGGGATACATGGATCAATCTTATAGCCGCATACGAAGACGCCTTGAAATCACCACCCTTTTAGGCCACATAGGCGGCGCATACGGAAACGTGTCCGTATTCGGGGCCGCGTCGCTCGATGTCCGCTTCGGCTTGGTGAGGAATTCCTCGCTCCGTTGGCCGCAGCTGTCTTCAGCCCCTGATCATCCGACAACGCCGACGTCCCAGGCTACGCGGGGTGTCTCACCGCCCCCGTGATTTGCGGTTCGCGCCCGAAGTGCGCGCGGACGCGATCGCCCATGAAAGAACCCTACTTGACCAGTTTCAACGAACTCGGCCTTGCCGAGCCGATCCTGAAGGCCCTCGCGGAAGCGAACCACACCACCCCCACCCCCATCCAGATGCAGGCCGTGCCGCAGGTGATCGCCGGGCGCGATCTCGTCGGCATCGCCCAGACCGGCACCGGCAAGACCGCCGCCTTCGCGCTGCCGATCCTCCAGCATCTCGTGGTCAACCGCTTCCGCCCCGAGCGCCGCTCGGCCCGCGCGCTGGTGCTGAGCCCGACCCGCGAGCTCTCCGGCCAGATCCTCGACAGCTTCCGCCTCTACGGCAAGCATGTACGCCCCTCGACCGCGCTCGCCATCGGCGGCGTGCCGATCGGCCGGCAGGCGCGTGCGCTGGCCGGCGGTGTCGACGTGCTGGTGGCCACCCCCGG
This sequence comes from Ancylobacter koreensis, assembly GCF_023016525.1. Taxonomy (GTDB): domain Bacteria; phylum Pseudomonadota; class Alphaproteobacteria; order Rhizobiales; family Xanthobacteraceae; genus Ancylobacter; species Ancylobacter koreensis. The sequence goes on from NZ_JALKCG010000001.1 coordinate 182,115, forward strand.
CCGCCTCGTCGACCTGCTGGAGAACAATGCGGTCCGTCTCGACATGGTCGAGGTTCTCGTGCTCGACGAGGCCGACCAGATGCTCGACATGGGCTTCATCCACGCCATCCGCGCCATCGTCGCGCGGCTGCCGAAGAAGCGCCGCAACCTGTTCTTCTCGGCCACCATGCCGCGCGAGATCGAAAAGCTGGCGGAATCGCTGCTCACCGATCCGGTGCGCGTGGCGGTGACGCCGGTCGCCAAGACCGCCGACCGCATCGAGCAGAAGGTGTTCCTCACGGATCGCGCCGGCAAGCCGAACCTCCTCGTCGAGGTGCTGGCCGAGCCCACGCTCGACCGCGCGCTGGTGTTCTCGCGCACCAAGCACGGCGCCGACCGCGTGGTGAAGGGCCTGTCCGTTGCCGGCATCGCCGCCGAGGCGATCCACGGCAACAAGTCTCAGCCGCAGCGCGAGCGCGCGCTCGCCGCCTTCCGCCAGGGCACCGTCAAGGTGCTGGTGGCGACGGACATCGCCGCGCGCGGCATCGACGTGCCGGGCGTCAGCCACGTCATCAACTACGACCTGCCCAACGTGCCGGAGAGCTATGTCCATCGTATCGGCCGCACCGCGCGCGCCGGCCGCGAGGGCATCGCGATCTCCTTCTGCGACGGCGAGGAGCGCGCCTTCCTGCGCGACATCGAGCGGCTGATCAAGATCACCATCCCCTCGGTCGACCGTCGCGGCGAAAGCCGCCGCGAGGGCGCGGTGCGCCTCGAAGGCTTCCGCTCCGACGGCCCGCGCGAGGAGCGCCGTGACGGCGGTCGTGGTGAGGGCAACCGCAGCGAGGGCAACCGCTTCGGCGGCCGTGGCCCGCGCGAGGGCGAGCGCCGCGAAGGTGGCGAGCGTCCCGCCCGTCCGTTCCATCGCGGCCCGCGTCCCGAGGGACGCCCCGGCGAGGAGCGTGGCGGCTTCCGCCCCGAGCGCGCGGCGCAGGATGGCCAGCGTCGCGACGAGCCCCGCCGTGACGATTTCCGTAAGGATGGCCGCCGGCCCGAAGGCCGCCCCGACGCCCGCCACGAAGGAGGCCGTCACGAGGGTGCGCGCCATGAAGCGCCGCGTCATGAAGGGCCCCGGCAGGAAGGGCCGCGCGAGGGTCAGCGCCCGCCGCGCCGCCGCTCCTTCCGCAGTGCTCCCTGAATGAAGACCCGACCGCGCGCCGGCAACGGCGCGCGGTTGTTCGCGTTGTACTGGCGGGTTGTGGCCCGCTGCGTTATCTGAGCAAGACAAAAGCGGCCCGCCGGGGTATTGGCCTGTCAGCGAAGCGTGACGGCACTACTGGCGGCAGCCTGTACGAGGAGAGCCATTAATGGCGAAAGAGGAACTGCTCGAGTTCGACGGCACCGTGACGGAAGTTCTGCCCGACGGCAACTTCCGCGTCGTGCTCGACAATGAACACGAGATTCTCGCCTATGCGGCGGGCAAGATGAAGAAGAACCGCATCCGCACCATCGTCGGCGACCGCGTCGTCGTCGAGATGTCGCCTTACGACCTCGAGCGTGGACGCATCAATTTCCGCCACAAGACCGGTGGCCCGACCCCGCCGATCGGCAGCGGCCAGCGTCGCCCGCCCCCGGGCCGTCGCCGCTGATTCGCACCCTATCTCTGCGCACGCCTACCTCCGCGCACGCCACTCCGTTCGCCTGCCGGACCCGCCTCAGCGGGCCGGCCGTGCGCGCGGGGTGAAGCCGAGCGCCTGCGCCAGTCCTTCGGCCGGACCTGCCGGCTCGCTCAGTTCGAGATCTGCCGCCACATGGGCGATGTGCTCGCGCATCAGCCGCGCGGCCGCCTCCGGCTCGCCGCGCCCGATGGCGGCGACGATGGCGCCATGGTCGCCGCGCGGGCAGGCGGTGCGCCCGCCCTGCGCGTAGAGCAGGATCGAGAGCGAGCTCAGCGCCTGCAATTCGGTGAGCAGGCGCACGAAGACCGGGTTTCCCGCCACCTCCGCCAGCATCACATGGAACTCGCCGGTGAGCCGCACGAGGCTCGCGCGGTCGTCCGCCGCGCGCACCTCGTCCTCGCGGGCGATGTGACGGCGCAGCCTTTCCAGCCCATGCGCGTCGCAGCCGCAGGCGGCCGCCTGCGCCACTTCCGGCTCCACCACGGCCCGCGCTTCCATCACATGGCGCGCATCGGTGCGGCTGGGCGCGGCGACGAAAGCCCCGCGATTGGGATGCAGCTCGACAATGCCGTCCTGCGCCAGCCGCGCCAGCGCCTGCCGCACCACCGTGCGGCTCACCCCGAACAGTTCGGCGAGCCGGTCTTCGGTCAGCTTCTCGCCCGGCGTGAGGCGGCGCTCGAAGATCGCCTCGAGGATACGCGCGCGGATCACCTGCTCGGAGCGCCCCCGCGCGGTGGCGGGCGGCTCGGCGCCCGGAACCGGGCTGGATAGCGGAATGGGGCTGCTCATGGGTCCGTCGGCAAACAGGCCCGCCATTCATGCACGATTCCGGCCATCACGCCACGAGGACACCTCCGGTCGGCCGGCGCACTCAGACCGGCCAGTCGGCCAGCCGCCAGGCGGAATCCCAGAACATCCATTCGAGCTGGGTGGCGTGCCGGTAGGCGGCGTGCATGCGGGTGAGCTCGCCCGGCGAGGCGGCCGCCGCCGCCCTGTCGGTGGTGGCGATCACGGCCCGCACCGCCTCGTGGAACTCCTCGCCGGCATAGGTGTCGATCCACGCATCGTATGGATTGGGCCGCACCGCCCGGCCGAGAATGTCGCGGCCGATCTCGGCATAGATCCAGAAGCAGGGCAGCAGCGCCGCCAACGCCACCGGATAGGGTTCGGCATGGGCGGTGGCGATCAGGAAGCTCGAATAATGGTGGCACACCGGCGACATCGGGGTGCGGGCGAACTCGTCGCCGCTGACGCCGAAGCTCTCGAAGAAGTCCGCGTGCAGCGAGCGCTCGACGACCACGGCGACCTTGGCGGCCTCGGCGAACTGCACCAGCCCGTCCGGGTCGTCCGCCTTGCCGGCGGCGATAGCCAGCGCGCGGCCGAAGGCGATCAGGTAATGCGCGTCCTGGATCATGTAGTGCCGGAACTGCTCCGGCGACAGCGTGCCCGCCGCCAGCGCGTCGTTGAACGGCATGGTGCGGATCGCCTCGTAGGTCGGCAGGTTGCGGCCCCAGGCATGCGCGCTGAAGGAATGCGCGCTGAAGGTCGATCCGTCGCTCATCGGTGTCTCCTGCGGAAATGAAAAGGGCCGCTGCTGACAGCGGCCCGGATCATAAGGCTCTCACGCGCCGACGGAAGCTCAATGCGAGGTGCGCGAATCCGCCTCTATGGCCGCGGCCGCCGACTTGAGCTGCTCAAGGAAGAGCTGGCGGCTGGCCCTGGTGGCCTCGTCGCGCGCGTCCTCGACGTCTTCCTGCGCGTCCTTGATCATCTGCGCGAGGTTCTCGGCGCGGATCTCGGCGAGCGGGATGGCGGTCTCGGCGAGCACGGTCAGACCGGCCGGGTTCGCTTCGGCGAAGCCGCCGCGCACGAACAGCTTGCGGGGGGCGCCGTCGCCCTTGATGGTCAGCACGCCGGGCTTCAGCGTCGACACGAAGGGCGAATGGCCGGCGAGGATGCCGAACTCGCCCTCGGTGCCCGGAACGATGACCTCGGTCACCGAGCCGGAATAGACCAGACGCTCGGGGGAGACGAGTTCGAACGGGAAGGTGGCCATGGGTCCTCCAGGGGATGCGTCAGCGTCAGGGATCGACGCCCCGGGCCGTCACCGGCCGGGGCGCGCGGATCACGCCGCCTCGGCAGCCAGCTTCTTGCCCTTCTCGACCGCCTCTTCGATGGTGCCGACCATGTAGAAGGCCTGCTCCGGGAGGTGATCGTACTTGCCTTCCACCAGGCCCTTGAAGCCCTTGATGGTGTCGGCGAGGTCGACGAGCTTGCCGGGCGAGCCGGTGAAGACTTCGGCGACGTGGAAGGGCTGCGACAGGAAGCGCTCGATCTTGCGGGCGCGGGCCACGGTCGTCTTGTCCTCTTCGGACAGTTCGTCCATGCCCAGGATCGCGATGATGTCCTGCAGCGACTTGTAGCGCTGCAGCGTCTGCTGCACCTGGCGCGCGACATTGTAGTGCTCGTCGCCGATGATCAGCGGCGAGAGGATGCGCGAGGTGCTGTCGAGCGGGTCGACCGCCGGGTAGATGCCCTTTTCCGCGATCGAGCGCGACAGCACGGTGGTGGCGTCGAGATGCGCGAAGGAGGCGGCCGGGGCCGGGTCGGTCAGGTCGTCGGCGGGCACGTAGATGGCCTGCACCGAGGTGATCGAACCCTTGGTGGTGGTGGTGATGCGCTCCTGCAGCGCGCCCATGTCGGTGGCGAGCGTCGGCTGATAGCCCACCGCCGAGGGGATGCGGCCGAGCAGCGCCGACACTTCCGAGCCCGCCTGGGTGAAGCGGAAGATGTTGTCGACGAAGAACAGCACGTCCTGGCCCTGGTCGCGGAAATGCTCGGCGACGGTGAGGCCGGTCAGCGCGACGCGGGCGCGGGCGCCCGGGGGCTCGTTCATCTGGCCGTAGACGAGGGCGCACTTCGAGCCGGCCGAGGAGCCGCCATTCTCGTGCGGATCGACGTTCACCTTGGACTCGATCATCTCGTGGTAGAGATCGTTGCCCTCGCGGGTACGCTCGCCGACGCCCGCGAACACCGAGTAGCCGCCGTGCGCCTTCGCGATGTTGTTGATGAGCTCCATGATGAGCACGGTCTTGCCGACGCCGGCGCCGCCGAACAGGCCGACCTTGCCGCCCTTGGAATAGGGCGCCAGCAGATCGACGACCTTGATGCCGGTGACGAGGATCTCGGCCTCGGTCGACTGCTCGGCATAGGTCGGGGCGGGCTGGTGGATGCCGCGGGTGGTCTCGCCGACCAGCGGGCCGGCCTCGTCCACCGGCTCGCCGATGACGTTCATGATGCGGCCGAGCGTGGCGGCGCCCACGGGAACGGAGATCGCCGCGCCGGTGTCCTTCACCTCGGTGCCGCGCACCAGACCCTCGGTGGAGTCCATCGCGATGGTGCGCACGGTGTTCTCGCCCAGATGCTGGGCGACCTCGAGCACGAGGCGGTTGCCGTTATTGGTGGTCTCCAGCGCGTTCAGGATCTCCGGGAGGTGATCCTCGAACTGCACGTCCACGACGGCGCCGATGACCTGCGTGATGCGTCCGACCTTAGCCATGTTCGTCGTCCTTCCGGTGCCTAGCGGGTCCCTTGCCTCACAGCGCCTCGGCGCCGGAGATGATCTCGATCAGTTCCTTCGTGATCATCGCCTGACGGGTGCGGTTGTAGGTCAAAGTCTGCTTCTTGATCATTTCACCCGCGTTGCGGGTGGCGTTGTCCATCGCGCTCATGCGCGCGCCCTGCTCCGAGGCGCCGTTTTCCAGCAGCGCCTTGAAGATCTGCACCGCGAGGTTGCGCGGCAGCAGGTCGGCGAGGATCTCGGCCTCGCCGGGCTCGTACTCATAGACCGCCGCAGCGCCCGAAGCGGCCTCGGAGGGCGCCTCGAAGGTGGCGGGGATCAGCTGCTGCGCGGTCGGCGTCTGCGAAATGACCGACTGGAAGCGGCTGAAGAACTGGGTGGCGACGTCGAACTCGCCGGCGGCGAACATGGCGCCTATCTTGTCGGCGACCGCCTGCGCGTCGGCGAAGGTCACGCCCTTGTTGGCGCGCAGCTCGACGACGCCGACGATCTGCTTCTCGAACTGGCGGCGCAGCGCCTCGTAGCCCTTGCGGCCGACGCAGAAGATCTTGACCGTCTTGCCCTGACCCATCAGCGACAGCGCGCGCTCGCGGGCGAGGCGCACGATCGACGAGTTGAAGGCGCCGCACAGGCCGCGCTCGGCGGTCAGCACGAGGAGGAGATGCGTCTGGTCCTTGCCGGTGCCGGTCAGCAGCAGCGGCGCGTCCGGGCCGCCGGAGATGGCGCCGGCGATGTTGCCGAGCACGCTCTCCATGCGCTGCGCATAGGGGCGCGCAGCCTCGGCGGCCTGCTGGGCGCGCCGCAGCTTGGCGGCGGCCACCATCTGCATCGCCTTGGTGATCTTCTGCGTCGCCTTCACCGAAGCGATGCGATTGCGCAGATCCTTAAGGCTGGCCATGTGCCCGCGTGCTCCGCTCTGCCGTTCAGGCGAAGGTCTTCGCGAAGGCGTCGATGGCCTTCACGAGCTTCTCGGTGGTGTCCTTCGACAGCTCCTTGGAGGTGCGGATGGTGTCGAGGATATCGGCGTGCTTGGAGCGCAGCGCCAGCAGGAGACCCTGCTCGAACTCGCGAACCTTGGAGACCGGTAGCGCGTCGAGATAGCCGTTGGTGCCGGCATAGATCACCACCACCTGCTCCTCGACCTTCAGCGGCGCGAACTGCGACTGCTTCAGCAGCTCGGTCAGGCGGGCACCGCGGTTGAGCAGCTTCTGCGTCGAGGCGTCGAGGTCCGAGCCGAACTGGGCGAAGGCGGCCAGTTCGCGATACTGGGCGAGCTCGCCCTTGATCTTTCCGGCGACCTGCTTCATCGCCTTGATCTGCGCGGACGAGCCGACGCGCGACACCGAGAGGCCGACGTTCACCGCCGGGCGGATGCCCTGGAAGAACAGGTCGGACTCGAGGAAGATCTGGCCGTCGGTGATCGAGATCACGTTCGTCGGGATATAGGCCGACACGTCGTTGGCCTGGGTCTCGATGACCGGGAGGGCGGTCAGCGAGCCGGCGCCGTTCTCGTCATTGAGCTTGGCGGCGCGCTCCAGCAGGCGCGAGTGGAGATAGAACACGTCGCCGGGATAGGCTTCGCGGCCCGGCGGGCGGCGCAGCAGCAGCGACATCTGGCGGTAGGCCACGGCCTGCTTGGACAGGTCGTCATGAATGATGAGGGCGTGCATGCCGTTGTCGCGGAAGAACTCGCCCATGGCGGTACCGGCGAACGGCGCCAGGAACTGCATCGGCGCGGCGTCCGAGGCGGTGGCGGCGACGACGATGGAATATTCCAGCGCGCCCTGCTCTTCCAGCACCTTCACGAACTGCGCGACGGTGGAGCGCTTCTGGCCGACCGCGACATAGACGCAGTAGAGCTTCTGGCTTTCCGGGGCATCGCCGGCGTTCAGCGGCTTCTGGTTGAGGATCGAGTCGAGCGCGATCGCGGTCTTGCCGGTCTGGCGGTCGCCGATGATCAGCTCGCGCTGGCCACGGCCAATCGGGATCAGCGCGTCGATGGCCTTGAGGCCGGTCTGCATCGGCTCGTGCACCGACTTGCGCGGAATGATGCCCGGGGCCTTCACGTCGACGCGGCGGCGCTCGGTGTACTCGATCGGACCCTTGCCGTCGATCGGGTTGCCGAGGGCGTCGACGACGCGGCCGAGCAGGCCCTTGCCGACGGGGACGTCGACGATGGCGCCGGTGCGCTTGACGGTCTGGCCTTCCTTGATCTCGCGGTCGGAACCGAAGATCACGACGCCGACATTGTCGATTTCGAGGTTCAGCGCCATGCCGCGCGTGCCGTTCTCGAACTCGACCATCTCGCCCGCCTGGACGTTGTCGAGACCGTAGACGCGGGCGATGCCGTCACCGACGGACAGAACCTGGCCGACCTCGGAAACCTCGGCTTCCTGGCCGAAATTCTTGATCTGTTCCTTGAGGATCGCGGAAATTTCAGCGGCGCGGATACTCATCAGCGAACCTCTTTCATCGCATGGCGGATCGAGTTGAGTTTGGTCTTGAGCGAAGCGTCGACGAGCTTCGAGCCGATCTTGACCTTGAGACCGCCGAGCAGCGAGGGATCGACCTCGACGGCAAGCTTCACGTCCTTGCCGGTCAGCGCGTCGAGCGCCTCCTTCAGCGTGGCGGCGTGAGCCTCGGACAGCGGCTGGGCGACGGTGACTTCGGCCACCACTTCGCCCTTGTAGGCGGCAACCAGCGCGTCGAAGCCGCGGATGATCGCCTCGACGGTGAACAGCCGGCGATTGGCCGCCACGGTCTTGAAGAAATTGCCCGCGAGCCCGCCGATGCCGGCCTTGTCGAGGAGGGCGGCGATCGCCCTCTCCTGCTCCTCGGACGTGAACACCGGGCTGCGCACGAGGCGCTTGAGATCGTCGCTCTCGGCGATCAGGGCGGTGAACCGCGCCAGATCCGCCTTCACCGCATCGACGGCGCCGGCATCGCGGGCCAGCTCGAAAAGAGCCGTCGCGTAGCGCCCCGCCACTCCGGATACGTAGGTCTCGGCCACTGTGCCTCTCTCGGGGTTGTCCAGCGCGATGCCCGCGAAGGCGGAGCGTCAGCTTCCGGACTGGAAAGATACAGCCTCGGGGCGGCACAGGAGTTTCCCTTACCCACCCTCAAGGTCGGCGGTTCCCTAACACGGCTCCGGGCGTGCTGCAACACGAGGACGTGAGGGAGGAAGGGGGCCAAATGACGTAGCGGCCCCCTGATCGCCTGCGGGCACGCATATCACGACATTTCAAGGCTTTGCGGTCCCTGCGGCGCATTGCTGCACCGCCCTTGCGCGCCGGCGGCTGGCCGCGCGCCCGGCGCCGCGCGCGCCCCTGCGCGAGGATGTCGCGCTTCTGGCATACCAGAATTGTGGTGGCGCACCGGCGTGGTGCATCCGGCGCCCTCAGTCGCGCGTCACCCGCAGCGCGGCGGCGGCGGCGACGGGGCCCAGCACCATCGCCGCCAGAGACAGCCCGGCGAGGATGCGGAAGGGCGTGCCGAAGGGCACCGTGCCGCCGAGCGCGGTGGCGGTGGCGGCCACGCCGAAGATCAGCACCGGGATGGTCAGCGGCATTACCAGCACCGCGACCAGCAGCCCGCCGCGCCGGAACGCCGCCGCGAAGGCCGCGCCAATCAGCCCGAGAAAGGTGATGGCCGGCGTGCCGACCAGCAGCGTCAGCGTCAGCGCGCCGATCGAGGCCGGCTGCAGGTTAAGCAGCAGCGAGAGTACGGGTGCGGCGATCACCAGCGGCAGGCCGGTGGCGATCCAGTGCGCCAGCCCCTTGGCGGCGGCGACCAGCTCCAGCGGCAGGGCCAGCGTGCCGAGCACGTCGAGCGAGCCGTCCTCGGCGTCGGCGGCGAACAGCCGGTCGAGCCCGATCAGCGAGGCGAGCAGCGCGCCGATCCACAAGATGGCCGGCCCGATGCGCGCCAGCAGCACGAGGTCCGGCCCGATGGCGAAGGGTGTCACCACCACCACGGCGAGGAAGAACACCACGCCCAGCCCCGCACCCCCGCCCGCCCGCAGGGCGAGGCGCAGGTCGCGCAGCACGAGGGCGAGGAAGGCCCGGCTCATGCCGGCACCGGGGCCGGCTCGACGGTCGGCGAAGCCGGGCGCCAGGCGCCGAGGTCGAGCGCGTCGGATGGGCCGAAATCGAGCGGGGCGTGGGTGGCGGCAACAATCATCCCGCCTCTTTCGACGTGCGCGCGCGCGAGGGCGGCGAAGCGCGCCTGCGCCGACACGTCGAGCGCCGTGGTCGGCTCGTCGAGCAGCCAGAGCGGGCGCTCGGCAACGAGGAGGCGGGCGAGCGCGAGGCGCCGCTTCTGCCCGGCGGAGAGCACGGCGACCGGCAGCCGCTCCAGCCCGCCGAGCCCGACCTCCCCCATGGCCTCGGCGACGCCGAGCGCCGGGCGGCCGAGCAGGTCGCGCCAGAAGGCGAGGTTCTCCGCCGCGCTGAGCGAGGCCTTGTGGGCGTCGAGATGGCCGAGATAGTGCACCTCCTCGGCGAAATCCTCCGGCTCGGCGGCGCCCTCCAGCCGCAGCGCGCCGGCCGCCGGCCGCGACAGGCCGGCGAGAATGCGCAGCAGCGAGGATTTTCCCGTTCCATTGGGGCCGGTGACGATGAGCGCCCGCCCTTCCGCAAGGGAGAAGCCGAGCCCCTCGAACAACAGCCGCGCGCCGCGACGGCACGCAAGCCGTTCGACCACAAGGCGCTTCACGAATTCCACTCCCTTACCGCTGCCCCGCGCCGCACAATTTTCCGATGCGGCGCGCCATGCCCTCTAGGATCGGAGTTTGAAATGGCTCTATATAGAATTCTGAACGATGCGCCCCATGCCGCGACCAGGGCCGCGCGAGCTATAGCCCGCAACGCCTCCCACCTCAAAGGCCCGGCGCGTCCTTGTCACACCAATGCGGGGATCAGTCTGCCGTGACGTCGCTCGACAGCTTCAAAAGCCGTAAAACCCTCACCGTTGGAAGCAGGACCTACGTCTATTACAGCCTGCCGGATGCCGAGAAAAACGGGCTGGACGGGGTCTCCGCCCTGCCCTTCTCGATGAAGGTGCTGCTGGAGAATCTGCTCCGCTTCGAGGACGGGCGTTCCGTCACCAAGAACGACATCATCTCGATCAAGGACTGGCTCATCAACCGCGGCAAGGAAGAGCGCGAGATCGCCTATCGCCCCGCCCGCGTGCTGATGCAGGACTTCACCGGCGTGCCCGCCGTGGTCGACCTCGCCGCCATGCGCGACGCCATGGTGCACCTGGGCGGCGACCCCAAGCGCATCAACCCGCTGGTGCCGGTCGACCTCGTCATCGACCATTCGGTGATCGTCAACTTCTTCGGCAACAACGCCGCCTTCGGCAAGAATGTCGAGGAGGAGTACAAGCAGAACCAGGAGCGCTACCGCTTCCTGAAATGGGGCCAGTCGGCCTTCGACAATTTCCGCGTGGTGCCGCCGGGCACCGGCATCTGCCACCAGGTGAACCTCGAATATCTCGCCCAGACCGTCTGGACGAAGGACGAGGACGGCGCGACCGTCGCTTATCCCGACACCTGCGTCGGCACCGACAGCCACACCACCATGATCAACGGCCTGGGCGTGCTCGGCTGGGGCGTGGGCGGCATCGAGGCGGAAGCGGCCATGCTCGGCCAGCCGGTCTCCATGCTCATCCCCGAGGTCATCGGCTTCAAGCTGACCGGCCAGCTGAACGAGGGCATCACCGCCACCGACCTCGTGCTCACCGTCACCCAGATGCTGCGCAAGAAGGGCGTGGTGGGCAAGTTCGTCGAGTTCTTCGGCCCCGGCCTCGATCACCTCTCCCTCGCCGACCGCGCCACCATCGGCAACATGGCGCCGGAATACGGCGCGACCTGCGGCTTCTTCCCGGTCGATTCGGAAACCATCGCCTATCTCGACGAGACCGGCCGCACCGACGAGCGCATCGCGCTGGTCGAGGCCTATTCGAAGGCGCAGGGCATGTGGCGCAAGGCGGACACCCCCGACCCGGTGTTCACCGACGTGCTGGAGCTCGACATCTCCACCGTGCTGCCCTCGCTCGCCGGCCCCAAGCGCCCGCAGGACCGCGTGCTGCTCTCCGGCACCAAGCAGGGCTTCCTCGCCGCGCTGGAAGGCGAGTTCAAGAAGGCGGGCGAGACGGCCAAGCGCGTGCCTGTCGCCGGCACCGACTATGATCTCGGCCATGGCGACGTCACCATCGCCGCCATCACCTCCTGCACCAACACCTCGAACCCGAGCGTGCTGATCGCCGCCGGCCTGCTCGCCCGCAACGCGGTCGCCAAGGGCCTGAAGTCGAAGCCGTGGGTGAAGACCTCGCTGGCGCCCGGCTCGCAGGTGGTGGAAGGCTATCTCGCCTCCGCCGGCCTGCAGGACGACCTCGACGCGCTCGGCTTCAACCTCGTCGGCTTCGGCTGCACCACCTGCATCGGCAATTCCGGCCCGCTGCCGGAGGCGATCTCGGAAGCCATCAACACGAACGATCTCGTCGCCGGCGCCGTCATCTCCGGCAACCGCAACTTCGAGGGCCGCGTGAACCCGGACGTGAAGGCGAACTACCTCGCCTCTCCGCCGCTGGTCGTCGCCTACGCCATCGCCGGATCGCTGCAGATCGACCTGACCACCGAGCCGCTCGGCATCGGCTCGGACGGGCAGCCGGTGTTCCTCAAGGACGTGTGGCCGTCCAACCAGGAGATCGCGGCCTTCATCCGCGAAAACGTCACCAAGAAGATCTTCCTGGAGAAGTACTCCGACGTCTTCAAGGGCGACGAGAACTGGCAGAAGATCGCCATCCCGGTCGGCGAGACCTATGCCTGGGACGACCGCTCGACCTATGTGCAGAACCCGCCCTATTTCGAGGGCATGAAGATGGAGCCCGAGCCGGTCACCGACGTCATCAAGGCGCGGATCATCGGGCTGTTCCTCGACTCCATCACCACCGACCACATCTCGCCCGCCGGCTCGATCAAGGAAGCCAGTCCGGCCGGCGCCTATCTGCGCGACCATCAGGTCCGCCCGGCCGACTTCAACCAGTACGGCACGCGGCGCGGCAACCATCAGGTGATGATGCGCGGCACCTTCGCCAACATCCGCATCAAGAACCAGATGCTGACCGGCAAGGAAGGCGGCTTCACCAAGCACTGGCCGGATGGCAACGAGCTGCCGATCTACGACGCCGCCATGCTCTACAAGCAGGAAGGCGTGCCGACCGTCGTGTTCGCCGGCAAGGAATACGGCACCGGCTCCTCGCGCGACTGGGCGGCCAAGGGCACCGGCCTGCTCGGCATCCGCGCCGTCATCGCCCAGAGCTTCGAGCGCATCCATCGCTCGAACCTCGTCGGCATGGGCGTGGTGCCGCTGGTGTTCCAGAACGACGAGTCCTGGCAGTCGCTCGGCATCAACGGCGACGAGACCGTCACCATCCGCGGCATCGAGGGCGACCTCAAGCCGCGCCAGACGCTGATCGCCGAGATCGTCTATGCCGACGGCACCATCAAGAACGTGCCGCTGACCTGCCGCATCGACACGCTGGACGAGCTCGACTACTTCCGCAACGGCGGCATCCTGCCCTACGTGCTGCGCAACCTCGCGGCCTGAGGCACGGTCCCGGAAATGTGAGGCCGGCGCGGGATCGCTCCCCGCGCCGGCCTTTTCCTTTGGCGGTGCACCGCCCGTCCCGTTGCCCTGCGCCATTGCCCTTCCGGCTGCCGCTGCGGCATAGCGGCGACACCTTCCCGGCCTCGGCGGGGCGACACCCGAATGTGACTGGTCGGACCGCGCGCGCCGTCCTATTGGCTAGGTCGGATCCGGCCGGGACATCCCCCGGCGGGGTCCGTCCCTGGGCTCAGCGACGAAGCCGCCGCCGCGCGCACGCGGGGCGTCCGGCCGGCCGCTCTCCGTGCCCGCGAGCCCGCGACAAGGACGACACGCCGGACATGTCCGTTTACGCCGCCTCCGCCCGCCGCCCCGAAAGCCGCTTCGCTGGCCACATCGCTGGCCGTCTGCCCGGCTCCGCGCCGGCGGCTCTGGCGCGCTGCCTCGGAATGCTGGCGCTGGTGCTGGTGCTGCCGGTGGCGGCGCAGGCGGGCTCCCCCGCCGGGGACGACGCGGCCAAGCCCGTCGCCGCCGTGACCGCGCCGAAGGCGATGATCGAACTCTTCACCAGCCAGGGCTGCTCCTCCTGCCCGCCGGCGGACAAGCTGATGAGCGAACTGGCCGAGCGGCCGGACGTCATCGCCCTGACGCTCGCGGTCGACTACTGGGATTATCTCGGCTGGAAGGACACGCTGGCCAAGCACGGCCATTCGCTGCGCCAGAAGGCCTATGCCCGCATGCGGGGCGACGGCAAGATGTTCACGCCGCAGGCGGTGGTGAACGGGCGCGTCATGGCCATCGGCTCGGACCGCGCGATGCTGGAGCGCACCGTCGCCTCCATCTCCCGCCCGGCCGTGCCCGTGAGCGTGATGGCCGAGGGCGACCGCGTGCGCGTGAAGGTCGGCCCGGCGGGCGGCGCGGATTCCGGCGAGGTCTGGCTGTGCCCGGTCGCCTCGCGCATGAAGGTCGACATCGGCCGCGGCGAGAACGAGGGCACCAGCATGACCTACCACAATGTGGTGCGCGGCTGGGTGAAGCTCGGGGACTGGACCGGCGACGAGGCGCGCTTCGAGGCGACGCTGCGCCGCCTGCCCGGCGACCCGACCGATTCCGTCGTCGTCTTCGTCCAGTCCGGCTCCTCTACCGAGCCCGGCCCCATCCTCGGCGCCGCGCTCGAACCGCTGCCCTGAGCACACCCGATTCCCGTCGCGCTGGACAGAAAAAAGGCCCGGCGGTTAAGCCGGGCCTCAAGAGCAATTCGGGGATTGAACCTAGAACGTAACGTCAGGCCGGTCCACGAGCGCCGCGGGGGGCTGGGGGGCTGGGAAACCGATGCGCCACGTGCACCGGCCCAACGCTATGGTGAGACATTGGAAGCCAGCCACGGCATCGCAACGGCCGAATTCGGGCGGCCGTGTGAAATCCGTTAACGAGGCCGTGAACGGCGCGTGGCCGGGCACATCGGAGCCCGGTCATGCGAAAGGCGCTTGAAGGCGCCGGCCGCGAGGTGGATCATGACAGGCGAGTGACGCGTTCCGGACGGCGGGCCCCGCCGCCGCGCCGGACCAGCCGGAGGAGCCGCGTGGCGGAAACCGATCCCATAGCCTTGCCGGTCGGCACCAAGGTCGACCTTGTGACTTTCGACCGGCGCGAGCTCGACCTCATCCTCGACATTTACGGGCGCATGGTGGCGCTCGGCGAGTGGCGCGACTACGCCATCGACTTCTCCCGCGACAAGGCGGTGTTCTCCATCTTCCGCCGCGCCGCCGAGGTGCCGATCTACCGTATCGAGAAGGACCCGCGCCTCGCCCGCCGGCAGGGCGCCTACACGGTGGTGTCGCAGACCGGCCTCATCCTCAAGCGCGGCCACGAGCTTCGCCGCGTCGTCGCGGTGCTCGAAAAGCCGCTGCGCGCGGTCAACTGACGCCGCTGATCCCACCGAACCGACCGGAGAACATGATGCGCAGCCTGACCGTCGCCGCCACCCAGATGCGCTGCGACTGGGACATAGAGGCCAATATCGCCCGCGCGGAGGCGCTGGTGCGCGAGGCCGCCGGACGCGGCGCCAGGCTCATCCTGCTGCAGGAGCTGTTCGAGACCCCCTATTTCTGCCAGGACCAGCTCTACGAGTTCCTCGACCTCGCCGCCCCCTTCGAGGGCAACAGGCTGGTCGCCCATTTCGCGAAACTCGCGAAGGAGCTCGGCGTCGTGCTGCCGGTCTCCTTCTTCGAGCGCGCCGGGCAGGCGACCTTCAATTCCATCGCGGTGGTGGACGCGGACGGCTCGGTGCTCGGGCTCTACCGCAAGAGCCACATTCCCGACGGGCCGGGCTACACCGAGAAATTCTATTTCTCGCCCGGCGACACCGGCTTTCGCGTGTGGGATACGGCGGTCGGGCGCATCGGGGTCGGCATCTGCTGGGACCAGTGGTTTCCCGAATGCGCGCGCGCCATGGCGCTGCTCGGCGCCGAGGTGCTGCTCTATCCCACCGCCATCGGCTCCGAGCCGCACGATTCCGGCCTCGATTCCTCCGGTCACTGGCAGCGCGTGATGCAGGGCCATGCGGGCGCCAACCTCACCCCGCTGATCGCCTCCAACCGCATCGGCACCGAGCCGGGGCGCAACGGGACGCAGATCACCTTCTACGGCTCCTCCTTCATCGCCGGCCCCACCGGCGAGAAGGTCGCCGAGGCGGGCCGCACAGATGAGACCGTGCTCACCGCCACCTTCGACCTCGACGGCATCGCCCGCCAGCGCCAGAGCTGGGGTGTGTTCCGCGACCGGCGGCCGGAGCTCTATGCCCCGCTGCTGTCGCTCGACGGGCGCGCACCCACCCGCCGGATCGGATGAGGCTCGGATATCGATGAGCGAGACACTGACCACCCTGCCCGCCGCCGACGGCTTCCGCATGCCCGCCGAATGGGAGCCGCATGCCGGCACCTGGATGATCTGGCCCGAGCGACCGGACAATTGGCGCGAGGGCGCCGGCCCGGCGCAGGAGGCCTTTGTCGGCGTCGCCAGCGCCATCGCCCGCTTCGAGCCCGTCACCATGCTCGCCAGCGCGCGGCAATGGCGCCACGCCCGCGCCGCGCTGCCGCCTTCCATACGCGTGGTGGAAGCGGCCTCCGACGATTCCTGGTGCCGCGACAGCGGCACGACCTTCCTCACCGACGCGGCCAGCCGGCTGCGCGGCGTCGACTGGGGTTTCAACGCCTGGGGCGGGCTCTACGCGCCCTGCGACCAGGACGAGATGATTGCCGCCAAGATGCTGGAGATCGAGCGCGCCCCGCGCTATGCCGCCCCGCTGATTCTCGAAGGCGGCTCGATCCATGTCGACGGCGAGGGCACGGTGCTGACCACCGAGGAATGCCTGCTCAATCCCAACCGCAACCCGGACCTTTCCCGCGAGGAGATCGAGCAGCACCTGAAGGACTATCTCGGCGTCTCCCGGGTGCTGTGGCTCGGCGCCGGCCTCGTCAATGACGAGACCTCCGGCCATATCGACAACCTCGCCTGCTTCGTGCGCCCCGGCGTGGTCGCGCTGACCTGGTGCGAGGACCCGCTGGACCCGCAATACGCCATCTCGCGCGACGCCTATGAGCGCCTGTCGACGATGACCGATGCGCGCGGGCGCACCATCGAAATCGTCAAGCTGCCGCTGCCCGGCCCGCTCTACCGCGCCGCCGGGGAGGTGATCGACCTCGGCCCGCATGAGGGCTCGATGTCGCGTGGCCTTGGCGAGCGGCTCGGCGCCTCCTATGCCAATTTCTACATCGGCAACGGGCTCATACTGATGCCGCTGCTCGACCCCGCGCATGACGAGGCGGCGCGCAACATCCTCGCCGGCCTGTTCCCCGACCGAGAGGTGGTGGGCGTGCCGACGCACGAGATCATCCTCGGCGGCGGCAACATCCACTGCATCACCCAGCAGCAGCCTCTGGGCACGCCGGGCTGAGGCGGCGGCTTCCCTCCCACCGTCATCCCGGACGGCCTGCAGGGCCGATCCGGGATCGCGGGCAGGCTGGCGAGCGATCCCGGCTCTCGCTACGCTCGGCCGGGATGACGGCGAACGGGGTAGCGACGGGAAACGAGGGACCGCGCAAGTTACCCCTTTACCAGCTCCAGCCGGATCAGGCTCTCGCCGGTGGCGGCGATGGCCTCGTCCGCCGGGCGCGGGGTCCAGCCGAGGAGGCGCCGCGCCTTGTCGCTGCTAGCGTTGCGCACGATGCCGAGCTGCGGCAGCGCCGCCCGCGCCATCGGCACGAAGGGCGCGGCGAGCCGTACCATGAGGTCGGGCATCTCGAAGCGCGGCACGCGCCGCGCCGCCGGGCCGAGACGCGCCCGCAGCGTGCGCGCCACCTCGATCAGCGGGACGCAGTCCCCTGCCGTGGCGAGAAAGCGCTCGTCGGCCGCCTGCGGCGCGGTCATGGCGCGCAGATGCAGCTCGGCGACGTCGCGCACGTCCACCACGCCGAAATAGATGCGCGGGCAGGCCGGGATCGCCCCTTCCAGCATCGCCTTGACGAGCCGGGTGGAGGTTGACAGGTCCGGCCCCGCCACCGGCCCGAACACGCCGACGGGGTTCACCGCGACCAGCTCCATCCCGCCGCCCTCGCGGGCGACGAACTCCCACGCCGCCCGCTCGGCCAGCGTCTTGGAGACCATGTAGGGCTGCGCGTCGGCGCCTTCCGGATCGGTCCAGTCGCTCTCGTCGAAGCGCGGCTTGGGCGTCGCGTGGCCATAGCCGACGGCGGCGAAGGAGGATGTGACGACGACGCGCTGCACGCCGGCATCGCGCGCCGCCCGCAGCACGCGCACCGTGCCCTCCCGCGCCGGGCGGATCAGTTCGTCGGCATCCGCCGGCACGCCGGCGGGAAAGGGCGAGGCGACATGCATCGCATAGTCCACGCCGGCCGCCGCCGCGTCCCAGCCGGCATCGTCGAGCAGATCGGCGACGGCCACCGTGAGCCTCCCGCCCGCCTGTACACCGAGCGAGCCGAGTGCCGCCCGCAGCTCACCCTCGCGCGCCGGATTGCGCAGGCTCGCGCGCACCTCGTGCCCCTCGGCGAGCAGCCGGGAGATGAGGTGGGTGGCGATGAAGCCGGTTCCGCCGGTGACGAGCACACGTGCCATTGGGCCTCCTGCCATTGGGCCTCCTGCCGTTCAGCCGCGCGGGATGCCCAGCATCTTGATCGCGGCGCAGGCGGCGCCGAAACCATTGTCGATGTTCACCGTGACGACGCCCGGCGCGCAGCTCGCCAGCGCGGAATGGAGCGCCGCGCGCCCGCCCTCGGCGACGCCGTAGCCGACCGAGCTCGGCACCGCGATCACCGGCGCGCTCACCAGCCCACCCAGCACGGAGAACAGCGCGCCCTCCATGCCGGCGACCGCGATCACCACCCGGCAGGCGCAGATTTCCTCGATGCGCGCCATCAGCCGCCACAGCCCGGCCACCCCGACATCGGCGATCAGCAGCGCCTCATGGCCGGAAAAGGCGAGCGTGCGCGCCGCCTCGCGCGCCACCGGGAGGTCGGAGGTGCCGGCCGCCACGATGGCGACGGCGCCCGCTTCGGTCGGCACATCCCCGCCGAGCACGGCGCTGCGCGAGAGCGGGTCGTAGTCAAGGCTGTACCGCGTTTCCCCGTCCAGGGCGGCGAAGGCCTCCGGCTCCAGCCGGGTCAGCAGCAGGCGCGTGCCGCGCGCGCGCGCCTCACCGACGATGAATCCGATCTGCGCCGCGCTCTTGGCAGCGCACAGCACCGCCTCGGGCACGCCGGTGCGGGCGGCGCGCTGCCAGTCGAACTCGAACTCCATAGGCTCAGCTCCTGACGAACATCGCGCCGCGCCGATAGGCCCGCGTGCCGGCGAAGCTTCGCGCCTCCCCGGCGCACAGCTCCGTCATCAGCGCAGCGACGCCCGGCGCCTCGCCCATCAGGGCCTCGTCCAACTCGACGACGACGCCCTCACGGGTGATCCGGCAGCGCAGCGTGCCGCCGCCCAGCAGCGCAGCGAGGCGGCGCTCGGCGGTCTCGACGAAGGCGAGGTCTGCGGCGTCGATGGCGATGCCGGTCTCGACCCGGCTGGCAAGGCAGGGCTGCGCCGGCAGTTCGGCGATGTCCGGCAGGCCCAGCGCGCGGGCCAGCGCCCGCACATCGGCCTTGGTCATCCCCGCCTCGATCATCGGATGCACGACGCGGCGCTCGGCGGCGGCGGTGAGGCCGGGCCGGTAGTCGCCGAGATCGTCGAGATTGGCGCCGGAGGCGATGGGCCGCGCGGTCAGGCCGGCGATGCGGTCATAGAGATTGGTCTTGCAGAAATAGCAGCGGTCCACCGGGTTGTCGCGGTAGCGAGGATCGTCGAATTCGCCGGTGCCGGTGACGACGAGATCCCAGCCTTCCGCTGCCGCGAGGGCCCGCACCCGTGCGGTCGCCTCGGCCGGCACGGCGGGCGAGACGGCATGGATGACGGTGAGCGGAACCCCGTGACGATGTGCGAAGGTGGCCAGCGTGAGCGAATCGACGCCGCCACTCACCGCCACCGCGAGCGCCTCGAAACGGGCGAGCACCCGCGCCAGCGCCGCGCCCTCGGGCAGCGCATCCGGCAGCCGAGGCAGGACGGCCTCACGCATCGCGATCCTCCGCTGCCTGCCCCGACGGTGCTTCGGCGCGAACCTTGGCGGCGCGGCGCGCGGCCAGCGTGGCGCCGGTCAGCGCGTCGCTCTCCGCCTTCGCCGTCGCCCCGCCGGGCCGCGCCACACGCTTTACGTCGACGCCGGCGATCTCCCCGGCCGCGCGCGCCAGCGTCAGCCGGCGCTCCTCGGTGAGCCTGAGCCCGATGGTCGATGTCTGCTCGAAACAGGCGCGGGCCACCGCGTCGGCCGCATCGGGCCGGGCCAGCAGGCGGAAGGCGGTCGCCGGGCGCCCCTTCTTGCCCTGAAGCTGGCCGAGGCTCACGTCGAGCACCCCCGGCGCGGCGCGCAGCCGCTCAGCGGCGGTGCCGATCTCCTCGCCGGTCATGTCGTCGACCTCGAAGGCGATCACCGCCACCGTGTCGCGGTCATAGCTATCATCAGGCGACGCCTCTTCGAAGACGAGCGCGCGCAGCACGTTCGGCATGCCGCGCAGGCTTCGTGTGCCCGCCCCAGTGCCGCTGGCCATGAGCCGCCCGCCGGCGGGACGGCCGGGCCGCGCCAGATGCCGGAGGATCGCCGCGCCGGTCGGGGTCACGCGCTCGCCGGCCACGCCGTCGTCGCGCCAGTCGAAGCCCTCCAGCAGGGCGGCGGTGGCCGGCGCCGGCACCGGGAGCATGCCGTGCTGCGTCCTCACCAGCCCGCCGCCGAGCGGCAGCGGGGAGACGGTCCATTCCGCCCCGTCGAGCGCGGCGGCGAGGCTGCCGGCCGCCACCACGTCGAGCAGCGAATCCCAGTCGGCGATCTCGTGGAAATGCACGTCCTCGATGGCGACTCGATGGATCGCCGCCTCGGCGCGGGCGAGCAGGGCGAGGATCGCCGCCGCGTGCGCCGCCGTGCCCGGATGCAGCGCGGCGTTCGCGATGCGCGCGCGCATGTCGGGATAGGTGCCGGCATGGGCCGGCAACTCATTTGCCGGCTTCGCAACGGGCGCGACCGCCGCCTCGCCATGATCGTGAAGATGGCCATGGTCGTGGTCGTGAGCGTCCCCACGTGTCGGGGCATGATCCTGCGTGCGGGCATGGCCGCGAGCATGGGTGCGCCCCGCTCCGGCGCCCGCCTGCAGGCCGAAGCGCAGCGCCCGCACCGCGCCGCTTTCGCCCTCGGTGAGCACGGCGACGCCGACGCCCGCCGGCAGCACCGCGCGGGCATCGTCCATCACCCGCGCATGCAGCTCGGGAAACGCGTCGAGCAGCGCGGCGACGAACATGTCGCCGGCCACGCCGCCCACGGCGTCGAGATGAATGCGCTTCACGCCGACGGGATTCGTACCGCCGGCCGTCACGCCGCCGCCTGCCGCTCCCGGCAGACCGGGATCACATAGGGCCCCTCCGGCACGATGGCGAGCGAGTCGTCGCCCGAGCGCGCCAGGCTCTGCGCGATCGCCTCGTTGATGTCGGGCACGATCTCCACCCCCGTGACGCGGCGCTCCTCGTCGGTCAGCCCCGTCGTGTAGAGCTGGATGCGCCCCACCCGCATGGGCTTGAGCTGCATCTCGGTCTGCCACTCGTCGACATCGGCCAGCGTCTTGGCGGTCAGCGTGGCGAGGAAGCGCTCCGGCCCGAGCTCGACGAGGCGGGCCTGCGCCGCGCGGAACTCCTCGCTGCCGAAGCCTTCCGAGCATTCGGAGGCGATGATCAGCGTGCCGCCCGGGGCGAGGATGTCGAGCGGCGTCACCATGCCCTTGACGGTCTGGTAGTAGGTCTTGTCGAGCGGATAGCCGGCCGAGGACGTCACCACCGTGTGGAAGCGGCGCGGCACCTCGATGACGGTGGCGTCCTCGACATAGTCGACCGCCGCCAGATGGCTGGCGATGATCTCCCCGAACGACACGAAGACGAGGTCGCGCGCCTCGTCCAGCACGGTGTTGAGCGCATAGATCTCGCCGACCTTGCGCACGATTTCCAGCTGCTCCTCATGCAGCGGGTTGCCGACGAGGTTGCACTGCACCGCCAGCGGGTCTTCCATGAAGCGGGCGGAATGGAAGGTGCGGATGGTCTGGTGCCCGGCGACGCCCGGCGCCACCACCTTGCGCCCGCCCGACCAGCCGGCCATGAAATGCGGCTCCACCAGCCCGGTGGCGATGCGCAGATCCGCCTCGGCGAAGCGGCGGTCGATGAAGACCGGCGTGCCGCGCGTCGGCGTCGGCCCGAGATCGACATGGGCGGCCTCGTCGCGGGCGAAGTGGTTGACGACGCTCACCCTCTCCAGCACCCACGGATCGCCGATCAGCTCGGCCAGCTCCTCGCCCTCGTTGGGGCGGTGCAGGCCGGTCGCCACCAGCACGGTGATGGCATCGGCCGGAATGCCGCCGGCCAGCATCGCCTCGATCATCGGGCGCAGGAAAAGCCGGTTCGGCACCGGGCGAGTGATGTCGCAGACGAGGATGCAGGCGCTCTTTCGCCCCTTCACCAGCTCGGCCAGCGGCGCCGAATTCACGGGATGCGCGAAGGCGTGGCGGATCGCGGCGGCGTTGTCCGGCAGCTTCGGCAGATCGGCCTTGCGCAGCACGGTGGGGCGCGCCCGCGCCGGCAGGCTGAGCGGCAGCGTGCCGCGACCGAAGGCGAGTTCAAGAGCCGTGTCGTGCATGGTCGATCCTTAACGTTCGTCGCGGCGGTAAGCTCGCCTTCCCGTCCGGTTCAAAGATTATGATATCCCGCTGGAGGGCGGTCATAAACCGGCAAGGTGGCGAGGAGAAGCCGCGTTTATCGCTCGATGGACTTCATCCTGAGAGCCGAGACCCGTAGTCCCGAGCCGTAGAGCAAAATGCCCAAGAGTCTTGTGCTGGGTCCCGGCTCTGCGTTTCGCCTGCGGCGTCACTTTGTCGGGACACATAGCTGCTTGTTCCCCGGACAAGCTGCACGAAGTGCAGCGCTGATCCGGGGTCCAGCGCACGACTCTTCAGCAATTTACTCCCCGACTCGGCCAGTATGGGCCAAACTCTGAGGTGCTCGGCCAATGGCCGAGCCTCAGGATGAGCACGCATTGCGGAGTGGTCTCAAACCACCGCCACCGCCGGCTCGCCTTCCGCCGCCCGGCCGATGATCGCCGCGCGCGGATAGCCCGCCGCCTGCACCTGCTGGAGAACGCGCTCCGCCGCCTCCGGCGCCACCGCCACCAGCAGCCCGCCGGAGGTCTGCGGGTCGGTGAGCAGGTGGCGGCGCCACTCGGGCAGGCCGTCGGGCAGGCGCACCGCCTCGCCATAGCTCGCCCAGTTGCGGTGCGAGGCGCCGGTGACATGGCCGGACTGCACGAGCGCCGCCGCCTCGCCGAGCAGCGGCAGCGCGTCCGCCTCCAGCGTGAGCGCGAGACCGGAGCCCCGCGCCACCTCCAGCGCGTGGCCGAGAATGCCGAAGCCGGTCACGTCGGTCACCGCATGCACCGCCGCGTCCTTGCCGAGCTCGGCACCGATGCGGTTGAGCGTCGTCATCGAGCCGATCATCTCGGCATAGGCGGCATCGGCCAGCACGCCCTTCTTGAAGGCGGCGGAATAGACGCCGACGCCGAGCCCCTTGGTGAGGATCAGCACGTCGCCGGCATGGGCCGTGCTGTTCTTGCGGATCGTCTCCGGCCGCGCCGTGCCGATCACCGCGAGGCCGTAGATCGGCTCGGGCGCGTCGATGGAATGGCCGCCCGCCACCGGGATGCCCGCTTCCGTGGCGATGGAGACGCCGCCCTTGAGGATCTCGCGCACCATCGCCGGCTCCAGCTTGCCGAGCGGCATGCCGAGAATGGCGAGCGCCAGTAGCGGCTTGCCGCCCATGGCGTAGACGTCAGAGATGGCGTTGGTGGCGGCGATGCGGCCGAACTCGAAGGGATCGTCCACCATCGGCATGAAGAAGTCGGTGGTGGCGATCAGGCAGGTCTCGTCGTCGAGCTGCCAGACCGCCGCGTCGTCGCCGGTCTCGGTGCCGACCAGCAGCCGCTCGAAGGGCGAGCCCGGCGGCTGCTCGGCCAGCAGCTCGCGCAGCACCGAGGGCGCCAGCTTGCAGCCGCAGCCGCCGCCATGGGCGAGGCTGGTGAGGCGGAACGGAGCGGCGGCGTTCGGGGTGTCGAGCATGGTGCGAACCTCTGTCGGACGTCATCCCGGACGGCCGCGAGGCCGATCCGGGATCGCGTAGTGGCAGGAGAACGATCCCGGCTCTCGCAGCGCGCGGCCGGGATGACGATCAGGGGTGGATCACGCCGAGACTTCGCTCGCCTTGATCACGTAGGTGAACGCGTCGGGGTCGAGACAGTCATGGCGCAGGCTTGCCACCTCGGCCTGCGGGTACATCAGGAAGCCGAGCTTCGGCCCGTTCGAGCCCGGCAGGGCGATGTCGTGGCCGTCATTATAGGCGAGCCAGTTGCCTTCCCAGGAGCCGAACAGCGCCTTGCGGGCGGCCAGAACCTTGGCGTCGTCCATGGCGTTCTTGCCCGGCGGCTCCTCCAGCACGACCTTGCGCACGTCGGCCGGGTCGGTGGCCACCCAGCCGAAGCCGTCGAGCCACACCTCGGCGCGGCAGTGCTGCGCCTTGGAGATGGTCGGCGAATTGGCGCCGAGGCTCTTGTAGCCGAAGGCCGAGGGCGCGACGCGGATGCCGTAAATGTCGCGCGCGGGAATGCCGGCGGCGCGCACCAGCCCGACATAGAGCGCGTTCAGATCGGCGCATTTGCCGCCGAGATTGCCGCTCGCCAGCAGCGAGGCGACGTCGCCCGTGCCGCAGCCGCGCGTGGCGGCGTTGCGATAGGTGTTCTCGACCACCCACTCATAGATCGCGCGGGCCTTCTCGACGTCGCTGGTCTTGCCGGCGGTGATCTTGTCGGACGTTGCCTTCACGATGCCGTCGGTGGGAATGAGGTCGGTCGCCCCGGTGAACAGCTTGCGCTCGTCGGCCGAGAGCGCGGCGACGTTGCCCGGCTTGGCGAAGTCGGTCGCCCGGTCGCGGGTCGAGAAGCGCGAGGTGATCTCGACCGTGGGCTTCTCTTCGCCCTCGGCCCAGGTCAGGTGCAGCATCTGCGCGCCGTAATGCGGGTCCTTCTCGACCCGGGCGCTGGCGGCATTGGTCTTCCACGTGCTCTCGCCGGGCTTGAACCAGTCGGCGGCGGTGTAGGAGGGCAGCGGCACCCAGGCTTGGGCGGGGCCGTTCTTGCCGTCCACGGGCGCGACGTTCAGCGTCGTCACCACCTCGAAGTCGCGCCACTTGCCCGGAATGGGCGCGAACACGGCGGCAGCGGCGGGCGCCGCCGCCTGCGCGAAGGCGGACCCCGAAGCGAGGGTTGCGGGAACGGCGGTTGCGGCGGCGAGCGCGGCACCGGCCTTGAGGAAGTCGCGGCGGCTGGTCATGACAGGAGCTCCCGAAGCGTTGACTTGTTCATTCGTTGAGAGGCGGCAGCGTGCCGGCGTCGGCGGGGGCCGCCGGGTCGGAAAGGGCGTCGATCAGGCGGTCGGCGGCCGGGTCGTCCCAGTCGACCGGACCGGAGGCGTAAAGGCGCAGCGTGCCGGCCGCGTCGAGCACGAAGCTCGACGGCAGGGCGACGACCTTCCACGCCTTCATGGCGGCGCGGTCCTCGTCGAGCAGCACGGGGAAGGGCACGGAGTTGGCGTCGAAGAAGCGGCGCACCCGCAATTCGACTTCGCCGACATCGACAGCGAGGAGCGCCAAGGGCCGGTCCTTGCGGCGCGCCGCGAGCCGCGAGAGCCCGGCCAACTCCTCGCGGCAGGGCTCACACCAGGTCGCAAAGAAGTGAACGAGCACGGGTCGCCCGTGCAGCGCAGCAAGCGTCTGCCGCTCACCCGCGAGCGTCCGCAGCTCGTGAGGAGGCGGCGCCTGCCCATAGGCCAGTGGTGCGGCGGGCGGCACATCCGCAGCCGCCATGGGTACGCCGCCCAGCATCACTGACGCAAGGGAAGCCGCGACGAACAGAGAGAATGGCTTGATCTCGCCCCGGCACGCGGGAGCAATGCGAAGGATCACGACGCGGATGCTGCGACGAGACCGCGAAATCGTCAATCGGCCGATAGGAGAAGGCGATGCTTATTGCGGCGCAGCATTTCCGGAACGCACGGCCACCTCGGAATGCGTTGGTATTCCACGACTTTTCGAGGCTTCTTCAACTTTCGTTCGTTTGACATTGGACTAGCTAAAAAATAGCCTTGCGATTGGGAAAGCCTATCGGTCGACGGGCTTTGTGAGGTAACTCGGGAGGGCCTCGATGAATATGGAGCTCTCGCGCCGTACGTTTCTGAAAACGTCGGGTGCGGGGATCGCGGGCACGACGCTCGGTGCCTTCGGCTTCAGCGAAGCGGAGGCCGCCGTGGCCTCCGCCGTGAAGCCGTTCCACCTGGCGAACACGGCCGAAACGCGAAACACCTGCACCTACTGCTCCGTCGCCTGCGGCATCATCATCTATTCGAAGGGCGACCTCCGGAAGGGCGAGAAGGCCGACATCGTCCATATCGAGGGCGATTCGGACCATCCGACCAACCGCGGCACGCTCTGCCCCAAGGGCGCGGCGCTGCGCGACATCGTGAAGTCGGAAACGCGCCTCACCCAGCCGATGATCCGCAAGCCCGGCTCCGACCGCTTCGAGCCGATTTCCTGGGACGCCGCGCTCGACAAGATCGCCCGCGCGATGAAGGACGATCGCGACGCGAACTTCATCGCCACCAACAAGGACGGCGTGACGGTCAACCGCTGGCTCACCACCGGCTTCCTGGCGGCCTCGGCCACCACCAACGAGACGGCGTTCGCCACCTACAAGGTGGTGCGCTCGACCGGCATTCTGGCGTTCGACAACCAGGCACGCGTCTGACACGGCCCGACGGTGGCGAGTCTCGCCCCAACATTTGGCCGTGGCGCTATGACGAACGCCTGGACGGACATCAAGAACACCGACCTCGTCGTCATCATGGGCGGCAATGCCGCCGAAGCTCATCCGTGCGGATTCAAGTGGGTCACTGAGGCGAAAGCCAACCGTGGCGCCAAGCTGATCGTCATCGACCCGCGCTACACGCGCTCGGCGTCGGTCGCGGACTATTACGCGCCGATCCGGCAGGGCACCGACATCGCCTTCCTGATGGGCCTCATCAACTGGTGCATGCAGAACGACAAGGTGCAGTGGGCCTATACCAAGGCCTTCACCAACGCGTCCTATGTCGTGAAGGAAGGCTTCACCTATCAGGACGGCCTGTTCGCCGGCTATGACGAGGCCAAGCGCGACTATAATCGCGATACGTGGGAATACGAGATCGGCCCCGACGGCTATGCGGTGGTCGACGACACGCTGACCCATCCGCGCTGCGTGTGGAACCTGCTGAAGGCCCACGTCGCCACCTACACGCCGGAAATGGTCGAGCGCATCTGCGGCACGCCGAAGGACAAGTTCCTGAAGATCGCGCAGATGATCGGCGAGTGCTCCTCGCCGACCAAGACCATGACGAGCATGTACGCGCTCGGCTGGACCCAGCACTCCAAGGGCGCGCAGAACATCCGCGGCATGGCGATGCTGCAGCTCATCCTCGGCAATATCGGGGTGCGCGGCGGCGGCATGAACGCGCTGCGCGGCCATTCCAACATCCAGGGGCTGACCGATCTCGGGCTGATGAGCAACCTCATCCCCGGCTATCTCAACATCCCCACGGAAAAGGAAACCGACCTCACGGCCTACATGTCGACGCGCGCCTTCAAGCCGCTGCGGCCGAACCAGATGAGCTACTGGCAGAACTACCGGAAGTTCTTCGTCAGCTTCATGAAGTCCATGTACGGACCGGCAGCCACCGCCGAGAACGACTGGGGCTACCAGTACCTGCCCAAACTCGACGTGCCGAACTACGACATCCTGCGGGCCTTCGAGCTCATGAAGCAGGGCAAGATGAACCTCTATTTCTGCCAGGGGTTCAATCCGCTGCAGGCCTTCCCCAACAAGGCGAAGCTGGCCGAGGCGCTGGCCAAGCTGAAGCTGCTGGTCGTCATGGACCCGCTCCAGACCGAGACGGCGCGGTTCTGGGAAGATCACGGCATCTACAACAAGACCGACCCGGCCAGCATCAAGACCGAGGTGCTCCAGCTCCCCACCACCTGCTTCGCGGAGGACGAGGGTTCGCTGGTCAATTCCGGCCGCTGGCTGCAATGGCACTGGCCCGGCGGCTCGCCTCCCGGCGAGGCGCGCACCGACACCTTCATCATGGCGCAGATCCACCTGCGGCTGAAGGAGCTCTACCGCAAGGAGGGCGGAGCCTTCCCCGACCCGATCCTCAACCTCAACTGGACCTACAAGAACCCGGAGGAACCGACCCCGGAGGAACTGGCGAAGGAGATGAACGGGTCGGCGCTCGTCGACGTGTTCGATCCTGCCGACCCGACGAAGAAAGTGCTGGAGGCCGGCAAGCAACTGTCCGGCTTCGGCCAGTACCGCGACGACGGCACCACCGCCGGCGGCTGCTGGATCTTCTCCGGCTGCTGGACCGAGGCCGGCAACATGATGGCGCGGCGGGACAATTCCGATCCGGGCGATGCGGGCACCTTCCTCAAATGGTCCTTCGCCTGGCCGGCCAACCGCCGCATCCTCTACAACCGCGCCTCCTGCGACCTTGAGGGCAAGCCGTGGGATCCCTCGCGCAAGCTCATCGAGTGGGACGGCGCCAAGTGGAGCGGCTACGACGTGCCGGACATCGCGCCGACCGCCAAGCCGGCCGATGTGGGCCCCTTCATCATGAACCCGGA
This sequence comes from Ancylobacter koreensis, assembly GCF_023016525.1. GTDB lineage: Bacteria > Pseudomonadota > Alphaproteobacteria > Rhizobiales > Xanthobacteraceae > Ancylobacter > Ancylobacter koreensis. Next base: position 210,353 of record NZ_JALKCG010000001.1, read on the forward strand.
GGGCGTCTCGCGCCTCTTCGTGCGCAAGATGATGCGGGACGGGCCGTTCCCTGTGCATTACGAGCCGTTCGAGAGCCCCGTGGCCAACGTCATCGCCCCCAAGATCGTGGGCAATCCGGTGGCTCGCGTGTTCAAGGACGACTGGGAACAGTTCGCCAAGCCCGGCTCGCCCGAATTCCCCTATGCGGCGACCACCTACCGGCTCACCGAGCATTTCCACTACTGGACCAAGAACAACCATGTGAACGCGGTCCTGCAGCCGGAAGCCTTCGTCGAGATCTCCGAGGAACTGGCGAAGGAGAAGGGCATCGCGCTCGGCGGCTGGGTGCGGGTGTGGTCGAAGCGCGGCGAAATCCTCGCCAAGGCGGTCGTCACCAAGCGCATCAAGCCGATGACCATCGACGGCAAGACGGTCCACGTGGTCGGCGTGCCGATCCACTGGGGCTTCGTCGGCGCGGCCCGCAAGGGCTTCGGCGCCAATAACCTCACCCCCTTCGTGGGCGACGCGAACATCGAGACGCCGGAATTCAAGGCGTTCCAGGTGAACATCGAAGCGTCCACCGGGCCGGTGGCATAAAGGGAGGCGGAGCGATGTTTCCTGCGATTGCGAACCCGTCCGTCTCTCCCGACGCCGACAAGCCGCGCTTCGGTGAGAAGGACATCATGAGGCGCTCCGCCTCCGAGGTCACGCCGCCCGCTACGCGGCTGACCGAGGTGGCCAAGCTGATCGACGTCACCAAGTGCATCGGCTGCAAGGCCTGCCAGGCGGCGTGCCTCGAGTGGAACAACCTCACCGAGGAGATCGGCTTCAACCACGGGGTCTACACCAACCCCATGGACCTGACGCCCGACACCTTCACGCTGATGCGCTTCACCGAATGGGTGAACCCCGAGACCGAGAATCTCGAATGGCTCATCCGCAAGGACGGCTGCATGCACTGCGAGGATCCGGGCTGCCTGAAGGCCTGTCCCTCGCCGGGCGCCATCGTGCAGTACTCGAACGGCATCGTCGATTTCCAGCACGAGAACTGCATCGGCTGCGGCTACTGCATCAAGGGCTGCCCCTTCAACATCCCGCGCATCTCGAAGGTCGACCACACGGCCTACAAGTGCACGCTCTGCTCGGACCGCGTGGCGGTGGGCCAGGGCCCGGCCTGCCAGAAGGCCTGCCCGACCCAGGCCATCGTCTTCGGCACCAAGCAGGAGATGAAGGACTGGGCGGAGTTCCGCATCACCGACCTCAAGTCGCGCGGCTTCGACAAGGCCGGCCTCTATGATCCGCAAGGCGTGGGCGGCACCCATGTGATGTATGTGCTGCACCACGCCGACACGCCGTCCATCTATGCCGGCCTGCCGGACAATCCCCGCATCTCGCCGATCGTCGAGACCTGGAAGGGCGTGACCAAATATGTCGGCCTCGCCGTGATGGGCTTCGCCGCCGCGGCGGGCTTCCTCCACTACGTCGTCGCCGGCCCCAACAAGGTGGGCGAGGAGGATGAGGAGAACGCGGAGAAGCTGGTCGAGGGCAAGGCGCCCCCGCCGCCGGCCGATCCGACCCAGCCGGAAGGGAGGGTGTGATGAGCGCCATCGACCCCCACGCGCACGGGCATGCTCACATGCCCGACCATGCTCACCTGCCCGACGATGTCGAGCCGGGCGATGGCGTGCGCCCCGGCCACCCGGTGCAGGTGTCGCGCTACACGCTCGCCGCCCGCATCAACCACTGGATCACCGCCATCAGCCTCGTGCTGCTGGCGCTGTCCGGCATGGCGCTGTTCACGCCGAAGCTGTTCTTCCTCACCGGCCTGTTCGGCGGCGGGCAGTGGACGCGCGCCATCCATCCGTGGATCGGCGTGGTGCTGTTCTTCTCCTTCTTCATTCTGTTCGTGCGCTTCTGGCGCGCCAACCTGCCCGCCCGCGAGGACGGCACGTGGCTGGCGCGCATCAGCGACGTGCTGGGCGGGCACGAGGAGAGGCTGCCGGAGATCGGCAAGTACAATGCCGGCCAGAAATTCGTCTTCTGGTCGATGTCGGGCCTGATCATCGTGCTGATCGGCAGCGGCATCGTGATGTGGGACCAGTATTTCTACCCCTTCACCACCATCGAGCAGAAGCGCATCGCCATCCTCGTCCATGCGGTGGCGGCGGTGTGCATCATCTGCGTGTGGATCATCCACGTCTACGCGGCGATCTGGGTGAAGGGCACGTTCAGCGCCATGACGCGGGGCGAGGTGACGGGCGGCTGGGCTTGGCGCCACCACCGCAAATGGCTGCGCGAGCTCGTCGGCAAGCCGAAGGAACCGCGCGCACCGGCCGAGTGAGGCGCGAGCCATCATCCCGGAAAGGCCGCAGGCCGATCCGGGATGACGCGCCTCGGGATGACGATGCGGTGAAGGCGTGCCCCGGCGCGCCGCGCCGCCCCATATGACAGGGGCCTGCCCGGTCGCCGCGGCCGGGCCGGAAACCCTGCGCAGACCACGTGGCCCGTGCGGTTCGTGAGGAACGAATGTCGGTCGATATCAAACCCGATCCTTCGATGATCGGCGCGGTCTCCGCCCCGCCCTTCGCGGTCATGCCCGATCCCGCGACGCTGTTCGCCGCGCGCGCGAAGCGGCTGCGGATCTATGCGGCGGTCAGCCCGCTCAAGCCCTATCTCGATTTCGTCGCCGGCCTCGTCGAGGCGCAGCACGCCATCGTGCCCGCCCTTCCGCCGGTCGAGGCGCCGGATATCGAGGCAATGGAGCGCGCGAGCGGATTCGAGATGCCCCCGCTCGACCGCGCCCGCACCACGCTCGACGACACGCTGGAGACGACGCTCGACGCGCTGTTCGACGCCGCCTCGCGCATCGAGATGCCCGAGGAGGCGGCGCAGGCGCTCACCCGCGTGCGCCGGGCCGACGGCGCCGAGCGGGCCCGGATGGTGCGCGACGTGCTCGCCCACGACATGCCCGTCGAAACGCTGGCCGAGCATGTCTATGTCGCGGCCGCGCTGCAGGTGCACTTCGCCCGCCTCGCCGCCGCGCTCGACGCAAAACGTCTCGTGCCGGTAGGCGACGGCGTGTGTCCGGCCTGCGGCGGCCCGCCCGTCGCCTCGCTGATCGTCGAATGGCCGAACGCGCACGGCAACCGTTTCTGCGCCTGCTCGCTGTGCTCCACCCTGTGGAACTATGTGCGCATACGCTGCTGCTCCTGCGGCACCACCAAGGGCATCGGCTATCAGGAGATCGAGGGCAGTCCCGGCACCATCAAGGCCGAGACCTGCGACGAATGCCGCACCTATGTGAAGGTGATGTACCAGAACAAGGACGTCGCCATCGAGCCGGTGGCCGACGACATCGGCACGCTCGGCCTCGATCTGATGATGCGCGAGGGCCCCTATCGCCGCGCCGCCTTCAACCCCTTCCTGCTCGGCTATTAGGGGACGGCGATGGACGCGGACACCCGCCCCTCCCCCTCGCTGCGCGGCCTGCCCTCGGTGGACCAGGTGCTGAAGACCCCAGCCGCCGCGCCGGCGCTGGAACGGCACGGGCGCGCGCCTCTCACCCAGGCCGTGCGGGCGGCGCTCGCGCAGGCGCGCGAGGCCGTGCTTGAGGGCCGCCTTGCTGCTCCGCTCTCGCCTGAAGAGGTCGCGCTGGCGGCCGTCGAGGCGCTGGAACACCGCGCCCGCCCCAGCCTGCGGCCGGTGTTCAACCTTACCGGCACGGTGCTGCACACCAATCTCGGCCGCGCCCTGCTGGCGGAAGAGGCCATCGAGGCCGCCACTGCCGCCATGCGCGCGGCCGTGGCGCTGGAATTCGACCTCGCCGGCGGCGGGCGCGGCGAACGCGACGACCATGTGCGCGAACTGCTCGTCGAGCTGACCGGTGCGGAAGACGCCACCGTCGTCAACAACAACGCCGCCGCCGTGCTGATCGCACTCAACACGCTCGGGCAGGGCCGCGAGGCGGTGGTCTCGCGCGGCGAGTTGATCGAGATCGGCGGCGCCTTCCGCATGCCGGACATCATGGCCCGCGCCGGGGTGACGCTCATCGAGGTCGGCACCACCAACCGCACCCATGCGAAGGACTATGCCGGCGCACTGGGCGAGGCGACCGGGCTGGTGCTGAAGGTGCACACCTCCAACTACCGCATCGAGGGCTTCACTAAAGAGGTGCCGGCGCGCGAGCTGGCGGATATCGCCCACGCGAAGGGCGTGCCGCTCGTCAACGATCTCGGCTCCGGCACGCTGTTCGACCTCGCCCGCATCGGCCTCGCCCACGAGCCGACCGTGCGCGAGGCGGTGGCCGAGGGCGCCGACATCGTCACCTTCTCCGGCGACAAGCTGCTCGGCGGGCCGCAGACCGGCTTCATCGTCGGCCGTGCCGACCTCATCGCCCGCATCAATAGGAACCCGATGAAGCGGGCGCTGCGCGTCGACAAGATCCGCCTCGCGGCGCTGGAGGCGACGCTGCGGCTCTATCGCGATCCCGAGCGCCTGAGGGCACGCCTGCCGACGCTGCGCCTGCTCGCCCGCACGCGCGAGGAACTCGCGGCGCTGGCCGCCACGCTCATCGGCCCGGTTGGCGCGCGGCTCGGCGCCGGCTTCACGGTCGAGGTAGCGGACTGCGCCAGCCAGATCGGCTCCGGCGCGCTGCCGCTGGAGACCCTGCCCAGCACCGCGCTCGCCATCCGCCCGTCGAACGGCTCGGGCGGCGCGCTCAACGCGCTGCAGGCGGCGCTGCGCGACCTGCCGGTGCCGATCATCGGGCGCATCGCCGAGGGCGCGCTCCTGCTCGACCTGCGCTGCCTGGAGGACGAGGCCGGCTTCCTCGACAGCCTGCGCCATGTCGAGGTGCCGGCATGATCATCGGCACCGCCGGCCATATCGACCACGGCAAGACCGCGCTGGTCGGCGCGCTGACCGGCGTCGACACCGACCGGCTGAAGGAGGAGAAGGCGCGCGGCATCTCCATCGACCTCGGCTTCGCCTATCTGCCCACCGAGGCCGGCACACTCGGATTCATCGACGTGCCCGGCCACGAGAAATTCGTGCACACCATGCTGGCGGGGGCGAGCGGCATCGACTTCGCGCTGCTGATCGTCGCCGCCGATGACGGGGTGATGCCGCAGACCCGCGAACATCTCGCCCTCATCGACCTGCTCGGCATCTCGCGCGGGCTGGTCGCGCTCACCAAGGCAGACCTCGCCGACACGCCCCGCCTCGCCGGGGTCGCGACCGACATCGCCGCGCTGCTGGAGGGCACCGCGCTCGAAGGCGCGGACATACTGCCCGTCTCCGCCGTCACCGGCGCGGGCATCGACGCGCTGCGGACGCGTCTCGTCGACGAGGCCCGCGCCTTCGCCGCCCGCGGCAGCGAGGGCCGCTTCCGCCTCGCGGTGGACCGGTCCTTCACGCTGTCCGGGGCCGGCACGGTGGTGACGGGAACCGTGCTCTCCGGCCGGGTGCGGCTCGGCGACACGCTAACGGTGGCGCCGCAGGGCCTTTCCGCCCGTGTGCGCTCCCTCCACGCCCAGAATCGCAAGGCCGAGGAAGGCCGCACGGGGGACCGCTGCGCGCTCAATCTCGCCGGCGAGGGCGTCACGCACGACGCCATCCATCGCGGCGACATGGTGCTCGACCCCGCCCTCGCCGCGCCAACCTTGCGCATCGACGCCACGCTCCGCGTGCTGGCGAGCGAGCCGAAACCGCTCGGGCAATGGTTCCCGGTGCGCTTCCATCACGGCGCGGCGGAAGTCGGCGCCCGCCTCGTGCCGCTCTCCGCGGAGGCGCTGGCGCCGGGCGGCGAAGGTCTCGTGCAGATCGTGCTGGACCGCCCTGTCGCGGCGGCGTCCGGCGACCGCTTCGTCATCCGCGACACCTCCGCTCAGCGCACCGTCGGCGGCGGGCGCCTGCTCGACCTGCGCGCGCCGGCCCGCAAGCGCCGCACGCCCGAACGCCTCGCCCAGCTCGCCGCGATGGGGCGGGAAGATCCCGACGCGGCGGTGGCCGGCCTGCTGGACGTCGAGCCGTTCCATCTCGATCTCGACGCCTTCGCCCGCGACCGCGCGCTGGGGGCGGACGCCGCGGGGGACATCGCCCGCCGGCTCGGCCTCGTCGCGCTGCCGGCCGGCGGGGCGCTCACCGTGCTGTCCGCCGCGCGCTGGTCACTCTATGGCGAGGCGCTGCTCGCCGAGCTCGCCCGTTTCCACGAGGGGAATCCCGATCTCGCCGGTATCGGCGCCGAGCGGCTGCGCCTCGCGCTGGTGCCGCGCCTGCCCAAGCCGGCCTTCACAGAAGCCCTGCGCCGCCTTGCCGGCGAGGGCCGTCTGGCGCTGGACGGCGCCTGGGTGCGGCTGCCCGGCCACGAAGTGCGCCTCACCCGCGCCGACGAGCTGCGCTGGGAGATCGTGGAGCCTCTTCTCGGCGGCGCCGAACGCTTCCGCCCGCCGCGCGTGCGCGACCTCGCCGCGGCGACCGGGGAGGCCGAGGCCGACATCCGACGCCTGCTCAAGCTGCTCGCCCGCATGGGCCGGGTCGACGAGGTGGCGCACGATCATTTCTTCCTGCGCCCGACCGTCGCCGCCATGGTGGGGATGGCGCGCGCCCTCGCCGCCGCCGCCGCGGACCGTCAGTTCGCCGCCAGCGCTTTCCGCGACCGCATCGAGCAGGGCGAGCACGCGGTCGGCCGCAAGGTGGCGATCCAGATCCTCGAATTCTTCGACCGGCACGGCGTCACGCTGCGGCGGGGAGATCTGCGCCGCATCAATCCGCACCGGCTGGACCTGTTCGGCGCAATCGACGACACTGAAGGCACGGCGCGCCCCGCGCCGGCCGATACGGCTTCTGGAAGAGCGTTATCTCCGGTGAGGTATCCGGACTTCAAATCCGGAAGGGGCCGCGAGCCGGTCCCTGGTGGGTTCGACTCCCACTCTCTTCCGCCATCTTCCGATCCGGGGCGCTGAGCGGGCGCCCGCGATCCACTCGCACGGCCCGCTCGGCCGCACTACGCCTCCCAGCATCGACCTTCTCAGTTGCCGAAAACCCGCCGGGTACGTCGCGCGCGAGGGAAATTGCGAGAGCGCCCGCCCGCCCCTTCTGTGCGTGCATGCACGAAAGAACCGGCATAGGCGCCATCACATTGTCATCTACGCATAACAAACCACGTGCTACACAATTGCATCGAGCGGCGACGAACCGAAGCATACAGCACACCGGCACCGCCGCTTCGCTCTGTTTTCGCATATGACGTGCCGCGAAATCGAACGTAATGAAACCACCTTCCACTCAAGGGATCACGATCATGGGCTACGTTACCACCAAAGACGGCGTCGAAATCTTCTTCAAGGACTGGGGTCCGAAGGATGCTCAGCCGATCGTCTTCCATCACGGCTGGCCGCTCTCGTCGGATGACTGGGACGCCCAGATGCTGTTCTTCCTCGGCAAGGGCTTCCGCGTCGTCGCCAGCGACCGGCGCGGCCATGGCCGCTCGGCGCAGGTCAGCGAAGGCCATGACATGGATCATTACGCCGCCGACGTGAGCGCCGTGGTCGAGCATCTCGACCTGAAGAACGCCGTCCATATCGGCCACTCCACCGGCGGCGGCCAGGTCGCCCGCTACGTCGCCAAATTCGGCGAGCCGCAGGGTCGCGTCGCCAAGGCGGTGCTTGTTTCGGCGGTTCCCCCGCTGATGGTGAAGACCGAGGCGAACCCCGAGGGCCTGGCGCTCGAAGTGTTCGACGGCTTGCGCGCCGCGCTCGCCGCCAACCGCGCCCAGTTCTTCCTCGACGTTCCCGCCGGCCCGTTCTACGGCTTCAACCGCGAGGGCGCGCAGGTCTCGCAGGGCGTGATCGAAAATTGGTGGCGGCAGGGCATGATGGGCAGCGCGAAGGCCCATTACGAAGGCATCAAGGCCTTCTCCGAGACCGACCAGACCGAGGACCTGAAGGCGATCAGCGTCCCCACGCTCGTCATGCACGGCGATGACGACCAGATTGTCCCGATCGTCGCGTCGGCCCACAAGTCGATCAAGCTGCTGCAGAATGGCACGCTGAAGGTCTATCCCGGCTTCCCGCACGGCATGCTCACCACCCATGCCGACGTAATCAATCTGGACCTGCTGGCCTTCATCGAGGGCTGAACCTTCCGCCTTATCGCACGCGTCGACGATCATGGCCGCTCCCTGCCGGGGCGGCCATGGCTGTTTCTAGCCATCCGCCGACAGCGGCGGGCCGAGCGTCTTCAACGCCTCCAGCGTCGCGCGCAGGCCGCGTGGTAGCCGCTTGTCGCGGCGGATCGCCACCGCCAGCCGGCGCCCGAGCGGCGGAGAGAGCGGGCGGATGACGAGCCCGTCCGACCTGTTCTCGTGCGCCGGGAGCGCCATGGCCGGCAGCACCGAGACGCCGAGCCCGGCCGCCACCATCGCCTTGATCGCCTCGACGCTGCCCAGCGACATGACCGGGCGCACCTCCGCGCCGCCCTGTGCCAGCCAGCGGTCGACGAGGCGGCGCGTATTGCCGCCCGGCTCGTAGAGCAGCAGCGGTAGCGCCGCGAGATCGGCCGCCCGCACCCGCGCGGGAAGCGCGGTGCCGGGCGGCGCGAGGGCGAGGAAGGGATCGTCCAGCACCGGCTCGATCTCCAGCGCCCGCCCCGCCGCCGGCAGCGTCACCAGCCCGATGTCGACCGCATCCGCCTCAATGGCGCGCACGATGTCCGCGGTGTTGCCGGTGGTCACGATGAATTCGAGGCCGGGATGCTCACGCCGCAGCCGGCCGAGCACCGGCGGCAGCAGGAAGATGCTGGCCGTCGCGCCGGTGCCGAGCCGCACGCGGCCCGAGGTGCCGCCGGCATGGCGCGCCACCGCCGCCGCCATCGTCTCCACCGCCGCGTCGAGGGCGGGCAGATGGGCGAGCAGTTCCGCCCCGGCAGGGGTCGGGCGCGCACGCCGCCCGGCGCGCTCCACCAGCGTGGCGCCGAGGCGTCGCTCAAGCTGGCGCACCTGAAGGCTGACCGCCGGCTGCGTTAGCCCCAGCCGCTCGGCCGCCGCCGAGAAGCTGCCGAGCTCGATCACCGCCGCGAAGCTCTCGATATGGTCGAGATTGAGGTTTCTCATGCAAAGAATTTCTCATGCTCTGCATAATTTCTACAATCTTCCCTTATGGCGCGAAACGCCCGATGGTGCGTCTCGCCGCCCGTTCAGGGCTTTGTCGCGCGCCTGCCATCGGCGCCGCGCCACAAGCCCGCACCGCCAGCCGAGAAGGCCAACCGCCGTGTCCGAACCCGTTCCGCTCCTCATCCGCGACGCCCGCGACGACGACATGGCGCCCGTGCAGGCGATCTACGCCCACCATGTGCGGCACGGCCTCGCCAGCTTCGAGGAGGTGCCGCCCAGCCTCGCCGAGATGGCGACCCGGCGCGCCCATGTGCGCGCGCTCGGCCTGCCCTATCTCGTCGCCGAGCGCGGCGGCGCGCTCCTCGGCTTTGCCTACGCCTCCGCCTACCGCCCACGCCCGGCCTATCGTTTCACGGTGGAGGATTCGGTCTATGTGGCGGCGGGGCATGGCGGCGAGGGGATCGGCTCCGCGCTGCTCGGCGCGCTGATCGCCCGCTGCGAGGAAGGGCCGTGGCGGCAGATGCTGGCGGTGATCGGCGACAGCGGCAACACGGCCTCTCTCGCCCTGCATAGCCGGCTCGGCTTCCGCACGGCGGGCACCTTCCAGTCCGTCGGCTTCAAGTTCGGCCGCTGGGTCGATTCGGTGCTGATGCAGCGCCCGCTGGGGCCCGGTGATACGTCGCCGCCCGGGGAGCGCGGCGCGTGATCTCCCACCGCGCCGTCTTCTGCCTCGCGCTCGCCCAGCTCATCGCCTGGGGCACCACCTATTATCTGATCGGCGTCTTCGGCGCGGAAATCGGCGCCGAATTCGGCTGGAGCCGCGACGTCGTCTATGGCGGCTTCGCCGCCGCGCTGGCGGTCATGGGCCTGACCTCCACCCCCATCGGCCGGCTCATCGACCGCCATGGCGGGCACCGCATTATGGTGGCCGGTGCCTTCGTCACCGCGCTCGGCTGTGTCCTGCTCGCCGCGTGCTGGAATCTGGCGAGCTACTACACCGCCTGGCTGGCGCTCGGCCTCGCCATGCGGCTGACGCTGTACGACGCCGCCTTCGCCGCGCTGGCCCGCATCGCCGGCACGAAGGCCGCCCGGCCGATCTCGCAGATCACCCTGCTCGGCGGCCTCGCCTCCACCGTGTTCTGGCCGGTTGGCCATGAACTGGCGCAGGCCTTCGGCTGGCGGGGCGCGGTGCTGTGCTATGCCGGCTTCGCGCTGCTCACCGTGCCGCTCTACCTCGCCTTGCCGACAGCGCGCTCACCCGCCTCGCCGACGCCCGCCGGGAGCCTGGATACGGCCGCTCCCGCTGTCGACCCGCGCCGCCTCGCCTTGCTCGGCGGCCTCTATGCGCTGATCGTCGCCGTCGCCAATTTCCTCAATGCCGGCCTCTCCTCGCATCTGATCGGCATGCTCGGCGGGCTCGGCGTCGCCGCGGCGACAGCGGTGTGGATCTCCACCCTGCGCGGCATCGGCCAGTCGCTGGCCCGGCTCGCCGAAGTGCTCTCCGGCGGGCGGATCAGCCCGCTCATGCTCAACCTGATCGCCACCGCGACGCTGCCGCTCGCCTTTGCCGCCGGCTTAGCCTCTGGCGTGTCGCTCGCGGCGGCCGCCGCCTTCGCCTTCCTCTACGGCGCCGGCAACGGCGTGCTCACCATCACGCGCGGCACGCTGCCGCTCGTGCTGTTCGATCCGCGCAGCTATGGCGTGGTGGTCGGCCGGCTGATCGCGCCGAGCTTCCTCGTCTCGGCCGCCGCGCCGGTGGTGTTCGCGCTGGTCGGCGAACGCTCCGGCGCCGCCGGCGAACTGGCGCTTTGCCTCGGCCTCGCCGCGCTCGCCTTCGCCGCCGCGCTGGCGCTGCGGGCCCTGGCGCGCCGGCCCGGCTGAACGGTCTCCTCAGGCGAGCGCCGCTGCCGGCGTGCCGGAAAGCTCGGCCTCCTCCTCTTCCAGCGCCGCCCGCTGGCGCCGCGCCGCCGCCGCATCGGCTCGGCGCTTGTAGAGCTCATAGGCCAGCGCGCCGACGATCGTCACCGCCACGATGATGACGGCGAGCGCCGAGATGGCCGGCGTCGTGCCCTGCCGCACCCGGCCGGCGAGCACGGTGGTCAGCGTCTTGTCGGAGAGGATCGAGAAGGTCGTCGTGTTGTAGTTCTCGAAGGAGGACAGGAAGGCCAGCACCGCCGCCGAGGCGAGCGCCGGCTTGAGGAACGGCAGGAGGATATGGCGGAACACCTGCGGATAGGACGCGCCGAGATCGAGCGCCGCCTCCTCCTGCGCGCGGTCGAAGCGCTGCAGCCGGGCGAGGATGATCAGCATGCAATAGGCGGAGATGAAGCTCGCCTGCCCCAGCACGGTGAGCACCACGCCGTCATAGAGGAAGCGCGTGCCGGTCTGGCCGGTGAACTGGCGCCAGAACACCACGGTGGAGATGCCGATGATGATGCCCGGCGTCAGCACCGGCGAGACCACGATGAGGTAATAGGCCGAGCGCACCCGCGCCTGGATCTGCGTCATCACGATGGCGCCGGCGAGCCCGATGGGCACCGAGATCGCCACCACGAGGAAGCCGATCCAGATGCTCATCCTCAGGCCCGCCATCATGTCCTGATCGGCCAGCAGCAGGCCGAACCAGTCGAGCGTGAAACCCTCGATCGGCCAGACCTGCGGGTATTGCGGCGTGTTGAAGGCCGAGACTCCCATCACCGCCAGCGGGCCCAGCAGATAGAGGAAGAACACCACCGCGTAGACCGCGAACATCACGCGCTGCAACGCACCCGCCTTCATCGCGTGATTTCTCCAAGGCTGAGGCGGAACGCCTTGAGCACCACCAGAACGAAGACGATGCAGGTGACCAGCAGGATGAAGGCGTAAGCCGCGCCCTGCGGCCAGTTGAACGCCTGATAGAAGCGGTCATAGACGATGGGCGTGAACCACAAGGTGCGCGGCCCGCCCAGCACCAGAGGCGCGGCCAGCGCGCCGGCGGTGAGCATGAAAACCAGCGTGCAGCCTGAGGCGATGCCGGGCTTGGCGTGCGGCATCACGATGAAGGCATGGATGTGCCACCAGGGCGCGCCGAGGTCCCGCGCCGCCTCGACCTGATTCTTGTCGAGGCTCTCGATGGCGTTGTAGAGCGGGAAGATCATCATCAGGAGATAGGCGTAGCTCAGGCCCATATAGAGGCCCACATCGGCGCCGAGGAAGTCGATGGGCTCGCTGGTGAGGCCGATGCCCATCAGCATCTGGTTGATGATGCCGCCGGAAGAGAGCAGCACGCGGAAGGCGAAGGCGCGCAGGATCTCGTTCACCCAATAGGGCAGGATCAGCAGCAGCAGCAGCACGCGCAGCCGCGCCGGCGTGGCCGATTGCGCCATGTGGAAGGCGAGCGGGTAGGAGATCGCGAAGTTCAGCAGCGTGATGGCGATGCTGACCCCGATGGTGAGGAAGAAGGCCTTGATGTGCAGCCAGTTCCATTCGGCCGTCGAGGTGGTCGAGCCGAACAGGAAGTAACGGTAATTCTCCAGCGTGTAGAGGTCCTTCGGCCCGCCCATCTGGGCCGGCGGCAGCTTCGGGCGGAACGACATGTCCACCATGGCGAGCTGCGGCAGCAGGATGATGAAGAAGGCCCAGAAGCCGACCGCGACGACGAGATAGGTGCCCACCCCCAGCCCGTTGCGCTGGAAGAAGCCCGGCCCGGTGGCGATGCCGGCGCGTCGCTCATAGGCCGCGAGCAGGTAGAAACCGATGGCCACCGCGAGCGGCAGGCCGAAGACGAAGGCGAGGCCGCCGCTCATCTCAATGCCTTTCCGGCCGCGCCAGCAACAGCCCGTCCGCGGGCTGGAAGCCGATGCGCAGGTTCTCTCCCGCGCTCGGCAGCCCGACGCCGGCATTCGCGCCGATGCTGGCGGTGATCTTCTGGCCGGTCTTCGCGCGCAGCGTCACATGGGTGACGCTGCCCTCATAGGCGACATCCAGCGTCTCACCCTCGAAGCCGACGGTGGAGCCGTTGGCGCGAAGCTGCATCGCCTCGGGGCGCACGAAGAGCAGTGCCTCCTCGCCGGCGGCGAGACCCACCGGGTTGCGGCCCTTGAGCGTGCCGAGCGGCGTCTCCAGCGTGGCGATGTCGCCCTCCAGCGCCGAGATGCGTCCGCGAATGGCGTTGTTCTCGCCGACGAAGGAGGCGACGAACGGCGTGCGCGGCTCGGCATAGACGGCGCGCCCGTCGCCCACCTGTTCGATCACCCCCGCGTTCATCACGGCGATGCGGTCCGACATGGTCAGCGCCTCGCCCTGGTCGTGGGTAATGTAGATGAAGGTGATGCCGACGCGCTTCTGGATGGCGCGCAGCTCGGTGCGCATGTGCTGGCGCAGCTTGAGGTCGAGCGCCGAGAGCGGCTCGTCCAGCAGCAATACCGACGGCTCCACGGCAAGAGCGCGGGCGATGGCGACGCGCTGCTTCTGGCCGCCGGAAAGCTCGGAGACCCGCTTGTGGCCGTGCTCGGTGAGCGCCACCTGGATCAGCAGGTTCTTCACCTTCTCGTCGCGCTCATGGCGCGGCACGCCGCGCACGCGCAGGCCGTAGCCGATGTTCTCGGCCACCGTCATCATCGGGAACAGCGCGAGGTTCTGGAAGATCAGCGCGGTCGGGCGCTTGTTGGGGCCGATGCCCTTCATGTCCTGGCCGCCGATGCGCACCGCTCCCCGCGTGGGCTCGATGAAGCCGGAGATGGTGCGCAGCAGCGTGGTCTTGCCGCAGCCGGACGGGCCGAGGAAGGAGAAGAACTCGCCCGGCTCGATGGTGAGGTTGGCCTCCTTGACGGCGACGAAATCGCCGAAGGTGACGTTGACGCCTTCCAGCTCGACGGCAGCGGCCATGAATTCTCCACTTGCGAACAACCGTACCGGCGGTCAGAAGCCGGCTACGCAGTTTCAGCAGGCACCCGGCCCGCCATATATCCCGGCAGGCCGAACTGCGCCGAGAAGCATCCCGGAGCACGCCGGCGGCGCGTCCGGGATGACGGAAGCCGGCTCACGCCGCCAGAGCTCACGCCGCCTTGAACTTCTCGGCGTACTGGGTGCGCAGCTCGGCGTACCACGACGGCTCCGGCGGACGGCTCCACAGATTGTCGAGCGCGTTGCCGGGATAGGCCTCGGCGAAGTTCTTCTTGGCGACCTCGGAGAGGAACTTGTCCGAGCCCTTCACGACCGGGTTGTAGCCCGAGCCGTTGGCGACCATGGCCGAGATTTCCGGCGTGTGGATGAAGTTGATGAACTCATAGGCCTGCGCGGTGTTCTTCGCCGCCTTGGTCATCGACCAGCCGTCGATCCAGGTGATGGCGCCTTCCTGCGGCGCCATGTAGGTGACCGGCTTGCCGTCCTTCTTCAGCGACAGCGGCGGGCCGTCCCAGGTCTGGCCGATCACGCAGCCATTCTCCATGAAGCCGGACTTGGTGTTGTCGGCCGAATCCCAGAACTGCTTGACCTGCGCCTTGTTGGCGATGGCGAATTCGAGGATCGGGTCGTAGATCTTCTTCATCGTCGCCTCGTCCTTGAAGGCGTCGAGCATGCGGTTGGACGGCAGCTTGCCGGACTTGTCCCACCACAGGCCGATGCCGAGCAGCAGCGAGTGCGGGCGGCCCTGCATCTTGCCCTTGAACTCCGGCGCCCACAGCGTGCCGTAGGAGAGCTTGTCGTAGGTCAGGCCGGGGGCGAGGTCGGTGCGCCACGCGATGGCTTCCGAACCCCAGCAATGGGGCACGTGGTAGAGCCCGCCGTCCCAGGTCCACACGCTGGTGGAGCCCTCCATCATGGCCGGCAGCACCTGGTCGAGCTTCAGCTTGGAGAGGTCGTAGGGCGCGAGCACGTCCAGTTCCTTGAACTGGGGGGCACGGTCGCGGGTCGGGGCGCACAGGTCGAAGCCGTCGCCTTCCGTCGCCTGCAGCTTGTTGATCTGCTCCTCGTTCTGCGAGAACGGGGTGGAGTTCACCTTGATGCCGGTCTTCTTGGTGAATTCGGGGATCACCGGCTCGGGCAGTTCGTCCGCCCAGTTGAGGATGTTGAGTTCGCCCGAGGAGGAGAAGGCATCCTTCACCAGCCACGGGCCGGTCGCGGCGACGGTGCCGGCGGCAAGCGCGCCCTTGAACAGCACGCGGCGCGTGAAGCTGCGCGCCGCCAGCATGGTTTCGATGGACGAGTTGGGAGCTTCCGGCTTCTTCGTCACGACATGTTCCTCGCTCTGGCCGCCCGGCTGACCGTCATGGGCGGAATGGGCCGGGAGAGAGTGAGCACGAAGCGTGCCAGCAATGCGACATGTTGCACGGGTGCGACGCCCCGGCGGTACGCGCCCGACACGGCGCCCGCCGCGCCTCTCTCCCCGCCGCGCCGAGGGGGCGGCCGGCCGCCACCCGCATCCGGGACCGCTGGCGCCGAATTAGCCAGAATCGCCCGAATCGGCAGCAGCCGGCCCTCGCGCCTGCCGCGCGTTTCAGCACCGGGCGAAAGGCTTCGACTTTCGTTCGAGCCAAAAGCGCAAGAAAACGCGGCTCAAGCGCGGCTCGCCCCCCGCCTCCACCCGCGCGTCAGCCCAGCGCCGCCAGCAGCTCGCCGGCGAGCGCGTGCAGGTCGTCGCGGTGGCCGGTGCGGCCGGAGGGCACGTCCGTGGCGGAGGTCATCACGATGGAGACCCCGCGCGCGGGCGCCACATAGAGCATCTGCCCGCCATAGCCCCAGCCGTAATGCACGGGCATGCCCGCCATCTCCCGCGTGAACCAGCCATAGCCATAGGCGTCGCCGGTGAAGCGCGAGGCGGTGCGCGGTAGCCAGCACGCGCCGATCCACGCCTCCGGGATCACCGGATCGCCCGCCCGGTTGCGCCCGTCCTTGCGGCAGCACTCGGCGAAGGCGAGCAGCGAGGTGGGCCGCATCGCCATCTGGTTGCCGCCGAAATAGATGCCCTGCTTGTCGCGCTCCCAGCTCGCGATCTGGAAACCTTCGATGGGCCCCAGCCAGTCGCGCGCCAGCGCCAGCGTCGAGCGCCCCGAGGCGCGGGTGAGGATGGCGGAGAGGAGATGCGTCGAGCCGGTGGAATAGAGCATGGCCCCGCCCGGCGCGTCGACAAAGGGCCGCGCCAGCGCCGCCCGCACCCAATTTCCAGAGGCGATCCACTGCCCGTAATAGGGCCCGGAGGTGCGCTCCAGCCCCGCCTGCATGGAGAGCAGATTGCCGATGGTGATCTCATTGAGGCGCGGGTCGGGGTCGGCGGGCAGATCGGCCCTGAGCAGCGGGGCGACCTTCTGGTCCGCCCCTTCCAGCACGCCCTTGTCTATGGCGATGCCGACCAGCATGGCGAGGACGCTTTTCGAGGCCGACTTGATGTTGGCCGGCCGGTCGACCCGCCCGCCGGAATAGCCGCGCGCGGCGAGCGTCTCGCCGCCCTTGGAGACGAGCACGGTGCGCAGCGGCTTGAGTTCGCCGGCGCGGTCGAGCAGAGGCGTCAGCCGCGCGGCGGCGTCGGGGGGCTCACCTTGAGCGCGCGCGAGGCGCGGGGCGAGCAGAAGCAGCGGAGCGGCAAGCAGGGAACGACGGTGCATGCCGGGGAAGATAGGGCGGGATCGGGGGATGTGGGGTCACGATGGGGGGAGGATGATCGGTGGACTGCAGCAAAGAGAGATGCGCCGGGCCAATCTAGCCAATATCATATCTGCACATCTCCGCCGAATCGGCAGCCGCTTAATACAAGCGTCTCCGTCGGATTCCAAGGTATATATCTGCAATTCGCTCCCACCCCCCTCTAGAAATATATGAGATACCCTCTTCCTATGAGAAGGCGCCTCATATATGGTGCTCGCATGATACAGATCGTGAACCTTCAGGACCTTGAGGATCGGAAGCGCGAAATCCGCGCTGAGATCGAGAGGTTGCAGGCTGAATTCGAGGAGATCGAAGGCGCGATCCGTGTTGCAAGTCGGTTTGCTAGTCCAAAATTAGTGAAGGAATCTCCGGCTGAACCCAAACTTGAATCATCTACTAAGCTGGGACCTCAACGGCCAAGTGGCATCCCAACGAATTTTGAGATGGCGCAGATAACAATTCGTGACGCAGTAATGCGCGGGAAGCCTGGTTTAACAGCCAGTGAAATTGTTGACGAGATTGCGAAGCGCTGGTGGCCAGGTCTTCAAGGCCCCCAAATACTTCCAATTATCTATCAACTCGCAAAGCGCGGTCGACTGAATAAAGGGGAGGATGGACACTTTCGTCTCCCCAACATGAATGAGGCCCCTGCTTCCGCAGGAGCCCCACACAGTCCCTCTCCACGAGGCGATCAGACTGGCACTGGGTAGTCGTTGCCAGAGAAAGGAGAAGAATGATGTTAGAGTACCCGAGCTTCGGCGTTATCCGCACCGGCGATCCCGCGCCGGGAACGGTTCCGAAGCTCTTGCAACCTTAGCATCAAGCTGGGGCGGCTCACCGCCCCAGCTTTGTTCTGTTTAACCAGAAGCCAGAGGACATTCAAGATTCCTAGGGCCAAATGGTTACTCACCCACCCCCAAGCACCAGATCGTCCCGGTGCACCATCGCCGCGCGGCCCTCGAACCCCGTGATGGTGGCGATCTCGTCGGATGACTTGCCGCGGATGCGCTCGGCGTAGTCGGCGTCGTAGGCCACCAGGCCACGGCCGATCTCGGCGCCGTCGGGGCCGCGCAGCACCACCGCCTCGCCGCGCGTGAAATCGCCTTCCACGCGCTTCACCCCCGCCGGCAGCAGCGAGGAGCCGCGGCGCAGCGCCGCCACCGCGCCGGCATCCAGATGCAGCACGCCGCGCGGCTCCAGCGAGCCGGCGATCCAGCGTTTTCGCGAAGCGACCGGGTTGGCGGGGGCGAGGAACCAGGTGCAGCGCGCGCCCTCGGCAATGGCGCGCAGCGGGTTCTTCACCTTGCCGGAGGCGATGACCATATGCGCGCCCGCCGTGGTGGCGATCTTGCCGGCCTCGATCTTGGTCTTCATGCCGCCGCGCGAAAGCTCGGTGCCCGCCCCGCCCGCCATCGCCTCGACCTCGGCGGTGATGCGCGGCACCAGCGGCAGGAACTGCGCGTTCGGGTCGTCGTTCGGCGGGGCGGTGTAGAGCCCGTCAATGTCGGAAAGCAGCACGAGAAGGTCGGCGCTGGCCATGCCGGCGACGCGGGCGGCGAGCCGGTCATTGTCGCCGTAGCGGATTTCCGAGGTCGCCACCGTGTCGTTCTCGTTGATGACGGGCACGACCTTCAGCTCGATCAGCTTGGCCAGCGTCGAGCGGGCGTTGAGGTAGCGCCGGCGCTCCTCGGTGTCGCCCAGCGTGATGAGCACCTGCCCGGCGGCGACGCCCTCATGCGCCAGCGCCTCCGACCACGCCCGCGCCAGCGCGATCTGCCCGACGGCGGCGGCGGCCTGGCTTTCCTCCAGCTTCAGCGGGCGCTTGGGCAGCTTCAGCACATTGCGGCCGAGCGCGATGGCGCCGGAGGAGACGACGAGCACCTCCTTGCCCTCGCGGTGGAGATGGGCGACGTCCTCGGCCAGCGCCGCCAGCCACGCATGGCGGAGCGCCCCGCGCGCGGAATCGACCAGCAGCGCCGAGCCGACCTTCACCACGATGCGGCGGAAGGAGGAGAGCTGCGGCACCGGAGTGACGGCGGTCTCGGGGACGGCAGGAGCGTTGTCGGCGGCGTCGGTCGAAAGGGTCATCGCGGCGGGCTTCGATCAGAGGGAAGACGGCGCGCTACATACGCCGTTTTCGCCGCCAAGGCGCGGGATTTGTGGCGTACACTCCGCTCCCGCCGTCATGCCCGGGCTTGACCCGGGCATCCACGTCCTAGGCCGGGAGACGCGGAGAAGTCGTGGATGGCCGGGTCAAGCCCGGCCATGACGGCCGAGGGAGGAACCTCGCGGCCGAGGGAGAGAGCTCCTCACGGTCGCCAGGGTTCGGCCACTTCCTTGGCGACCTCTTCCTCGCGCCCTTCGTCGATCACCGCGATGAGCGCGCGCAGCGCCTCGCGCACGCCCTCGCCGGTGGCGGCGGAGAGCAGCAGCGGCTTGCGCTTGGCGGCCCGCTGGAGCCGGGCGAGCTGGGTCTTCAGCGTCTCCGGGTCGAGCGCGTCGACCTTGGAGAGCGCGACGATCTCCGCCTTGTCCTCCAGCCCCTGACCGTAGGCCTCCAGCTCGGCGCGCACGGTCTTGTAGGTCTTGCCGGCGTGCTCGCTGGTGCCGTCGACGAGGTGCAGCAGCACGCGGCAGCGCTCGATATGGGCGAGGAAGCGGTCGCCGAGCCCGATGCCCTCATGCGCGCCCTCGATCAGGCCGGGAATGTCGGCGAGCACAAATTCGCGGCCGTCCACCTTCACCACGCCGAGCCCAGGATGCAGCGTGGTGAAGGGGTAGTCCGCGACCTTCGGCTTGGCCGCCGTGGTGGCGGCGAGGAAGGTCGACTTGCCGGCATTGGGCAGCCCGACCAGCCCGGCATCGGCGATCAGCTTGAGGCGGAGGATGATCCAGCGTTCCTCGCCCTCCTGCCCCGGATTGACGCGGCGCGGAGCCTGGTTGGTCGAGGTCTGGAAATGGGCGTTGCCGAAGCCGCCATTGCCGCCCTTGATGAGGCGGATGCGCTCGCCGACATGGGTGAAGTCGGCCAGCACGGTCTCGCCGTCCTCGTCGAGCACCTCGGTGCCGGCCGGCACTTTCAGCACCACGTCGTCGCCCTTGGCGCCGGCGCGGTTCTTGCCCATGCCGTAGCCGCCCTTCTTGGCCTTGAAGTGCTGCTGGAAGCGGTAGTCGATGAGCGTGTTCAGCCCGTCGACGCACTCGATCCACACATCGCCGCCGCGCCCGCCGTCGCCGCCGTCCGGCCCGCCGAACTCGATGAATTTCTCGCGCCGGAACGAGAGGCAGCCCGCGCCGCCGTCGCCGGCACGGACATAGATCTTGGCCTGGTCGAGAAACTTCATCGGTTGAGGCTCAGCGTTGCGAGGCCCCCGCACCGGCGGGGACCCGTTCAGGATAGCAGAGACGCCGGCTCAATGCCGGGTCGAGTCGTGCAGCCGCGGCGGCTTGGTGGCGCCCCACGCCCGCAGCGAGGTCCACAGCCGGCGTTCTAGCCGGAAGCGGTCGACCGGAACCGAGGCGCCGATGGCCCGGACGCGGGCGAGCCCGACGCCGGTCCACTGGAAGCCGCACTTCTCGATCACCTGCCGCGAGGCCGGGTTGACGACGCGGGCGGAAGCGATCAGCGCGTCCAGCTTGCGGTCGCCGAAAGCGTGGTCGATCAGCGCGCGCGCGGCCTCGGTGGCAATGCCGTGGCCCCAATAGGGCTCGCCGAGCCAGTAGCCGATCTCCGGCGCATCCTCGTCGCGCCGCACGAAGCCGCACATGCCGACCGGGATGGGCGGGCCGAAGCCGGGCGCGCCGAAGCCGGGCGCGCCGAAGCCGGGCGCGCCTTGCCGCAGCACCGCCTCGTCCTTGAGGAAGATGGCGAAGGTCGCCGCCTCCGGGCCGCCCGGCAGGTTGGCGATGAAGGCCGCCGCATCCGCCATGCCGTAGGGATGGGGGATGTTCGCCGTCATCTCCGCCACCTTGCGGTTGTCGGCGAGCTCGGCGATCCACGTCATGTCCTCGATCCGGGGCACGCGCAGGATCAGGCGGCCGGTTTCGAGGACGGCGATACTGCTCTCGGCAAGGGTCGACCCGGGGGTCGCTTCGACGATGGTCATTGAGGGTCTCCTGGGGGCCTGAACGACGAAGGGGAGGCGGTCTTCTCGCCTCCCCTGTCGGGAACCCCGGAAAGTCCTCAAGGACATCAGGGAAATCCTACCGGTCGGGCGAGACCGGCGGGATTTCCAAGAACCCTCACCGGCTTTATTCGGCGGCCTCGGCGGCCGGAATGACGGATACGTACGTGCGGGAATTCGCTTTGGCTCGGAACTCGACTCGGCCGTCGATAAGCGCAAAGAGGGTATGATCCTTGCCCATGCCGACATTCGCGCCGGGATGCCAGGTCGTACCGCGCTGACGCACGATGATGTTGCCGGCGATGACCTTCTCGCTGCCGAACTTCTTCACGCCGAGACGGCGACCGTCGGAGTCGCGACCGTTGCGGGAGGAACCGCCTGCCTTCTTGTGAGCCATGATGCTCTCCTGTTCTTACCTAGCTGGCGGTCTCAGGCGCCGGTGATCGAGGTCACGCGCACGACGGTGAAGTCCTGCCGGTGACCGATCTTGCGACGCGAATTCTGACGACGACGCTTCTTGAACGCAATGACCTTGTCGCCACGCGTGTGCTTGACGACCTCGATGGTGACGGCGGCGCCGTCCACCAGCGGAGCGCCGACCTTCGGGCTGTCGCCGCCGAGCATGAGCACCGGCAGGGTCACGGAGGTGCCGGCCTCGGCGTCGATCTTGCCGACGGTGACGACTTCGTCGGGGGCGACCCGGTACTGCTTGCCGCCCGTCTTGATGACCGCGAACATGTTCTGTCCTTTCGTTCGAGCCCGATCTCCGGCGTTTCCGCCTGGACCGGCTTCTTTCGGTCGTGGGTTTCAGTGCGCGCGAGGACACGGATTGCCCATCACGCAGCGCCGGGCTCATAGCCGCCGGGGCGCCTCCTGTCAAGGAAAGCGCCGCGCCAAAAGCCGCGCGGGCGATGAACCTTCCCGCCCGCCCGGCGTTCCTCTCCCACAGGCGCGGCGCCCCCGCCGCGCGACAGAACCGGAGTTCGGCAATGGACACTCAGCGTATCACGGGCACTGCCCGTCATGTCGGCGGCAAGCTGCGGCGCGTGGCGGGCGACGCCGGCCGCGACGCCTACGACACCGCCGCCACCCGCGCCGAGGAGGCCTATGAGGAGGCGTTCGACCTCGGCTCGCGGGCGCTGCGCCGTGCGCGCGGCGGCGCCCTGCGGCTCGCCGACGACGCGCTGGAGAACGGGCAGGCGCTCTATGGGCGGGGCGTGGGCGCGCTGTCGCGCCAGGCCGGCAATCATCCGCTGCTGCTGGTCGCCGCCGCCGCCTTCACCGGCGCCGCCATCGCGTGGCTGGCGGTCGGCTCCCAGCGCCGCTGACGCGCGAAGAAGACAGGATCAGAAGCCGCTCTTCACCCGCAGATGGGTGTGCTCATGGGCGGCGCCCTGATTGTGCACGTGCCGGTCGGCCCCCGCGTCGACCGGCACGAGCGCGAGCGAACCGTGCATGACGCCGCGTTCGAGGAACAGCGCCTCGGCATAGGCGGAGACGTCGCCGACATGCCCGCGCATCAGCGTCACCTCCAGCGAGGTGGTGTGGTCGAGCGGCACCGAGAGCGCCGCCACCGTCTGGTCGTGGCGCTCCAGCCGGCCCTGCGGCACCCGTGCCGCCAGATTACGCACCGACTGGTCGATGGTGCAGCTGATCACCCCCAGGCAGTGCGCCGAGGGCGGCCCCTCCGGCCGCGCCGACAGCCCGCGCCGCACCAGGTCGCGGATGACCTCCGAGCGGCTCGTCGCCCCGCTCGCCTCCATATGCGCATCGAGCCGCGCGGCGAAATCATCGTCTATGGCGATGGTGATGCGTTGCATGGCGCCTCGCGTGGTGGCTGGACCCGACTGTAAGGCGCGAGCCTAGCACCCCACCCGCAGCGGTGAAAATCGCCGGTATTGGCGGCACGGCCTGCCGCTTTTCTCGCCTTGCGCGAGGTGTCGGCGGGTGCGTATGATTTTTATCAGATTATTTCATACGCACCGATCGAGGTTTCGCGCGTGCTTGCTTTCCGTTCCCGCTTTTCGCGCACCGATGTCCTGCGCCGCATCCTGCTGAGCCTGCCGTTTGTAACGCTCGCGCTGCCGGCGCCAGCCTCCGCGCATTTCCAGGAGATCGTGCCGTCCGCCGACGTGCTGCCCGACGGGGGCACGGTGACGCTCGATCTCGTCTTCACCCATCCGGTGGAAGGCGGCCCGGTCATGGACATGGCCAGGCCCGCACGCGTGGGCGTGCTGGCCGGCGGCAGGCAGACCGATCTGACCGACGCGCTCGCCGCGCGGCCGGTCGAGGGCAAGGGCGCCTGGACGCTGAGCCACACGCTTGCCGAGCCCGGCGCCGCCATCTTCTTCGTCGAGCCGCAGCCCTATTGGGAGCCGGCCGAGGGTAAGTTCATCGTTCATTACGCCAAGGTGGTGGTGGACGGCTTCGCCTCGGGCGAGGGCTGGGACGCGCGGGTCGGCCTGCCGGTCGAGATCCAGCCGCTCACCCGCCCCACCGGCCTGTGGACCGGCAACCTGTTCACCGGCGTGGTGTTGAAGGACGGCAAGCCGGTGCCCTTCGCCGAGATCGAGATCGAGTTCATCAACGACGGCACGGTGACGCCGCCGAACGACGCCTTCGTCACGCAGGTAATCAAGGCCGATGCAAACGGCACCTTCAGCTACGCCATGCCGCGCGCCGGCTGGTGGGGCTTCGCCGCGCTGGTAGAGGCCGACAAGGAGGTCACCTCGCCGGAAGGCAAGCCGGTGCCGGTGGAACTCGGCGGCCTCATCTGGGTCAAGGCCACCGACATGAGCACGGCGACGAGCGGGAAATAGGCGGGCAGGTAACCATCCATGGCGCATATCCCCGACGGCATCCTTTCCGCCCCGGTGCTGATCGGCGGCGGGCTTCTCGCGGCGGGCGGCGTGGCGCTGGCGGTGCGCGGGCTGGACGACCGGGCCATTCCGCGCACGGCGATCCTCTCCGCCGCCTTCTTCGCCGGCTCGCTGATCGCCGTGCCGATGGGGCCGACCAGCATCCACCTTCTGCTGTCCGGGCTTATGGGCATCATGCTGGGCGCCGGGGCGTTCGCCGCCGTGCTGGTGGCGCTGGCGCTGCAGGTGCTGCTGTTCGGCTTCGGCGGCCTCACCACGCTCGGCGTCAACACGGTGAACATCGCGCTGCCGGGCGTGCTGTTCGGCATGGCGCTCGGCCCGGCCATATGCGAAGCGCGCGCCCCGGCCTTGCGGGCGCTGCTGGCCGGCGCGGTCGGCGCGCTGTCGGTGCTCGGCACGGGCGCGCTGGTGGCGCTGTCGCTGGCGCTCTCCGGTTCGGAATACACGCCGGTCGCCAGCGTGCTCGTCGCCACCTATCTGCCGCTGGCGCTGGGCGAGGCCTTCGTCACCGCCACCATCGTCGCCTTCCTCGCCCGCGTGCAGCCGGACGCGCTGCGTCCTGCCCTGCCATGAGGCGGCGGGCGGCGGCACTGCTGTTCCTGATCTTCGGCCTCGCCGTGCCGGCGCAGGCGCACAAGCTGAAGGTCTTCGCCACGGTCGAGGGTACATCCGTCGCCGGCTACGCCTTCTTCATCGGCGGCGGGCGCCCGCATGGCACGCCCTGGACGGCGAAGGACTCCAGCGGTGAAATCGCCGGCGGGACGACCGACGCGGAGGGCCGCTTCGCCTTCACCCTGCCGCCCGCCGGTGCGGCGGGCGACGTCACCGTCACCGTCGACACCCGCGAGGGCCACATCGCCTCCGCCACCCTGTCCGCCGCCCGGCTTGGGGGAAGCGCGGCGCCGGCCACCGCCATGGCGGTCAGAACCGCCGCGCCGACTCCGGCGACAACAGACATCACAGCCGCCGTCGAGGCGGCGGTGCAGCGTCAGGTCGAGCCGTTGCTGGAGCGCATCGAGGAGCTCGATGCGCGGTTGCGCGTCACAGATATCGTCTCGGGAATCTTCCTCATCCTCGGCCTCGGCGGCATGGCGCTGTGGGCGCGCGGACGGCGGCGATGAGGCGAGTGACGATGATTCTCGCCCCCACCGATCTCCGGCTGCGCCTCGCCGCCACCTCCATCGCGGTCGCCTGCCTTTCGCAGTTGCGCAGCCCCGCCATCGCCGCCGCTGCGCTCGCCGTCGCGCTGGCGCTGTGGCTGGCGAGCCCGGCGCGCCGCCACGGACATCGCCTGCTGCATGTGGAAGGCTTCGTGCTGCTGCTGTTCCTCACCCTGCCCTTCACCGTGAAGGGCGCGCCGGTCTTCACGATCGGCCCGCTCGCCGCCAGCGCGGAAGGCTTCGCCCGCGCGGCGCTGGTGGCGCTGAAAATGTCCGCCGCGCTGCTGCTCGTCGCCGCCCTCCTCGGCGATCTCGAACCCGCACGTCTCGGCGGCGCGCTGCGCGGCCTGCGGGTGCCCGAGCCCGTCGTGCGGCTCTTCGTACTGACCGCCCGCTATGTCGGGCTGATCCGCGATGAGGCGCGCCGCCTGCGCGAGGCGATGCGGGTGCGCGCGTTCCGCCCACGCACCGACCGCCACACATGGCGCAGCTATGGCAACCTCATCGGCATGCTGCTGGTGCGCGCGCTCGACCGCGCCCGCCGCGTCGAGGAGGCGATGGCGTGCCGTGGCTATGACGGACGCTTCCCCTATGCCCCCCTGCCCGCACCGTTGCTCCGCGACTGGGCCGGCTTCGCGCTGCTCGCGGGCGGCGGCATCCTCGCTCTGGCGATGGATATCGCGTGAAGGGCTTCGCATGATGGACGCCGCATGACCGCGTTGCTCTCGCTTCAGGAGGTCGTCGTGTTGCGCGACGGCGCGGCGGTGCTGCGCGGCGCCAGCCTCTCGCTGGCGGCCGGCGAACGCCTCGCCATCGTCGGCCCGAACGGGGCGGGAAAGACCACGCTGCTGCGCACGCTGGTCGGGCTGGAGCGCGCCAGCGCCGGCGAGGTTCGGCTGTTCGGTACGCTCTGCCGCAGCGAGCGCGACTTCCGCCCCCAGCGCCCGCGCATCGGCTATCTCTTCCAGGACAGCGACGACCAGCTCTTCTGCCCGACCGTGATCGAGGACGTCGCCTTCGGCCCGCTCAACACCGGCTGCACGGCCGAGGAGGCGCAGGCCCGCGCGCAGGCGGCGCTGGAGGGGCTGGGCATCGGCGCCCTCGCCGGACGTGTGAGCCACCGGCTGTCCGGCGGCGAAAAGCGGCTCGTCTGCCTCGCCGGCCTGCTCGCCATGCGCCCGGACGTGCTGATGCTCGACGAGCCGACCAATGGCGTCGACGCGGCCAATCGCGAGCGGCTGCGCGACGCCCTGCGGCGCTTCCCCGGCGCCCTGCTGCTGGTCTCGCACGATGACGGCTTCGTCGCCGAGCTGGCCACGCGGGCGATGCTCATGGACCAAGGCCGGCTGGCGCCCGCCGAGATCCACAACCACCCCCACCTGCACAGCCATCCGCATGTGCACGCCGCGCACGACTGACGGACGGCCTCAGGCGACCGGGAAGCGGTAGATCGAGACGTGGCGGTAGGTCTCGCCCGGATCGAGCCGTGCGGGGGGATAGTCCGGCCGGTTCGGCGTGTCGGGCCACGCCTGCGGCTCCAGGCAGAAACCCTCGGACTGGCGATGCAGCCGGCCATATTTGCCCGCCGCGCTCCCGTCGAGAAAATTGCCGGAATAGAATTGCAGGCCCGGCTGGTCGGTCAGCAGTTCCATCACCCGCCCGGAGGCGGGGTGATGCACCCGCGCGGCAAGGCGCGGCCGGGCGGTGAAGCCGCCGTCGAGACAGTAATTGTGGTCATAGCCACGGCCGCGCCGCAGCTGCTCGTCGGCCTGCCGGATACGCGCGCCGATGGGGCGCGGCGTGCAGAAGTCGAAGGGCGTGCCGTCGACGCTCTGCGGCCCGCCGAGCGGGATCGCCTCCTCGTCGATGGGCAGATAGTCGTCGGCATGGATAGTGAGCAGGTGGTCGAGCACGTCGCCACCCTCCTCCACCCCGGCGAGGTTGAAATAGCCGTGATGGGTGAGGTTCACCACGGTGGGACGGTCGGTCGAGGCGGAGAAGGCGATGGTCAGCGCGTCGGCCCCGCTTAGAGTATAGGTGACGCTCACTTCCAGCCGGCCGGGAAAGCCCTGATCGCCATCGGGGCTGACCAGCGAGAGCCGCACCGACGGCGCCGCGCCCTCGCGCGTCTCCTCGATCGTCCACAGCCGGCGGTCGAAGCCCTCCGGGCCGCCATGCAGCGCGTTGGGGCCGTCATTGGCCGGGACGCGGAACGTCTCGCCGTCCAGCGCGAAGCTCCCGTCGGCGATGCGGTTGGCGTAGCGCCCGACCGCGACCCCGAAGAAGCGCGGCGTCGCGAGATAAGGCCCCGGCGCGTCATGGCCGAGCACGATGTCGGCGAGCCGCCCGTAGCGGTCCGGCACGTGAAGCGCCTGCACCGTAGCGCCGAGCGTGAGGATCGCCACCTCGAAGCCATCGTCGCCGATGAGGCGGAGGCGCTCGACGAGGCGCCCGTCCGGCAGCGTGCCGAAGGGTTCGCGCAGCAGGCGCGAGGCGGAGGAGGTCGCGACGGTGGACGTCATGGCGAAGCCCGGAAATGGCGCGCGGTGGTAGCGGCCCTCCTATAGCCGTTTCCCGCGCGCCCGTCTCCGCCCCCGCCTTACACGGCCTCGGCCAGCTTCTTCGCGCCGACCGAGCGGCCGGCACCCTCGGGCACGGCGAGCCGGGCATGCGCCTGTGCGATGGGCGACAGCTTGGCAAGCACCGCCTCCGGCGCCGGCACGGCGCGCCCCGCTTTGGTGTCGACATGCAGCAGCATCTGCTCGGCGGTGGCGATCTCGCGGCCCTCGCCGGCGAACAGGCGGTGGAACAGGTGTAGCCGCTTGCCGTCGACCGCGAGAAGCTGCGTCGTCACCTTGAGCGCCTCGCCGAGCCGCGCCTCGTCGAGATGGCGGATATGGGTCTCCACCGTGTAGTAGCTGCGCCCCGCCTCGACATAGGCGAGGTCGACGCCGATCAGGCGCAGCAGCGCGTCGGTGGCGTCGCCGAACACCTGCAAGTAACGGTGCTCGGTCATGTGGCCGTTATAGTCGATCCAGGCCGGGGAGACGCGCGCCTCGTGCAGCGCGAGCGGCGCGCCGATCTCGGGGGCACTCTCCCTCTCACCGCCCGCCGCCGCCCAGAGCCGCCGCTCGAAATCGCCCAGCAGCGCGCCCGCACCCCAACCCCGCCCGCCTTGGCCGGCCTTGAGCGCCTGCACGATGCCGACGAGGTTCTCGTCGCGGATGCGCTCCAGCTCGCGGATCGAAAGCCCCGCGGCCTGCGCGTCCGACTGCGCGCCGATCTTCTCGACCAGCGCCTCGTCGAGGTCGACGACATCGGTAAGCTTGGTCCACGGCCAGTGCAGGCAGGGGCCGAACTGGGCGAGGAAATGGCGCATGCCGGCCTCGCCGCCGGCGATGCGGTAGGTCTGGAACAGGCCCATCTGCGCCCAGCGCAGGCCGAAGGAATAGCGGATCACATCGTCGAGCGTCTCGACGTCGCAGATGTCGTCCTTGATCAGCCAGAGCGCCTCGCGCCACAGCGCCTCCAGCAGCCGGTCGCCGACAAAGGCCTCGATCTCGCGGGCGATGACGACGCCCTTCATGCCGATGGCGTCCAGCACCTCCCTCGCCCGCGCGACAGTGGCGGGCGTCGTCGCCGTGCCGCCGACGATCTCGACGAGCGGCAACAGGTAGACCGGGTTGTAGGGATGGGCGACGAACAGCCGCTCGGGATGGGACAGCCCTTCCTGCAGCTCGGTCGGCTTCAGGCCGGAGGTCGAGGAGCCGATCAGCGCGTCCGGCGCCGCCGCCGCGTCGATCTCGGCGAGCACGCGGCGCTTGAGGTCCAGCCGCTCGGGCACGCTTTCCTGCACCCATTGCGCGTCCTTGACCGCCTCGGCGACGCTGGCGGCGAAGGTGAGCCGACCGCGCTGGGGCAGCGGCGCGCCGGTGAGCAGCCCATAGGCGCGCTCGGCATTGGCGATCACCTCGGCCACGATGCGCTGTGCCTCGGGGTGCGGGTCGAACACCGCCACGTCGATGCCGGCGAGCAGGAAGCGGGCGATCCAGCCGCCGCCGATGACCCCGCCGCCGATGGCCGCCGCGCGGGAAATGGGGGAAAGGGACGTCATCGCCATCGCTCCTCAGCGCTTCACCAGCTTCAGCTTCTCGCGCACCTCGGCCGGGCCGATGATGCGCGCGCCCATATTCGTCACCACCGTCGCGGCCTTCTCGACCAACTGGGCGTTGGTGGCGAGCTTGCCCTTGCCGGCATAGAGGTTGTCCTCCAGCCCGACGCGCACATTGCCGCCCGCCAGCACGGCGGCGGCGGGATAGGCGAGCGCGTTGCGCCCGATGGAGAAGGCCGAGAAGGTCCAGCCGGCCGGCACATTGTTGACCATCGCCAGATACGTATTGAGGTCGTCCGGCGCGCCCCAGGGAATGCCCATGCAAAGCTGGATCAGCACGGGGGCCTCGATCAGCCCCTCCTCGACAAGCTGTTTCGCGAACCACAGATGCCCGGTGTCGAAGGCCTCGATCTCCGGCCGTACGCCGAGCGCCGTCATCTGCCGCGCCATCTCGCGCAACGTCGCCGGCGTGTTGGTCATCACATAGTCGCCGAGGTTGAAATTCATCGTGCCGCAGTCGAGCGTGCAGATCTCCGGCAGGCAGGCGGCGACATGCGCCACGCGCTCGGTGGCGCCGACGAGGTCGGTGCCCTTCGCGTTGAGGGGAAAAGGCGTCTCCACCCCGCCGAAGACGAGGTCGCCGCCCATGCCGGCGGTCAGGTTCAGCACCACGTCGACCTCGGCCGCGCGGATGCGGTCCGTCACCTCGCGGTAGAGTTCGAGCCGGCGCGCCGCCGTCCCGGTCTCCGGGTCGCGCACATGGCAGTGCACCACCGCCGCGCCGGCCCTGGCCGCGTCGATGGCCGATTCCGCGATCTGCTTCGGCGTCACCGGCACATGCGGCGAGCGGCCCGTGGTGTCGCCCGCGCCGGTGACGGCGCAGGTGATGAAGACGTCGCGGTTCATCGAAAGCGGCATGGAAACCTCCGGTGTGATGCGCCGAGCTTGACGGCAAAGCCGGCGTGTGACGCAACTTGATCCGCAATCCATTTTTCATTTTGCGAAGCGATGATCTTTGCCCATTCCAACGATCCGCTCGACGTCACGCTGGTGCTGTTCTCCGGCCTGTCGCTGCTCTCACTCGCCGCCACGCTGGACCCGATGCGCGGCGCCAACCGCGTGCTGGGGCGCACCGCCTATCGCTGGCGGCTGACCTCGATGGACGGCGCCATGCCGGTGTCGAGCTGCGGCCTGCCGATCCCGGTCGAAGGCGCCTTCGATCCCGCCGCCCGGCAGGACGCGCTGATCGCGGTGGCGGCCTTCGACGTCGCCAGCCATGCGACGCCCCCGGTGCTCAAGGCGCTGCGCGCCGGGGCGAAGCGCTCCTCCATCGTCGGCGGCATCGAATCCGGCTCCTGGCTGCTCGGCTATGCCGGGCTGCTCGACGGGCGCCGCGCCACCACGCACTGGGAGGATCTGGAGGATTTCGCCGCCCGCTTTCCCCACGCCGACGTGCAGCCGGACCGCTGGGTGGTGGACGAGCCGGTGTTCACGACAGGTGGGGCGACACCGGCGCTCGACTGCATGCTGGCGCTGATCCGCGCCCGGCAGGGCTATTCGGCGGCGCTCGATGTCGCGAGCCTCTACATCTACGAGGAAGTGCGCACCGGCTCGGACGTGCAGCCCATCGTCTCGCTCGGGCGCATCCGCCAGCACGAGCCGCGCGTCGCCGAGGCGATCCGCATCATGGAAACCCATATCGACCGCCCGCTCACCATCGCCGCCATCGCGCGCCGGGTGGGCGTGTCGACCCGCAGCCTGGAGACGCTGTTCCTGCGCACGGTCGACGTGGCGCCCGGCGCCTATTACGTGGCGCTCCGCCTCAGCGCGGCGCGGCGGCTCGTGCTCGACACCAACCTGCCCATCGCCGATATCGCCGAGCGCACCGGCTTTTCGGCCATCGCCTCGCTGTCGCGCGCCTTCCGCCGCCAGTTCGGCCAGCCGCCCTCGGCAGCACGAAGGGCCCGGCTGTAGCCGGGCCCTCGTTCCGTCAGTCGCAAGCCTACCGGAAACTCAGGACTTCACGCCGAGGGCGCCCTTCACGGCCGCCGCGCCGGGCTTGCCGTCGAACGTGGTCACCCCGTCGAGCCAGCGGTCGATGGCGGCGGGGTTCTCCTTCAGCCAGGCGCGCACGGCGGCGTCCGGCTG
Source organism: Ancylobacter koreensis (assembly GCF_023016525.1). Taxonomy (GTDB): domain Bacteria; phylum Pseudomonadota; class Alphaproteobacteria; order Rhizobiales; family Xanthobacteraceae; genus Ancylobacter; species Ancylobacter koreensis. The sequence continues at coordinate 241,484 of NZ_JALKCG010000001.1, forward strand.
CATGCCCTTGTCGAGGATGTCGCTCATCAGCCGGTCCTCGGTGGCGACGTCGAAGGTCAGGTTGGTCAGCAGCTTGCCGACATTCGGGCACTGCTTGACGTAACCCGGCCGGGACAGCGTCACCACGGTGGCGCCGCCGTCATTGGGGCCGAACACGTCATTGCCGTTGGTGAGATAGGTGATCGGCATGTTGATGTTCATCGGGTGCGGCTGCCAGCCGAAGAACACCACCGGCTCGCCCTGCTTGATGCGGTGGCCGGCCTGCGAGAGCATCGCCTGCTCGCTCGATTCCACCAGCGTGAAGCCGCCGAGCCCGAAGGTGTTGTCGGCGATCATCTTGGAGATGGTGCTGTTGGCGCTGCTGCCGGCCTCGATGCCGTAGATCTTGCCGTCGAGCTTGTCCCTAAACTTGGCGATGTCGGCATAGGTCTTGAGCCCGGCATCATAGGCGGCCTTGGAGGTCGCGAAGCCGACGCGGGCGTCCTTGAGGTTGGTCGCCACGATCTCGATCTTGCCGTCCTTGACGAGCGGCACCTGCGTCGGCTCCTGCAGGGGCATCCAGTTGCCGAGGAAGACGTCGCGGTCACCGTTCTCCAGCGCCTTGAAGGTGATGGCGACGGAGAGGATGGCGACGTCCGGCTTGTAGCCGAGGCCGGTCAGGAGCTGGCGGGCGATCTCGGTGGTGGCGGTGATGTCGGTCCAGCCGACATCGGAGAAGGTCGGCTTGGCGCAGGACGCCGGATCGCCGGCGAAGGCGGGCGGCGCGACCGAGGCGGACAAGGCGACGCAGGCAACGAGAAGGCGCTTGATCATTGCTGTTCCCTCATATTGGCGATCATGCCGCTGTATCGGCACCGCAGGGAAAGCCTATTGCCTGCACGACAGGCTGCTTGACCGTATTCGAAGCTGAGATGACCGAATGCGCAGCCCGCCCGGTGCCGCGCACGCAACGTCAGATCGCGGCCGCGCCTTGGGGCGGCGAACGGGCGGGAGCTGGCGCGTCAGCTCCGCAGCCCCGGCGCCTCCTGCCCGGTGCGCGCGACATATTCGGTATAGCCGCCGCCATACTGGTGCACGCCCTCCGGGGTGAGCTCCAGCACCCGGTTCGACAGCGCGGCGAGGAAGTGCCGGTCGTGGCTGACGAAGACCATGGTGCCCTCGTAATTGGCCAGCGCCGCGATCAGCATCTCCTTGGTGGCGATGTCGAGATGGTTGGTCGGCTCGTCCAGCACAAGGAAGTTCGGCGGGTCGTAGAGCATGCGGGCCATGGCGAGCCGCGCCTTCTCGCCGCCCGAGAGCACGCGGCAGCGCTTCTCCACGTCGTCGCCGGAAAAGCCGAAGCAGCCGGCGAGCGTGCGCAGGCTCCCTTGGCCCGCCTGCGGGAAGGCGTCCTCCAGCGTCTCGAACACGGTGCTCTCGCCCTCCAGCACCTCCATGGCGTGCTGGGCGAAATAGGCCATCTTCACGCTGCCGCCGCGCGCGACGGTGCCGTCGTCGGGCACGGTCTCGCCGGCCACCAGCTTGAGCAGGGTCGACTTGCCGGCGCCGTTCACCCCCATCACCGCCCAGCGCTCGCGCCGGCGCACATGGAAGTCGAGCCCCTCATAGATGATGCGCGGGCCGTAGCTCTTGTGGACGTTCTTCAGGCTCACGACGTCCTCGCCCGAGCGCGGCGGCGCGGGGAAGTCGAAGGCCACGGTCTGGCGGCGGCGCGGCGGCTCCACGCGCTCGATCTTGTCGAGCTTCTTCACCCGGCTCTGCACCTGCGCGGCATGGGAGGCGCGCGCCTTGAAGCGCTCGATGAAGGCGATCTCCTTGGCGAGCATGGCCTGCTGGCGCTCGAACTGCGCCTGCTGCTGCTTCTCGGCCAGCGCGCGCTGCTGGGCGTAGAACTCGTAGTCGCCGGAATAGGTGGTGAGCGCGCCGGCGTCGATCTCCACCACCTTGGTGACGATGCGGTTCATGAAGGCGCGGTCGTGCGAGGTCATCATCAGCGCGCCGTCGAAATTCTTCAGGAACGCCTCCAGCCAGATCAGGCTCTCGATGTCGAGATGGTTGGAGGGCTCGTCGAGCAGCATCACGTCGGGGCGCATGAGCAGGATGCGGGCGAGCGCCACGCGCATCTTCCAGCCGCCCGAGAGCTTGCCGACGTCGCCGTCGATCATCTCCTGGCTGAAGCCGAGGCCGGCGAGCACCTCGGACGCGCGCCCCTCCAGCGAATAGCCGTCCAGTTCCTCGAAGCGGCCCTGCACCTCGCCATAGCGCTCGATGATGGCGTCCATCTCGTCCATGCGCTCGGGATCGACCATGGCGGCCTCCAGCGCGCGCAGCTCGGCGGCGATGGTGCTCACCGGGCCGGCGCCGTCCATCACGGCGGCCAGCACGGACTGGCCGGCCATCTCGCCGACATCCTGGCTGAAATAGCCGATGGTGATGCCGCGATCGACCGACACCTGCCCTTCATCCGGGGCTTCCTCGCCGGTGATCAGCCGGAACAGCGTGGTCTTGCCGGCGCCATTGGGGCCGACGAGGCCGATCTTCTCGCCCTTGAGCAGCGTCGCCGACGCCTCGATGAAGACGATCTGCTTGCCGTTCTGCTTGCCGATGGAATCGAGGCGGATCATGCGCGCGGGGCCCTGCGGGAAAACTGCACGGCGCTTAGGCCATTTGGCGCGCCGGGGGAAGCCGCGACGGCGCAACGCGGCCCTGCGCCGCGGCCGGCACGGGGATTGGCGGCGGGGCGGACCGGTCCGCTTGCCTGCCAAATTGGCACTGTCACTTTTCAGGCAAACGGCACTTTCTGGCAGGGGCCGCTTGCGCCAGTCTCCGCTCCGCAATGGCGCAACCCACCTGCCTGGAGTGCATGCGATGAGCGAGGCGAAACCCGATTTTTCGAAAGGCGCCGCCTACATCAACGGCCAGTATGTCCCGATTTCCGAGGCCAAGATCCCGGTCGGCGACTGGGGCTTCACCCATTCGGACGTGACCTATGACGTCGTCCACGTCACCGATGGCGGCTTCTTCCGCCTGGAAGACCACCTCACCCGTTTCCACCGCTCGCTGGAGGGCTACCGGCTCGATCCCGGTGTGACCCGCGAGGAGATGCGGCAGATTCTCGGCAAAGTCGTCGCCCTCTCCGGGCTGAAGGACGCCTTCGTCGCCATGGTCTCCACCCGCGGCGTGCCGCGCGTCTACGGCTCGCGCGATCCGGCCGACTGCGAGAACACCTTCATTGCCTATGCGGTGCCGTGGGTGGACGTCATCAAGCCGGACGTGCAGGAGCGCGGCGCGCATCTCCTCGTCGCGCAGGTTCCGCGCATCTCGCAGAACTCCCTCGACCCGACGCTGAAGAACTACATGTGGCGCGACTTCACGCGCGGCATGTTCGAAGCCAAGGACAAGGGCTTCGACACCGCCATCCTGCTCGATTCCGAGGGCTATCTGACCGAAGGCGCCGGCTTCAACGTCTTCATCGTCAAGGACAACAAGGTCATCACGCCGGATCGCGGCGCCCTGCGCGGCATCACCCGCCTCGCCGTGCTCGATATCTGCCCCGAGCTCGGCCTCGAGCCGATCGTCGGCCCCATCACCTTCGAGGAGCTGATGGACGCCGACGAGGTGTTCACCACCACCACGGCCGGCGGCGTCATGCCCTGCGCCCGCGTGAACGAACGCATCTACGGCAACGACCGGCCCGGCCCGATCAGCGCGAAGATCAAGGAGACCTATTGGCGCAAGCACAAGGAGGGCTGGCACATGACGCCGGTCAACTATGCCGACGCCGACAACCCGTTCAGCGCCGCCGCCTGAGCGGCCCCGCACGACAGACGCCGGACCCCGGGCCGATGCAGCCCGGGGCCGGTTCGGGAGAGACGACAGGCCGGGCGGTTCCCGCCGATGCACAACGCCACAACTGAATCAGGGGACTGGAAGATGAAACCGCACGAGTCGCATTCCGCCGCCGCGCAGGCCGCCGCTCCGGCCTCCTCGTCGGTTGACCGCCGGCAGGCACTGAAGACGCTGGCCGCCGGTGCGCTGGCCACCGTGACCGCGCCCTATATCCGGCCGGCCTCCGCCGCCCCCACCCAGCTGCGCGCGCTGATGTGGGAAGGCTACCTGCTGCCGGACGTGATCGCCGGCTTCGAGGAGAAGTACAAGGTCAAGTTCGCCCCCACCTTCTTCGACGGCAATTCCGAGGCCTACAACAAGCTGCGCGTCGGCGGCACGAAGGATTTCGACCTCGTGCAGGCGGACGGCTTCTGGCCGAGCCTGTATTTCCGAGAGAAGCTGATCCGCACCGTCGACTACGCCAAGATGCCGAGCACGCAGCATCTGTTCCCGGTGTTCAAGCCGGACCAGTACAAGCTGCTGACCGACGAGAAGACCGGCGTGCAGTTCGGCGTGCCCTTCTGCTGGGGCAGCTACGGCACCACCTACAATGCCGACCAGGTGCCCGCCGAGAAGGCCGCCAGCATCGAAGTGCTGTTCGATCCCGAATTCGGCGGCCGCCTGTCGACCAGCGCCCGCTTCGAGGAGAACATCGCGCTCACCGGCATCCTCGTCGCCAGCCGCATGGGCACCATCGACAAGCCGCGCCCGGACGGCAAGTCGTTCAATCCCTATGTGCTGACCGACGCGGAGCTGGATGGGGTCGAAAAGCTGCTGATCGAGCAGAAGAAGCTCCTCCTCACCCGCTATCAGGACAATGCGACGCTCGAACAGCTCCTGGCGAGCGGCGCCGTGGTCGCGGCACCGGAATTCGCGCAGGTCTACCGCCTCCTCCTCGCCAAGAAGGCGAAGGGCGAGATCGACACCACCTTCGCCCACACGCTGGTGCCGAAGGAAGGCGGCCTCGGCTGGGTCGACACCTGGCTTGTCTCTTCCGGCGTGCCGGACGGGGCGGGGCTCGACGTCTGCCAGAGCTTCATCGACCTCATGACCGCGCCCGAGACCATGAAGAAGATCGCGCTGGCCAGCGGCTGCTCGACCACCATCGACATTCGCTCCCTGTCGACGCCGGAGGAGCAGAAGCTCTATCTGATGGACCGCACCGGCGAACTCTCCAAGATGTACATGTTCGACCAGCCCTCCTCGACGGAGAAGTGGGAACGGGTCTGGTCGCGGATGCAGGCGGCCTGAGCGCGCGGCGGCCGGCGCACCCGCGCGCGTCCGGCCGCCGCGACGACCTTCGAGACCTGAATCCGGGAGCCTGAGAACGTGTACATCACCCTCGACGGGGTTTCGCGCCAGTACGGCGACATCTGGGCCGTGGACCGCGTGAACATGGGGATCGGCCAGAGCGAGTTCGTCTCGCTGCTCGGTCCCAGCGGCTCCGGCAAGACGACGCTGCTGCGCATCATCGCCGGCCTGGAGAAGCCCACCACCGGCCGCGTCCTCATCGACGGCGTGGACGTGACCGACCTGCCGCCGCACAGGCGCGGCGTGGCCATGGTGTTCCAGGAATTCCTGCTGTTCCCCCACCGCACCGTCTACGAGAACCTCGCCTTCCCGCTGCGCATGCTCAAGCTGCCCAAGGCGGAGATCGAGGAGCGGGTGGCCTGGGTGGTCGGCATCCTCTCGCTGGCCGGGCTGGAAAAGCGCTACCCCAACCAGCTTTCCGGCGGCCAGCAGCAGCGCGTGGCGCTGGGGCGCGGCCTCGTCGGCCGGCCGAAGGCGCTGCTGCTCGACGAGCCGCTGGCCAATCTCGACCGCGAGCTGCGCCAGGAGATGGAGGTCGAGATCCGCCGCCACCAGATCGCGCTCGGCATCCCCTTCATCTACGTCACCCATAATCAGGAAGAGGCGCTCTCGATGAGCGACCGCATCGCGGTCGTGCGCCGGGGCCGCATCGAGGACTTCGCGCCCCGCACGCAGATCTACGACACGCCGCGCACCGCCTTCATCGCCCAGTTCGTCGGCCGCTCGAACCGCTTCGAGGGCACGCTGGACGGCGCCGGCATGCTGGCGAGCGATTGCGGCGCGCGCCTCGCGGTACCCGCCGCCGGCCTTGCCGCCGGCAGCCGGGCGATGCTCTTCGTCAAGAACGAGAAGCTGCGCCTCGATCCCGCCGGCGCGACGCCCGCCGGGGCCAACAGCCTCGCCTGCACGGTGAAGGACGTCATCCTGCGCGGCGCCTATGCCGACTACATCCTCGCCTTCGGAAATCGCGAGCTCAACGCCAGCCGCCCACGCTCGGAGCGGGCCTTCCTTGCGGGGGAGGCGGTGACGGCCAGCTTCGACGCCGCCGATATGGACCTGTTCGACGCGGACGGGGAGCGGCCCTCATGAAGGGACGCTGGTCCGGCCCCCTCCTTCTCGGCGTCCCGACGGCGTTCCTGCTGGCGCTGTTCGTGCTGCCGCTGGTCTCGATGGTGGTGCTCAGCTTCTGGCGCACCGAGAACTACCACATCGTCCAGGACTGGAACCTCGGCAACTACCTCACGCTGGCGACCGAGGGCGCCTATGTCACCTTCCTCGTCCGCTCGCTGGTGATGGCGAGCCTCGTCTCGGTGATCTGCGTCGTCATCGCCTGGCCGGTCAGCTACGCCATCATCCTCTATGGCGGGCGCTACCGGCTGCTGTTCACCCTCGCCTTCGCCGTGCCCTTCCTCACCGGCGAGGTGCTGCGCGTCATCGCCTTGCAGGGCCTGCTCGGCCCGCTCGGGCTGATCAACGGCGTGCTGATGGCGCTCGGCGCGGCGCCGCTGCGCTTCATCATGTACACCAACGTCGCCAGCGCCATCGGGCTGGTCTATCTCTACCTGCCGATCGTGGTGACGGTGATCTACCTGTCGCTGCTGAACTTCGATGCCCGGCTGATCGATGCGGCGAAGATCTTCGGCGCCAGCCCGGCGCGTGCCTTCTTCGAAATCACCTGGCCGCTGAACCTGTTCGGCACGCTGATCGGCTTCGCGCTGTGCTTCATCCCGTGCCTGTCGGCGACACTGGCACCGCGCTTCCTCGGCGGGCCGAACGGCACGCTCTACGGCATGGCGATGGCGCAGCAGTTCGGCGAGAGCGGCACCTGGGCGCTCGGCGCCGCCATGGGCGTCGTGCTGTTCCTCACCTCGATCCTCGCCGTGCTGGCGGTCTGCCTCAAGGTCGACCTGCGCCGCACCGGCTTCACCGGCTTCGGGAGGGGATGATGGCCCGCCGCCTGACACGCTTCCTGAGCAAATACGCGCTGCTGGCGACGCTCGCCATCTCCTATCTCTTCCTCTATCTGCCGATCGTGCATATCGGCCTCGGCGCCTTCGCGAAGAACCACGCCTTCCCCTACCCGCCGCGCTGGACGCTCGACACCTTCGGGCGGCTGTTCGCCAATTCGCTGTACCAGAACGCCTTCGCGAACAGCCTCATCCTCGGCGTGGGGGCGGGCGCGCTCTCCACTTTGCTGGCGGCCGCCGCCACGCTCGGGCTGATGCGCCACGCCGGCCGGCGCACGGGGCTCTATCTCGTGCTCTTCGTCGCCCCGCTCTTCGTGGCGGAGGTGCTGCTGGGCATCGCCTCGCTGATCTTCAACGGGCTGTTCCTCGAACTGCAGGGCAACCTCGTCTCGGCGATCCTCGCCAATGCGGTGCACTGCTTCAGCTACGCGCTGCTGATCATGGCGACGCAGCTCTACCGTTACGACTGGCGGCTGGACGACGCGGCCATGGTGTTCGGCGCCTCGCCGACCCGCACCTTCTTCGAGGTGACGCTGCCGCTGATCTGGCCCGGCCTGCTCGGCGCCTTCATCGTCACCTTCATCATGGCGTTCAACAATCTGGAGATTTCCTTCTACCTGCTCGGCGCCACGCCGACCCTGCCCTCGGTGGCCTGGGGCGCGCTGCGCTACGGCGTGAAGCCGGAGCTCTACGCGCTCGCCACCGCCGTCAATCTCGTCGTCGTGGTCGGGCTGGCGGTGATGTTCGTGCTGATGCTGACCGGCAAGGTCGCCTTCGGTCACCGGCCCGAGCGCGAGCGGGCGGTCTGAGCCACGAGGCGACCGGAGGCGCATGATGTGGCATGGTCATTGCGTGCCCCGCACAGGGGGGCCTTGACCGGAGTGCAGGACGTGTTGCTCGACGCGCTGGGGCTGAATCTCGAACGCCGGCCGGACGCACCCCTCTACCGGCAGATCTATCACGGGCTGGCGGCGGAGATCGTCGGCGGCTCCATCAAGCCGGGCCAGCGCCTGCCCTCGACGCGCGACCTCGCGCAGGCGCTGGGCGTCTCGCGCAACACCATCATGCTCGCCTTCGAGCAGCTCGCCGCCGAGGGCTATCTTGAAGGGCTTTCCGGCTCGGGCACCTATGTCTCGCGCGAGCCGCCCGCCGAGGTGGTGGAGCCCGCCGCGCCGCGCATCAACCCGGCGATCAAGGCGGCCGGCAGTCTCGACCGCAGCCTCGACCTTGCGGTCGAACTCGCCGCCGATCCGGGCATCGATTCCGGCGTCGAGCTGGGCGTGGCGCTCGCCCACGCGCCGCAGACGCTGCGCCACATGCGCCGGCCTGTGCCGTTCCGCTCCAATTTCCCCGCGCTCGACGCCTTTCCCGTGCAGCTCTGGGCCAAGCTCGCCGCCGACCTCTACCGCCGGCTCGACGCCGATACCGCCAACCACCTGATGGGCGAGGGCGATCCGCAGGGCTATGCGCCGCTGCGCGAGGCCATTGCCGAACATGTCTCGCTCGGCCGCGGCATCGACTGCACCGCCGAGAACGTCATCATCTTCGCCGGTGCGCAGCAGGCGGTCGACCTCGCTTGCCGGCTGCTGCTGATGCCGGGCGACAAGGTGGTGTGCGAGGATCCCGGCTATGACGGCATCTACGCCTCGGCCATCGCCACCGGCGCGGTGCCGGTGCCCGTCCCGGTCGACGATGACGGGCTCGATCTGGAGGAGGCCCTGCGCCGGGCACCGGACGCGCGCATGGTCTATGTCTCGCCCTCCAAGCAGTTCCCGCTCGGCATGGCGCTGTCGCTGGAGCGCCGCCGGCGCCTCGTCGACTGGGCGAGCCGCTCCGGCGGCTGGATCGTCGAGGACGATTACGACAGCGAGTTCCGCTATTCCGGCCGCCCGCTGCCCTCGCTCTACGGCATGGATGGCGGCGCGCGGGTGATCTATCTCGGCACCTTCAGCAAGACGCTGTTCCCGGCGCTGCGGCTCGGCTTCGCCATCGTGCCGGCGCCGCTGGTGGAGGCCTTCGTCTCCGCCCGGACCGTGGTCGGACGCTATTCGCCCATCCTCGAACAGGTGCTGGTCGCCCGCTTCATGAAGGAGGGGCATTTCGCCAGCCATGTGCGCAAGATGCGCAAGCTCTACGCGCAGCGGCAGGAATATCTGCTCGACGCGCTGGCGCGCCGGCTCGGCGCCTATATGACGGCGCGGCCGACCGACACCGGCATGGAGATCGTCGCGCGGCTGGCGCCGGGCATCAGCGCGCGGGCGCTCGCCAAGGCGGCAGCGCGCGAGGGGCTGGAGATCATGCCGCTCTCGCTGCTCGCCCGCAGCGGGGAGGTCGATGTCGACGACCGCATCACGCTCGGCTTCAGCCCCTTCACCGCCCGGCAGATCGACGAGGCGGTGGAGAAGCTGCGCGGCGTACTCGCCGCCCTTCCCGTCGCACCGCGGAACTAGCGCCGCTTCAGCGCGTCCATCAGCGCCGCGCCGAGAGCGCCCTGCGGCTCGGGGCGGCGAGTCTCGGGGCGCTGGTTCTTAGCCGGCGCATTAACGGGTTTCGCCTCCCCGCGTGGCGCCCGCTCGCCCGCTGCCGGGGGCCTTCCCGCCGCTCCCGCGTCGCGGCGCATGGAGAGGGATATGCGCTTGCGCTTGAGGTCGACCTCCAGCACCCGCACCTTCACCACGTCGCCCACTTTCACCACCTCATGGGCGTCCTTCACGAAGCGGTCGGCGAGCTGGGAGACGTGCACCAGCCCGTCCTGATGCACGCCGATGTCGACGAAGGCGCCGAAGGCCGCGACATTCGTCACCGTGCCTTCCAGCTCCATGCCGGGCTTCAGGTCCTTCATGTCGTCGATGCCGTCGGCGAAGGTGGCGGTCCGGAAGGCGGGGCGCGGGTCGCGGCCGGGCTTGTCCAGCTCGGCGATGATGTCGCGCACGGTCGGCAGGCCGAAGCGCTCGTCGACGAAGGTGCGGGGATCCAGCCCCGACAACGCCGCGCTGTCGCCCATCAGGCTGCGCAGGTCGCGCCCGCACGCCTTCACGATCCGGCGCGCCACGCCATAGGCCTCCGGATGCACCGAGGAGGCGTCGAGCGGCTCATTGCCGTCGCGGATGCGCAGGAAGCCGGCGCATTGCTCGAAGGTGCGTGGCCCGAGCCGCGACACGTCGAGCAACTGCTTGCGGCTGGCGAAGGGGCCGTTGGCGTCGCGATGGGCGACGATGGCCTCGGCCAGTGCGGTGCCGAGCCCCGACACCCGCGCCAGCAGCGAGGCGGAGGCGGTGTTGAGATCGACGCCGACCGCGTTCACCGCGTCCTCCACCACCGCGTCGAGCGCGCGGGCGAGATGGTACTGATCGACATCGTGCTGGTACTGGCCGACGCCGATCGACTTCGGCTCGATCTTCACCAGCTCGGCCAGCGGGTCCTGCAGGCGCCGGGCGATGGAGACCGCCCCGCGCAGCGAGACGTCGAGACCGGGAAACTCGGCCGCCGCCAGCTCGGAAGCGGAATAGACCGAGGCGCCGGCCTCCGAGACCACCACCTTGATCGGCCTCATCCCGTTCTCGAACGGCGGCAGATCGCCCAGCATCTCGGCGACCAGCTTTTCGGTCTCGCGGCTGCCGGTGCCGTTGCCGATAGCGATGAGCTCGACCCTGTGCTGGCGGATGAGGCGGGCGAGCTCGCCCTGCGTGCCGCGCACATCATTCTTCGGCGGGAAGGGATAGACCGTCGAGGTGGCGAGCAGCTTGCCGGTGGCGTCCACCACCGCGACCTTGACGCCGGTGCGGATGCCGGGGTCCAGCCCCATGGTGGCGCGGGTGCCGGCGGGCGCGGCGAGCAGCAAATCCTTGAGGTTGCGGGCGAAGACGTCGATCGCGCCGGTCTCGGCCTTCAGCCGCAGCTCGGTCATCAGGTCGAGCGCCAGATGCATGGCGAGCTTCACCCGCCAGGTCCAGCCCGCGACCTCCATCAGCCACACATCGCCCGGCAGCGTGTCGCCGATGGCGTAAGCGTCGGCGATCATCCGCACCACCGGCTTGACGGGGCGGGGATCGTCCGCGTCCACCTCGATGTCAAGGGTCAGCACATCCTCGTTGCGCCCGCGCAGCATGGCGAGCGCGCGGTGGCTCGGCACGCCGGACCAGCGCTCCACATGGTCGAAATAGTCGGAGAACTTGGCGCCTTCCTCCTGCTTGCCCTCGACCACGCGGGCGCGCAGGAAGGCGTTCTGCTGGAGATAGGTGCGCAGCCGGCCGAGAAGCTCGGCATTCTGCGCGAACTGCTCGGAAAGGATGTCGCGCGCGCCTTCCAGCGCCGCCTTCACATCCGCCACCTCCTCGGTGAGATAGGCCGTCGCGATCTCCGCCGGCACGAGCGCGCGCTCGGTCAGGATCGCCTCGGCCAGCGGGCCGAGGCCGCGTTCGCGGGCGATGTCGGCGCGGTTGCGGCGCTTCGGCTTGAAGGGGAGATAGATGTCCTCCAGCTCCGCCTTGGTCGCCGCCGCCGCGATGCCCGCCTCCAGCTCCGGCGTCAGCTTGTCCTGCTGGCGGATCGACTCGAGGATGGCGCCGCGCCGGGCTTCGAGTTCGCGCAGATAGACGAGGCGCTCGCCGAGCAGGCGAAGCTGGGTGTCGTCGAGCCCGCCGGTCGCCTCCTTGCGGTAGCGCGCGATGAAGGGAACCGTCGCGCCCTCGTCGAGCAGGGCGATGGCGGCGGCGGCCTGCGCCGGCCGGGCGCCGATCTCCTGCGCGATGCGCGCGGCGATCTGCTGGGCGATGGAAGCTGCGGACGAAGCGGTCGAAGACATGCGGCGGCGAATTCCCTGAAAGGCGTCGGGCACGGGCCGGCGACCATAGTCAACCACAACGCCGGGCGCCAATGCCGGGTGCCGGGTCTTCCCCGCAATCCGCTCCCGTTCCCCGCCCGGCGCGAGGGCTCCGGACAACGGCCGGCCTCGCCGCTCACATTCGACACGCGACATTAAATTGTTGACACTCTACAATCCGGCGATAGGCTCAGCGCATGTCGGACAGTTCCTCCACCAGCCGCGACGTCACCTTCCTTCGCCTCAACTCGCTGCCGATGCTGCTGGAGCGCGAGATCGAGAGCATGATCCTCGACGGCCGGCTCTCGGTCGGCGGGCGGGTGAACGAGAACCAGCTCGCCGCCGCCTTCGGCGTCAGCCGGGGGCCGGTGCGCGAGGCGCTGCGCTCGCTGGAGGCGCTCGGCCTCGTGGAGCTGCTGCCCAATCGCGGCGTTTTCATCCGCCGGCTGGAAATCGAGCAGGTCATCGAGGTCTATGGCGTGCGCGCCGCGCTGTTCGGCTATGCCGGCAAGCTTTTGGCGCAGCGGGGCGACCCGGTGGTGCTCGCGCGGCTGCGCGCCATGCTCGACGACATGTCGGCCGCCGCGGCCCGGCATGATTTCGACCGCTACTACCCGCTGAATTTCGAGTTCCACGATTACGTGGTGGCCAGCACCGGCAACAGCGTGCTGGCCGCGCAGTATCGCGGGCTCGTCAAGCAGCTCCGCCTGTACCGCGCCGGCAATCTGATGACCGGCAACACGCTGGAGCTGTCCAACGAGGAGCATGCCCGCATGGTCGAGGCCATCGCCGCCGGCGATGCCGAGGCCGCCTTCCGGGCCTGCTTCGACCATGTCGAAAGCGGCAAGGAGCGCCTTCTCGCGCGCTCCCCCGCCCCCGCCTCCTCGGCCGAGCCGCAGGAGAAATCCGCGTGACCACCGCTACCGCGCCCCGTCCCCGCAAGTCCCGGAGGCGTGCCGCCGCCTGAAGTCTTCACTGGGAGACCGCCCGGCAGAGGCGGCCCCGCTCCATGGGAGGAATCTATGCGCAAGACCCTGACCGGCCTGATCGCGGCGGCCATGACCGCCGCCCTCGGGACATTCGCCCTCCACGCCGAGCCGCTCGCCTATCCGCAGAAGGTCGTCACCCTCGTCACCCATTCGAGCCCGGGCGGCGGCAGTGACGTGTTCCTGCGCGAATTGAGCAAGTATCTCGGCAAGTACATCGCCGCCACCTTCGTGGTGGAGAACGTGCAGGGCGGCAGCGGCGCCAAGGCCGTCGCCCGCGTCGCCGCGGCTCCGGCCGACGGCAGCGTGTTCTACGCCACCACGCCGACCTACATCTATACCTCGCTGCTCTCCAAGCCCTCGGCCACCTATAAGGACCTGGAGCCCTTGGTGAACATGTTCGCCGACAGCGAGGTGATCTACACGCGCGCCGACGGCCCCTACAAGACGCTGAAGGATGTGATCGACAAGGCCAAGTCCGAGCGCGGGCGCTGGGGCGCCTCCAATCCGGCCTCGCTGGAGCGCCAGGCCGCCGAACAGCTCAAGCGCGCCGCCGGCGTCAACGCCGCCATCGTCACCCATGAGGGCGGCGGCGACATGATGCTCAACGTGCTGAACGGCACGCTCGACATCGGCATCGGCGAGATCCAGGAGCTGCGCTCGCAGATCGAGGCCGGCAAGGTGCGCCTGCTCGCCACCTTCAACCCGCAGCGCATCCCCGAGAAGCCCGATGTGCCGACCGTGAAGGAGAGCGGCTACGACGTCAGCCTCGTCAAGTTCCGCGGCCTCGCCGGCCCCAAGGGCCTGCCGGACGACGTGACCAAGGTGTGGGACACGGCGGTGAAGGCGGTGCTGGAGGATCCCGAGTACAAGAAGCGCTACACCGAGGAAGTGCTGGTGGCGAACTTCATTCCGCACGCCGAGTACCCGGCCTTCATCACCAATTTCGCCGACACCACCGAGGCGTTCCTGAAGGAAACCGGCGCGGTCAAGTAGCGGCCCGCCCTCCCGCGTGGCGCCGCCGGACAGGCCGGCGCCACGCCCCTTTCCCCCGAAGACCGTCCCGGGCCCGCAAGGGCCTGCGAGGACCGCTGCGAGGACCGCTCCATGAATCGCGACCTCATCGCCGGCGCCGTGCTGCTCGCCATTGCCGGCGCCTATTACGTCTCCATCGGCACCATCGCCGACAGCACCCTGTCGGACGAGGTCGGCGCCGCCGGCCTGCCGCTGGCGCTTGCCGGCCTGCTCGCGCTGATCGCCCTAGTGATGATGGCCCGCGCGGTCCTCGCGACGCGGGCGGCGCGCCGCGCCGGCGGGCCGGTGGCCGCCGTCGAGGACGACGAAGAGGGCGACGCCTCCGTGCCGCGCGCCCTCGGCCTGCTGCTGATCGGCGCCGCCTATGTCGTATTGCTGCCCTATGCCGGCTATGTGCTCAGCGTCGCGCTGCTCATCGCCGCCGTCGCGTTCTATGAGGGCGCCGCGCGGAGCTGGGTGATCCCGGCCGCCGCCATCGGCGGCGCGGCCCTCTACTGGGCGATCTTCGTCAAGCTGCTGGGCGTCCACCAGCCCGCCGGCATCCTCGTTCAGGGATGGCTCTCGTGACGACTTTCTGGGACATCGTTCATCTGCTCACCGGCACGCCGCTGTTTCTGGTCGCCATTCTCGGCCTGACCTGGGGCATTCTCGGCGGCGCGCTGCCGGGCATCTCGGCGTCCATCACCATGGCGCTGGTGCTGCCCTTCACCTACACCATGGACCCGGCCATGGCGATCGCGCTGCTCGCCTGCGTCTATATCGGCGCGGAATATGGCGGCTCGATCCCGGCCATCCTCATCCGCACGCCGGGCACGAACTCCTCCGCCGCTACGGTGATCGACGGCTATGAGATGAACCGGCAGGGCCGCGCCGGCGAGGCTCTCGGCATCTCGCTGATGTCGGGCGTGATCGGTAGCCTCTTCGGCCTCCTCATGCTGGCGATGCTGACCGAGCCGCTCTCCTGGCTGGCGCTCGCCTTCAAGCCGACTTCCTATTTCGCGCTCGGCATTCTCGGCCTCAGCGTCATCGCCTCGATGGGCGGCGATTCGCTGCTGAAGGGCCTCGCCGCCGCCGTCATCGGGCTGATGATCGCCACGGTGGGCACCGATCCGATCTCCGGCGTCACCCGCTTCACCTTCGGCGTGCCGGACCTGCTGAGCGGCATCGAGCCTGTCGTGGTGATGGTCGGCCTGTTCGCGCTCACCGAGCTGATGAGCCAGTCCGGCTCGACATCGGTCACTCAGCTCGGCAACTCGATCCGCATCCGCCTGCCCGGTTGGGAGATGATGCGCACGCTGCGCCGCTCGCAGATCATCGGCTGCATCCTCGGCCTGTTCGAGGGGCTCACGCCGGGCGGTGGCGGCTCGGTGGCCGCGTTCATGTCGTATAACGAGGCCCGCCGCTGGTCGAAGACGCCGGAAAAGTTCGGCAAGGGATCGGAGGAAGGCATCGCCGCACCCGAGACCGCCAACAATACGGTGGCCTCCACCGCGCTGATCCCGCTGCTGAGCTTCGGCATTCCGAGCTCCAACTCCACCGCCGTGCTGCTCGGCGGCCTGCTGATGCACGGCCTGCTGCCCGGCCCGCGCCTGTTCGAGCAGAACCCGCAGGTCATCGACAGCCTCTATGTCGGCTCGCTGATCGCCATCATCGCCCAGATCGGCGTCGGCGTGATCATCCTGCCGGCCTGCGTGTGGATGGTGAACCGCCCGCGTCCCTATCGCTCGGGCTTCATCTTCGCGCTCATCCTGTCGGGCCTCTACACGCTCAACAACAGCACGTTCGACCTCGGCCTCGCGCTCGCCCTCGGCCTCGTCGGCTACTTCATGCGCCTCGCCCGCTTCCCCGTGCTGCCGATGATCCTCGGCGTCGTGCTCGGCCACATGGTCGAATCGAGCTACCGCCGCTCGCTGGTGCTCTCCGGCGGCGACTTCCACATCTTCGTCGAGGATCCGATCGCGGTCGGGCTGCTCGGCGCCGCCCTCCTCTTCGTCACCTTCTCGCTGGCGCGCGAATATCGCGAAGCGCGCCGGACCAAGCTGCAGGAAGCCCACCAGTGAACCAGCACAGCCCCCTTTCCGGCACGACCGCCGCCGGCCGCCTGGCCGCCTTCGCCGAAAGCGCCGTCCCGCCCCCGGCGGCCGACGCGGTGAGCCGGCGCCTGCTGCTGGACATTTGCGGCCTCGCCTTCTCGGCCCGGCACGAGCCCTATACGCGCGCCGCCCTCGCCAGCGCCGCCGGCCCCGGCCCCTGCACCGCCATCGGCCACGCGCAGGGCTTCGGCCTCTACGACGCCGCGCTGATCAACGGCACGGCGGCGCATGGCGAGGACTATGACGACACCTTCGAGGGCGGGCCGGTGCATGCCGGCGCCGTGCTGGTGCCGGCGACGCTCGCCATCGCCCAGCATCGCGGCCTCGGCGGTGCCTCCGTGATGCGCGGCATCGGAGTCGGCGCGGAGATCATGAGCCGGCTAAGCCTCGTGACGCCGCAGGCCATTCACAAGGCCGGCTTCCATCCCACGGCGGTCATCGGGGCGCTGGCCGCCTCCGCCGCCGTCGGCGTCGCCATCGGGCTCGACCGGGCACGCATCGCCAACGCCATCGGCATCGCCGGCAGCCTGGCCTCGGGCATCATCGAATATCTCTCCGACGGCACCTGGACCAAGCGCCTGCACCCCGGCGCGGCGGCGCAGGCGGGCCTGCGCGCGGCGCTGCTCGCCGAGGCCGGCTTCCTCGGCCCGGCGACGGTGCTGGAAGGCGACCACGGCTTCTTCCGCGCCTTCGCGCCCTCGAAGACGGCGAACTTCGCGCCGCTGCTGGACGGGCTCGGCGAGGAGTGGATCATGCCGACCATCGCCTTCAAGCCCTATGCCTGCGGGACCATGACCCAGCCCTTCATCGACTGCGCCATCGCGCTGGCCCGACAGGGGGTGGCGGCCGAGGAGATCGTTTCCATCGTCTGCAAGGTCGGCGAGGGCACCGTGCACCGGCTGTGGGAACCGCTCGCCGCCAAGCAGACGGTGCCGAACGGCTATGCCGCCAAGTTCTCGACGCCCTATTGCATGGCGGTCGGCTTCCTCGAAGGCGCGGCGGGCCTGCGCCAGTTCGGCGACGACCAGACCCAGCGCGCCGACGTGCGCGCCCTCGCGGCGCGCATTTCCTACGAGATCGACCCGGCCGACGAGTACCCGCACAATTTCACCGGCCATCTGCGGGCGACGCTGAAAGACGGCTCAGTGCGCGAAATCCGCCAGCCGCACATGCGCGGGGGCGCCCGCGAGCCGCTGAGCGATGCCGAGCTCACCGCCAAGTTCACCGCCAACGTGCTGTTCGGCGGTGGCGACACGGCGACCGCCGAGGCGCTGCGCGCCGCCATCGACCGCATCGCCGCCGGTGCGCCGACCGTCTCGCTGGGAGCCTGAGCATGAGCGACATCCATCACCGCCCGGTCGCTATCGTCACCGGCGCCTCGCGCAATATCGGCCGCGCCATCGCGCTGGCGCTCGCCGGCGCCGGAACCTCGGTCGTCATCGTCGCCCGCAGCGACCGCGAGAGCGCCGAGGCGGTCGCCCGCGAAGTCGAGGCGGCCGGCACGGAGGCGAGCGTCGTGCTGGCCGACGTGGCGCGCGAATCCTCCGCCGACATCATCGTCGACCACGCGCTGGAGCGTTTCGGCCGGCTCGACATTCTGGTGAACAACGCCTCGGTGCGGCGCGAGAAGCCGGTGGAGGCGATGAGCTTCGCCGAGTGGCACGAGATCCTCGGCATCTGCCTCGACGGCGCCTTCCTTTTGACCCGCGCCGCCATTCCGCACCTCTCCGCCTCGCCGGCCGGCGCCATCGTCAACATAGGCGGGCTGACCGCCTATACCGGCGCGCCCGGCCGCGCCCATGTGGTGGCCGCCAAGGCGGGACTGGACGGGCTGACCAAGGCGCTGGCGGTGGAGCTGGCGCCGCGCGGCATCACGGTGAACCTCGTCTCGCCCGGCCGCATCGCCACCGATCGCAGCCACGGCACGGCGGAGAAGAACCCGGCCCACCATGCGCGCAACCGCACGCTGACCGGCGCGGAAGGCTCGGCCGAGGACGTCGCGTCCATGGTGGCCTATCTTGCGGGTCCGGCCGCGCGATTCGTGACCGGCCAGACCATCCATGTGAACGGCGGCGCCTACCTCCCCTGAGGCGGCGCGCCGGCGCAGCGCCGGGAGCGGAGCATGTTGGAAGCCGTGACGCCGGCGCAGTACGCGCTTGTGGCGCTGATGGCCTTTCTCGCCGGCACGCTCGGCGGCGTCACCGGCTACGGGCCGGGCCTTCTGCTCCCGCCCATCCTGCTGCCCATCGTCGGGCCCGAGGCGGTGGTGCCGGTGATCGCCGTCTCCTCGCTGATGTCCAACGCCTCGCGCCTCGTCGCCTTCCGCCGCGATTTCGACCTGCGCCGCGCCCTGCTCATCGTCGCCTTCGCGCTGCCGGCCTCCGCGCTCGGCGCGTGGGGCTACACCCGGCTGTCGGGCGGCCTCATCTCGGTGATCATCGGGACGGTGCTGATCGTCGCGATCCCGGCCCGCCACGCGCTCATGCGGATGCGCGGCCGGCTTTCGGGTCGCGGACTGATGGCGGCCGGCGCCGGCTATGGCGTCCTTATGGGCGGCACGGCCGGCACCGGCGTGGTGCTGATCTCCATCCTGCTGGCGACCGGGCTGAACGGCGCGGCGGTGATCGCCACCGATGCCGGCATCTCGCTGGTGCTCAGCGTGATCAAGGTCGGCGTGTTCGTGGCGGCAGGCGCGCTGCCGCTCTCCTCCTGGGTCATGGCGCTCCTCATCGGCGTGTCGGCGACGCCCGGCGTGTTCCTGGCAAAGCGGGTGCTCGGAACGCTCTCCAGCCGCGCGCATATCCGCATACTCGACATCATCGTCGCCATTGGCGGGCTGATCCTGATCGTGCAGGGGCTGCGCGCACCGGCCTGACCCGCATTCCCCGCGCGGCTTGCGTTTTGGACGCCCGCGCGCGAATAAACGCGGACTGTCGGGCGGGCCGCCGCGCAGGCGCGGGCCACCTGCCCGGCGCGATTTCCCCGCCACGAAACATGGCGGCGCAGCAGCGGCGGACGGAAGCGGTGACGGATCGCGACAGGGGCGAAGATCGGCGGCCCGACACAGGCCGGACTGACGTTGGCCGAAATGACGGGGGCCGTACCGATACCTGGCGGATCGGCGTGCTGTTCTCCCGCAAGGGCCACATGCAGATGCCGGAGACGGAGCATTTCCGCGGCACCGCGCTGGCCATCGAGGAGATCAACCTCTCCGGCGGCGTCAACGGGCGCGCCATCGAGCCGGTCTGCTACGATCCCGAATCCAGCCCCGAGCTCTATCGCCGCTATGCCGAGCGCCTGCTCACCGAGGACGGCATCGGCACCATTTTCGGCTGCTGCGCCTCCTCCAGCCGCAAGGCGATCCTCGCCACGGTGGAACGGCGCAACGCGCTGCTCTGGTACCCCTCCCTCTATGAGGGCTTCGAATATTCGCCGAACGTGATCTACACCGGCGCGGCGCCGAACCAGAACAGCCTGCAGCTCGCGCGCTACCTGTTCGCCAATTTCGGCCGGCGCTTCTATCTCGTCGGCTCGGACTACATCTATCCCCGCGAATCCAACCGCATCATGCACGACGTGGTGGGGCGCGAGGGCGGCGAGGTGGTGGGCGAGACCTATGTACCCGTCCTGCCGCACGAGGACCAGATCCGCCGCGTGGTGGAGGACATAAGGCGCAAGGCGCCGGACGTGGTGTTCTCCACCGTGGTCGGCACCGGCGGGCAGGCCTTCTACCGCATCTTCCGCGAAGCCGGGCTCGATCCCCGCACCATGCCGGTGGCGAGCCTCACCTTTGCCGAAGGCGAGGTCGCCGCAATAGGTCCGGAGCTGTGTGCCGGACACATCACCGCCGCGCCCTATTTCTCGACCGTCGACACACCCGCCAACCGACGCTTTGCCGCCGCCTACCGCGCCCGCTTCGGCCATGACGCGCCGGTGACGATGTATGCCGAAGCGGCCTATTTCCAGATCCACGTCTTCGCCGAGGCGTTGCGCCGGGCCGGCTCGCTCGACACGCAGCGCCTTGTCGACGCCGCGCTCGGCACCGAATACGACGCGCCGCAGGGGCGCATCCGCATCGACCCCGACAACAACCACACCTATCTGCACCCGCGCATCGGCGTGGTGAACGCGCACGGCACCTTCGACGTGGCGTGGGAGGCGCGCGCGCCGGTGAAGCCGGACCCCTATCTCGTCGACCACGTGTACGACCATGCATAGGCCCGGCGGGCGAGCCGTGCGGCGGGTCGGGGAGGCGATCGGGTGAGCGCCGCGGTCATCCAGAACCTGCGCAACACGCGCGTCGCCGTCGTGCATCCGCGCGACCAGGACGGCGAGGATCTGGTGCGCCAGCTCCAGCGCATCGGCTGCCAGGTGCAGATGGTCTGGCCACCGCCCGCGCAGCTTCCGCTGCCGCTCGACGCGGTGTTCTTCCTGCTCGACCGCGACACCAGGAGCTCCATGCCCTGGCGCATGGCGGATCTCAGCATCGCCCACATCGCCATCGTCGATTACGAGAATCCGACCGTGCTGAAGGCGTTGCTCGATTCGAGCGCGCATGGCGTGCTGGTGCGCCCGATCCGCGCCTCCGGCGTGCTGTCCAACCTCGTGCTGGCGCTGTCCATGCGCGGCTATGAAAGCCGGCTGCTGTCCAAGATCGCCAAGCTCGAGGACACGCTGCGCACCCGCCGCGACGTCGAGAAGGCGACGCGGCTGCTGATGGGGCTGCGCAACCTGACCGAGGACGAGGCCTACCAGTTCATCCGCAAGCAGGCGACCGCCCGCCGCGTGCCGATCGGCACCGTCGCCGCCTCGATCATCAACGCGCAGGCCATGCTCGCCGAGCTCGGCCGCGACACGGACGGCGAGCGTTGAGCAAGCGGCAGAGGCATATCGCCTAGATTATAGGCATTTGAACAAGTGCCGTACTTGTCGGCACTTCGGGCTTGACTCCGCCTTTCCGCTGCGTTTCGATGACCGTGCTCCATGGGGAGCGTCGGCGGCAGCGTTGCCGCTTCACATTCAGGCTGTGCAGCCCTCGTTGGCGCCGGAAGGCGCTGCCGGGGGCTTTTTGTTTTCGCGACGCGGGCGACCGCGGCGCCCGGAGAGGTGTGCCCAGATGCCGAGTTCGAGCCTTGTTCGCGTCGCCTGCATCCAGATGGAGCCGCGCTTCGGCGACACTGCGGCCAATGTCGCCCACACGCTCGACCTCATCTCGCGCGCCGCCGACGAGGGCGCGAAGCTCGTGGTGCTGCCCGAGCTCGCCAACACCGGCTACGTCTTCGAGACGCGCGCCGAAGCCTTCGCGCTGGCCGAAACCATTCCGGACGGCCCGACCTCGCTGGCCTGGGCGAAGATCGCCGCCGAGCGCGGCCTCTTCATCGTCGCCGGCATCACCGAGCGCGAGGGCGAGGCGCTCTACAACAGCGCCGTGGTGATCGGCCCGCAGGGCCATATCGGCACCTACCGCAAGACGCATCTGTGGGGGAACGAGAACCTGTTCTTCGAGCCGGGCAATAACGGCTTCCCGGTGTTCCAGACCGCCATCGGGCGTATCGGCGTCGCCATCTGCTACGACGGCTGGTTCCCGGAAGTGTACCGGCTGCAGGCGCTGCAGGGCGCGGACATTGTCTGCGTGCCGACCAACTGGGTGCCGATCCCCGGCCAGGCCGAGGGGCGCGAGGCGATGGCCAACATCCTCGCCATGGCCGCCGCCCATTCCAACTCGCTCTACATCGCCTGCGCCGACCGCATCGGCACCGAGCGCGGCCAGCCCTTCGAGGGCCAGAGCCTCATCCTCAGCTACACCGGCTGGCCCGCCGCCGGCCCGGCCAGCCGCGACGGTGAGGAGATCGTCTCCGCCGAGATCGACCTCGGCGCCGCCCGCCGCGCCCGCAACTGGAACGCCTTCAACCAGGTGCTGCGCGACCGCCGCACCGACATCTACGCCGAGATGCTCGGCTCCGACATTTCCCGCGGCTGGTACTGAGCCCGCCGCGCCCGCCTGCGACACAACGATAACCTTCCGGAGAACCAGACCATGTCCCTGATGCGCATTTCACGCCGCCGGCTGCTTCTGGCCGGCACCGTCGCCGCCGGCCTGCTCGCCGGCCCGGCGCTCGCCGCCGACACCATCACCATCGGCATCCCGGTGGGCCTGTCGGGCGCCAACTCGGTGGTCGCCCCCTCGGTCGTGCAGTCCGCCGAGCTCGCCGTCGAGGAGATCAACGCCAAGGGCGGCATCCTCGGCAAGAAGGTGGTGCTCGAAGTCGCCGACGACGCCTCGGGCGCCGCCGGCGCGCAGAAGGCCTTCGATTCGCTGATCTTCCAGAAGAAGGTCGACGCGCTGATCTCCATGGAGACCTCGGCCGCCCGCAATGCCGGCCTGCCGATCGTCAACCGCGGCAAGGTCCCCTACATCTACACCTCGTTTTACGAGGGCCGCTCCTGCTCGCCCTACATGTATGTCAACGCCTGGGTGCCCGACCAGCAGGTCGCCCCCATCGTCGACTACTTCAAGGACAAGGGCGCCAAGACCTATTTCCTGATCGGCTCGGACTACGCCTTCGGCCGCGGCATGCTCGCCTTCACCAAGGAGTACATCGAGAAGACCGGCGGCAAGATCGTCGGCGACGAATACGCCCCGATGGACGCCACCGACTGGACCGCCATCCTCTCCAAGGTGAAGGCCGCCAACCCGGACGCCATCATCACCTCGACCGCCGGCGGCGCGCCGAACGTGACCCTCACCAAGCAGCTGCGCGCGGCGGGCATCAAGTCGCTCTACGGCAACCTCGCCGTGGATGAGGGCACCGCGAAGTCCATGGGCCCGGACGCCGAGGGCATCTACATCGCCGGTTCCTACTTCACCAACATCGACACCCCCGCCAACAAGGCGTTCCTCGCCGCGATGGAGAAGAAGTTCGGCAAGGAGATGAAGACCCCGAACGACCTCTCCGTGCCGGAATACGAGGCAGTCTACGCTTACAAGGCGGCGGTGGAGAAGGCCGGCACGACCGACGCCGCCAAGGTCATCCCGGCGCTCGCCGAGGTGACGGTGGACGGCCCGCGCGGCGCCATCACCATGAACAAGCAGCGCCACGCGCCGCTGACCATGTATCTCGGCCAGGTGAAGGGCGATGGCTCGGTCGACATCATCTCGACCTTCAAGGACGTCGATCCCGGCGAGCAGTGCCCCAAGCTGAAGTGAGCGCCTGACGCTCCAAACCCGCCATCCCCGGCCCCGCCGGGGATGGCACGGCTTTTGAGACGTCGTCCTCTGAGACGTCGCCCGCGACCCGAAGGACCCCACATGATCGCCCAGACGCTGGACATCGTGACGACCGCCGCCATCCTCTATGCGGTGGCGACCGGGCTGCTGCTCGTGTTCGGCGTCATGAAGATCATCAATTTCGCCCATGGGGGGCTGATGACGCTCGGCGGCTATGCCGCGCTCATCGCCACCCAGGCCGGGCTCAACCCGTGGCTCGCCATCCCGCTCGCGGCGCTGTTCGGCGGCGTCGCCGGCATGGCCATCGAGCGCTTCGTGGTGCGCCCGCTCTACGCCCGCCCGCTCGACGCCATCCTCGCCACCTGGGGTCTGTCGATCATCATCGGGCAGGTCATCACCCTCGTCTTCGGGCGCGGCGTGCAGTTCACGCAGGCCCCGCTCGAAGGCACGCTCGACCTGTTCGGCGAGAGCTATTCCGCCTACCGCCTCGCGCTGGTGGGCATCGCCGCCGCGCTCGGCCTCGCGCTCACCGCGCTGCTGCAGGGCACGCGCCTCGGGCTGGAGACCCGCGCGGTCATCATGAACGAGGACCTCGCGCGCGGGCTCGGCATCAACAGCGCGCTGGTGCGCTTCATCACCTTCACACTCGGCTCGGCGCTGGCCGGCGTCGCCGGCGCGCTGATCACGCCGCTGTCGAGCGTCGACCCCAACATGGGCGTGCCCTGGCTGGTGAACGCCTTCATGCTGGTGCTGGTCTCCGGCGCCTCGCTCGCCAGCCTGCTGGCGGCCTGCCTGGTGCTGGGCGGCGCGCAGGTGCTGGTGGCGACCCATCTCAGCCCGGTGCTCGGCGGGCTCACCATCGCCGTGCTCGCCGCCGTCATCCTGCGCATCCGTCCTCAGGGGTTCGCCCGTGACTGAAGCGCGCCGCCTGTCCCTCATCCTCGCCGTCGCGCTGCTCGCGCTCGGCGCAATCTTCGCCGGCCCCTATGTGCTCGACACCTATTCGGTGAACGTGCTCACCCGCTCGCTGCTCTACGCGGCGGTGGCGCTGACCGTCGACCTCCTATGGGGCTATCTGGGCATCCTCACCTTCGGCCAGTCGGTGTTCTTCGCCTGCGGCGCCTATGCCGCCGGCCTCGTCTTCACCCATATGGACTTCAGCGAGGGCAACGCCGTTCTCGCGCTGGCACTCGGCGTCGGCGGCGCGCTGCTGGTGGCCGCCATCGTCGGCTGGCTCGCCTTCTGGCACGGCGCCTCGGCGCTCTATGCCTCGGTCATCACGCTGGTGCTGCCCATCGTGGCGACGCAGCTGCTCTATTCCGGCGGCACCTTCACCGGCTCGTCGAGCGGCCTCTCCGGCTTCATGAGTTTCGACCTCTCCATGGAGGCGTGGTTCTGGCTGGCGGGCAGCTTCCTCGTGGCGGTGACGACGCTCGCCTATATCGTGGTGCAAAGCGATGCCGGACGGCTGCTGGTCGCCGTGCGCGAGAACGAGCAGCGCTGCAAATATCTCGGCCTCGACACCTCGCGGCTGAAGATCCTCGTCTATCTCGCCTGCGCCGTGATCGGCGCGATCGCCGGCTACATCTATGCCGGCTACGCGATGGTGGTGGCGCCCGAGCTCGCCGGCTTCGTCTTCGGCACCGAACTCGTCATCTGGACCGCGCTCGGCGGGCGCGGCACCTTGCTCGGGCCGGTGTTCGGCGCGCTGATCGTCGATTATGAGAGCGCCCAGCTCGCCGGCGACTATCCCTTCGTCTGGCAGCTCATCATCGGCACGCTGTTCGTGCTGGTTATCATCGCCTTCCCGCGCGGCCTGCTGCCGGTGCTGTTCGACATTCCGCGCAAGGCGCTCGGCCTTGTCCGCAAGCGCCCCGCCGCGCCGCCCGCCAGCGTCACCCTCTCGACGCTCGATGCCGCCGAGACGCAGGGCGAGGAGGTCGGCGACGACGGCCCGGCGCTCGCCGTGCACGGTGTCGCCCGGCGCTTCGGCAGCCTCAACGTGCTGGAGGCGATCGACTTCGAGGCCCGCGCGGGCGAACTCGTCAGCCTCGTCGGCCCGAACGGCGCCGGCAAGACCACGCTGATGCGCTGCATTGCCGACGGCGCCGAGCGCTCGGCCGGCACCATCGTCATCAATGGCCACGATATCGGCCGCAAGCCGCCGGAAGCCTGCGTCGCCCTCGGCGTCGGCCGCAAGTTCCAGATGGCCAATGTGTTCGAGACCTTGACCGTCGCGCAGTGCCTGCAGATCGCCCGCGCCCGCCATGCCCGCCCCTCGTTGTGGCGCCGGGCGCGGGAACTGCCGCTGCCGGAAGCCGCGATGCACGTGCTGGCCACGACGGGGCTGGACCGGCAGCTTTCCACCCCCGCCCACCTGCTCTCGCACGGCATGAAGCAGGCGCTGGAGCTTTCCATGGTGCTTGCGCTGGAACCGCGCGTGCTGCTGCTCGACGAGCCCACCGCCGGCCTGACCAAGACCGAGCGCATGCAGATCGGCGCCATCCTCATCGACCTGACGAAGAAGCAGGGCCTGTGCGTGCTGCTGGTCGAGCACGATCTCGATTTCGTGCGGGAGATTTCCTCGCGGGTCATCGTGCTGCATCAGGGCCGCATCGTGCTCGACGGCTCGGTGGAAGAGGTGGTCGCCTCCGAGCTGGTCAAGCAGGTCTATGCCGGTTCCGGCCATGCCGGCATCGCGCATGAGAGCGGGCCCTCCACCGCGCAGGAGATGCCGGCATGAACGCGCTTGAGATCGACGGCCTCTCCAGCGGCTATGCCGGCGCCGTGGTGGTGCGCGAGGTGAGCCTTGCCCTCGCGCAGGGCGAGATCCTCGCCGTGCTCGGCAAGAACGGCATGGGCAAGTCGACGCTGCTGAAGGCAACCATGGGCTTCCTGCCCAAAATGGCCGGCACCGTCGCCATCGCCGGCACCGAGGCGACGCGGCTCGCGCCCCACCGCGTGGCGCGGCTGGGCGTCGGCTATGTCGCGCAGGAGAAGGCGCTGTTCCAGGACCTGACCGTCGAGGAAAATCTCCGCCTCGCCGTGCGTCGGCCGGATTTCGAGGCGGCGTTGGCGGAGGTGGAGGCCTCCTTCCCCTTCCTGCTGCAACGGCTGAAGCAGCGCGCCGGCACGCTGTCGGGCGGCGAGCAGAAGATGCTGCTGATGGCGCGTTCGCTGGCGACCGGGGCGAAGCTGCTCATGGTCGACGAAATCACCGAGGGGCTGCAGCCCTCCGTCATCGACCGGCTCGCCGGCGTCATCCGCGCCTGCCGCGAGCGGCACGGCACGACGATGCTGCTGGTGGAGCAGCATCTGCCCTTCGCCCTCGCCGTCGCCGACCGCTGGGCGGTGCTCGACCGCGGCGAGATCGCCGAGACGGGCGCCTCCTCCGAACCCGACGCCCGCGCCCGCGTGCTGAAGCATCTGAGCGTGTAAGGAGCCGCGCGTGACCTTCTCCATCGTCGCCCGCTGCCCCCTCACCGGCCGCCTCGGCGTCGCGGTGGCCACCGCCGTGCCCGCGGTCGGCTCCATGTGCCCCTTCACCCGGGCGGGCACGGGGGCGGTCTCCACCCAGTCCTGGGTCAACCCCTATCTCGCCCTCGGCGTGCTCGACCTCATCGCCGGCGGCGCGCGGGCACCGGAGGCGCTGGCCGCCGTTCTGGAGAAGGACGCCGCGCGCGAGTTGCGCCAGATCGGCGTCGTCGACGCGGCCGGACGGGCAAGCGCCTTCACCGGCGCGGAATGCACGCCGTGGTGCGGACAGGAGACCGGCGAAGGCTTCGCGGTGCAGGGCAACATGCTGACCGGGCCCGAGGTGATCGCCGTCATGGCGAGCGCCTTCCGCGCCTCGACCGGCGCCCCGCTCGACGAGCGGCTGATGCGCGCCATGGAGGCGGGAGACGCCGCCGGCGGCGACAAACGCGGGCGCCAGTCCGCCAGCCTGCGGATACAGGGCGCCGAGGATTATCCCGCGCTTGACCTGCGGGTCGACGAGCATCCCGCCCCGATCGCCGAGTTGCGCCGGGTGCTGGAGATCGCCCGGCTTCAGCTCGTGCCCTTCGTCGAGGGCATGCCGAAGCGCGACGCGCCTCCCGGCCCGGCGCCGGAGTCGGTCACCGCCATGCTCGCGCTGTCCCCGCCGCAGCGGCCAGGCGGAGGCGGCAGCGCACCTGACTGAGACGGGGCACCTTACGGAAGTGGCCGCTTGACAATAAGTGCATATGCACGTATCTGACCGGCATGAGTACCGATGAAGCCTCCCCGCTTTCGCTGTCCCATGTGGCGGCCAACTGCCTGTGCCGGCGCGTGCAGCACGCCAGCCGCAGCGTGGGCAAGCGCTTCGACGACGCGTTTCGCGGCACGGGGCTGAACAACTGGCAGTTCACCATGCTGATGGCGCTGTCCTCGTCCTCCGCTCCGCGCACCATCGGCCAGGTCGCCGCCGAACTCGGCATGGACCGCACCACCACGACCAAGAACCTGGGTCCGCTGGAACGGCGCGGTCTGGTGGCGGTGCGCGCGGACGAGAAGGACGCCCGCGTGCGCCGCGTTGTGCTGACCCCCGAGGGCGCAAAGGTGCTCGGCGACGCGATGGCGCGCTGGCAGGCGGTGAACGACGAGGTCGCGGCCGGGCTGACGCCCGAGCAGCTCGCCACGCTGCGCGCCGCGCTCGACATCATCGCGCGGCTGTGACGGGGACCGGGGCATGTCGACGGTTCTCCTTTCCCAGTTAGGTGGATATCCACTTAACTCACCTTCGCCGATACGGTGGCCCGCGGACATCGACCAATGTTCGGCCATCGAGGGTCCGGCGGCCGGGAATGCCCCCTTCCGGTCGCCGGCCCGCCCCCTCTCCGCAGCCGCTTCTCAACCCCTTTCCCGCAGCCCTTTCCGCACCCGCGAGCCCGCCATGCGACTGAAGACGCTCCTTCTCATCTCGGCGGCGGTTCTCGCGACGGGCGGCGCCGGCGTCGTCCTGTTCACCCGTGCCTCCGCCATCCCGGTCGCGCAGGCCGATCCGCGCCGCGAGCCGCCGCTGGTGCGCACCGTCGAGGTGCGGCCGGCCGGCGTGTCGGAGCGGGCCTTCACCGGCCTCGTCGCCGCGCGGGTGCAGAGCGATCTCGGCTTCCGCGTCCATGGCAAGGTCGTCCAGCGCCTTGTCGATGCCGGCGAGCGCGTGACTGCCGGACAGGTGCTGATGCGCATCGACCCGAGGGATCTCGACCTCGCCCGTGCCGCCCGCGACAACGCGGTGGCGGCCGCGCAGGCCCAGCTCGTTCAGGCCGAAGCCGACGAGGCGCGCTACAGCCGGCTGGTGGCGGATGGCTGGACGCCGAAGCAGCGCTACGAGCAGGCCCGCGCCGCCGCCGACACGGCGCGGGCGCAGCTGGACTCAGCCCGCGCGCAGGCGGAGGTCGCCCGCAACGAGAGCGCCTATGCCGAGCTTCACGCGGATGCCGACGGCACCGTGGTGGAGACGCTGGCCGAGCCGGGACAGGTGGTCGACGCCGGCCAGGTGGTGGTGCGCCTCGCCCATGCCGGGGCGCGCGAAGCCACCATCGACCTGCCGGAGACGGCGCGCCCGGCCATCGGCTCAGGCGCGCAGGCACGGGTCTACGGCATGGGCGAGGAGCGTTTCCCCGCCCGGCTGCGCCAGCTCTCTGATTCCGCCGACGCCGCCACCCGCACCTATGAGGCGCGTTACGTGCTGGACGGTGCGGCGGGCGAAGCCCCGCTTGGCGCCACCGTCACCGTCTGGGTACCTCAGACCACGGGCAGCGGCGCGGACGAGACAGAGGTGCCGCTCGGCGCCTTGCTCGACGATGGGCGCGCTACCGGAGTCTGGGTGGTCGATCCGGCGGCCTCCACCGTCGCCCGCCGGCCGGTCGCGATCCGTCGCATCGGCCAGGAGAGCGCCATCGTCACCGGGCTGGCACCGGGACTGCGGGTCGTCGCGCTCGGCGCCCATCTCCTGCACGAAGGTGACGTTGTGCGGATGGGCGGAACGCCGGCCGGTACCGAACGGACGGCAGCGCAATGAACGGCTTCAATCTCTCGGCGCTCGCCGTGCGCGAGCGCGCCGTCACCCTTTTCTTCATCCTCGCCATCGCGGTGGCCGGTGCCTACGCCTTCGTGAAGCTCGGCCGCGCCGAGGATCCCACCTTCACCGTGAAGGTGCTCACCGTCACCGTCGCCTGGCCCGGCGCCACCGCGCCGGAGATGCAGGAACTCGTCACCGAGCCGCTGGAGAAGCGGCTTCAGGAGCTGCGCTGGTACGACCGGGTGGAAGCGCTGGTGCGGCCGGGCCTCGCCTTCCTCACCCTCACGCTGCGCGATTCCACGCCGCCCGAGGACGTCGCCGAGCAGTTCTATCAGGCCCGCAAGAAGCTCGGTGACGAGGCGCGCAACCTCCCCGCCGGCGCGCTCGGCCCCTTCATCAACGACGAATATTCCGACGTCACCTTCGCGCTCTACGCGCTGCGCGCGCCCGGCATGGCGCCGCGCCTGCTGGTGCGGCAGGCCGAGACGATCCGCCAGCAATTGCTGCATGTGCCGGGCGTCAACAAGGTCAACATACTGGGCGAGCGGCCCGAGCGCATTTTCGTCGAGTTCTCCTATCCCCGCCTCGTCACGCTCGGCATCAGCGCGCAGGACGTGTTCGCGGCGCTGGCGCGGCAGAACGCCGTCACCCCGGCCGGCTCCATCGACGCCGACGGTCCGCAGGTGATCGTGCGGCTGGAGGGGGCCTATGACGATCTCCAGAAGATCCGCGACACGCCGGTGGTTGCCGGCGGGCGCACGCTTCGCCTCGGCGACATCGCGGAGGTGGAACGCGGCTACGAGGACCCGCCGACCTTCCTGATCCGCAACGAGGGCGAGCCGGCGCTGGCGCTCGGCGTCGTCATGCGCACCGGCTGGAACGGGCTGGAACTCGGCCGGGCGCTGGAAGCGGAGACGGCGAAAGTCGCCGCCACGCTGCCGCTCGGCGTCTCGCTCACCAAGATCACCGACCAGGCGGTGAACATCGCCGAATCGGTCGACGAATTCATGCTGAAGTTCTTCATGGCGCTCGGCGTTGTGCTGCTGGTCAGCCTGCTGAGTCTGGGCTGGCGGGTCGGCATCGTGGTGGCCGCCGCCGTGCCGCTGACGCTGGCCGCCGTCTTCGTCATCATGCTGGCGACCGGGCGCTTCTTCGATCGCATCACGCTGGGCGCGCTGATCCTCGCGCTCGGCCTGCTGGTCGACGACGCCATCATCGCCATCGAGGTGATGGTGGTGAAGATGGAAGAGGGCATGGACCGCATAAAGGCGGCCGCCTATGCCTGGAGCCACACCGCCGCACCCATGCTGTCGGGCACGCTGGTCACGGTCATCGGCTTCATGCCGGTGGGCTTCGCCCGCTCCACCGCCGGCGAATATGCCGGCAACATTTTCTGGATCGTCGCCTTCGCGCTGGTCGTCTCGTGGTTCATAGCGGTCGCTTTCACGCCCTATCTCGGGGTGAAGCTGCTGCCCGACATCAAGCCGGTGGAGGGCGGACACCACGCCATTTACGCGACTTCAGGCTATCGCCGCCTGCGCGCGCTGATCTCCTGGGCGGTGCGCCGCAAATACATCGTCGCCGCCGCCGTGCTGCTGGTCTTCGCGGTCTCGGTCGTCGGCATGGGCGGGGTGCGCCAGCAGTTCTTCCCGGTCTCCGACCGGCCGGAAGTGCTGGTGGAGGTGCGCCTGCCGGAAGGCACCAGCATCGGCGTCACCCGGCAGGCGGTGGAAGAGGTGGAAGCCTGGCTGCGCGGCCAGCCGGAGGCGCAGATCGTCACCTCCTATGTCGGGCAGGGCGCGCCGCGCTTCTTCCTCGCCATGGCGCCGGAGCTGCCCGACCCGGCCTTCGCCAAGATCGTCATCCTGACCCCGGATTCGACGGCGCGCGAGGCGCTCAAGCTGCGCCTGCGCCAGGCCGTTGCCGAGGGGCTGGCCCCCGCCGCCTATGTCAGGGTCACGCAGCTCGTCTTCGGCCCCTACACGCCCTTCCCGGTAGAGTTCCGCCTGCGCGGGCCCGATCCCGACGTGCTGCGCGGCTTCGCCGACGAGGCGCTGGCAATCATGCGCGCCGACCCGAACACCCGGCAGGCCAACGAGGACTGGGGCCGCCGCGCGCCCGCGCTGCGCTTCGTACTCGATCAGGACCGGCTGCGGCTGATCGGCCTGTCGCCGGCGGAAGCCGCCCAGCAGCTGCAGTTCCTGCTCACCGGCATCACCCTCACGCAGGTGCGCGAGGACATCCGCACGGTGAACGTGGTCGGCCGCAGCTCCGGCGGCGAGCGGCTGGACCCGGCGCGGCTGTCCGACTTCACGCTGACCTCGCGCGACGGCAAACGCGTGCCGCTCGACCAGATCGGCCATACCGAAGTGCGCATGGAGGAGCCCATCCTCAAGCGCCGCGACCGGGTGCCGACCGTCACCGTGCGCGCCGACATCGCCGACGGCCTGCAGCCGCCCGAGGTTTCGCGCGCGCTGATGACGGCCTTCCAGCCGCTGATCGCCCGCCTGCCGGAGGGCTACACGCTGGAGATGGCCGGCTCGATCGAAGAGGCCGCAAAGGCGAATGTGGCGCTCGCCGCCGTGTTCCCGCTGATGCTGACGCTGATGCTGGCGGTGATCATGGTGCAGGTGCGCTCCTTCTCCGCCACCGCCATGGTGATGCTCACCGCGCCGCTCGGCCTGGTCGGTGCGGTGCCGACCCTGCTCATCTTCAATCAGCCCTTCGGCTTCAACGCCATACTCGGTCTGATCGGACTGGCGGGCATCTTGATGCGCAACACACTGATCCTGATCGGCCAGATCCACACCAACGAGGCGGAAGGGCTCGATCCCTACCACGCCGTGGTGGAGGCGACGGTGCAGCGGGCGCGGCCGGTCATCCTCACCGCGCTGGCGGCGGTGCTGGCCTTCATCCCGCTGACCCATTCCGTGTTCTGGGGTTCGCTGGCCTATACGCTGATCGGCGGCACCGCGCTGGGCACGGTGCTGATCCTCGTCTTCCTGCCGGCGCTCTACGCCATCTGGTTCCGGGTGAAGGCGCCAGCCCCCGCCGATGCCGCACCGGCGCCCGCCGCTTCGCACGCCGTGCCGGCCGCCCACGGCTAGCGGGGCGGGCGTCTACGCCGGCGGCACCAGCACCCGGGCCGCCGCCGCGCGCACCGCCTTGGTGAGCCGGCTCAGCAGCGAGGCGTGCAGCCGGGCGACGGTCCAGTAGAGCGGCACCTCGACCCGCTGGCCGGGCGGCAGCTCGACAAGGCGGCCGGCGTCGAGATGAGGCTGCGCCATTGCGACGGGGTGCATGCCCCAGGCGAGGCCGGCCAGCGTCATGTCGAGGAAGCCGTGAGTCGAGGGCACC
The DNA here is from genome assembly GCF_023016525.1 of Ancylobacter koreensis. Taxonomy (GTDB): domain Bacteria; phylum Pseudomonadota; class Alphaproteobacteria; order Rhizobiales; family Xanthobacteraceae; genus Ancylobacter; species Ancylobacter koreensis. The sequence continues at coordinate 274,214 of NZ_JALKCG010000001.1, forward strand.
CAATGCACCGCGCCGGCCGGCTCGACACCATGTGCCGTGCCCGCCCAGCGCGACTGGAGGAAATCCCGCCGGTCGAAGCGCAGGAAGGGCGCGCGGCGCAGCGCCTCCGGCGTGACGCCCGTGGGGAAATGGCGCGTGATGAAATCGGATGCGGCGCAGGCGGCGTAGCGCAGCGCGCCGAGCGGCACGGTCCGGCATCCCGGGACCGGCTCACGCTCGGCGGTCACGGCGGCGAGCACCTCCCCCGAGCGCAGCCGCGCGGCGGTATGCGCCTCGTCGTCGAGGGCGAGGTCGAGCGCGGCCTCACCCTCCCGGCCAAAGGCGGCGGCCGCCGCCGGAAACCAGGTGGCGAGGCTGTCAGCGTTCACCGCCACCGGCAGCGTCAGCCGCCCTTCTGCCGGGCCGAGGGCACCGCCGAGAGTGGGCAGGTCGTGCTCCAGCAGCCGCACCCGGTCGAGATGGGCACAGAGTGTGCGGCCGAGATCGGTTGCCGTGCAGGGCTGGCCGCGCACCACCAGCACCGCGCCGACGCGCTCCTCCAGCCCGCGCACGCGCTGGGAGACGGCGGAGGGCGTGATGCCGAGGGCGCTCGCGGCCCGCTCGAACGAGCCCTCCCGCACCACGGCGGCGACGGCGGACAGCGAAGGGTAATCCAGCATGGATGAAGTCTTGCTTCATTGGGATTAGGAGAACAAGTTTTACTTGATCGGGAGGAGGCGCCACCAAGGCGCCATGACATCCGCATCGCTCGCCCCCTTTGTCACCGGCTTCCTGCTTTCGGCTGCCCTCATCGTCGCCATCGGCGCGCAGAACCTGTTCGTGCTGCGGCAGGGGCTGCGGCGCGAGCATGTCGGACCGATCGTGCTGTTCTGCGGCGCCGCCGACGCGCTGCTGATCCTTGCCGGGGTGGCGGGCGTCGGCGCCTTCCTCGCGGCGCTGCCGCAGCTCTCGACGCTGCTCGCGCTCGGCGGCGCCGGCTTCCTCGGCTGGTATGGACTGCGCGCCCTGCGGCGCATGGCGACGCCGGAGGCGATGGCGGTGAACGCGGCGGGGGGTGTGACGCTTGCCCGCGCGCTGCTGGCGACGGCCGGCTTCACCCTGCTCAACCCGCATGTCTATCTCGACACCGTGCTGCTGATGGGCGCCGCCGGCTCGGCACAGCCGGAAGCCGCGCGCCCGCTCTTCGTGGCGGGGGCGGCGGCGGCGAGCTTCGTCTGGTTCGCCGGGCTCGGCTATGGCGCACGGCTGCTGCGCCCGCTCTTCGCCCGGCCGGGGGCGTGGCGTGTGCTGGATGCGCTGGTGGGCGTCGTCATGCTGGGGCTTGCCGCCTCGCTCGCCGCCCGCGCGCTGGCGGCCGCAAGCTGACGGGGACGCGGGGCCGCCGGGCTGCAGCGTGGACAGGATGCTCGACGCGGTGCGGAGGTTCGGACGCCGGGTTCGCGATCGTGAGCGCGTTGCGCCCGCGCGTGCCGCGCGGTTGCGAAGCCGGCCAGGATCGGGAAAGGCGCACCCTCAGCATGGCCCGCCGAAAACGGGGCCGGCCACGCGCCGCACGGGCGTCGGGGCCGGCCTTCGCTATCAGAACTTCTTCTCGACGCCGATCTTGGCGGTCAGCTGGCTGGCCTCGGAATTGAATTCCGCACCGGCCGAGACGACGAAGGAGAAGCTGCGGTCCACATTGTAGAACTGCGCCGAACCGGCGACTTCGCCGAACATCCCGTCGAGCCCGTCGACGAAGCTGGTCGTGGCGAAGGTGGCGGGGTCGAAGAACACCACCGAGTTGTTGCCCTCGAACTCGTTCCAGAGCTTGCCCAGCACATAGACCTCGCCCGAGCCGAAGCTGGTCACGAAGTTGGCGCCGACGCGCGCACCGATACCGCCGCGAACGCTGGTGTTGTCGTCGTAGCTGACCGAGGCCCCGCCATAGTAACCGTCGTCGAAGGACGAGGTGACATAGGCGAAGGACACCACCGGCTCCAGGTAGAAGACGTCCTGGGTGAAGCGGTAGCCGACATTGGCCCGCACGCCGACATTGGTCACGTCGCTGTTGAGGCCGGTCATCGACGGCGAGTTGTAGTCGAGGTCGAGGAAGTCGGCCTTCACCTCGGCATCGGCGTAGAAGGGGCCGGCCTTGTAGGAGAGATAGCCGCCGACCGAGCCGCCGCTGTATTCGGCGGACATGCCGTAGGAATTGAAGTTCACGTCCGAGGTGATGTAGCCGCCGAACACGCCGAACCGCCAGGTGTCGGTGGCGAGATAGTCCGCGCCGCCGAAGAAGCTGTAGGTGTTCTGGTCGTACCCGGTGTCATACGCCACCGGCGTGCCGAGGATGTAGGACGTCTCGTAATTGTCCCGCGTCGCCCAGCTGCCGCCGGCCCGCGCCCAGATAAGGATCCGGCGGTTCCCCTCGGATTCGACCGCGCCCGGCATCGCGCCGCGGAAATAGGCGTCGTAGATGTGGTCCTGAACGACGCCGTTCGACTGGTACCAGATGTTCTGCGCGGCGGTGATCAGGCTCGGCAGGGCGTGCGCGGCCGTGCCCCAGTCGGTGACCAGCTCGAATTCCGAGCTGACCTCGTCCTGGCGCAGGAAGGTCGCGTAGAACCCGCTCTGCACCGCGCCGTAGCCGCCGATGTTCACATAGCCCTGCGACAGCGGCGAGATGTAGAAAGTCTCGCCGTACTTGCACAGCGTGCTGCCGCAGCTGTTATCGGGCGGGAGCGCGCTGAAGGGCGCGAAGTCGGCGCCGACGCCGCCGGTCGCGCCGCTGTAATCCACCACGACGAGGCCGTTCGAGCTCATGCCCGGAGCACCCTTCACCGTGTTGAGGATGATGCCGGTCGAGCCCGAGACGCTCGCAGCGACGAAGTCCTTGTCCTTGCCGTGGTCGGTGATGACGAGAACGTCGGCGGTGTTGTCGGTGTAGTCGATGTCGACGGCCAGATTGCCGTAGCCGGTATAGCTCGCCTCCAGCAGGAAGCGGTCGCCGACGCCACCGTCCATCATCGACAGCACGCCGTTATTGATCAGCGTGAAGTCGTGGAACTTGGTCTGCTCGGCCGTATCGGCGAGGAAGGCGGACTGGATCAGGCCGGTGTTCTCGAGATAGGCGTCCGTGCCCTTGATCTTGCTCTCGCCGGAAGTGAACCAGGTGCCGGTGTTGAGGAAAGCCGCCGTGCCCGAATCCTTGCTGTCGACATCGACGGCACCGATAAGCAAGCCGTCATTGACCACCAGGCTGCTGCCGCCCTTGATCTTCAGCTCCGCGTCGTCCGCCGCATCGGCGAAGTCGGCGAGCCAGCCGGAGGCCAGCACGTTGTCTACGGCCAGCCAGTTCGCGCCGAAGCCGAAGGAGAGCACGTCGATGGCGCTGCTGTTCCAGCCATAGGGCGTGTTGATGCTGCCGATGACGCCAGTGTCGCCGTTGTAGACGAGCACGCCGGACGCCGTCTTGTCGGCATCCACCTTGACGACGGAGGTGTCTTTGCCGCCCTCGCCGATCAGCGTGCCGAAATTCAGCACCGCGACGGACGACTCACCCTTGTACTTGATGTCGACGGCCGAGCCGACAGGCGCGAACACGCCGCCGGTCGTCACCGCCTCGGTGCCCGGCGTCACCGTGGCACCGTTCGCGAAGCCCGGCGTCAGGTAGTCGTCCTGCCCGCTGAAATCCCAGACGCCCGAATTCGCCACCACCACGCCGAAGGCGGTGGGCTCCGACTCGTAGCCGTAAATGATGTCCGAAACGTCGATCTCCAGATCGCTTGTCGGAGGTCGGGAGCGCATAGGTGCCGTCGCCATAATTGCTATAGACGTTGATGCGGGCGTTCGGGCTCGACACGGCGTCGATATCACCCAGGCCGTTCGCCACGATGATCGAGCCGCCGATCCCGTCCTTGCTGTTCTCGGCATAGATGCCGGCATTGACCTTGCTGCCATCCATTTCGAGCAGGCCGGCATTGACGACCACGACGGTGCCGTTGCTGCCGTCCCCGTCCTTGCTGTCCGTGCTGGCGTAGATGCCGTACTCGCCGGCGGCGGAGATCTCCGAGCCGATCCAGTTGGCGACGAAGATGTCCCCCCCTTCTTGTTGTTCACCTCGATGCCGATCTTGTCGGCGTCGATGACGCCGGACGCGCCGAGCGAGGGGAAGCCGTTATAGACCGAGACTATGGACCCGTTGCCGTCGACGGAAATGCCGTCCTCGCCGCGATGATCGTCTCGGAAGAGGCGTTGTAGATGTCGACGGAACCCGAACCCTCGGCCTTGACCGCGATACCGGTCTTGTCGGCTTCGATATGCCCGAAATTATAGATATCGGTGTGGCCCGTGCTGTCCTTGCCGGTCTCGACGGAAATGCCGTTCTTGTCGGCATAGATGTCACCGGCATTGAAGATGTCGATGACGCCGGCACCGCTCTCGTTCTTGGCCGAGATACCGTCTTCCTTCGCGTAGATCGCGCCGGTCTCGACGATCTTGCTCGTCATCTCGTCCAGCACGCCGTTCCAGATGGTGATGTCGCCGCTCTTGGACGTCGCCTTGATGCCGGTGCCTTTGACCTGACCGATGGTGAAGGCTTCACCCACCTCGAGGTCGACGGGGGTGGTGTCTACATAGAACTGGTTGTCCTTGAGCGACAGTTTGTCGGCGAAGATCACACCGACGATGCCGGTGTTGACGATGACGATATCGCCATCCTTGGACTCGGCCGTGATGCCGTCGCCCTTGCTGGCCTCGATATAGGCGCCGCTCTCGATGGAAATGTTGCCGAGATTGGCGTCCTTGGTACCGGTCTTCACCGCGATGCCGGTCTTCGTGCTCTCGATGGCGCTGGTGTCGCCGATCTCGACCTCGATGTCGTAGCCCTTGTCGTCCTCGATCGAGACGCCTTCACCGTTGAAGTAGTTGTAAACCGTGTTGTCGCTGCCATCCACTTCCGGCGCGGTGAGGTGGAAGTCGTTGTCGAAGGTCTTGTCGGAGCCCGTCGTCGGCGCCTTACCGGACTTGTACTGCGCGTCCTTGCCGGAAATCTCGCCCTGGCAGACGGCGTTCCAGTAATCGAGCGGAGCCATGCCCGGGGCGTTGGTGATCGTGCAGCCGGAGAGCGGGACGGCCCGAGCCGGGGTCGGCTGGACGACGACCACGCAGGTCATCAGGGCCGTGCCGGCGAGAAGAGCGCCACGTGCTAGGCCGGCCGGCGTCAAGGCACGGAAACGGAACTTGCCGGACACAGCAGCACGCTTGAGGCCGGAGCGCTGGGCGCTCGCCTTCCGCTTCATACGCATTCTAAAAGCCCCCCCGGCAAACGGCCGGTGAGGACTTGCCAAACGGCTTGAAAACCTCCCCGGCATCGCTTGCCCGGAGGTATTCGCCGGGCCTAAGAAGAAAAACCTTAGCAATGCGGGGGCATGAATGTCGGCATCGTGGATGGCGGGCTATGTGAGCGATGTGACCTACACGCTCGGCTTTTACCGCGAGCTCGCTCCCTCGTTCCTTCAGTTCGTCTGCGAGAGCAACGGCGTGCAGGGAGCGCCGCGCGATCGCCGCCTGCGCTATTGCGAGCTGGGCTGCGGGCGCGGCTACGGCACCGCCCTGCTCGCCGCCGCCAACAGCGACATCGACTTTGTCGGCATCGACTTCAACCCCACCCACATCGCCGAAGCGCGGGCTCTGGCCACACGGGCGGGCCTCGACAATCTCCGCTTCATCGAGACGAGTTTCGGCGAGGCGCTGGCCTCCTCCGACCCGGCGCTGGCGGAATTCGACATCATCGCCCTGCACGGCGTCTATACTTGGGTGGCGCCCGAAGTGCGGCGCGACATTGTGAGCTTCCTGCGCGCCAAGCTGCGCTCGGGCGGCATCGCCTATGTCAGCTACAACACCTTCCCCGGCTGGGCGGCGGCAGCGCCGCTTCAGCACCTCATCGGCCAGATCGCCGCGCGCACGACGGGCGACAGCATCGCGCGTTTCAAGCGCGCCTACGACACGCTCGTCCAGCTCTCCCAGCCGGGCTGCGCCTATATCGGTCGCAACCCGGCGGTGAAGTCGCGGCTGGACGCGATGGCCAACCAGAACCCAAGCTACCTCGCGCACGAGTTCCTGAACGAGTTCTGGGAACCCATCTATGTGAGCGACGCCTTCGCCGACTTCGCCGAGGCCAAACTCACCTTCGTCGGATCGGCCACCATCGGCGAGAACCGCCTGTCCTTCTGCGTGCCGAAGGACATGTTCGAGCTGGTGAGCCAGGCTCCCGACCAGACGATGCGCGAGCAGATCAAGGATTTCATCGGCAACAAGCAGTTCCGCCGCGACGTCTATGTGAAGGGGCCCATCGCGCTCACCCCGGCCGAACAGCGCAGCCGTTTCCAGGACACGCTGTTCGCGCTGACCGGACCGGTCGCCACCCTTCCCGAAAGCTGGCCCATACCGGCGGGTACCGCCCGGCCGGCGCCGGGCCTCGTCGAAGGGGCCGTCGCCCGGCTCAGGCAGGGGCCGGCCACCGGCGGCGAGCTCATGACGCTGCTGGCGCACATCGCCCAGACCGAGGTCGATGTGCGCATCGTCTGCGAGATACTCATCGAGAACCATCTGCTGGTCCCCGCCCGCCCGGCCGGCTCCGCCAGCGACCCGGCCGCCGCCGCACGGCTCAACGAGGTGGTCGGCAACCTCTCGCTGAAGGCGGATACCCACCGCTTCTTCGCCTCTCCGGTGCTGGGCTCGGCTGTCGGCGTCTCACAGTTCGACCGGCTGGCGCTGCCGCTTCTCGAGCGCAATGCCGGCGCCGGAGCGGAGGAGCTTGCGGGCCTCGCGCTGGCGCGCGTGACGGAGAGCGGTCTCAACATCCGCCGCCGGGGCAAGACCGGGGACGCGACCGCCGGCGACCTCATCGACCTGGCGGAGAATCTGCGCGGCCAAACCGCCCCCATGCTGCGAAATCTCGGCATCGGCAGCTGAAGCGCGAACGGCGCGGCCGGCCAGGCCGCCCGAACCGGCTGAACGCCTTGGGAATCGGCACAGGGGGGCGCTGATCGTCAGATTGCGCCTTCCCCTTCGGAACGGTCCGCCTCGGTCGTCGGAATGCCGGTGAGCCGCTGAGATACGGCGCGGGGCCGAAAAACGCCCCTGAATCGGCGATTTATGGCGGGCCGCGAGCGACCAAGAAGAGAACTATATGTTCGCTATAGCCCTATGACGTGTGTTGGCTCATACCTGCCCCTCGCCGCCTTTCAGCGACGTCCGCTTTGCGCCGCCACTTCAGCCGTTCGGTCTGGCTCAGCGCTACGCGGAAACCGCCATTCGTTCACCTCGCTTATGGCAGCGATTGGGAACGATCAAGATGGGGATTTTGAACAGCCCCGGCTTCACCGGAGGCCATTGGTTTGAGCCACGCCGCCATTTTCTGCTCATCGAGCAGAGCATAATAGCGTTTCTCGGCTTCGGCCGGCGGGATGTTGCCGATAGGCGCCAGAAGCCGGCGATGGTTGAACCCGTCAACCCAGGTCAGCGTGGCGAACTCGACGCCCTCAAAGGATCGCCAAGGCCCCCGACGATGGATGACCTCGGCCCGGTAGAGGCCGTTGATCGTCTTGGCGAGTGCGTTGTCATAGCTGTCACCGACGCTGCTGACGGAAGGCCCGATGCCGACCTCAGCCAGCCGTTCGGTGTAGCGAATGCTCACATATTGCGATCCGCGATCGGTGGCCCTCTAGCCTCCGGCTTGTTTGCGTGCGGTTTGCGAGACGCTAGTGTACACACACTGGAACACCGGCGCCTCCAAGCTGAAGCCGTTTCCGCCGAAGGATTTCCATGGACACCGAAGGCGTTCACCAGCTTTGGGACGAGCTTTCCGATTTCGAGGCTGGCCAATCCTCTGCTGCGGCGGCGCACCTCATGTCATGGCTGTGCAAGGCCTCACAGGCGTGGAACGCCACATGGGCCGGCGCCCTGCGACTGCCCGACCCGACGGAGGGCGACGCGCTGCAAGGCTGGCGTGTTGCCGGTGTACAGGCCCTGCACCCCGTTGCCCCGCATCTGGACGAACAGCATTTCAAGATCATTCTCGAAGCCTGGGACCGCCGCGAGATCGACCCTTCCTTCCTGCTGCCGATGCGAGGCGTCGGCACCTTCCGCAGCTACTCCTTCCGGCGCGAACTGCCGGCGGAGTGGTTCTCGTCGCCGTTCTACGAACAGCACTACGGGCGGGTGGGCACCTTCGACGCCGTGTTCGTCGCCTTCCCGCTGAACGGCGACTGCGAATCGCATTTCGGTTTCTATTCCGCGCGGACCTTTACCGATGAGGAGATCCAGCTGCTGATGCTGGGCCTGCGTGGCATCAAATGGTTTCACCGCCAGCTCATGCTGGGACACGGCCTGCTGCTGGCCTCCGCACCCTTGACCGCGACAGAGCGGCGTGTGCTGCATCTGCTGCTCACCAAGGCCTCGGAAAAGGAGATCGGCGGACGCCTCGACATGGCGACCTCCACCGCGCACCAGCATGTCACCCGCATCTACCGCAAGTTCGGCGTGCGCAGCCGGGCGGAGCTGATGGGCATCTGGCTCAACAGCGCCGGCTAAAGGTCGGTGCCGGCCCGCGCCTATCCTCTATTTAGAGGACATGAACCTCGAAAATCCGTCGCCTATTATACCACCACGGCGTCGGAACTCCGGCTGCGCGCAGAAGTCGATCGGGGCGGTCGCGGGGGGGGGGCGGGGCGATGGTGTGCGACGCTGAGATGCGGGCGGGAAAGCGACGCGACATGCAGGGTCGTCACCCCGTCGTGGGAGCCCGCGCCCGTGCCGCGGCGCTGGGAGGCGTGTCGCCTCTCGTCCTGTGCGCGCTCGCCGGAACCCTTGTCGTGTCTCCGACCATGTTGCCACTGCCGGCTTTCGCCGAGGGCGGTAATGGCGGCTCGGTTACCGACTACTCGGGCGGCGGCGCTGGCGGTGCCGATTCGGCAACGGCAACCGGCGGTGCCGGTGGTAATGGCGGCTTTGTCAACTCGGCCGGCGGGGGCGGTGGCGCCGGCGTGGCCGGTGGCGCCGGCGGAAATGGCGGCGGCGATCCGGGCGCGGGTGGTGCCGGCGCTAGCGCGGTCGGCGGCGCGGGCACTGACGGCGGCCAGGGCGGTGATGGCAGAAACAACGGCGGCGGCGGCGGCGGCGGCGGCGCGCATGGCGCGGTGCTCACGACGACGACCACCGATGCCGGTGCCACGGGTGGAGGTGGCGGCAATGGCGGCAATGGAACGCCTGTCTTTACCAACGTCGCAGGCGGCGGCGGCGGTGGCGGCGGCGCGGCCGGTTGGGGCGTCGTCGTCGACGGCACCGGTCTCACCTACACCCTGACCGGAACCGCTGCAGGCGGCACGGGCGGCGCGGGGGGGAATGGCACCGGCACCGCAGGCAATGGCGGCGCGGGCGGAACCGGCGGGACGGGTGTCACTTTCACCGGCAGCGGCACGCTCGTCAATTCGGGCTCCATCCTCGGCGGCACGGGCGGGGCGGGGGGAACGTCCGCCTACCGGGCCGGGGCCGCCGGCGCGGGCGGCAGCGGTGTCGTCGGCGCCGATCTGACGATCGTCAATGCCGGCGCCATTTCCGGCGGCCTTGCCGGCGATGGCGTGACGCGCGCCAATGCCATCTCCTTCACCGGCGGCTCAAATAGTCTGACGCTTCAGGAGGGCTGGAGCCTCACCGGCGATCTGGGCGTGAACGCCGCCGGCAGCTCGCTCACCTTCAAGCTCGACGGCATAGACGCCGATGTGTCGAACAACATCACCGGCCAGGGCGGCGTCATCGTCGATGTCGGGCCGCAGGTTCTGACGCTGTCGGGCGTCAACAGCTATTCCGGCGGCACGACCATAACCTCCGGCACGCTGAGCGTGGCGAGCGCGGAGGCGCTGGGCGACGGTGTCAGCCTCACCTTCGATGCGCCGGTGAGCGGCGTGACCGGGCTTTCCGACGCAGCGTCCACGCTCTCGTCTGCCATCTCCGCCTATGCGAGCGCGCCGACCGCAGAGAACGCGGCGGCGCTGGCGGCGGCGCAGGCCGGCTACCGGCAGACGATCGACGAGGGACAGTCGAGCGGCGAACTGCCGACGCTGCAGGTAACCGGAGTGCTGTCTCTCAACCCCGGGACCGACAGGCCGATCGCGATCGGTGATGGGCAGGCCGGTACGATTCGCCTGGAAGGCGACGATGCCGCGCTGACCATGTTCGGCTTCCCCATCAGCGGAACCGACAGTGCCATCAAGGTCGGGAGCGGCGGCGTGCTCGATCTCGGCGTCGGCGAAGGCCAGGTTCTGGGCTATGTCTTCGCCGAGAACCACGCTGACACGGGAGGGGCGCTCTACAACGCATCCGGAACGGTGAGCATCGCCCACGCGAACTTCACCGGAAATTCGGCGGCGACTTCCAGCGGCGCCATCCTGAATACGGGCGTCATGACGCTGTCAGACAGTGCCTTCTCGGAGAACTCTGCTGACTATGGAGGGGCCATCGGCCAATTTGGCACCCTTCTGGTCGAACGCAGCACCTTCACGGACAATGACGTCCAGTCGGTGGGCGGGGCGATCTACATCTCGGGCGGATCCCCAACCACGGTTATTGCAAGCAGCTTCTCCGGCAACAGCGCGGGGGAGCAGGGCGGCGCGATCTCTGCTGAAGGGGCATATATTCCTGTCGTTTTGAGCGTCGTCGACAGCGATTTCACCGGCAACAGTGCGGGGTCGGTAGGCGGTGCGATCGCGCTGCAAGGCGGCACGCTTAACCTGACGGTCAGTGCTGGCTCCGGCAGCCTGTTTTCCGGCAATACGGCCGGCGGTCAGGCCTCGGCGATCCATGTGGGGACTGGCGTCCGCATGAACGTCTCTCCGTCGTATTTCGTCTACACGGCGTCCACGCTCAATGTCGACACGGGTACAGGGGCGCTGCTCGACATGCGCGACCCGATGAGCGGCTACGCCGACAACGTCACCAACACCGTGGCGAAGACCGGGGCCGGCACCTGGGCGCTGGGGGGCGGGAGTGTGCTCGCCGTATCCGGCACTGGCGCCACTGACTTCTCGGTCTCGGAAGGCCAACTCTATCTCTACGCCGCCGGCGAGGTCGACAACCCGACCACGGACGACGAGGACGCCGTGGTTGGCGCGGGCACGATCCAGCTCGACGGCGCGACGTCCACCTTCACGGTCGGGGCCGACGGCACGCTAGTCGCCGGCGGCGCGAACAGCGTCACGACGGCCGGCATCATCACCTTCGAGGATGGCGCCACGCTGCGCGGCGGCAATGCCGACACCGCCATGGGCGGCACCGATCCCACCTTCATGGAGAAGGGCGGCGCCACCTCGCTGAGCCTCACCGCCACCGGCGGCATCACGCTGGAGGGCACGCTCAACGTCGCGGCGCTCGGCGCCACCGACAGTTTCACCCTTGATGGCGCACTCGGCGGGGAGCACGGTGCGCTCACAAAAACCGGCGCCGGCACGGTGGTGCTGACAGGTGCCAACACCTATGCCGGCGGAACCAGGATCGAGGCCGGTACGCTCAGTGTCTCGTCCAACGCCAATCTTGGCGCGGCGGCGGGCGGTCTCGCCTTCGACGGCGGCACTCTGGCGACCACGGCCAGTTTCGACAGCGCTCGCGCTATCACCCTGCTCGCCAGCTCCAGCATCGACGTGGCCGCAAGTACCACGCTTGGCCTTTCGGGGGCGGTGACCGGCACGGGTACCCTTACCAAGCAGGGTGGCGGAATACTGGCGCTGTCGGGTGTCTCCTCGGTCGACTGGAGCGTCGAGGCGGGCCGGCTTTCGGCCGATGCCGCCGACTTCAGCGGCGCTGTCGCCCTGGCCGCCGGCGCGCAGTTGGATCTTACCGCCAGCAGCGCGTCCACCTATGCCGGCACGCTGTCGGGCGCCGGCACTTTTGTGAAGGATGGCGCGGCGCTGCTAACCTATTCGGGCAACGGCGCTGCCTTTACCGGCCTCACCGAGGTCGCCGAGGGACGCCTGGCGGTCGACGGCGTGCTCGGCGGACGCGTGGATGTGCTCTCGGGCGGCATACTCGGCGGCACAGGCACCGTCGGCGCGCTCGACGCCGCATCGGGTGGGCGGGTCGGGCCCGGCAATTCCGCCGGAACCCTCACCGTCACCGGCGACGCGAGCTTTGGCGCCGGTTCCGTGTACGAGGTGGAAATCCACGGCACTGGCGTGTCCGACCTGCTTGCCGTCCAGGGTACGGCCTATCTGAACGGCGGCCTCGTGGAACTGACGGCGCTCGATCCCGAAGGGAGCTACCGCACGGGCCAGATCTACACCATCCTCACGGCCCAGGACGGGGTTATCGGATCCTTTGACGGCCTTGAGGTGCTGTCGCCGTTCCTGCGTGCGAAGCTCGGCCAGAGTTCCAACGCGGTCGATGTGACCATCGCGGTGGAGCATGACTTCACGACCGTCGCCGTGACGCCCAATCAATACGCGACCGCGGCGGCGCTCGACACGCTGGGACACCGCGGGGCGTCGCTCGAGCTCTATAATGCGCTGCTGTTTCTGCCCACCGGCAGCCAGGCGCGCGGCGCCTTCGACCAGCTCTCGGGCGAAGTGCACGCCTCGGCGCAGAGTGTGTTCATGGAGCAGAGCGGGCTGATCCGCGGTGCGCTGAACGATCGCCTGCGGGCGGCGCAGGCTGGGGTCGGCGCGGCGGCGGGAAGCGTCGTCAGCGGCGTCGAGACGGCGGACGGCGCGCTCGCCTATGCCGTACCCTCGAAGGTGCAAATGGCGGCCGAGATGAGCCTGCCGCTCAAGGCGGCGCCCGCCCCGCTCCCGGCGGAAAGGTTCGCGCTGTGGACCACGGGCTTCGGCAATTGGGGCGCGTTCGACAGCACTGCCAACGCTACCGGCATTACCGACAGCACCGGCGGTTTTCTGATCGGTGCCGACACCCTCGTCGGCGATGTCTGGCGGGTCGGCATTGGCGGCGGCTACAGCTCCACCAGCTTCTCGGCGGCCGGCCGCGCCTCTTCCGGCAACAGCGACAACTGGCACGCCGCCCTCTATGCCGGCGGGAACTGGGACGCGCTCGCCGTGCGTACTGGCCTCGCCTATACGTGGCAGGACGTCGCCACCAGCCGCTCCGTCGCCTTCCCCGGTTTCGCCGACCGTCTCTCGGCCGACTACAGCGCCGGCACATTGCAGGCCTTCGGCGAACTCGGCTACCGGATCGACACGGCCTTTGCCGCCTTCGAGCCCTTCGCCAACCTCGCTTATGTCAGCCTCGACACATCGGGCTACACAGAGACCGGCGGGGCGGCGGCGCTGCAGTCGAATGGCGTCGACATGAACACCGGCTTCGCGACGCTGGGCGTGCGGGTGGCGAAGGAACTGACATCCGGCGTGCATGCGACAACGCTGCGCGGGGCCATCGGCTGGCGTCAGGCCTTCGGCGACATCACGCCGGCGATGAGCGAGGCGTTCCAGACCTCCAGCGTCTTCACCGTCACCGGCACGCCGATCGCTGAAACTGCGGCGGTGCTGGAGGCCGGGCTGGACATGCGCCTCGGCACCGGCGCGACGCTCGGCATCGCCTATACTGGCCAGTTCGGCGATGGCGTCGAACAGAACGGCTTCAACGCAACCCTCAAGGCCAGCTTCTGAAAGCCGCCCACACCGCACCCCGCGCCGGCCGCAGGGTCAAAACAGCCGCCTGAGTGTTGTCCTGCCCGAGGGACCACTCCATGCCCCACTCAGCCAGGGCGTTGAAACGCTCCAGGGTCATGCGTCGGAACGCTGAAGCCGGCGCCGTTCGATGTCGTCGTGGTGCACAGCTTCTCGCGCTTCTTCCGCGATCACTTCGAGCTGGAGTTCTATGTCAGGAAGCTCGCCCGTAACGGCGTGCGACTGGTGTCGATCACCCAGGAAATGGGCGACGATCCGATGCACGTCATGATGCGGCAGATCATGGCGCTGTTCGACGAGTACCAGTCCAAGGAGAACGCCAAGCACGTCCTGCGGGCCCAGAAGGAGAATGCACGGCAGGGCTTCTGGAACGGTGCTCGCCCGCCGATCGGCTATCGCGTGGTCGAGGCCGAGCAGCGCGGCGCCAAGGTTAAGAAGAAGCTGGAGATTGATCCGCTTCACGCCGACACCGTGCGGCTGATCTTCGATTTGGCCCTGAATGGCAACGGTCGCTCCGGCCCTATGGGTGTGAAGGCGATCGTCAGCCATCTTAACCGCAACCGGATTTACACCCGCGAGGGCGGGCGCTGGGGCATCGGTCAGCTGCACAGGGTGCTGACCCGCCGGACCTATGTCGGCGAGCACCAGTTCAACAGCCGCTCCAAGAGCAAGCAGAAGAAGCCGGAGAGCGAGGTAGTGGTGGTCGCCGTGCCGCCGCTCATCGACACGAAGGTCTTCGACGCCGTGCAGGAGCAGCTTCAGGCACGCAATCCCAAGATCGTCCCGCCGCGCGTGGTGAGCGGCCCGACGCTGCTGACTGGCATCTGCTATTGCGCGCAGTGCGGCGGGGCGATGACCATCCGCACCGGCAAGAGCGGGCGGTACCGCTACTATGCCTGCTCGATCAAGGCGCGACAGGGCGAGACTGGCTGCGCCGGCCGCGCCATCCCGATGGAGACACTCGACACGTTGGTGGCCAGCCACATCGAGCAGCGCCTTCTTCAGCCCGAGCGGCTGCAGGAAATCCTCGCTTCCATGCTCAGTCACCGCCAGGAGCGACTTGAGCGCCGCCGCGAGCACATTGCCGAACTCAACAAGCGCGGGACGGAGGCGGATCAGCGGCTGCGCCGTCTCTATGACGCGATCGAATCAGGCGTCGCCGATATCACCGATCCGGCGCTGAAAGAGCGTATCGACGGACTGAAGGCTATCCGCGATCAGGCGCAGGCCGATGTCGCCCGAGCTCAGACTTCTCTCGCGACGTCAGGCGAGGAATCCGTCACGCCCGCGATGGTGGCACGTTTTGCTGACATTGCCCGTAAGCGCATGCGCCTCGAAGGCGGCGGCTACCGGCGTGATCATTTGCGCGCCTTTGCTCAGCGTGTCGAGGTCGGAACGAAGGAAGTCCGCATCATCGGATCGAAGGGAGACCTGCTCCGAACGCTGGCTGCCGTCTCAGGAGGGAAATTGGCGGCGCGCGACGTGCCCAGTTCGGGACTGAAATGGCGGAGAGGGTGGGATTCGAACCCACGGTACGCTTGCACGCACAACGGTTTTCGAGACCGCCCCGATCGACCACTCCGGCACCTCTCCGCACGTGGCGCGGGGGTCAGCCGCGCCGGGAGCGGAGGGCTCAATAGCCGAGCGCGGGCGCCCGCACAAGTCCGCCCGTTCAATATTGGCACCGCGCCGGCTTCCGCCGCCGGTCGCCGGAGGCCGGCGCGAACCCGGCCGTCCGCCGCGCCGCCCCCTAGGGGCTCCCCACACCGGCGCCACACCGCCGCCAAGTGTCGCCTGGTAGGGAGAATAACGTATTCCCGGCTCAGCATAGTCATTGTGTTAAGCAGAATGGATGCTGAGCCGGCATCCGACCATTGTCTTTGCCTTCCGGCACCGGCGATACTGGGCAGCACGCTGGTGCGGGAGTCTTCATGTCGGCCGATGCGGTCCGCCATTCCGTTCGCGTCCTTGCCGATGGACTCGAACGCAACCTGCTGCTGCTCGTTCTCGCGGCGCTCATCATCGCGCTGTGCGGAAACGTGCTGCGGGCGATGCCGCCGCTGCGCCGCGCCCTTGCCGGCGGCACGCTGGTCGGCGGCACGGCGGCCGCCAGCCTCTTCTTTCCGATCTGGGAGAGCGGAGCGGAGCTGTTCGACCTCAAGATCGTCCCGCTGACGCTGGCCGCGCCCATTTTCGGGCCGCTCGCCGCGCTCCTCGCCGGCGCCATCGCCCTCGGCGCACGCGCCATGGCGCACAGCTTCGCAGTGCCCTGCGTGATCGGCGTCGGCGGCGCCGTGGCTGCCGGCACGCTGGTGGCCGGCCGACTGGGCTGGCGGCTCGACCCGCGGCGCGTGGCGGCGCGCCCGCTCACGGCCGGCCATGCGGTGGTGCTCGCCCTGCTGGCCCTGCTCGTCGCCGGCGCGACCTATGGCTACCGCTACGGCGAGACCTCATTGACCGGCGAGGGGGCCCTCGCGCCCTTCCTCTTCATCGTCCTGGCGGCGCCGGCGGTGACGCTGGTCTTCGCGTTGCTCTACGCCTTCGACGAGCAGCAGCGGCACACGCGGCTGACGCTGGCAGCCACGCAGGCGCGCCTCTCCACCATCGGCAACAACCTGCCCGGCGTGCTCTACCAGCGCGCCACCGGGCCGAATGGCGAGCTGGTCTTCACCTATGTGAGCGCGCGGGCGAAGGACGTGCTCGGCGTCCCGGCGGAGGAACTCGTCGCCAACCCCGCCCGGCTGCTGGAGCTGGTTCATCCCGACGACATCCACATCGTGCGGGCCGCGATGGCCCAGGCAAGACGCGGCGGCGCCGAAGCGCTGGAGAACGAATACCGCATCATCCGCCCGGACGGCGAGGTGCGCTGGCTGCATGTGCGCTCGCAGCGCACCCATCGCGACCAGCTTTCCGCCGATCACGGGATGGTCGCCGAGGGTATCGCCTTCGACGTCACCGCGCAGAAGGAGGCAGAGCAGGCGGCGCAGGAAGCGCGCCAGCGCCACGAATGGCTGTTGTCGCACGACATGATGACGGGCCTGCTCAACCGCCATGCCCTGCTGCAGATGATCGACGCGCATCTCGCCTCGCCCGCACCCGGCGCCGCCCTGCTGCTGATCGACCTCAGCCAGAGCGCGCTGGTGAATGAGTTCTTCGGCGCCGAGGCCGGCGACGAGCGCCTGAAGGAAGCGGCCAGCCGCCTCGCCGCCATCACGCCCGGCGGAGCCGCCGTGGCCCGCACCGGCGGCGACAGCTTCGCCGTCTTCGTCCCGGCATCCGACAGGGAAGCCGCCCGCCGGCTCGCCATGCGCATCGCCGCCGTCATGGCGACGCCGCTGGTACGGGACGGACAGGACATGCCGATGGCCGCGCGCGTCGGTATCTCCTATGGGCCGGAGCAGGGCGCGGACGGGCAGGGCCTCGTGCGCGCCGCGTCCGTCGCGCTGGAATCCGCGCGCGACGCGCCGGACCGCGTCGTGGCCGAGTTCACCCCCGACATGGCACGCCTGCGTGCCGAGCAACGCCATTATGACGAGGAGCTGCGCCGTGCTGTCACGGGCGGCGAGCTCACCCTTGTCTACCAGCCGGTGGTACGCACCGACGGGCGAATCCTCGTCGGCTTCGAAGCGCTGGTGCGCTGGAACCATCCGGTATTCGGCGACGTGCCCGCCGGTGAGTTCGTCGCCCGCGCCGAGGCGACCGGGCTGTGGGCGGCACTGGACCGCTTCGTGCTTCTGCGCGCCTGCACCGAGGCGCGCCACTGGGCGGGCGAGCCGTGGCTGTCGGTCAACCTGTCTGCCGCCTGGTTCCAGATCGGCGACGTCGTCGCGGCGATCCGGCAGGTGCTGGACGCCACCGGCTTTCCCGCGCGGCGGCTGCAGGTGGAAGTGACGGAGCGCATCCTCATCGAGCGGTACGACGCCGCCATCCGCATCATCGACGGGCTGCACGATCTCGGGGTCGCCGTATCCATCGACGATTTCGGCACCTTCTACTCCTCGCTCGGCTATCTGCACCGCCTGCCCATCGACAAGATCAAGCTCGACCGCAGCTTCGCGCTCGACGTCGACCATAGCGAGCGGGCGCAGGCGGTGGTGGAATCGGTGCTGGCGCTGTGCGCCCGGCTCAGGATCGAGGTGGTGGCCGAGGGCGTGGAGACCGAGGCGCAATATGCCTGGCTGGCCGCCCATGGCTGCCCGCTGGTGCAGGGCTTCCTCACCGGCCACCCCGGCCCCGCGCCGGCCGGCGAACGCGACGCCGACAAAAGAACCGCTTAGCCGTCGGCGCGCGCCTCGTCGCGGCTGCCCGAGGCAAAGACAGAACCGACCTTTGCCGCTTCGGGGCGCCCGAGAACGAGCCGACAAGACGAGCGAAAACGCTTCCATTTCAACGAAGCGGGCATGGCCTCCCGGAAGGGAATCGAACCCCTGACCCCAGGTTTAGGAAACCTGTGCTCTATCCTGCTGAGCTACCGGGAGTGACCGCGCGTACATGAACCCAATCGCCCGCCCGGATCAAGAGGGCCCGCCGGTGGACGAAGGAGGTCTGCCGCGCGGTCCGGCCCTCAACGGCTGTGGCAGGCCGGCGCCATCCCTCCGTCGCCGCACGCCACACCATGGCGCGGGTGGGCGGCGCGGCCGCTTTACGCTAGGATGGGCGACCACGATGATCAGCGATCGCGACGATCGGGAGCGCCGCGGCCCGGATGGAGGCTTCCGGGCAGAGGACGGTGCTTTCCGGTCCCGATGGCCGGAGACGATCATGCCGGGAAGCGTGAGCGTGCCGCCTGCCCTGTCCAGCATGCCGAGCCACGGCTTCCGGCATCGCCTGGCCGTGCGCATTTTTTGCGGGCCTATTGCCGCGCTTCTCCTTGTTGCCACCCTGCTGCCCGCCGCGCCGGCGAGTGCGGCGCCGGGCGATGATGTGGCGACGCCAGAGCCCTGTCCGGACGCCTTCGTCCCGGCGGGCCGGGTCGTCGCGGTGGAGGCCGCCGACCTCCGGCTTGCCGATGGCGGCGTCCTGCGCCTCGCCGGCGTCTCGCGCGCCGGGGAGGCGGAGACGCCGGCGTTCCGCGCCGCCCTGACGGAGGCGCTCGCCGGGCGCGAGGTCGCGTTCGCGCCCTCCGCTCCGCCCGACCGCTACGGCCGCCGCGCCGGCCTCGTGCGCGCCGCCGGCGACACCGCCGCGCTTCAGGAGGCCCTGATCGCGCGCGGCCTGCTTGCCTGGCGGCCGGAAGCCGGCGTGCGTGGATGTCTTGAGAAATGGCGCGCGGCGGAAGCCGGAGCGCGCCGTGCCCGGCTGGGAATCTGGCGCTCGCTACCGCTTGCCGCGCGCGATGTCGCCGCCATCCGGGCCCGGCAGGGCCTGTTCACGATTGTCGAAGGCCGGATTCTCTCGGTTGGAAACCGCCGCACGCTGGATTACCTCAATTTCGGCCCGGTTTGGCGGCAGGACTTGACCGGACAGGTGACGAGCGCCGCGCGCGCCGCGCTGGAGGCCGCCGGCACGCCCGCGACGGTTTTGGCGGGGCGGCGCGTGACGCTGCGCGGCACGGTGTTCGAGGCCGGCGGGCCGGCCATGGAGATCGTGCTGGCGGACCAGATCGTTCTGGCCGACCAGATCGGCCGTGGCGGGCCAGGCGGGGATTTGGGCGCCGTCATTCCGGGTGGACCATCCGGAGAGGCGGCGATGAGGCAGGCGGGAGACGAGTGAGCACGCGGACGGGCACAGGGGGCCGGCAGGGCATCGCGACGGGCACGTTCGCGGGCGCGCTGCTGCGCGCCTGCGCGCTCGGCGGCGCGCTGCTGCTCGGCGCCTGCGCCGCCCTCAACGAGCCCCGCAGCGCCAGCGCGCCGACGCCCCCGCCCCGACTGGAAGAGCAGCTCACCCCCGCCCAGCGCCAGGAGCATGAGCGGCTCGTCGCCTCCTATGGCGGCGCCTATACCGACCCCAAGCTGCAGAAGCAGATCGAGGAAGTGGTCGCGCGCCTGGTCGCCGCCTCCGAGCGGCCGGACCTGCATTACCGCGTCACCATCCTCAATTCGCCGGCGGTCAACGCCTTCGCCCTGCCGAACGGCTCGCTCTATGTGACGCGCGGCCTGCTGGCGCTCGCCTCGGACAATTCCGAGCTCGCCTCGGTGCTGGCGCATGAGATGGCGCACGTCATCGCCAACCACGCGGCGACCCGCGAGGACCAGATGAAGCAGGCGGTACTCGTCAGCCGCGTCATCTCCGATGTCGTCAACGATTCCGATCTCGGTGCGCTGGCGCTGGCCAAGAGCCGCATCTCGCTCGCCAGCTTCTCGCGCGGGCAGGAGCTGGAGGCCGACGCGATCGGCGTGGGCATCAGCGCCCGCGCCGGCTTCGACCCCTATGGCGCCGAGCGTTTCCTCACCACCATGGGCCGGCAGGCCTCGATCCGCTCCACCTCGATGAGCCAGAGCGCCGGTACCGAGGCGACGGATTTTCTCGCCAGCCATCCCGCGACGCCCGAGCGCATCTCCATCGTGATGGCCAATGCCCGCGAATACGCCGCCCCCAACAAGCCGGGCGAGCGCGAGCGCGGTCCGTATCTGACCGCCATAGACGGCCTCGTCTATGGCGACGACCCCAAGGAAGGCTTCGTGCGCGGGCGGCGCTTCTTCCATCCCAAGCTCGGCTTCACCTTCACCGCGCCGGAAGGCTTCACGCTGGAGAACACCTCGCAGGCGGTGCTCGGCGCCAGCGGCTCGGGACGCGAGGCGCTGCGCCTCGACGCGGTGCGCGTCGCCGGCGACCAGTCGCTGGCGCAGTATCTCTCCTCAGGCTGGATCGAGGGCGTCGAAATCTCGACGGTGGAGAGCCTGGTGCTGAACGGCTTCCCCGCCGCCACGGCGGTGGCGCGCGGCGAGCAATGGTCGTTCCGCATGTTCGCCATACGCTTCGGCAGCGACGTCTACCGGCTGATCTTCGCCGCCCGCCAGCTCACTCCCGAGCTCGACCGCTCCTTCCGCGAGGCGGCGGAAACCTTCCGCCGCGTCTCCATCGAGGAGGCGGAC
Organism: Ancylobacter koreensis; assembly: GCF_023016525.1. Lineage (GTDB taxonomy): Bacteria > Pseudomonadota > Alphaproteobacteria > Rhizobiales > Xanthobacteraceae > Ancylobacter > Ancylobacter koreensis. Next base: position 294,921 of record NZ_JALKCG010000001.1, read on the forward strand.
AATGTGAAGCCGCTGCGGCTTCGCGTCGTCACCGCCGGGCTGACCGACACGCCGGAAAAACTGGCCGGCAAGATGGACGTGCAGGACAAGGCGCTGGAGCGCTTCCTGATCCTCAACGGCCTCAGCCGCGGCGACAAGCTCGCCTATGGCGAGCGCTACAAGATCGTCGCGGAGTAAGGCGCCGGTATCGTGCCCGGTTGCGCGCGGACGATCCTGGATCGGCCTCTCGCGGCCGTCCGGGATGACGATCTGTCATTTGACGCCGGATCTGTCATTTCACGCCGAGAAGACGCCCGCCGGCACGTCCGGGCCGCGGGTCAGCGCGATGCGCAGCTTCTCGATGGCGCGGCTCTCGATCTGGCGCACGCGCTCCTTGGAGATGCCGAGCCGCGCGCCCAGCGTCTCCAGCGTCTCGCTCTCCTCGTCCAGACGGCGCGCCTTGATGATGCGGAACTCGCGCTCATTGAGCCCGCGCAGCGCGCCCGCCAGCCAGCGCCGGCGCCGCTCGCCGTCGATTTCGCGCGAGACCTCCTCGTCCGGCAGCGGCTGCTCGGCCACCAGCAGGTCCATCCGTTCGGCGCCCTCCTCGTCGTCGAATGCGAGCGGGGCGTTGAGCGAGAGATCGGGCACGCCGAGCCGGGCATCCATGCGCGCCACCTCGATGGCGCTGACGCCGAGGCGGGCGGCGATGGCGTGGTGCATCTCCTCGCGGCTCGTCGGCTCGCCGGCGCCGGCGCGTTCCAGCCGCGCGCGCACGCGACGCAGGTTGAAGAAAAGCGCCTTCTGGCCCGACGAGGTGCCGCCGCGCACGATGGACCAGTTGCGCAGCACATAATCCTGCACCGCAGCGCGGATCCACCAGGTGGCGTAGGTGGAGAAGCGCACCTCATGGGTGGTCTCGAAGCGCGAGGCCGCCTCCATCAGCCCGACATGCGCCTCCTGGGCGAGATCGGACATGGGCAGCCCGTAATTGCGGAAGCGGCGGGCAATGGCGATGGCGAGCCGCATATGCGCGTGGATGAGCTCGTGGAGCGCCTTCTCGTCGCCCTCGCGCGACCAGCGGCGCGCCAGCTCATATTCCTGCGCGCGGTCGAGGAGCGGCGCCGCCCTCGCGGCGCGCGACAGATGGGTGTAGCCGCCAGCCTCTTCGCTCATGCGCCATTCCCCCGGGACAGCAGCGGGAACCACGCGACGCATGCCTTGCGCATGTCTGCGCGGACCCGGACCGGAGAGAAACGCGATCGGGCGCGGAAAGTTCCGCGTGTGAAAGAGTATGGCCGCCGCCCGGACGGCAAACGGGCCTTTAAACGAAAAAGGCCCGGCTACGCGCCGGGCCTTTTCGTATTCGTCGAGGCGCATGCACCGCTCAGGCGGCGGCTTCCTCGGTGTCGGTCTCGTCCTCGGCGGCGACCGCCTCGTCATCGGCCTTGCCGGTGCGGCGCGGGCCCTTGAGCAGGTTCTGCTCGATCAGCTTGATCGCCTCGGTCTCGGTCAGGTTGTCGACGGCGGCGAGTTCGCGGGCCATGCGGTCGAGCGCGGCCTCGTAGAGCTGACGCTCGGAATAGGACTGCTCGGGCTGGGCCTCGGAGCGGTAGAGGTCACGCACCACCTCGGAGATGGCGACGAGGTCACCCGAGTTGATCTTGGCCTCATATTCCTGCGCGCGGCGGCTCCACATGGTGCGCTTCACCCGGGCGCGGCCCTTGAGGGTCTCCAGCGCCTTCTTGAGAATTGCGGGCTCGGAGAGCTTGCGCATGCCGACCGAGACGATCTTCGGGACAGGGACGCGCAGCGTCATCTTGTCCTTCTCGAAATGGATGACGAACAGCTCGAGCTTGAAGCCGGCGACCTCCTGTTCCTCGATCGCCATAATGCGTCCGACGCCGTGGGACGGATAGACGATGTGCTCGCCCGTCTTGAAACCCTGGCGGATATTGTTGGACGGCTTCTTGGTCGACGTCATGCTGTGCCTGCTCCTGGGTCTCGGTTCATCCGGCGCCGCGTCGCCCTCGGCGCGCTGCCGCCCGCGGCTCGGCCGCAGGGAAAAGAAACACCCCGGCTCCAACGGGTGAGGGAGCCGTACTTCAGCCGTCGACGGAAAACTCAGGGAAGCCCATCGCGCGGTTCTCGCGCGACGAACGAAGGCCCGACATAAATTCCGGGAGGGGCGCTCCGGTACGGGAGCGTTGCGCCATGGCAAACCCAATCGACTGCACGAAGGGCCTTATAGCACAAATCCTGTGAGAATCAAAATGCTGCCGCAATGCAGCGCAAACCGCGCCGCCGCCGCTGAATCGTTCAGCGGCCGGCGTCGGTTCCGATTCGGGCGTTCCCCAAGGGGACGCCGGTCAGTCCTGCTTACCCGGTTCGGGCGACAGATACTGTAGCTTGTCGGGCACACCGTCCCATTCCTTGGCCTCCGGCAGCGGATCCTTGCGGTCCGTGATGTTCGGCCAGACCTTGGCGTAGTCGGCGTTGAGGGTGAGCCACTTCTCCAGCCCCGGCTCGGTGTCCGGCTTGATGGCCTCGGCCGGGCATTCCGGCTCGCAGACGCCGCAGTCGATGCACTCGTCGGGGTGGATGACCAGGAAGTTCTCGCCTTCGTAGAAACAGTCCACCGGGCATACGGAGACGCAGTCCGTGTACTTGCACTTGATGCAATTATCCGTGACTACGTAGGTCATTCTTGCGATCTCCGTGCGGAACACGTGAATTAGGCGCAGACCAAGGCTTCCGCGAGGCTCCCGTAGCGCACCTGCCGCCGGGGCGCAACACGCATCGCGCCGGCGCGGGCCGCCTGACGCGCAGGGCTGCCTAACGTGAAGGCTGCCTAACGTGAAGGGCTGCCCGGCGCATCCGTCGGCCCGACCTCCACATAGGTGGCGGCAGCGGCGGCCGCATCCCCCCGCCGCTCGATAAAGCCGGTGACCCGCCAAAGGCGCACGCCGGCATTCAGCGCGAGGGTCAGCACGTCGCCGGGCCGCACCGGGTGGGCGGGCGACGTGAGGCGGACGCCGTTCACCCTGACATGGCCGGCCCGGATGAAATCGGCGGCGGCGGTGCGGGTGCGCACGCAGCGCGCATGCCAGAGCCAGACATCGAGCCGCTGCCGGGCGGGCGGCGCGGCAGAGTCCTCGGCGGGACCGCGCGTCGTGATGCGCGGCATGGCGCGCTCAGCCGCCGTTCTTCTCCGCCTCCATCCGCGCCTTCAGCGCGAGCAGGGCGGCGAAGGGCGAATCCGGGTCCACCGGCTTGTCGCGGCGCGGCTCGTTGCGGGGCTCGTGACGCGGCTCGTGGCGCGAATCCTGACGCTGGAAGCGTTCCTGCCGGTCGCCGCGCTCGGGACGCGGACGATTGCCGTGGCGGTTGTCACCGCGGCTCTCGCCACGATTGTCGTCGCGGCGCGGCGGGCGGGCGTCGCCTTCCGGTCGGTCGGCGCGCGGCGCGCGGGCGTTCTCGTCGCGGCGGTTCTCGTTCTGCGGACGGCCGCGCCCGCGCTCGCCCTCGGGACGGTCGCGGCGGGCATCCGGGCGGGCGCCCTCGGCCGGCGCGTCGCCGCGCGCGGCGGGACGGTTGCTGTCGCGCCCGGCGGGCGCGCCGCTGCGGCGGTTCTGGTGCGCGGGGCGATGCTGGCCCGGCGGACGGCCGGGACGCCAGATTTCGATCATCGCCGGCTCGGCGGGAGTCGCTTCGGCGGGAGTCGGTTCGGCTGCAGCCGTCTCGACGGCGGCTTCGACAGGCTCGGCCTCGGCAGTCACAGCCTCGGCTGCAATCTCGGTTTCACCGGCGCTCTCGGGCGCGGCGGCCTCTTCCAGCGCCGGCTCGACCGTGTGGTCGAACACCGGATCGGTGAACACCTCACCACTGACGGCGGAAACGTCGACCGCCACCGTCTCTGCCGGCATCGCCGGCGCGGGGGCGGGCACCTCCTCCAGCGCCGGCTCGACGGTCTGGTCGAAGGCGACATCGGTGCCGGTCGGCACGTCCACCGCGACGGCCTCAGCCGCCACAGCTTCGGCGGCAGAGGCGGCGTCGACGGGCGCGGCTTCCACCGGCGCAGTCTCAGCGGAGGTGGTCTCGGCGGAAGTAGTCTCCACCGGCGCGGGCCGGCGTTCCATGCGGTAGCCGAGCGAGCGCAGGATGGAGGCGAAGTCCTCGCCCGCGCAGCCGGCTAGCGAGGTCATCGCCACGGTGGCGACGAAGCCGGAGCCGTCGAAGGCGCCGGCCGGCTTTTCGCCCGACGTTCCCGGCCGCCAGGCCAGCGCCGGCCGGATCAGGTCGGCGAGGCGCTCCAGAATGTCGACGCGCACCGCGCGGTCGCCGGCGACGCGGAAACCCACGGCGCGATAGAGCCCCTTCTGGATCTCAGGGTCGACCGGGATCGAGGTGCGGCCCGAGGCGGCCAGATGCGGCAGCTCGTCGAGCCCCTTCTGCTGCAGCCCGCCATGCTTCAGCGCCCATAGCTGGGCCGCCAGCGAACGCGGCGCCGGCTTCAGCAGCGTCGGGATGTAGATGTGATGCGCGCCGAAGCGCACGCCGTGGCCGCGCAGCACGGCCCGTGCTTCCTGCGGAAGGCTCTTCATCTCCTCCGCCACCTTGTGGCGCTCCAGCACGCCGAGCGACTCGACGAGCTGGAAGGCGATGCCGCGCGCGATGCCGGAGACGTCCTCGGCCTTGCCGAGGGCCAGCAGCGCGCCGAGCAGCTTCTCGACATGCGACTTCAGCCAGAGGTCGATGCGGGCCTGCACGGAATCCCGTGCCGGGCCGGTGAGATGCTCGTCGGCGATGACCTTGAGGCGGGGGGTGAGCACCTCCTCGCCGGGGATCAGCTTGGCGACCGGATCGCCGATCCAGCGCAGCGTGCCGTCGGCCGAGAGCACGAAGGCATCGTCGCCCGCCTCGGAGAGCCGCGTGGCGCGCGCCTCGATCTCGCCGGCCAGCGCCTTCTGCGCCGTCGCGCGCAGCGCTTTCGCCTCGGGACCGCCGGCGGAAGCGTCCGCCGCGAACTGGAAGCCGAGCAGATGGCCGATCACGTGGCCTTCCACGACAACGTCGCCGGTCTTGGTGATTTCAGTTTCGAGCATCGCGTTCTCTCGCAGGCGCCTCATCAGCACGCTGGTCCGGCGATCGACGAAGCGGTGGGCCAACCGCTCGTGAAGCGCATCGGAAAGCCTGTCTTCCACACGTCGCGTGACGCCTTGCCAGTGTTCCGGGTCGTCGAGCCAGTCCGGCCGGTTCGCCGCGAAGGTCCAGGTGCGGATCTGCGCAATGCGTCCCGACAGCGTGTCTATGTCACCTTCCGCTCGGTCCGCCAAGGCCACTTGTTTGGCGAACCAGTCGGTGGAGAGCCTTCCGAGCCGCATCAGGTCGTCATAGACGGTCGAAACGAGGTCGGAATGGGAGGCCGGGGATACCTTCCGGTAGTCGGGAAGCTGGCACGCCTCCCACAACCGCTCCACCGCCCGCGCGCCAGTGGCGTGGCGCCGGATCGCCGGATCGTTGCCCACCCGCTCCAGCACCAGCACGTCGTCGGCGGTGGGCGCGCGGGTCAGCCCGTCCTCGCGCGGGGGCACGGCGAGCGAGCGGTGCAGCGTTTCGATCGAGGTGAAGTCGAGCGCGGAATTGCGCCATTGCAGCACGCGGTGCGGGTCGAAGGCATGCGCCTCCAGCCGCTCGACCAGCTCGGCGTCGAAGGGCGTGCAGCGCCCCGTGGTGCCGAAGGTGCCGTCGCGCTGGGCGCGGCCGGCGCGACCGGCGATCTGCGCCAGCTCGCCCGGATTGAGCTTGCGGAACTGCCAGCCATCGAACTTGGTGTCGCCGGCGAAGGCCACGTGGTCGACGTCGAGATTGAGACCCATGCCGATGGCGTCGGTGGCGACGAGGTAGTCGACGTCGCCGTTCTGGTACATCGCCACCTGCGCGTTGCGGGTGCGCGGGGAGAGCGCGCCGAGCACCACCGCCGCCCCGCCCTGCTGGCGGCGGATCAGCTCGGCGATCGCGTAGACCTCGTCCGCCGAGAAGGCGACGATGGCCGAGCGGCGCGGCAGGCGGGTGATCTTCTTCTCGCCGGCGAAGGTGAGGTTGGACAGGCGCGGGCGCACGAGAATGCTCACGCCCGGCAGCAGTTTCTCCACCAGCGGGCGCATGGTGGCGGCGCCCAGCAGCAGCGTCTCCTCCCGCCCGCGCCGGTTCAGCAGGCGGTCGGTGAAGACGTGGCCGCGGTCGAGATCGGCGGAGATCTGGATTTCGTCGAGCGCCACGAAGGCGACGTCGAGGTCGCGCGGCATGGCCTCGACGGTGGAGACCCAGTAGCGCGGATTGGCCGGCTTGATGCGCTCCTCGCCGGTGATCAGCGCCACATTGTGCTCGCCGGCGCGCTCCACCAGCTTGCCATAGACCTCGCGCGCCAGCAGGCGCAGCGGCAGGCCGATCAGCCCGGAGGAATGGCCCAGCATGCGCTCGATGGCGAGGCTCGTCTTGCCGGTATTGGTCGGCCCGAGCACGGCGGTGACGCCGCGCGCCCGCAGCGAGGGCGGCAACGGTCCGGAAGCGGCGCGGATTTCGGGACGGCCATCCGGGCGGCCATCGGGGCGGCTTGGGCCCGGCGGTGTGGCGATGTTCATGAGCCGATCAACGGGTGGGGCCGGCGGGGGACGGCCCTTGTAGCACAGGAAACCCCGATATGGGGACGCCGCCCGCACTTTGCCCGCGCCGCCGGGAAATGCCCGAGGGCGACTAGGGCACACCCGCCTATGGCACGCCGGCCTTGGAGGGGGTGGCGCGCCGGCCGATCATCGGCTCCGTCTCGAAGCTCTCGGCGTCGAGCCGGGCGACGCCGATGGCGGTGGTCACGGCGGCGCGGAACGGCACCATCACCTTGGTGCCGGCGACCGGCACCAGCCAGACGAACATGTCGCGGTTCTTCATCATGTACTTCACCGCGCTGCGGCTCGGCCGGTGGCCGGAGACCGGGCGGTAGGCGATGCGGCAGACCACGGAGGGGCCGCTATAGCCCTTCTCCGCCTTCACGTCCTCGACACGCTCGAAGCTGAGTTCGAGGTCGTAGCGCTGGCGCCCGTCATAGATGGAGAGCACGCGCTCGCAGGCCTTGGCCGAGAACGGGTCGGCCCCGGCCGGCACCGCGATCAGCGCCGCCGTCATCGGGTCGAGCACGCCCTTGCGGTCCTTGTCGGTGATCGGCACCCGGTCCGGCGCCGGGTTGATCGGCGGCTCAATGCGCGTGTCGGTGACGCCGGAGGCGTTCATGACGATGCGGATGGCCTCGGCCTTCTTGTCGGATTCGGCCTGCATGGCGAAGCTGCGCGGCGCCGGCGCCCCGCGTTCCATCACCCCGCGCGCGCCTGCCGTGCCCTTGCCCGGCGCCACCGCCTGCGCGACGCCGGTGAGGCGCCCGCTGCCCGAGGCGATATAGGACTTGTCGTCGATCTCGATGATCAGCGCCGCGCGGCCGAGTTCCAGCCCGCCGAGCGACATCAGGTAGCGCGCTTCGAGACGGCCATCCGCGCGGGCGTCCGTCATCGCCGCGCCCGCCCCGCCAAGCGCCAAAACCGCCGTGAGGCAGAACCTCAGCATGAAGGCAACAATCCCGAATCGCCTGCGCGCCATCGCAGGAGCGCCCTTTATCCGTGTTTTCGGATGAGCTTGGAAGGCGGCGGAACTGTGACTCGCTTCCCTCACGAAAACGCCAGCCCGGCGGCGCGCAGCCTGCGCCGGCAGCCTTGACGGCACGGGGGCGGTTCCTTATAGGAGCGCACTCTTAATTTCCACGGATGCCGCATGCGGGATCGTCGGGCACTTCGTCCTGCGACGCACCGGCTGCGAAGAATAAGGAAGTCCACGATGTCCCGTCGGTGTGAACTTACCGGGAAGGCGGTTCTGACCGGCAATCTCGTGAGCCACTCGAACCGCAAGACCCGTCGGCGCTTTCTGCCGAACCTGGTGAACGTCACGCTCACCAGCGACGTGCTGAAGCGGTCGGTGAAGCTGCGCGTGAGCGCCAACGCCCTGAAGACGGTCGACCATCGCGGCGGCCTCGATGCGTTCCTGATCAAGGCCCGCACCGAAGAGCTGTCGCCGAAGGCGGCCGAGCTGCGTCGCGCCCTCATCAAGGCGAACGAAGCCGCCGCCGCCTGAGCGCGATGAAGCTCGCCGGCACCGAGATCGCGATTTCGAGGCTCGCTCTCCCCGTCATCTCCATGATGGCGGTGGTGGCGGCCTCGAATGTGCTCGTGCAGTACCCGGTCGAGCATTTCGGCCTGCAGGAGGTGCTCACCTGGGGCGCCTTCACCTATCCGCTGGCCTTTCTCGTCAACGACCTGACCAACCGCCGCTTCGGCCCCGCCGTGGCGCGGCAGGTGGTCTATTTCGGCTTCGCGCTGGCGGTGCTGCTGTCGATCTATCTGGCGACCCCGCGCATCGCGCTCGCCTCCGGCACCGCCTTCCTGTTCGGCCAGCTGCTCGACATCGGCGTGTTCAGCCGTCTGCGCCGCAGGAGCTGGTGGCAGGCGCCGCTCGCCGGCAGCCTGATCGGCTCGGCGCTCGACACGGCGCTGTTCTTCTCGCTCGCCTTCGCGGGCGATGCCGACATGTCCTTCCCCGTCACCTACGCCTCGACCGGCATCACCGTGCCGCTCTGGATGGGCCTCGCCTGGTTCGACTTCCTGGTGAAGGTCGGCTGCGCGCTCCTTGCCCTGCTGCCCTATGGCGCGCTGATGGGCTGGCTGCGGCCCTGGACCACCACCGGCGCTACCGCGCGCTGACGCTTCCTTATTCCTATTCGACGACCACGAAGCGCAGCAGCAGCGTGCGCTGCAGGGCGGAGAAATTGTCGTCCGAGATCAGGGTGAGGATCAGCTCGCCCGCCGCGTTGCGGTGCAGGGCGAGCCCTTCCATGTTGTCGATGGCGGCGAGACGGTTGGCGGTGATCAGCACCTCGCCTTCGATCAGCGCGCCCGGCCGGATCTCGGCGAGCGGGAATCGGCGGATGCGCATGGCGACGCCGCGCAGCAGGTCGAAACGGCGCTCCAGCAGATAGACCCTGCCATCATCGGCGAGCGCCGCATCGGTGGCGCTGAATTCGTCGGTGCGGAGAAGCGCGAAGCGGCCGGTCAGTACCGGCTTCGTCAGCGGCGCGAACAGAAAGCCGGGCAGGCGCGCGGGGTCGGTCGGGCTTTCCTCGGCGATCACGATCACCGCCGCCGGGTCGCCGCCCGGCGGCGCCAGCATCGCTTCCGGCCCTTCATTGGAGCCGAGTTCGGCCAATGCCGGATCGGCAATCAGCCGCCGGCCGGCAGCCGCCGTGGGGTCCGGGCCGGGAAACAGCCAGACCTCCTGCCGCCGCTCGATGCCGACCAGAGTGCCCGCCGGGGTGCGCACCAGCGATTCGACGTCGCCGCGCCCGCGCGCCGCCAGCGTGCGCCCATCCGCCCCGCGCATCGGCAGCAGCCGGGCATCGGCGACGCCGGTCGGGCGGTCGCCCTCGGAGAGGAGGCGGCCGGTGAGCCAAAAGCCGCGGTCGGTCACGGCGAGGAAGCCGGCACCGTCCGGGTCGATGCTGAGGCCGGACAGGCCGCCGAAATCCGTCGCCGTCGAGTTCAGCACCAGCCCGCCACGAAATTCCAGCGGCCCGAACCGCGTCGCGCCACCGCCGTCGAAACGCTCGATGGGGGTCGCGGTGACGACGATGGAATCGGTGGGCGTGGAGGGGGTGGTCTGCGCGCCGGCCGTCACCGGGGCGAGCAGCACCAGGCACAGAAGGAGCGCGCGGCGGGAGACCATATCCGGGCGTTCCGTTCAGCGGCCGGGCGGCAACATGCGCGCCATCAGCCCGTCGCGCCGCACGAACTGGTGCCACAGCGCCGCCGCCACGTGGAGCACGACGATGCCGGCGATGACATAGGCGAGCGCGACATGCACCTTGCCGGTGCCCAGGCTCTTGCCAAGGGCCGTGGTGGTCACGGCGCCGAGGATCGGCTGCACGAGAATGGCAAGGTAGAGCAGCCCGTGCGTGGCGTGCGCGGCAATGGCGGTGAGCCGACCCATCCCCTCCGGCAGCGGCGGGGCGGCGTGGGTCAGCCGCCAGCCGATGCGCAGCACCGCCAGCGCCAGCACCGCATAGCCCGCGAAGAGATGGACGCGGAACAGGTAGAAGCGCGGCGGCGATCCGCGCTCGAAGAAGCCCCAGCTCCAGCCGGTCGCGAACTGCACCAGCACCAGCGCCGCCACCGACCAGTGCAGCAGGCGGGCGATGCGGTCGTAGCGGCTCGGCACGAGGGCGGCGGAAGCGGGCATGGTCGGCGGAACCTTTCGTCGGTCGAAACGCGATGTCGAATCGGACGGCGCGAGCACTGCGCATATTGCGGCGCGTTTCGTTTCCATGCCATGTCATTGATAGGGCGTTGACGGGACGAATGTCGGGAGCGGGCGTTGTCGCAGGCGGATTCCACCAGCCGACGCGCGGCCCGCGCGGGGCGCCCGGCTGAGCCGGGCGCGAAGGTTGCGAAGGCCGCCGTCATCAGGCCGGTCACTCCCAAACAGGTCACGGGCAAACAGATCGCGGGCAAACAGATCGCGGGCAAGCAGATCACCGGCAAGCGGTTGCCCGCGCCGGGCGGCGCGGCTGCCGAGGGCACGCGCCACGGCCGCGCCAAGACGCCGACGCGCCTCAAGCGCATCGAGGCCAAGCGCAACGCCATCCTCGACGCCGCGCTGTCGCTGTTCTCGCGCTACGGCCTGCACGGCACCACGGTGGAGGAGATCGCCCGCACCGCCGGCGTCTCCAAGACCAACCTGTTCTACTATTTCGCCTCCAAGGAGGAGGTCTATGTCGGCGTGCTGAGCCGCCTGCTCGACCAGTGGCTGGACCCGCTGCGCGAATTGCAGCTCGACACCGACCCGATCAAGGGCATCGGCGAGTATATCCGCCGCAAGATCCTGTTCTCGCGCACCCATCCGGAAGCCTCGCGGCTGTTCTGCCTGGAGATGGTGCAGGGGGCGCCGCTGCTGCGCCACGAGCTGGAGACCTCGCTGAAGGAGCTGGTCGACGCCAAGGCGCAGGTCATCCGCGCCTGGACCGCCGCCGGCAAGCTGGGGCCCATCGACCCGCACCACCTCATCTTCTCGATCTGGGCGACCACGCAACACTACGCGGATTTCGCCTCGCAGATCGACGCGCTGCTGAATACGGGGCTGGACGACGAGCGCTTTGTCGAGGAGGCTACGCGCAACGTGCAGCGGATCATCCTCGACGGGCTGCGCGTCAGGCAGGGCGGCTGAGCCTTCGCCGCCGATAAGGATACATCCTATGAAGCGCCGCGCGCTGCTCCTCTCCGCCGCCGGCCTTCCGCTTGCCGCCGCGCTGCTTTTCCTGAGCCTGCTTGCCGGCCCGTTTGCCGCCCCGCTGCGCGCGGCGACGCCCGACGTGCCGGCCGACACCATCCGCCAGCCGCGCCCGCTCGATGTCGAGGCTCTGCTGAACGACCCGCAGGCGCCGAACACCGGCAACCCGAAGGGCGACGTCACCATCGTCGCCTTCTTCGACTACAATTGCGGCTATTGCCGCAAGTCGATGCCCGCGCTGGAAAAGCTCGTCGCCGAGGACGGCAATATCCGCCTCGTCTACAAGGACTGGCCGATCCTGTCGAAAGGCTCGGTCACCGCCGCCCAGCTCGCCCTCGCCGCCGGCTACCAGGAGAAATATGTCGCGGCCCACAAGGCGCTGATGAAGGTGCCCGGCAACGCTTCCACCGAGCGCATGAGCGAGGCGCTGGCCGACGCGGGCATCGACCGCAAGCAGCTGGCGAAGGATCTGAAGACCCACGCCGCCGACATCGGCGCCCTGCTCGGCCGCAACAATGACCAGGCCGAGGCGCTCGGCCTGCCGGGCACGCCGGTCTATCTCGTCGGCCCCTACAAGGTCGCCGCCGCGCTGGATTACGAAGGCTTCAAGCAGGTGGTGCAGGACGCCCGCGAGCGCGCCGCCGGGCGCTAGCTTCCCGCACCTTCACCCTTCCGCGTCCAGCCGCGCCGCCGCCCGCGCCAGCACCGCCGCGCGCGGGCCGGAACTGTCGAGCGTCACCCAGTCGAGCGGGCCGATCTCGCGCCCGGCCTGCCAGCGCACCACCTCCGGCGTCGCGTCGGAGGCATCCCCCCGGCGTCCGGCCACCCGCTCCTCAAGCGCCGCGACGGGCGCCTCCAGCCAGAGCCCGAGAAAGTCCACCCCGCTCTCCCACGCCACCTCGGCGATGGCCGCGCGCTCGTCGGCGCGCTGGTGCACGGCGTCGACGATCACCCCGTGGCCGATGGCGAGGATCGCCTCGGCGCGCGCCCGAAGCGCCGCATAGACCGCCTGCGTCGCCTCCATGGAATAGGCATCGGGCGGCAGGCGCTCCAGCTCCGGCGTGCCGTGGAGCCGCTTGCGCTCGACATCCGAGCGCAGATGCACCGCGCCGGGCAGCGGCCCGACGCGCGGGGCAAGATGGGCCGCCAGCGTGCTCTTGCCGGTGCCGGAGAGCCCGCCCACCGCCACCAGCCGCACCGGGCGCGGCGCCAGCGCGGCCTCGGCATAGGCGAGATAGGCCCGCGCCTCCCGCGCGGCCTCTTCCCGCGCCGCGCCGGTCCGCTGCGCCCGCGCGGCGACCGTCACCTGCGCACGGATCGCCGCCCGCAGCGCGAGGAAGAGCGGCAGCGCGGCGAGCCCGTCATAGGGCGGGGTGTCGCCGCAGGCGATCAGGTAGCGGTTGAGCAGAAAATTCGCCTCGAAGGCGAGACCGCGCACGCCGATATCCATCAGCAGGAAGGCGAGGTCGTAGAGACGGTCGGTGGTGGCGAGAGCCTCGTCGAATTCCAGCGCGTCGAACAGCACCGGCCGGCCGTCGATGAGCGCGATGTTGCGCAGATGCAGGTCGCCATGGCAGCGCCGCACCTCGCCGGCCGCCGCCCGGCGGGCGAGCAGCGGCTCCAGCCGGTCGAACGCCTCGGCGAAGGCGGCGTCGAGCGCGGCCACGCGGGCGGGCGCCAGCACGTCGGGCGCCTCTTCCAGCCCCGCGATCACGTTGCGGACGACGGCGCGCAGCTCGCGCCCGGTCTGCCCCCGCGCCGGCACAGCCTGCCGGTGCGCCGCCTCGATGCTGGCCGCCAGCGCCGCCAGCAGCGACGGTGACAGCCCCCCGCGCGCAGATACATGGTCCAGCGTCGCGTTCTCGTCGAAGCGGGCCATATGCACCGCCCATTCGACGATTTCGCCCTCCCCGCCCAACGCCAGCACGCCGTCCCGGCGCGTCACCGGCACGAGGCCGAGATAGAGGCCGGGCGCGCTCGCCCGGTTCAGCTCAACCTCGCGCGCGCAGGCGTGCCGGCGTTTTTCGGGGGTGGAGAAATCCATGAAGGAGAAGCGCACCGCCCGCTTCACCTTGTAGACGTCCGGCCCCGCGAGGAAGACGGCGGCGCCGTGCGTGTCGATGCGCCGGACCTCGCCCTCCCCCAGCCCGTAGGTAGCGGGGTCGGCCAGCAGGCGGAACACCGGCTCCTGGTCGGCGACGACGTGATCTGCGGTAGTCATGCTGCGCACCTGTGTGCCGCCAATCTACAACAGCCCCGCCGCCCCGCCATACGGCAAGCAGCGGAGGCGGGCGTCATATTCGCGTCTCCGGGCAGGTAGCGGGCCGGCGCATTTGAGGATGGGAGCGCGCGCGGATTCGCCGTAAAGGGAAGCCTCAACAGGCATCCGCCGCCCCCTCCGCCGCCCCCGACAGGACATCCCGTGACCGCACCCGCGCCCCCCAACCGCCGCCCGCCCGGCTTCGGCAGCGACAATGTCGCCGGCGTCTCCCCCGCCATCCTCGCCGCGCTCGCGGCGGCCAATGAAGGACCGATGCCTTCCTATGGCGCCGACGAGATTTCCGCGCGCGTCGAGGCCCGGCTTTCCCAGCTGTTCGAGCGCGAGGTCGCCGTCTTCCTCGTCTCGACCGGCACGGCGGCCAACGCGCTGTCGCTCGCCGCGCTCACCCCGCCCTGGGGCGCCGTGCTGTGCCACGCGGAGAGCCATATCGAGAACGACGAATGCGGCGCGCCCGAATTCTTCAGCGGCGGGGCGAAGCTCATCCACGTGCCGGGCGCCGAGGCGAAGATCGACCCGCAGGCGCTGGCCGAGGCGGCCCGTCGCAATCGGGGCGACGTGCATTGCGTGCAGCCGGCGGCGGTGTCGATCACGCAGGCGAGCGAGCTCGGCACGCTCTATTCGGTGGCGGAGACCGCCGCCATCGGCGCGGTGTGCCGGCAGGCCGGCCTGCCGCTCCACATGGACGGCTCGCGCTTCGCCAACGCGGTGGCGGCGCTCAGTGCCAGCCCGGCGGAGATGACGTGGAAGGCGGGAGTGGATGTGCTCTCCTTCGGCGCCACCAAGAACGGCGCGCTCGGCGTCGAGGCCATCGTGCTGTTCGACCGCGAGCGCGCGGGCGAGCTTGCGTTCCGCCGCAAGCGGGCCGGCCACCTCTCCTCCAAGATGCGCTTCCTCGCCGCGCAGATGGAGGCCTATCTCGCGGACGACCTGTGGCTCGCCAATGCCCGGCAGGCCAATGCCATGGCGGCGCGGCTGGATGCCGGGCTGCGCGCGCTGCCCGGCGTCACGGTGCAGGGCCGGGTCGAGGCCAACATGCTGTTCGCTCAGCTGCCGCAGACGATGATCGAGGGCCTGCTGGCGCAGGGCTTCCGCTTCTACACCGACCGCTGGGGCGCGGGCGTGGTGCGCCTCGTCACCTCCTTCGCCACGCGCGAGGAGGACGTCGACCGGCTCCTCGAGGCGGCGGCGAAGCTGGGGTAGCTCCCATCGTCATCCCGGCCGAAGCGTAGCGGAGAGCCGGGATCGCTCGCCGACTTCACGCGATCCCGGATCGGCTTGCGGCCGTCCGGGATGACGGCTTGCGCGCGGCCTCACATCACCGAGGAGACCACCTCGGGCGATTCCTCCAGCGCGTGGGCAATGTAGTCGAGCGCCGAGCGGATCTGCGCGCGGCTCGACGGGCCGCCGAGGCACACGCGCACCGCCTCGCTCGCCGGCCCCGCCACGGTGAAGGCGTCGCTCGCCACCACGCCGATGCCCGTCGTGCGCATGTGGCCGACGAAGGCCGAGCGCGTCCACGGCGCGGGCAGCTCGATCCAGAGATTGAAGCTCAAGGGATCGGCGCGGAATGAGCCGGCGGGCAGCAGCTCGGAGGCCAGCGCCTGCCGCGCCGCCGTCTCGGCGCGGATGAAGCGCAGCAGCGTGTCGGCGGTGCCGTCCTCGATCCAGCGGGTGGCGAGCGCCGTGGTCAGCGGCGAGGCCATCACGCTCGCCGTGCGCAGCGCCGCCGCGAAGGGGTAGCCCGAGCGGGCATCCGGCACCACCACATAGGCGGCGCGCAGGCCCGCGCCGATGCATTTGGCGAGGCCGGCAATGTGCCAGGTCAGATCCGGCGCGATGGCGGCGAGCGGGGGCGGGCCATGCGCGGGAATGAAGCCGTAGGCGTCGTCCTCGACGATCGGCACGCCGAAGCGCCGCGCCACCGCCGCGATGGCCGCGCGCCGCCCCTCGGGGATTGTCAGCGTGGTCGGGTTCTGCAAGGTCGGGTTGAGGTAGAGCGCCTTGGGCGCGTGCGTGCGGCAGGCGTCGGCGAAGGCATCCGGGTCGATGCCGTCGGCGTCCATCGGCAGGCCGACCAGCTTCAGCCCCAGCTGGGCGGCGACGGCGCGCGCGCCGGGATAGGTGATCGCCTCGCTCAGCACCACATCGCCGGGCCGGGCCAGCAGGCCGAGAATGCCGAGCAGCGCGGGATGCGCGCCGGGCGTGACGAAGACGCGCTCCTGCGCCGGCACCAGCGCGCGCCGGCTCAGCCATGCGGTCGCCGCGTCCTTGTCGGCGCGGGTGCCGCCGAAGCCCTGGTAGCGCAGCAGGCCGACGAGATCGCGCCCGACCTCGGCGAGCCCCTCCTGCATGCGCTCGATCAGCGCCGGGTCGTCCGGCTCGGGCGGCAGGTTCATCGAAAGGTCGACGCCGCCGGCGCGCGGCGCGGTCGCCGGGCGCGGCCGGGCGCGCGGGGCGCCGGTGACGAAGGTGCCCTGCCCGACGCGCGATTCCACGAGGCCGCGCTTCTGCGCCTCGACATAGCCGCGCGCCACGGTGGTGAAGTCGATGTCGAGCTTCGCGGCCAGCTTGCGCTGCGGCGGCAGCCGGTCGCCCACGGTGAGCCGCCCGGCCCGTATGTCCTCGGCGATCAGATCGGCGATGGCGAGGTAGCGCGGCTTGTCCGAGCGGGCGAGGTCGGGAATCCAGTCGGCCATCGGTCGTCACTCTTCTCGTCGTCATCCCGGGCGGCCAAAGGCCGATCCGGGATCGTTCCCCACCCGGCACGCCGCCGCGCTTACCCCTGCTATAGCACGGCTGAATTGACTGTATAATGTTGCAAAGGTGGCGTGTCACCACTGGTCCACAAATTGCTGCATACGTTGTTGTGCGTAGGCCGGTGCGCCGCCTGCGCAGGAAGCGGGCATTTTCCTGCCCTTCGACTAAGCGTCAGCCTGTGTTTTCAACAGATCCGCAACGCTCTGACTCGTCTGATTGAATGTATTATTGAATGTAAAATGACTGTTTTGCTGATTCTTTGTTCATTCCATCAATTGGCACATTGATTGCAATTCCCTCTGGCACGGACCGGCACGCCGCCGGATCCATCCAGTCAAGGAGAGCGACATGGCCACCATCACCGTGCCGGCCCACCAGAAGGGCGACGTCCTGGTCGATTACGAGGACAAGAAGTTCGAGGACGTGAAGGCCGCACCCGGCGAGAAGGCGCTCGTCACCTTCCACACCGTCGCTTTCGAGGGCTCCATCGGCCTCGTCAACCTGCTGCAGGCCTCCCGCCTCATCCAGAAGGGCTTCGAGACCTCGGTGCTGCTCTACGGGCCCGGCGTCACGCTCGGCGTGCAGCGCGGCTTCCCCAAGATCGGCGACGAGGCTTTCCCCGGCCATCTCAACTTCAATGGCCGCATCGAGAAGATCATCAATGACGGCGGCAAGGTCTATGCCTGCCGCTTCGCCCTGCAGGCGCTCTACGGCCATGGCGAGGGCGCGCTGATCCCCGGCGTCATCCCGATCTCGCCGCTCGACGTGCTCGACATCGTGCTCGTCCACCGGCGCGACAACGCCTTCATGCTCCACACCTGGACGCTGTGACGGGCGCTCCCGGACCGGCGGCGCCGCCGCCGGCCGGGACGCGACCAAAGCCGACGGAGGCCGCCATGGCGGAAAAGAGAATTGTCCGTGTCGGCGCGGTGCAGATCGCGCCTGACCTCGACAGCCTGGAGGGCACGCTCACCCGCGTGCTCGCCGCGCTGGAGGAGGCCGCGGGCAAGGGGGCAAAGCTCGTGGCCTTCCCCGAGACCTTCCTGCCCTGGTACCCCTATTTCTCCTTCGTGCAGCCGCCGGTGCTCACCGGGGCCGAGCACATGCGGCTTTACGAGCAGGCGGTGATCGTGCCCGGCCCGGTGACGGAGGCGGTGTCCGCGAGCGCCCGCCGGCTCGGCGTGGTGGTGGTGCTCGGCGTCAACGAGCGCGACCACGGCTCGCTTTACAACGCCCAGCTCGTCTTCGACGCCGACGGCAGCCTCCTCCTCAAGCGCCGCAAGATCACCCCGACCTTCCATGAGCGGATGATCTGGGGCCAGGGCGACGGCGCCGGCATCCGCGCCGTCGACACCGCCGTCGGCCGGGTCGGAGCACTCGCCTGCTGGGAGCACTACAACCCGCTCGCCCGCTACGCGCTGATGACCCAGCACGAGGAGATCCACGTCGCCCAGTTCCCCGGCGCGCTGGTCGGGCCGATCTTCGCCGAGCAGATCGAGGTGACGATCCGCCACCACGCGCTGGAATCGGGCTGCTTCGTCGTCAACTCCACCGGCTGGCTCACCGAGGAACAGGTCGCCCGCCTCTCCCCCGACGAGCGGCTGCGCAAGGCGCTCACTGGCGGCTGCATGACCGCGATCGTCTCGCCGGAGGGCAGCCATGTCGTGCCTCCGCTCACCTCCGGCGAGGGCATCCTCATCGCCGATCTCGACATGGCGCTCATCACCAAGCGCAAGCGGATGATGGATTCGGTCGGCCACTACGCCCGCCCGGAACTGCTCAGCCTCAACCACGACACCCGGCCCGCCGTGCCCGTGCACATGCAGGCCGCTCCCTCCTTTGCCAGCTACGGGAGTGCTTCCGATGAAACCGATGGACCCGGCGACCGAGCTCAGGCCGCTGCCGACGGAGCACCTGATCAACGAGTTGCAGTCCTACGGGGTGCGGCTCGTTGATCCCCGCGCCGGCGCCGATTCGCGCCGTGGCGGGGCCGGTCCTTCCGACCACAAGGCGATGACCATCGACGGCATGACCGTCATGGTCCCCGTACACACGGCGCCGGCCTTCGAGAGCCCCTATCTCGTCGAGAAGCCGGACGCCTATGGCCGGAGCCGCATCAGCCGGGACGGGCTGGTGCTCGGCGAGGTGTCCTTTCCGCTCCAGCCGAAATTCTACGGCCTCTCCACGGCGGACGGCATTCCCTATTCCAAGATCGCCGTGCTGCACGGGCGCGACGTGCTGGCGACCACGGTGCTGCAGAGTTGCATCCGCTACCAGAGCCGCACCAAGACCTGCCAGTTCTGCGCCATCGGCCAGTCGCTGGCCGCCGGCCGCACCGTCGAGCGCAAGACGCCCTCCCAACTCGCCGAAGTGGCGAAGGCCGCCGTCGAGCTCGACGGCGTGAAGCACATGGTGATGACCACCGGCACCCCGCCCGGCAAGGATCGCGGCGCGGCCATCCTCGCGGAGAGCGCGCGGGCGGTGAAGGCGGCGGTGGACCTGCCCATCCAGGTGCAGTGCGAGCCGCCGGACGACGATGCGTGGTTCGCGAAGCTGCACGCCGCCGGCGCCGACGCGCTCGGCATGCATCTGGAGGCCTGCACCGAGCCAGTCCGCCAGAAGATCATGCCCGGCAAGGCGCAGGTCTCGGTGGAGCGTTATTTCGAAGCCTTCGCCGCCGCCGTGCCGGTGTTCGGGCGTGGGCAGGTCTCGACCTACATCCTCGCCGGCCTTGGCGACAGCGCGGAGGACATCCTCGCCGTGTGCGACCGGCTCACCCGCATGGGCGTCTATCCCTTCGTGGTGCCCTTCGTACCGATCTCCGGCACGCCGCTGGAAAGCCACCCCACGCCCTCGCCGGCCTTCATGAATTCCATCCTCGGCCCGCTGTCGGGAATGCTGCTGGCGACCGGGCTGAAATCCATCGAGGTGAAGGCGGGCTGCGCCAAATGCGGCGCCTGCTCGGCCCTGTCGACCTATGAGCGGCGCACCCGCGCGCCGGGGGGCTGCGCATGATCTTCGAGCCCTTCCGCCCCTTCCTCGCCTCCGACTTCCAGGTGAAATTCGCCACCCAGACCTGGGAGCGGCGCTGCGCGGGCGCGCTGCGCCGTCGGGTGTTCTGCGAAGAGCAGGGCCTGTTCGGCGGCGACGACCGCGACGGCATCGATGAGGTGGCGATCCCCATCGTCGCGGTCTCCATGCTCGGTCTGCTGGCCGACGACGTGGTCGGCACGGTGCGCGTCCACGAGGCCGAGCCGGGCGTGTGGTGGGGCTCGCGTCTCGCCGTGGCGGAGGAGTACCGCAAGGTCGGCGCGCTCGGCGCCGCGCTCATCCGCCTCGCCGTCTCCTCCGCCCATGCGCGCGGCTGCACACGCTTCCTCGCCCATGTGCAGGCGCAGAACGGCCTGCTGTTCCGCCGCCTCCACTGGCACATCGTCGAGGAAAAGGAGTTGCACGGCCGCCCGCATTATCTGATGCAGGCCGACCTCGCCCATTACCCCCCCATCCACGACGCCGAGACCGGGCTGCGCGCCTTCCCGCGCAGCGCCGCGCGGAAGGCGGCCTGACATGGCCGGGCTCGCCCTCCCCACCGCCGCCTTCGAACAGGTTGCAAGCCGGCTACGCGCCTCGGCGGGACTGGCGGCGAAGGCCGACATCGCGCGTGCCGCCGCCCGCCTCGGCCTCGACGGGCGCGAGGCGGTGCGCGTGGGCGACGACTGCGCGGCAATCCCGGACGGCGACGGCTTCCTGCTCCTCGCCATCGAAGGCTTCATGAACGAGTTCGTCGCCGGCGACCCGTGGTTCGCCGGCTGGTGCGGCGTGATGGTGAACCTCTCCGACATCGCCGCCATGGGCGGGCGCCCGACCGCTGTGGTCGACGCCGTCTGGGCGCATGGCGAGGCCGGCGCCGCGCCGGTGCTGGAAGGTCTGCGCGCCGCCTCGCAACGCTACGGCGTGCCCGTCGTCGGCGGCCACACCAATCTGACGTCCGACCGCAGCCAGCTCTCGGTCGCCGTGCTGGGCCGGGCGAAGCGGCTGCTCACCTCCTTCGACGCGCGCCCCGGCGAGACGCTGATCGCCGCCATCGACCTGCGCGGGCGCTACCGTGAGCCGTTCTCCAACTGGGAGGCGGCGACCGATGCCCCGGCCGCCCGGCTGCGCGGCGATCTCGACGTGCTGCCCTTCATCGCCGAGGCCGGCTTCGCGCGCGCGGCGAAGGACATCAGCCAGGGCGGGCTGGTCGGCACCGGCGCGATGCTGGCGGAAGGCTCCGGCGTCGGGCTGCGCATCGAGCTCGGCAAGGTGCCCGCCCCCGAGGGTGTCGACCCCGCGCGCTGGCTGATGAGTTTCCCGAGCTATGGCTACCTGCTGACCGCGACGCCAGAGGCGGTGCCGGCGGTGCTCGCCGCCTTCCTCGGCCGCGGCATCGCCGCCGCCGCCATCGGCTCGGTGACGGCCGACCGCCGGGTGCGCGTCGGCGCCGGCCCGCTGGAGGAGACGATCTGGGACTTTTCCCGCGCGCCGCTGATCGGCTGCGGCCCGCCCGCCCCGGCGGACATGACGGCAACGACGGAGGACGCGGCATGAGCCTCGCCCCGGATCGCCCGCTGCGCATCGCCGTCCTCGCCCATTCCACCAATCCGCGCGGCGGGGTGGTGCACGCGCTGGAACTCGGCGACGCCCTCGCCCGGCTCGGCCACGAGGCCGTGGTCCACGCGCCCGACCCGAAAGGCGCCGGCTTCTTCCGTCCGACCCTGTGCGCCACGAAAAGCGTGCCGGCCTCTCCGGTCGGCACGGACGTGGCCGAGATGGTGCGCATCCGCGCCGCCGATTACGTGAGCCATTTCGGGAACCCCTCGCATCGCCGTTTCGACGTCTTCCACGCGCAGGACGGCATTTCCGGCAATGCGCTGGCGACGCTGCGGGAGCGTGGGCTGATCGCCGGCTTCGCCCGCACCGTCCATCATGTCGACGCCTTCGCCGATCCGGCGCTTCAGGCGCTCCAGCGACGCGCCATCGTGAGCGCCGACCGGCATTTCGTGGTGAGCCGGATGTGGCGCGACCAGCTCGCGGCCGAATATGGGCTGGAGCCGGTCATCGTCGGCAACGGCGTCGACCGCGCCCGCTTCTCTCCCGTGCCGGACGGGCGCGAGGCGGGCCTGGCGCAGCGTCTCGGCCTCGGCCCGGGGCCCATCGTGCTGAGCGTCGGCGGGGTGGAGGAGCGCAAGAACACACGGCGCATCCTGGAGGCCTTCGTCCAGCTCCGCGCCCTGCATCCGCGCGCGCAGCTCGTCATCGCCGGCGGCGCCACCGTGCTGGATCACCATGTCTACCGGGCCGGCTTCGCCGCCGCGCTCGATGCCTCCGGCCTGCCCGCCGACGCGGTGGTCCGCACCGGCCCGCTGGCGCAGGAGGACATGCCCGCCCTCTACCGTCTCGCCGACGTGCTGGCCTTCGCCTCGGTGAAGGAAGGGTTCGGCCTCGTCGCGCTGGAGGCGATGGCCTGCGGCGTGCCGACCGTCGTCTCCGCCATCGCCCCCTTCACCGAGCATATCGGCGCCCGCGAGACGGTCTGGTGCGACCCGTTCCATGCCGCGTCCATCGCCGATGCGCTCGTGCTGGCGCTCAAGCCCGAGAACACGGCGCGGCTTGCCGCACGCGGCCCCAGGGTCGCTGCCCGCCACGGCTGGGCGGAGACCGCGGCCGCGCATCTGCCGACCTATCGATACCTCGCGGAGACCGTCCATGCCTGAAATGCGCTTCACCGTCCGCTGGCCGGACGGCACGCGTGAGGGCTGCTACTCGCCCTCACTCGTCATCAAGGACTATTTCCGGCCCGGCGAGAGCTACCCGCTGGCCGATTTCCTCACAATGAGCCGCGAGGCTCTGACCATCGCCAGCCAGCGCGTCGAGGCGCGCTACGGCTTCCCCTGCTCGCGCGCCATGGGCCAGCTCGCCCGCATCGAGGCCGTGGCCCGCACATTCTCAGCCTTTCCCAATGCCCGCGTCGCCGTCGAAACCTTCGACGCGTGAACCCCGGAGACACGACATGAACGAGAACCGCGTCCAGCACTACCCGGTGGTCATCGTCGGCGGCGGCCAGGCCGGCCTGTCGACCAGCTATCACCTCACGCAGCAGGGCATCGGCCATCTCGTGATCGAGAAGAACAAAGCGATGCACGCCTGGGCAACCCAGCGCTGGGACAATTTCTGCCTCGTCACGCCGAACTGGCAGTGCGACCTGCCCGGCCATCCCTATGACGGGCCGGAGCCGGACGGCTTCATGGTGAAGGAGCAGATCCTCGCCTATCTCGACGGCTTCCGCGCCAAGGTCGATCCGCCGATCCGCGAGGGCGTGGCGGTGCGCCGGGTGACGCCCCGCGCGGAAGGCGGTTTCCACGTCTCCACCACCTCGGGCGACATCAGCGCCGACCATGTGGTGGTGGCCTCCGGCGGCTATCACGAGCCGGTGGTGCCGCGCATGGCCGAGCGCCTGCCGCCCGCCATCGCGCAGATCCATTCGGCGCAATACCGCAATGCCGGTCAGCTTCCCGAAGGCGCGGTGCTCGTGGTGGGTTCGGGCCAGTCCGGCGCGCAGATCGCCGAGGACCTGCACCTCGCCGGCCGCAAGGTCTTCCTCGCCGTCGGCAACGCGCCGCGCTGCGCGCGCTTCTACCGTGGCCGCGACGTCGTCACCTGGCTCGCCGACATGGGCTATTACGACATGCCGGTGGAAGAACATCCCCTGCGCGAAGGCGTGCGCGACAACACCAACCATTACGTCACCGGCCGTGACGGCGGACGCGACATCGACCTGCGCAAGTTCGCGCGCGAGGGCATGGAGCTCTACGGCGTGCTGCGCGACTATGACGGGGCGAAGCTCGTCTTCGACACCAACCTGAACGCCGCGCTGGACGAGGCCGACCGCACCTATAACGGCATCAACGCCGCCATCGACAGGCACATCGCCGAGAAGGGCATCGAGGCGCCGCCGGCCTCGCGCTACGAGCCGGTCTGGCAGCCGGCCGGCGAACGTCCGACCCTCGACCTCGCCGCCTCCGGCATCGCCGCCATCGTCTGGTGCATCGGCTTCCGGCCGGATTTCCGCTGGCTCGACGCGCCGGTGTTCAACGGCGCCGGCCACCCCCAGCACCGGCGCGGCGTGACGGCGAGCACGGGCGTCTACTTCATCGGCCTGCCCTGGCTGCACACCTGGGGTTCCGGCCGCTTCGGCAGCGTCGGGCGCGACGCCGCCCACATCGTCGACCACATCGCCGCGCGCCTCGCCGGCGCCGGGCGGGAGAGCGCGGCATGAACATGGCCCTGCCCAATGCCGCCTTCGTGCCGGACCTGCCGCTCGACGGCGGGACGGTGCCGGCGATGGAAGGAACGGTCCGCCTCGGCATGCCGCAGCTCGCGCTCGGCGGCCTGTCGGAAAGCTGGCTGCTGAAGGAGCTCGGCGACCGCCACTGGATGCTGCTGGCCCGCATGGCAGGGCGCGACGTGCCCGATTTTCGCGATGCCGACGGCGCCCCGGTCTATGCCGCCTTCTCCGCACTCGCGGTGAAGGACGCCGATTTCGCCGCGCCCGGCGAGAACGACCGGCTCACCATCCGCTCCGACATCGCCCGCGTCTCGCGCACGCAATGCGCCAGCCGCCACGCCTTGAGCCTCGCCGGCCGCCCGGTGGGACAGGTCGAACTGGTCTCCGCCTTCGTGCGCCGCGCCACCGGCGGGGGCAACCACACAGTGGCGCGCGTCGCGCTGGAAGGCTTCCCCCCGCCCCCCGCGCCCGTGCCCGACGGGCTGGCGGGCCGGGCGGCAGCGCTGCGGGCCGGCCGGCTCGCCGTGCCGCCCGGCTTCGCGTTCGACAGCGCGGCGCAAGGGGGCAGCTTCGAGATCGACCCCTGCCCGGTGCAGGATTTCAACGGCGCCGGCTTTCTCTATTTCGCCAGCTTCGTCGCCTTCGTGGACCGCGCCGAATGGCACTTCGACGGACGGCGCGCGCCACGCGCGACAACGCTGCGTCGCGAGGTGTTCTTCTCCGGCAACATCGACCCCGGCGAGCGGCTGCGCGTGCGCTGGCTGGCGGCGCGGCGCGCGGAGGGGCGCGCGGAGGGGCGTCTTGCCCATCATTGCCGGCTGGAGCGCGCGGGCGACGGCGCCCGCCTCGCCGATGCCTTCACGCTGCGGGCGGTGTAGCGGCGCGGCAGCGAGAACGCCCGGCTATCGCCCGTGTCATCGAGCTGTGAGAAAAGCTGCGAAAGCCCGTTGCATTCCCCGCGAGGCTGGGGCATAGAGACGGCCCGTTCGGGAGCGGCTGTCAACGCCGCCCGGACATGGAGCGAGCGGGTGTAGCTCAGGGGTAGAGCACAACCTTGCCAAGGTTGGGGTCGTGGGTTCGAATCCCATCGCCCGCTCCAGATTTTCCCAGATGAAGACAGATTCCTTGCGCACCCCTTCTAGGGGCGGCGCACACCGTGCGATTGACGCCCCTACGTGAGGGGCGACGCTCCAGCGCCTCGCGAGTCGTCTCGATAGGCTGGTTTCGATCCACGCCCCCGCGTGAGGGGCGACCTGGCTTCCCCGGCGTCTTCGCGGAGCTTCAGGCGTTTCTATCCACGCCCCTGCGTGAGGGGCGATGTGGTGATAGCCGTAGAGCTTCATGGCGGCCTCAGTTTCGATCCACGCCCCTGCGTGAGGGGCGACGCTGCTGCTGCCGGGCAAGGTCGTCGAGGCCACGGTTTCGATCCACGCCCCTGCGTGAGGGGCGACATCGCGCCGGCCGAAGGCCGCGTCGTCCATGGCGTTTCGATCCACGCCTCTGCGTGAGGGGCGACCATCGAGGCAGCGGGCGGCGCCTGCCTCTGGCCGGTTTCGATCCACGTCCCTGCGTGAGGGGCGACCGCTGCCCGTACTCGCCGACGCGCCGACGAACAGGTTTCGATCCACGCCCCTGCGTGAGGGGCGACGACCGGGATGCAGCGTTGCTCGCCATCCCACAGGTTTCGATCCACGCCCCGCGTGAGGGGCGACTGGATGTCATAGCCGAGCGAGGCGAGGTTCGCCTGTTTCGATCCACGCCCCTGCGTGAGGGGCGACGTCGGCGCGGCCGTGGTGGACACGTAGCGCCGCACGTTTCGATCCACGCCCCTGCGTGAGGGGCGACGTGGCCGCGATCTGCTCCGAGCGGCTGGCCTTCCTGTTTCGATCCACGCCCCTGCGTGAGGGGCGACGGGCGACGTGGCTGCGGCAAGGGCGATGGGACGATGTTCGATCCACGCCCCTGCGTGAGGGGCGACATGGCGTCGCCTACATCCAGGCGGCATGGATTCGCGTTTCGATCCACGCCCCTGCGTGAGGGGCGACACTTCAGAGCGTCGCCGCCAACGCCGAAGCGCTCGTTTCGATCCACGCCCCTGCGTGAGGGGCGACACCTGCCGCTGCACCGCGCCGCCATATTGGCGTTCGTTTCGATCCACGCCCCTGCGTGAGGGGCGACATAATGACACCGCCGGTCGGAATGCGCGGCAGCTGTTTCGATCCACGCCCCTGCGTGAGGGGCGACGCCTCGTCCCCAAGGGCCTGCTCATAGGCCTCCATGTTTCGATCCACGCCCCTGCGTGAGGGGCGACTCGGAATACGCGGCAGCTGGATCGACATATCCACGTTTCGATCCACGCCCCTGCGTGAGGGGCGACGGCGTTCCTCGTCGGGTCGGTCCAAGCGCAACCCGTTTCGATCCACGCCCCTGCGTGAGGGGCGACAACCGACTGTGAAGGCCATCAGCTCCGGCCGCACGTTTCGATCCACGCCCCTGCGTGAGGGGCGACGTGCGCATCTGCTTCACTCCGCAGCAGCGCTGAAGTTTCGATCCACGCCCCTGCGTGAGGGGCGACCGGCGCCGGCACCGGCGGCGGTACGCTGCCGGGTGTTTCGATCCACGCCCCTGCGTGAGGGGCGACAAGAGCCGCGTGGCTCACATACTCGGACGTTCAGTTTCGATCCACGCCCCTGCGTGAGGGGCGACATCTACCGACGGTTCCCACGTGCCCCACTGCTTGTTTCGATCCACGCCACTGCGTGAGGGGCGACGGCTCCCTCACTAACACGCTGGCGATAAAAGGAGAAAACCGCTGATCGCGCGATCCTCGGCGCGTGGGGGGTGACGCCGGCGGCGGAACCGGGTTTTGAGGAGGGTTTTCGAGGGGCCGCAACGGTTTGCGGGCTGCGCGAACCGCCTGGGGCCGGCATGTGCGCTCGAGGTTCGCGCAGGGCTCAGAACAGCAGCGGCCCGTCGAGATCGAGGGTCCGCTTGGCCCCGACATGCTCGACGCGGCGCCTGCCGTCCGCGCCGAGCCGATAGAAGCGCAGGCTGTCGGTCGTCTCCTCGATCTCGGCGATGAGCCGCGCCCGCAGCGCCACCCATTGCGACGGGTCGACCTCGCATTCGAACACCGAACTCTGCACACGCTGGCCATAGTCGAGGCAGGCCCGCGCGACACGGCGGAGCCGGCGGCGGCCGGCAGCCGTCTCGGTCCGCACATCATAGGCGACCAGCATCAGCATGCATCATTTCCACACAAAGCCGGGATAGCCGTCGAGATCGCCGCGCAGATGGCGGGCCAGAAGCTGCGCCTGGGCGTGGGCCACAAGGCCGAGCGGCATCGTCTCGCCGAGGAAGGGGTGGGTAAGTTCGTCGCGCTTGCGCTCCTGCCAGGCGACGAGAACCTGCTTGCGGGCGGCGTCGGTCAGCCGGACCCCGCCCGCGTCCTCGACGATGAAATCGCCCGGCGCGAGCTGCCGGCGATTGATGAGGCTCAGCGCCAGCCGGTCCGCGAGGACGGAGCGCAGTTCCTCCATCAGGTCCAGCGCGAGGCTGGCGCGGCCCGGCCGGTCGGCGTGGAGGAAGCCGACCTGCGGGTCGAGGCCGTGCGCCTCCAGAGCGGAGCGGCAGTCATGCCCCAGCAGCGCGTAGAAGAACGACAGCAGCGCGTTCACCCGGTCCAGCGGCGGGCGGCGCGAGCGGCCGCCGAAGACGAAGGCGGGATCACCGGACCGCAGGAGATGGTTGAAGCAACCGAAATAGGCCTGCGCCGCCTCCCCCTCCAGCCCGCGCAGAAGCTCGACGCCCGGCGCGCCGAGGGTGCGGCGGGCGACATCGGTGAGGCGCCGTTCGGCGGCCTCCAGCGCCTCCCGGCCGGCGGCCGGCAGGGTGCGCCATGGTCGCGCAGCGCCCGGCGGATGACGGTGCGCTGGTTCGCGGCCTTGGCGGCGACGATGCCGCGCACGATGGGGACGCCGCGTGCGGGATCGTCGACGGCGCGAAACTTTGCGCGGCGCAGCAGGACATTGCCGGTGCGCGGCCCCTCGACGCGGGCGAGGAAACGTCCGTTGGGGTCGAGATGCGACAGCGTGATTCCGGCTTCCGCGCAGGCGGCGAGCAGCGCCGGCGAGGCACCCGGCCGGCCGAAGCTGACCACGCCCTCCAGCATGTGCAGCGGCGCGCGTCCGCGCTCCGTGCCGTCGACCTCGACGACCAGATTGGCGCCGTCCTTGCGCAGCCAGGCGTCTTCGCTGGTGACGTAGATGGTGTTGAGCATGCGCCGCATGGCCGCCTCACGATCCGATCTGCGCGGCGAGCCAGCGCGCCACCGAAGGCGGCCTTTCCAGCCGGGCCGGCTGGCACAGGGCTTCGAGCGAGCAGCGCCGGCAGGCCGGCATATGGACCGGCGGCGGCGTCACCTGGGCACCGATCATCGTGCGCGCGGCGGCAGCGGTCTGGAGCGTGAGCGACCGAAGCGCATCGTCGAAGAGCACCGGGAGGCGGCGGCGGGTTTCACCATAGAAGAGGGCGCCCTCCGTGACCGGCACGCCGAACGCCTCTTCAAGGCACATCGCCTGCGCGCAGAGCTGCACCTCGTCGGCGCGGTGCGCCTTGGGCTTGCCGCGCTTGTATTCGACCGGGAAGGGAATGCCGGGTTCGCCGCGCCGGCCGCCGTGGAATTCCACCACATCCGCCTTTCCGGTCACGCCGAGCGCCACGGAGCGCAGCGCCACGCCGCGTGCGGTGCGCACGCCCGGCCGGGCCTCGGCCCGACCGGAATCGGCCTTCTCGTGCAGCAGCCGGCCTTCGGCCGTGGCGACATCCTCAGCCCAGAGCTGCTCGACATGGATCAGCGCACATTGGCGCGGGCAGAACAGATAGTGCTGCAGCGCCGAAAGCGGGATCAGCGCCTCCTCCGTCTCGCGGTCGATCGGGGAGGCGGTCATGGCGCGGTCCTACCGCTCGATGATCTCGATGCCTTCGGGCAGGCCGTCCCGGTCGATGGTGATCGCGTAGTCCTCGAAGCTGCGGGCCGGCGGGGCGTTGTCGAGCCTCTCGTCGCCGGGCTTGTGCTGTTCTCCCCGGAACACCCGCCACGTCTTCACGCGATCGAACAGCTCGTTCGCCTTCGCGTTGCCCAGCGCCGACGCATGGCGGAAGACGATCAGCTTGCGCGTCGCCATCTCGCCGCGCGCGGCGGAGCGATCATGCTCGAACATGTTGGCGAGCGCTTCGAACAGGAGTTCGAGATCGGCGTCGGAGAAGCCGGTCCCCTTGGTCGGGTGCGAGGCGAGCGGCGCCGAGACATAGCCATGCGCGCGGTAGAGCCCGTAGGGCACGATGTGCTTGCGGCCCATGGTGCGCCCGCCCTTGGCGTCGGCATCGGCCTCCGTGGTCGCGGCGAGGCGGGTGATGGAGATTTCCAGCGGCAGGATCGGCTCGACCGAGCGGGCGAAATTGATCTGCACCGGGCCGCGCACCTGCCCGGCATTGACGCCGGTGGTCATCACCGCGCCGAAGCTGCGGATGTCCCAGAAATTGGCGCACATCCAGGCGGTGAGTTCGCGGGACTTCGCCTCGTCCTTCGGCCCCTTCTTGAGTTCGTCCGCCTTGGTGACGTCCGGCAGCACCGCCGCCCAGGCGCGCTTGTGCTCGTTGTTGAGCGTGGCGCCGTCGCGCATGTAGATCTCGTGGCCGGGCGCGTCGGGGCGGGCCAGCGCGACGTAATTGCGGATCTTGCGCTTCAGCGCGACGTCGGAGACGAGCCCCTGATTGGTCTCGGGATCGAGGCGCGGCATGTTGCCGGCATCGGGGTCGCCATTCGGGTTGCCGTTGACGACGTCAAAATACAGGACGAATTCGTGCCGGCGCGTGAGGGCGTTCGATTCACTCGTCATTGTCGTGTTCCTCTGCGTCGGCGGCGGCGAGTTCGGCCTCGGCTTCGCGGCTGACGAACTGGCCCTTGCGCTGGTGGTAATAGCCGAGCACGAAGCGGCCCTGCGCTTCGAGCGGGAGCGAACGCGGCAGGTGGTCGTCGAGGCGGTTGGTGATTTCCTCGATCTCGCGCTCCAGCCAGACGCCCTTGCCGCTCTTGCGCAGCTTGCCGAGATGGTTCTGCACGCCGCGCATGAGGATCGGGAAGACGCTGGCCGGCGTTGCCGAAGCGGCGCCGAAATAGCGGTCGCGAATGGTGGCGTTGACCTTGCCGAGCGCCATGCGCTGCGCCGTCTCGTAGGCGGCAAACAGGCGGCCGAGCTGATAGGCCGGGTCGGCATTCTCCCTGTGGAGACTCACGGGCAGTTCCTCCTTGGCGCGGTCATGGCTTTCGGGCGCGTGCGGGTCCGGCAGTTTCAGGCGGAAATCGCGGGCGAGCACCGCCCGGATGACTGCGGCGTGCCAGCCGGTGGCGGGGTCGTCGCCCGCGCGCAGCCGCATGATCGCCGCCGCCAGCAGCGAGCGCGGATAGCGCGTGCCTTCCAGCACCGCGCGGGCGACCTCACCGGCCAGCAGCGGCGGGATGTTGTCGTATTTCTCCAGCATGGCCGTGGTCTTGAGCAACAGCCAGGAGATGGAGGGCGGCCGCTCGCCCCAGGGCGTCGGCTCGATGGTGAGGTCGCGGTAATGCGCGGCCAGACGCTGCGCGAACGCGCCGAAATCGTCGCTCAGCCAGTAGCGTACCGAGAGGCGGGCAGCGTTGGGCGCGAGGCCGAGCACGTGGAAGCGGGTTCGCGCATGCAGCCGGGCATCGATAGCCTCGACCGGGCGCCCCTCCATGACGAGTTCCAATTGTTCGCGAATATTTCGCGCCTGATCGGCATCGTCGGGCGGCTCGATCGCCGTGGCGAAAAAGTTCTCCGCCGCCTGCGCCGCCGCCTCGTCGGCAACTTCCGAGGTGTCCGCCCAGAACACCACCGTCGCGTCGCCGATGCCGCGCGACAGGCGGTTGCGGCTGGCGCGCTCCAGCATACCGTTTAGCGCGGCGCCGTAGCGGAAAGCCGCAGCCTCGGAAGTCGGGGCGTTGTCGCCCTGCTCTTTGCCGTAGGAGGTGAAGGCGTCGAGATTGAACGACACCAGCGCGGCGCCCGAGGATTGCGCGCCATTGACGCCCTTGATGGTGGGGTGAAGTCGCCGCGCGACGGCCGTATTTCCGGTGACGAGGCAGGCCACGCGCGCCCCGTCGCCGCCTGTCCGTCCGTCCAGAAGGGTGCGCGCTGCCTCGCGCTCGTGAAGGAGGCGCATGTCTCCCCGCAGGCGGAAGACCAGGTTGGCATCGAGCATGTCGGGATGGAAGGGCGGGGCGTCGAAGCGTTCCGGCGTCCAGCCTTCCAGGAAGCGACGCAGCGCGACGAGGCCGGGATCGGAGGCGGCGGCGAGCAAGTCGAGATGTGCGGTCCTGAAGGCTTCGTGCTCCAGCGCCGTGCGGTTGCTCCCGCTCGCCGTGCGGCCGAGCACATAGGCGCTCTTGTCCCAGAACAGGTTGGGCAGGATACCGGCGGTCCGCTTGACGGCTGCCGGGACGGACAACAATTGCGGCACCAGCTTCTTGCCGCTCGACGCCCGCAGGTCGATGACCGCGAGGGGCGCGCCCTCTTCCGAAATTTCGATCGCGAAGCCGATCTTCTCGCGCGAGAAGCCCGGCGGCTCGGCCTCCCCCCGCGCGGCCATCCGTTCATAATAGGCGTCGAGCGACTGCAGGATCGTCACGCCACCGTCCCCCCGGCGAGGCAGGCGTTGACGTCCAGCACGCCGTCGGCCAGCCGGGCGTGGAAGAACCGCGAAGTATTGCCGTCGGAAAAGTCGATGTCGTGCAGCATCCAGCCGAGATCGCGGTTGCGCTGGTCCTCCGGCAGCCGACTCTCGGGCAACGGGGCGCCGGGGGCGATCAGCTCGAAGTCCGCCACGCATTCGCGGGTGCCGAGGCAGGGGCGGTGAAAGCACTGTCCGGCCGCCGCCCGGCGGTTGAACATGCTCAAATGCTTGGCCTCGCTGTCCTCCGGGCCCGCCTTTGCCGTCAGCTCGAAATGCGCCTCGATGACATAGGCGACGTCGTTGAGGAACATGGTGGCGCGCTGCTGGCGATTGTCCTCGACCACGAGGCCGAGGCCCGCCGTGCTGCCGGCGCGCATCGCCGTGCCGGCCGACGCCGCGCTGGCCTTGGCGCCGACCTCGTTGCGGCGGAAGGACTGGAACCGGATGGGTTTCAGCACATGAATGCGATCGATGACCCAGAGGATAGCCGGCTTCCAATGGATGGCTTCGAGAATGCCCCGCGCCGCCGAGGGGGTCATCACGTCATAGGAGACGCGCTCGACCTTCATTTCCGGCCGGGTGAAACACGCCCGCTCTCCCCAGACGTGAAGCCTTACCCCGTAGGACATCGACTAACCTCGGCTGGGACACGGAACCGGCTGTACCAAGGCACCTCAATCCAGATGACCGGGCGGCGCAATTGCCGCTAGGAAAGGCAGCAGACTTTTCCACCGATGATTGCAGTGTGAGGCCCAGCATTGTCGGCCGCGAGCTGTTGGTAGCGCCTATTCAGATGTCGTTCAGCGTGACATCCCGATACATCATATTGGCGAGGTCCACCCCCGTCTCCGGCCGGTAATGCGCATCATCGGCAAAGCGCAGCATCGCCTCGCCGAGCGAGCGGTGCACCGGCGTCAGCACGCCGCGCAGCAGCCATTCGTCGCGCGCCTTCTTCGGGATCGGCACCACATATTGCTGCAGGCGCCGCAGGTCGGCGGTGCGCGGCAGTTCCGCCGCCGCAATGCGCGCCAGCAGGCTTCTCGCATCGTCATCCTGCGGATCGGCCTTCCACGGCACCACCACCGGTTCCATCGCCTCCTCGTCGATCATGCGGAACGCTTCGGCGATGGAGCGGAAGGGAGAATCCAGGCCGCTGGCCGCGTCGCCGATGGCGGGAAGAATGCCGGGATAGGCCTCCACCTTCGCGGCGTCGAACGCCTTTGCAGCCTCGCCCTTCTGCCAGTACAGCTCGGCGAAATACTGCTTCACCGCATCGAGGCCGAGCGGGTCGGCGTGCTTGTCGAACACCGGCTGCGCCGCCTGCCAGCGCAGCCGGATGTCATGCTGCAGATGGCCCTCCGCCGGTTCGAACACCACGACGCGCCCCAGGCCGGGCGTGCCGGCGGCGTCCTTCAACTCGCCCTCGCGATTGCAGCGTCCGGCGGCCTGCGCGATGGCGTCGATTCCCGCTGCGGCACGCCACACCTCGGGAAAGCTGATGTCGACCCCCGCCTCGATCAGCGAGGTCGCGACCAGCCGCACGGGCTCGCGCGCCTTCAGCTTCGCCCGCAGATCGGCCAGCACCCGCCGGCGATGGCGGGCGCACATCAGCGTGGAAAGATGCACCGCGCCGGGCAGCGCGCGGATGGCGTCGAACAGCGCCCGCGCGTGCCCGCGCGTATTGACGATGCACAGCATCTGCGGCTGCTCGGCGAAGCGCGCGGCGATGGTCGCGTCCGGGACGGGGTCCGTCCGCCTTTCGACCGCCACGCGCCGCAGCCGGGCATAGAGTCCGGCCGGGTCGGGCGCCAGTTCGCGCGCTTCCGGCAGATCGAGCCCGAGGGGCACGCGCTTGGCGTCGAGCAGAGCGCCGTCGATCCTGCGCAACGCGGGCTGCGTTGCGGTGCAGAGGATCACGCTGGTGCGATAGTTCAGCGCCAGTTGCTCGATCGCCGCGAGGCTCGGCAGCAGCAACGGCAGGGGCAGGGTCTGCACCTCGTCCAGCACCACCACGCTGCCGGCGATGTTGTGCAGCTTGCGGCAGCGCGAGGTGCGGTTCGCGAACAGACTCTCGAAGAACTGCACCGCCGTGGTGACCACGATCGGCACGTCCCAGTTCTCCGCCGCCCGCTGCAGCTTGGCGAGTGCGTCGGGCGCTTCGTCGTCCGCCGCACGCCGCCCCCGCGCCGCCTCCCAGTCGAAGCTGGCGTGGTGTTCGAGGACGTCGTCCTGCGCACCGAGCGCCTCGCGGAACACCTGCGCGGACTGCTCGATGATCGATGTGTAGGGGATCACGAGAATGACCCGGCGCAGCCCGTGGCGGACCGCGTGCTCCAGCGCGAAGGAGAGCGAGGCGAGCGTCTTGCCGCCGCCGGTCGGCACGGTCAGGCTGAACAGGCCGGGCGGCAGCGCGGCCTTGGCCATGGCGTGGTCGAGAATGCCGGCACGCAGCGCGTTTAGCGGCGTGGACGGCGCGCTGGCGCGCTTCTCCGCCATGAAGGCGGCGAGCCGGTCGCGCAGCACGACGAGATCGGTGTGGTTGCCCCGCTCGATCCTCTCGCCCGTCGCTCGCGCATAAAAGCCTTCCGTCGCGATGAAGTCGGCATCGACGAGGCAGGAGAACAGCATCCGCAGCAGGAAGGCCCAGGCGAACCCCTTCGGCCCTCCCGCCGGCGGCGGCGCGCGCGGCGTCAGCGCTGCGGCGTCCGGCAGGGCCCCGGCATGATGCTGCCAGTCCGCCGGCACCAGATGATGAGCCGCCTCCATGCGGCGGTTCAGATCACTTCCGTCGGCGAGGCCCGCATGGTGGGCGGCGATGATGGCGGCGAGGAGCGTGCCGAGCGCCCGGCCGGGGCCCTTGCCATAATGGTCGAGCGCGATGCGTGCCCCGGCGGAGGAATGGTCGCCGCCGGAGAAGCGCTCGCCGGCGATATAGGCCTGGAACTCCGGCGACGCCTTGCCGATGTCGTGCAGGGTCGCGGCGAGTCGCAGGACCTCCGCCCATCCCAACGGCTCGGCGAAGCTGGCGGCCAGCGCGCCGACAGCCGCGCTGTGCTCGGCAAGCGTCTCCCACTCGTCGCGCGGGCGACCGGCAAGCGAGTGTGCGTGGACGGCGGCCATGCGCGGGACCCCCTGATGAAGCTCTCGACGGGCGCAGAGCCGACGCCGAGATGCTACCGCAAGGTGTACCGCATCGCCAGCGCCCGCCGGCCCTTCGGCGCGGGGATGAGGCCTTGCCGGCCCCGGAGACGGGCCGTCTACCGCAGGCGCCGCGCCTTCCACTCGTCGGTGGCGGCCAGCGACAGCAGGGTCTCCACCGCCGCCTCGGCCACCGCGATGGTGGCGCGGGAGGACGGCCGGTTGAGCGGCGTCGCCAGATAGACCGTCCGCCGGAATCCGGGGTCGACGATGCGGAAAGTATGGACCGGCGACTGACCGGCGAGGCTTGAGATCGAGCCGGGGTGACGCGCCGCCAGCGAGCAGATGGTGGCGCCGTGGCCGCGCCGCACCAGCTCGAAGATCTGCGGCGAGGCATCGACCTCTATGGCGATGTTGAGCGGGATGGCGTGGCGCCGCGCCGTCGCCTCCACCAGCACGCGCAGCCCGTGCTCGGGGCCGGGCATCACCAGCTTCAGCCGCTGCACGTCGCGCATGCGGATCTCGTCGCGCTCGTTCAGATAGGGCGCCACCACGGTCCGGTCATAGGTCGCGATGTAAAGCTCCTCCTCGGCGATGGGCCGCAGCGAGGCGGAACGGTCGGTGGCGGCGCCGCCGCCGAACACCACGGCCGCGTCCAGCGTGCCCTCGCGCAGCCAGCTCGCAATGTAGCCGGACATGCTCTCCACCACGCGCAGGCGCACCTGCGGGAAGCGGGCGAGACAGGTCTCGACCAGCTGGGCCGTCAGCAGGCCGACCAGCGAGCCGGGCACGCCGAAGCGCACCGTGCCGACCGGCGGCTTCTCGCGGCTCAGCATGCTCGCCTTGGCGTCCTCGGCCTGCTTGAGGATGGCATAGGCGTGGGAGAGGAACTCGCGCCCCTGCTCGGTGAGGATGAGCCCGCGCGCCCAGCGCTCGAACAGCGCGGTGCCGAGCTCGTCCTCAAGGTCCTTCAGCCGCGCGCTGAGCGAGGGCGGGCTGCTGTGCAGCACCTTCGCGGCGGCGGCCAGCGAGCCGGTCTCGGCAATCGCCACGAAGGCCCGCAGATCGCGAAGGTCCATCTCGCCCCAGCCCGTGTCGCGCTAGGCGACGCGCGCCCGCTGGGCCCTCATATCGGCCAGCTTGGCGGCGCGGGCAAGGATGGCGCGCGCCCGGTCGGCCACCGGCAGGTCGACCATGGCGCCGCGATAGGTGACGGCGCCGAGGCCCTGCGCCAGCGCCTGCTCGAACGCGCCGAGCGCGCCCTGCGCCCAGTCGATCTCGCCGGGCGAGGGGGCGAACACCTCGTTGAGGATCGGCACCTGGCTGGGATGGATGCAGAAGCCGCCGGTGAAGCCCATCTCGCGCGCCTGCTCGATGGTGCGGCGGAACTTCGCCTCGTCGGCATAGTCGGCCACCGTGCCCACAAAGCCGATCGGCTGGATGCCGGCGCTGCGGGCGGCGACGACCGCCTGCGCGTTGTGGATGTAGAGCGTGTCATAGGTCGGCGAGGCGCCGAGCGAGACCGCAAGATCCTCCGCCCCGACGATCATGCCGGCGACGCGCGGATGGGCGGCGGCGATGGCGGGCATGTTGAGCAGGCCCTCGGCGGTTTCGATCATCACCACGAAGCGCGTATGGCCGAGCTCCATGCCGCGCTCGCGCTCCAGCTCGTCGACGATCTCGGCGATGGCGCGCACATGCGAGGCGTCGGGCACCTTGGGCAGGGTCAGGCAGCACACCTGCGGGCAGACTGACGCCTCGATATCGGCCGTCGCCTGCCGCCAGGGCCGGTTGATGCGCACCACCACGTCGAGCCCCTGCGCCGCGAGCCGGGCGGCGGCGGAAGCGACCGCGCGGCGCGCCTCGTCCTTCTGGCCGGGCGGGATGGCGTCCTCCAGATCGAGCTGGATGCAGTCGGCATCGCGCTCGGCGGCGCGGGCGAGGAAGCGCTCGTTGAGCACGGGAATGAACAGCATGGAACGCCATGCCGGAGTGGGACGGGTCATCAGGAAACCTCTGCCGGCTGCGGATGCGCCATGCCGAGCTCACGGCGGAGCTCCTCCGTATGCTCGCCGAGCGCGGGAGCCGGGCGGCGGAACGGGGCGGGCGTGGCGGAAAAGCGCGGGATGATGTTGGGCATCGGCATCGAGCCGAGATCCTCGTCCGGCACCTCGACGATGGCCTGCCGGCCCTCCACGAAGGGATGGTCGAGCAGGTCGAGCACCGAGCAGACGGGTCCGACGGTGACGCCGGCCGCCTCGAACAGGGCGAGGTTGTCGGCCTGGCTGCGGGTGGCGATGAAGGCGCCGATGAGGGCGTCGAGCTCATCGCGATGGGCGACGCGCGCGGCGTTGTCGACGAAGCGCGGGTCGCTCTTCAGCTCCGGCCGGCCGATCGTGTCGAAGATGCGCTCGGCCATGGACTGCATGGAGCCGGACATGGCGACATAGGCGCCGTCCGCGCATTCATAGACGTTGCGCGGCGCGGTGTGCGAGGACTGGTTGCCCGCGCGCGGGGTGGGCGCGCCGGTGAGGCGGATCTGTGCCGCCTCGGCGCCGATCAGCGAGTGGATCGGCTCGAACAGCGAGAGGTCGAGCACCTGCCCCGGCGCGCCGCCCTGCTCCACCGCGCGCAGCGCCGCCAGCACGGCGGCCGCGCCGTAGAGCCCGGCCACCATGTCGGCCATGGCGAGCGGCGGCAGGGTCGGCGGCTTGTCGGCATGCCCGTTCATGAACGCCCAGCCGGACATCGCCTCGACCAGCGTGCCGAAGCCCGGGCGCAGCCGCCACGGGCCGCTCTGGCCCCAGCCGGAGACGCGCAGGATGACGAGGCGGGGATTGCGGGCCAGCAGCTCGTCCGGCCCCAGCCCCCAGCGCTCCAGCGTGCCGGGCACGAAGTTCTCGACCAGTACCTGCGCGCTGTCGACGAGGCGCAGCAGCAATTCGCGCCCCTCCGCGTCGTGAATGTCGACCGCCACGCTGCGCTTGTTGCGCGCATAGACCTTCCAGAACACCTCGACGCCCTCGACGCGCCAGCTCCGCAGGTCGTCGCCCTTGCCGGGCCGCTCGATCTTGATGACGTCCGCGCCGTAATCGGCGAGCACATGGGTCGTCATGTTGCCGGCCACGAGGCGGGACAGGTCGACGACGCGCACGCCGTCGAGCGGGCCGCGGCCATCGGGGGTGAAGGAGAGGGGATGGGGCATGGCGGGCCTCCTCATTCCATCACGATCAGCGGCTTGATCTCCTGCAGCGCGTGCATGCGCTCAAGCGCCGTGTTCACCTCGTCGAGGCTGAAGCGGCCGGTGATCATCTTGCCGAACGGGATGCGATCGATATGGGCGGAGGCGAATTGCAGCGCCTTCCAGTAGGATTTCACGTCGCCCGAGAACGAGCCGATGACGCGGATGTTCTTCTTGACGAGGGTGGAGGGCGAGAAGGTCGTCGTGCCGCTGCCGAGCTGGCCGACGGTGAGGTAGCGCCCGCCCCTGCGCACGATGTCGAGCCCCTCGCCGAAGGCGTCGGGGTGGCCGGTGAACTCCATCACGATGTCCGGCCCGCGCCCGTCGGTGATCTCGCGCAACGCGGCGAGGCGCTCCTCGTGGCGGGCGCCCTCAATGGAGAAGGTGTGCGTCGCGCCGAAGTCGCGGGCGAGTTCCAGCCGTGCCGCCGGCGCGCCGATGACGCTGACCGTGCGGGCGCCGTTGACGCGGGCGACCGCCGCCGCCAGCACGCCGAGCGGGCCGGCGCCCTGGATCGCGACATGCTCGGAGGGCTCGATGCCGCCCAGATTGTCGAAGGCGTTCATCACCGAGCGGAAGGCGCAGCTGCACAGGCTGGCGACGCCGTCGTCGAGATTGTCAGGCACCCGCACGCGGCCCGATTCCGGCAGCACATAGCCGTATTCGGAAAAGCCGCCGAGCAGATAGGGCGGCTTCTCGATGTTCTCGTACATATAGGCGCGGCGGTTCTCGCACAGCGTCGGCTGGCGCGCGACGGTGCAGAAGAAGCAGTGGCCGCACGCCGTGTGGGTCCACAGGATGCGGTCGCCGATGGCGAGCTTCTGGCCGGCGCTGTCGCGCTCGGCGCCCTCGCCGATGGCCACGACCCGGCCCACCATCTCGTGGCCGAGGATCACCGGCAGGTCGACGGCGAGCGAGAGGTTGCCGCGCGACAGATGCACGTCGGTGCCGCAGATCGAGCAGGCCGTCGTCTTGACGATCAGCGCGCCGGGCTCGGGGCCCGAAGGCACCGGCACGCATTCGATCTTCACCGGCTGGCCGAACTGGCGGACCACCGCCGCGCGGGAGAATTCGGGAAGCCTGACCTTGTCACCGGACATGAGCATGGAATTCGGGTCTTTCACAGGTAGCGGAACCAGAGGGTCGCGAACGGCACGAAGGTGATGATCGCCTGGCCGAGCAGGGCGGCGCCGAAGAACCAGCCGAGATAGGGCACCATGTCGGCGAGCCGGGCATTGGCGGCCCGCGCCGCCACGTAGAGATTGGCGGCCATCGGCGGGGTGAGCAGGCCGATTTCCAGATTGGTCGCGGTGATGATGCCGAAATGCACCGCGTCGATGCCGAATTTCTCCGCCGCCGGGGCCAGCAGCGGCCCCATCAGCAGGATGGAGGCGTTGGTCTCCATGAAGGTGCCGACCAGCAGCAGCACGATGTTGACCATCAGCAGGAAGGCGATGGGGCTGTCGATATAGGTCGCCACCCACAGGGCGATGTCCTGCGGCACCTGGTTCAGCACCATGGCGCGGTTGAACACGCCGGTCATGGCGATGACGATGAGGATGCCCGAGCCGGTGATCGCCGCCGAGCGGAAGGCGCGGGTGAAGTCGCCCGCGGTCATCAGCCGGCGCACCAGCGAGACGCCGACCGCGTAGAGACAGCCGATCGCCGCCGCTTCGGTCGGGGTCATGATGCCCCCGTAGATGCCGCCGAGGATGACGACCGGCAGCAGGAGCGCCGAGGAGGCCTCCAGCAGCACCAGCCGCTTCGGCTTGCCGGCGGCCACGAGGTCGGCGCCCTCGGGCCGGTTCTCCTGCCCGTCCTTCAGCAGGCGGCGGGAGAGCGCGTTGTGCACGACGAGGAACAGCACCGCCATCAGCACCGCCGGGATGAGCGTCGCGATGAAGAGCTGCGAGATCGAGACGCCCACCGTCGCGCCATAGAGGATGAGCGGGATGGAGGGCGGCACCAGCACGCCGAGCAGGCCGGCGGAGGAGGTGAGCGAGGCGATGTAGCCCTTGGGGTAGCCGCGCCGCGCCATGACCGGGCTGACGATGCCGCCGATGGCCGCGACGGTGGCCACCGAGGAGCCGGTGATGGCGCCCATCATGGCGGAGGCCGCGATGGTGATGTAGCCGAAGGCGGCGCGCACCCGGCGCAGCGCCAGCTCGGCCAGCGCGATCAGCTCGGCGGCCATGCCGCTGCGGTTCATCAGCTCGCCGGTGAGCATGAACAGCGGAATGGCGACGAGCGGATAGCTCGAAATCTCCTCATAGGGAATGTTGCTGAGACCGGCGATGGAGAGGCCGTAGGCGCCCATCTGCAGGAAGATCACGAGGCCGAAGGTGACGGCGAGCGGGGCGCCGAGCACAAGGAACAGGGCCATCAGGCCGAAGGTCAGCGCCATGGGTTGTAGCCTCCCGGTTCGCGCCCTTCCAGCGCGCGCCAGATGTCGAGCACCGCGTGGAAGGTCATCAGCGCCGCGCCGGCCAGCACGAAGCCGGCGGGGATGGCGATCGGCGTGCCGAGGTCGATGAGCCGTTCGCCCGAGGAGCGGGCATAGTCGAACAGGTCCCAGGCCAGCGCGATGAAGAACAGGCCGAAGACCAGGCAGAGCACCGCCGCCACCGCGTCGAGCGAGCGCCGCAGCCGCCCCGGCGGCAGCATCTCGACGATGTCCGCCGTCAGGTGCCGGTGCAGATGGCTGCACAGCGCGCCGCCGATGAAGGTGAGCGGCGACATGGCGACCATCGCCCATTCCCCGGTGTCGGGAATCGGCAGGTTGAAGAAGCGGATCGCCACCGACATCGCCACCGCGAGGATGGCGACCGCCATCGCCGCGATGACCACCGCGTTCTCCATCCGCGCCAGCACCAGCTCGACGCGCATCAGCGCATCGAGCACGGAGCCGGCGGCGCGGGCGGCCGCCGGGCCGCTCCGCGTCTCGTGGCCGTTCATGGGCGTGATCTCGTCAAGGGCCATGGCCGGTCACTCGCCGCGCGCGGCGGCGATTTCCTTCTTCAGCTCGGCGATACGCTCGGCGCCGTAGACGGATTCGAGCTTCTGCCAGCCGATCTGGCCGATGCGGGCGAACTCGGCCATCGCCTCGGGCGAGGGCACGATCACCTCGACGCCGCCGGCCTTGATCTTGTCGAGGAAGGCGGCATTGGCGGCGCGGTTGAGGGCGATGCCCTGGCTGGCGGCTTCCTCGGCGGCCTTCTTGACGAT
The DNA here is from genome assembly GCF_023016525.1 of Ancylobacter koreensis. Taxonomy (GTDB): domain Bacteria; phylum Pseudomonadota; class Alphaproteobacteria; order Rhizobiales; family Xanthobacteraceae; genus Ancylobacter; species Ancylobacter koreensis. The sequence continues at coordinate 335,997 of NZ_JALKCG010000001.1, forward strand.
GGCGCGCTGGTCCTCGCCCAGCCCGTCCCAGAAGCGCTTGCTCACGGTGACGGCGCCCATGGCGTAGACGTGGTTCGTCAGCGTCATGTATTTCTGCGCCTCGAACAGGCGCGAATTGTAGGTGATGCTCGCCCCGTTATCCTGGCCGTCCACCGTCCCCTGCTGGAGGGCGACGAACAGGTTCGGCATCGGCATGGTGACGGCCTGCGAGCCCGCCGCCTCGAAGAAGGAGCGGATCGAGGCCGAGCCCGGCACGCGGATCTTCAGGTCCTTGAGGTCTTCGGCGTTGCGCACCGGATGCTTGGAATTGGTGACCGCGCGGAAGTCGAGCTCGAAATAGGCCAGCGCCACCATGTTGTGCTTGGCCAGCGTCTGCCCGAGCGTGCGCTGAAGAATGCCGTTCGGGTTGTAGAAGATCTTGTCCACCTCCTGATTGTTGGTCGCGATGTAGGGCAGGTAGTGGATGTCGAGCAGCGGATCGAGCCCGGTCAGCGAGCCGATGTTCAGGAAGGCGAATTCCACCGCGCCGCGGCTGAGATCGCGCCCGAGCGCCTCGTCGCCGCCGATCTGGCTGTTCGGGAACACGGTGATGTCGATCGCGCCGTTGGTGCGCTCCTTCACGAGTTTCGCGAAGATCTGGCTGGCCTCGTCGGCCGCGTTGCCCTGCGCGAAGACGTGGCCGAGGCGGGCCTTCTGCGCCACCGCCGGCTGCGCGATGGCCATGATCGAGACGGCCGCGAGCGCGGCCAGAATCAGCTTCTTCATGTTTTCCTCCCGGGGAAAGGGCCGTTCCCGTGTTTTTCTCGTTGGGGGAACGGCCGTTATCGTCAGTTGCTGTGGTCGATGACCACCGTCTTGGCGACGGTGTACTCCTTCAACGCTTCGAAACCTTTCTCGCGGCCATGGCCGCTCTTGCGGAACCCGCCGAAGGGCAGCTCGATGCCGCCGCCCGCGCCATAGCCGTTGATGTAGATCTGGCCGGCGCGGATGCCCTTGGCCATGCGCATCTGCCGCCCGCCGTCGCGCGTCCAGACACCGGCGATCAGCCCGTAATCGGTGCCGTTGGCGAGGCGCAGCACGTCGTCCTCGTCGTCGAAGGGCAGCGCCGCCAGCACCGGTCCGAACACTTCCTCGCGCGCCAGCTCATGCTCGCGCGGCACGAGACCGAACAGGGTCGGGGGCACGAAATAGCCGGCCTTGCTGGCGTCCGGATGGATTTTCCCCTGCGCCACCACCTCGACCTTGTCCTGCGCGGCACGTTCGAGAAAACTCATCACCCGGTCGCGCTGCACGGCGTTGATGACCGGCCCGGAATCGAGGTCCTGCTCGGGATAGCCCACCCTCATCGCGGCCATGCGGTCGGCAAGCCGGCGCATGAACGGCTCGTAGATCGCGCGCTCGATGAGCACGCGCGAGCCGGCCGAACAGGTCTGGCCGGCATTCTGCACGATGGCGCCGACGATCACCTCGCAGGCGCGGTCCTGATCGGCGTCGGCGAAGACGATCTGCGGCGACTTGCCCCCGAGCTCCAGCACACAGGGCACGTGGTTCTTGGCCGCCGCCATCTGCACCAGCGTGCCGACCTCCGGCGAGCCGGTGAAGGAGAGGAAATCGATGCCGGCATGGCTCGACAGCGCCGCGCCGGCCTCCTCGCCAAGCCCGGTGACCACGTTGACGACGCCCGGCGGGAAGCCGATCTCCTCGGTGAGTTCGGTGAAGCGCAGGCAGGAAAGCGAGGCCTCCTCGGCGGGTTTGAGAATGGCGGCGTTGCCGGCGGCGAGCGAGGCGCCGAGGGTGCGGCCGAACATGGAGGCGGGGTAGTTCCACGGGATGATGTGGCCGGTGACGCCGCGCGGCTCGCGCAGCACGATCACCTGATAGCCGGGCAGGAACGGAATGGTGTCGCCATGGATCTTGTCGGCGGCGCCGCCGTAATATTCGAAATAGCGGGCGGTCACGCGGATGTCGTTGCGCGCCAGCTTCATCGGCTTGCCGGTGTCGGCGGCCTCGATCTCGGCCAGCTCCTCCAGACGGTCGAGGATCAAGAGGCCGAGCCGGCTGAGGAGGCGGCCGCGCTCCAGCGCCGCCATCGCCCCCCACGCGCCCTCGAAGGCGTTGCGCGCGGCGCTGACGGCGCGCTCGACATCGGCGCTGCCGCCACGGGCGATGCGGCCAATGATCTCGCCGGTGCTGGGGTTCACCACCTCCAGCGTGGCGCCGCAGGCCGGCTTCACCCAGCTTCCGTCGATGAAAATCTCGTCGCGCCCCATCGGCATCCTCCGCACTCCTTTTTTGCGTTTGAGGAGATGCTCGTACGGGGGATTGCCCTTCGACAATGCCGAAAAAAGATAAGCTGCGTTCGGATTTCCCGAAGCCTGCACGCCTTCACCCGCGCCGGGGCGCCATTTGCCACCCATCCGGGGCGCCACTTGCCACCCGCCCGGGGCGCGACTTGCGGAGAGCGGGGGCGCCATGTCAGGTTCGCCGCCGCTCGCCGGCCCCCGGCCCGTCGCCGTGGGCGCGCGCGCACGAGACCTGTAGACATGCCCAACACCTTCCCGGACCGCGCCGGGGACCTGCCGAGCACGGCAACCGCGCGGGGACCGGCGCGGATGCGCCGCGGGCTGCTGCTCGCGGACGGCGCGCTGACGGCCGCCGGCACCGCCCGCTTCGTGAGCGTCGGCCTCGCCGGCCTGGCGGTCGATTTCCTTGCCTTCGAGGCACTCCGCTTCCTCGGCATCGGCACCACGCCCGCGCAGCTCGTGAGTTTCACCCTCGCCGCCGCGCTGACCTATCTGGCGAATGCGCGGTGGAGCTTTGCCGGCACGGCATTTCCCCGCGCGGGCGAGCACGTCACGCGCGTGATCATCGTCTATCTGCTGGCGGTCTCGCTGCGCAGCGGCGTGCTGGGCAGCCTCGCCCTGATCGGCGTGCCCGATCATGTGGCGATCCTGTTCGCCATTGGCGGCGCGGCGCTGGTCGCCGCCCTCGGCTCGGCCTTCTATGCCTTCCCGCCCGCCGGCGCGCAGGTCTCGGCGGCGCTGCGCTGGCGAACCGCGGCGGTCGCGATCGCCCTCTATACGGTGGTGCTGCGCCTCGCCTTCATCGGCGTCATCGACCTGATGCCGCAGGAGGCCTATTACTGGGACTACGCCCAGCATCTCGACATCGGCTATCTCGATCACCCGCCCATGGTGGCGTGGATGATCTGGGCCGGCACGCGGCTGTTCGGCGAGACCGAGTTCGGCGTGCGCGCCTTCGCCTGGGCCGGCTGGTTCGTCACCGCCTTCTTCAGCTTCGCACTCGCCAAGCAGCTCTTCGGCCGCACGGCCGCCTATGTCACCCTGGCGCTGGTGGCGGCGCTGCCGTTCTATTTCGCGACCGGAACGGTCGTCACGCCGGACGCCCCGCTCACCGCCTTCTGGGCCGGGGCGCTTTATTTCCTGGAGCGCGCGCTGCGCGGCGGGCAGCGGCGGGCTTGGTGGGGCGTCGGGCTGTTCATCGGCCTCGGCCTGCTGTCGAAATACACCATCGCGCTGCTCGGCCCGGCGGGGCTGCTCTACATGCTGCTGGACCGCCGCTCGCGCGCCTGGTTCGCCCGGCCCGAACCCTATCTCGCCGGCGCCGTCGCGCTCGCCGTGTTCTCCCCGGTCATCGTCTGGAATGTGCGCAACGGCTTTGCCTCCTTCGCCTTCCAGACCGCCGACCGCATCGCCGAGCCCTTCGCCTTCTCGCTGCCGGCGCTGATCGTCGGCGTCGCGGCCCTGCTCGCCCCCACCGGCCTCGCCGCCGTGCTCGTCTCGCCCTGGCTGCGCGGGCGCCCGCCTGCCGATATCCCCGGAGCTGCGGCGCGCGACGGGCATCGCGACACCGCGCGCTTCATCGCCATCTTCACGCTGGTGCCGCTCTCGGTCTTCGTCTTCTTCAGCCTGTCGCACAATGTGAAGCTGAACTGGACCGGCCCGCTCTGGCTCGCCACCCTGCCCGCGCTGTCGGCTTCCATATTGTGGGCGGGGGGGCAGGCGCCGGGAGCCATGGCAAGCATCCGCCGACGCGTGCGCGAGGCCTGGGCGCCGACGCTGGCGATCTGCCTCGCGGTCTACGGCCTCGGCTTCAACTATCTCGCCATCGGCGTGCCGGGGCTCGGCTATCCGCTCGGCCTGCCGGCCATGCCGGCCGGATGGGGCGCCTTCGGGCGCGAGATCGCCGACATCACCCGCGAGGTGCGCGACGCCACCGGCAAGGAGCCGGTGCTGGCGGGGCTCGACGACTACAAGATCACCAGCGAGCTCGCCTTCTATGGCAGCGGGGCGGAGGGCGTGCGCTCCGAGGCGGTCGGGCGCGGCGTGCTCGGCCAGCCGAGCCTGATGTATGGCTACTGGTACCCGCCCGAGCCGCTGAAGGGCCGGCCGGTGGTGATGGTCGGCTTCTCCCGCAACCAGCTCCTCAACCCGTTCCTCGCCTATCGCTTCGGCAGCCTCGGCGAGCCGATGGAGCGGGTGGTGACGAAGGACGGCCATGTCGTCGGCCGCATCCATTACCGCGTCGGCTACGACCTCAAGTGACGTCGAGGGGACGGCGCGGCGAACCGCGACCCGTCCCCTCCCGCCCCCCGTTCCGGGTGGCCCCGGACCCTCGCTAGATCACGAAGTGGAACTGCGAGGGATCGAAGCTGCCGAGCCCGACCAGTTCGAACTCCACCGTGCCGCCGGCCGCGAGCCCGGCATTGCCCGCAAGGTTGCGCACGACATAGCCGTCCTCGCTGCGCGAGACGATCTCCGCGCCGTGGATCTGCGCGATCTCGTAGGAGGTGTCGATCTCCAGCGTCCAGCCCTGCCGGGCGGGGCCATCATTATGCAGCACCACCTCGGCGGTGAAGCCGTCGGCATGGCTTTCGACCAGCGCGATCGAGGCGTCGATCACGTCGTCGGCAAGGACAGCGCGCGCACTCAGGAGCGAGGCGCCTGCATCGTCGCCGCCCACGGCGCGGCCATTGACGACGAAATCGTCGGCGACCACCGCCGCGCCGCCCGGCGAGGCCTGGAAGCCGAACTCCACCGTGCCGTTCGCGGCGACCTTGCCGTTCCACGCCGCGTTGCGGATCACATAGTGATCGCCGACATGGCTGACGATCTCGGCATTCCAGATGTTGGAGATGTCGAAGGACGCGTCGAACTCCACCGTCCAGCCGTTCAGCGCCGCCTCGGGCGTCAGCTTCATCGCGCCGACGAAACCGGCGCCCCAGTTGTCGTTGACCTTGAAGGCCACCTCGTCGCCGCCCGCCGGGGGTGCCGCGTCGTCGTTCTGGATCGTGCCGGTGGCGCGGCCATCCGCCAGCGTCGCGCCCGAGGGGCTGGAAAGGGCGAGCGTCAGCGTCTCGTTGCCTTCCAGCACGCTGTCGCCGATCAGCGCCACCTTGACGGTCTTGGCCGTCTCCCCTGCCGCGAAGGTGAGCGTGCCCGACAGCGCCTGGTAGTCCTGCCCGGCCACGGCGGAACCGTTGGCGGTGGCGTAGGCGACGCTCACCGGACCGTCGGCGGCCTCCGACAGGCTCACCGTGAAGGTGAGGAAGCCGGGCGCCGCAGTGCTGCCCTCGGCGGCGCTGGCATCCGCCACGCTGAGGGTGGGCAGGACCGGGGCGGGCACGTCGTCGTCCTCGATCACCGCCGCCGCCTGCGCCACCCCGAGCACGGCGCCCTGCGGGCTGGTGAGCAGCAGCGAGAACCGCTCGTCCGCCTCGGCGAGGTCGTCGCCGGTGATGGCGACGCGCACGGTCTTCACCGTCTCGCCGGGCTGGAAGGTCAGCGTGCCGCTCACCGCCGTGAAGTCGTCCGCGCCGGCCTCGCCCGCCACGGTCTGGAAGTTCACGCTCACCGCCTGCGTGGCGGCGGCCGAAAGGCTGATGGTGAACACCGCATAGGCCCCGCCGTCGCCTTCGACATCCCCTTCGAGATCGAACTGGATCGGTTCGAGATAGGCGAGCTTGTCGGTGTAGACCGTGCGCCAGTCGTCGGCGAGGATGCCGCCGGTATCGGTCGAGTTCGGGTTCCACGACCAGTAGGTCCAGCTTATCCCCTGCTGGCCCGGCGCGAGGTCGATGGTGCCGTCATTGTCGAAATCGCCGGCCATGTAGGAGGTCAGCGCCTCCAGCCACGGCGTGTCCTTGGGGTCCTGCAGCTTGGTGCCGAACTCGCCGATGAACACCGGGGCGATGCCTTCGCGGTAGATATAGCCCCACATCTCGTCGAACTTTGCCGGCAAATCATCGGCGAAGCCGGGGCTCTGGAACCAGGGCTGGGCATAGACCGAATTGCCGTAGTCATGCGCGGAGTAGACGAGCTTGTTCGGCACGTCGAGCGCGATGGGCCGGTCGCGCACGCCCATGAGGTTGCCGCCCCACCAGTAGTTCTCGCCCTGATAGGAGCCGACGCCCTCGACGAAGATCAGCCAGTTCGGGTTGACCTCGCCGATGGCGTTGCCCGCCCGCTCGGCCGCCGCCGCCCAATCGGTCGCCCCGCCGCCGCCCCAGGTGCCGGCATGCGGCTCGTTGTGCAGGTCGGCGCCGACCACAGTCGGATCGTCGGCATAGCGCTGCGCCAGCATCTGCCAGTCGTCGATCCACTGCGATTCGGGATGGGCGGAATCGTACCAGAGCCCGTTCTCCGAGGCGCCGCCGCCGAAGGAGGAGCGGTGATGGTCGAGGATCACCTTCAGCCCGATCTCGCCGGCATAGGCGATGATCCGGTCCATGATCTCAAGCGGCGTCAGGCCCTGAAGGTCCGGGTTCTGCGAATAGTCGATGCCGCCGGCGGTCGCGGCGTGCAGCATGTCGGTGGAGAAGGGCAGCCGGATGGTGTTGAAGCCGAGCTCCACCATCTGGTCCATCATGTCGGTGTAGGGGCGCGTCCACACGCCGTGCGGCGAGGCGTTGGAGGATTCGAAGCCGAACCAGTTCACCCCCGCGATCACCACCGGATTGCCGGCGGAATCGACGATCTGGTTGCCGGAGGTGGAGAACCAGCCCTCCGCCGCCCCGCCCGATCCGCCGCCCGCATCGCCCTCGATCACCGTGGTGCCCGACACCGACACCACCGGCGGCGGCGCCACGTCGTCGTTCAGAATCGTCCCCGTCGCCGCGCCGTCGGCGATGGTGGCGCCGGTCGGCGCCGAGAGGGTCAGCGTCAGCGTCTCGCTCGCCTCCACCACCGTGTCGCCGTTCACCGGCACGCGCACCACCTTGGTGGTCTCCCCGGCCGCGAAGGTGAGCGTGCCCGACAGCGCCTGATAGTCCGAGCCGGCGCTCGCCGTGCCGTTGGCGGTGGCGTATTGCACCGTCACCGGCCCGGCGGCGGCCTGCGAGAGCGTCACGGTGAAGTCGAGATAGGCGGTGCCGCCATTGCCCTCCGCCACGCTCGCATCGGCGACCGCGAGGGTCGGGACGATCGGCTCGGGCTCGCCCGGCTCGCCGACCGGGCGGCCGTTCACCGCGAAATCGTCGGCGACGATGGCCGCCCCGCCCGGCGAGGCCTGGAAGCCGAATTCCACCGTGCCGTCCGCCGCGACCTTGCCGTTCCACGCCGCGTTGCGGATCACATAGTGGTCGCCGACATGGCTGACGATCTCGGCATTCCAGATGTTGGAGATGTCGAAGGAGGCGTCGAACTCCACCGTCCAGCCGTTCAGCGCCGCCTCGGGTGTCAGCTTCATCGAGCCGACGAAGCCGGCACCCCAATTGTCGTTGACCGTGAAGACCACCTCGTCGCCGCCGGCGGGCGGGGCCGCCTCGTCGTCGTTGAGGATGGTGCCGGTGGCCTGCCCGTCGGCGATGGCGGCGCCCACCGGGTTCGAGAGCGTCACGGTGAAGCGCTCGTCCGCCTCGGCCACAAGATCGCCGACCACGTCGACATGGAGCTGCTTCGATGTCTCGCCCGGCGCGAAGGTGATCGTGCCGCTCGTCGCCGCGTAATCGGCGCCGGACAGCGCCGTGCCGTTTGCGGTCTGGTAGCTCACCGTCACCGGCACGGTGGAGGCCTTGTCGAGCGTCACCGCGAACATGAAGTGCACATGCGTGCCGTCGCCCTCGGCGATGGAAAGATCCGCGATGGAGACCGCCGGCAGCACGCCGGGCGCCTGCGCGTCGTCATTGAGGATGGTGCCGCTCGCCCGCTCATCCGCCAGCCGCGCGCCGGCGGGCGAGGACAATACGAGGTCGAAGCGTTCATCGAACTCGAAGCCGGTGTCGCCGTTCAACGCCACCTGAACGGTCTTCACCGTCTCGCCCGGCTGGAAGGTCAGCGTGCCGAGCGCCGCCTGATAGTCGGTGCCGGCCAGTGCCGCGCCGTTCAGCGTCGAATAGTCCACCGTCACCACGCCGGCGGCGGCACGCGACAGGGTGACGGTGAAGCTCATCAGCGCCTGCCCGCCATCGCCCTCGGCGAGGCTCGCATCGGCGACCGAGAGCGCAGGCTCGTCGACCTGCGCCGCCTCGATGAGGCCGCGCCATTTCTGGTAGGTCGCGTCCTCCACGGCAATGACATTGTTGTAGTCGAGCTCGCCCAGCGAGACGCCGCGCAGCGTGTAGGTCTGGTTCTGGCCGACGATGGCGATGACGACCGAGCCGTTCACCTCCGTCACGGTGAACTCCGCCGGGCGGAAATAGCGGAAGTCCAGCCGGTCGGTCGCGGGATCGAAGTCCAGCACGACATTGGCGCCATAATCCCAGTCGATCTCGTAGGTGGTGCCGGTCGCCCCGCTCGGCGGCGCGCCGGAGCCGGCGGCGGTCGGCCAGGCATTGGTGCCGACGGTGGGGATGTCGTCGCGACCGATTACCTGCGAATCCGGCACCTGGTCGAAGCCGAGCTGCAGCCACAGCCTGTCCTCGCGGGCCTGCGCGAAATGGAACAGGAAATTGTCGGGCGAAAGCTCGGCGATGCTCGTGTCGAGCAGGATCAGGGTCTGGCCGGTGGTGTAGTTGCCGATCACCACGCCCTCAGCGCCGTCGACCATGTAGAGCTGCTCGCGCGTGCCGTAATAGCGGAAGTCGACGACGTCCGTCGCCGGGTCGAAGGCCACGCGGTCGATCTGGCCGACCTCGTGCGAACGGGCATAGACCGTGTGCGGCGCCGTGACGATGCCGTGCTCCCAGGCCAGCGCCCCGCTCAGGTCCTGCCGCAGATGGTCGTTGGCGACGGGCACGAAGCTGTCGACGGTGAGCTGGCCGAGCGACACGCCGACGATCAGCGTCTGCTTGCCCGACCACGGGTCCATGAAGGCGACGCCCTCGGGCGTGTCCACCACGATGAAGGCATGCACCGAGTTGTCGCCGAGATCGAGCTTGTCCGTCGCGGGATCGAAGCCCTCGATCCGCCGCTGACCCGAAGAAGGCAGTTCCGCTGAATAAAGGGTGCCGGCCATGTCCTGTGCCTCACGCTGAGCGCCACGATCCACCCGTTGCCGGGCATAAAAGGGATGCCACGCAGCACCGTCATCATCACCTTGGGTGAGCGGCCAAGTCGATGAACCCGGCCGGGAAATCGACGAGCGCGGCGGCGGGCATGCGGGCCGGCACGCCGTCAGCGCTCGCGGAAGGCGCGGGCGACCTGATCGCGCAGCGGCTTGACGAGATATTCGAAGGGTGTGCGGTCCAGCGTGCGCACGAACACCTCCGCCTGCATGCCCGCGCTCACCTGCTGCGGGGCGAGGCGCGCCAGCTCCGCTGCGGGAAGCGCCACGCGGATCGTGTAGAACACTGCGCCGGTCTGCGGGTCGCGGCTGGTGTCGGCGGAGACGCGCGTCACGGTGCCGGCAAGCTGGGGCGTGGTGCGCTGGTTGAAGGCGTGGATGCGCACCTCGGCGGCGTGGCCGAGGACGATCTGGTCGATATCGGGCGGCAGCACCCGCGCCTCCACCTCCAGCGCTTCGCCGGCCGGCACGATCAGCATCACCGGCTCGGCCGGGGTGATGACGCCGCCGACCGTATGCACCGCGAGCTGGTGGACATGGCCGGCACTCGGCGCGCGTATGTCGACGCGCCGGAGCTGGTCCTGCGCGGCGACGCGGCGCTCGGCCAGTTCGGCGGCCTTCGCCCCGATCTCGGCCAGCTCCTTCATCGCCTCCTCGCGCAGCCCCTCGTCGATGCCGATGATCTGCAGCCGCGTCTCGGCGACGCGGCCCTCTGCCTGCGCCAGCGCGGCGACGAGGCGGCCCTTCTCGCCGTCGAGCTCGGCCGCCTCGCGCTCCAGCGCCGCCTTGCGGCTGAGCACCACGAGGTTCTTGGCATAGAGGTCGCGCACCCCCTCCAGCTCCTCGGCGATCAGCACCGCCTGCCGGTCGCGCGCCGCCTGCTGCGCCCGCAGCCCCGCCATCTCGTCCTCAAGCTGGCCGATCCGCGCGGAAAGCTGCGCCTTGCGGCCCTCACGGGCGGCGCGGCGGGCGCGGAACTGGTTCTCCTCGGTGCTGAGGAGGCCTTCCACCTCGCTCTCCCCGCGCCGCGAAGCGAATTCCGGCGCCGGCGCGATGACCGCACTGCCATCCCGCTCGGCGACCAGCCGGCCCCGGCGCGCGGCGAATTCGTCGAGCTGCCGGGCGATGACCTGGAGATTGGCGCGGGTGAGGGTGTCGTCGAGCCGCATCAGCACGTCGCCCGCCGCCACCGCGTCGCCCTCGCGCACATTGAGCTGGCCGACAATGCCGCCGGTGGCGTGCTGCACCTTCTTCACATTGCCGTCGACGACGAACTGGCCGGGGGCGACGACGGCCCCGCCCAAGGTGGCGCTCACCGCCCACACGCCCACCGTTCCGGCGAACAGCAGAACCGCAGAACCGCCCGCGAGGGCGAGCCGGCGCAGCGGCGCGGCGAAGGAGGAGGGCGTGTCCGCGCGCGCATTCATGACGCCACCGCCGGGCGCGGAATGCCGGGCAGGCCGTTCTGCCGCGCCAGCTTCGAGAGCACCTCCTCCTTCGGCCCGAACGCCTGGAGGCGTCCCTCCGACATCACCGCCACGCGGTCGAGCCCCGCCATCGCGCTCTGCCGGTGGGTGACGACCACCGCGATGCCGCCGCGTGCCCGAACGGCCTCGATGGCGCAGGTCAGGGCGGCGTCGCCCTCGCTGTCGAGATTGGCGTTCGGCTCGTCGAGCACGACGAGGAAGGGGTCGCGGTAGAGCGCCCGGGCCAGCGCCACGCGCTGGCGTTGGCCACCCGAGAGCGCCGCCCCTCCGGCACCGATGCGCGTGTCATAGCCCTCCGCCAGCCGCAGGATCAGCTCATGCGCGCCGGCCGCCTGCGCCGCCGCGACGATGGCATCGCCCGGCGCGCCGGGCTCGAAGCGGGCGATGTTCTCGCCCACCGTGCCGTCGAACAGTTCGACATCCTGCGGGAGATAGCCGACATGCCGGCCGAGCGCGTCCGGCGGCCACTGGTCCAGCGCGGCGCCGTCGAGCCGGACCTCTCCCTTGAGCGGGCGCCAGACCCCGACAAGGGCCCGCGCCAGCGTCGACTTGCCGGACGCGCTGGCGCCGATGACGGCAAGCCCCTGCCCGCGCTCCACCCGCAGCGTCACACCGTTGAGGATCGGCACCTGCAGGCCCGGCGCGGCGACGATCAGGTTCTCGGCGGCGAGCGCCTGCCGGGGTGCGGGGAGCGGAGTGAAGACGCGCTCGGCCAGCGCGGGCATGGCGAAGAGCTGGCGCAGCCGCCCGAGGCCGAGCCGGGCCGCCAGAAACCCCTTCCAGTTCGCCACCGCGATCTCGATGGGCGCCAGCGCGCGCGACGTCATGATGGAGGCGGCGATCATGGCGCCGCCGGAAATCTCGTTATGGATGGCGAGATAGGCGCCGAGCCCGAGCACCGCCGATTGCAGCACCATGCGCAGGATCTTGGCCACCGCGCCGCTGGTGCCGGTAACGTCGGCTCCCGCCAGCCAGTCGCGCAGATGGGCGAGATTGGCCTCCTGCCAGCGCGCACGCAGGGGATCGGCCATGCCCATCGCGGCCACCGCCTCGGCATTGTGCCGGCTGGCCTCGGCAATCGCCTCGCGGCGGGCACGGCTCGCCGCCTGCGCCCGACCCGCCGTCCGGCCCGCAAGCTCGGTGAGGCCGGTCAGGGCGAGGATCAGCACGCCCCCGCCGAGCGCCAGCCAGCCGAGCCAGGGGTGCAGCAGGAAGCAGCCGGCGAAGAACAGCGGCATCCACGGCATGTCGAACAGCGCGGTCGGCCCGAGCGAGGAGAGGAAGGCGCGGATCTGGTCGAGGTCGCGCAGCGGCTGCAGCGCCTGCTCCGGCCGCCAGCCAAGAAGCGGCAGGCGCTGGGCGGCGGCGAAGGCGGCGGGCGAGACCGCCTCATCGAAGCGCGCGCCGACCCGCGCCAGCATGCGCACGCGCACGGCGTCGAGAAAGCCCTGCAGCGCATAGGCGGCGAGCAGCAGCGCCGACAGGCCGACCAGCGTCGCCACGCTGCGCGAGCTCAGCACGCGGTCGTAGATCTGCAGCATGTAGAGCGAGCCCGACAGCATCAGAACGTTGATCACCGCCGAGAACGCACCGACGGCGAGAAGCGCGCCGCGGCAGGCGGACAGGGCACGCGCGACGGGCGAAGCGACGGAGGAGGCGACGGCCATCGGAAGAACCCTGCGGCGGGAGGCTTTGCGCGGCGCGCCCGGATTCGCATGGCAGCGCCGGGCGGGCGGCTAGGCACGACGGCGGAAAGATGCCATTGCCTAGCCTCCCCCTTCCCGCGCGGCAGCACCAACTCGATGAACGGGTCGCAGAAATCGACGAAGCCGGCGCAGCTCTGGTCCGGCCTCTCGCCGTTCCTGCGGCTGCAGATCGTCGGCTGGGCGATCTTCGCCCTGGTCGACCTCGTCAACCGCCAGCTCGCCTATCTCGATCTGTCGGTCGCGCTGGCGCTGACCGCCATCGTCTACCCCACGATGATCGCGCTTTCCCTCGCGCTGCGCCGCGTCTATGAGCGCCGCTTTCCCGGCAGCGGGCTCAATCCACGAGCGGTGCTGGCCATGGCGCTGCTCTCCTGCACCGGCGCGGCGATCGTCGTAGCGATCCTCGCGGCGGCGCGCGGCGCCTTCGGCTGGAGCGTCCCCAACTGGCGGCCGCTGGAGGAAGTGGCGCTGCCCTTCATCCACTACGCCATCTGCCTGTTCGGCTGGAGCCTGCTCTATTTCTGGATTCGCGCCGACCGGCTCCGGCGGGCGGAGCATGAGGCCGCCATCACCGCGCAGGCCGACGCGCTGCGCGCCGAGATCCAGCAGCTCCGGCTGCAGATCAACCCGCATTTCCTGTTCAACGTGCTCAACGGCATCGCCGAGGAGGTGCCCGAGCATCCGGCCATCGCGCTCGACATGCTGCGCGACCTCACCGCCTATCTGCGCCATGTGCTCGCCGGCATCCGCACGCCCGTCGTGACGGTCGAGGCGGAGGTCGAGGCGCTCGCCGCCTATCTCCGCATTCAGGAGGCGCGCTTCGGCGCGCGGCTGCGGGCGCAGGTGACGCTGGACCCCGCCGCCACCGGCCGGCGCATCGCCAACAGCCTGCTTCAGCCCCTGCTCGAGAACGCCGTCGAGCATGGCGACCGTTCGGAGATTCTCGAGGTGACGCTGCATATCGGGCAGGAGGACGGCGGGCTGCGAATCGCAGTGGAAAACACGGGGTCGCTGACGCCGGCCCATCGCAGCCGCTCCTCGCACGGCATCGGCCTCGCCAATCTGCGCCGCCGGCTCGCCGTGCACTATCCCGGCCGCCACAGTTTCCGTCTCGATGAGAGCACCGCCGGCCCCGGCCGCGTGGTGGCGAGCCTGCTGCTGGAGGGGGAGCCGTGCTCCGCATCCTGATCGCCGATGACGAGCCCCTGGCCCGCCGCGCCCTGCGCCGCCTGATGGAGCCGCATGCCGACCTCGCGCTGGCGGGCGAAGCCGAGAGCCTCGCCCAGACGCTCGACCTCGTCGCCCGGCTGCGTCCCGATCTGGTGCTGCTCGACATCGAGCTGAACGACGGCGACGGCTTCAAGCTGTTCGCCGGCACGCCGGCCCCGCCGCCGGTGATCTTCGTCACCGCCTATGCCGATTACGCGGTCGACGCCTTCGAGGTGGAGGCCATCGACTATCTGCTCAAGCCCGTCGCCCAGCCGCGCTTCGATCTGGCGCTTGAGCGCGCACGGCGCCTCATCGTGCGACCGGACCGGTCGAACGAGGTCATCGAGCTGCGGGCGCCCAGCCGTACCGTGCGCGTGCAGCCGGCCGACATTCTCGCCGTGCGCGCGGAGGGCGATTTCAGCCATGTCCATTTCGCCAGCCAGCCGCCGCTGATGATCCTGCGCAGCCTTGCGCAGTTCGAGGCGCAGCTTCCCTCCCCACCCTTCCTGCGGCTGGGGCGTTCGCTCATCGTCAATTGCGACCGCGTGCGCGCCATCGAGGCCCGCTCGCGCGACGCGACGCGGCTGACGCTGGACGGACTGGCCGAGCCCATCCCGCTCGGCCGCGCCGCCGCCCAGCGGCTGCGGCAGGCGCTGGCGGCGGGGCAAGGCTGAGCGGTCGTGTCAGCGTCCGGCCGGCGCCGGAGCCGGCGGCAAAGTCAGGATCTCGGCCAGCGCCACCAGCGGCGGCACGAGGAAGCACCACACGCCGGCGACGAGATAGAGCACGGCCGCCGCCGCGCAGCCCGCCGAGAAGCTGGCGAGGAACAGGCCGAAGCGCCGCAGCCGCTGGCGCACCATCGCCGGGTCGGCCCCGGCCTGCGGCTTCCAGACATGGGTGGCGTCGAGCAGGAGCTGGGTGATCGTGCCGGTCATCACGGTAGAGGGCGGCGCGTCCGCGAGATGGGTGCGGTGGAGGGCGTTCTGCAGCGCCATGGCGCTGACCAGCGTCATCCCCATCATCACCGCATCGGGCGAATCGGCGAGTTCCGGGACGCCGAGCTGGATCGCCACCAGCGCGGCATGGGCGAGCAGCACCAGCTTGGCCGCCATCAGTATGCGGAAATCGTCATAACCCCGCGCCGCCATGGCCTGCCCGAGCAGCCGTGCGCAGACCACCACGACGCAGAACACCGGCACCGCGACGATCTTGGAGAGGGAGGGCATGCGCCCTTCCGCGATGGCGGCGGCGAAGGTCACGAGGTTGCCGGTTACATGGGCGGTGAAAAGCCCGTGCAGCGTGACGAAGCCCGCCGTGTCCACGAAGCCCGCATTAAAGCAGAGCAGATTGGGCAGCAGGGGTTTCATGGCGAATCTACCGGTATCGGGACGCTGCGACTGCTTAGCCCGGATGCGCGATGTTGCAAGTTAGCCATGGGTCGGCCCCATAGTGCCGCATTCCGCACCCGAGGCTCGCCCGACCCGCCGGCATCCGCTATCCAGCCCTCCCGCTGCGGAATCCGCAGCAAGCGTGCGCAGGAGAGGCGGCAGATGCACACCGGATCGGAAGCCGCGACGATCTCCCACCTCCGCGCGACGCCGCGCGACTGGCTGGCCCTCGCCGTCATCGCGCTGCCCTGCCTGGTCTATGCGATGGACCTGACGGTGCTGAACCTCGCCGTGCCGCATCTGGCGCTCGATCTCGCGCCGTCGGCCTCGCAGCTCCTGTGGATCATCGACATCTACGGCTTCATGGTCGCCGGCACGCTGATGCTGATGGGCACGCTGGGCGACCGCATCGGCCGGCGAAAGCTGCTGCTGATCGGCGCGGCGGCGTTTGCCTGCGCCTCCGGGCTGGCCGCGCTCGCCCGCACGGCCGAGCAGCTCATCCTCGCCCGCGCCCTGCTCGGCATCGCCGGGGCGACGCTGGCGCCCTCGACGCTCTCGCTCATCCGCAACATCTTTCTCGACGACCGCCAGCGCACCTTCGCCATCGGCGTGTGGATCGCCTGCTTCTCCTCCGGCGCGGCGCTCGGGCCGCTGGTGGGCGGGGTGATCCTCACCTATTTCGCCTGGAACGTGGTGTTCCTCGCCGCCATCCCGGTCATGATCGGCCTGCTCGTGCTCGGCCCGGTCCTGCTGCCGGAATTCCGCGACGAGGAGGCCGGGCGGCTCGATCTCCTGAGCGCGGCGCAGTCCATCCTCGCCGCGCTGGCGCTGATCTACGGCATGAAGCACATCGCCGAGCATGGCGTCGGCGGGGAATCGCTCGCCGCCATCGCGCTCGGGCTGATCGTCGGCGCCTTCTTCGTCGCCCGCCAGAAGCGCCTCGCCGACCCGATGATCGACCTCGCCCTGTTCCGCAATCCCGGCCTCGGCGCGGCGCTCGGCATCAACGTGACGGCGATGCTCGGCGCCATGGGCATCTTCGTGTTCATCTCGCAATATCTCCAGCTCGTGCTCGGCATGTCGCCGATGGAGGCGGGGCTGTGGACCGCTCCGTCGGGCCTGTGCTTCGCCATGGGATCGATGGCCACCCCCGTGCTGGTGCGGCGCTGGCGGCCGGTCGACGTGCTCTCCACCGGGCTCATCCTCGCCACGCTCGGCTTCGCGCTGCTCACCCGGCTCGACGCCGGCGCACCCCTGCCGGTGCTCATGGGCGCCATCCCGCTGATCTGCCTCGGCCTCGCGCCCGTCGGCACCATCACCACCGACCTCGTGATGCGCCTCGCCCCGCCGGAACGGGCGGGCGCGGCCTCGGCGGTGTCGGAGACCAGCTTCGAGTTCGGCGGCGCGCTCGGCATCGCCGTGCTCGGCAGCCTCGTGGCGGCGAGCTACCGCGTCGCCATGCAGGATGTCGCGCCGCCCGGCATCCCGCCCGAGCTGCTCGACCCGGCACTGCGCACGCTGGACGCGGCCGTCATCAACGCGGCGAAGCTGCCGGAGGCCGTCGCCGCGCCGCTGCTGGAGGCCGCCCATGCCGCCTTCGGGCGGGCGCTCGACCATGCGGCGCTGGCCTGCGTGGCGGCGACGCTGTTCGCCCTGCTCATCGCCCGCGCCCGGCTGCGGCGCGCCTGAGCGAAGGCAAGCCCGACCGACGGGCGTTCAAAGCCGATAGACCCCGGCGGCGAACGAACCTTTCCTGTGACATCGTCGCGCCGGCCCTCGGCGCGGCGCGAGGGCCGGCGCCCGAGGCGTTCCCGGGCACGGCTTCTCCCACAGGAGTCCAAGTCCATGAACCCTCCCCTTCCCCCTTCCTCACGCTACCGGCTGTGGCCGCCGCGACCCGCCCTGCTCGCAGGGCTCGGCGCCACCGGCCTCGTGCTGGGCGTCACCGCCGGCGCCTTCGCCTATGCCGGCGGCTTTCTCTCGCCCGGCCGGCTGACGCAGACCCGCATCGTCGACCGCTTCGAGGCGATCAACGGCCTGCATCCCGGCTTTCGGCGCAACCACGCCAAGGGCGTGTGCGTCACCGGCACGTTCGAGAGCAACGGCGCGGGCGCCCGGCTGTCGCGCGCCGGCGTCTTCGCGCCCGGCACCGTTCCGGTGGTCGGTCGCTTCGCGGTCGGCATCGGCAAGCCCTTCCTGCCGGATAACGAGACCGAGGTCCGCAGCCTCGCGCTCAGCTTCCGCCCCGCTGGCGGCGAGGAGTGGCGCACCGGCATGAACGACATCCCGGTGTTTCCCGTGAACACGCCGCAGGGCTTCTACGCGCTGATGGCGGCTTCCGCCGCCGATCCGGCCACGGGCAAGCCCGATCCCGCACGGCTGAAGGCCTTTCTCGACGCGCACCCCGAAAGCGCCCGCGCGCTCGGCCTGATCAAGGCGCGCGCCGTCTCCTCCGGCTTCGCCGATGCGCGCTATAACGGGCTCGACGCCTTCCGGTTCATTGACGCCGCCGGCCGGTCGACGCCGGTGCGCTGGTCCATGGTGCCGCTGGACCCCGTCGTCGCGCAGGCCCCGCCGCCCGCCGGCGCACGCGATCCCAACTATCTCTTCGACGACCTCATCGCCCGCATGGCGACGGGCCCGCTGCGCTACCGGCTCGTCGTCACCGCCGCCGCGCCGGGCGACCCGACGGACGACGCCACCGTGGCCTGGCCGGAGGGCCGCGAGCAGGTCGATGCGGGCACGCTGACCCTCGACCATGTGGAGGCGGAAGGGCCGGGCAATTGCCGCGACATCAATTACGACCCGCTCGTGCTGCCCGACGGAATCGCGCCTTCCGACGACCCGCTGCCGGCCGCTCGCTCGGCGGCCTATTCGGTCTCCTTCACCCGCCGGGCCGGCGAGGAGAAGACGCCGAGCGAAGTGACGGTGCCGCCCCGCCCGCCGGGCGCGGCATCCTCCGAAACCCCTCGACCCGCCACGGGAGGCTGACCATGAACGCCCCGCGCTTCGCCTTTCTCTCGCGCCTTCTGCACTGGCTGATGGCGGCCATGATCCTCGCCATGCTGTTCATCGGCATCGGCATGGTGTCGTCGTTGGCCGATTATCACTGGCTGCTGTCCATCCACCGCCCGCTCGGCATCGCCATACTGGCGCTGGCGGCGCTGCGGCTGGTCAACCGCCAGCTCAACCCGCCCCCGCCGCTGCCGGCCGACATGCCCCGCGCCATCCGGCTTGCCGCGCACGCCTCCCATGTCGCGCTCTACGCGCTGATGTTCGCCGTGCCGCTGGTCGGCTGGGCGATGCTGTCGGCCGGCGGCTATCCGGTGGTGCTCTACGGGACGCTGCAGCTGCCGCCGATCCTGCCGCTGGACGTGGCGCTCTATGCGGTCCTGCGGACGGCGCACACGGTCCTCGCTTTCGCGCTGTTCGCCGTTTTCCTGCTGCACCTCGCCGCCGCGCTGATGCACGCCCTCGTCTTCCGCGACGGTGTGCTGGAGAGCATGGCCTCGCTGCGGCCGGGCCGGGGCGGGCAGGGCTGACGCGGCGCGCCAAAGAAAAAGACCCCGGCTCGCGGGAGCCGGGGTCGAGTGAGGCTCCGGGGAAAGAGCCTTGGGGAAGAGGGAGAAGGCCGAAGGAAGAAGGGCAACCGCTCAGTTGCGCGCGCGGTTGGCGCAGCGCCACTGGTAGGGCGTGTCGCCGACGAAGCGGCGGAACACCGTGGTGAAGTGCGCCTGCGTCTGGAAGCCGACCGCCAGCGCGATCTCGACCAGCGGGTCGCGGGTCTCCAGCAGCATCTGCTGGGCGCGCTCGATGCGCCGGCGAAGCAGGAATTCGTGCGGGCGCAGCCCGGTGGCGACGCGGAACTGGGCGGCGAAGTGCATGCGGCTGAGACCCGCCGCCTCCGCCATGCCGGCCAGCGTGACGCTCTCGCCCATATTCTCCTCGATATAGGCGAGCACGCGCTTGAACCGCCATTTCGGCAGGCCGGACTTGGGCCGGCGCGGCGCGGTGGCGGGCGTGTCGGCGGGGGCCTCGGCAGGCGCCTCGATCGGCGCGATATCGCCCACGGTGAAGGGGGCTTCGGGCAATTCGACATCGGCGAGAGCCGGCGTCGAAAGGAGGCGGGTGACGATGGCGAGGCGCAGCGCGTCGGCATAGAGGCCGCCGAATTCGCGCCCGTCATGCTCGGCCGCCTCAAGGGCACGGGAGAGCCGGCGGACCACCGGGTCGGCGGCCTGCGTCACCGCCTCGCGGCCCTTGCCGTCGAGCAGGTCGGCGCAGCGGCCGAGCCCGTGGCGGTCGGCGTCGAGGCGGATGGTCTCGCTGTCCTCGGGGAAGCGGACATCCGTGGCCGGGGCGGCGCCGATGGCGATGACGACGCCCATATGGCCGAGCCGCACCGAGAAGCCGTCGTCCGGCAGATCGGCCGTGCGGGTCTGGCGGGCCGGCGCGGCGAGCGAAAAGGCGGAAGCCGTCGGATCGGCACGGCGCGACTGGAAGCGGGCGGTGGTCGGCGAAACGTGGATCGACATGGCCTTGACTCCATCATCCTCGGAGCGGGAGCGAACCGGCCGGCGTTCCGTTCGAAGAAGTGTCCCGCCTGGGCCGGGCACCTTCTCCTGCGGCCCGTCCGGGCAGCGGCTGGTGATGGGGACAGAGTAGCGACGGCGGGGAATGCCTCCATTCTACGTGGGTTTCGCCCCTTATATGATGAGTTTGCACGGCCCATACCTTGGTATGCCGACGCCCCGGCGGCCGGGCCGGCCCGGTCCGCCGCCGATGCGAATTGGAAAGCCGCGTGGGGTTCGGGAAGATGCCCGGGCGGCAGCGGCGCAGCCTTTGGGGAGACACCGTCCCCAGGGAGCGCCCCGATGAACGCAGCGACCGATCCGGCAAAACTCGACGCCCGCCCGCTGGCGACCCCGCCCGCGGATCTGGCTGCCGCCATCTCCCCCCCGACCGCCGCGCCGCCGGCGCCACCCCGCCACCGGCTGCGGCGTGCCTTGACCGGCGTCGCCCTGCTGGCGCTGGTCGCGGGTGCCTCTTTCGCCGGCTATGAATACTGGACGAACTGGCGCTTCGAGGAATCGACCGACGACGCCTATGTCGAGGCGGACATCGTGCCGATCGCGCCGCAGGTCTCGGGCTACCTGACCACGGTGAACGTCACCGACAACCAGCCGGTGAAGAAGGGCGAGGTTCTCGCCGTGATCGACCCGCGCGACTATCAGGCGGCGGTCGATCAGGCGAGTGCCGACGTCGCCGAGGCCCGCGCCAGCATCGACGACCGCGCCGCCCAGCTCGACGAGCAGCAGGCGGTGATCGCGCAGGCCCGGGCGCAGATCGAATCCGACAAGGCGGCGCTCACCTTCGCGCAGCAGAACAACGAGCGTTTCACCAAGCTGGCCAGCGACGGCTTCGGGCCGGTCCAGACCGCGCAGCAGACGGTGGCGCAGATCGGGCAGGCACAGGCCCTGCTGGCCCGCGACACCGCCGCGCTGGACGCCGCGCAGAAGCAGATCGCGACGCTCGACGCCCAGCTCGCCGAAGCCCGCGCGACGCTCGCCCATAACCAGGCGGCGCTCGACACCGCGAAGCTGAACCTCGGCTACACCGTGCTGCGCGCCCCGGTCGACGGCGTGGTGGGCGCGCGCACGTTGCGCGTCGGCCAGTTCGTCGAACCCGGCAACCAGCTTCTCGCCGTGGTGCCGCTGCAGGCGACCTACATCGTCGCGAACTACAAGGAGACGCAGCTCACCGACGTGAAGCCGGGCCAAAAGGTGACCGTCTCGGTCGACACCTTCCCCGGCGTCGGCGTGCGCGGCTTCGTCACCAGCCTCGCCCCTGCCAGCGGGCAGGAATTCGCCCTGCTGCCGCCCGACAACGCCACCGGCAACTTCACCAAGATCGTGCAGCGCATTCCCGTGCGCGTCGACCTCGACCCGACCGACCCTCTGGCCGGGCGCCTGCGGCCCGGCATGTCGGTCACCACCACCATCCGCGTCGACGGTGCCCCCGCCGACCCCGCCGGCTGAGGAGGCCCGCCATGGCCAACGCCGTTGCCCTTCCCGCCGGCGCCGTGCCGGTGCCCGCCCGCCCGCAGGGCGCGAGCCTCACCACCTGGGTCGCCGTGTGCGGCTGCATGCTGGGCGCGCTGATCGCGGTGCTCGACATCCAGATCACCAATTCCTCGCTGCCGCAGATCGAGGGCGGCATCGGCACCGGCTCGGACAACGGCACCTGGATCTCGACCTCCTACCTGATCGGCGAGATCATCATGATCCCGCTGACCGACTATTTCACCCGGGTGTTCGGCTTCCGCCGCTTCATCCTCGGCGCGACGTGCCTGTTCCTTGTCTTCTCGGTGGCCTGCGCCTTCGCCACCACGCTCAACCAGATGATCGCCTCGCGCGGTCTGCAGGGCTTCTTCGGCGGCTGCCTCATCCCGCTCGCCTTCACCAGCGTGCTCACCCGCCTGCCGGCGCACCAGCGCCCCATCGGGCTGGCCGCCTTCGCACTCACCGCCACCTTCGGCCCGGCCATCGGCCCGACCATCGGCGGCTATCTCACCGAGCAATATGGCTGGCCGACCATCTTCTTCATCAACCTCATCCCCGGCGCGGTGATGCTGGGCCTGCTCATCCCCACGCTGGAGAAGAGCCCGATGCGGCTCTCTCTGCTGCGCGAGGGCGACTGGTGGGGCATCGCCTTCATGGCGGTGGGCCTCGCCTGCCTGCAGACCGTGCTGGACGAGGGCAACAAGGACGACTGGTTCGGCTCGCCGCTCATCGTGCGGCTGTCGGTCGTCGCCGCCCTGTGCCTCGCCATCTTCATCGTCATCGAGTTCAAGGTGGAAAAGCCGATCCTCCAGCTTCGCCTGCTGGCGCGGCGGAACTTCGCGCTCGGCATCGTCGCCAACACCATCGTCGGCTTCGCGCTGTTCGGCTCGGTCTATGTGCTGCCGACCTATCTCGACGCGGTGCAGGGCTACAGCGCGCAGCAGATCGGCGCCGTGCTGGGCTGGGTGGGGCTGCCGCAGCTCCTCATCATCCCCTTCGTGCCGGCGCTGATGAAGCGGATCGACGCCCGGCTCATGGTGATGATCGGCCTCGCCATCTTCGCCGCGAGCTGCTTCATGAACACCCATCTGAGCTTCGACGACGGCGGGGACCAGCTCATGACCACCAACATCGTGCGGGCGCTCGGCCAGGCCATCGTGCTCTCGCCGCTCGCCAACATCACCATGTCGGGCATGCCGGCGGAATTCTCCGGCCAGGCCTCGGGCCTGTTCAACATGATGCGGAGCCTCGGCGGCGCCATCGGCACCGCGATCCTCGCCACCATCATCACCAAGCGCGAGCAGTTCCACTCCAACATCATCGGCCAGTCTGTGACGCCCTATGGCGACACGGTGCGCGACTTCCTCGCGCGCACGCAGCATTATTTCATGAGCCGGGGCATGACCGACCCGGCGAGCGCCTACCACCAGGCGCAGGTCCTGCTCGGCCAGGAGGTGCACCAGCAGGCGCTGATCATGGGTTTCTCCGACACTTTCGCCGTGCTCGGCGCCGTGCTGCTGGTCGCCGCCCTCGCTGTCGCCTTCACGCGCCGTCCGGCCTGACGGCCGCCGCAGCGTCGGCACAGCGTGCGAAACCGCAATCGCACGGCGCTGCGGAAAGACCGCGCGATCCCCGGCCGGCAATCTCGCACCGTCGCCCGTGCTCGCCTAAAGTAACCCCTTCCGGAAACGCCGGAGAGGGCGCTCGCGCGGGGGAGGCGATGTTCAGCACGAGAGGCGTCAACGTGGACGACAGGCCGACGAACCGATGGTTGATGCCGGTCATCGCCGCCCTGCTTGCGGCGGCGATCTTCATCATCGACACCTTCTCCTCGCTCGACATGGCGATCGCCGTTCTCTACGTGGTCGTCGTGCTGCTGTCGGCGACCTATTCGGACCGGCGCGGGCTGCTGGTCATCGCCGGCCTGTGCGTCGGCCTCACCATCCTCAGCTTCCTCATCATGCACGCCGACGATGTCGATGTGGGATCGACCATGCGCGCGCTGGTGTCGATCTCCGCCATCACGGTGACGACGCTGCTGTGCCTGGAGAACCAGGCCGCCACCCAGTCGCTGCGGGCGCAGGCGGACCTGCTCGACCTTACCCATGACGGCATCTTCGTGCGCGACATGGCCGACACCGTGCAGTACTGGAGCCACGGCGCCGAGCAGCTCTATGGCTGGAGCCGGCAGGAAGCCCTTGGCCAGCCGGCGAGCGCGCTGCTGCGCACCATCTTTCCCGTTCCCGCCGAGGAGATCCGCGCCGAGCTTCTCGCCGCCGGCCGCTGGGAGGGCGAACTCCTGCACACCCGCAAATCCGGCGAGAAGGTCGCGGTGATGAGCCGCTGGTCGCTGCAGCGCGACGAGCGCGGCCGCCCGCTCGCCGTCATGGAAACCAACAGCGACATCACCGGGCGCAGGCAGGCCGAGAATGCACTCCACCAGACCCGCACCGAGCTCGCCCACGTCACCCGCGTCACCATGATGGGCGAGCTCACCGCCTCCATCGCCCATGAGGTGAACCAGCCTCTGGCCGCGGTGGTGACGAATGGCGAGGCGTGCCTGCGCTGGCTCGGCCGCGCCGAGCCCGATGTCGGCGAGGCCAGGGCCTCGGTCGAGCGCATGATCGCCAATGGCCGGCGCGCCAGCGAGGTGGTGGCGCGGCTGCGCGCGCTTGCCCGGCGCGACGAGCCGGAGAAATTCCCCGTCGACCTCAACGAGATGATCGACGAGGTGCTGCCGCTGCTGGAGCGCGAGCGCGCCGCGCAGGGCGTTGTGCTCGATCTCGCGCTCGGCGAGAAGCTGCCGCCCGCCCTCGGCGACCGCGTGCAGCTTCAGCAGGTCGTGCTCAACCTCGCGCTCAACGCGGTGCAGGCGATGGCCGCCGTGCCAGAGGCGCGACGCCGGCTCTTCGTCTGCACCCGCGCCGAGGAAGGGTCGGACAGGCCGGGCCTCCTCATCGAGGTGCGCGACAGCGGGCCAGGCGTCGACGCGGCGAACCTTTCCAGGCTTTTCGACGCGTTCTACAGCACCAAGAAGGACGGCATGGGGATGGGCCTTTCCATCTCCCGCTCGATCATCGAGGCGCATGGCGGGCGCATCTGCGCCATTTGCCCCGAGGAGGGCGGCATGCTCTTCACCATCACGCTTCCCGCGACCGGCGACGCTCCGGCGCAGGCAAGCCGGCCCAGGGAAGCCCTCACGTGAACAGCCGCGCGCCCGTCCGCCCCGCCCCGCCTTCGACGGATCCCCTCGTCATCGTCGTCGACGACGATCCCGGCCTGCGGGAGGCGCTCTCCAGCCTGTTCCGCTCGGTCGGCATGAAGGTCGAGACCTTCGCTTCCGCCGCCGAGCTGCTGGCCGCGCGCCTGCCGGAGGTGGCACGATGCCTCGTGCTCGACATAAGGCTTCCGGGCATGAGCGGCCTCGATTTCCAGGCGCAGCTCGAACGCTCCGACATGGACATGCCGATCATCTTCATGACCGGCCACGGCGATATCCCGATGACCGTGCGGGCGATGAAGGCGGGAGCGGTCGACTTCCTCACCAAGCCGTTCCGCGACCAGGACATGCTCGACGCGGTAGCCGCCGCCCTCGCCATCGACCGCGAGCGGCGCGAGGCACGCAAGGCAGTGTCCGGCGTGCAGGCGCTCTATGAGACGCTGAGCCCGCGCGAGAAGCAGGTCATGGCGCTCGTCACCTCGGGCCTGATGAACAAGCAGGTCGCCGCCGAGGTGGGGCTCAGCGAGATCACGGTGAAGATCCATCGCGGCCACGTCATGCGCAAGATGGGCGCCCCGTCGCTGGCCGATCTCGTGCGCATGGCCGAGACGTTGGGTCTTTCGAGCCCAAAGAAATAGGCATGCAAACCTGCGTATAATTCGAAAATCGGAATGTTGGGTCTATAGATCAGGACAGCCCGGCAGCGCAGCGTCGCCCCGGATATTCCAGACGAGGTAGGCTGAAGTGTCCTCCACCCCGATGATCACGATCATCGACGACGACGAGTCCGTACGGGTCGCCACCGAGAGCCTCGTGCGCTCGCTCGGCTTCGCGGCCCGCACCTTCGCCTCGGCCGAGGATTTCCTGGCGTCGGAGGCGAGGACGACGACGGACTGCGTGATCACCGACGTGCAGATGCCCGGCATGGGCGGCGTCGGGCTGCAGAGCCATCTGCGCGCGCAGGGCGACGCGACGCCGCTGATCTTCATCACCGCCTTCCCCGAGGAGCGCATCCGCCGTCAGGTCAGCGCGGGCGGCGCCATCGGCTTTCTCGCCAAGCCGTTCGACGGCACCGCGATGATCGACTGCATCGACCGCGCACTCGGCGCGCGCGACGGGGTGGACGCCTGAGCCGGATCCGTCGCGGCGGCGGATGACCGCGCCGCCCCGCCCGTGCATCATCGCCCCGACATGCCCGCTCCCCCCTTGCCTTCCCGCCCGCCCCGGCGGCGCCTGCTGCTGGCGGTGCCGGCCTTCCTGTTCCGGCTGGTCTGCGCCCTCGTCATCATCCTCGACGAGTTGGTGCGCCCGATCTATCGCCCCCTGCTCGCGCGGCTCGCGGCGCTGCGCCTCATGCAGGCCTTCGAGCGCCGGGTGGCGCGGCTGCACCCCTTCGCGGTGCTCGCCCTGCTGGTCATTCCCTATGCCCTCGTCGAGCCGCTGAAATTCGTCGGCCTCGTATGGATCGCCAATGGCTGGGAGAAGCGCGGCACGCTGCTTTTCCTGTGTGCCTATCTGGTCAGCTTCGTGGTGATCGAGCGCATCTTCACCGCCGGGCGAAGCCAGCTCATGACCATCGGCTGGATGGCCTGGGTGATCGATACCGGCGTCGCGGTGCGGCGGCGGATCTATGATCGGCTCCATCTCGACGCCATCAAGCGGCGGATCGCCCGGCAAGTCCGGCGCCTGCGCGCCAGGCTGCGCGCGCTTCGGCGCTGACGGCCTCAGCGCCCGGCCTCCATCCCGGCGCAATCGCTGACCGGCCGCGCACCCGACAGGCGCGCCCCGATCCAGCCCGCCGCCGCGCCGGCGCTGGCGGTCTCCGCGCCGCCATGCGAGGCAAAGGGCACCTCGCGATAGTCGAGCGCCACGCCGTCATGGCAGAGGGTCCGGGCGAAGTCGCGCGTCGCCGCCGGCGCGACGAGATCGTCCGCCTCGCCTTGGGCGAGGAACACCGGGGCAGGTTCGCGCGGGCGCACCGAATTGGCGGCGATCAGCCGGCTCCAGTCCGCCTTCTGCGCGGCGCCCGGCTCCAGCAGGCCGTTCGCGCCGCCGAAGGACAGCGCGGTCAGGCCGAGGCCGATGCGCTCGGGTTCGTCGAAGCTGCATTGCGAGGCGAGGCTGTCCAGGATCGCCAGCGCCTGCGGCCGGACGACCTCGGTCACCGGCAGGCGATAGGTCCGGCTCCAGGACTCGGCGGCGAAGGAGGCGACGACCTGCCCGGCCAGCGAGCCGATGTCGGCGTGCAGCAGCCGGCGCAGGTCGGTCGGCGCGGAGACGGCGGCGACGCCTTCCAGGCGGAGCTCCGGCGCATAGCGGTGCGCCAGCGCGCCGGCGAACAGCGCCGCCTGCCCGCCTTCCGAAAAGCCCCAGCTCGCGAAGCGGTTGCCGGCGTCGAGCCCCGGCAGATGGCGCGCGGCGCGCACCGCGTCGATCATCGCATGCGCCTCGCTGGCGCCGACGAGATAGGGATGCACCCGCCCGGCGCCGAGGCCCTGATAATCCGTGGCGACCACGACGTCGCCCTCGTCCAGCAGTTGCTTCAGCCCGGCAATGTCGGAGAAGTCGCGGGAGGGCGAACGCGAGGGCGCGCAGGCCGGGGCGATGCCCGTGGTGCCGTGGCCCCAGGTGACGACCGGGCGGGAGCCCGTGCCGGCCGCCGGGGCGGCGACGACGCCCGACACCGCGACCGGCTCGCCGGCGGCGCCGCGCGAGCGGTAAAGGATGCGGTAGGCGGCGGCCGCGCCCTCGGGCGGAGCGACCGGCTCGGCGCGGATCAGCGTGCCCGGGGGTCCAGCGATCTCGCGCGGCGCCACGCTGTAGAAATCGGGTGCAGCGTCCGCCGGCACCGTGCCTGCCGGCATCGCGTCCGCGAAGGCCTGCGCCGGAGCGGCGAAGGCGAGCGCTCCGGCACAGAGCAGGGCCAGCCCGGCGCGGGCGCGTCGGGAACAGGCTTGCGGGGAGAAGATCAGGTCGCGCGGCATGGCGTTTCCTCGCCTTGAGGTCGGCGGCATCGCGCCGGTCGCACCGCCCCATCGGCGGCGGGAGGATCGGACGTCATCGCCGGACGCACGTCTTTTCATTCCGCAGCGTCAGTATCGTGCCCGCCCGGCGGCGCCCGGAAACCGCCCGCATGCCTGCCGCATCGGAAGCAAAATCGGGCAAATCATCCAAAGATATGAGCCGGGCATCTCAATTCATCATCCGGCTAAGCATCCGGATAATGTCGCCGCCGGGGGTCGACGCCTAGCTTGGTGACACGACCGGGACGCCTTCCCACCCCCCAATCGCTGCGCCCCGGCGATGCACAGGAGACCATCATGAACAAGTTCGTCGCTCTCGCCATCGTGTCCGCCGCCGTCGCCACCGGCGCCCTGTCGGGCGTCGCCGAGGCCGCGACCTACCAGCCCGCGAAGGTCTATGAGGGCCGCAACGCGACCGTCGTCACCACCGACAACTCGGCGACCGCGATCCGCGAGCAGGTCGAGGGCAACGCCCGCTCGACCAAGTGACACCGACCGCGTGGCATCGCCACGCACGGTGACGCAGCTTCCCCGGCGCCCCCCCCCCCCGCGCCGGCGGCGGTCTATCGGCCCGGTCTCCCCCGACCGGGCCGATTGCGTTTCGGGGAATTGCGTTTCAGGCATCAGCCCGCCGCGACACCCGCCCGCAGCGCGCCGGGCGCGTGGCCGGTGACGCGCTTGAAGGCCCGGCTGAAGGCCGCCTGCGAGGCATAGCCCAGCCGGTGTGCCGCCACCTCGATCGGCACGCGGTCGCGCCCGATCCACTGCACGGCGAGGCGCATGCGCAGCTCGGTGAGATAGCGCAGCGGCGTCATGCCGGTGACGGCGAGGAAACGCTCGGCGAAGACCGAGCGCGAGGCGCCCATCTCGCCGGCCAGCTCGGCCACCGTCCAGTCGCGGCCGGGATCGCGGTGCACGGCGAGGATGACGCGTCCGAGGCGCGGGTCGCGCAGCGCCGACACCCAGCCCGCCGCGTCGCCGCAGCCGCATTCGACCCAGGCCCGCACGATGAAGGCCGACACCACATCGGCGAGCCGCGCCAATATGCCGGCAAAGCCCGCGCGCTCGCCGCGCGTCTCCCGCTCCATCGCCTCCAGCATCGGCAATATCTCGGGATAGCGCGCCAGCAGCGTGCCGGCGAACATCACCTCCGGCATCAGCCCGACCAGCGCGTGCATGCCGCCGAGGTCGAACTCCATGCCGCCGGTGAAGATCAGCACGCGCTCGGGGCAGGCGCCGTCGGCGCAGGCGGTGATCGCCTGCACGCTCGGGCAGAGCGGGGCGGCGGCGAACTCGGCGAGGTCGCGCCCCGGCAGATCCGGCCGCGAGACGAGATCATGCGCCCCGCCGCGCGGCAGCAGGACGGCATCGCCGGTCTCCAGCACATGCAGCCCGCCATCGGCCCGGCGCAGGAACACCGGGCCGCGCGCCACGAAATGAAAGCGCGCCCGTCCCGGCGCGGCGCCCAGATGCAGACCGAAGGGCGGGGAAAGCTCGATGCGGCGGTACTCCACCCCGATGAGACGCATGCCCAGCAGCAGCTCGCTCACCAGGTCGGGCGCGGGCGCCGGGTGTTGGGCCTCGCCCACTTCGCGCGCGGGCGTGCCGGCGGGTGCGAGCCCGGCCGAAACCGTGCAGCCCTCACTGGCGGGTAACTCGGCGGCTGGTGAATGGATATCGGACGAACGATCAATCATATCGGAGTTGATGACATGGATCGTCCGGCGAATCCAGCCTATCCATGGTGCAACGCACCATGCTCCTCCGAAAGGACCCCTGATGAGCGATACCCTGCCCTGGCAGGAGGACGCCGCCGAGGCGGGCGCCCTCGCCCTGCCGGCCGCCTTCGATGCCGCCTCCCCCGCCGTGCCGCCTCCTGCGGAGGCTTCCCCCGTCGCGCCCGCCTGGGCGGCCGTCGGCTCGCTGACGCTCGGCGTCTTCGGGCTGGTCACGGCCGAATTCCTGCCCGCCAGCCTGCTGACCCCGATGGCCGCCGATCTCGGCATCACCGAGGGCACCGCCGGCCAGGCGGTGACGGCCACCGCCATCGTCGCGCTGGTGGCGAGCCTTCTGGTCTCGGCGGCGACACGTGGCATCGACCGGCGGCTCGTGCTGTTCGCCTTCTCCGTGCTGCTGATCGTCTCGAACCTGATGGTCGCCTTCGCGCCGAACCTCACCCTGCTGCTGCTCGGGCGCGTGCTGCTCGGCGCCGCCATCGGCGGTTTCTGGGCGATGTCGGCGGCGCTCGCCATGCGCCTCGTGCCGGAGGAGCAGATCCCGCGCGCGCTGTCCTTCCTGTTCAGCGGCGTCTCGGCGGCGACCATCTTCGCCGCGCCGCTCGGCAGCTATCTCGGCCATCTCCTCGGCTGGCGCGCCGTGTTCCTGCTCGCCACCGGGCTCGGGGTGCTGGCGCTGGCGGTGCAGCTCGTGAGCCTGCCGCGCCTGCCGCCGACGGGCGAGGCGAAACTGCGCACGCTCATCGACGTGCTGCGCCGGCCGGGCATCGCCATCGGCATCGCCTGCGCCATGCTGGTCTTCGCAGGCCATTTCGCCTTCTTCACCTATATCCGTCCCTTCCTGGAGACGGTGACGGGCGTGGGCATCGGCGCCGTCTCGGCGATCCTGCTCGGTTTCGGCGTGGCGAACTTCGCCGGCACGCTGCTCGCCGGACCGCTGCTGGAGCGCGGGCTGCGCGCCACGCTGATCGCCATGCCGCTGCTGATGGGCGCGCTCGGCCTCGGCCTCGTGCTGATCGAGAGCACGCCGGCGGCGGACACCGCCATGGTGGCGCTGTGGGGCCTCGCCTTCGGCGCGGTGCCGGTGGCATGGTCGACCTGGCTCACCCGCACCGTGCCGGACCAGGCGGAAAGCGCCGGCGGCCTGCTGGTGGCCTCCGTCCAGCTCGCCATCTCGGTGGGCGCGGCCGGGGGCGGGCTGATCTTCGATCTCGACGGCGCCCCGGCCGTGTTCGCCGCCGCGAGCGCCGTGCTGCTGGCCGCTTCGCTCGTCATCCTCGTCGGCGTGCGCACCCGCCGCACCACCGCGTGACGGCAGCCCGGCGGGCGGGAATCACGCCGCCCGCCGGGCCGTTACCAGCGCCGCCCGCACCAGCGTGGCAGCCGCGCGGCCGGCGCTGTGCATATACTCCGTGTCCCGGTTGAGCAGCACGACCGCGAAGGCGCCGTCGATCAGCAGCATGACCTGCCGCGCCAGCTCGCGCGCCGCCTCGGGCGCAAGGCCCGCCTCCGGACCTTCGAAGACCTCGCCGAGCCACTCCTCCACCCGTCGCTTGTGCGCCCGTGCCGCGTGCAGGGCGGGATGGCCGGGCAGGTTCACCAGCTCCACCGAGGTGCGCAGGAAGCCGCATCCCTTCCAGCGCGCGTTGCGGGCGGCGACGGCCAGCGCGGCGAACAGCGCCTCGATGCGGGCGGGCGCGTCGCCTTCGGCCTGCGCGTAATGGCGGCGAAACCAGGCGAGGTTGGGCGGGTCGCGCGCCTCCAGATAGGCGGCGATCAGCTCGTCCTTGCTGCGGAAATGATAATAGAGCGTGCGCTTGGTGACGCCGGCCTTCGCCGCCACCGCGTCGACGCTCACCGCGCGGATGCCCTCGCCGTGAAAGAGCTTGGCCGCCGCGCCCAGGATGCGCTCACGGGTGGGGAGTGGGGCGGGGGCGGGGGCGGGGGCGGGGGCGGTTTCCATGCCCCATGATACCCGCATGTATACCGGCCAGTGAATATACAGCGGCGCGGCGCGGCTCTAGAGAGGAAGCCGCCCGGGACGGCGCGGATGCGCCGGCCGGCGGGGCGGGAGACGGCCATGGTCGCGCAGGCGCCCGAGCACATCGCGGTTGGCGAGATCGCCATTCCCTGCGCCGACGGCGTGGTGCTCGGCGGGCATTTCTGGCCGGGCGCGGGAAGCGTGAGCGCCGGCGCGGTGCTGGTCAACCCCGCCACCGGCGTGCTGGCGCGCTATTACCACCGCTATGCCCGCTTCCTCGCCGGCCACGGCTTCGACGTGCTGACCTTCGACTATCGCGGCATCGGCGCCTCGCGTCCGGCGCGCCTGCGCGGCAGCCCCTATCGCTGGCGCGACTGGGGCGAGCGCGACGTCGAGGCGGCGCTCGGGGCGCTCGCCGCCCGCGCCCGGCCGGGCCCTCTGATGGCGGTCGGCCACAGCATAGGCGGCTTCCTGCCGGGGCTGGCGCCCTCCGGCCGCCGGCTGGAGCGCCTCCTCACCATGGGCGCGCAATATGCGTGGTGGGCGGACTACGCGCCGCGCCGGCGGCTCGGCCTGTTCGCCCGCTGGCACCTCGTCATGCCGGCCGCCACGGCGCTGCTGGGCTATTTTCCCGGCCGCCGTCTCGGCTGGCTGGAGGATCTTCCCGCCGGTGTCGCCCGCGAATGGGCGTCTCGCGGCCCCCGCTTCGAAACGAGCCATCCTCCCGGGGAACGCGTGGCCGTCGTCGCGCGCATGGGCCGCGTGCGCGCGCCCATCCTGGCGGTCGGGGTGTCGGACGACCCCTTCGGCACGGTGCCGGCGCTCGCCCGAACGCTCGCCTATTACACCGGAGCGGAGCGCACGCAGGTCGAGATCGCCCCGGCCGATTACGGGCGCGATTCGATCGGCCATTTCAACCTGTTCCACGACAGCCACGCCGCCGGCTTCTGGCTCGACACGTTGATCTGGCTGCGCGACGGGCGCAACCCGTGGCCGGACCGCGTGGTGGCGCGGATGCCGGGCGCGAATCCTGCGCAGGAAGCCTCGGCTCAGCCGCGCCAGTCGTCGTAGTCGGCCTGCGCCATCATGGCGGCGAGCGCCTTGACGTCGACCTTCGGCGCCCAGCCGAGCTTTTCGCGCGCCTTGGAGGCGTCGCCGACGAGCAGGTCGACCTCGGCCGGGCGGTAGAAGGCGGGGTTCACCCGCACCACGACCTTGCCGCTGCGCCGGTCCACCGCCTGCTCGGAAAGTTCCTCGCCCGACCATTCCAGATCGAGCCCCAGCGCGGCGGCGGCGAAGCCGGCGAAATCGCGGATCGGCGTGGTGACGCCGGTGGCGAGCACATAGTCGTCCGCCGCCTCCTGCTGGAGCATGTGCCACATGCCCTCGACATAATCGCCGGCAAAGCCCCAGTCGCGCCGGGCGTTGAGGTTGCCCAGCTCCACCGGCACAGGCTCTCCGCGCGCGAAGCGGGCGAGGCCGAGCGTGATCTTGCGGGTGACGAACTCGTTCCCCCGCAGCGGGCTCTCGTGATTGAACAATATGCCCGAGGAGGCGTGCAGCTCGAAGGATTCGCGGTAGTTCACCGTGATGTAGTGGCCGTAGACCTTGGCCACGCCATAGGGCGAGCGCGGGTGGAACGGGGTCAGCTCGTTCTGCGGCACCGCGCGCACCAGCCCGAACATCTCCGAGGTCGAGGCCTGGTAGAAGCGGGTGTGCGGCGAATAGGTGCGGATGGCGTCGAGCAGCCGCACCACGCCGAGGCCGTTGACGTCGGCGACATAGACCGGCTGCTCCCAGGACGAACCGACGAAGCTCTGCGCCGCGAGGTTGTACACCTCGTCGAATGCGTTGCCGCGGATCAGCCGGGTGATGTTGTTCGGCTCGCTGAGGTCGAAGTCGACCGTGCGCAGCGCGGCGGCGATGCCAAGCTTTTCGAGCCGGATCATCTCCGGCTGCGAGTTGCGGCGGATGGCGCCGGTAACATCGTAGCCTTTTTCAAGAAGAAGCCTGGCGAGATAGGCGCCGTCCTGGCCGGTTGCGCCGGTAATCAACGCCGTCTTTGCCAATGCTTCCCCCAGACTCGCGCCCGTTTCGACGTCGCGATTGGTAAACACTGCGGCGATTCGTGTCCATGCACGCGCAGGCAGGCGGGATCGGGCCGTTATTGCGGCTCGCCCGCCCGGATGAGAGCGCTCAGTTCTTCCACCCGGCGGCCGATCTCGCCATTGCCGCCGCGCGCCTCCACGTTCAGCCGCAGCAGCGGTTCGGTGTTGGAACGGCGCAGGTTGAGCCGCCAGTCGGCGAAGACGAGCGACAGGCCGTCCATCTCGTCGCGCGACGGCGCCTCTCCCGCGAAGGCCGCCTCGACGCGGGCGATAGCGGCGGCCGGATCGACGAGGCGGAAATTGATCTCGCCCGAGGAGGGAAAGGCCGCCATCCGCTCGGAGACGAGTTCCGACAGGCTCGCCCCGGTGCGGCCCATCAGCTCGGCCACCAGCAGCCACGGGATCATGCCGGAATCGCAGGCCATGAAGTCGCGGAAATAATGGTGCGCCGACATCTCCCCGCCATAGACCGCGCCGGTGTCGCGCAGCGCCTGCTTGAGGAAGGCATGGCCGGTGCGCGCCTGCACGGCGTGTCCGCCGGCCTTTTCCACCACGTCCTGCGTGTTCCAGACCACGCGCGGGTCGTGCACGATGGTGGCGCCCGGCTCCTTGGAGAGGAACACCGCCGCCAGCAGGCCGACGATATACTCGCCGGGAATGAAGCGGCCGGACTGGTCGAACAGGAAGCAGCGGTCGAAATCGCCGTCCCAGGCGACGCCCATATCGGCGCCCGTCGCCACCACGGCCTCGCCGGTGACGGGCTGGTTCTCCGGCAGCAGCGGGTTGGGGATGCCGTTCGGGAAACTGCCGTCCGGCTCGTGGTGCAGCCGCACGAAGCGCAGCGGCGCGCCGCGCTGTTCGAGCGCGGAGGCGATGGCGTCGAAGGTCGGCCCGGCGGCCCCGTTGCCCGCATTGACGAGGATGGTGAGCGGTCGCAGCCGGGAGAGGTCGATGAAGGACAGAACGCGCTCGACATAGGCCGCGCGGGCGCCGGGCGCCGGGCGCACCGATCCGCCGGCGCGGGGGGCGGGCTCGTCGCCCTCCGCCAGCGCCTGCACCGCGGCGAGCCCCGTGGCGGTGTCGAGCGGCGCGGAGCCGGCGCGCACCAGCTTCATGCCGTTATAGTCCATCGGGTTATGCGAGGCGGTGACTTCGATGCCGCCGTCGGCGCCGAAATGGGTGACGGCGAAATACATCTCCTCGGTGCCGCACAGGCCGAGATCGAGCACCTCGACGCCGCCCGCCAGCAGCCCCTCGATGCAGGCCTGCGCCAACGCCTGCGAGGAGGCGCGGCAGTCGCGCCCGATCGCCACGCGTTTCGCGGAGAGCGCCTCGACGAAGGCGCGCCCGATGCGGCGGGCGATGTCCTCGCTCAGCTCGGCGCCGAGACGGCCCCTTATGTCATAGGCCTTGAAGCAGGTCAGCATCGCCCGATCCCCGATAGGCCCCAGCGGCTACCCCCGGCGGCGCGGCGCGGTCAAGCCAATTCGCGCGGCCCGCTTTTCCATTGCGGCGCGGCGCGTTAGCTTGCGGCTCCTTTTTCAGCCGGCGAATCCTCCCGTGAGCGTCTCCCATCTCTACCCGGTCATCCTGTGCGGCGGCTCCGGCACCCGGCTGTGGCCGCTGTCGCGCAAGAGCTTCCCCAAGCAGTTCGTCAAGCTCGGCGAGGGCGAGACGCTCTTCCAGGCGGCGGCGCGCCGCACCACCGGGCCGAAGACGCAGCCGCCGGTGATCATCACCAATTCCGATTTCCGCTTCATCGTCACCGAGCAGCTCGACGAGGCCGGCATCGAGCCGGGCGCCATCCTCATCGAGCCGAGCCCGCGCAACACCGCCCCCGCCATCCTCGCCGCCGTGCAGTATCTCGCGGCGCGCGATCCCGACGCGGCGCTCCTCGTGATCCCCTCCGACCAGGTGATGCCGGACCGCGCGGCCTTCGCCGCCGCCGTCGAGGCGGGGCTGGAGGCGGCGGCGCGCGGGCGCATCGTCACCTTCGGCATCCACCCGACCCGGCCCGAGACGGGCTATGGCTGGCTGGAGCTGGCGCACCCGCCCGAGGACGCGCGCCCGGCCGCCATCCCCCTCGCGCGCTTCGTCGAGAAGCCGCCGGCCGCGCGGGCCGAAGCCATGCTGGCGGACGGGCGCTATCTCTGGAACGCGGGCATCTTCCTCGTCACCGTGCGCACCGCGCTCGCCGCCTTCGAGGCGTACGCCCCCGGCATGCTCGCCCCGGTGCGGCAGGCGGTGGAGGAGGCGGGCGAGGATCTGGGCTTCCTGCGCCTCGCCGCCGGGCCGTGGCAGCGGGCGGACGAAATTTCGGTCGACTACGCCATCATGGAGCGGGCCGACAATCTCGACGTGGTGCCCTTCGCCGGGGCGTGGTCGGACCTCGGCGACTGGGCGTCGGTGCTGCGCGAGGGCGAGAGCGACGCGGCGGGGGTCGGGCGCTTCGGCCATGCGACGGCGATCGACTGCACGGGCACGCTGCTGCGCTCGGAGGCCGAGGGGCTGGAGCTGGTCGGCATCGGACTGAAGGACACGCTGGTGGTCGCCATGCCCGACGCCGTGCTGGTGGCCGATCGCAGCCGGGCGCAGGAGGTCAAGCAGGCGGTCGCCGCGCTGAAGGCGAAGGGCGCGCGGCAGGCCGAGCATTTTCCCCGCGACCACCGGCCCTGGGGCTGGTTCGAGACGCTGGCGCTCGGCGAGCGCTTCCAGGTCAAGCGCATCGTCGTGCATCCGGGCGCGGCGCTGTCGCTGCAGAGCCACTTCCACCGCGCCGAACACTGGATCGTGGTGTCGGGCACGGCGCGGGTGACGGTGAACGAGGAGGTGCGGCTCGTCGCCGAGAACCAGTCCATCTACGTGCCGCTCGGCGCCGTCCACCGCATGGAGAACCCCGGCAAGGTGCCGATGGTGCTGATCGAGGTGCAGACCGGCACCTATCTCGGCGAGGACGACATCGTACGCTACGAGGACGTCTACGCGCGCGGACAGGGAGCGAAGGGCTGATCGCGATGCCCGGCACCCGCGCACCGGCCGGGGGGCGCCGATGCGCAGGATGAGGCGACGCCTCGCCCGGCTGCTGTGCCGGCGCGCGAACTGCCCGCCGGGGCAGGTCGTGCCGTGCTGGCTCTACCGCCCGCGCCGGCCGGCCGGCCTCGACGTCGTCGGCTATCTGCGCTCCGAGATCGGGCTCGGTGAGGCCGCGAGGCTGATCGTCGGCGCACTCGACGCTGTGGCCATGCCCACGAGCCTCATCGACATCCCGCTGCCCGGCCGCGATTCGGAGCACGCGCTCGACGCCCGCATCGGCGCGCCGGAACGGCACGCGGCGGCGCTGTCGATCTCGGGCCTCAGCGAGATGCCCTCCTTCGCGGCGCGGCTGTGCCGGGCGCAGGCGAACATCCTCTACCCGTTCTGGGAATTGCCGACCTTTCCGCCGGAGTGGCTGCCGGCCTTTTCGCGTTTCGACGCGCTGTGGGCACCCTCGCGCTTCGTACGCGATGCGCTCGCCGCCGGCCAGCCGCGCCCCGTCGCGCTCGTGCCGCAGCCCGTGGCGCTGCCCGACGAGCCGCCGCCGCCAGCCGCTTTCAAGGGGCCGCTGCGTATATTGACCTTCTTCGACTACGAATCGGCAATGGTGCGCAAGAACCCGCAGGCCGCCATCGCCGCGTTCCGCCTCGCCTTTCCCGCCGGAACCGAGGATGTGCGGCTGATCGTCAAGACACGCGGCGCCTCCGAGCCGCAGCCGCGCGCCGAGCTGGCGGCGCTGGCGGCGCGCGATCCCCGCGTCGAGATCATCGACGGCACCATCGCGCGCGCGGCGATGGACGCGCTGCTCCACAGCTGCGACGTGTTTCTCTCGCTGCACCGCTCGGAAGGCTTCGGCCTCGGCGCGGCGGAGGCACTGGCGCGGGGCAAGGCGGTGGTGACGACCGATTTCGGCGGCACCTGCGATTTCATCACGCCGCAGACCGGCTATCCCGTGCAGTTCCGCACCATTCCCGTGCCGCCGGAGGCCTATTTCAGCACGCAGGGCAGCCACTGGGCCGACCCGTTCCCCGAGCATGCCGCGCAGACGCTGCGGGCCATCCACGACGACCCCGCCGCCGCCGCCGCCAAGGCGCGGGCCGGCTACGCGCTGCTGCGCGAGAACCACTCCTTCGCGGCGGTCGGCGCGCGCATCGACGCGCTGCTGAAAACGCTCGGCTGAGACCCCGCCCGGTTCCGTTCAGACGGCGGCTGCCAGCGCCGCCCGCCAGCCGCCCTCGCCGGTGATGTCGCGCGCGCCGACCAAGGCATGCGGCTCGCACAGGAAGCCCTTCACCATGCTGCCATCCTCCAGCGTCACCGTGCCGATGGCGAGCGGGGCGGGCACCCCGGCCATGAAATCGCCGAAGGCGGCACGCGGCAGCGCCCACACCTCCACCGCGATGGCGGCGCCCCCCTCATGCGCCCGCACCAGCCCCGGCCGCGCCGGCGGCCCGCCGGGCAGCGCGTAAAGACGGTAGCAGGGCGCCGTGCGGACGCTCGCCAGAAACCGCCCGCCGCGCGCGGAAAGCTCGTGATTGAGGGGCAGGCCGGACATGTGGGCGCCGCAGACGGCGAGGGCGATCTCGTCCGGCCCCGGCCCCTCGCTTTCCTCCCGTTCCGCCGTGCCACCCCTCTCTATGGCGCGTGCGAGGGCGGCGGCGCGGGCATCCTCGCCCGCGCGGGCCAGCACGGTGAGGCTGCCGGGACGCCCGTCGCCGCGCGGGCCGGTCGGCACGGCGATGCCGCACAGGTCGAGCAGGTTGACGAAATTGGTGTAGGTGCCGAGCCGGGCGTTCGGGCCGATGGGATCTGCGGCGATCTCCGCCAGCGTGACGAAGCAGGGCATGGTCGGCACGCAGACGAGCGAGGCCGCGCCCAGCACCCCCGCACACCGGCGCCGCAGTTCCTGCAGCCGGTAGAGGCCGCGAAAGGCGTCGACCGCGCTCTTCTTCACGCCGCCGGCAAGGATGGCGCGGGTGACGGGATGCAGCGTCTCCGGCGCGTCGAAGAACCGCTCGCCCACGGCGGCGAGGCGCTCGGCCACCCACGGGCCGGCATAGAGCATGTCGGCCACGGCATAGAAGGGCGCGAAGTCGACGCGGCGGACCTGCCCGCCGAGCGCCGCGACGCGCTCCAGCGTCTCCTCGAAATACGCCGCCTGCGCGGTGTCGCCGAAGGTGCGCAGGCTCGCCGCGTCGGGAGCGACGACCTCGAAGGCCGGCGGCAGCGGCGAGAGGCGCCGGCGCGGCAGCGGGCGCGACCACGGGTCGGCCGGATCGTAGCCGGCGGTGAGTTCGAACAGCTCCCACGCCTCCGCGACGCTGGGGGCGAAGATCGAGATCGTGTCGAGGGTCCGGCAGGCCGGCACCATGCCCGTGGAGGACAGCGCGCCGAGCGTGGGCTTCAGCCCGACAATGTCGTTCAGTGCGGCGGGCACGCGGCCGGAGCCCGCCGTGTCGGTGCCGAGCGCGAAGGCGACAAGGCCGCGCGCCACCGCCACCGCCGAGCCGGAGGAGGAGCCGCCCGGCACCAGCGCCGGGTCTATGGCGTTGCGCGGCACCGGATAGGGCGTGCGCACGCCGACGAGGCCGGTGGCGAACTGGTCGAGATTGGTCTTGCCCAGACAGATCGCCCCCGCCGCGCGCAGCCGCGCCACCGCCCCGGCGTCGGCTTCCGCGACATGGATGAAGTCCGGGCAGGCCGCCGTCGTCGGCATCAGTGCGACGTCGATATTGTCCTTCACCGCATAGGGAATGCCCCAGAGCGGACGGCCGTCGGGAGTGCCGAGGGCGCGCGCCTCGCCGAGCGCGGCATGGCGGGCCTCGTAGAGGAAGATGCCGGGATCGGCGAGAGCGTCCAGCCGGCGGAACGCCTCCTCCACCACCGCCTCGGGGGTGATGCCGCGCGCATAGGCGGCGCGCAGGGACTCCAGCGTGAAGGCGAGGTCGGCGAGCATGGCGGGCCTTGCGGGTTAGAGCCGGGGAGCGGGCGTATGAGGCCTCCCATCCTGCCCTTGCCGCTGCGTTCGCGAAAACTGCTATGATTTCACCGATGCGGTGCAGGAAATGCACCGGGCAACCGGGAGCCTCGCATGCGCCACCTCTACTCGCTGCGGCTGATCGAGGCGGTGGCCCGCGCCGGCTCCATGCGCCGGGCGGCGGAAGACGCCAACATCACCGCCTCGGCGCTGAACCGCCGCATCCGCCGCTTCGAGGCCGAGTTCGGCGCCGAACTGTTCGAACGCCTGCCCGGCGGCGTGAGGCTCAACCCGGCCGGCGAGCTGCTGCTGCAGCACTACCGCGCAACCCAATCGGACCTTGCCCGCGTGCAGGGGCAGGTGGCGGACCTCTCAGGCGAGCGGCGCGGCCATGTCTCGCTCGCCTGCTCGCAGGCGCTGCTGCCCTATTTCCTGCCCGAGCAGATCGCCGCCTACCGCGCCGACCATCCCGGCGTGACTTTTTCCGTCAAGGTGCGCGACCGCGCCGAGGCGGAGGCCGAGCTCGCCTCCTATGCAAGCGACCTCGCCCTCGTCTTCGAGCCGATCTATCTCGTCGACTTCGAGGTGATCGAGACCGTGCCGCAGCCGGTGCACGCCATCATGGCGGCCGACCATCCGCTGGCGGCCAAGGTCGAGCTCCGGCTGCGCGACTGCCTGGACGGGCCGCATGTGGCGCCGGCGGCGCGCTATGGCGTGCGGCATCTGCTCGACTTCGCCGCCCGCCGGGGCGCCCGAAGGGTGGCCCCCATCGTCGAGACGGAGAGCTTCGAGCTGATCCGCCACTACGTGCTGCACGAGCGGGCGGTGGGCTTCCAGATCCCCATCGGGCTGCGCGACACGCGCGACGGCACGCTGGTGTTCCGCCCCATCGCCGAGCGCGACGTCCCGGTGGGCAACCTCTTCCTCGGCCAGATGCGCGGGCGCGCGCTGCCGGTCGCCTCGGCGCGCTTCGCCCGCCGCCTTGCCGCCGCGCTGAAGGCGCTGCCGGAACCACCGGCCGGCTAGCCTCAGGCGTCCTCCATCTCCTCGCCGGCAGGGACGGGCGGCTCGCCCCTTTGCCCGCGCGCCTGCCGGCGGATCACCTGCGGCGGCTGGCCGAAGGCGCGCAGGAAGGCGCGGCGCATGCGGTCGCGGTCGGCGAAGCCGGTCTGGCGCGCCACCGTGTCGATCGGGTGGGAGGTGTCCTCCATCAGGGTGCGCGCCGCCTCCAGCCGCAGATTTTCCACCGCCTTGGCCGGCGACTGGCCGGTCTCGGCGTGGAAGGCGCGGCTGAACTGGCGCGGCGAGAGATGGGCGACCTCGGCGAGGTCCTCGACGGCGAGCCGGCTCGACAGGTTCCGCCGCGCGAAGGTGAGCACCTTCTGGATGCGGTCGGAGCTGGGCTCCAGCTCCAGCAGCGAGGAGAACTGCGACTGCCCGCCGGCGCGGCGATGATAGAGCACCAGCTTGCGGGCGATGCTGCGCGCCACTTCCGTGCCGAGGTCCTCCTCGATCAGCGCGAGGGCAAGGTCGATGCCCGCGCTCATGCCGGCGGAAGTCCACACCGGGCCGTCGGCGATGAAGATGCGGTCCTCCTCCACCTTCACGGCGGGATAGCGCTGCTGGAGCTCGCGCGCGCGCATCCAGTGCGTCGTGGCGCGCCGCCCGTCGAGCAGGCCGGCGGCGGCCAGCGTGAAGGCGCCGAGGCAGGGCCCGGCGAGGCGACGCGTCTGCCCCGCGAGGCGGCGCACGAATTCGACCGTCGCAACCTCCGCCTCCTCCATGCTGGCGCCGACGACGAGGAGATCGAAGCGTCCCTCGCCGGGCGGCGCGGTCATCACCGAGAAGCCCTGCGAGGTGAGCACCGGCCCGCCCTGCCCGGACACGAAGTCGAGCGCGTAGGGCGCGGGCTCGCCGCGGTAGGCGGCCTGCGCATTGGCGATCTCGAAGGCGGTGCTGATGGCGAAGCCCATCGGCGAGTAGCCCGCGCTGATGATGAAACCGACGCGGCGCATGGCACGCTCCCGAATGTCCTTAATTGCCGTATATATGACATTCGAGACGCGCTTCGGCAAGCCTATGTTCCCTGCAACGCCCGCTGGCGGGCCAGATGGAGAACGACCATGAGCATTCACAAGGGCATCGCCCTCGTCACCGGCGCCTCGGGCGGCATCGGCGCCCTCTATGCCGAGCGGCTGGCCCGGCGCGGCCACGACCTCATACTGGTGGCGCGCAATGTCGAGCGCCTTCAGGCGGTCGCCCGGCGCATCACCGACGACACCGGCCGGTCGGTCAATGTGATCGGCGCGGATCTCGGCAAGGCCGAGGATCTGGCCGGCATCGAGGCGCTGCTGCGCGAGAATGCCGGCATCGAAGTGCTGGTCAACAATGCCGGCTTCGGCTCGGCCGCCCCGCTGCTCGACGCCGACGTCGCGCGCATGCAGGAGATGATCGACCTCAACGTGACGGCGCTGACACGCCTCACCTATGCCGCCGTGCCCGGCTTCGTGGCGCGCGGCCATGGCGCGGTGATCAACATCTCTTCCATCGTGGCGATCGCCCCGGAACTGCTGAACGGCGTCTACGGTGCCAGCAAGGCCTATGTGCTGACGCTCACCCTCTCGCTCCAGCACGAGCTGGCGGGCAAGGGCGTGCGCGTGCAGGCCGTTCTGCCCGGCGCCACCGCCACCGAGTTCTGGGACGTCGCGGGCATTGGCGGCCATGGCAACCTGCCGCAGGACTGGGTGATGAGCGCGG
The DNA here is from genome assembly GCF_023016525.1 of Ancylobacter koreensis. Lineage (GTDB taxonomy): Bacteria > Pseudomonadota > Alphaproteobacteria > Rhizobiales > Xanthobacteraceae > Ancylobacter > Ancylobacter koreensis. The sequence continues at coordinate 378,146 of NZ_JALKCG010000001.1, forward strand.
CCGATCTCGTCGACGCGGCGCTGGCCGGCTTCGACGCCGGCGAGGTCGTCACCATCCCGCCGCTGCAGGACGGCGGCGAATGGGACGCCTATGAGGCGGCGCGCCGGGCGATGTCCGGCCATCTCAGCGTCGCCACCCCGGCGCCGCGCTACAAGGCGGCCTGACCCGTCTTCGATGAGGGGCGGATGCACGGGCACCCGCCCCGCCGGGATTTACGGCGCGCAGCCCTGCAGCGCCCGCGCCCGCGAGCCCAGCGTGTCGAACTGGCCGCCGGCATAGATCAGCGGGTGAAGCGGGCCCTCCGGCAGATGGATGGCCACCACCCGGCCGAGGAAGATGGTGTGGCTGTGCACGCTCACCTTCTCCGCCAGCTCGCAGTCGAAACTCGCCAGCGCCCCGACGAGGGCCGGCGCGCCGGTCGTGAGCGCGCGCCACTCATGGGTGCTGAAGCGCGCATGGCGCAGCGCCGAGGACGAGAACGCCTTGGCCAGCTCCACCTCCGGTTCGCCCAGCAGGTTGACGCAGAACGAGCCGGAACGGTCGATGACGTCGTGGCACGACACGCTGCGGTTCACGCAGACGAGCAGCGTCGGCGTCGGGTCGGCCGCGACCGACGTGACCGACGTGGCGACGAAGCCGTGCGGCTGGCCCTCGTCGAGGGTGGTGATCACGGACACGCCGGCCGCGAGGCGGCGCATGCCCTGTTTGAAATCGGCTGGATCGATCATGACGAACTCCACGTCGCGGCCCACCGGCCGCATTGGGGCCGTCCTGTGCGGTCGGCCCCGTGGCGGGTCCTTGCGCAAGTCGCGTGCCAGCGGCTCCGGCACGGGAAATCGCCCGTTTTCCGGCGCCGCGTCTCGCCGCCGGCTGCGACAATGTCGCTGATGTGAGACGCGCGGACCCGCTCGGCGGGCGCGCCGCGCGACCCCGGAGCCGCGCCGGAAGACGCCGCCGCGCGCGCGAATCCAGCGCCCATGCGGGCTCCCGCCCGCCCCGCTTCCCCGGGCCCACGCGGGCATGCTTCGCGCGGGCTGGTGGCATGGCTCTTGCGGTCTGTTCCCATCCCTTTCGTTTTCCGAAAGTACGGTCATGACCATCAACGTGAATCCCGTCGCCGACATCATCACGCCGCTTCCCAAGCAGCTGCTGATCGACGGCAAGTTCGTCCCCTCGCTCTCCGGCAAGACCTTCAAGACCTTCAACCCGGCCACCGGCCAGGTGCTGGCCGAGGTGTCCGAGGGCGACGCCGCCGACATCGACCTCGCGGTGGCCGCGGCGCAGCGCGCCTTCAACGGCCCGTGGAGCCGCTTCACCCCGTTCCAGCGCCAGGCGCTGCTGCTGCGCTTCGCCGATCTCGTCGAGAAGCACTTCGAGACGCTCGCCCATATCGACGTGCTCGACATGGGCGCGCCGATCACCTCCATGTATGCCCGCCGTCAGCGCGCGCTCGGCCTGCCGCGCTTCTATGCCGGCATGTGCACGGTCATCGCCGGCGGCACGCTGCCCAACTCCATGCCCGGAGAGGTGTTCACCTACACGCTGAAGGAGCCGGTCGGCGTGGTCGGCGCCATCACGCCGTGGAACGCCCCGCTCACCTCGACCATCTGGAAGATCGCCCCGGTGCTGGCCACGGGCTGCACCATGGTGCTCAAGCCCGCCGAGGACGCGCCGCTCACCGCGCTGCGGCTCGGCGAACTGCTGCTGGAGGCGGGCGTGCCGGAAGGCGTCGTCAACATCGTGCCGGGCTTCGGCCACATCGCCGGCGACGCGCTGGCCCGCCACATGGACGTCGACAAGGTGGCCTTCACCGGCTCGGACGTCACCGGCCGCAAGGTCATCGAGGCCTCCAAGAGCAACATCAAGCGGGTGACGCTGGAGCTCGGCGGCAAGTCGCCGGACATCATCTTCGCCGACTGCGACATGGACGCCGCCGTCGCCGGCGCCGGCATGGGCGTGTTCGCCAATACCGGGCAGATCTGCTGCGCCGGCACGCGCCTGCTGATCCAGCGGCCGATCTACGAGGAATTCGTCTCGCGGGTCGCCGACTACGCGAAGTCGCTCAAGGTCGGCAACGGCCTCGACCCGGCGACGCAGATCGGCCCGGTGGTCAACGCCAAGCAGCTCGACCGCGTGTCGGGCTATATGGAGATCGGCCTCGGCGAGGGCGTCACCGCCGCCACCGGCGGCAAGCGCATCACCGAGGGCGCGCTGAAGGACGGCTATTTCTTCGAGCCGACCGTGCTTTCGGGCGTCACCAACGACATGCGCATCGCGCAGGAGGAGATCTTCGGCCCGGTCGCCGCCGCCATCCCCTTCGACACGCTGGAGGAAGCCGCCGCCATCGCCAACGACACGGTGTTCGGCCTCGGCGGCGGGGTGTGGACCTCGAACGTCACCACCGCCCATCGCATCGCCAAGGCGATCCGCGCCGGCACGGTGTGGATCAACAATTATGGCGGGCTCGACCCGGTGGTGCCGTTCGGCGGCTACAAGACCAGCGGCTACGGGCGCGAATCCGGCGTCGAGCATCTCGACGCCTATCTCGAAACCAAGTCGGTGGTGCTGAAGCTGGGCTGAGCGCCCGGCGCACCGCCGTGGGACCGAAAGGCCCGGCAGGCGCGACGCCCTGCCGGGCCTTTCCATATCGAGACGTCAGTGGCGGACGCCGCGCGGGATGACGAAGCGCACCGCCGCCGCGATCAGCAGCGCGCCGACGGTGAGCATGAGGAAGGCGGTGCGCATGCCGTGCGCATGGGCCACGAAACCGATGACGGGTGGGCCGAACAGGCCGCCGCCATAGGCGATGGTCACGGTCATGGCGATGCCGGCATTGGGCGGGATGCCGGGCATGCGTCCGCTCAGCGAGAAGAAGATCGGCACGAGATTGGCGATGCCGAAGCCGGCAATGGCGAAGCCCGGCAGCGCCGCCAGCGTGGTCGGCGCCCAGACGACGATGCCGACGCCCACGAAGGCGATGACGCCGGAGATCTGGATCGTGGCCACCGCGCCGAGGCCGCGCACGATGCGGTCGCCGAACAGCCGGCCGATGGTCATCGCCACCGAGAAGGAGGCGACGCCATAGGCGGCGAGCGCCGGCGCCGTGGCGGTCGTCTGCACGAGATAGAGCGCGCCCCAGTCGATCAGCGCCAGCTCGATGACGAAGGACAATACGGTCAGGATGCCGATGCCCAGCATGGTGAGGTTGGGAAGCTGGAAGATCGTCCCGCCCGTCACCTCGCGCACATGCGCCTCCGGCAGCCAGAGCCACGGCACGGCGGCGAAGGCGAGCAGGCAGAGCACGAGGCTGGCGAGGCCGAGCCCGGCGGAAACGCTCAGCCCCAGCCCGATCAGCGCCCCGCCCGACAGCGCGCCGACCACGTTGCCGAGGCTGAAGAAGGCGTGCGCCGAGGACATGATCGGCCGGCCGAGCTCGCGCTCCAGCGCGGAGACGTGCGAGTTCATGCACACGTCGAGGAAGCCGAAGCACAGGCCGATGAAGAAGCCGGAGGCCGCCAGTATCGGCATGGTGACGCCGAGCGCCGGGCCGAAGGCGGCGGCGGCGAAGGCGACGCCCGACAGCGCGCCGGACCGCAGCGGCCCGAGGCGCGGGCGGAGCACCCCGGCCAGCGGCATGCCGCACAGGCAGCCGAGCGAGACGCACAGCAGCACGAGGCCGACCTGCGCGTCGTCGAGCCCGGCGCGGGCCTTGAGGATCGGGATATAGGTGGCCCAGACCGTCAGGCCGGAGCCGCCGACGAAGAAGATCAGGCTCACGGCAATCCGCGACGCGGCGAGCGCACGCTGCTCCCGCGCGGCGACCAGTTCACTCATTCTGCTTCCCAACCGACTGCGCGGGCGGCGATGCCGCCCCTTCTTCCGCCCGCACCGGCACAATGCATGCCAGCCCGGCGCCGACGCGGCGAGCGGCATGCCTACACCATCGCCGGCGCCGGGGAAGCCTGCGGAAACCCATGGGCGGGAGTTTCGTCTCGCCACGCGTCGCAGAATCTCAACCCGCGACGTGAGATCGGCCGGGGAATCGCGGAACGGCGCGGGCCCACCGGCACGGACCGGAACTTGCTACGGGCCGCCGCACCCGCTCCCCGGTCCCGTTGACGGGCGAGCGCGGACCTGACGGCGGTGCGTGGCGGAGAAGAAGATGCGTGAGCGCGGCTATGACTATGTGATCGTCGGCGGCGGCTCGGCCGGCTGCGTGCTCGCCGCAAGGCTGTCGGAGGACCCCGCCGTCTCGGTGCTGCTGCTGGAGGAGGGTCCCCGCGATCTCTCGCCCTACATCCACATCCCCGCCATGGTCTACAAGACCGCGACCGGCGCGCTGCTCCAGCGCGTGCCGTGGGAGCCGGCGAACGGCGCCTCGGGCGGCGTGGCGGCGCCGCACATGGTGCAGGCGCGCGTGCTCGGCGGCGGCTCCTCGGTCAACGGCATGGTCTATGTGCGCGGCATACCGGGCGATTTCGACGCCTGGGCGGCGCAGGGGGCGGAAGGCTGGGACTATGCCGGCGTGCTGCCCTACTTCAGGCGGGCGGAGAGCAATGACAGCTTCGGCGGCGCCGCCCACGGCACGGAAGGTCCGCTCTGGGTGTCGAGCCAGCCGGCGCCGCACCCGTTGACCAAGGCGTGGCTGAAGGCCTGCCAGGAATTCGGCATCCCGCCGGTGGTCGACTTCAATGGCGGCGTGCAGACCGGCTGCGGCGTCTACCAGATCACCGCCCGCAACGGCCGGCGCGCCTCCACCGCCGTCACCTATCTCAGGCCCGCGCGCCGACGGGCGAACCTCACCGTCCGCACCGGCTGCCGGGCGAGCCGCGTGCGGATCGAGAAGGGGCACGCCGCCGGGGTGGACTATGCGCGCGGCGCCCGGCGGGAGAGCGTGCGAGCGCGCGAGGTGATCCTCTGCGCCGGCGCCATCCAGTCGCCGCGCCTGCTGCTGCAATCGGGCATCGGCCCGGCCGATCATCTGCGCCGGGTGGGTGTCGAGGTGGCGCACGACCTGCCCGGCGTCGGGCGTGGTCTGCAGGACCATATGGACGTCTATCTCGTGCACGAACTCGCCGGCACGGAGAGCTACGACGTCTATCGCCGATTCCACCGCAAGATCGGCGCCGGGCTGCACTGGCTGCTGTTCCGGCGCGGGCCGCTGTGCTCGAACCTGATCGAGGGCGGCGCCTTCTGGTGGGGCGACCGGGAGCTGGCCGACCCGAACCTGCAGTTCCACTTCCTGCCCGGCACCGGCATCGAGGAGGGCGTGCAGCCGGCCGCCAGCGGCTGCGGCTCGACGCTGAACATCTGCCTGACGCGCCCGCGCTCGCGCGGCGTGGTGGAGCTGACGTCGAGCGACCCCTTCGCGCCGCTGCGGGTGGCGCCGAACTATTTCGGCGACCCCTACGACCTCGACTGCATGGCGGAAGGCATTCGGCTCGGTCAGGAGATCATGGCGCAGCCCTCCATCGCCCGCTTCGTCGCCCGCGAGCAGCTTCCCGGCGCGCCGCTGCGCACGGCCGAGGAGCGCCGCGCCTATGTGCTCTCCCGCGCGCAGGGCGCGCTGCACCCGGTCGGCACCTGCCGTGTCGGGGCGGACGCGATGGCGGTGGTCGATCCCGCCCTGCGGGTGCGCGGCATCGAGGGGCTGCGCGTGGCCGACGCCTCGATCATGCCCTCCACCCCCTCGGGCAACACCAATGCGGCCACCATCATGGTGGCGGAGAAGGCGGCCGACCTGATCCGCGGCCGGCAGCCGGCGGGCTGATGCGCGGCCGCCCGCGTTTCACGTCTGTCCGTCGCGCCGTGAGACTCCCCTGCGACAGCAATCTCAGCGGCGGCGGGGGGTAATATGCTAAGGCATTGATCCTGATATGAAATATATCGATGAGCGGCGCTGGCATGCCTCTTGCTGACCCATCACCCGAAAGTCGCGGCCCGAAATCACGCAGGCTCACAGCAAGGGGAACAGCATGGTCGACAAGCCTATCGCGCGCCCGTTCGGGAGTGCCAATATCCTTCGCAACGACATCCTGTCCCGCCGCGACTTCCTCGGAACGTCGCTGGCGCTCGGCGCGGGCGTCGCGGCCGGCGCCACGCTGGGCGCCTGGCCGGGACCGGCGGCGGCCGCCGGCGGCGACCTCAAGATCATGGCCTGGGAAGGCTTCACCCTCGACAACGAGCTCAAGGGCTGGCGCGAGAAGAACGGCGTGCAGGTGGACGCCGCCATCATCAGCACGCAGGACGACGTCCACGCCAAGCTGATCGGCTCCAACCCGGTGCGCCTCGACCTCGCCGAGTACTCGCAGGGCTTCGAGAAGTTCTATGTCGACGAGCTGAAGATCGTGAAGCCGGTCGACATTGCCAAGGTGCCGAACTTCACGCCCGCGAACATCTATCCCGAATTCTACGAGGCGCCGACCTGGTACTGGAACGGCACCCATTTCGCCGTGCCGTGGATCTGGGGCCTCAACGCCCTCGTCTACAACCCCGCGATGACCAAGCCGATCACCTCCTACAAGGACCTGCTGGCGCCGGAGCTGAAGGGCAAGCTGACCTTCTGCGACGACACCATCGCTACCTGGCCGATGATCGCCCGCCTCGCCGGCTTCGGGCCGAAATTCCCGAACCTGACCAAGGAAGAGTTCAAGACCGCCTTCGAGGGCCTCGGCCCCTATCGCGACCAGTGCCGCGTCTTCGGCTCGTCGAACGGCGACGTCATCTCGCTCTTCGCCTCCGGCGAGATCGCCGCCTGCTTCTCCGTGTGGAGCGGCACGCCGGTGGAGACCGCCAAGCGCGGCGTGAAGACGGTCTACACCGTCCCCGCCGAAGGCGCGGTGATGTGGTGCGACGCCTGGTTCATCCCGATCAGCGTTGGCAACCTCGACGCCGCCTACGGCTTCATGAACGAGGCGGTCGCCGCCAAGCCGCAGGCCGAGGTGGCAAAGGCGGTCAATGGCGGCGCCGTCAACAAGCACGCGCCGGCCCTGATGGATGCCGACACCAAGGCGCTGTTCGATTACAGCAACCTGCCGCAGGTCTTCGCCAAGTCGCCTCTGCAGGGCCAGCCGCCGCGCGTCTCGGACACCTACGCCACCTATGACGAGTGGACCCAGGCCTGGACCGACTTCAAGTCCTCGTTCTGACCCGCGCCGGCGCCTTTCGGAGATTGTGTTGGGAATGATGAAGATCAGCCGTCAAGAACGGATGGGGCTCGGCCTTGTGGCCCCGTCCTTCTTCTTCCTCCTCGTCTTCTTCATCATTCCCGCCATCCTTCTCTTCGTGTGCAGCTTCTGGATGGCGCAGGCGTTCCGGCTGATCCCGGCCTTCACCTTCGACAATTACGCCCGCGCGCTGTCCAACACGGGCTTCTATTTCCTGACGTGGAACGCGCTGAAGAACGGGCTGTGCACGGCGGTGCTCACCGTCGTGCTCAGCTTTCCCGCAGCCTATTTCATCGTCTACCGCACGCGCGGGAACCTGCTGTTCTACCTGATCCTGGTCTCGTGGTTCTCCAGCTACCTCGTGCGCATCTATGCCTGGCGGGTGATCCTCGGCTCCAACGGGCTGATCAACACCACGCTGATGCAGCTCGGGCTCATCGACCAGCCGCTCGAAATGCTGCTGTTCAGCCCCTTCGCGACCATCGTGACGCTGACCCACATCATGCTGCCCTTCGGCCTGCTGCTGCTGGTCTCGGCGCTGCGCGACGTGAAGAAGGAATATGTCGAGGCGGCGCGCGATCTCGGCGCCAGCCAGACCGAGGTGCTGACCCGGGTGATCCTGCCCATGTGCTACAAGGGCGTGGTCGGTGCCTTCATGTTCACCTTCGTGATCTCGGCGGGCGATTTCGTCACCCCCCAGTTGCTGGGCGGGCGCGACGGCATGACGACGGGCATTCTCATCGCCAACCAGTTCAGGACCGCCGGCAACTGGCCGTTCGGCGCCGCCATGGCCTTCCTGCTGCTGGCCGCCTTCCTCGTCGTCTATCTCGGCTTCGTGCGCCTGCTCGATCTTCTGCGGCTCGCCCCGGGCCGCCGGTTCCACGATTGAGACGCGCCGTCTCGCCGCGCACGGAGGTCTCATGCTGAGATTCTATGTCTGGCTCTATGTGGCGTTCCTCTACGCGCCCATCGCCATCATCACCCTGTTCAGCTTCCACTCCTCCGCCAGCCTCACCTTTCCCTTTGAGGGGGTGAGCCTGCGCTGGTACGCCAAGATCTTCTCCGACACGACCTTCCTGAACTCGCTGACCAACAGCCTGATCGTCGGGGCGAGCACGGCGGCCGTCACCACCGTGCTCGGCTCGCTGACCGCGCTCGGCCTCGCGCGGCTGAAGGGGCGCATCCAGACCGTGTTCGGCCTGCTCGCCTTCGGCCCGGTGGCGCTGCCGGGCCTGTTCCTCGGCATCGCGCTGGTCATGCTGTTCTCGCAGGTCGGGCTGCAGCGCTCGCTGGTCACGGTGACCATCGCGCATGTGCTGTTCACCCTGCCCTTCTTCATCGAGGCGGTGCGCTCGCGCATCGAATATTTCGACCTCTCGCTGGAAGAGGCCGCGCGCGATCTCGGTGCCACGCCCCTGCAGAGCTTCCGGCTGGTGACGCTGCCGATCATCGGCCCCACCATCGGCGGCGCGGCGATCCTCTCCTTCGCGCTCTCCTTCGACGAGTTCATCATCACCGTCTTCGTCAGCGGCAACGAGACCACCCTGCCGCTCACCATCTGGTCGATGATGCGCCGCGCCGTGAGCCCGGACATCAACGCCGCCTCCGTCATCTCCCTCGGCCTGTCGATCGGGCTGATCCTGATTGGCGGCCTGCTGGTCTGGTACCAGCGCCGCCTCGCCCTCAGCGCCCGCGCGAAGGACCTCGAAACATGAGCACCCCGAACATCGTCGAACTGTATGGAGTGACCAAGGCGTTCGGCGCGCTCACCGTCCTGCACGACATCGACCTCGGCATACGCGAGGGCGAGATCCTGACGCTGCTCGGCCCTTCCGGCTGCGGCAAGACCACGCTGATGCGCATCATCGCCGGCTTCGAGGCGACCACGCACGGGCGCGTCACCATCAAGGGCTCGGACGTCTCCTACCTGCCGCCGGACAAGCGGCCGGTGAACATGGTGTTCCAGCGCTACGCGTTGTTCCCCCATCTCGACGTGTTCGACAACGTGGCCTTCGGCCTGCGGCTGAAGAAATGGCCGAAGGAGCGGGTGCGCGAGGCGGTGCAGCACATGCTGCATCTCGTGCAGCTCGACGACTATGGCAGCCGCTGGATCCACGAGCTTTCCGGCGGGCAGGCGCAGCGCGTGGCGCTGGCGCGCGCGCTGGTCAACGCGCCTTCCGTGCTGCTGCTCGACGAGCCGCTGGCGGCGCTCGACCTGAAGATCCGCCACCACATGCTGGCCGAGCTCAAGCGCATCCACCAGGAGACCGGCACGACCTTCATCTACGTCACGCACGACCAGGACGAGGCGACCATCCTGTCCGACCGCATCGTGCTGATGAACAAGGGCTGCATCGAGCAGATCGGCACGCCGGAGGAGATGTACGCCCATCCCGGCTCGCTGTTCTGCGCCCGCTTTCTCGGCGAGACCAACATCCTCTCCGGCGCGGTGAGCGCCACCGATTCCGAGGCGACCTTCGTGAATGTCGGCCCCGGCACGGCCAAGGTGCCCGCCAACGGCACCGCCGTGCTGCTCGGCCAGTCGGTCTCGCTCGCCATCCGGCCGGAGGCGCTGCAGGTCGCCCGCATCGGCGCCGGGGAGGCCGCGCCCGAGGGGGTGAACGCGCTGGAGGGCGTGGTCGACGACGTCGTCTTCATGGGCAGCCGCGTCGTCTATTCGATCCGCACCCCCATCGAGACCATCAAGTACCAGGAAACCCGCTCGCTCGACGGCAGCATGCTGGCCAGAGGCGAGCGCGTGCGGGCGAGCTGGCGGCCGGAAGCGGCGGTGCTGCTCACGCGCTGAGTGCGCGCCGGGTCGCGACGGCCCGCGCGCTCGCGCGGTCTCACCGGCGCGAAAAATCTCACGCGCCGGACGTCTCAACGTCCCGGCGCCGGAAGCCTGACTATCCTGAAATATCGTTGATTCTAAAGATTTTTCGGCGCTGGCACGGCGATTGCGCAAACAGGAGGCGGCTTCACGAGCCGCAGGGCCGGCCAGCGGATCGGCCTTGGTGAAACAGCAGCGATACCGCCGTTCCCCTGATTCGGGCGGAACGCGCCAGGGAGAGACAGATGGACCTCGGCCTTTTTATGCAGCCGCTTCACAACCCGGAGCGGAGCATCACCGACATGCTGGAGGAGGATCGCCAGGCCGCCATCCTCGCCGACAAGCTGGGCTATGCCGAGGTCTGGGTCGGTGAGCATTACTCGTCCAGCATCGAACCCATCGTGAATCCGCTCCAGTTCTTCGCGACGCTGATCCACCAGACCGAGAAGATCAAGTTCGCCACCGGCGTTCTGGCGCTGCCGCAGCACCACCCCGCCAACGTCGCCGGCGACGTCGCGCAGTTCGACCATCTCAGCAAGGGCCGCTTCATAATGGGCATCGGCCCCGGTGGCCTCGCCAGCGATTTCGAGCTGTTCGACATCATGGACAAGAACCGCGCCGAGATGCTGGTCGATTCCATCGACCTCATTCACAAGATCTGGTCGTCGGACGCGCCCTACAACATCAAGGGCAAGTACTGGCACATCAAGATCGAGGACACGGTGATCCCGAAGCTCGGCTTCGGGCCGATGGCCAAGCCGTACCAGAAGCCGTTCCCCGAGGTCGCCATCTCGGCGATGACCCCCAATTCCGGCAGCGCCCGCCAGGCCGGCCTGCATGGCTGGGGCTTCGCCTCGGCGAACTTCATCCAGGAATGCTGGGTCAAGTCGCACTGGGAGCAGTACGCCATCGGCGCCGAGAAGGCCGGCCGCCGCCCCGACCGCAACAAGTGGCGCGTCGCCCGCTCGGTCTTCGTCGCCGAATCCGACGCCGCCGCGCAGGAGTATCTGGCGCGCGAGGGCAATTCCCACGCCTGGTACTACGACTTCGTGCTCGACGACATGCGCACCTACAACATCCTGCCCGTGCTGAAGCACGACCCCTCGGTCACGGACGACGAGGTCACGCTGAAATACTGCATGGACACGATGATCATCTCCGGCTCACCGAAGACCGTGCTCGACAGGCTCGTCGCCCTCGTCGACTACCTCGGCGGCCCGTTCGGCACGCTGCTGCAGACCTTCAAGGAATGGGACGACCCGGCGATCCAGCAGGGCTCCATGCGCCTGCTGGCGCAGGAGGTGATGCCCAAGCTCAACGCCTATTGCAGCACCAAGGTCGCCGCCGAGTGAGGCCCTGTCCCCGCGCAACGGCGCGCGGGGACATCTCCCCCTAGGCCGCCCGCGCGGCGGCAAGTGAACGCAGGACACACATGCCCTCCGACAGCTCCATCCAGCGCTACGAGTCCAACGGCCGTCTCACCCGCGTCGTCGTGCATGGCGGCGTCGCCTATCTCTCCGGCATCACCGCCAAGGAGAAGACGCCCGACGTCGCCGCCCAGACCGCCGACGTGCTGGCGCAGATCGACGCCCATCTCGCCAGGCTCGGCACCGACAAGAGCAAGCTGCTGCGCGTCAACATCTGGCTGCACGACATGGGCCATTTCGACGCCATGAACCGCGTCTGGGACGGCTGGGTCGACACCGACAACGCCCCGGCCCGCGCGACGGTGGAATCGCGCCTCGCCGGCCACGGCACCAACCTCGTGGAGATGATGGCCACCGCCGTCCTGTAAACCGAACCGCGGCGCCGCCCGTAAAAGGCAGGCGTCGTCGGGGAGCCCGCGATGACAGACGTTTCCGGCATCGGCGCCACCTCCTGGTGGCTGTCCGAGGCGCTCGCCAGCGAGGGGGAAGCCCGCCCAGCCCATCCCCTCGCTGGCGAGGTGCGCTCGCACATTGCCATTGTCGGCGGCGGCTTCACCGGACTGTGGACCGCGCTGTCGCTGCGCCGCCGCCGGCCCGACCTCACCGTCACCCTCATCGAGCGCGACATCTGCGGCGCCGGCGCCAGCGGCAAGAACGCCGGCAAGGTGCACGGCTACTGGACTTCGCTGCCGCGCCTCGCCCGCCTCCTCGGCCCGGATGCCGCCTGGGAGATGGCCCGGCTCGGCCAGCAGGCGCAGGCCGCGATCGCCGCCTTCGTCGCCCGGTGCGGGCGCGACGTCTGGTGGGCGGAGGGCGGCGGGCTCAAGGTCTCGGCCGCTCCGGCGCAGGACGCCGCCATCGACGCCGCCGCCCGCGCCATGATCGCGCTCGGCGCCGCCGACAAGGCGCAGCGCCTCTCGCGCGCCGAGGTCGCCTCCCTCTGCCGCTCGCCGGTCTTCCGCACCGGCATCCGCTATCCCGAGGAGGCGACGGTGCATCCTGCCCGCCTCGCCCGCGCCCTGCGCGAAGCGGCGATGGAGGCCGGCGTGCGCCTGCACGAACGCACGCCCATGCTGCGGCTCGCCGACGACGATGCCGGCGGCTGCCGCATCGCGACGCCCGAGGGCGCGCTCACCGCCCGCCACGTCGTGCTCGCCACCAATGTCGGGCAGATCGCCCTGAGCGGGACGAGCGGCGGCGCGATCGGCCGGCGCTTCATGGCCTTCTCCAGCTACGCGCTGATGAGCGAGCCGGCGCCCGAGCGCCTCGCCCGTATCGGCTGGACCTCGCCCACCAGCCTCGTCGACGCCCGCTCCTTCCTCCATTATGCCCGCCGCACGCCGGACGGGCGGGTGCTGATGGGCACGGGATCGGGGCCCATCGCCTATGGCGCGCGGGTCGAGACGCCGGCGATGACGCGCGATCCCGCCTCCTTCCGCCGCGCCGAGCGCGGGCTCGCCCGGCTGTTTCCCGTGCTGGCCGACACGCCGGTGGCGGGGCGCTGGGGCGGCGCCATCGACGTCTCCTCCGACCGCTTTCCCTATGCCAGCCTGCTGCCGGGCGGGCGCGTCGCCTATGCGCTCGGCTATTCCGGGCACGGCGTCAATCCGAGCTGGATCGTCGGCGAGTGCCTCGCCTCGCTGGTGCTGGGCGTGAAGGACGCGTTCACCCGCTCGCCCTTCTGCACCCGCACCCTGCCGGCGCTGCCGCCCGAGCCGGCGCGCTATCTCGGCGGCGCGGCGATCCGCAGCGCGATTCTTGCCTGCGAGGAGGCGGAGGAGAGAGGCGCGCGCGGCCCGGCCGCCGCCCGCGCGCTCGCCGCCCTGCCCGGCCTGCTCAATCTCACCATCGGAACGCGTTGACGGAGCCAAGATGACCATCAGCTCATGCGACTACATCGTCGTCGGAGGCGGCTCGGCGGGGTGCACCATCGCCGCGCGGCTCTCGGAGGATCAAGGCGCCTCGGTGGTGCTGTTCGAGTCCGGCCCCTCCGACCGCAACCCGTTCATCCACATGCCCGTCACCTACTACAAGACCCAGCGCATGCTGCGCCGGATCCAGCTCGAACCGCTGAAGCACCAGTTCAACATGGCGCCCGACACCGGGCAGGCGCGGGTGCTGGGCGGCGGCTCCTCGGTCAACGCCATGGTCTATATCCGCGGCAACCCGCAGGACTACGACCGCTGGCAGGAATCGGGGGCGGAGGGCTGGTCCTATCGCGACGTGCTGCCCTATTTCCGCAAGGCGGAATCCAATGAGAGCCTGTCCGGCGAGGCGCACGGTACCGAGGGCCCGCTCTCGGTCTCCGACCAGCGCTACACCAGCCCGCTGACCAAGGAATGGCTGAAGGCCTGCCAGGAGGCGGGGCTGCCCTACAATCCCGACTTCAATTCCGGCACGCAGGCCGGCTGCGGGCTCTATCAGGTGACGATGCGCGACGGGCGCCGGTGCAGCGCGGCGGTCGCCTATCTCAAGCCCGCGCGCGGGCGGAAGAACCTGACCGTGCACACGGCCAAGCCGGTCCTGCGCATCCTGATCGAGAACAATCGCGCCGTCGGCGTCGAATATCGCGAGGGGAGCGAACGGAAGATCCTGCGCGCCGAGCGCGAGGTGGTCGTCTCCTCCGGCGCCATCGGCTCGCCGCGCCTGCTGTTGCTCTCCGGCATCGGCCCGGCGGCCGATCTCAAGAGCGTCGGCGTCGAGGTGAAGCACGACCTGCCCGGCGTCGGCCAGAACCTGCAGGACCATACGGACTGCTTCCTGATCTACGACCTCAACGGCCCCTACAGCTACGACAAGTACAAGAAGCTGCACTGGCAGGCGGCGGCGGGGCTGGAATACGCCCTGTTCCGCTCCGGCCCGGTGGCCTCGAATGTCTGCGAGGGCGGCGCCTTCTGGTGGGGCGACGCCTCCGACCCGCTGCCGGACCTGCAATACCACTTCCTCGCGGGCGCGGGCGTCGAGGTCGGCGTCGACGGCACGCCGAGCGGCAATGGCTGCACGCTCAACGTCTATGGCTGCCGTCCCCGCTCGCGCGGCTATATCAGCCTGCGCTCGGCCGATCCTTCCGTGCCGCTGAAGATCGAGGCCAACTATCTCGCCGACCAGCACGATGTCGACGTGCTGATCGAGGGCGTGAAGAAGGGCGAGGAGATCATGTCGAAGCCCTCCATCGCCAAATACATCGCCGCCTCGCACAAGCCGTCCAAGCCTCTCAGGACCCGCGCCGACTACGACGAATATGTCCGGCGCGAGACGCAGGGCGCGCTGCATCTTTCCGGCGCCTGCAAGATGGGGACGGACGACATGGCGGTGGTCGACCCGCAGCTGCGCGTGCGCGGCGTCGACGGCCTGCGCGTCGCCGATTCCTCGATCATGCCCTACGTCGTCTCGGGCAATCTGAACGGCCCGACCATCATGATCGGCGAGCGGGCGGCGGACTTCATCCGCGGCAACAGGTTCTGAGGCGCGCCATGACCACAGGACCCGAGGCCGATATCGTCATCGTCGGCGCCGGCATCATCGGCCTTTCCGCCGGGCTGCTACTCCAGCGCGCCGGGCGCGCCGTCACCGTGATCGACGCGCTGCCGCCGGGCACCGCGACCTCGGCCGGCAATGCCGGGCTGCTCAGCGCCGGCACCAACATGCCGGTGGCCCTGCCCGGCTTCTGGCGCAACGTGCCGGGCTGGCTGACCAAGCCGGACGGCCCGCTGGCGCTGCGCTATTCGTATCTCCCGACCGCCGCACCCTGGCTGGCACGCTGGATCCTCGCCAGCCGCACCTCGACCGTCTACGCCGCCTCCGACGCGCTGCGCGCGCTCCACCGCGACACCATGGACGGCTATCGCGAGATGCTGGGGCCGGCGCCCTTCGCCGACCTGATCCGCACGCAGGGCAGCGTCAACGTCTTCTACAACGAGACGCCTGGCCGCAACGAACCGTTCATTCGCCACCTCATCGAGCGGCATTCCATCGTCGTCGAGGATCTCGACCGAAAGGCGCTGGTCGACCTGTTCCCCGGCATCGGCCCGATCGCCCAGCGCGGGCTGTTCTTCCCGCATAATGGCTGGACGGTGAATCCGGGCCGGCTGACGCAGGCGGTGGGGCGGCTCTTCGTCGAGGCGGGCGGTACCATCGACCATGAGCGCGTCCTGTCGGTCAGGCCCGTCTCCGGCGGCTTCGAGCTGTTCGGCAATCTCGGCGACCGGCGCGCCCGCACGGTGATCCTCGCCGCCGGGGCCTGGACCGGCCGGCTGCTCGCGCCGCTCGGCGTGAAGCTGCCGCTGGAGACCGAGCGGGGCTATCACCTGATGCTGGAGGACGCGAACATCAGCCCGACGCTGCCGCTGCTGCTGCGCGACGGCGGCATGGCGATCACCCCGATGGAGGAGGGCCTGCGCCTCGCCGGCACGGTGGAGATCGCCGGGCTGGACGCGCCGCCCGACGAGAAGCGGGCGCGGCAGCTGCTGGACCGCGCGCGGCTCGTGTTTCCGGAACTGCAGGCCACGCGCTGGCGCAAATGGCTCGGCTTCCGCCCCTCCCTGCCGGACAGCGTCGCCGCCATCGGCCCGGCGCCCGGCGTGCCGGGGCTCTATGTCGCCGCCGGGCACGGCCATACCGGCATGGTGGGGGCGAGCACGACGGCGCGACTCATCCGCGACCTGGTGACGGGCGCGCCGCCCGCCATCGACCCCGCGCCCTACAGCCTGTCGCGCTTCAACCGCTGAAGCCTCAGCGCCGGGTGATGCCGTGCGCCTTGAGCCGGCGGTAGAGCGTTGCTCGGCTCATGCCGAGATTGTGCGCGGCGGCGGCGATGTCGCCGTGGCAGGCCTCGATATTGTCGAGGATCGCCGCGCGCTCCACCGCGTCGACGCGGGCGCGCACGCCGGCGGGACCGACCCGCGCGGGCGCCTCGGCGGCCGGCGCCCAGCCCGACGACGCCGGCGTAACCGTCGGCGCCATGGCCACCGGCAGCAGCAGGTCGTGCGGCTCGATCACCCCGTTCTCGGCCAGCGAGGCGGCGCGGTTCACCACGAGATAGAGCTCGCGCAGATTGCCCGGCCAGTTGTGGCGCAGCAGCAGCGCGCGCGCCGCCGGCGCGACCTTCAGGCCGAGCCGCCCGGCGGTACGGGCGATGCAGGCATCGATCACCGCCTCCTTGTCGGCGCGCTCGCGCAGCGAGGGCACGTTGATGACCACGCCGGCCAGCCGGTAGTAGAGATCGGCGCGGAAGGCGCCCTGTGCGATGCGCGGCTCCAAGGGCTGGTTGGTGGCGGCGATCACCTGCACGTCGACACGCTGGATCTTGCCCGAGCCGAGCGGGGCGACCTCGCCCGATTCCAGCACGCGCAGCAGCCGCGTCTGCAGATGCAGCGGCATGTCGCCGATCTCGTCGAGAAAGAGCGTGCCGCCATGCGCCTGCACGAAGCGCCCGGCCGAGCCTTCCTTGCGCGCGCCGGTGAAGGCGCCGCCGGCATAGCCGAACAGCTCCGATTCGATCAGCGTCTCTGGCATGGCGGCGCAGTTGAGCGCCACGAAGGGCTGGGCCGCGCGCGGCGACTGGGCGTGGTAGGCGCGCGCCAGCGTGTCCTTTCCCACGCCCGTCTCGCCGAGCACCAGAATCGGCAGGCCGGTATGGGCGAGGCGGCGCAATATGTGAACGTTGCGCGTCATGCGCGGCTCGGCGCCGGCCCACTGGTCGAGGCCGACCGGGGCCGGCTCGCCCGCCACCGACACGGCAGGGGCGCTGCCGGGAGCGGCGGACGCCGAGGCCGCGCGGGCGCGCGGGGCGGCGGGCGCGATCTCGCGCTGGGGGCCGTAGGCGTAGCCGCGCAGCGGCGAACCGTCGAGCCGGATCAGCTCCAGAGGCAGGGTCGGGCCGGCGCGGTCGCGCAGGGCCGAGGGATCGCGGGTGAACAAGCGCCACAGCGAGAAGGGGGTGAAGTCGGTCTTCGGCAGGCTGAGGAGCTGGCGGGCGGCAAGGTCCGCGCCCACCACCGCGTGGTCGGCATCGATGGCGAGCAGGCAGGGCTGCCCGTCCGGCCGCCACAGCTTGAGGATGGTCCGGTTGGCATAGGTGCGGCGGAACACCGCTTCCGACAGGCGCTCGGCCGATTTGCGCACCACTTCCAGCGCGATCTGGTGCGTCTCGCGCTGGAGGTTGGGATTGCGCACGGTGATGTTCATCGCCGCCCAGAGCGAGCAGTCCGGCGCGAAGAGTGGCACCGCCGCGCAGGACATCTCGATGAAGTCCTCGAAGAAATGCTCGTCCTGGAACACCGAGGTCACGCCGGCGTCGCGCAGGCACGTGCCGACCCCGTTGGTGCCGGCATGGCGCTCGCTCCACACCGAGCCGGGGCGCTCCGTGTCGGAATAATAGCGCGAGGAGCGGTCGGCCCGCTCCGCCACCGTCACGCCGTCGGCATTGGTCAGCGTAACGCAGTATCCGATCCGGCCGACGATGGAATAGAGGAAGTCCACCTCCTCATAGGCGAAGATCAGCTTGTCTTCGAGGGCCTCGCGGGCGACGTTGATCTCGCGATGGCTGACATAGGGAATGGTGCCGCAGCGGCCCGGCTCCAGCCCGTATTCCTCGACGCAGCGGGACCAGGAGCGATAGGGGAACGCCTCCGCCACCGGGAGCACTCCCGGTCCGGACCGCACGGCGGACATTACCTTTCGACTATGCTCCAACATAGCGCGGGATCCCGTTCTTCATGTGAGACCGGCTCGATAACGGCACGCGCCGCGCGGCCGGCCGGCTCACTTCCGAATGCTGCACCACAAGCACATAACGCTTTGGCAGATAACTCGAAATTATCCAAGCGACGCCACGCGCGCCATCGAACTGATCCATGATGCGGCACGCCCATTTTTTTGGCAAGCCGTATTGTATCCGCCACTGAACCACACCGTGCCCTGTCGCCGGTGCCGGCAGGGTACGACGGCGACGCGACACCCGCCGGCACCGCCGCGGACAAGATCCCGGGTTCCGGAGGCGAACTGCCGGGCGACATCCCGGGCTGCTCCGCGCGCCCGGCGCGGCGGATGAGGGTGGCGCGCCAATTCTCAGCCGTGAGAATAGAATGTCTCACCTCTGAGAATTCGGCAAATATACATTTCAAACTATACTTCACGTGTCGGGTGCAATATGGAATCGACTGGCGAAAGCGATCCCCACCCTCGGTTTCGGACGACGTGCCCCCCATGCAATTCGATTATATCGTGATCGGCTCGGGTTCGGGCGGCAGCGCCGTCGCCGGGCGGCTCGCCGAGGACGGCCGGTCCCGCGTGCTGGTGCTGGAAGCCGGCGGTTCCGACCGCCGCCTGCCCGTGCTGATGCCGGCCGCCACCTATCTCTACGCCATCGGCAATCCGCGCTTCGACTGGCGGCTGAACTCGCAGCCCGACCCCTCGCGCGGTGGGCGCACCGACTACATGCCGCGCGGCAAGGTGCTCGGCGGCTCCTCCTCGATCAACGGCATGCTCTATGTGCGCGGCCAGCCGGAGGATTTCGACGGCTGGGCCATGCAGGGCTGCGCGGGCTGGGAATTCGAGCGCGTGCGCCCCTATTTCCGCCGCGCCGAGGACAATGAGAACGGCGCCGACGAGGACCACGGCACCGGCGGGCCGCTGAGCGTGCAGAACCTGCGCACCTCGCACCCGCTCTCCGACGCCTTCCTGCGCGCTGGCGTCGAGGCGGGGCTGGAGGCGACGCCCGATATCAACCGCCCGCCGCAGGGCGGCATCGGCTATCTCCAGGCGACGCAGAAGAACGGCTGGCGCTGCAGCGCGGCGCGCGCCTATCTCTGGCGCAGACGCCCGAACCTCACCGTGATGACGCACGCGCAGGCCCGCCGCATCCTGTTCGACGGCACCCGCGCCAGCGGCGTGACGTTCGACCATAAGGGCAAGACCGTCACCGCCCACGCCGCCAAGGCGGTGGTGCTGAGCGCCGGCGCCTTCGGCTCGCCCCAGCTCCTCATGCTGTCGGGCGTCGGCCCGCAGGCGCAGCTTCGCGAACACGGCATCGATGTGGTGCACGACCTGCCGGGCGTCGGCGAGAATTTCCACGACCACCCCGGCACCAGCCACATCGTCTGGGTCGACCAGCCGACCTACAACGTCCAGCACACGCTCCGGCACGCCCTGCTCTACGGAGCGATGTGGCTGTTCGCCGGTCGCGGGCCGGGCACCACGCCGGATGCCCATGTGATGGCGTTCACCCGTTCGTCGCCGGAGCTGGCGCGCTGCGACCTCGAATTCCACTTCACCCCGGTCGGCTACGACCTCACCGAGACCGGGCCGATCCTCTTCGACAAGCCGGCGGTGACGGCGCTCAACAACATCCACCGGCCCCATTCGCGCGGCCATGTGCGGCTCGCCTCGACCGATCCCTTCGCCGCCCCGGCGATCCAGCCCAACCTGCTGGGCGACGCCCGCGACGTCGACACGCTGGTCGCCGGCGCCAAGCGGCTGCGCGCCATCTTCGAGGCGCCGGCCATGGCGCGCCACGTGCTCGGCGAGTTCAAGCCGGGCCGCGAGGTGCAGACCGACGACGAGTGGGCCGGCTATGTCCGCGAAAGCGCGATCGGCATCTACCACCCCGCCGGCACCTGCAAGATGGGCGTCGACCCGATGGCGGTGGTCGATCCCACGCTGAAAGTGCGCGGCCTCGACAACCTCTATGTCGCCGACGCCTCGATCATGCCGGTCATCGTCAGCGGCAATCTCAACGCGAACTGCATCATGATCGGCGAGCGTTGCGCCGACTTCATCAAGGCGGCCTGAGCATGGCGACTTCTTCCACTCCCGCGCGGCGCACCGTCGCCGTCATCGGCGGCGGCGCGGTCGGCGTCGCCACGGCGAGCTTCCTGCTGCGCGACGGCCATGACGTGGTGCTGATCGAGCAATACGGCCTCGGCGAGGGCGCCTCCTTCGGCAATGCCGGCGTCTTCGCGCCCTCCTCCATCGTGCCGATGTCGATGCCGGGCACGCTGGCCAAGGTACCGGGCTATCTTCTCGACCCGCTCGGCCCGCTGTCGATCCGCTGGCGCTACGTGCCGACGCTGGCGCCGTGGCTCATGCGCTTCGTGAAGGCCGGCACGCAGGACGGCGTGCGCGCGCAGGCCCGCGCCCTCACCCCGCTGCTGCACGATTCCTACGGCGCCTGGCTGCCGCTGGTGCGCAATGCCGGCGGCGAGGACCTTGTGCGCCGCGACGGCTTCCTCGCCGTCTACCGCACGCAGGCCGATTTCGAGGGCGACGCGCTCGGCTACCAGCTGCGCCGCGACAACAACGTCGCCTTCGAGGTGATGCGCGAGGACGAGCTCTGGCAGTTCGAGCCGAGCGTCTCGCACGACTACACGATCGGCGTGCTGTTTCCGCAGGCCGGCAACACGGTGAATCCGAAGCGGCTGGTGCGCACGGTCGGCGAGCAGTTCCTGCGCGACGGCGGGCGGCTCGTGAAGGCGCAGGCACGCGGCTTCGCCCGCGAGGGGGCGCGCCTGAAGGGCGTCGAGACGGATGCCGGGCTCATTCCCGCCGACGCCGCCGTGGTGGCGGCGGGGGCCCATTCGCGCAACCTGTGCGCGGCGCTCGGCGACGACATCCCGCTCGACACGGAGCGCGGCTACCATGTGCTGATCGCCGATCCCGATACGATGCCGCGCCGGCCGATCCTCGACGCCAGCGCCAAATTCGTCTCGACGCCGATGGAGACCGGGCTGCGCATGGCCGGCACGGTCGAGTTCGCCGGGCTGGAGGCGCCGCCCAACTGGACGCGCGCCGACTACCTGCTGACCCTCGGCCGGCGGCTGTTCCCCGGCCTCGCGCCGGCCTATCCGGAATCGCGCGTGTCGCGCTGGATGGGCTTCCGCCCCTCCATGCCGGATTCGCTCCCCGTTATCGGGCGCGCGGGCGCGACGCCGGACGTGGTCTATGCCTTCGGGCACGGCCATGTCGGCCTCGCCTCGGCGGCGCGCACCGGCATGACGGTCGCCGACCTGATCGCCGGCCGGCCGCCCGCCTTCGACATCGCGCCCTTCGCGCCGACCCGCTTCTGAGGTCGCCGGACAAAGCGGGCGCGGGCGCCGTCTCGCGCCCTTTCTCCGCAATGAGACGGGCGGTCACGAGCGGACACCGAGCCTTGCGTTATTATCGTTCATTCACAAAGCGTTGAAGGTCTGGCACGGGCCTTGCCCAAGTCCCTTTGCCGGCGGCGCGCCGGTCGCAGTCTAGGGAGTCCGGTCGTGCTGCTTTCCTTCTTCATGATGCCGCTTCATTCGGTCAATCGACACTACCCCACCGCGCTGGCCGAGGACGTCGAGGCCTTCAAGCTGGCCGACGAGCTCGGTTTCGAGGAAGCGTGGATCGGCGAGCACTACTCCGCCGATATCGAGCAGATTTCCTCGCCGCTGATGTTCCTGGCGCACATGGCGCCGCAAACCAAGCGCATCAAGCTCGGCACCGGCGTGCTGCCGCTCCCGCTCTACCATCCGGTGATGGCCGCCTCGCACATCGCTCTGCTCGACCACCTCGCCCCCGGCCGCCTGCTGCTCGGCATCGGCACCGGCGGCCTCGGCTCGGACTTCGAGGTGTTCGGCATGGAGAACGCCGACCGCACCGCGATGATGCTCGATTCCATCGAGATCATGAAGAAGATCTGGGCCTCCGATCCGCCCTACGACATCCCCGGCAAGTTCTGGGACGTGAAGCTTTCCAAGAGCTACTGGCCCGATCTCGGCGTCGGTATCCTGCCGAAGACGCTGACCAAGCCACATCCGCCGCTCGCCGTCTCGGTGTCGAGCCCCTATTCCGGCTCGATGCGCGTCGCCGCGCGCAACGACTTCATGCCGATCTCGGCCAATTTCGTCGCCTCCTGGGTGGTGAAGACCCATTGGGAGACCTATTGCGACGAGCTCGCCAAGCTCGGCAAGACGCCGGACGGCTCCAAGTGGCGCGTCGCCCGCTCCATCCACGTCGCGGACACCGACGAGGAGGCCGAGCGCCTCGTGAAGACCGCCGGCGGCGCCTATGACTGGTACTATGACTACATGTACCAGGTGTATGAGCGCATGGGCGCCGGCGCCCTGCTCGCCCCGTTCCGCGACACCGATCCGGCCACCATCACCCATGAGATGGTGCGCGACAATTTCGTGATCTATGGCAGCCCGGAGACCGTGACCCGCAAGATTCTCGCGCTCCGCGAGGAAGTCGGCCCCTTCGGCACGCTGATGATGACCTCGCACGAATGGACGGACAAGCCGGCCATGCGCCGTTCGATGGAACTGCTTGCCAAGCGCGTCATGCCCGCCGTCAATGCGGCGCTGGGCGAGAACATGCCGGCGATGGCGGTCTGAGCGAGGGAAGAGCGAAGATGCTGAGCGTCGACAAGACGGGCGTGCTGCAGCCCGGCAAGCTGTGGTGGAACTGGTTCGGTGAACAGTATTTCGTGCCGCGCTACACGGCGCGCCCGACCAGCGAGGAGGAGGTCTGCGCCATCGTGCGCGAGGCCCGCAAGCTCGGCCTGCCGATCCGTGCCAGCGGCGCGGGCCATTCCAACCCGGCCATCGTGCCGACGCCCGGCGTCCATGTCGACTTCGACGATTTCAACCAGGTCGTCGCAGTCGACAAGGAGAAGCTGCAGGTCACCGTGCGCCCCGGCATGCGCATCAGCGCGCTGACCAAATATCTGCGCGAGCAGGGCATGTCGCTCAACAACCAGGGCGACATTGACCGGCAGGCGGTGATCGGCGCGATGATGACGGGCACCCATGGGGCGGGCAAGAAACTGCCCTGCCTCTCGGCGCAGCTCATCGGCGCGCGCATCGTCACGGCGGAGGGCGAGCTGCGCGACCTCTCGCCGGCCGATGGCGAGCTTTTCAAGGCGTTCCGCACTTCGATCGGCATGTTCGGGCTGGTGGTCTCGGTGACCCTCCAGGCGGTGCCGTCCTACAATATCTACAAGCGCTCGTGGAACACCGACGCGGAGGACTGCCTCGCGAACCTGCACGAACTGCTCGACGCCAACCGGACCTTCTGGTTCTTCTGGCTGCCGCGCAAGGAATCGGCCGATCTCTACGAACTGCCGGGCGGCAAGGTGCCCTCGAAGGCGACGCGCGACTACGACATCTGCCACATGCGCACCTACAACGCGGTGCCGGTGGCCGAGCCCGCGCCTGAGATCGGGCCGGGCGAGGAATTCGACCATTCCTCGATCATCTACCCCAACGACTACATCCCGAACTTCCGCGAGATCGAATACGCCGTGCCGTTCGGGCGCTTCGAGGAGTGCTTCGCCGAGGTGCGGCACATGTTCAAGACGAAGTACCCGGAGGCGATCTACCCGGTCGAGTGCCGGGCGGTGAAGGGCGACGACACCTACCTCTCCGCCTATTCCGAGCGCGACGGCTATGCGCTCTCCATCTCCGGCCCGCTGGAGGAATGGACCTGGGGCATGCTGCGCGACGCCGACGCGATCCTCGACCGCTACGACGCGCGCCCGCACTGGGGCAAGCACCACTTCATGACGCCGGAGCGGCTGGAGCGGATTTATCCTCGCTACGACGCCTTCCGGAAGCTGCGGCGGGAGATGGACCCCGACGGGGTCTTCCTCAACGACCATCTGCGCATGCTGTTCGCCTGAGGAAGCGGGCCGGCCCAGCCGGCCCGTTTTCGCAAGGCGTCCAAATTTTCGTAAGGCGTCCAAGAGTCCCGCGGAGCCGGGCCGGGCGGGAGGGAATTCGGGTTGACGACTAAAGTTTGTGCTGCGCAGAATTTCAGCGGGGGGCAGGAACCGGAGCCCGCGATGCTGGATCTTCGCAGTCATGTCTCGCGCATCGTGTCGAGCGCGAACCAGCTTGCGCTCTCCCCCGGCGACTTTCATTCCCCGCGGGCCGCCGACACCATGGCCGCCTCCTGGCGGCGCTGCATGGAGGGCTACCGCTTCGACCCCGCCGCGAAGTTCCGCATCGAGGCGGTGAGCGACGCCGAGCTGAAGCTCCAGCGTGAGGCGCATGACGAACTGATCCAGTTCGCCCGGCCGGAGATCGACGCCATGTTCGGCGCCGTCTCGCTGTCCGGCTTCTCGATCAGCCTCGGCAGCCTCGACGGCTACATCATCACCGAGCGCGCCAACTACAATCCCGAATTCTACAGCGAGGTCGAGCGCGCCGGCACCGCCTGGGCCGAGCAGTCGGCCGGCACCAACGCCATCGGCACCTGCCTCATCGAGCGCAAGCCGGTCGGCGTGTTCACCAACGACCATTTCTTCTACGAGTTCTCCGCGCTCTCCTGCGCCAGCGCGCCGCTGTTCAGCCCCGACGCGGAGCTGGTCGGCGCCATCAACATCTCGATCCGCAATCCCGAGCTCCAGCGCGAGACGCTCAAGGTCGTGCTGGGCCTGACCACCGGCCTTGCCGACCGCATCGGCGAGCGCATGTTCCGCCAGGCCTTTCGTCGCAACTACATCCTCAAATTCGCCATCGGCCCGGTCGATCACGGGCTGATCGCGGTGGACGAGGATTTCCAGCTCGTCGGCCTCAACCATGCCGCCCGCGAATTGCTGCGCGACCGGCTCCAGCTCGCCCGCGTGCGCAGCCTGTGGGCGGTGTTCGAGCGCGACCACCGGCTGATCGACCTCGCCCGGCTCGCCGGTGCCGAGCTGACGCTGCATCTGCAGAAGGGTGGCGACGCGCTCAGCGTCACCCTGTCCGCCCCGCTGGAAGGCCCGGCCACCGCGAGCCGCCATGCGGGCGCTTCCGCCGACGCCGCCCCCCAGTCCCCGCCGCGCGCCCGGCCCGCCGCGCCGACGCCGGCCGCTCCGCCGCGCCTGACCGCGCGCGGCCTCTCGCTCGACGACTGCGCCGGCGCCGACCCGCGCATGGCGACCAATGTGCGCTTCGTGCGCCGCGTGCTCGGCGGCTCGCTGCCGATCCTGCTGCTCGGCGAGACGGGTGTCGGCAAGGACGCCTTCGCCCGCGCCGTGCACGAGGAGAGCCCGCGCCGTGGCGGCCCCTTCGTCGCCTTCAACTGCGCCTCGGTGCCCGACACCCTGATCGACAGCGAGCTGTTCGGCTACGGCAGCGGCGCCTTCACCGGCGCGCGGCGCGAAGGCAGCCCCGGACGGCTGGTCGAGGCCGATGGCGGCACGCTGTTTCTCGACGAGATCGGCGACATGCCGATCAGCCAGCAGACGCGCCTGCTCCACGTGCTCGAATCCGGCGAGGTGATGCCGCTCGGCTCCGGCCGCCCGCGCCGCATCGACGTGCAGGTGGTCGCCGCCACGAATCAGGATCTCGAATCGCGCATCGGCCAGGGCCTGTTCCGGCAGGACCTCTTCTACCGTCTCGCCGGCGCCGTCATCGACATTCCGCCGCTGCGCGAGCGCGCCGACAGGCGCGAGCTGATCGAAGCGGTGCTCGCCCGCCTTGCCGAAGGCAAGCGGCTGGAGATCGCGCCGGACGCCATGGCGCTGCTCATGCAGCACGACTGGCCCGGCAATGTGCGCGAGCTGCGCCATGTGCTGAACCGGGCACTGCACATATGCGAGGGCAACGTTGTGACCGCGCGCGATATCGCCCTGCGCACCGGCGGGCGCATGCCGGGAAGCCAGGCCTCCTTCGGGCGCCCGCCCTTCGCGCCTGCTCCCGCCGCGTGCATGGCCGGGACGGGTGCCGCGCTCGGCGGGCCGCTCGACTCCGGCACGGCCGTCGGCGATACCGGCGCGGAAGTGGAGGCCGGCAGCGCGCGCCACGCCATCGCCTCGGCCGAGCGCGACGCCATCACCGCGACGCTGGCGCGCTGCGGCGGCAATGTGAAGGCGGCCGCAGCCGCCCTCCAGCTCAGCCGCGCCACCCTGTACCGCAAGCTCCAGCGCTACCAGATCGTCCACTGACATTACCGCGCGGCGATCTTTCCGGGGCGCCTGCGCCCCGGCCGCGTACGGGGCGAAGCCATGCCCGACGCGGTTCCGGGTCTTTCTGTCGCGCATCTGCGACAGGCTGTGGCTCAGTTGTGAAACTCCCCGGCCACGTCGCGACTGTCTCATCCATGTTCGTAGATGCGAACATGTCTCAGCGATGAGGCCGCAGATTTTCCACTCAAGGTAGTGTCTATAGTGACGGATATCATATGGAATATTTCATCTTCCGGATCGTTCATCCCCGGATGATCCGATATCATCTTGGAGGACAAGAATATCTTGGTCTGGCACGATAGTTGCCGAACCGGAGAACGGCCAGAAAGGTCCGAACACAGGGGATAAAAATGACCTTCCAGAATGGAACTCCGGCGCCGTCGCGGCGCAGCGTCATGAAAGGCATGGGCCTGGCGGCCGCCACGCTGGCGGCTCCCGGCGTGATCCGCCGCGCCTATGCCGAAGAGCCCATCGTGCTGCTCACCTGGGAGACCTATCACGACCCGGCATGGTGCAAGGAGTGGAGCGAAGCGAACGGCGTCGAGGTGAAGCCGGTGGTCATCGGCTCGGTCGACGAACTGTTCTCGCAGCCCTTCTCGGGCGCCGTGCAGCCCGACATCATGTACATCGAGACCGGCTCGCTGCCGCGCTTCAAGGAAGCCGGACTCATCGGACCGCTCGACATCTCGAAGTTGCCGAACATCAAGAACATCACGCCCAATCTCGACTGGAAGAAGTACACCAATGTCGGCGGCGAGGTGGTGGGCGTGCCCTACAACTGGGGCACCCAGCCGCTGATGTACAATGCCGACCTGATCAAGTCGCCGGACAGCTGGGCGGCGCTGTGGGACGAGAAGTACCGCGGCAAGGTCAATGTGTTCGACGACTGCACCATCGTCTTCCCGATGATCGCGCTCTATGTCGGCGCCAAGGACCCGTTCAACCTGACCGATTCCGACTTCGAGAAGTGCGAGAACGCGCTGCGCGAGCTGCGCAAGCAGGTGCGCACGATCGCCCGCGGCTTCGACGACGCCGTGACCATCTATGCCGCCGGCGACGCGGTGATCGGCTACTGCCAGAACATCGCCGTCGTCACCTCGTTGCAGGACAAGGGCAAGAACTTCAACTATTCGCTGCCCAAGGAAGGCACCCCGACCTGGATCGACTGCACTGGCGTCTCCAAGAAGGGCAATCGCGACATCGTCTACAAGTTCATCAACGACAACCTGTCGGTGAAGTGGCAGGCCCGCTTCATCGAGGCCTCGACCAATAACGGCGTGCTCGACCTCGCCGAGGCCAAGGCGGGCGGCGTGACCGAAGCGACGCTCAAGCGCACCAATATTCCCGATTCGCAGGCCGGCGATTTCTGGAACAAGCTCGTCATCCTGCAGAAGCCCGAGGACTTCGAGCGCCGCCTGCAGATCTGGAACGACTTCAAGGCCGGCACGCTCTGACGGGCGGGCCTGACTGATGCGATTATCGGAGCACGAGTGATGGCGAACGCTTCGCAGACGATTCTCACCGTCGCGGGGGTCGACAAGACCTATCCGGGAGCGACACGACCCGCCCTCGACCGGATTTCCCTGACGGTCGGGGCCGGCGAGTTCTTCTCCATCCTCGGCCCGAGCGGCTCGGGCAAGACGACGCTGCTGCGCATGATCGCGGGGTTCGAGCGGCCCGATGTCGGCCGCATCCTCATGGACGGCGAGGACATCACCCATGTCCCGCCGTTCCGCCGCGATGTGCGCACGGTGTTCCAGTCCTATGCGCTGTTTCCGCATATGAGCGTCATCGAGAACGTGGCCTATCCGCTGCGCATGGCGGGTAGCCGCAAGGCCGAGCGCCTCGCCAAGGCGCGCGAGTGCCTCGATCTGGTGAGCATGGGCGACTTCGCCGCCCGCCTGCCGCACCAGCTCTCCGGCGGCCAGCGCCAGCGCATCGCGCTGGCGCGCGCCATCGTCTGCCGGCCGCGCATCCTGCTGCTCGACGAGCCGCTGGGCGCGCTCGACCTGCGCCTGCGCCAGCAGATGCAGCACATGCTGGTCTCGCTCCAGCGCGAGCTCGGCATCGCCTTCGTCTATGTCACCCACGACCAGGGCGAGGCGCTCTCCATGTCCGACCGCGTCGCGGTGATGAGCGAGGGCCGCATCGCCCAGCTCGGCACGCCGCGCGAGATCTATTTCGACCCCTCCTCCGAATTCGTCGCCCAGTTCGTCGGCCGCTCCAACCTGCTGCCGATCGACTGCCAGACGCAGGGCGGCACGCTCACCGCCGTGCTCGGCGGCCAGCCGCTGCCCGGAGTTGCGGTACCGCGCTCGGGCCCGGCGCGCATGGCCATCCGCTTCGAATGCGTGCGCCTCGCCGATGCCGGCCAGCCCGCCGAGGGCGCCTGCAGCGTGCCCGGCACGGTGGAGGACGTGCTGTTCCTCGGCAACGCGCTGGAGGTGAATGTGCGCTGCGGCGGCCACAACATCATCGCCGCGGTGCCCGCCGCGGGAGGGGAGGGCTATGTGCCCGGCCGTCCCGTTCAAGTGCTGTTCGACGCGGGCCACGCGACGGTGTTCCATGGCTGACATCGCCTCCGACATGACGCTGCCCGCCACCCGCCCCGTCCGCCTGCGCTCCTTCAGCGTGCTCGGCTGGCCGGTCTATGCCTGGTTCATCGCCCTCGTTCTGGTGCCGAATCTGCTGCTCATCGGCACCAGCTTCCTGCGCACCTCGAACGGGTTGATCGTCTTCGATCCGAGCGTCGCTTCCTATCTCCGGCTGTGGAAGTCGGGCAGCTTCCAGTTCCTGCTCTTCAAGACGCTGGCGACCAGCTTTGGCGCCGCCGCCATCGGCTGCCTGATCGCCTATCCCATGGCCTATTACGCCGCGCGCGTGGTGCAGAAGAACCGCTCCATCCTCGTGCTGCTGGTCATCATCCCGCTGTGGATCAGCCTGCTGATGCGCGTCTTCGCCTGGCGCATGATCCTCGGCCAGAACGGCATACTGAACTCGACGCTGGTGGGCAGCGGCATTCTCGACCAGCCGAGCGAGGCGTTCCTCTACACCGGCTTCTCGGTGCTGCTGGCCTACACCTACATCTCCATCCCGTTCTGCTTCGTCGCCATCTTCACCGCGCTGGAGAAGATACCGCACGCGCTGATCGAGGCCTCGCAGGACAGCGGCGCCTCCTCCTGGCAGACCTTCCGCCATGTGGTGTGGCCGCTCTCGCGGCCGAGCGTCGCCATCGGCTTCTCGCTCGCCTTCCTGATGACGGTGGGCGACTACATCACCCCCTCCATGGTCGGCGGCATCGACGGCACGATGATCGGCATGGTGATCGCCTCGCAGTTCGGCATCGCCAACAACTGGCCCTACGGCTCGGCCATCGCGGTCTGCCTGATGGTGAGCGTCGGCCTCGTGCTGGCGCTCGTCATGTGGGCCGGCCAGACGAAGGGCGTGCTGATGGGGGACGAGGGCGCCCGCGCCCCGGTGCCGACGCACGCGCTCACCACCGGCCAGCGCCTGCTGCGGGCCGGGGCGGCGGCGGCCTTCGCCCTGCCCTATCTCTTCCTCTACGCGCCGCTCGCCATCATGGTGCTGATGTCGTTCAACGATTCCTCGGTGCAGGCCTTTCCCCTGCAGGGCGCGACGCTGCGCTGGTACACCGAGCTCGCCGACAACAGCGCCATGCTGGAGGCGGTGCAGCGCAGCCTGCTGGTCGGCTTCGGCGTGGTGCTGGTGTCGACCGTGGCGGCCATCGGCTTCGCCTTCGCGCTGCATTACGGGCGGGTGCGGCAGGCGCGCTTCTTCGAGTTCGCGCTTGCCATTCCGGTGGCCATACCCGGCGTCGTGCTCGGCATCGTCATGGTGCTGGCGACACAGCTCGTGCAGATCCCCTCCGGCATCGGCCGGGTGGTGATCGGCCAGGCGAGCTTCGTCATGCCGGTGATCCTGATGATCATCCTCGCCCGGCTGCGCCGGCTCGACGGGGCGCTGCTGGAAGCCTCGATGGACGCCGGCGCCAACCACTGGCAGAGCTTCGTCCACGTCATGTTCCCCTCGATCCGGGGCGCGGTGATCGGCGGCGCGCTGCTGGGCTTCACCCTGTCGGCCGACGACGTGATGGTGACGCTGTTCCTTTCCGGCACCTCGCCGACCCTGCCGATCTGGGTGTGGAACCAGATGCGCTTCGGCTTCACCCCCTCGGTCAACGCCATCTTCACGCTGGTCGGGGTCGGCTCGCTGCTGGTGATCCTGGTCTGCAACAAGCTGGTGTTCCGCGAGGCCCCACGCTCAGACGCCTGAAGACCGCCGGACGCCTGATCTCGCCCTACGCTGGCGCCCGCGACGGCGCCAGCGTGTCGAGCGCGCGCGCCAACACCTCGAAGAGGCGCGGCTCCAGCGACTGGGCGACGTTGAAGCGCATGAAGCCGCCGGCCGTGCCGGACGGGCTGAAGGCGTTGCCCGGCGCCAGCACCACGCCCTCGGCCAGCGCCGCGCGGGCGAGTGCCGCCGCGTCGATGCCCGCCGGCAGCCGGCACCACAGAAACATGCCGGCCCTCGGCTCCAGCCACGGTTCGATACCGAGTGGGCGCAGCCGCGCCGCCGTCGCCTCCATCGCCCGGGCGAGGCGCTGGCGCACGCCTTCCATGTGCCGGCGATAGCCGCCATCGGTGAGCGCCGCCTGCACCAGCGCGGCATCGAGCCGCCCGCCGCCGAAGGAGGTGGCGATCTTCAGATCCGTGAGGCTCTCCACCCAATCCGCCCGCGCGGCGATGTAGCCGCAGCGCGCGGCGGCCGAAAGCGACTTGGAGAAGCTGCCGATCTGCACGACGCGCGAGAGCCCGTCGAAGGCGGCGAGGCGCGGCGCCGGCACGGTCTCGAAATCGGCGAAGATGTCGTCCTCGACGATGACCAGCGCCGCCCGCTCGGCGAGTTGCAGCAACCGGTGCGCCACCGCCGGCGAGAGCGTGGCGCCGGTCGGATTCTGGATCGCCGAATTGGTGATGTAGAGGCGCGGGGCATGCCTCTCCAGCGCCGTCGCGAAGGCGTCGAGGTCGGGGCCTGTCGGCGTCCAGCGCACGCCGACGACCTTCGCTCGGTGCGCCTTCAGCAGAGCGTGGAAATTGAAGTAGCAGGGATCGTCGACCAGCACCGCGTCGCCCGGCTCCAGGAGGAAACGGCAGACGAGATCGATGGCGTGGGTGCCGGATTCGGTGAGCAGGAGGCGCTCGGGCGCCACCTCGACGCCATTGCCCGCGAGCCGGCGCGCCAGCACCGCGCGCAGCCCGGCAGGACCGCGCGGCGTGGCGTAGTCGGTGAGGTCCGGCGCCGGCGCGCGGGCGAGCGTCCGCAGCCCCCGGCGCAGCCCGGCCTCGAACATCCAGTCGGCCGGCAGCCAGCCGCAGCCGGGCTTCAGCGCCTCCCCTCCCGCCTCCAGCGACTGGCGCGAGATCCACAGCGGGTCGACGGCGCGGTCGAGCCGGGGCCCGATCTCGGCCAGCGCCAGCGGCGCCGGCGGACCGGCGACATAGAAGCCGGAGCCGGGACGCGCGCGGATGGCGCCCTCCGCCGCGAGCCGCTCATAGGCCTCGACCACGGTGGAAACCGAGACCCCCATCGCCTTTGCCTGCGCTCGCACCGAGGGCAGCCGCGCGCCGGCCGACAGCGCGCGTGAGGCAATGCGGGCGCGGACCGCCGCCATCACCGCCTCGATGCGGGTGGCGGGCTGGGTAGCGGTGAGGGCGCGAGTGTCCATCCGTATGGCTCATCCGGGCATAACAGTTACCACCAATTGTACTGGTCCGTATCTGGCGCGTCGAGCGGCGCCCGGCGAGAAGGTGGTTTCGCGTCGTGACGCATCCGGCGCGCCGATCGGAGGAAGCGGATGAACAGGTCGACAGGCGGCTGGATCAGCGGCTTCATCGGGGTGGCGATCTTTTCCGGCTCCCTGCCGGCGACGCGCGTCGCGGTGGCCGGTTTCTCACCGCTCTTCCTGACCGGCGCGCGTGCGAGCATCGCCGGCCTCATCGCCCTCGCGCTGCTCGCCCTGATGCGCCAGAAGCGGCCCGCGCGGGCGGACATCCTGCCGCTGATCGTCGTCAGCCTCGGCGTGGTGGTCGGCTTTCCGCTGCTCACCGCGCTGGCCTTGCAGCGCGTGACCTCGGCCCATTCCATCGTGTTCATCGGCCTGCTGCCGGTGGCGACGGCGATCTTCGGCGTGCTGCGCGGTGGCGAGCGCCCACCCATGGCGTTCTGGGTGTTCTCGCTGCTGGGTAGCGCGCTTGTGGTTGGCCACGCGCTCGGACAGGGGCTTGCCGCCTCGCCGGCGGGCGATCTCATGATGCTCGGCGCGGTGCTCGTCTGCGGGCTCGGCTATGCCGAGGGCGCGGTGCTGTCGCGCCGGCTCGGCGGCTGGCAGGTGATCTCATGGGCGCTGGTCATCGCGCTGCCCCTCATGGTGCCGCTGACGCTGCTGGTGCCCACCCCGCCGCTCGCGCAGGCGAGCCCGCCGGCCTGGACCGGCCTCGCCTATGTCTCGCTGTTCAGCATGCTGATCGGCTTCATGTTCTGGTATCGCGGCCTGGCGCGCGGCGGCATCGCGGCGGTCGGCCAGCTTCAGCTTCTGCAGCCCTTCCTCGGGCTCGGCATCGCGGCGCTGCTGCTGGGCGAGAGCGTGAGCGCGGCCATGCTGGCGGTGACGCTCGGCGTGGTCGCCTGCGTCGCCGGCGCGCGGCGCTTTTCCGCCCCGGCGGGCGGCGGCACGGGCGCGGTCGGGACAGATGGTGCGGGTGGTCGGACTCGAACCGACATATCCGTGAGGACGGCGGATTTTGAGTCCGCTGCGTCTACCAGTTCCGCCACACCCGCGCGGTGAGCCTGTCTATAACGGATGGAAGACGCCGCCAAGCCGGGACGCCAGGCGGGTGGGGCGCGCCCGCTCAGGGCGCCGGCGTGCAGGTGCCGAAGGCGCTCAGCGCCTTGCCTCCCGCCACCGTCATCAGCGTGGCGTCGGGCTTCGAGGCGGAGAGCTGGATCGCCCAGGCCGTCATGTTGTCGTTGCCGTCGATGACATAGCTCTCGCCGTCGCCGATCACGCTCTGGATCGAGCTGATATGGGGCAGCTTGTCGTCGGCCGTGCTGGCGATGATCTGCTCGCCGAAATGGACGAGTATCTTCGCCGGCAGGTCGATGGTGCCGAGCTCGGCGGAGGGCGCGCAGCCCTTGGCCTCGCAGACGAACACCTTGTCGAAGCTGCAGGCCAGCGGCGGGGGCAGCGTGTCGCCCGGACCGGCCTGTTCGGGCTGCGCGGCGGAAGGATTGGCCGCAGGGGCGGCGGCGTCCTGCGCCTGCGCGCCGGCGAGGCCCAGCATCAGGCAGAGCGCGGTGGCGGTGGTCTTCAGCATCGGTCGGGTCCTGGTGCTTGACCGGAAGGGATAAGGCGCGGGCTCAGTAGACCGGCGTGCGGCAGGGCGGGTAGGGCGGCGCGCCGCAATAGCCGGGGCCGTAGACCGGACGCGGCGGAGGCGGCGGCGGGTAGTAGGCCGGGGGCGGGGGCGGCGCGTAGTAATAGGTCTTGGGCTGGGTCGCGGCGGTGACCGCCGAACCGACCAGCGCGCCGGCCACAAGGCCGCCGATCAGGGCGCCGGTGGAATTCCCGGCCCTCGCGGGCAGGCTGGCAGCGGTGAGGGCCGGCAGGGCGATGGCCACGGCCAGCGCAAGGCGCAGCGGCGTTCGAAGAAGGCTCATCTTCCACCTCGTGCGAATCGACACACTGACTATCGCCCAGCCCGCACGGCCGGACAAGGTGGTGGAACCTTGGGCCCGCAGCCGACGAGCCGGCGAGGCAAAAATACGGCGCCGGCAGGGCAACGCGCTCCAGCATCCGCACAAGTATTTGTAATATAAAGTCTATTCGCTGCGCGCCAATATCGGGCGCCGCAAGGTAATGCGCCATTTTAGCCGCGTTCGCGCGCGATCATCGTCTCCGGTTGGCGAACCATACCGCGCGTGGTGCATTACCACGGCGGACCCGCCGCGCAGGCGAGCGGGAGACAGTGGAGGTTCTAGTGGACAGACGAGGTTTTCTGCTCGGTCTTGCCGGTGTCGCCGGTGCCGGTGCCGCCGCCAGCCTGATGCTCTCGCCGGCGCAGGCGACCGTTCTCGGCCGGCTGCGTGACCTGCCCCCCGCCGCGCGTCCGCCCATGCCGTCCGAGCCCGACGCCGATCTCGACACTCTGGCCGAGAACGGCGAAGGAGCGGCCGGCATGACGCCGGATGGCACGCCCGTCGACAGCGTGCAGTACTGGCGCCGTCCGCCCCGGCGTCGCCGGCGCGTCTGCGGCTGGCGCCGCAACCGCTGGGGCCGTCCGATCCGGCGCTGCTGGTATGTCTGGCGCTGACGCAGCCCGCCGCTGAACCGACGAAAGGGCGCGGATCATTTCCGCGCCCTTTTTCATCGGCGACCCTGTGGATGAGGCTTCGACGCCTGCGCCTTGGGAGAGGCGGGCGATGAGGTTCAGGGACAGCGCGGCGTGGAGGGGATGGTGCCGCTTGTCAGACTCGAACTGACGACCTCCGCATTACGAATGCGATGCTCTACCAACTGAGCTAAAGCGGCACGCGCGGCTCTGATAAACGCGAAGGCCCTTCATTTCAAGCATTGCCTCGAAGGAGCTGTGCAGCCGCCTCCCGGCCTCAGCCCCATGGCCCGCGCCGCGTGCCGCCCTCGCGCTCGCCTGGCCGGCCGCGACCCCAGACATTGCTGGAAGGACGCGCGCCCGCCACCGGGCCGCGATCCCACGCCCCGGAAGTCGCACCAGAAGTCGCCCCCGCGCTCGCGCCGGCAGCCGGAGCGGACGCGCCGCCGGCCCATCCGCCAGCCGCGCCCATCTCGCGGGCCAGCGCCTGCAGCGCGGCGATGCGGTTCTCGGTTGCCGGGTGGGTGGAGAACAGACTGTCCATCCGCTCGCCGGACAGGGGGTTGATGATGAACATGTGCGCCGTCGCCGGATTGTGCTCGGCCGGCATGTTAGGGATGGCGTGCGCGGCGTTCGAAATCTTGGCCAGCGCCGAGGCGAGCCAGAGCGGCTGGCCGCAGATCTCCGCGCCCGTGCGGTCGGCGACATATTCGCGCGAACGCGACACCGCCATCTGCACCACCATGGCGGCGAGCGGGGCGAGGATCATCATCGCGATGGTGCCGATGACGCCGAACGGATTGTTGTTGTTGCGCCCGCCGCCAAAGAACATGGCGAAATTCGCCAGCATCGAGATGGCGCCGGCCAGCGTCGCGGTGATCGTCATGGTCAGCGTGTCGTAATGCTTGATGTGGGCCAGCTCATGCGCCATCACGCCGGCCACTTCCTCGCGCGACAGCGAATTGATGAGGCCCGTGGTCGCCGCCACCGCCGCGTTCTCGGGGTTGCGACCGGTGGCGAAGGCGTTGGGCTGCGGGTTCTCGATGATGTAGACGCGCGGCATGGGAAGCTCCGCGCGGGCGGCCAGCGCCTCCACCATGCCGTAGAAATCCGGCGCGCTGGTCCGGTCGACCTCGCGGGCGCCGTACATGGACAGCACCATGCGGTCGGAATTCCAGTAGCTGAACAGGTTCATGCCGGCGGCGACCAGCAGCGCCACCACCATGCCGGTCTGGCCGCCCAGCATGAAGCCGACACCCATGAACAGCGCGGTCATGCCAGCCAGCAGGATCGCCGTGCGGAAATAGTTCATCGTTCCCTCGTGCCCGGCCGCGCCTGCGGCCTGTTCACGCTACGAAATGGGAAGCGGGTGCGGACCCTTCAAGTTCGCCGCGCGCACGCGGCGTGCCTGACCCGCGCCGCGCCGCCTTGACGGGCACGGCCGGGCGATGGTTCCAATGCGCAGATGACGAAGACGGACATGACCACCGCTGCGGGCACGCCGGCGCCTGCCACCACGTCCGGCCGCCCGCTCAGCCCGGCGGCCCAGCGGGCGCTCGCCGAAGCGGCCGAGCGCCGCGCCGCCAGCCAGCCCTTCGCCGGGCCGAAGGAGATCGACGGCCGCGACGGGCCCGAGCCGGTGCGCTACGGCGACTGGGAAGTGAAGGGCATCGCCTCGGATTTCTGATGGCGTGGCAGCTAATTACCTGTCTGGAGTCGCGAATCTTTTTGCGGGTTCTTCCCTTTGGCGTTCCGTGCTCTTCTGCGGCGGGTTCGCAGCCTCCGCTGGGTGGACGCGCGGTACCTAAGGGAGGGCAAGATGCCGACAAGGCTCGACTGCTGCTGCGCCACCGCGCATGAAGGCGACTGCAACGAAGCGCGGGGCATCAACCGGCGCCTGTTCATGGCCACGGCGGTCGCGGCCGGAGTGGCCGGCCCGGCCGGATTCTCCCTTTCCTCCGCCCAGGCGGCCACCGGCCTGCCCGAGGGCAAGGCCGCATTCATGGAGGAGGCGACGCGCCTTGCCATCGAATCGGTCGAGAAGGGATGGGGCGGTCCCTTCGGCGCCGTGATCGTCAAGGACGGCGAGATCATCGGCCGAGGCCAGAACCGCGTGCTGCTCACCGGCATTCCCGTCTTCCACGCCGAGATCACCGCCATCATGGACGCCTCGGCCCGCCTCAACCCCAAGGCGCTCCTGGGCAGCGACTATGGCGCCGGCACCATCCTGGAGATGATCCCCCGCGAGCCCGGCTCGCCCGACCCCGTGCCGGAGCGGGCACGCATGCTCAAGGGCTGCGAGATCTACATCAACGGCGCCCCCTGCCCGATGTGCATGAGCGCGATCTACTGGTCCCGCATCGACCACGTCTATTTCGCCGCGAGCCTGAAGGACACCAGCGCCATCGGCTTCGACGACGCCTTCCAGTACGAGGACTTCGCCAAGCCGTGGGGCGAGCGGCGCATCGCCGTCACCGAGAATTTCGAACGCGAGACCGGGCTGAAGGCCTACAAGGCCTGGATGGACAAGAAGGACCGGCACCCCTACTGAGCCTAGTCCTCGGGGGCGCCCGGCCTGTCCCGGCGCAGCGCCTTGACGCCGGAACGCTTGGCCTTGCCCTCCAGCCGCCGCAGCTTCGAGCCCAGCGTCGGGCGCGTCGGGCGGCGGACCACCGGCACGATGGCGGCCTCCTGCACCATCTCGACGAGGCGGGCGAGCGCGTCGGCGCGGTTCTGTTCCTGCGTGCGGTAGCGCTGCGCCACCAGCACGATGACGCCTTCCTTGGTGAGGCGGCGCCCGGCGATGCGCTCCAGCCGTTCCTTCACCGCCTCGGGCAGGGTCTTTGAGCCGCGCACGTCGAAGCGAAGCTGCACCGCGCTCGACACCTTGTTGACGTTCTGCCCGCCGGGGCCGGAGGCGCGCACGAAGCTTTCGACGATCTCCTCCTCGTCGAGCCAGAGGCGCGGCGTGACCGGGATCATGGCCGGCCTGTCACACGGGCGCGGTCATGGCGGCGCCCCGCCGTCGATGGCGTCGAGCCGCTCGCGCACGCGGTCGAGTTCGACCAGCGTCGCCGAGATCTGCGCGCTGAGCTCCTTCGTCAGCCGCCGCGCCGCGTCGGGATAGCTCTCCAGCGTGCGCAGGAACACGTTGCGCGGCACGCGCAGCACCTCGGCGGCGGTGATGGCGGTAGCGGTCGCCGGGCGGCGCGTCTCGGTCAGCAGCGCCATCTCGCCGAGCAGCGTCGCCGGGCCGACCCGCGCCGCCTGGCCGGTCCGGCGGGCGAGCCGGGGATCCTCGCGCCCGACCGCAAAGGCCCCGCTGCGCACGACATAGGCGCAATCGGCCACCTCGCCCTCGCGGAACAGGGTGTCACCCGAGCCGAGGTGGAAATGCTCCACGCTGATCGCGATGACGCGCAGCGCCTCACGGCCGATCAGGGCCAGAGTCGGTACACGTTCCAGGAAGGCGATATCGTCCTCGATGGACATTCGGCAGGCGAAACTCCACGGCGGGACGAATCATCGCCCCGCTCAGGGCAGCAATTTGTAGCCTCCGGCCTCCGTGGCAAGGAGGTTGGGATGCGAAGGGTCTTTCTCGATCTTCTGACGCAGGCGATAAATATGCGTCTCAAGCGTATGCGTCGTCACGCCCGAATTGTAGCCCCACACTTCCTGCAGAAGTATTTCCCGCGCGACCGGCTTCTTGCCAGCGCGATACAGGTAACGAAGTATGGCCGTCTCCTTCTCGGTGAGGCGTATCTTCGAGTTGCGCTCCGTCACCAGCAGCTTGGCGCCGGGGCGGAACGTGTAGGGCCCGATGGTGAACACCGCGTCCTCGCTCGCCTCGTGCGAGCGCAGCTGGGCGCGGATGCGCGCCAGCAGCACCGCGAAGCGGAAGGGCTTGGCCACATAATCGTTGGCGCCCGCCTCCAGCCCCATGATGGTGTCGCTGTCGGTGTCGTGGCCGGTCAGCATGATGACGGGGGCCTTGAAGCCGCCCTGCCGCATCACCCGCACCGCCTCGCGCCCGTCCCTGTCGGGCAGGCCGACATCCATCAGAACGAGGTCGACGCGCTGGCCGTCCACCGCCTGGATGGCGGCCTGCGCGGAATCGGCGGCCACCACCTCGAACTCGTCGTAGAGCGAGAGCTGCTCGACCAGCGCGTCGCGCAGGTCC
This sequence comes from Ancylobacter koreensis, assembly GCF_023016525.1. Lineage (GTDB taxonomy): Bacteria > Pseudomonadota > Alphaproteobacteria > Rhizobiales > Xanthobacteraceae > Ancylobacter > Ancylobacter koreensis. The sequence continues at coordinate 417,074 of NZ_JALKCG010000001.1, forward strand.
TTGTCGTCGTCGACCACCAAAACCCGCTGAGCGTTCGCCATGTCGCCTTCCCGAATTACACTTCCGCCGATGCGCGGTCGCGAGGCACGTGATCCGTGATCCGCCCCGCGTCCACTCTCGCGCGGCGTTGGATGGAACTGCCGCGTGTCCCGGAGTAGGCAGGCGGGGCGCGTTCGGCAAGAGTCGGCGGAGCCGGGCGAAGAGATAGGTGCCGGTTCGTGACGTGATCGTGAATGGAAATCGCGTGAAGAAGAAGCCCTTTCCCGCCGGAGGCCGTGCGAAATCCCCCGGCCCGCGCGCGATGGCGGGCCGGCTGCGGGTGATCGCCCGCACCGGCGACCGCCGGCGCGGCTGGCTGATTCTGGACGGGCGCGCCATGCCGGTGGCGCTGGGACGCGGCGGAATCCGGGCCGACAAGCGCGAGGGCGACGGCGCCACGCCGCGCGGCATCTGGCATCCGCGCGAATTGCGCTACCGCGCCGACCACGGCCTGCGCCCGGCCACCCATCTGCCCGTGCGGCGCACGCGGCGCGAGGACGGCTGGTGCGACGACCCCGCCGACGGACGTTACAACCGCCCGGTGCGCCTGCCCTTCCGGGCCTCGCATGAGGAAATGTGGCGCGCGGACGCGCTCTACGACCTCGTCGTCGTGCTCGACCATAATGAGCGGCCCCGGCAGGCGAAGCGCGGCTCAGCCGTGTTCCTGCACCTCGCGCGCCCCGGCTTCGAGCCGACCGCCGGCTGCGTCGCCTTCCGCCGCGCCGACCTGCGCCGCCTGCTCGCGCGCCTCGGGCCGCGCACGCGGATCGAGATCGTCTAGGAAGGCTCAGCGCCCGCCGAAGATGGCGCTGCCGACCCTGACAAAGGTGGCACCGAGCGCGATGGCGGTCTCGTAGTCGCCACTCATGCCCATGGAGAGCACGTCGAGCCCGTTGCGACGGGCGATCTTGGCCAGCAGGGCGAAATGTGGCGCCGCCGGTTCGTCAGCGGGCGGGATGCACATCAGGCCTTCTATGACGAGCTTGTGCTCCTCGCGGCAGGTCGCGATGAAAGCGTCGGCCTCCTGCGGCACGACGCCGGCCTTCTGCGGTTCCTCGCCGGTGTTGACCTGCACGAGAAGGCGCGGCGGCCGGCGGGCGGGATCTCGCGCCAGCTCCTTCGCCAGCGCGGCGGCGAGCGAGGGCCGGTCCACCGTGTGGATGACGTCGAACAGCTCCAGCGCCTCGCGCAGCTTGTTGGTCTGCAGCGGGCCGATGAGATGCAGTTCGATATCGGGGAAGCGCTCCCGCAATGCCGGCCATTTGGCCTTCGATTCCTGCACCCGGTTCTCGCCGAACAGACGCTGCCCGGCCTCGATCGCCGGCAGGATGCTCTCCGGTCCGAAGGTCTTCGACACCGCGACGAGCTTTACCGAGGCGGGGTCGCGCCCGGCGTCGGCACAGGCCCGAGCAAGGTTGGCGCGCACCTGCGCGAGATGAGCGACCGTTCCGGCAAGAGGCTCCGAGAGTGTCATCGACGACCATTCCATTCCGGCATGCAACGGCATCAAGGACCAACCTTGGCTTGCACGCAGCTTGCAGCCCACTCCGATTTGAGCGTCCGCCGCCGCTCATTTCCTTGCGGCAGCCTTCGCCTTATGGCTAGTTGATGATCGAATACGACATTAGAGCTCCGTCGTGAACGACATCGTTGCCGGTGAGGGGCAGCCTGCGGCGCCACCCCCTCGAAATCCAAAGTTACAGACGGTCAGTCTGCGTGTCCGCCTTCTCGCCATCGCGACGCTGGCCATGGCGTTGCTGATTTCCGAGCGCACCATCAGCCTGGTTCATCTGCACTACGACAACATAGAAGCCGCCCGCGACCGGGTCATGCAGATGCTCGAGACGAGCGTCCAGCACTATGTGGCGACGATCGAAAACGCGCAGTCGGTCATGCAGACGCTCGTCATCGCGGATTCCATCGTCAACGATGTGCTCGTGACGGCCGATGCGCGCGCCACAGAGAACGGCTCCGACCCGAGGGAGGCCGATCCCTCGCTTACCCCCGCCCTGCCGGGCGGATGCCGCGGCTTCGGGCGGGTGACGGAGAGCATACCGGCGATCGATTCGCTGGCCATCGTCGCCCGCAACGGCGTCATCATCTGCGGCACGACACCGGGCAGCGCGGGTCTCGACCTCTCCAGCCGCGATTATTTCCGGATCGCCCTGCGCGGGCTACCCTCGGTGGAGCCGGTCCAGCGCAGCTTTGTCACCGACAGGCCGACCCTCTACGCCGCCCTCCCGATCACCTCGCCCGACGACACGGGCATATCGGGCGTCCTCGTCGCCCGGCTGGGCTCGGACGCGCTGTTCCCTGCGAGCGTCTTCGCCGAGCTCGGCACGGGGACGCAGGCGATCGTCGTCAGCCCGCAGGGCACCGTGGTACAATCCTATCCCGATGGGCTTTACGGGCTCGGGCTCGATCTCAGCAGCGCCACGCCGGTGGCGCGCGCGCTCTCGCGCACGCGCGGAACCGTGCTCGCGCCCGGCCCGGACGGCGTTCAGCGCATCTATGCCTATGCCCGTCTGCCCGGCACCAACATGCATCTGCTGATCGGACTTGATCAGACCCTCGTCCTAGGTCCGGTGGAACGCGCAACCTGGAGCGCCGGCCTGACCATGCTGGCCGCGAGCCTCATCATCCTGCTCGGCCTCGGCCTCGTCGGCGAACGGCTGATCGTGCGGCCGATCCAGTCGCTGTCCGAACGGCTGGTGCGTTTCGGGCGCGGGGAGACCGAGGAGCCCCCGGTGGGCCATTCGCTCATCGTCGAGCTCCAGCCGCTGGTGGCCGCTTTCGAGCATATGGCGCGCGAACTCACCCGGCGCGAGGCGGCGCTGCGCTACGCCAACCGCCGGCTGAACTCGCTCGCCAGTCTCGATCCGCTCACCGGCATACCCAACCGTCGCAGCTTCGACGCCGCGCTGTCGCTGCAATGGAACTCGAACGAGCGGCTGGCCATGCTGATGGTCGACATCGACCGCTTCAAGGCCTTCAACGACCTCTATGGCCATCAGGAGGGCGACCGCTGCCTGCGCCTCGTCGCCCAGGCCTTGAGCTCGACCGTGCGCGGCTCCGACATGGTGGCGCGGCTCGGCGGCGAGGAATTCGCCGTGCTGATGCCCGGCGCTACCCTGCGGGCGGCCGTCGACGTCGCCGAGCGGCTGCGGCAGGCGGTGGAGGGCCTCGCCGTGACGCACCGTGACGGGATGGCGGGCGTCGTCACTGTCAGCATAGGCGCCGCCACCGGCGAGCCAGGTGGCGCGCGTGCCGCCGCCGACCTGGTGGCCGCGGCCGACGACGCGCTCTACGCCGCCAAGCGCGCCGGCCGCAACACGGTGCGTCCGCTGTGCCCGCCCGCCGCCCTCATTGCCGACGCGGCCGAGCGAACGGCCGGCGCGCCTCGCCGCAGTGCAGCGGAAGGTTGACCGGACGCGCGACTTGGTGCCTAGTCCCGCGCCATCAATCCTTTCGCGGCCTCGCTTTCGACGTCCGCCTATCCAAGAAGCCTGTCCATGAGTACCGAGCGCTACAACGCCCGCGAGGCCGAGCCCCGCTGGCAGAAGATCTGGGACGAGCGCGGCATCTACCGCACGCGCAACGACGACACGCGTCCCAAATACTATGTGCTCGAGATGTTTCCCTACCCGTCCGGGCGCATCCACATCGGTCATGGCCGCAATTACGTGATGGGCGACGTAGTGGCGCGCTTCAAGCGGATGAAGGGCTTCAACGTCCTGCACCCGATGGGCTGGGACGCCTTCGGCCTGCCCGCCGAGAACGCCGCCATCGAGCGCAGGACGCATCCCGGCAAGTGGACCTACGAGAACATCGCCACCATGCGCGAGCAGCTCAAGCTGCTCGGCCTGTCGCTGGACTGGTCGCGCGAGATCGCCACCTGCGACCCCGATTATTACGGCGAGCAGCAGCGCATCTTCCTCGACTTCCTCAAGGGTGGCTTCGTCTACCGCCGCGAGAGCGAGGTGAACTGGGACCCGGTCGACAACACGGTGCTCGCCAATGAGCAGGTGATCGACGGGCGCGGCTGGCGCTCCGGCGCGCTGGTCGAACGGCGCAAGCTGGCGCAATGGTTCTTCCGCATCTCCGACGCCTCCGAAGAGCTGCTCGCCGGGCTCGACACGCTGGAGCGCTGGCCCGACAAGGTGCGCCTCATGCAGCGCAACTGGATCGGCCGCTCCGAAGGGCTGCATGTGCGCTTCACGCTGGCCGATGCGCCCGCGACGCTGCCGAGCGAGATCAAGGTCTACACCACCCGGCCGGACACGCTGTTCGGCGCCTCCTTCCTCGCCCTGTCGGCCGGACACCCGCTGACCGAGGCGCTCGCGGCTTCTAACCCGGCGCTCGCCGCCTTCGTCGAGGAATGCCGGCGCGGCGGCACCTCCACCGCCGAGATCGAGACGCAGGAGAAGATGGGCTTCGACACCGGGCTCAAGGTGCGCCACCCGCTCGGCGGGGCGGACCTGCCGGTCTACGTCGCCAATTTCGTGCTGATGGAATACGGCACCGGCGCCATCTTCGGCTGCCCGGCGCACGACCAGCGCGACCATGACTTCGCCAGCAAATACGGCCTTCCGATCACCCCGGTGGTGCTGCCGCCCGATGTCGATCCGGCCGCCTTCTCGGTTGCCGACGCGCCCTATGACGGCGACGGCGTGCTGTTCAACTCGCGCTTCCTCGACGGGCTCACGGTACCTGCCGCCAAGGAGAAGGTGGCGCTGACGCTGGAGAACCAGATCCTCGGCAATGCGCCGGTCGGCGAGCGGGCGGTGAATTACCGCCTGCGCGACTGGGGCATCTCCCGCCAGCGCTACTGGGGCTGCCCGATTCCAGTCATCCATTGCGACGGCTGCGGCCCGGTGCCGGTGCCGGAGGACCAACTCCCCGTGCGGCTGCCGGAGGACGTGACCTTCGACCAGCCCGGCAACCCGCTCGACCGCCATCCCACCTGGAAGCATGTCGACTGCCCGAAATGCGGGGCGCCCGCCCGGCGCGAGACGGATACCATGGACACCTTCGTGGATTCCTCCTGGTACTTCGCCCGCTTCGCCTCCGAGCCCGGCACCGCGCCGCTGCAGAAGACCGCCGCCGACCAGTGGCTGGCTGTCGACCAGTATATCGGCGGCATCGAGCACGCGATCCTGCACCTGCTCTATTCGCGCTTCTTCGTCCGCACGCTGAAGAAGCTCGGCCGCGTCTCGGTCGCCGAGCCCTTCGCCGGCCTGTTCACGCAGGGCATGATCGTCCACGAGACCTACAAGGACACGGAAGGCCGCTGGCTGTTCCCCGAGGAGGTCGAGCGCGACGGCGAGGGCCGCCCGGTCAAGGTCGGAACCGGCGAACCGGTGACCATCGGCGCGCCCGAGAAGATGTCGAAGTCCAAGAAGAACGTGGTGCCGCCGGAGATCGTCGCCGACACCTACGGCGTCGACTGCGCGCGCTGGTTCATGCTCGCTGACACCCCGCCCGAGCGCGACAGCGAGTGGACCAGCGCCGGCATCGAGGGCGCCTGGCGCTTCGTGCAGCGCATCTGGCGCCTCGTCGGCGAGACGGTCGCGCTGGCGCCGGAAACGGTGGCGCGCCCCGCTGATTTCGGACCCGAATCGACGGCTCTGCGCCGCGCCGCGCACCGCCTCGCCGCACAGGTGGAGGAGGATGTCGAGCGCCTGCGCTTCAATGTCGCCGTCGCCCGCGTGCACGCCTTCGCCAATGTGTTCGGCGACGCGCTGGTCGCCGCCCGAAAGGGCGAGGTGACACCCGATATCGCCTTCGCGCTGCGCGAGGCCGCGATTTTCCTCGTCGGGGTCGTGGCGCCCATGGTGCCGCATCTGGCGGAGGAATGCTGGACCGTGCTGGGCGGCGAGGGCCTTGTCGCCGAGGCACGTTGGCCCTCCGTCGAGCCGGATCTGCTCGCCGACGACACCGTTACGCTGCCGATTCAGATCAACGGCAAGCGGCGCGGCGAAATCGTGGTCCCGAAGGAAGCCAGCCCCGCCGAAGTCGAGAAGGCCGTGCTCGAACTCGAACTTGTGGCGCAGGCACTCGACGGACGCGCTCCAAAGCGTATCATCGTGGTGCCGCAGAGGATTGTGAATGTCGTCGCCTGACCGGATGAACCCGATGCACTCCCGCCGCCGCCTTCTCGGCCTCGCCTGCGCGGGGATGCTCGCCATCTCCACCGCCGGCTGCTTCCAGCCCATGTATGCGGAGACCACGCCGGGCGCGGGCCCGGTGCTGGATCAGCAGTTCAAGGACATGGAGATCGCCTTTGCCGAGGGACGCGTCGGCAACGAGGTCCGCAACGACCTGATCTTCGCCCTTACCGGCGGCTCCGGCAATCCGGTCGGCGCACCCTACCGGCTGCTGCTCAACGTCTCCAGCACCACCAGCGAAGCTGCGGTGGTGAGCCCGCTCACCGGCCTGCCGGAAGTCGAGCTCGTCACCGTCGATGTCGGCTGGCGGCTCTACGACGTCGGCAATCTCAAGACGCCGGTGGCGAGCGGCAAGGCGGTCGGCAAGGCCTCGCTCGACAGCGGCTATCAGCGCTTCGCCCGCGCCCGCGCCATTCGCGATGCGGAGAACCGCTCCTCCGGCGTGGTCGCCGAGCAGATCCGCACCCAGCTCGCCTCCTATTTCCTGACCCGCGCGCCGAAGAGCTGATCCGCGCCATGGTCGCGGTCCGGCCCGGCGACGTCGAGGCGACGCTCTCCCGCATCGACCCGCTGCGTCCGTTGCTGCTGCTGTTCGGCCCGGACAGCGGACTGGCGCGCGAGCGCGCCCGCGCCTATCTCGCGCGCGCCGCGCAAGGATCCGACGACCCGTTCGGCATCGTGCGGCTCGACGGCGACGAGATCGCCGGCGACCCCGGCCGCCTCGTCGACGAAGCCGCCACCCTGGCGCTGTTCGGCGGCCGGCGCGTCGTCTCGCTCCGGGTCGGCTCGCGCAATGTCGCCCCGGCGGTGGAGGCGCTGCTCGCCGCCCCGCCCTCCGGCGCCGTGGTGGTGATCGAGGCCGGCGACCTCAAGCGCGGACAGGGTCTGCGCGCCCTGTGCGAGAATTCGCCCCATGCGCTCGCCATCGCCTGCTACGCCGACACCGACCGCGACCTGACCCGGCTGATCGACACCATGACGGCGGAGGCCGGCATCGCCATCGACCGCGACGCGCGGGCCGAGCTGATGGGGCTGCTCGGCAGCGACCGCATGGCCTCGCGCGGCGAGATCGGCAAGCTGCTGCTCTATGCCGCCGGCGAGCCGCGCGTGACGCTGGAGCACGTACGCGCCATCGTCGGCGACGCCTCCAGCCTCGCTTTGGACGAGATCGCCGATGGCGCCTTCGCCGGCCAGCCGGAGGAGACGGCCGGCGCCTTCGCGAAAGCCACCGGGGAAGGCATGCGCGCCGACATTATCCTCGGCTCGGTGTGCCGGGCGGCGCAGACGCTGCACGTCATGCGGCTCGGCATCGAGGCCGGTGGAAGTGTCGAGCGGGCGATAGAAGGCACCCGCCCGGCGATCCATTTCCGGCGCAAGCCTTTGATTGAAAAAGCACTTCGGGGTTGGACGGCGGCCCGGCTGGAAACCGCCCTGCTGGCGCTCGACGACGCTCTGCTCGCCGCACGTCGCAACGCGACGCTGGGGCCGGCCATCGCCGAGCGGGCACTGCTGCAGGTCGCCGGGCAGGCGCGGCGCGGCTGAAACCCGAAAGCTTCAGGAACCCGCGAGCTTCCGACACACCTCGTCGAGCTGGTCGAGCGAGGAATAACGGATGCGCAGTTCGCCCGCCTCGCCCTCGTGCTTCAGCACGACCTGGAGGCCGAGCGCGTCGGAGAGCTTGCGCTGCAGCGCCGCCGTGTCGGCGTCGAGGGCGGCCGGCACCTTCGCCTTGCGCGCCGGCTTGCCGGCGGCTTCCGCCTTGGCGACGTTCAGCTCCTGCGCCAGCGCCTCGATGGCGCGCACATTCATGCCCTGCTCGACGATGGCGCGCGCCAGCGTCTCGGGATCGTCCTGGGTCAGCAGCGCGCGGGCGTGGCCGGCCGAGAGGCGGCCGTCGGCGAGATAGGTCTTCACCGTTTCCGGCAGGCGCAGCAGGCGCAGCGTGTTGGCGACATGGCTGCGGCTCTTGCCGATGACGCGGGCGAGGTCGTTCTGCGAATAGCCGAACTGGTCGGCCAGAGCCTGATAGCCGGCCGCCTCTTCCAGCGGATTGAGGTCGGCGCGCTGGACATTCTCGATGATGGCGATCTCGAGCGCCTCGCGGTCGTTGACCTCGACGACGACGATCGGCACCTCGTGGATGCCGGCGCGCTGGGCGGCGCGCCAGCGGCGCTCGCCGGCGACGATCTCATAGGCGTCGCGCTCGCCCGCCACCTGGCGCACGACGATGGGCTGGATGATGCCGCGCTCGTGGATGGACGCGGCGAGATCCTCGAGATCCTGCTCGCCGAAGCTGCGGCGCGGGTTGCGCGGATTGGCGCGCAGGAAGGCCAACGGCACCTTGCGGGCGCCGAAATTCGAGCGGCCGCGATCGTTGGCCGCCGAGCTATCCTCGCCCATGTCACCGATCAGCGCCGCCAGACCGCGCCCGAGCCGCGAACGTCCGCCATCTTCCGCCATCGCCATCACGGCTCCCTTATGCCGCCCGCAGCGCGCGCTCGCGCTGGATTATTTCGGATGCGAGACGAAGATAGGCCTGCGAGCCCACGCATTTGAGATCGTAAAGCAGCACCGGCTTGCCGTAGGACGGCGCCTCGGAGACGCGCACATTGCGCGGGATGATGGTCTCGTAGACCTTCTCGCCCATGAACTGGCGCACATCCTCCACCACCTGGGTGGAGAGGTTGTTGCGGGCGTCGAACATGGTCAGCACGATGCCATGGATGGAGAGCTGCGGATTCAGCGTGCTGCGCACCTGCTCGACGGTCTTGAGAAGCTGCGACAGACCCTCCAGCGCGAAGAACTCGCATTGCAGCGGCACGAGGATGGCGTTCGACGCCGCCATTGCGTTGACCGTGATCAGGTTCAGCGAAGGCGGACAGTCGATCAGAACGTAGGTGTAATCGATTTCATTCCGGTTCCGATCCGAACTCGGTGCGTTGAGTGCCCGGATGGCGTCGCGCAGCCGATAGGCGCGATCGCGCTCGCCGGCGAGTTCCAGCTCAAGGCCGGATAGGTCCATGGTGGACGGCGCGATATGCAGCCGGGGCACCGCCGTCTCGAGGATAGCCTGACGAAGGCTGACATCGCCGGTCAGCACGTCATAAGTCGAGACGCGCCGGCTGCGCCGGTCGATGCCGAGCCCGGTCGAGGCGTTGCCCTGCGGATCGAGGTCGACGATCAGCACGGTCTCGCCGATGGCGGCCAGCGCGGTGCCGAGATTGATCGCCGTCGTGGTCTTGCCGACGCCGCCCTTCTGGTTGGCGAGCGCGAGAACGCGGGGCACGGGCCGCGGCGCGTTCGGTACGAGCGAAGCCTCATCCGTCATGGTGTCGACCCTGCTGGGTTGGGCGTCGCGCCCGATGATGTCGGTCTCAGCGGCTCAGCCGCCCGAACGATCAGGACATGGCCGTTTCTGTCGGTCCAGCTGCCCTTGATCTCGGTTTGAATCTTCCAAGATTTAGAGGCTTCGGTCAATTCGTTATCAACATCTTGTCCCTTGAGGAACAGGCCCATTGCTCCCTGCGCAAGGAAAGGGGCGGCCAGTTCCAGCAGTCTGGGGAGAGGTGCAAGGGCGCGGGCGGAGACGATCTCGACACCTGCTGCGATCCGCGGCCCGACCTGCTCGATCCGTGCCGGCAGCACCGTCACCGGCAACTCCGCGATGCGCGCCGCCTCCCGCAGAAAGGCCGCCTTGCGGCTGTCGCTCTCCACCAGCGTGATGTCGGCGCCCGGCCGCTCGGCGAGCGCCGCCGCCACGACGAGACCGGGAAAGCCGCCGCCCGAGCCGAGATCGACCCAGCGCGTCGCCTCCCCCGCGAGCGGCACGAGCTGGAGCGAGTCGGCGACATGGCGCGTCCACAGCACCGGCAGCGTGGCGGGGGCCACCAGATTGATGGTGCGCTGCCATTTGCGCAGCAGGGCGACGATGGCGTCGAGCCGCTCCGCCGTTTCACGTGAAACAGGGGCGAGCTTCAGCGCTTGGGCGCGGTCTTCGGCAGACGAATCGGCGTCGGTCATGTCGCATCCTAGCGCGGCGCGGGTCAACGCGCGCGGCGGGCATGGGCGGCCAGAAGCGCCAGCGCGGCCGGCGTCATGCCGTCAATGCGGCTCGCCTGGCCAACGGTACGGGGCCGAATCGATTCCAGCTTCGCCTTGATCTCGTTCGAGATACCGGCGAGGTCGCGGTAATCGACCTCCGGCAACTCGGCCGCCTCATCCCGGCGGAAGGAAGCGATGTCGGCCTCCTGCCGATGCAGATAGACCGCATATTTGGCGTCGATCTCCACCTGCTCGCCGAGCCGCGCCTCTTCGCCCGCCACCTCCGGCCAGATACGGGAGATATCGGCCCAGCCGACATGCGGGTAGGACAACAGATCGAAGGCGGTGCGGCGCTGGCCGTCACGATTGAGCTTCAGCCCGTGCCGGTCGCCCTCGTCCGGCGTCAGCGATACCGAGCGCGCCCAGCCGCGCAGCCGCTCCAGCGACGCCCGCTTCTCGCCGAAGCGCCGCGCCCGCTCCGCCCCGACGAGGCCGAGCGCCTCGCCCTTCCCGGTGAGGCGCTGGTCGGCATTGTCGGCGCGCAGCGACAGGCGGTATTCGGCGCGCGAGGTGAACATGCGGTAGGGCTCGCTGACCCCGCGCGTGACAAGATCGTCGATCATTACGCCGATATAAGCCTGCGCCCGATCGAAGGTTGCGCCCTCCTGCCCGGCCGCCCGGCGTGCCGCGTTCAGCCCGGCGACCAGCCCCTGCGCCGCCGCCTCCTCGTAACCGGTAGTGCCGTTGATCTGGCCGGCGAGGAAAAGCCCCCTCGCCTTGCGCAGCTCCAGCGTCGGCTCCAGCTCTCGGGGATCGACGTGGTCGTACTCGATGGCGTAGCCTGGCCGCAGCATGCGCACCCGCTCCAGCCCGGGGATGGTGGCGAGCAGCGCGAGCTGCACCTCTTCCGGCAGCGAGGTGGAAATGCCGTTGGGATAGACGGTGGGGTCGTCGAGCCCCTCCGGTTCCAGGAAAATCTGGTGCCCCTCGCGCTCGCCGAAACGGACGATCTTGTCCTCGATAGACGGGCAGTAGCGCGGGCCGACGCTGCGGATGTTGCCGGAGTACATGGCCGAGCGTGCGATGTTGGCGCGGATCACCTCGTGCGTCGCGTCGGTCGTGCGGGTGATGCCGCACTTCACCTGCGGGTTGGTGATCGCCTCGGTCAAGGTCGAGAATGGTTCCGTCGGCGAATCGCCTTCCTGCATCTCCAGCCCGGCCCAGTCGATCGTGCGCCCATCGAGGCGCGGTGGCGTGCCGGTCTTGAGGCGCCCCAGCGAGAGGCCCAACGTGGCGAGCGAGCCGGACAGGCCCCGCGCCGGAGCCTCCCCCATCCGCCCCGCCGGCATCTGGCGGTCGCCAATATGGATCAGCCCATTGAGGAAGGTGCCAGTGGTAATGACCACGGCACCCACGAACACGACCCGCCCGTCCGCCAGCACAAGCCCGGTGACGCGGCCGCCGTCGAGAATCAGCCGGTCGGCCTCGCCCTCCAGCACCGACAGGTTCGGCTGCGAATCGATCTCCTGCTGCATCGCCTGCGCGTAGAGGCGCCGGTCTGCCTGGGCGCGCGGGCCGCGCACGGCCGGGCCCTTGCGCCGGTTCAGCACGCGGAACTGGATGCCTCCCCGGTCCGCGACGCGGCCCATCAGCCCGTCCAGCGCGTCGATCTCGCGCACGAGATGGCCCTTGCCGAGCCCGCCAATCGCCGGGTTGCACGACATCGCCCCGATGGTCGCGCGCGCGTGGGTGACGAGCACGGTGCGTGCACCCAGCCGCGCGGCGGCGGCGGCGGCTTCGGTGCCGGCATGGCCGCCGCCGATGACGGCGACATCGAAGGAAAGATCAGGTGTGCTCATGCGGAGGGCGGACCGGAAATGAGGGAGCGGGGGGCGCCGGCGCTTTACGATGCACGGGCGGCGCCCTGTTGAAGCCATCCTATCGCCGCCCCGTCAAGCGTCGCCGCCTCGGGCACGAAGAGGTCATCCCATCGGCAGACCCGCCGAGCCTGATTCACGTGAAACATTTCGTTTACGAATCGGAGCCCGCCGGTCCGATGTTTCACGTGAATCCTCCCTCGACGGACGGGCCGGCACGATCGGCGCGACGGTCTATTTGCCGATGCAGAATTCGCGGAACACCACGTCGAGCAGATCCTCGACGCCGATGCTGCCGGTCATCCGTCCGAGGGCCCGGCCGGCGAGACGCAGCTCCTCGGCGATGAGCTCGTCGTCGAGCGTCGCCCATTCGGCAAGCGCCGCGCGCAGATGGCCGGCCGCCTCCTGCGCGCTGGTCCGGTGCCGCTCGCGGATGAGCGCGGGATGCTCGGCACCCCGCGCACGCTCCGCCACGAAGACGGCGAGCGCTTCGGTGAGCCCTTCGAGCCCCAAGCCGTCGCGGGCCGAGACCGCGAAACGACGCGTCGCCCATTCGGCCTCCGGCGCGACGCCAGGTGAGGCCGCGTCGATCTTGTTCGCCAGCAGCCAGAGCCCGGCGCCCTCCCCCGCGTCGATATCCGGTCGCGCTTGAGGCGGCGCGCCGGTCGACACGTCGTGCACCCACAAAACGAGGTCCGCTTGCGCGATCCGGACGCGGGCGCGGCGGATGCCTTCGGCCTCGACCTTGCCCTCGGCCTCGCGCAGGCCGGCTGTGTCGATCAGCGTCACCTTCTGGCCTCCGAGATCGAGCGCCACTTCCAGCACGTCGCGCGTGGTGCCCGGTTCGTCCGAGACGATGGCGACGTCGCGCGCCGCGAGCGCATTGATGAGCGAGGACTTGCCGGCATTGGGACGCCCGGCGATGGCAATGGCCGCGCCCTCGCGCACCATCGCGCCGCGCCGGTCAGCCAGAGCCGCCTCGAGCGCGCCGAGCAGCGCCTCGACGTTCGGCCGCGCCAGCGCGCGGGCTTCCGCCGGCACGTCGTCCTCATCCGCGAAGTCGATCCCGGCCTCCACCAGCGCCATGGCGCGGATGAGCCGGGCGCGCCACCCCTCCACCTGCCGGCCGAGATGACCAAAGGCATGCGCGAAGGCGAGGCGGCGCTGCCCCTCCGTCTCGGCGGCGATGAGATCGGCAAGACCCTCGGCCTCCGTCAGGTCCATCCGCCCGTTAAGGAAAGCGCGCCGGGTGAATTCGCCCCGCTCGGCGGGACGAACCCCCGGCACCGCGAACAGCGCCGCCAGCACGGCGGCAACCGTGGCACGCCCGCCATGGATCTGCAGTTCCGCCATGTCCTCGCCGGTGGCACTGCGAGGTCCGGGAAACCAGAGCGCCAGGCCCTCATCCAGCCGCTCGCCCGTCCGGGGATCGGCGAGGCGGGCAAGGCTGGCGCGGCGCGGTTCCGGCAGCCGCCCGGTCAGCGCACGAACCGCCTCCCCCGCCGCCGGGCCGGAGATGCGGATCACCGCCACCGCCCCACCCGATCCGGAAGAGACCGCCGCTATGGTGGCGTCGGCGACGCGGGAGTTTGTGCTTTCCTGCTGCGAACTCACGAGCTACGCCCTATCTGCCTGTCGAGCCGCTTCGCCCGACCCGATCCCTCACCGGAGAGACGCCTTGACCAACCGCCTCGCCGACGCTGCCAGCCCCTATCTTCTCCAGCACAAGGACAACCCCGTCCACTGGTGGCAATGGGGTCCCGAGGCTTTCGAGGAGGCCCGGCGCAGCGGCCGGCCGGTGCTGCTCTCCATCGGCTATGCCGCCTGCCACTGGTGCCACGTGATGGCGCATGAGAGCTTCGAGGACGAGGCGACGGCCGCCGTGATGAACGAGCTGTTCGTGAACATCAAGGTGGATCGCGAGGAGCGGCCCGAGGTCGACCAGATCTACATGGCGGCGCTCCAGCAGCTCGGCGTGCAGGGCGGCTGGCCGATGACCATGTTCCTCGATGCCGAGGGCGCGCCCTTCTGGGGCGGCACCTATTTCCCGAACGAGGCGCGCTACGGCCAGCCGGCCTTCGCCGATGTGCTGAGGACGATGGCGAACGCCTACGCTTCGGGCGATCCGCGCATCGCGCAGAACCGCGTCGCCCTGCTCGACCGGCTGCGCCGCAAGGCCCGCCCGGAAGGCCAGGTGACCATCGGCATCAACGAGCTCGACGACGTCGCGGGCCGCATCCTCGGCATCATGGACACCGAGCATGGCGGGCTGCAGGGCTCGCCGAAATTCCCCAACACGCCCTTCCTCGAACTGCTGTGGCGCGGCTGGGAGCGCACCGGCCGCCAGCGCCTGCGCGACGCCGCCCTGCACGCGCTCGACGGCATGAGCGAGGGCGGCATCTACGACCATATCGGCGGCGGCTATTCCCGCTATTCCGTCGACGACCGCTGGCTGGTGCCGCATTTCGAGAAGATGCTCTACGACAATGCACAGATCCTGGAGCTGCTCGGCCTCGCCTATTCCGAGACGCTCGCCGACCTGTTCCGCGCCCGCGCCGAGGAAACGGTCGGCTGGCTGGAGCGCGAGATGCTCACGACAAGTGGCGCCTTCGCCGCCAGCCTCGACGCGGATTCGGAAGGGCATGAGGGCCGCTACTATGTCTGGACGCTGAAGCAGGTGCTCGACGCGCTGGGCGCCGAGGATGCCGAGTTCTTCGCCCGGCACTACGACATCGCCCCCTTCGGCAATTGGGAAGGCGTTTCGATCCCGAATCGACTCAAAGAAGTCGAGCGCTCCGGCGCCGACGAGATGCGCCTCGCCCTGCTGCGCGACAAGCTACTTGCCATTCGCGCCGCTCGGGTGCCGCCCGGCCGCGACGACAAGGTGCTGGCCGACTGGAACGGGCTGATGATCGCCGCCCTCGCCAACACCGCGCCCCGCTTCGGCCGGCCGGAATGGGTCGAGCTGGCGGCGCGCGCCTTCCATTTCATCGCCGAATCGATGACCCGCGACGGGCGGCTCGGCCATAGCTGGCGCGACGGGCGGCTGGTGTTTCCGGGCCTTGCCTCCGACTACGCCGCGATGATCGGCGCCGCGCTGGCGCTGCATCAGGCGACGGGCGAGGCGCCCTATCTCGAACGCGCGCGCGCCTGGCAGGAGAAGCTGGAGGCCCATCACACCGCAGACGATGGCGGCTACTATCTCACGGCGGATGACGCCGAAGGGCTGATCCTGCGCCCGGAGGCTACGGCCGACGACGCCGTGACCAACCCGAACGCGCTGATCGCCCGCAATCTCGTGCGCCTCGCCACGCTGACCGGCGACGAGGCGTGGCGCGCGCGGGCCGACCGGCTGTTCGATGGGTTGCTGCCGCGCGCGGCGCCGAGCCTCTACAGCCATGCCGGCCTGCTCAACGCGCTCGACAGCCGGCTGCGCGCGCCGGAGATCGTCATCGTCGGCGCGGGCGAGGTGGCAGACGCGCTGTTCGACGCCGCCCGCCGCCTGCCGCGGGTCGACGTGACGGTCCAGCGCGTCACCGATCCCGAGACTTTGCCCGCCGATCATCCCGCCCGTGCCAAGGCGCTGGCGGTCAAGGGCGCCGCCGCCTTCGTCTGCGCCGGCGCGGTGTGTTCGCTTCCTGTGACGGAATCGACGCAACTGGCCGAGACGATGCGTTCCTCGGTCGGGCCCAGCTAGCGGAGCGGTGGGATTTCCCTGTTCGACGGTCGGTGGACAACCCTGTGCGCCGTCCTGTGGATAAATAGGGGAGCAAAAAGGCCCAAGCCCATCCGGAGCCCAGAAATGCCCGCTGGCGGCCGCACGGCTTTTTATGACCAATGTATCGAGAGAGAGTCGAGATTGCCGCCCTGAGTCAATTCTGGAGGCCATCGTTTCGTGCACGAAATGACGCTATTTCCGGCGATTTCGCATATGAAATCCGCCGTGGGGAATATTTTTCCGGCAATTCCGCAAATAACAACGGCGAAGGCACGGCCCCGCCTCGTCCGAGCCTTTCCTGGCCTCGCCGCTCAATCCTTACGGCTGAACTGTATGTTCGCAAACATCAGCGGCACGACGAGCATCAGCGCGCCGGCAAGGTCCGCCTGGAAAATGTAGGTCAGGCCCAGCTCCTCGCGCACCGCCGGCCCAATGACCGGATCGGCGAAGTCGGCGACGAGGCTGGCGATGAAAAGCGCGGCCGGCAGCCAGACCGCCATGGGCAGCCACCAGCGCCGGCAGGCCATCACCCAGCTCAGCGCCGCGATGCCGATGACGAAGAGCCACAGCACGGCGGAAGGCGGCTCGCGCTCGGCCATGCCGGCATGAGCGGGCATGGCGAGCAGCAGCGCGGTCGCGGCGGCGGAGAGGAAGACCGGGAAGTGACGTCCTGCCTTCATGCCCGCCTCCCGCGGCCCGGTTCAGGTGTTCATCGAATCGAAGAAGTCGCCATTGGTCTTGGTCTGGCGCAGCTTGTCGACGAGGAACTCGATGGCGTCGACGGTGCCCATCGGGTTCAGGATGCGGCGCAGGACGTACATCTTCTTCAAAACGTCGGCCGGCACAAGCAGCTCTTCCTTGCGGGTGCCCGAACGGGTGATGTCGATCGCCGGGAAGACGCGCTTGTCCGAGACCTTGCGGTCGAGGATGACCTCGGAATTGCCGGTGCCCTTGAACTCCTCGAAGATCACCTCGTCCATGCGCGAGCCGGTCTCGATGAGCGCGGTCGCGATGATGGTGAGAGAGCCGCCTTCCTCGATGTTGCGTGCCGCGCCGAAGAAGCGCTTCGGCCGCTGGAGGGCGTTGGCGTCGACACCGCCGGTCAGCACCTTGCCGGAAGACGGCACCACCGTGTTGTAGGCGCGGCCGAGGCGGGTGATCGAATCAAGCAGGATGACGACGTCGCGCTTGTGCTCGACGAGGCGCTTGGCCTTCTCGATGACCATCTCGGCGACCTGCACGTGGCGCTGGGCCGGCTCGTCGAAGGTGGAGGACACCACCTCACCCTTCACCGAGCGCTGCATGTCGGTGACTTCCTCCGGCCGCTCGTCGATGAGCAGCACGATGAGATAGCACTCGGGATGGTTGGTGGTGATGGACTGCGCGATGTTCTGCAGCAGCACCGTCTTGCCGGTGCGCGGCGGCGCGACGATGAGGCCGCGCTGGCCCTTGCCGATCGGCGCCACGATGTCGATGACGCGGGCGGAAAAATCCTTGCGCGTCGGGTCTTCGATTTCGAGCTTCAGCCGCTCATCGGGATAGAGCGGCGTCAGGTTGTCGAAGTTGATCTTGTGCCGGATCTTGTCCGGGTCCTCGAAATTGATCGTGTTGACCTTGAGCAGCGCGAAGTAGCGTTCGCCATCCTTCGGGCTGCGGATCTGGCCTTCCACCGTGTCGCCCGTCCGCAGGCCGAAGCGGCGGATCTGGCTGGGCGACACATAGATGTCGTCGGGACCGGGCAGGTAGTTGGCATCCGGCGAGCGCAGGAAGCCGAAACCGTCGGAGAGGATCTCGACCACGCCCTCGCCGATGATGTCGGTGTCCTTGGCGGCGAGCTGCTTGAGAATGGCGAACATCAGCTCCTGCTTGCGCAGCGTGCTGGCGTTCTCGACCTCAAGTTCCTCCGCGAACACGAGAAGTTCGGCGGGATTCTTGGACTTGAGGTCCTGGAGCTTCATTTCCCCCATGGGAAAGGGCCTCGAATAGGAATTGGAGTGACCCGGCCAAGCCAATGAACCTGCCGGGACTGGATAAGGTGGGAAGCGCTGGTCTGCGGACCCGGCCGAAAGGATCGGTCGTTCGTCCGGCACACCGGGCGGCACCGGGGAGATGCCTGCCAAAGCGGAGCGTCAGCCAGCTTCGTGGAGTAGGCGCACCATAGGCAAAGCCACGATTCGGCGCAAGCCTGCCTAAGACAGCTTAAACACCCTCAAAACGGCTTAACGATGACCATGACGACGATGCCGATCATCAGCAGCGTCGGCACCTCGTTGGCGATCCGGTAGAAACGCGCCGGCCGGACGTTGCGGTCGGCCGCGAAGTCCTTCACCCAGGCCGACAGCGCGCCATGGAAGCCGCTCAGCAGCAGCACGAGCGCCAGTTTCACGTGGAACCAGGGCGCGGCATACCAGCTGCCCTGCCAGGCGAGCCACAGGCCCGCCAGCCAGGTCACAGCCATCGCCGGGTTGATGATCGCCTTCAAAAGGCGCCGTTCCATCACCTTGAAGGTCTCGGACTGGCGCGTGCCGGGCGGTGCGTCGCAGTGATAGACCATCAGGCGCGGCAGATAGAGCATGCCCGCCATCCACGAGATGACGGCGATGACGTGCAGCGCCTTGATCCAGTCATAGAGCATCGAAATTCCGCCCCGCTCACGAGCCCCGCACCCGTGCAATCATCCGCTCGACATGGGAAATCGGCGTCTCCGGCCGGATGCCATGGCCGAGATTGAAGATATGCGATGCGCCGCGAAAATCCTCCACGATGGAATCCACCGCCGCATCGAGCGCCGCGCCACCGGCGATCAGGGTGAGCGGGTCGAGATTGCCCTGCAAGGCACATTTCGCCCCTAGCGCGTAGCGCGTCGCCCGCCGTTCCGCCGTCCAGTCCAGCCCGACGCCGTTGACCCCGGTCGCCGCCACCAGCTCGGTGAGGCCGGACAGCGTCGCTCCCTTCGGGAAGGCGATGATGCGGGCGCCCGGCACCTGCGCCCGCACCCCGGCGACGATGCGGGCGATGGGCGCGATGCTCCAGCGCCTGAAGGCTTCCGGGTCGAGCACGCCGGCCCAGCTGTCGAAAATCTGCACCGCATCCGCCCCGGCGCGGAACTGGCCGACGAGATAGCCTATGGACGCCTCGACGATGCGGTCGATCAGCGCGCCGAAGAAGGCGGGATCGCGCAGCGAGGCGAGACGGGCCGGCGCCTGATCCGGCGTGCCACGCCCGGCGATCATATAGGTGGCGATGGTCCACGGCGCGCCGCAGAAGCCCAGAAGAGCCGTCTCCTCCGGCAGCTCGGCACGGATGCGCGTCACCGCCTCGAACACGCGGTCGATCTTCGAGGCATCGAGACCCTCGCGCAGCCCGGCAAGCTCATCGCCGTTCGTCACCGGACGCAGACGCGGCCCTTCGCCCGCTTCGAAGGTCAGCGGCACGCCCAGCGCATGGGGCACGACAAGAATGTCGGAGAACAGGATCGCCGCGTCGAAGCCGAAGCGGCGGATCGGCTGCAGCGTCACCTCCACCGTATAGTCGGGCGTGTAGCACAGGGTCAGGAAGTCTCCCGCCTTCTCGCGCACGGCGCGGTATTCCGGGAGATAACGCCCGGCCTGGCGCATCATCCAGATCGGCGTGCGTTTCGGCACATGCCCATCGAGCGCCTGCAGCACGATCGGCAGGCTTGCTGCCTTATCCCCCGGCCCATTCATACTTCTTTAATCTCTTTTGAAGGAGAGTCGTCTTTGTTTAGGCAAGGGCATTAGACGGGTTCCTCGCCCATCACAACCTGCCCCCAGGCAAGCCGCCGTGACGACGTTTGCGCGTTTGGCACAAGCCCTTGCCCATCAGTGGCTTGGGCGGGGCCGAGGCATTTATCCACGCTGTTCGGAAATGCCGCCTTGATTCGAATCACAGGCCGAGCCCTGTGGAGGACGCCGCCCGGTTTCAACAGGCGCCTCTTGCGAACGCCGGAATGGCGTGTCTTGTTCCACCCCTATGCACAGGCCTGTGGATGACCGGCGTGACTGACGCTTCCCGCCCGGCGGAGAGCTACTACCACCTCCATCTCGTCTCGGATTCCACCGGCGAGACGCTGATGAGCGTCGGCCGTGCGGCGGCGGCGCAGTACAATCTCAAGCCCATCGAGCACATCTATCCGCTGGTGCGCGCGCACAAGCAGCTCGACAAGGTCATCCAGGCCATCGAGGAATATCCCGGCATCGTGCTCTATACGCTGACCGACCGCGAACTGCGCAACCGGTTGAAGACCTATTGCCGCGACAACAGCATCCCCGTGCTCTCCGTGCTGGCGCCGGTGGTGCAGCTCTTTCAGGCCTATCTCGGCGGTGCGCCGGAGCCGCGCGTCGGCGGCCAGCACCAGCTCGACGGCGAGTATTTCCGCCGCATCGACGCGATGAACTTCACCGTCATGCACGATGACGGCCAGCATGTGGACGGGCTGGAGGCGGCAGACGTGGTGCTGCTCGGCATCTCGCGCTCCTCCAAGACCCCGACCAGCATTTATCTCGCCAATCGCGGCATCAAGACCGCGAACATTCCGCTGGTGCCCGGCCTGCCGGTGCCGCCGGGCCTCTCCGAGCTCAAGCGCCCGCTGGTCGTCGGTCTGCTCGCCAGCGCCGACCGTGTGGTGGAGATCCGCCGCAACCGGCTGCTGGGCCTCAACGCCGCCCAGCCGGCGGACGCCTATACGGACCGCGAGCGGGTGGCGGAGGAGATCGCCTTTTCCCGCCGGCTCTGCGCCCGCCATGGCTGGCCGATGATCGACGTCACCCGCCGCTCCATCGAGGAGACCGCGGCGGCCATCATCGGGCTTTTGCAGGAACATCGTCGCAAACTGGCCGAGCAGGCGCATGGTTGAAAAAGCTCGTGGCTGACAACGCTCGCGAAAACCCGCTCTGGCGCGGCAATGCCCCGCTCGTGCTGGCCTCGAAGAGCGCCGCCCGGCGCGCCCTGCTGGAAGCCGCCCGCCTGGCCTTCGAGGCGACAGGCGTCGATGTCGGCGAGCGCGCGCTGGAGGCGCAAGCCGTTGCCGCCGGCGCCGATCCGCGCGAGGTCGCCGCTATCCTTGCACGCGCCAAGGCGCGGACGGGCAGCGCCCTTCATCCCGGTCGGCTGGTAATCGGCGCCGACCAGACGTTGGCGCTTGGGGACGAGGCCTTCCACAAGCCGGCCGACCTCGGAGCGGCCCGCGCGCAGCTCACCCGGCTCGCCGGACGGACACACCACCTGCATTCCGCGTTGTGCGTGGCGCGCGACGGTGCCGTGCTGTTCGAGACGGTGGAGAGTGCGGCGCTCGCGATGCGCCCGCTCGCTGCGCCGGCACTCGACGCCTATCTGGCGGAGGCTGGCGAGGCCGTGCTGTCGAGTGTCGGCGGCTACCAGCTCGAAGGGCTGGGCATCCATCTGTTCGAGCGTGTCGAGGGCGACCATTCGGTAATCCTCGGCCTGCCGCTGCTGCCGCTTCTCGCCTTTCTGCGCCGCCAGGGAGTTCTGCTGTGACACGCCATGCCGCCGTGATCGGCCATCCCGTCGCCCATTCGCGCTCGCCGCTGATCCATGGCTACTGGCTGAAGCAGCACGGCATCGACGGCGAATACGGACTGCGCGACGTGGCGCCCGACGCCATCGAGGACTTTCTGGCCGATTTCCCCGCCGCCGGCCTCGTCGGTGCCAATGTCACCGTGCCGCACAAGGAAGCCGCCTTCCGTGCCGCCGCCTCTCGCGATCCCGTGGCGCAGGCGCTGGGGGCGGTCAACACGCTCTGGCTGGAAGACGGCCGGCTGCACGGCGCCAATACCGACGTTTACGGCTTCCTCGCCAATCTCGATGCGGCCGAGCCGGACTGGGCGCGGGCGCTGGGCGAGGCAGTGGTGCTCGGCGCCGGTGGCGCCGCGCGTGCCATCGTCTACGGGCTGATCAGCCGCGGCATCGACCGTGTGGTGGTGGCGAACCGCACCCGCGCGCGCGCCGAGGCGCTGCGCCACCAGTTCGGGCCTGCCGTGCTGCCGGTGGACTGGCGCGACCTCGCCGGTCGGCTCAATGGCTGCCGGCTGCTCGTCAACACCACATCGCTCGGCATGAAGGGCCAGCCGCCGCTCGACATCGACCTTGCCGCCCTCTCCCCGGACGCGCTGGTGACCGACATCGTCTATGTGCCGCTGGAGACGCCGCTGCTGAAGGCGGCGAAGGCGCGCGGCCTCGCCACCGTGGACGGGCTCGGCATGCTGCTGCATCAGGCGGTGCCGGGCTTCGAGCGCTGGTTCGGCGTGCGCCCGCAGGTGACGCCGGAGCTGCGGGCGCTGGCGCTCGCCGATCTCGCCGCCAAGGGGCAGCTGACGTGACGCCTCCCCGCCCCTTCCGGCTCGGCCTCACCGGCTCCATCGGCATGGGCAAGTCGACCACCGCCGCGATCTTCCGCGAATTCGGCGTGCCGGTGCACGATGCGGACGCGGCCGTGCACGCACTCTATGGCGCGGAGGGCGTTGCGTCGGTGGAAGCTGCTTTTCCCGGTGTGGCGGATGGCGGGCGGATCGACCGCGCGCGCCTTTCCGCACGCGTGCTCGGCGATGACGCCGCGATGAAGCGGCTGGAGGCCATCGTGCACCCGCTGGTGCGCGCCCGCGAGCAGGATTTCCTTGCCCGCGCGGCGGAGGCGGGCGAGGACATCGCCGTGCTCGACATACCGCTGCTGTTCGAGAACGGCCCGCAAGGCCGCGTCGACGCGGTGCTCGTCGTCACCGCGCCGGAAGCTGTGCAGCGCGCGCGCGTTCTGGCCCGACCGGGCATGACGGAGGAGAAATTCGCGGCGATTCTCTCCCGGCAGGTGCCCGATTCGGAAAAGCGCCGGCGCGCCGACTATGTGATCGACACCGGCCACGGGCTCGACCATGCCCGTGCCGAAGTGGCGGCTCTGCTTGCCGGGTTGCGCGACAGGATCGAAGACAGGGGGAAGCCGGATGCGTGAGATCGTTCTCGATACCGAGACCACGGGCCTCAACCCGCTGACCGGCGACCGGCTGGTCGAGATCGGATGCGTCGAGATCCTCAACCGCATCCCGACGGGTCAGGTCTACCACGTGTACCTGAACCCCGAGCGCGACATGCCGGTCGAGGCGTTCAACGTGCACGGCCTGTCCGCGGAATTCCTCGCCGACAAGCCGCTCTTCGCCCATGTGGTGGAGGATTTCCTCGCCTTTATCGGCGGCGATCCGCTGGTGATCCACAACGCGGCCTTCGATATCGGCTTCATCAATGCCGAGCTCGCCCGGGTTGCGCGTCCGGCGCTGACCTTCGACCGTGTGATCGATACGCTCTCGCTCGCCCGCCGGCGTCATCCGGGTGCGTCGAATCGTCTCGACGACCTGATGGCGCGCTACGGCATCGACAGCTCGCGCCGCACCAAGCACGGCGCGCTGCTGGATTCGGAGCTGCTGGCGGAGGTCTATGCCGAGCTGTGCGGCGGCAAGCAGACGGCGCTGAGCCTGACCGTCGCGGAAACCGCCGGGGCGATTGCCGCCGGCGGCGTCGCGGTGCCGCTTAGGCGTCCGCGCCCGCTGGCCCCGCGCGTCAGCGCGGAGGAGGCCGCCGCGCACGCGGCCTTCATCGCCACGCTGGGTGAAAACGCCATCTGGAAAGATTACGCGGCCGGAAGCTGAGGCTGCCGGCCGCGTCGGAATGCTTCGGTGTCGAAAGCGCCTTGGCGGCGCGCCGCTCAGGACGCGAGCACGCCGCTCGGCGCGGTCTGCGCCATGCGCTGGCGGTAGAGGCTCACGAAGTCCACCGGGTCGATCAGCAGCGGCGGGAAGCCACCGTTGCGCACGGTGTCGGAGACGATCTGCCGCGCGAAGGGGAACAGCATGCGCGGGCATTCGATCAGGATGAAGGGGTGGATGGTCTCCTGCGCCACGTTCTGGGCGCGGAAGATGCCGGCATAGGCCAGTTCGAGGGCGAACAGGGTCTTGTTGCCGAGCTCGGCCTTGGCCTCGATCTTCAGCTCGACCTCGTACTCGCTGCCCTCGCGCACCGGGCGGGCATTGACGTTGATCTGGATGCCGATCTGCGGCTGGCCCTTGACCACCAGCGATTCCGGTGCGCCCGGATTCTCGAAGGACAGGTCCTTGGTGTACTGCGTCAGCACCTGCAGCGTCGGCAGCGTGGCGTTCTCGGTCTCGGCCATTGAAATCTCCGTGGGGTCCGCCGGCCGGGCCCGTCGGGCGCCGGCATGGGGTGCCGCTGGGTCGGTCAGCCGCCTCAGACGGTCTTTGGCATTCGGGCGGGTGTCGCTAACACGGTTGATCGCCGCTCACAAGCGGAGCGCCCGGCGCGCCGCCGGGTTGGCGCTGCGCCGTCGCTTGCTCTACTGTTCACCTACGGTGATCGGCCGAACGCCGCCGGACGTGATGACCCTGCGTCATGGAACGGGGTGGCGAAATCGGCCGGACGTCGTAAATAGGTCATGCGGGGTGCGGGGCCGGGCCGTCTTGGAACGGGCGGCGCGCGCACCACATGTCAGTCAACGAAGCACCGGATGACGGTTCCGGCGGCGGTACAGAACGGCGAAGTGCGACGTGTTCGATATCTATACGATCATCTTCCTGGCCCTCGCCGTGTTCATCTTCATACGGCTGCGCAGCGTGCTGGGACAAAGGACGGGGCGGGAGCGGCCGCCCTACGATCCCTATTCGCGCCGTGACGCCGCCAAGGCGCCGGCCGGCGCCTCCGACAAGGTGGTGAATTTCCCCGGCACCGCCGAAAAGCCGGCGCTTCCCGAGCCGGTCGAGCCGGTGGAACCCGCTGCCGAGAGCGACGAGCCCGCGCCCGCGCGCTGGGCCGGCGTCGCCGAGGTGGGCTCGGCGGTCGCCAACGGGCTCGACGCCATCGCGGCGCAGGAGCGCGGCTTCGACGCCAGGCACTTCCTCACCGGCGCCCGCGCCGCCTATGAGATGATCGTCGTCGCCTTCGCCAATGGCGATCGCGCCAGCCTGCGCGACCTGCTGGCCCGGGACGTGTTCGACGGCTTCGCGGCCGCCATCGGCGAGCGTGAGCAGCGCGGCGAGACGATGACGACGCAGTTCGTCGGCATCGAGAAGGCGGAGATCGTCGAGGCCGGCGCCAAGGGCCGCTCTGCCCAGATCACCGTGCGCTTCCACTCGCAGCTCATCTCGGTGACGCGCGACCGCGCCGGCCGGGTGATCGACGGCGATGCCGAGCAGGTAGCCGACGTCACCGATGTGTGGACCTTCTCCCGCGAACTCGGCGCCCGCGACCCGAACTGGAAGCTGGTCGCCACCGAAGCGGCTTCGTGAGAAGATGACGGGGTGCGCGCTCCCCTCGTCATCCTCGCCTGTGCCGGTCTGCTGACCGGAACGCCCGGCCTTGCCGCGGCGGCCTCCGGGGCTTCCGCCGCGGCGGCGCTTTTCCCACAGGCGTCGCTCGAGCCCGTGAGCTTCGACGCCCTGCCGGGCTGGGCGGGCGACGACCATGCCAAGGCATTGGCGGTCTTCCGCAAAAGCTGCACGCGCATCCTCGCCCGGCCCGATCTCGTCGCCCCGCCCCGCCCGGTCTTCACGGCGCTGCGCGGCGTCTGCTCCCGCGCCGGGCATCTACCGGCGAAGCCCTCCGAACGGCAGGCCCGCGCCTTCTTCGAGAAGGAGTTCCGGCCTTTCCGCATCGCCGCGCTCGATCAGCCGACCGGTTTCCTCACCGGCTATTACGAGCCGGAGGTGGAGGGCGCCCGCACGCCCTCGGCGGAGTTCGCCACCCCGCTCTATGCTCGCCCATCCGATCTGATCGTCGAGGCGCCGCCAAAGGACGGGCCGCCCGCCAATAAGGGGCAGGCCTTCCGCAAGGTCGACGGCACGCTGGTGCCCTATTTCGACCGTGCCGCCATTGAGGACGGCGCGTTGGCCGGCAAGGGGCTGGAGGTGGCCTGGATCCGCGATCCCGCCGATGCCTTCTTCGCCCACATACAGGGCTCGGTTCGGGTTCGCCTGCCGGACGGCGAGGTGCTGCGCCTCAACTATGACGGCCATAACGGCCAGCCCTACACGCCGGTGGGGCGCCTGCTGATCGAACGCGGGCTGGTGCCGCGCGAGAAGATGTCGATGGACGCCATCCGCGCCTATATCGGGGCCCATCCCGACGAGGGGCGCGAGCTGATGCGGCAGAACCGCTCCTATGTGTTCTTTCGCGTCGCCCATGAGCTGAAGGGCGACGACGGCGCGGTGGGCGCGCAGGGCCTGCCGGTGACGGCGGGCCGCACCATCGCCGTCGACAAGGCGATCCATGTCTATGGCACGCCCTTCTTCATCGATGCCGCGCTGCCGACCGGCCCCGGCGGGGCGGTCGAGCCGTTCGAGCGGCTGATGATCGCGCAGGACACCGGCTCGGCCATCATCGGCCCGGCGCGCGCCGACATCTTCTTCGGCGCGGGGGCCGAAGCGGGCGCCATTGCCGGGCGCATCCAGAATCCCGGCGACTTCTTCGTCCTGCTGCCGCGCGCGCTCGATCCCTCGCGCCGGCACGTGCCGCCGCCCCCCGCGCGGCCGCCGCTGCCCGCTGCCGTGGCGACTCCATGACGGCGGGAGACGGCACCGGACGCCCGCGCCGCCGCCGCCCGCTTCATGCGGAGGAAAAGGCGCTGTGGGATCATGTCACGCGCTCGATCCGGCCGCTGCAGCCGCTGCCGCGCCTCGCCGAAGCGGCGGAGCCGCCGCCCGAACCCGCCCCGCCCGAGGCGGAGAAGCCCAAGCCCGCTCGCCCGCTCGCCGCGCCTCCCGCGCCGAAGCCGCGTCCCGGCCCGCCGGCGCTGGCGCCGCTGGAGCCGAAGCTGCGTCGCCGGCTCTCGCGCGGCGCCGAGGTGGATGCGCGGCTCGACCTGCACGGGCTGACGCAGGCCGCGGCGCATGGCCGGCTTATCGCTTTCCTGCGCGGGGCGCAGGGGGCGGGGCACTCGCTGGTGCTCGTCATCACCGGCAAAGGCGGCGAGGGCATGCAGGTGCTGGCGGGCGAAGGCGGGCGCGGCGTGCTGCGGCGGCTGGTGCCGCAATGGCTGGCGGCGCCGGAACTGCGGGCCGTCGTGGTCGGCTTCGAGACCGCCGGGCGCGGCCATGGCGGGGAGGGCGCGCTCTATGTGCGGGTGCGCCGCGTGCGCGAGGGGCGGCCATGACCCCCTTCGGCCGCCGCATGCGCGAGATGCGCGCCGAGCGCGGTGTGACGCTGTCGCAGATGGCCGAGCAGATCGGCGTCTCCGCCGCCTATCTCTCGGCGCTGGAGCACGGCAAGCGCGGCCAGCCCACCTTCATGCTGCTCCAGCGCATCATGGCCTATTTCAACGTGATCTGGGACGAGGCGGAGGCGCTGCGCCTGCTGGCGGAAATCTCCGACCCGCGCGTCGTGGTCGACACGTCGGGCCTCTCGCCGGAAGCGACCGAGCTCGCCAATTTGCTGGCCCGCGAGATCGGAACCCTGCCGCCCGAGGCGGTGGCCGAGCTGCTCGGCCGGCTCAAGATCCTCCGCCGGCCGGGCTGAGGCAGGGCGCTGAAGGATCGGTACTGCCGATCACAGACCGTCATGGCCGGGCTTGGCCCGGCCATCCATGTCTTTCGCGGGTGCCGGTGAGAATGAAGACGTGGATCCCCGGGTCGAGCCCGGGGATGACGGCATGCCGGCCAGGATGGCGGCCGTCCGGTCTTCCCGCGTTTCACGTGAAACCGTCAGCCGGCTCAGAATCGTTACGGAGCCGATTCAGAGAATGTAGCGGCTGAGATCCGTGTTGCCGGCGAGGTCCGCGACGCGCTCGCGCACATAGGCGCCGTCGACAACCACCATGTCGCCGGAACGGTCCGGCGCGGTGAAGGAAAGTTCGTCCAGCACCCGCTCGATCACCGTCTGCAACCGCCGCGCGCCGATGTTCTCGACGCTGGCATTCACCTGCACGGCAATGTCGGCGAGCGCCTCGATGGCGTCGTCGGTGAAGGAGAGCGTGACGCCCTCCGTGCCCATCAGCGCGACTGACTGCTTGACGAGGCTTGCCTCGGTCTCGGTGAGGATGCGCCTGAAATCCTCGCGAGTCAGCGCCTCTAGCTCGACACGGATCGGCAGCCGGCCCTGCAGCTCGGGCAGCAGGTCGGAGGGCTTGGAGACGTGGAAGGCGCCCGAGGCGATGAACAATATGTGGTCGGTCTTCACCGGCCCGTGCTTGGTGGAAACCGTGGTGCCCTCGATCAGCGGCAGCAGGTCGCGCTGCACGCCCTCGCGCGAGACGTCGGCGCCGCCGCGCCGCTCGGAGCCGGCGATCTTGTCGATCTCGTCGAGAAAGACGATGCCGTTCTCCTCCACGGAGCGGATCGCCTCCTGCACGATGGCGTCCTGGTCGATCAGCTTGTCGGCTTCCTCGGAGAGCAGCAGCGGGTGGGCGTCCTTCACCGTCACCCGGCGCGGCTTGGAGCGTCCGCCAAAGGCCTTGCCCAGCATGTCGCCAATGGAAATGGCGCCCATCTGCGCGCCGGGCATGCCAGGCACCTCGAACATCGGCATGCCCTGATTGCCGCCGCCGGAAACCTCGATCTCGATTTCCTTCTCGTCCATCAGCCCGTCGCGCAGCTTCTTGCGGAAGCTCTCGCGGGTGCCGGGCGAGGCGGTGGCGCCGACCAGCGCGTCGAGCACGCGCTCCTCGGCGGCCAGATGCGCCTTCGCCTCGACGCCCTTGCGCCGGACCTCGCGGACGAGCCCGATGCCGACCTCGACGAGATCGCGGATGATCTGCTCGACATCGCGCCCGACATAGCCGACCTCGGTGAACTTGGTGGCCTCGACCTTGAGGAAGGGCGCACCGGCGAGCCGCGCCAGTCGGCGCGAGATTTCCGTCTTGCCCACACCGGTGGGGCCGATCATCAGGATGTTCTTGGGCATCACCTCGTCGCGGAGCTGCCCTTCGAGCTGCTGGCGCCGCCAGCGGTTGCGCAGCGCGATGGCGACCGCCCGCTTGGCCTTGTGCTGGCCGACGATGTAGCGGTCGAGCTCGGAGACAATTTCGCGGGGCGAGAAGCTGGTCATCGGAACGGTCTTCTGGTTTGAGCCGTCATCCCGGCCGGAGCCCGAAGGGCGCAGAGCCGGGATCGTCTGAAGGGAAAGAGCATCACGCGGTCCCGGCTCGGCCCTGCGGCCCGTCCGGGACGACGGAGAGCGGAGCCTAGCCGATGGTTTCCACCACGACGTTCTGGTTGGTGTAGATGCAGATGTCGGCGGCGATGGAGAGGCTTTTGCGCACGATGGCCTCGGGCTCCTGCCCGCTGTCGGCGAGCGCGCGGGCGGCCGCCAGCGCATAGCCGCCGCCCGAACCGATGGCGGCAATGCCGGCCTCCGGCTCCAGCACGTCGCCGGTGCCGGTGAGCACCAGCGTGACGTTGGCGTCGGCAACGATCATCATCGCCTCCAGCCGGCGCAGATAGCGGTCGGTGCGCCAGTCCTTGGCAAGCTCGACAGCGGCGCGCTGGAGCTGGCCGGGATACTGCTCCAGCTTCGCCTCCAGCCGCTCGAACAAAGTGAAGGCGTCGGCGGTCGCGCCGGCGAAGCCGCCGATCACGTCGCCCTTGCCGAGCCGGCGCACCTTGCGCGCGTTCGACTTCATCACCGTGTTGCCGAGCGTCACCTGCCCGTCGCCGCCGATGGCGACGCGCCCGCCGGAGCGGACGGAGACGATGGTGGTGCCGTAGATCGTATCGGGGGAATGGCTCATGCGGGCTCTGATGTCGGGGCGATGAGGCTCGGAACGTTCGAGAGCGTTACTTAATCCCTCCCCGCCCCAGCGCAACCGAGCCGGCCCCGCCGAACCTGCGCGCGCCCTCAGGCGGGGCGCGATTCCGGGTAGTAGCGCTCCATCAGCGGGGTGAACTGCGCCCACACATACTCCACGACGGCCGGCGGCAGTTCGGCGCGCCAACCCTCGGCATCGCCCGAGCGGTAATGCGACGATTCGTTCACCTCGCCGACCCGATGCCCGGCGATCGCCTCGAAGCTGAACTCGTCGGCGGCCGGCAGGGTCAGATCGTCGCCCAGGCGCTCGCCCAGCAGCTTCAGGAAGCCGGGTATGTCCTTCACCATGTCCTCCATGCGCACCGTCGTGATGCGCGGATCGTCGAAGTTCCAGCTCCGCAGCCCGTGCAGGGGGCCAGGCGTATCGGGATAGAACTCGGCGGATTCGAGGAAAGCGAGGGTCAGCAGCATGCCGGTCGTCTTGTCGACCGACTGAAGAAGCGTCCGCTGCTTCTCCAGCACCTCCCAGCCATCGGTCGGGTGCGTCTTGCGGTGGGAGAAATAGGCTGAGGAGATGATGCTCAGCGGGTTGCGGATGATGTGGATCGAGGGCACGTCGAGATGCGGCGCGATGGTGGGATAAATCGCGTTGATCAGCAGCGAGATGTGATGCCTGCGCGAGGGAAGCGCCGAGCCGTGGTGCAGCGACACGTATTTGAGGCTGTTCTGTCGGGCGACACGGTCGACGAGGCCGAGAAGCCATGTGCTCGCGCATTTATGGTGCGTGAGAAGATTGATGCGGTGTTTCCGCACCAGGAGATCGTACTTCGTACGCAATCCCATAATACCACGAGCTCCCGGCCGGCTTCTCTATTTTACGATTGTTCTAAGTGATTCGGCGAGCCTCCTACAGCGATATGGCATCGCAACAGGTTAGCTGCTAAGACGCGCGCTCTTCCGGGAGCCTCTCGCCATGCGCACGGCCAGCATCACCCGCGCCACCAAGGAAACGCAGATCCGCCTCGCCATCGATCTCGACGGCACGGGAAAGGCGACGATTGCGACCGGGGTCGGTTTCTTCGATCACATGCTGGACCTGCTTGCCCGCCATTCGCGGATCGACATGGAGATCGAGGCGAAGGGCGACCTGCACATCGATTTCCACCACACGGTGGAGGATGTCGGCATCGCGCTCGGCCAGGCGGTGAAGACGGCGCTGGGCGACATGCGCGGCGTCACCCGCTATGCGAGCCTCCATTTGCCGATGGACGAGACGCTGACCCGCGTCGCGCTCGACATTTCCGGCCGGCCGTTCCTCGTCTTCCGCACCGAATTCGCCGCGCCCAAGATCGGCGCGTTCGACACCGAGCTGGTGCGCGAATTCTTCCAGGCCTTTGCGATCAACGCAGGGCTGACCCTGCATGTCGAGACGCTGTACGGCGTCAACGCGCACCATATAGCGGAGAGCTGCTTCAAGGGGCTCGCCCGCGCGCTGCGCGCGGCGGTGGCGATCGATCCGGCGGCGGCGGGCGAAATTCCCTCCACCAAGGGCAGCCTTGGTGGCTGATTCCAGCGGCTGAGAGCGGACGGGAACGACATGGCGGTCTGGACGGTCTTCGAGCCCCCGGGGGCGGACGAGGCGGCTACCACGCTTCGCTGGGCCGAGGGCTTCGTCTTCGTGCCCGAGCGGACGGCATGGAGCGCGCTTCTGCTCGCCCCGCTTGTGCTGCTGCGCCACCGGCTGTGGGCGGCGTTCATCGTCTACGCGCTCGTTCAGGCGGGGGTGGCCGCTGCCGTCTTCGCGCTCGATCTCGGCTCCAGCGCGCTTGCGCTGCTGCTCGTCGCCAATCTCGCGGTGGCGGTGCAGCTTGCCGGGCTGCGCTCCGCCAAGCTTGCCGCGCGCGGCTATGAGGAGGCCGGCACCGTGGTCGCGCCGCGTCTCGACGCCGCCGAGCAGCGTTATTTCGATGCCCGGCTCGCGGCCCCCCGCAGTACGGCATCGACCCACTCCACCGTCCGCGCGACAGGGTCCTATCCGCTGCGCCGAGCGGAGCCCGCCGTGCTCGGCCTGTTCCCGGAGGCCGGAAGATGATGCCGCCCGCCCCCGTCGCCCTCATCGACTACGGCTCCGGCAACCTGCACTCGGCGGGCAAGGCGCTGGAGCGCGCCGCCCGCGAGAGCGGCAGCGGCAAGACCGTGCTCGTGACCGCCGACCCCGAAGTGGTGCGCCGTGCCGACCGCATCGTGCTGCCCGGCGTCGGCGCTTATGCCGACTGTCGGCGCGGGCTCGACGCCGTGCCGGGCATGGTGGAGGCGCTGACCGAGGCGGTGATCGCGCGCGGCCAGCCCTTTCTCGGCATCTGCGTCGGCCTGCAGCTCATGGCGACGCGCGGGCTGGAGCATGGCGAGACCGCCGGCCTCGGCTGGATCGCCGGCGACGTGGTGAAGATCGCGCCCTCCGACCCCACGCTGAAGATCCCCCATATGGGCTGGAACGCGCTCGACGTGGCGCGCGCCCACCCGATCCTCGACGGCATACCGACGGGGCCCGGCGGGCTCGACGCCTATTTCGTCCACTCCTACCATCTCGACGCCGCCCATCCGGACGAAGTCATCGCGACCAGCGACTATGGCGGCAAGATCACCGCCGTGGTCGGGCGCGACAACCTTGCCGGCACGCAGTTCCATCCCGAGAAGAGCCAGCGCCTCGGCCTCGCGCTCCTCGCCAATTTCCTGAAGTGGACGCCGTGATCCTTTTTCCCGCCATCGACCTCAAGGAAGGCAAGTGCGTGCGCCTGGTGCAGGGCGACATGGCGCGCGCCACCGTCTTCAACCACGATCCCGCCCAGCAGGCCGCGCAGTTCGAGAGCCAGGGTTTCCGCTACCTGCACATCGTCGATCTCGACGGCGCCTTCGCCGGCAAGCCGGTGAACGCCCATGCGGTGGAGCGCATTCTGGAAGCGGTCGGCATGCCGGTGCAGCTCGGCGGCGGCATACGCGACCTCGCCGGCGTCGAGGCGTGGCTGGAGAAGGGCATCACCCGCGTCATTCTCGGCACGGCGGCGGTGCGCGACCCGGGCTTCGTGAAGGAAGCGGCGCGCCGCTTTCCGGGCCGCGTGGCGGTGGGCATCGACGCGCGCGACGGCCGCGTCGCGGTGGAAGGCTGGGCGGAAACCTCGGATCTGGAAGCCGCCGAACTCGCCCGCCGCTTCGAGGATGCCGGCGTCGCCGCCATCATCTACACCGACATCGCCCGCGACGGCCTGCTCAAGGGCCTCAATCTCGACGCCACCATCGCGCTGGCCGATGCCGTCTCCATCCCGGTCATCGCCTCGGGCGGGCTCGCCTCGCTCGACGATGTGAAGGCGCTGCTGGAGCCGCGCGCGCAGAAGCTGGAAGGCGCCATCACCGGCCGGGCGCTCTATGACGGGCGGCTCGATCCCCGCGCCGCGCTGGCGCTGGTGGCGGGGCTGCCGGCATGAAGGACGCATCCGCTCGCGGGGATTCCCGGCTCAAGGTCCGCGTCATCCCCTGCCTCGACGTCAAGGACGGCCGGGTCGTCAAGGGCGTGAAGTTCGTCGATCTGCGCGATGCCGGCGATCCCGTGGAGGCGGCCAAGGCCTATGACGCGGCGGGCGCCGATGAGCTTTGCTTCCTCGACATCACCGCCAGCGTCGAGGCCCGCTCCACGCTGATCGACGTGGTGAGCCGCACCGCCGAGCAGTGCTTCATGCCGCTCACCGTTGGCGGGGGCGTGCGCACGGTGGAGGACATCCGCACGCTGCTGAACGCGGGCGCCGACAAGGTGTCGATCAACACGGCGGCGGTGAACCGGCGGGAGTTCGTGCGCGAGGCGGCCTCGAAGTTCGGCGAGCAATGCATCGTCGTCGCCATCGACGCCAAGAAGGTGTCGGGCGAGGGCGAGCCCGACCGCTGGGAGATCTTCACCCATGGCGGGCGCAACCGCACCGGCATCGACGCGATCGAATACGCCAAGGAGGTTGTCGCGCTCGGCGCCGGCGAAATTCTCCTCACTTCGATGGACCGCGACGGCACCGGCGAAGGCTTCGACCTCGCGCTCACCCGTGCCATCTCCGATGCGGTGATCGTGCCGGTCATCGCCTCGGGCGGCGTGGGCACGCTCGACCATCTCGTCGAGGGCATTCGCGAGGGCGGCGCCACCGCCGTGCTGGCCGCCTCGATCTTCCATTTCGGCACCTTCACCATCGGCGAGGCCAAGCGGGCCATGGCCGAGGCCGGACTTCCCGTGCGTCTCGGCGGCAGCGATTTCGAGGAGAGGCCCTGATGGCGAAGGACGCGAAGCCGGACGCGGGCCGCATCGACCTCGACGAGCTCGCCGCCATCGTCGCCCGCCGCGCGGCCGGCGAGGGCGAGGCGTCCTATACCCGTTCGCTGATCGCCAAGGGCGTCGCCAAATGCGCGCAGAAGCTCGGCGAGGAGGCGGTGGAGACGGCGCTGGCGGCGGTCGGGCCCGATACCAAAGCCGTCGTATCGGAGGGCGCCGATCTTCTCTACCATTTCGTCGTGCTGCTCCAGGCGCGCGGCGTGTCGCTGGAAGACATCTATGCGGAACTGGGTCGCCGGACGAGCCGTTCCGGCCTCGAGGAAAAGGCGTCCCGTCCCAAGGGGTGAGGACGAAGCGGGTCGTCATCCGGTCTCATGGCCGGGCGGTATCACCGACGGCCGAAAAGTGGTATACGGTCGACCAACGCCGGGCGCCCATAATGTCCAGGCGAGCCGGGAAACGCTGCCATGGAACTGAAGCTCGACCGCGTGGGGCTGTCGCCCTTCCGCAATTTCAGCCGCGCCGAATGGGCCGCGCTGCGCGCCGACACGCCCCAGCCCCTCAAGCCGGAGGAAATCCAGCGCTTGCAGGGCCTGAACGACCGGCTGTCGCTGCCGGAAATCGAGGAAATCTACCTGCCCCTCTCGCGCCTGCTGTCGATCTATGTCGGCGCGACGCAGAAGCTGTTCCGGGCGATGGAGAAGTTCCTCGGCCCCGAGCAGGACGGCAAGATGCCCTACATCATCGGCGTCGCCGGCTCGGTGGCGGTGGGCAAGTCCACCACCTCGCGCGTGCTGCAGGCGTTGCTCGGGCGCTGGCCGAACACGCCCAAGGTGGCGCTGGTGACGACGGACGGCTTCCTGCTGCCCAACGCCGTGCTGGAGCAGGAAGGGCTGATGGGCCGCAAGGGTTTTCCCGAGAGCTACGACCTGCCGGCGCTGCTGCACTTCCTGACCGACATCAAGGCCGGGCGCCGGCC
This sequence comes from Ancylobacter koreensis, assembly GCF_023016525.1. Classification (GTDB taxonomy): domain Bacteria; phylum Pseudomonadota; class Alphaproteobacteria; order Rhizobiales; family Xanthobacteraceae; genus Ancylobacter; species Ancylobacter koreensis. The sequence goes on from NZ_JALKCG010000001.1 coordinate 451,974, forward strand.
GGTGCGCGCGCCGGTCTACAGCCATTTCAACTATGACGTGACGCCGAACGCCTCGGTCGAGGTCGACCAGCCCGACATCCTCATCGTCGAGGGGCTGAACGTGCTGCAGACCAGCCGCCCGCCCAAGGACGGCCAGGGCATTCCCTTCGTCTCCGACTTCTTCGACTTCAAGATCTATATCGACGCCGACGAGGCGATCCTCGAGCGCTGGTATGTCCAGCGCTTCATGCGGCTGCGCGAGACCGCCTTCCGCGACCCGAAGGCCTATTTCCACCGCTATTCCAGCCTCTCCGACGCCGAGGCCGACGCCACGGCGCGCTCGATCTGGCGCTCGATCAACCTCGTCAACCTCACCGAGAACATCCTGCCCACCCGCCAGCGCGCCGACCTCATATTGCGCAAGGGCGGCGACCACGAGATCGAAGCGGTCTCGCTGCGCAAGCTCTGACGGCGTCAGCGGCATGAGCGCCCCCGTCGAGATCGTGCCCGGCTGCCTCTACTGGCCCGGCTGGCTGGACAGGGCGGGGCAGGAGGCGCTGGCGGAGGAGCTGCGCGTAGTGCTGGCGCGGGCGCCGCTCTTCGCCCCGCGCATGCCGCGCACCGGCAAGCCCTTCTCGGTGCGGATGTCCAATTGCGGGCCGCTCGGCTGGGTGTCGGATAGCGACGGCTATCGCTACCAGCCGACCCATCCCGAGACCGGCGAGCCGTGGCCCGCCATGCCGGACGTGCTGCTGAAGGCGTGGGACGCCCTCGCCGGCGCGTCGCTCGCTCCCGAGGCCTGCCTCATCAACTGGTACGGGCCCGGCGCGCGCATGGGGCTGCATCAGGACCGCGACGAGGAGGAGTTTTCCGCGCCCGTCCTTTCGCTGTCGCTGGGCGACACGGCCCTGTTCCGCATCGGCGGCACGGCGCGCAAGGACCCGACGCGCTCGGTCCGTCTCGCCTCCGGCGACGCGCTGCTGCTGTCGGGCCCGGCGCGGCTCGCCTTCCACGGCATCGACCGCATCCTGCCCGATACGTCGACGCTGTTGCGCCAGCCGGGGCGGATCAATCTGACGTTACGCCGGGTGCGTCCGGGCGGCGCCAGCGAAATTCCGCCTTGATGGCCCCGCAGAAAAGGCCAAGTTGCGGTTTGTGAAACCTGAAGGATTGCGAATGCGCCGTTTGCTGCCCGTTGCCTTTGCCGCCCTGTCGCTCTCGCTGATGCCGCTTCCCGCCGCCGCGCAGGCCGTGTTCCCCGGCCAGGGCACGATCGGTCTCGTGCCCCCGCCGGGAATGGAGGAGATTCCGGGCGTTCCCGGTTTCCAGGACCGTTCCACCCGCGCCTCCATCCTCGTGCGCGAAATGCCCAAGCCCGCCTATCAGGAGATCGTTTCCACCTATGCGCCGGAGGAGCTGCAGAGCCAGGGCGTGACGGTGGAGGAGCGGCGCGACATCGATCTCGCCGACGGCGTCAAGGCGATCGTGCTCAAGGGCTACCAGACGGTGGGCGCCGCAGCGCTGAAAAAGTGGATTCTCATTGCCGGCGGCAAGGAGCAGACCGGCATGGTGACGGTGCAGTTCCCCGAGGCGGCCTCCAGCCGCTATCCCGACGCGACCGTCGAGGCCGCGCTGCGCAGCGTCGTCTTCCGCGCCCCGCCCACCACGCAGGAGCTGCTGGCCCGCCTGCCCTTCCAGCTTGAGGAGCTGGAGGGCTACCGTGTGCTCAAGGTGCTCGGCGCCAGCGCCGTGCTGCTCACCCGCTCGGACTCCGGCAAGCCGGAGCTGGGCGACGACCCCTTCTTCATCGTCGCCGCCGCGCAGGGCGAGATTCGCGAGGACGACCGCGAGAGCATCGCCAAGCGCGCCATCGCCTCGGTGCCGGGCATCAAGGAGCTGCGCGTCGACCGCGGCGGCCCGCTGCGCATCGGTGGCCAGCCGGGCTTCGAGCTGGTCGGCAGCGCGGTGGACGCGCGTTCGGACAAGCCGGTGAAGGTGGTGCAGTGGCTGCGCTTCGGGCGCACCGGCTATCTGCGCATGGTCGGCGTGGCGCCGGCGGACAGCTTCGAGGCCGAGTTCGGCCCGATGCGCGGCCTGCGCGACGGCATCGAACTGCGCTGAGCCATCGAAGCTTTCCGGCGGAGGTCTCCTCCGCCGGCTTTTGGTCGCGAGCCTCAGCCCTCAGTGGCGGGCGTCTCGGCGGGGGCCGCCTTCGGCCCGCCTTTCGACACCCCGACCAGCGCCGGGCGCAGCACGCGCTCGCCGATCTTGTAGCCCGGCTGGATCACCTGCACGACCGTGCCCGAGGGGAGCTCGGCATTGGGCACCTCGAACATCGCCTGATGCAGGTTCGGGTCGAATTTCGAGCCCTCCGCCTCGATGCGCGCGACGCCGTGCTTGGAGAGCGTCTGCGTCAGCGCGCGGGCGGTGATGTCGATGCCGTCCAGCACCGTCTTCAGCACGCCCTCGGCCTTCGCGCTTGCCTCCTCGTCGACGGCGCCGAGCGCCCGCTCGAAATCGTCGGCCACGTTGAGGATGTCGCGGGCAAAGCCGGTGATGCCGTAGACCTTGGCGTCGGCCACCTCGCGCTCGGCGCGGCGGCGCACATTGTCTGCCTCGGCGAAGGCACGCAGGAACTTGTCCTTCAGGCTGGCGATCTCGGCCTCCAGCCGCTCCTTTTCGGCCGCGAACTGGGCGGCGAGGTCGTCCGGCGCGGCCGCGGCGCCGGAGGCGGCGTCGACAGTCTGATCGGCCGTTTCGGGCTGGTCAGCCGGAGTGCGGTTCTCGTCGCTCATGAATACCTCGTCGAAGAATGGATTTGCCATGCTGGGCGCCCCGTGGGGCACACCGCGCGGACGCCCGCCATATCGGGTCGCGCGGCGGAAAAATCAAGCCGCGTCAATCCCCGGGCCGGCCAGCACGCGGCTCACCACGCGCGCGGTGAAGTCGACCATCGGCACGATGCGGGCATAGTTCAGCCGGGTCGGGCCGATCACCCCGAGCACTCCCACCACACGGCCCTGCCCGTCGCGATAGGGCGCGACGATGGTGGAGGAGCCCGACAGCGAGAACAGCTTGTTCTCGGAGCCGATGAAGATGCGCAGGCCCTGCGCGTCCTCGGCGCGTCCCAGAAGGTCGACCACTTCCTGCTTGGCTTCGAGGTCGTCGAACAGCAGGCGCACCCGCTCCAGATCCTCTATGGCGCGCAAATCGTGCAGCAGCCGCGTCTGGCCGCGCACGATGAGCCGCCGCTCGGCCTTGTCGCCGCCCGACCAGCTCGCCAGCCCGGTCTCCACCACGCGGGCGGTGATCTCGTCGAGCTCGGCGCGGCGTGCGCTGAGCGTGCGCTCCACCTCGCTGCGCAGCTCGGCGATGGTGCGGCCTCTCGTGAGCGAACCGAGAAAGTTCGTCGCCTCGGTCAGCGCCGAGGCCGGCAGCCCCTTCGGCAGCGGGACGAGGCGGTTCTCCACCTCGCCATCGTCTGAAACGAGGATGAGCAGCGCGCGGCTGGCGTCGAGCGGCACGAATTCGATGTGCTTGAGCCGCACATCGGTCTTGCCGGCGGTGACGACGCCGGCGCCGCGCGACAGGCCGGAGAGCAGGTTGGAGGCTTCCGCCAGCACGCCGTCGACCGTCTGGGCGCGGGCGGCGGCGCGCACCTGCGTCTCGATCGAGTTGCGCTCGTCCTCCGAGACGTCGCCGATCTCCAGTAGCGCATCGACGAAGAAGCGCAGCCCCCGCTCGGTCGGCAGGCGGCCGGCGCTGGTGTGCGGCGCGAAGATGAGCCCGGCGGCTTCGAGGTCCGCCATCACGTTGCGCACGGAAGCGGGCGAGAGCGTCATCGGAATGAGGCGCGAGATATTGCGCGAGCCGGCCGGCTCGCCGGTCGCCAGATAGGTCTCGACGATCTGCCGGAAAATCTCGCGCGAACGCTCGTCGAGCCGCGCGAGCGAGGGGGCGGTGGAAGCGAGCAGGGAATCGAATGCCATCGGAAGCCTGTCTCTCCTGTGGTCCGCGTCGGACCGGCCTCCATTATCTCGGCAACCGCGCCCCATGTTCAAGCGACCCCGCCGATTGCGCCCTTGGCGCCCGCCCCTTACAAGGGCGCACCCTGTCGTTCCGGAGATTTCCATGCGCCCTTCCCGCCGCCAGCCCGACGAGATGCGTGCCGTCAGCTTCGAGCGCGGCGTGCTGCGCCACGCGGAAGGCTCCTGCCTCGTGAAGTTCGGCGAGACCCATGTGCTGGTCGCCGCCACGCTGGAAGAGCGCCTGCCGCCGTGGCTGAAGGGGCAGGGCCGTGGCTGGGTGACGGCCGAATACGGCATGCTGCCGCGCGCCACCCATGAGCGCACCCGGCGCGAGGTGACGTCCGGCAAGCCTTCCGGCCGCACGCAGGAAATCCAGCGCCTGATCGGCCGCTCGCTGCGCGCGGTGGTCGATCTCGAAAAGCTCGGCGAGCGCCAGATCACCGTCGATTGCGACGTGATCCAGGCCGATGGCGGCACCCGCACCGCCTCCGTCACCGGCGCGTGGATCGCGCTGCACGACTGCCTGAGCTGGATGAAGTCGCGCGGCATGATCCCGACCGTTCCGCTGCGCGATCAGCTCGCCGCCGTCTCCTGCGGCATCATCGACGGCGAGCCGCGCCTCGACCTCGACTACGCCGAGGATTCCGAGGCCCATACCGACGTGAACTTCGTGATGACCGGCTCCGGCGGCTTCGTCGAGGTGCAGGGCACCGCCGAGAAGACGCCCTTCAGCGAGGACGAGTTCAACGCCATGCTCTCCCTTGCCCGCAAGGGCATCGGCAAGCTGGTCGACCTGCAGAAGCTCGCCGTAGCATGACGACGCCCGCGCCCCGGCGGCTGGAAGGCCGCATCGTCATCGCCACGCACAATCCCGGCAAGCTGGAGGAGATGCGGGGCCTGCTCGCGCCTTATGGCGTCGAGGCGGTCTCGGCCGGCGATCTCGGCCTGCCGGAGCCTGAGGAGACGGGGCTCACCTTCGGCGAGAACGCCCGCATCAAGGCGCTGGCGGCGGCGACCGCCTCCGGCCTGCCGGCCTTCGCCGACGATTCGGGCCTCTGCGTCGAGGCGCTGGGCGGCGCGCCGGGCCTCTATACCGCCCGCTGGGCGGGGCCGGAGAAGGACTTCATGGCGGCGATGACCCGCGTGGAGGAGGAGCTGCGCGCCGCCGGCGCCGAGCTGCCGGACCTGCGGCGCGGCTTCTTCATCTCCGCCCTGTGCCTCGCCTGGCCGGACGGCCATACGGAGGATTTCGAGGGCGTGGTGAACGGCACGCTGGTCTGGCCGCCGCGCGGTCCGGCCGGCTTCGGCTACGACCCTATGTTCCAGCCCGATGGGCACGAGCGCACCTTCGGCGAGATGACCGGCGCCGAGAAGCACGGCCTGCCGCCGCTCGGCGACGGCCTGTCGCACCGTGCCCGCGCCTTCATGGCGCTGGCGAAGGCCTGCCTCGGGGCGACGTTTGACTGACGGCGCCCATAGAACGGCCGGGCGGACCGCCCTCGCGGCGCCCCCGCCGGCCGATCCCGGCTTCGGCGTCTATGTCCATTGGCCGTTCTGCAAGGCCAAGTGCCCCTATTGCGACTTCAACTCGCATGTCCGCCATTCCCCGCCGGATCAGGCCCGCTTCGTCGCCGCGTTCAGGGCGGAGATCGCGCACACCCGCGAACGCATCGGCCAGCGGCGGACGCAGAGCGTGTTCTTCGGCGGCGGCACGCCCTCGCTGATGGAGCCCGGCACGGTTGGCGCTATTCTCGACGCCATCGACGCCGCCTGGCCGCTCGACGCACGCGCCGAGGTGACGCTGGAGGCCAACCCGACCAGCGTCGAGGCCGGGCGTTTCCGCGGCTACCGTGCGGCGGGCGTCAACCGGGTCTCGCTCGGCGTTCAGGCGCTGGACGATGCGGCGCTGAAGGCGCTGGGGCGCATGCACACGGCGGAGGAGGCGCTGGGCGCGGTGGCGGTCGCCCGCGCGGCCTTCGAGCGCGTGTCCTTCGACCTCATCTATGCCCGCCCGGACCAGAAGCCGGAGGACTGGGCGCGCGAGCTTTCCCGTGCCATCGGCGAGGGCTGCGAGCACCTCTCGCTCTACCAGCTCACCATCGAGGAGGGCACGCCCTTCGCCGCCCTGCACCGCGCCGGCCGCCTCATCGTGCCGGAGGGCGAGGTCGCCCGCGCGCTGTGGGACGTGACGCAGGAGACGACGGCCGCCGCCGGCCTCCCGGCCTACGAGATTTCCAACCATGCGAGGCCGGGAGCGGAGAGCCGTCACAACCTGCTCTACTGGCGCTATGGCGAATATGCCGGGATCGGCCCCGGCGCCCATGGGCGGCTCGACACGCCGGAAGGCCGCGTCGCCACCTCCACCGAGCGCGGGCCGGAGGAATGGGTGGCTCGCGTCGAGGCGGCCGGCCACGGCGTCATCGCCGACGAGGCGCTGACGCGCGCCGAACAGGCCGACGAATACCTCCTGATGGGGCTTCGCCTTTCCGAAGGCATCGACCGCGCCCGCTTCGCCCGCCTCGCCGGGCGGGATTTCGACGCCGCGCGGCTGGCGGCGTTGCTGGCGGAAGGCATGGTGGAGGCGCTGCCCGGCGAGCGCCTGCGCGCCACCGAGGCCGGGCTGCCGGTGCTCGACGCCATCGTCGCCGATCTGGCGGCGTAGACACCCCGACTCTGCCGGCACCGCCCTCACACCGTCATGGCCGGGCTTGACCCGGCCATCCACGTCTTCCGGCCGGACACCGGTGGGGGTGAGGTCATGGATCCCCGGGTCGAGCCGGGGATGACGTTCTGAAGGTCGGAGCGATCGCGCCCGCCCCTCACCCCTGCGCGAAGCTGCGCGGAGCCGGGCTGACGATGCTGGTCGTGCCGCCGGAAATCTGCATCACCGCGAGGCCGCGCTGGTTGGTGCCGTCGGCGCGGAAGCGGAAGATGCCGTCGACGCCCGAGAAGCCCGACGGGTTCTGGATCGCCGCGTCGGTGATGCCGGCCTCGCCGAAGGAATTCACCAGCGCCGCCATCAGCGACACCGCGTCGTGCGAGAGCGTCGCGGTGCGCACCGGCTCGCGGCCAAAGCGGGCGCGGTAGCGGGCGGCGAAGGCACGGAAGCCGGCCGGGTCGGGCGCGGCGAAGATGCCCCCGTTCACCGCCGGATTGGCGAACAGCGTGGGCGAATCCCACAGGCCGGTGCCGATGAGCTGCTTGCCGTTGAGGTTCACCCCGGCGGCGGTCATCGCCTGCAGCACCTGCGGCACGGCATCGGCGGCGTCCGGCAGGAAAACCGCATCCGCCTGCACCAGCGAGCCCGCGACCCGCCGCGCGGCTTCGGCATATTGCCCGGCGGCATAGCGCTCCAGCCCGACGACGCGCCCGCCGGCCTGCGGCACGGTCTCGCGGAAGGCGGCTTCCACCACCGAGCCATAGGCATTGTCCGGCACCAGCCCGACGAAGGAGCGATGGCCGGTGGAGGCGGCGTAGCGCACGGCGCGCTCGACATCGGTCTGCGGCAGGAAGCTCAGCAGATAGACGCCCTGCGTCGCCACATTGGTGTCGGTGGAGAAGCCGACGAGCGGCACGTTGCGCTGGCGCGCGACCTGGCCGGCGGCGGCGACGGAATGGGCGAAGAGCGGGCCGATGATGGCACGCGCGCCCTCGTCCAGCGCCTGGCCGGCGGCGGCCTGCGCGCCCGGCCCGGTGCCGCCATCGTCCTTGACGATCAGGCGTATGCGCGCGCCGGAGAATTCGGTGAGCGCCATCTCGGCGGAATTGCGCAGCGCCTGCGCCACGGCGGCGGCATTGCCGCTGGCGCCGAGCGGCAGGATCAGCGCGATGGGCGTGCCGTTGGCGGCGACCGGCGCGCCCTCGGGCGGCATCTGAGGGGCCGGCAGGCCTGCCTGTGGGGGCCCGAGATCGCTGCCGCCCGAGCAGGCCGCCAGCGTCGCCGAGCCGGCCAGCGCGAGAAAGCCGCGCCGCGTGGCGCGCAGTGCATGGCGCGGCGGGCGGGCGAGGTCGGTCGGCGCGGAAGGGTTCCTGTCGCTCATCGCGGCGGTTCGGCCCGGAATCTGCGCCGGCCACCCCGGCCGGCATCGTTCCTTTTTAGGACGCGGGCGGCGGCGCTGTCACCTCGCGCCGCCGTGCGGGGCGGTGAAAGCCCGACATATCCACGCGATAGGCCGCGCGGCACGTGGACCGGGCGGTGTCGAGGCATGACGGCGGCGCCGGCCGGCTCTACACTGTCGGCCATGAACGCCTCATCCTCCGCTACCTCGCCGGCCTCTTCCGCCCTTCCCGCCGGGACGGCGCGCCCGCGCGGCTTTCGCATCGGCGCGCATGCGCTCCCCGCCGCCCGGCCGGAAGGCGGGCTCTACATCGTCGCCACGCCGATCGGCCATCTCGGCGACGTGACGCTGCGGGCGCTGGAAACGCTGGCGGGCGCGGACGTCATCGCCTGCGAGGACACCCGCGTGACACGGCGGCTGCTGGATCGTTACGGCATCGAAACGCCGCTCGTCGCCTATCACGATCACAATGCCGGGCAGATGCGCCCACGCCTTCTGGCGCGCCTCGCGGAAGGAGCGGTGGTGGCGCAGGTGTCGGATGCCGGCACGCCGCTGGTCTCCGATCCCGGCTTCAAGCTGGTGGAGGCGGCCATCGCCGCCGGCCATCGCGTGGTGCCGCTGCCGGGCGCCTCGGCCAGCCTCGCCGCGCTGGTCGCCGCCGGTCTGCCGACCGATCGCTTCTTCTTCGAGGGCTTCCTGCCGCCGAAAAGCGGCGCCCGGCGCACCCGCATCGCCGAGCTGAAAAGCCTGCCGGCGACGTTGGTGGTCTATGAGAGCGGGCCGCGCCTGCCGGAAAGCCTCGCCGACCTCGCGGCGGGGCTGGGACCGCGCCCGGCGGCGGTGTGCCGCGAACTCACCAAGACCTTCGAGGAGGTCCGCCGCGACCGGCTCGATGCCTTGGCCGCCCATTACGCGGAAAGCGGCCCCCCGCGCGGCGAGATCGTGCTGGTGATCGGCCCGCCGCAGGCGGAGGAGGCGAGCGAAGCCGATCTCGACGCCGCGCTGCGCGCTGCGCTGGCCAGCCTTTCGGTCAAGGACGCGGCGGCGGCGGTGGCCACCGCCACCGGCCTGCCGCGCCGCGCCGTCTATGCCCGCGCGCTGGCGCTGCAGGCCGGCGCTGCGGACCGGACGGGCGATGACTGAGCGGCCGCGCCGCGCCCCCAGCCCGGCCCGCCGGGCGGCCTTCGCGCGCGGCGTCGATGCGGAAGCCGCCGCCGCCGCGCTTTTCGAGGCGCAGGGCTTCGCCATCCTGGCCCGTCGCGTGCGCACGCCGCGTGGCGAGATCGACCTGGTGGCGCGGCGTGGCGATCTGCTCGTCTTCATCGAGGTGAAGGCGCGCGCCTCGCTTCGTTCCGCTGCCGAATCGATCCTGCCGCGCCAACGCAAACGCATCGCCGGCGCGGCGGAGATCTTCCTCGCCGATCACCCCGAGCTCGCCCAGCTCGACATGCGGCTCGACGTGGTGCTGGTGGCGCCGGACGGCCCGCCCGTGCATCTGGCCGGCGCCTTCGAGGCGGAGTGAGGGGCAGCTGGCGGCCGGCGGTTCGCGCCGCGGTTCCTGCGCAATGGCGCGGTGCCGCGCGAGGGATTAAGAAGAGGCCAACGCCGCCGCGCGCGCCCGCGCGGCCCCCTCTTGCCTGAGACGGATTCCATGAGCCTCACCATCGCCGTCCAGATGGACCCGATCGACCGCATCAACATCGCGGGCGATTCCGGCTTCGCCCTGCTGCTGGAAGCGCAGGCGCGCGGCCACGCGATCTCCTATTACACCACCGACCGCCTCGCCATGCGCGACGGCGAGGTGTTCGCCACCGTCGAGCCGCTGGAAGTGCGCGACGTGAAGGGCGACCACTACACGCTCGGCGAGCCCCGCCGCGTGCGACTCGACAGCTTCGACGTGATCCTGATGCGGCAGGACCCGCCCTTCGACCTCAACTACATCACCGCCACGCATCTTCTGGAGCGCATCCACCCCAGGACGCTGGTGGTGAACGACCCCGCCCATGTGCGCAACGCGCCGGAGAAGATCTTCGTCACCCATTTCCCGGACCTGATGCCGCCGACGCTGATCACCCGCGACCTCGCCGAGATCAAGGCGTTCCGCGAGGAGTTCGGCGACATCGTGGTGAAGCCGCTCTACGGCCATGGCGGCGCCTCGGTGTTCCGCCTCACCCGCGACGACCTGAATTTCGGCTCGCTCTACGACCTGTTCGCCACCACGATGCGCGAGCCCTGGGTGGTGCAGCGCTTCATTCCTGAGGTGAAGCACGGCGACAAGCGCATCATCCTGGTCGACGGCCTGTTCGCCGGCGCGGTCAACCGCGTGCCGAGCGAGGGCGACCTGCGCTCCAACATGGTGCGCGGCGGCGCGGCGGCCGAGACCGATCTCACCGCGCGCGAACGCGAGATCTGCGAGCGGCTCGGCCCGGCGCTGCGCGAGCGCGGCCTGTTGCTCACCGGCATCGACGTGATCGACGGCAACCTCACCGAGATCAACGTGACGGCGCCGACCGGCATCCGGGCCATCCGCCGGCTCGGCGGGCCGGACATTGCCGCCACCGTGTGGGACGTGATCGAGGCCAAGCGGCGGGGTTGAGACGAGGGGGTTCGAGACGGCGGCGGGCTGGCCGGCGCGCCGTCAGGTCAGCTCGCGCAGGCCGTCCGCCGTCTCGATGAGCGCCCGGTAATGGACCTTCGGCCCGTGGACGATGGCCGGCGGGCGGTCGATCTCCAGCCTGCGGTAGAGCGCGCCGATGCCGTCGGGATCGGGATGTTCGAGCACAAGCGCGTGAAGCTGCGCCCCGAGATCGGGGATCGACGCGATGTAGCCGGCATCGCCCCGATGGTCGATCAGCGAGGGGACGGCGCCGTCCAGCGGCAATGAGCCGTCCGCCGGAATGGAAAAAGCAAAGCTCGGCTCATCCTGGGGCAATGCGATCTTCTCGCCGAAGAGCGAACCCGCCGGTCCCCTCGCAAGGTCGAGCGAAGCGTCCATCGCCTCGGTGCCGGCGACCCAGCCGCGCAGGCGCCGGCCCTCCTCCCAGTCGGCCCGGACCTGCGCGTGGTCGTCAAGGCCGAACCAGCGCGGACGGCCGGGATCGATGCCCTCAGGGTCCAGCGCCACGATTTCCAGATAGACCTGTTCGCCCAGCCGAAGCCGGTGGTTATGGGTGCCCATATAGAGGTGGCGCATGCCGAAGGGCACCTCGATGCCGAGGCAGGCGCGGACATGAGCGACCCCTTCCGCGAGCGAGGGGGCGATCACGGTGAGATGATCGAGCTTCAGCATGCGCGGTCCCCGTTCGTGGCCGATGGCGTTCCAGTATGCGGCAAGGAAAAGGCCCGGCCGTTGCCGACCGGGCCTTCTCGATTCATGCGCGAGGCGCGCGTTCAGTGAACGCTGAGCGTCACGAGCTCGTTCTGCTGCGCGCTGGCGATGGCCGCCTCGCGACTGTCGGTCAGCATCATCGGCGTGCCGTCGGCCGAATGCAGCGTGTAGAGCTTCAGCCCCGGCGCGAGGCGGGCCTGCGGGAACATCTCCGCCGCCTCCTCCGAGCGGATCGAGCGGACATAGGCGATGTGGCCGTCGCCGAGGCTGGCGAAGGCTTCCGGCGAGAGACCCTCGGCCAGCGCCACGCCGGCCGGGCCGGTATCGATGTTGAATTCGTTGGTCATGTCGAACACTCCTCGAATGCGCCGTCGAGACCGGCTTCGGGTTTCGTCATTCCTCGGTCGCTATGGCGATACGCCGGACGATGCGTTCCGGTTCCGGCCGGACCAGATCGACCGACAATAGCCCGTTCTTCAGCTCCGCGCCGAGTACCCGCATCCCGTCGGCCAGCACGAAGGTGCGCTGGAACTGGCGGGCGGCGATGCCCCGGTGGAGATAGAGCCGCTCGGGCTCCTCGCCCTGCCGACCCCGTATGACAAGTTCCTTCTCCTCCACGGTCACGTCGAGCTGCTCACGGGTGAAGCCCGCGACGGCAAGCGTGATGCGGAGGCGCTCCGGCTGGCCCGCCTCGGCCACCCTCTCCACATTGTAGGGGGGATAGCCGTCCGAGCCTTTCATGACGCGATCGAGCGCCCGCTCGATCTCGTCGAAGCCGAGCAGGAAGGGGCTCGACAGCGAGGGAATGCGCGACATGTTCCCAAAGTCCTCGTCCAGAAGCGACTTTGCGTGATGGGACCCTGTGAAGGCATCCCGTTGCATCAGCATATGGGCGGGCGGGGGGAGCAGCGCAAGACGGGCTTTGCCGGGCGAGGGCGTGCCAGCGCCCCAAGGCGACGCCGGCAGATGAGGCCGGCGCTCGCGGGCCGGAGGCCGTGGTTCTTCGGACGATGACGGCACGCGCGGGGGCGCGGACCGGAACGACCGCGAAAGCAGCGGCCGGACCCTGCGCGCGGCCGTTCTCAGGCGGCGTGGCGCTCGCCGTTGACGCCGAAATGGTCGAGATAGCGCGGGTTGATCTTCTCGACCGGCAGCACGATCAGCACGTCGGTGGTGCCGAACTGGTGGTCCACCACCGCGCCGCGTCCGATCTGCGCACCGAGCCGCAGATAGCCCTTGATGAGCGGGGGCAGCTCTATGAGGGCGGCCTTGGGGTCGACCGCCTCGGCCGGCATCAGGTCCATGCCGGCGGCGTGGGCCGGCAGCGCGCTCGCCGCCCATTCCGGGTCGGTGGGCGCGAAATGATGCAGGAAGGCGAGCGGCCGGGCGAGGCGGGCGGGATCGGTGCCCTCGATGCTGGCGCAGCCGAACATCACGTCGATGCCGTGCCGGCGCACATAGGCCCAGATGCCGTGCCAGAGCAGCTCCACCGTGCGCTTGTTGCGGTAGGAGGCGAGCACGCAGGAGCGTCCGAGCTCCAGGAAGCGCCGGTGCGGGTGGCGCGCCAGCAGCGGGGCGATGTCGAACTCGCTCGCCGTGTAGAAGCCGCCATGGCGGGCGGCGATCTCCTGCCGCAGCAGCCGGTAGGTGCCGACCACACGCGGCACGCGGCGCCCGCGCACCGTGCGCACGCTGTCATGGTCGAGCACGAGAAGATGGTCGCAGAAGCCGTCGAAGGCGTCGAAGTCGCGGCGGGCGAGGCGCATGGCGGCGGCGGGGGCGGCCGACATTTCCTCGTAGAACACCTCGTAGCGCAGGCGCTGGGCGCGGCGCACATCGGCCGCCGTGACGGCAAGGCGCACCTCCAGCGACCCGATGCGCCCGAGCGTGACCGGGCCGGGCTCGCCCCGGCTCTCGCGGTGGCGCAGGCCGGAGTAGGAGCGCAGCGCCGGCATGAATCGCGAGGGCGCGAAGGCGGCCGGCACCAGACGCAGCGGCGCGTCGGGTTTCGGCACGAAGGGCCGGCCGGCGAACGGCATGAACGGCATGGAGAATACGGGCTTGAGGAAGCTGCGCAGCGCGGAGACGCCGCCGGCCGGAGGCGATTCGACAGTCCTGTCGGCGAGCAGATGCGTCATGGCCGGCCCCTCACGAAGTCGCATTATAGCCTTTTGTGACAAGAATCACATTTCTCGGACGCCCATGTGACAGCGCGAATGCACGGCGGAACCGCCAAGTGACTTTACGGCAGGTCGCGGCTGTGCGTGAGGGGGGCGTCGCTAGAGGGGCGTCGTTAGAAGGGCCTGGGGCGTGGAGAAGGCGTCTTGCCGATCCATTCGGACGAGGTGTCGCCACCCCGCGCCTGTTCCACGAGCTATGGCGCCAAGTAATGTCGGCCAAGAGACCTGCCCGAATGGACCTGCCCGTATGGGACCTGCCCGAAGCGATCTGCCCGAAGCGATCTGCCCGAATTGATCTGAACCAAGATGAGCGCGAAGCGATCCCGGCCGCTCTCTCTCTCTCTCGTTCCCGAATGACCCACTCATCTGCTCGCCCGCTCCGCTGGACCCTCCCGCGTGACCCCGTCCGTGGTCGGACGCGACTCCACGTTCTCTCGCGGCCGCGCAGGCGAGGCGTCTCGTCAACTCGTTCGGGGAGTGGGGGGAGGAGGCACCTCCACCACAAACCATTCCGCCAACCGATAGCGGCCGCCCTCGCTTGTGGGCCCGAACGGTCCCCGGATCCGCTCGACCACCCGGCCGGACGGGCTTTCCGGTTGGCACGTGGCCTCCTCGCCTGTTCCCTCCGTCCGGGCCTGGGGCTAACGGACGTGCGCGCCAATGCCCGCCTGCCGAACGCCCCGCTCCGCCGCCGCGCTCCCGCCCTTCAGGCGGCGGCCGCCGCACGGTCGGCGGCGGCGCGGTAGGCGAGCGCTTCGGCCAAATGCGCGCGGCCGACCGATTCGGCGCCGGCGAGATCGGCCAGCGTGCGCGCCACCCGCAGCACCCGGTGATAGCCGCGTGCCGAGAGCCGCATCAGCCGGGCCGCATCCGCCAGCAGCGCGGTGCCGGCGGCGTCCGGTGAGGCGATGTCCACCAGTATGGGCCCGCTGGCCTCGGCATTGGCATAGAGGTCCGGTCGGCCGAGCGCCAGGAAACGCTCGCGCTGGAGCTGGCGGGCCTGCGCCACCCGGGCGGCGACCACGGCGCTCGGCTCGGAAGGGCCGGGGCGCACCAGATCGACCGCCGCCACGGCCGGCACGTCGAGATGCAGGTCGATGCGGTCGAGGAAGGGGCCCGACAGCCGGGCCTGGTATTCGGCCGCGCAGCGCGGGCCGCGCCGGCACGTATGGCCGGGTTCGCCCGCCCGCCCGCAGCGGCAGGGGTTCATGGCGGCGATGAGCTGGAAGCGGGCGGGGTAGGAGATGCGGTGATTGGCGCGGGCGATCACCGCCTCCCCGGTCTCCAGCGGCTGGCGCAGCGAATCGAGCACGGCGGGGGCGAATTCCGGCAGCTCGTCGAGGAACAGCACGCCATTATGGGCCAGCGAGACCTCGCCCGGCCGGGCGCGCATGCCCCCGCCCACCATGGCCGCCATGCTGGCGGAATGGTGCGGCGCGCGGAACGGCCGGCGGCTGGTGAGCGCGCCGCCCTGCAGCGTGCCGGCCACCGAAGCAATCATCGACACCTCAAGCAATTCGGCGGGCGTGAGCGCGGGCAGGATCGACGGCAGGCGCTGCGCCAGCATGGACTTGCCCGCGCCCGGCGGGCCGCTGAGCAGCAGATTGTGGCGGCCCGCGGCGGCGATCTCCAGCGCGCGCTTGGCGGTCTCCTGCCCCTTCACCTCGGCGAGGTCGGGCAGGGCGGCGGCGCCGCTCTCCAGACGCGGCTCGGGCCGGCCGAGCGCCTGCCGGCCGGCGAAATGGTTGACCAGCTGGATCAGCGAAAGCGGCGCCAGCACCGGCATGTCCGGGCTCGCCCAGGCGGCTTCCGGCCCGCAGGCCGCCGGGCAGATGAGGCCGTGGCCGCGCGCATTCGCCCCCATGGCGGCCGGCAGCACGCCGGCGACCGGGGCGATTCGCCCGTCGAGCGCCAGCTCGCCCACCACGGTGAAGCCTTCCAGCGCGTCGGCCGGCAGGGCGCCGATCGCCGCCATCAGCCCCAGCGCGATCGGCAGGTCGTAATGGCTGCCCTCCTTGGGCAGATCGGCGGGGGCGAGGTTGACGGTGATGCGGCGCGCCGGCAGCGCGAGGCCGGAGGCGATCAGCGCGGCGCGCACGCGCTCCTTCGCCTCGGTGACGGCCTTGTCGGCAAGGCCGACGAGGTTGAAGGCCGGCAGGCCCGGGCTCACCTGAACTTGAACGTCGACGGGGCGGGCTTCCACGCCCTCGAACGCCACCGTTGCCACGCGCTGGACCATGCCGCCCCCCGACGATCCGTTCCGCCGATACCGTCCGCGATGCCGACTGCGTGCGGCGCCGCACGCGCCACGGCACCAGATTACGGTGCCGGCGCGGCACGTCAAGAACATTTAGAGAACGAACGGCCGGAATGTGCCCTTGGGGCAGGAGGCGATGCCGGATGAATCTGATGATAGAAAAATTCTATCAAGGCACGAAACACCGGAATTGATTTCAATGGTCCCGCATACCATCCTTCTCTTTGGAAAAGTCTAAAAGAAGGTTCGGGAGAAATGCCGCATTACGAGCCCTGGAGCGAGGAGCGCGCCCGCGCGGTGATCGGGGAGTATTCGCACCTCGAAGGCCCGCTGATGCCGATGCTCCACGCGGTGCAGGAGACCTTCGGCCATGTGCCGGATGCGGTCGTGCCGATGCTCGCCGAGCTTCTGAACGTGTCGCGCGCCGAAGTTCACGGCGTGGTGACGTTCTATCATGATTTCCGCCACGAGCCTGCCGGCCGCCACGTGCTGAAGCTGTGCCGCGCCGAAGCCTGCCAGGCGGCGGGCGGCGACGCGCTGGCCGACCATGCCGAGCACAGGCTCGGCTGCAAGCTGGGCGAGACCACGGCGGACGGGCGCGTCACCGTTGAGCCGATCTACTGCCTCGGCCTGTGCGCCACCGCGCCTTCCGCCATGCTGGACGGCAGGATCGTGGCCCGCCTCACCGAGCGTCGCCTCGACGCGCTGATCGCGGAGGCCCAGTCGTGAGCACCGTTCGCATCTACGTTCCCAAGGACGCCTGCGCCATCGCCTGCGGCGCCGACGAGGTGGTCGCCGCCATCGAGGCCGCCGCCCTGAAGCGCCGCCAGCCGGTCGAGATCGTGCGCAACGGCTCGCGCGGCATGCTGTGGCTGGAGCCGCTGGTCGAGGTGGTGACGCCGGAAGGCCGCATCGGCTACGGCCCGGTGGCGGAAGACGATGTCGAGGCCCTGTTCGAGGCCGGCCTGCTCACCGGCGGCGACCATGCGCTGCGCATCGGCAAGCCGGAAGAGCATCCTTTCATGGCCAAGCAGACGCGCCTCACCTTCGCGCGCTGCGGCATCGTCGATCCCGCCTCGCTCGCCGACTATCGCGCCCATGGCGGCTATCGCGGCCTCGAGCGTGCGCTGCAGCTCGGTCCGGATGCGATCATCGAGGAAGTGAAGAAGTCGGGCCTGCGCGGGCGCGGCGGCGCGGGCTTTCCGACGGCCATCAAGTGGAAGACCGTGGCCGATGCCAAGGCCGACCGCAAATACATCGTCTGCAACGCGGACGAGGGCGATTCGGGCACCTTTGCCGACCGCATGATCATGGAGGGCGATCCCTTCGAGTTGATCGAGGGCATGACCATCGCCGGCATCGCGGTGGGCGCCACCAAGGGCTACGTCTACACCCGCTCGGAATACCCGCACGCCATCTGGGCGATGGAGAAGGCGATCGAGGTGGCCCGCGCCGGCGGCATGCTCGGCGCGAACATCTCCGGATCGCCCTACAGCTTCGACCTCGAAGTACGCATGGGCGCGGGCGCCTATGTGTGCGGCGAGGAGACGGCGCTGCTCGACAGCCTGGAAGGCAAGCGCGGCACGGTGCGCGCCAAGCCGCCGCTGCCGGCGCACAAGGGCCTGTTCCAGAAGCCGACGGTCATCAACAACGTGCTCTCGCTGACCGCCGTGCCGCATATCCTGGCCGATGGCGGCGAGTTCTACGCCAATTTCGGCATGGGCCGCTCGCGCGGCACGATGCCGATCCAGATCGCCGGCAATGTGAAGTTCGGCGGCCTGTTCGAGACCGCCTTCGGCATCACGCTGGGCGAGCTGGTCAACGACATCGGCGGCGGCACCGTCACCGGCAAGCCGGTCAAGGCGGCCCAGGTCGGCGGCCCGCTCGGCGCCTATGTGCCGACCTGGCAGTTCGACCTGCCCTTCGACTACGAGGCCTTCGCGGCCAAGGACGCGCTGATCGGCCATGGCGGCATCGTCGTGTTCGACGAGAACGCGGACATGGCCAAGATGGCGCGCTTCGCGATGGAGTTCTGCTCCGTCGAGAGCTGCGGCAAGTGCACGCCCTGCCGCATCGGCTCCACGCGCGGCGTCGAGCTGATGGACCGCATCATCGCCGGCGAGCGGGTGGAATCGAACCTCGCGACGCTGACCGACCTCTGCCAGACCATGAAGCTTGGATCGCTTTGCGCCCTTGGCGGGTTTACCCCCTATCCGGTGCTGAGCGCGATGAACCATTTCCCCGAAGAGTTCGGTGCGCCGCCGCGCCGTCTCGAAGCCGCCGAATGAGGAGGACGCATCATGTCACTCGTCCATGAGATCGACTACGGTACGCCCGCTCCCAGGACCGACAAGATGGTGACGCTCACCATCGACGGGATGGAAGTCTCTGTGCCGGAAGGCACCTCCATCATGCGCGCGGCCATGGAGATGGGGACGCAGATCCCCAAGCTCTGCGCCACCGATTCGCTGGAGGCCTTCGGCTCCTGCCGCCTCTGCCTCGTCGAGATCGAGGGCCGCAACGGCACCCCGGCCTCGTGCACGACGCCGGTGGCGCCGGGCATCAAGGTGCACACCCAGACCCAGCGCCTCGCGCAGCTGCGCAAGGGCGTGATGGAGCTCTACATCTCCGACCATCCGCTGGACTGCCTGACCTGCGCGGCCAACGGCGACTGCGAGCTGCAGGACATGGCGGGCGCCGTCGGCCTGCGCGAAGTGCGCTACGGCATGGAGGGCAAGAACCACTTCGCTCCGTCCTCCGAGCTGGTGATGCCGAAGGACGAATCGAACCCCTATTTCACCTACGACCCGGCCAAGTGCATCGTCTGTAACCGCTGCGTGCGCGCCTGCGAGGAAGTGCAGGGCACCTTCGCGCTGACGATCTCGGGCCGCGGCTTCGATTCGCGCGTCTCGCCCGGCCAGTCCGAGCCGTTCCTTACCTCGGAGTGCGTGTCCTGCGGCGCCTGCGTTCAGGCCTGCCCGACCGCCACCCTCTCCGAGAAGCGCCTCATCGAGATCGGCACGCCCGAGCATTCGGTGGTGACGACCTGCGCCTATTGCGGCGTCGGCTGCACCTTCAAGGCGGAGATGCGCGGCCAGGAAGTGGTGCGCATGGTGCCCTGGAAGGACGGCAAGGCCAATCGCGGCCATAGCTGCGTCAAGGGCCGCTTCGCCTGGGGCTACGCCACCCATCGCGACCGCATCATGAAGCCGATGATTCGTGCCAAGGTCACCGACCCGTGGCGTGAGGTGTCGTGGGAGGAGGCGATCTCCTACACGGCTTCCGAGCTCAAGCGCATCCAGGACACCTATGGCCGCAAGTCGGTCGGCGGCATCACCTCTTCGCGCTGCACCAACGAGGAAGCCTACCTCGTCCAGAAGATCATCCGCGCCGGCTTCGGCACCAACAATGTCGATACCTGCGCGCGAGTCTGCCACTCGCCGACCGGCTACGGCCTGAACCAGGCCTTCGGCACCTCGGCGGGCACGCAGGACTTCGATTCGGTCGAGGATTCCGACGTCATCCTGGTCATCGGCGCCAACCCGACCGACGGCCACCCGGTGTTCGGCTCGCGCATGAAGAAGCGCCTGCGCCAGGGCGCCAAGCTGATCGTCGTCGATCCGCGCCGCATCGACCTCGTGCGCTCGCCGCACGTCCAGGCCGATTTCCACCTGCCGCTGCAGCCGGGCACCAACGTCGCCATCGTCACCGCGCTGGCCCATGTCGTCGTCACCGAGGGTCTGGTGAACGAGGAATATGTGCGCCAGTTCTGCGACTGGGACGAGTTCCAGGACTGGGCCGAGTTCGTCGCCGACGCGCGCCACTCGCCCGAGGAAGTCGAGAAGCTTTCCGGCGTGTCGGCCGAGCTGATCCGCGGCGCCGCCCGCCTCTACGCCACCGGCGGCAACGCGGCCATCTATTACGGCCTCGGCGTCACCGAGCACTCGCAGGGCTCGACCACCGTCATGGCGATCGCCAACCTCGCCATGGCGACCGGCAATATCGGCCGCCGCGGCGTCGGCGTGAACCCGCTGCGCGGCCAGAACAACGTGCAGGGCTCGTGCGACATGGGCTCGTTCCCGCACGAGCTGCCCGGCTACCGCCACATCTCGGATGATGCCACCCGCGCGACGTTCGAGGCCATGTGGGGCCGCCCGCTCGATGCCGAGCCGGGCCTGCGCATTCCCAACATGCTGGACGCCGCCGTCGACGGCACCTTCAAGGCGATCTACATCCAGGGCGAGGACATTCTCCAGTCCGACCCGGACACCCACCACGTCGCCTCGGGCCTCGCGGCGATGGAGCTGGTCATCGTGCAGGACCTGTTCCTGAACGAGACCGCCGCCTACGCCCATGTGTTCCTGCCGGGCTGCACCTTCCTTGAGAAGGACGGCACCTTCACCAATGCCGAGCGCCGCATCCAGCTCGTGCGCAAGGTGATGGCGCCGAAGAACGGCTATGGCGACTGGGAAGTCACCCAGCTCCTCGCCCGCGCCATCGGCCTCGACTGGAACTACACGCATCCCTCGCAGATCATGGACGAGATCGCGGCGCTGACCCCGACCTTCGCCGGCGTGTCCTTCAAGCGGCTCGACGAGATGGGCTCGGTGCAGTGGCCCTGCAACGACGCCAATCCCGAAGGCATGCCGATCATGCACATCAACGGGTTCGCGCGCGGCAAGGGCAAGTTCGTCGTCACCGAATACGTGCCGACCGACGAGCGCACCGGCGCCCGCTTCCCGCTGCTGCTCACCACCGGCCGCATCCTCAGCCACTACAATGTCGGCGCGCAGACCCGCCGCACGGAGAACGTGGCCTGGCATCCGGAAGACGTGCTGGAGATCCACCCGCACGACGCCGAGCAGCGCGGCGTGCGCGACGGCGACTGGGTGCGCATCGACAGCCGCGCCGGCTCGACCACGCTGCGCGCGGAGATCACCGACCGCGTGGCGCCGGGCGTCGTCTACACCACCTTCCACCACCCGACGACGCAGGCCAACGTCGTGACCACCGACTTCTCGGACTGGGCGACCAACTGCCCCGAGTTCAAGGTCACGGCCGTGCAGATCGCACGTTCGAACGGCCCGTCGGAATGGCAGGAGGACTATGACGAGTTCACCCGCCAGAGCCGCCGCATCGCCGTCGCGGCGGAGTGATCGGGGGCCGCGATGATCCCGCCCGTCGCCCGGGTCGCGCGTGTCGCCGTCACCCCTTCGGGGGCGGCGGCGGGCGAGCGGGCCATCCCCGAGGAGACGCCGGTCGCCATCGTTCATAACGGCTCCACCTATGCCGTGATGATGGCGACGCCGGCCGATCTCGAGGATTTCGGCTACGGCTTCAGCCTGACTGAGGGTGTCATCGGCGCGCTTTCCGACGTCGAGCAGATCGAGACGCTGGAATTCGACGAGGCGGACGGCGCGGTCGGGGTCGAGATTCGCCTCTGGCTCAACGAGGCGCGCGCCGGCGAGCAGATCACGCGCCGCCGCCAGATCGCCGGCCCCACCGGCTGCGGCCTGTGCGGGGTGGAGAGCCTGGAGCTGGCGGTGAAGCCGGCCCGCGCGGTGCCGGAAGGCCGGCGCTTCACGGCGGCGGAGATTTCCCGCGCGGTCGCCTCCCTCCCGCCGGCGCAGCGTCTCAATCATGAGACGCGCGCCGTGCACGCCGCGGCCTTCTGGACTCCGGCGGACGGGCTGGTGGCAGTGCGCGAGGATGTCGGCCGCCACAACGCGCTCGACAAGCTGGTCGGCCATCTGGTTCGCGGCGGGCGCGATGCCGGCCAGGGACTCGTGCTGCTGACCAGCCGCGTGTCGATCGAGATGGTTCAGAAGACCGCCATGCTCGGCGCTTCGGTGCTGGTGGCGGTGTCCGCCCCCACGGCGCTCGCGGTGCGCACGGCGGAAAAGGCGGGCGTCACCCTGGTGGCCATCGCGCGCGACGATGGATTCGAAGTGTTTACCCATCCCCATCGCATCGAGTTCGGCGGGGCAGAACAGGAGCTAGTCGCCCATGTCGGCTAACACGATGGACCGGCTCGTCTACATGGCGAACCAGATCGGCACGTTCTTCTCGTCGCAGAAGCACGACAAGGCGGTGGTCGGCATCGCCAAGCACATCAAGGATTTCTGGGACCCGCGCATGCGCGCGCGGATGGAAGACCATCTCGCGGCGGGCGGCGCGGGTCTTCTGCCCATCGTGTTCGAGGCGCTGAAGACCCTGCCGCCGGTCAAGCGCGACACCATCCCCGCCGCGCACCCGACGCTTCACCCGCCCGGCCCGACGGCTTCGCACCAGCACTGATGAGCGACCTGCCATCTCGAACGGACGGGGCCGGAGCCGGTGCGTCGGCCCCGTCCCTGTTCCCGGCAGAAACTTCCCCAACGGCACCTGCTGCCAACGATTTCAGGCACGGAAAATTCTTCGCAATCGCCCGCCAATGGCGCGATTCTTTTGCGTGCGATCACGCTTCCGCCACGTGGCGGCGGCATCCGATCCTGTAGCATGGTCCCGGCGCGGGACCTCTCTCGCGGGCAGGAGGCGGCCGGTCGATGCACGAGGACGGACACGGATTGCTGCTCGGGGCGCTGGTGTTCCTCGCCACCGCCGTCATCGCCGTCCCCATCGCGCGCCGTCTCGGCCTGTCACCCATCGTCGGCTACATTCTCGCCGGCATCGCCATCGGCCCGTCCGGCATCGCCGTCTTCGACGATCCCGAACGCATCATCACCGTCGCCGAGATCGGCGTGGTGCTGCTGCTGTTCATCATCGGGCTGGAGCTGCAGTTCAGCCGCCTGCTCGCCCTGCGCCGCGCCATCTTCGGGCTGGGCACGGCGCAGCTCGTCTTCAGCGGCGGCGCCATCGCGGTGCTCACCCATTACGCCGGCAACGGCTTCGACTGGCGCGCCTCGCTGGTTGCCGGCCTGGCGCTCGCCCTGTCGGCGACCTCCATCGCGCTGCAATTGCTGGAGGAGAAGAGCGGCCTCACCCAGCCCTATGGCCAGCGTGCCTTCGGCGTCCTGCTGTTCCAGGACATGGCCATCGTGCCGCTGCTCGCCCTGCTGCCGCTGCTGGCGCCGAGCGGCCATGCCGAGAGCACCTTCCTCGAATCGGTGCGCCACGTGGCGCTGATCATCGGGGCGCTGGTGCTCATCGTCGCCATCGGGCGCTACATGCTCACGCCCTTCTTCCGCATCCTCGCCCATTCCGGCGCGCGCGAGGTGATGACCGCCGCCGCGCTGCTCGTGGTGCTGGGCGCCGGCACGCTGATGGCGGCGGCCGGCATGTCGATGGCGCTCGGCGCCTTCCTCGCCGGCGTGCTGCTGTCGGAATCGAATTTCCGCCACGAGCTGGAAGCCAATATCGACGCCTTTCGCGGCCTGCTGATCGCGCTGTTCTTCATGGGCGTCGGCATGTCGATGAATCTCGACGTGGTGCTCGCCAACGCACCGCTGCTGATCGCCGGCACGCTGCTGGTCACGGTGGTGAAGGCGGTTTCGGTCTGGGCGGTGTTCCGCTTCTCGGATGGCACGCGGGCGGACGCCATCCGCTCGGCCTCGGTGCTGACGCCGGCCGGCGAATTCTCCTTCGTGCTGTTTCCGCTGGCGCTCGGCCTCGGGCTGATCGACGCGCGCCAGTCCGACATGCTGGCGGCCTGCGCGGCGATGACCATGCTGCTCGGCCCGCCCATCGCGCTGGTCGGCGAGCGCCTTGCCCGCCGGGTCGACCGCCGCCCCGCCAGCCTGCCGATGGACGATTTCAGCGACGCTAAGGGCTCCGTGCTGGTGGTCGGGTTCGGCCGCTTCGGCCAGATCGCCTCGCAATGCCTGCTGGCGCAGGGGCTCGACGTCACCATCATCGACAATGACGTGGAGATGATCCAGAGCGCCGGCCGCTTCGGCTTCCGCATCTATTACGGCGACGGCACGCGGCTCGACGTGCTGCGGGCGGCCGGCGCCGAGCGGGCGCGGGTGGTCGCCATCTGCGTCGACCGGGCCGAGACGGCGGACCGCATCGTCGACATCATCCGCGCCAACATGCCGGACGTGCGCCTGCATGTGCGGGCCTATGACCGCAACCACGCGGTCGGGCTGCGGGCGCGCGGCGTCGATTACGAGATTCGCGAGACCTTCGAGTCGGCCCTCGCCTTCGGAGAAGCGACCCTGCGCGCCAACGGCTTCGACGCCGCCACCGCGCAGGCGACCATCGACGACGTGCGCGCGCGCGATCTTGAGCGCCTGCTGCGCCAGCTCGCGGAGGGCGAGGATCGCGGCCCCCTGCCGCTCGAGCCCGAGCCGCTCATGGTGCCCGGACGCACCGCCCGCCCGCTCAATCCCGAGGCGGAGGACGCGCTCAAGCACGAGACCGAGTTCTCGTCCTGAGCGCGCCCGGCGCTCAGGCGCCGGCGGCGCGCGGCAGCACGAAGCGCTCGATGGCGGCAGCGACGCCGTCCTCGACATTGCTTAGCGTCTCGAAATGCGCCCGCGCCTTCACCTCGTCGGCGGCATTGCCCATGGCGACGGAGAGCCCCGCCACCTCGAACATGGGCAGGTCGTTCGCCATGTCGCCGATCACCGCCACCTCGTCGAGCGCCACGCCATAGAGCCGGGCGAAGGCGCGCACCGCATAGCCCTTGTCGGTGCCGGGAGGGGTGAGGTCGAGATACTTCGCCTGGCTGCGCCGCGCCGTGGCGCCCGCGCCGACCAGCGCCTGCAGTTCCGGCTCGCTCGCCGCCAGCATGTCGAAATCGGTGGAGGAGAACACGATCTTGCCGGCGCGGGTGATGTGGTCGCCGAAATCGCTCACCACGGTCGGCTCGAAGGCGACGGTGCGGGTCTCGCGCGCGACATAGGGATTGTCGGGATTGGCGATGTACCACTCATTATCGGCGAACACCCACACATCGGCGCCGCGCGGGGTCATCATGGCAATGCCCGCGCGCACCGCATCGGTGGCGATCAGGTGTTCCTCCAGCAGCGTGAAGTCGCCGCGCAGGATCGAGCCGCCATTGAAGCCGCCGAACAGGTCGAGCCCCAGCGCATCGACGATCAGCTTCATGCCGCGCGGCGGGCGCGCCGAGACGGCGGCGAAGGCGACGCCGGCCGCGTGCAGGCGGCGCACCGCCTCCACCGTGGCCGGGGCGACCTGCTTCTCGCCGTTGACCAGCGTGCCGTCGACATCCGACACCATCAGCCGGATGCGCGAGGCGGGTGCCGCTTTCGCGGGAGTGGCGGCGGGGGGGGCGGCTTGGGAAACGGTGTCGGTCATCGCGCGCGGTCCCTTTCGAGCGGCAGCCACTGGAAGCCGTCCTGCGCCAGCATGACGTCGGCCATGGCCGGGCCGCTGGAGCCGGCGGAATAGAACTGCACCTCGTCCTCGCCGCCGCTGACCGCCTCCAGGATCGGCTCCACCGCCTCCCAGCCGGCCTCGATGGTGTCGGCGCGCTGGAACAGCGTCGGGTCGCCGCACAGGCAGTCATAGATCAGCGTCTCGTAGCCGGTGCTCGGCGCCGCCTTGAAGTAGTCGGCATATTTGAAGTCCATCTCGACGTCGGAAAGCCGCACCTTGCGGCCGGGCACCTTGGCGGCGAAGCGCAGCGAGACGCCCTCGTCCGGCTGCACGTGGATGACCATCAGGTTCGGCTTGAGCGCGGTCGGCAGGTGGCGGAACAGCACGCCGGGCGCCCGCTTGAACTGGATGGCGATCTCGGTGCGGCGCACGGCGAGCGCCTTGCCGGTGCGCACATAGAAGGGCACGCCGTTCCAGCGCCACGAATCGACGAAGCACTTCAGCGCCACATAGGTCTCGGTGCGGCTGTCGGGGGCGACGTCCTTCTCGTCGCGATAGTCCTTCACCGGCTGGCCGTTGACGAAGCCGGCGCGGTACTGGCCGCGCACCGCCGCGCCGATGGCGTCGTTCGGCTTCATGTGGCGGATGGCCTCGATCACCTTGGTCTTCTCGGTGCGCACCGCGTCGGCGTCGAAGGAGTTGGGCGGCTCCATCGCGGTCATGGCGAGGAGCTGGAACATGTGGTTCGGCACCATGTCGCGCAGCGCGCCGGTGGCGTCGTAGAAGCGCCCGCGCTGCTCCACCGTCACCGTCTCGGCGGCGGTGATCTGGATATGGTCGATGTACTCCTTGGTCCAGATCGGCTCGAAGATGCCGTTGCCGAAGCGCAGCGCCATCATGTTCTGCACCGTTTCCTTGCCGAGGAAATGGTCGATCCGGTAGATCTGCCGCTCGTCCGCCACCGCCAGCAGGCGGCGGTTCAGCGCCCTGGCGGAGGGCAGGTCGGTGCCGAAGGGCTTTTCCACCACCACATGGCGGAAGGCCGAGTCTTCTTCCTTCAGCAGCCCGGCGGCGCCGAGCTGCTCGGAGATGGTGGCGAAGAAGCGCGGCGACACGGCGAGATAGAACACCGCGTTGCGGGTCTGCTGCGCGCGGGCGCCGAGCCGCTCGCGGATCCGCCCGTAGGTGGCGGGATCCTCGAAATCGCCCGCGACATAGCCGATGCGGTCCATCAGCCAGCGCCAGGTCGGGCCCGACGTGTCGAGCGAGCCGGGAAGCTTCGACACCTCGTCGGTGAGATAGGCCCGATAATCCTCCTCGCTCTGCTCGATATGGTCGACGCCCACGATGGCGAAGGCGTCGTCGAGCACGCCCTCATGGGCGAGGTTGTAGAGCGAGGGCAGCAGCAGGCGCTTGGTCAGGTCGCCGGAGGCGCCGAAGATGAAGAAGGTGGAGGCCGGTGCGGGCGCCGTATCGGGCGCCAGCACCTTCTGGCCGAGGACGACGGTCTCGCTTCCCATGGAACGCTGGCCCGCCCGTCACTTGTTCTTGAATTCGGTGTGGCCGCCGAACTGGAAGCGCATCGCCGAGAGCAGCTTCTCGCCGAACGTATGGTCCTGGCGCGAGCGGAAGCGGGTGTAGAGGGCGGCGGAGAGCACCTCGGCCGAGACCGCCTCCTCGATCGCCGCCATCACCGTCCAGCGGCCTTCGCCCGAATCGGCGACCTCGCCGGGGAAGTCGCTCAGGCTCTCGTCCTTGGTGAGCGCGATGGCGGAGAGGTCTAGCAGCCAGGAGGAGACCACGCTGCCGCGCCGCCACACTTCCGCGATGTCGGCCATGTCGAGGGTGAAGCGCTCATTCTCCGGCAGCGCCTCGGAATTCTTCTTCTTCAGGATCTCGAAGCCCTCGGCATAGGCCTGCATCAGCCCGTATTCGATGCCGTTATGGACCATCTTGACGAAGTGGCCCGAACCGGCCGGGCCGCAGTGCAGATAGCCCTGCTCGGCGCGCGGGTCGCGGCCCTCGCGGCCGGGGGTGCGCGGGATCTCGCCGATTCCGGGCGCCAGCGCGGAAAGGATCGGGTCGATGCGGTCGACCGCCTCCTTCGTGCCGCCGATCATCATGCAGTAGCCGCGCTCAAGGCCCCACACGCCGCCGGAGGTGCCGACGTCAACATAATGGATGCCCTTCGGCTCCAGCTCGGCGGCGCGGCGGATGTCGTCCTTGTAGAAGGTGTTGCCGCCGTCGATGACGATGTCGCCCGGCGAGAGCAGGCCGGCGAGGGTGGCGATAGTGCTCTCGGTCGGGCCGCCGGCGGGAAGCATGACCCACACGGCGCGCGGCGCGTCGAGCTTGGCCACGAGGTCGGCGAGGTCGCCGGCCGGTCGGTTGCCCTCCGCGCCGAGTTCCTTCACCGCGGCCTCGTTGCGGTCCCACACCACGCAGTCGTGGCCGGCCTTGGTGAGGCGGCGCGCGATGTTTCCACCCATGCGGCCGAGGCCGATGATTCCGAGCTGCATCAGTTCTCTCCCGAACCCGCGCCGGCGGCGTGGGACGGGAGCGTCCCTGCCGGCGTCCGTTGCATTCATGCGAATGTCTACGCCAAGCCTATGCCGGGCATGCGACAATTGGAACGGGTCGTGAGCGGCCTATTCGCACCGCGCTGTCAGTGCGGGGCGCCGTAGCCGGAGGCGTGCACCGTCGTCTTGCCGCGGAACACCCAGTAGGCATGCGCCTGATAGGACAGCACGACCGGCAGGATGATGACGAGGCCGACGGCGATGAAGGCAAGCGTCTGCGGATCGGCGGCGCCGTCCCACACCTTCACTGTGCGGGGCACCACATAGGGCCACAGGCTGACGACGAGCCCGACCAGCCCCAGCGCGAAGACGGCGAGCGCCAGCAGCAAGGTGCGTGGCTCGGGCCCCTCCCAGATGCCGCGCCATAGCGCGACGAGCACGAAGGCGGTGAGCAGCGGCACGGGCGCGAGCAAGGCGAGGTTCGGCAGCGCGAACCAGCGCGCGGCGACCTCCGGCACGGCGAGCGGGCTCCACGCGCTCACCAGCGCCATCATCACGGCGGTGAGGATCACCGCCGCATGGGCGATCTCACGGGCGAAGACCTGCGTCGGCCCCTGCGTCTTCCAGATCAGCCAGCCGGCGCCGATCAGCGCGTAGCCGCCGACGAGCCCGACGCCGCACAGCAGGCCCAGCACGCTGAAGAAGCTGAACGGCCCGCCGGCGAACAGCCCGTCCTTCACGGGCACGCCCTCGATGAGCCCGCCGAGGATCAGCCCCTGGCAGAGCGTCGCGAGGAGGGAGCCCGCCGAGAAGGCGATGTCCCACAGGAAGCGGAAGCGCGTCGCCTGCAGGCGAAACTCGAAGGCGATGCCGCGGAAGATCAGCGCGAACAGCATGAACATGATCGGGAGGTAGAAGGCCGGCAGCAGCACGTAGTAGCCGGCCGGGAAGGCGGCGAGCAGCAGCGTGCCGCCCATCACCAGCCAGGTCTCGTTGCCGTCCCACACCGGCTCGATGCTGGCCATCATCAGGTCGCGGTCCTCCTCGCGCGGGGCGGCGAGGAAGACGATGCCGACGCCGAGGTCGAGGCCGTCGGCGAGCACGTAGACGGTGACGCAGAAGGCGGCCACCGCGGCGAAGACGAGCGGCACGTGCGGGCCCTGCATGAGCTCGATCATGGTCAGGCTCCCGCCTGTTCGAAGGCGCCGGCGGCGCGGGGAAGGGATTCGACATTGGTGCGGTCGAGGCCGCGATGCTCGCGGGTCGGCGGCGAGGTATCGGCCGGACCCTTCAGCGCCACGCGGGCGGCGAACCACAGGAAGGCGAGCAGCAGGATGTTGTAGACGGCGAAGAAGATAAGGAGGCTCGCCGTCACCGCCCCGGCGCTCACCGGCGACACGGCGTCGGCGGTGCGCAGATGGCCGTAGACGATCCAGGGCTGGCGCCCCGCCTCTGTCACCGTCCAGCCGGCCAGAACGGCGAGGAAGCCGAGCGGCGTGGTGGCCATGGTGAGGAACTGGAACCACCGCGCCGCGTAGAGCCGGCCGCGCAGCCGCAGCACCAGCCCGGTCAGGGCGGTGGCGAGCAGCACCATGCCGATGCCGACCATGATGCGGAAGGCGAAGAAAACCACCGGCACGTTGGGCTGGTCGGCCGGCGACACGGCCTTCAAGCCCTGCACCTCGCCGTTCCAGGAATGGGTGAGGTAGAGGCTGGCGAGATGGGGGATGTCGAGCGCGTAGAGGTTCTTCTGCGCGTCCTGATCCGGCCAGGCGATCACCGTCATCGCGGGGCCCTTCGTGGTGTCCCACAGGCCCTCCATGGCGGCGAGCTTGACCGGCTGCTCCTTCAGCGTGTTGCGCCCGTGCAGGTCGCCGAGCGCGATCTGCGTCGGCGCCAGCACCAGCGCCAGCCATAGGGCCAGCGAGAAGGCAGTGCGCGAGGCGATGAGGTGCTGCCCGCGCCAGAGATGGAAGGCGGAGACCCCCGCCACCACGAAGGCGCCGGTGAGGAAGCTCGCGCACACCATATGGGCGAGCCGGTAGGGGAAGGAGGCGGTGAACACCGCCTGCCACCAGTCGGTGACGTGGAAGATGCCCCGTGCGTCGGCCACCGCCCCGCCCGGCGTCTGCATCCAGCTGTTGGCGGCGATGATCCAGGTGGCGCTGAACAGCGCGCCGCAGGCGACCATCAGGCAGGCGAAGCTGTGCGCGCCCTTCGACACGCGCCCCTCGCCGAACAGCATGATGCCGACGAAGCCGGCCTCGAGGAAAAAGGCGGTCAGCGCCTCGTACATGAACATCGGCCCGAGCACGTTGCTCACCGCCCGGGAATACAGCGCCCAGTTGGCGCCGATCTCGTAGCTCAGCACGATGCCGGTGATGACGCCCATGCCGAAGCCGAGCGCGAACAGGCGCATCCAGAAGCGCATCAGGTCGCGATAAACCGGCTTGCCGGTGCGCCACCACAGCACGGACAGCAGGGCGACGAACCAGGCGAGGCCGATGGAGAGCGTCGGCCACAATATGTGGAAGCCGACGGTGAAGGCGAATTGCGCGCGGGCGAGGCCGACGGCGAGAGCGGAGGTTTCCATGGCTCAGAGCGCCCCCGTCGCGACGCTGGAGCGGGTGAGGCGTACCGGCACCGCCTTGTAGGAGGGGGTGAAGCTGTCCGGGTCGTGGGCATAGAGCGGCACCAGAGGGTTCACCTCGGGGTAATAGGCGGCGCAGCTCCCTTCCGGGAAGGCGTGCGACACCACGCGGAAGCCGCGCACCACGCGCTCCACCCCGTCGGTGGCGAGGGTGGAGATGTCCACCCGGTCGCCGTCCGCGAGGCCGCGCCGCGCCATCTCGGCCTCGTCGAGGAACAGCACGTCGCGCTGGCCATAGACGCCGCGATAGCGGTCGGAGAGCGAATAGAGCGTGGTGTTGTACTGGTCGTGGCTGCGCACCGAGGTGAGCCACAGCACGTCGGGATCGGCGATGGCGGGGTCTTCGCACAGGCCCTCGCAGACGAGGAAATTGGCCTTGCCGGTCGGCGTCGCCCAGATGCGCTCGCGCGCCAGCGAGGTGAGGTGGAAGCCGCCGGGCTCCCTGATGCGTTGATTGTAGCCGGCGAAGATCGGGAACACCGCCTCGATGTCCTCGCGGATGAGCGCGTAATCGGCGATGCGGGCCTCCCAGTCCACCGTCGAGCGCGCGCCGAGCGTCGCCCGCGCCATGCCGGCGATGATCGCCGGCTCGCTCATCAGCTGGTCGGAGGCGGGGGCGTTGTGGCCGGTCGAGGCGTGCACCATCGACATGGAATCCTCCACCGTCACCGCTTGCGGGCCGTCCGCCTGCAGGTCGATCTCGGTGCGCCCGAGACAGGGCAGGATCAGCGCCTCGCGGCCGTGCACGAGGTGACTGCGGTTGAGCTTGGTGGCGATGTGAACGGTGAGGTCGAGCCGGCGCAGCGCCGCCTGCGTCGTCTCCCAGTCGGGGATGGCGGCGGCGAAATTGCCGCCCAGCCCGATGAAGACGCGCACCTCGCCGCGCACCATCGCCTCCAGCGCGGTGACGACGTTGTGGCCGGGCCTGCGCGGCGGCTCGAAGCCGAAGCGCGCCTTCAGGCCGTCGAGCAGCGCGTCGTTGGGCACCTCGGTGATGCCGACCGTGCGGTCGCCCTGCACGTTGGAATGGCCGCGCACCGGACACAGGCCGGTGCCCTCGCGCCCGACATTGCCGCGCAGCAGCGCGAGATTGGCGAGCTGCTGCACGTTGAGGGCGCCGTGCCGGTGCTGGGTCAGCCCCATGCCGAAGACGAGAATGGCGCGCTCGGCCCGCGCATAGGCCTGCGCGGCGAATTCGATGTCGGCGCGGGCAAGTCCGGACCTGCGCTCGATATCCTCCCATCGCGTGGCGTCGAGATCGGCGGCCAGCTCTTCGAAGCCGTGGGTGTGGCCGCGGATGAAGTCGCGGTCGAGCACCGGCCCGCCATGGTCGCGCGCGGCGGCGCGGTCGGCCTCGACGAGCCACTTCATCATGCCCTTGATGACGGCGACGTCGCCGCCGACCTTGAGCTGGAACAGGCGGGAGGAAATCGGCGTCGAGGTCAGCGTCGCCATCTCGACCGGATTCTGCGGCGCCTGGAAGCGCTCCAGCGCCCGCTCGCGGAACGGGTTGAAGGAGAGGATGGTGGCGCCGCGCCGCGAGGCGTTGCGCAGGTCCGTCATCATGCGCGGCGAATTGGTGCCGGGGTTCTGGCCGAAGATGAGGATGGCGTCGGCCTTCTCGAAATCCTCCAGCAGCACCGTGCCCTTGCCGACGCCGAGCGCGGGCGGCAGGCCGACGCTGGTGGCCTCGTGGCACATGTTGGAGCAGTCGGGAAAATTGTTGGTGCCGTATTCGCGGGCGAAGAGCTGATAGAGGAAGGCCGCCTCGTTGGAGGCGCGGCCGGAGGTGTAGAACTCCGCCATGTCGGGGTCGGGCAGCGCGTTGAGATGGCGCGCCACGGTGGCGAAGGCCTCGTCCCAGCTCACCGGCAGATAGCGGTCGGAGGCCGCGTCGTAGCGCACCGGGTGGGTGAGGCGGCCGATCATTTCCAGATCGAAATCGCCCATCGCCGCCAGCTCGCTCACCGTATGGGCGGCGAGGAATTCCGGCGTGCAGCGCTTCGCGGTCATTTCCCACGCCACCGCCTTGCCGCCGTTCTCGCAATATTCGAAAGGCGAGGTGTGCTTCGGGTCGGCCCAGCCGCAGCCGGGGCAGTCGAAGCCGCCGGGCTGGTTCATCCGCGCCAGCGTCGCCATGCCGGACATGAGCACCTCCTGCCCGGCGAGCGCCGTGCCCATGGCTTTGAGCGCCCCCCAGCCGCCGGCCGGCGCGTGATAGGGGCGGATCGACTTGAGGACGGTCATGTCAGGCTCCCGAGATGTTCCGGTGACGGTCGAGGCATGGCCGCCGCATGCCGGTGGGTCCGGGCATCGCGGGCGTCGATCACAGGATAAGGAGCGGGTGGCGGGCCACCATTCTACGTCGGTGTGCCCGGCTGTATGATGGGTTTGGGAGCGGCATACCTTTGTATTGCGGACCGGCCACCGGCGGCTGGCATTCGCGAAAGACGCCGGCCCGGCGCGGGCGGAAGCTGAGGCAGACATGTCACTCCGGAGGCCGCCATGACGCGCCCCAGCCTTCCCGCACGCGATCCGCTCCCCGCTCCCCTTCCCGGCCCACCGGGAGGCCGCGCCGTGCGCCGTCGTCTCCCCGTGCTGGCGCTGGCCCTTACCGTTGCGCTGTGCGCCGGGGTGGCGGGCGCCTATGTGCTGCATGGCCGGCCGGCATCCGCCACCTCGCCCGCCTCCGCCGGTCTTTCGCAATCGCCCGTCGCCGTCCCGGTCGGCATCGCCGTGGCGAGGGCGCGCGATGTGCCGGTGCGCGTCACCGGCATCGGCACGGTGACGCCGTTCAATACGGTGACGGTGCGCTCGCGCGTCGACGGCGAATTGCAGCAGGTGCTGTTCCACGAAGGGCAGGACATCCACAAGGGCGACCTGCTGGCCGTCATCGATCCGCGCACCTTCCAGGCGGCGCTCGACGAGGCCAAGGCGCGGCTGCAGCAGGACCAGGCCGGCCTCGCCAATGCGCGGCTGATCCTCGACCGCGATTCGCGGCTGGGCAAGGACGCCTTCGCCAGCCAGGAGACCGTGGACACGCAGGCCAGCACGGTCGCCGGGCTGGAGGCGCAGGTCGCGCAGGACGAGGCGCAGATCGCCAGCGCGCAGACCGAGCTCTCCTACACCCGCATCGTCTCGCCCATCGACGGGCGCGCCGGGCTGCGCCTCGTCGACGAGGGCAACATCGTGCATGCGAGCGATGCCGGCGGGCTGGTGGTGATCAACCAGATCCACCCGATCAGCGTGCTCTCCACCGTGCCGCAATCCGACGTGCCGGCGATCCGCCGGGCCCTCGCCGCGGGCACGGTGGAGGCGCGGGCGATCTCGCGCGAAGATTCCAGCGTGCTCGACACCGGTACGCTGGAGCTGATGGACAACCGCATCGACCCGCAGAGCGGCACGCTGGAGCTGAAATCCGTGTTCGCCAATTCGCAGGACCGGCTCTGGCCCGGCCAGTCGCTGCGCGTCGACGTGACCACGCAGACGCTGCATGACGCGCTCACCGTGCCCTCCGGCGCCGTGCAGCGCGGGCCGGACGGCGCTTTCGTCTACACGGTCGGCGGCGACGACAAGGTCGCGGTCACGCCGGTGAGGCTGGGGCCGATCGCCTCCGGCTTCGCGGTGGTGGAAAGCGGCCTGGCCGCCGGCCAGCGCGTCGTCACCGACGGCCAGTATCGCCTCGCGCCCGGCGTGCGGGCCGCCGCCGCCACGCCGGCCGGTTGAAGGCCATCCCCATGCCGATGCCCGTTCCTCCCGCCGCCCCGCCGGTCGCCTCCCCGCTCGCGCCTTCGGTGTCGCTGTCCTCCTGGTTCATCCGCCATCCCGTCGGCACCTCGCTGCTGATGGCGGGGCTGCTGGCGCTCGGCCTCGCCTGCCTGCCGCTGCTGCCGGTGGCGCCGCTGCCCGAAGTGGACTTCCCCACGCTTCAGGTGTCGACCCAGCTTCCCGGCGCCAGCCCGCAGATCATCGCCTCCTCGGTGACGCAGCCGCTGGAGCGGCAATTCGGCGAGATTCCCGGCCTGGCGCAAATGACCTCGGTGTCGACGCAGGGCAATTCCTCGATCACCCTGCAATTCGACCTCGCCACCAATATCGACGCCGCCGCGCTCGACGTGCAGACGGCGATCAACGCCGCCGGCGGGCAACTGCCGACCAACCTGCCGGCCCCGCCCACCTACCGGAAGGTGAACCCGGCCGATCCGCCCATCCTCGTGCTGGCCCTCACCTCGCAGACCCTGCCGATCACGCAGGTCGACGATTTCGCCGAGAACGTGCTGGAGCAGCATGTCAGCCAGATCGACGGCGTCGGGCAGGTCTCGGTGTTCGGCCAGCAGAAGCCGGCCGTGCGCATTCAGGTCGATCCGGCGCGGGTGGCCACTCTCGGCCTGTCGCTGGAGGACATCAGGCAGGCCATCGTCTCCACCACGGTGAACGGGCCGAAGGGCGCGGTGCAGGGCGGCCGGCGCACCTTCACCCTCTACGACAACGACCAGCTCACCGCCGCCGGCCCGTGGCTCGACGCCATCCTTGCCTGGCGCAACGGCGCGCCGGTGCGCGTGCGCGACATCGGCACCGCGCTCGACGCGCCGGAGAACGCCCAGCTCGCCGCCTGGGCGAACGGAAAGCGGGCGATCCTGCTGCCGGTGTTCAAGCTGCCGGGCGCCAACGTCATCGACACGGTGGACCAGATCAAGGCGCAGCTCCCCGGCCTGATGGCGAGCGCGCCGGCGGGCCTCGCACTGGAAGTGGTCAGCGACCGCACCGGCACCATCCGCGCGTCGGTGGACGATGTGGAGAAGACGCTCGTCATCACCGTCGTGCTGGTGGTGGCGGTGATCTTCGTCTTCCTGCGCAACCTGTGGGCGACGCTCATCCCCTCCATCGCCGTGCCGCTCGCCATCATCGGCACCTTCGCCGCCATGTACGCCTTCGGCTTCAGCCTCGACAACCTGTCGCTGATGGGGCTCTCCATCGCGGTGGGCTTCGTGGTCGACGACGCCATCGTGATGCTGGAGAACATCGAGCGGCATCTGGAGATGGGCAAGACGCCGCTGCAGGCGGCGCTCGACGGCTCGGCCGAGATCGGCTTCACCATCCTTTCCATCAGCCTGTCGCTCGTCGCCGTCTTCATCCCGCTGCTGCTGATGGGCGGCCTGGTGGGCCGGCTGTTCCGCGAATTCGCCATCACGGTGACGATCACCATCGCGGTTTCCGCCTTCGTCTCGCTGACGCTGACCCCGATGCTCTGCGCGCTGTTCCTGAAGGCCAAGCCGCGCGACGGCGCGAGCGAGGAGCGCCACGGCGCGCTCTACCGCCTCTCCGAGCGCGGCTTCGAGGCGCTGCTGGCGGGCTACCGGGTGACGCTCGACCTCGCGCTGGACCATGCCCGCATCACGCTCGCGGTGTTCCTCGCCTGCGTGCTGGCGACCGGGGCGCTGTTCTACTTCATTCCCAAGGGCTTCTTCCCCTTGCAGGACACCGGCCTCATCGTCGGCGTGTCGGAGGCGGCGCAGGACATCTCCTTCGCGCAGATGGTGAAGCGGCAGGAAGCGCTCGGTGCCATCGTCGCCGCCGACCCGGATGTGGCGAGCGTCGGCATGGGGGTGGGCGCCGGCGCCGGGCAGACGGTGAACAACGGGCGCATGTTCATCACCCTCAAGCCGCGCGACGAGCGCGAGGCCTCGGTCTTCGAAGTCATCGCCCGGCTGCAGAAGAAACTCGCCAGCGTGGAGGGCGCCGCCCTGTTCCTGCAGGCGGCACAGGACCTCAATGTCGGCGGGCGCGTGGCGCGCACGCAGTTCCAGTACACGCTGCAGGACGCCGACATCGGCGAGCTGGAGAGTTGGGCGCCGAATCTGCTGGCCAAGCTCAAGTCGCTGCCAGAGCTTACCGGCCTCGCCTCGGACCAACAGCAGGGCGGCGCGACGCTGACGCTCACCATCGACCGCGAGCAGGCCTCCCGCCTTGGCGTCAGCCCCGCCGACATCGACGCCGTGCTCTACGACGCCTTCGGGCAGCGGCAGGTGACGCAGTACTTCACGCAGCTCAACAGCTACCACGTCATCCTCGAAGTGCTGCCGGCGCTGCAGAATTCGCCGGCCGCGCTCGACCAGCTCTATGTGAAGTCGGCGAGCGGCACGCAGGTGCCGCTGAGCGTGGTGGCGAAATGGACGAGCCTGCCGACCGGCGTGCTCTCCATCAACCACCAGTCCCAGTTCCCCTCGGTGACGCTCTCCTTCAACCTCGCGCCCGGTGTCGCGCTGGGCGAAGCGGTGGCGGCGATCCACCGCGCGGAGGCGGATCTGGGCACGCCGAAGACGCTGGTCGGCAGCTTCCAGGGCAATGCGCAGGCCTTCCAGTCCTCGCTCGCCAGCGAGCCGGCGCTGGTGCTGGCGGCGCTCCTCGTCATCTATGTGATCCTCGGCGTGCTCTACGAGAGCTACATCCACCCCATCACCATTCTCTCGACACTCCCGTCGGCGGGGCTCGGCGCGCTCATCATGCTGTGGCTGTTCGGCTTCGACTTCTCGATCATCGCGCTGGTCGGCGTGCTGCTGCTGATCGGCATCGTGAAGAAGAACGGCATCATGATCGTCGACTTCGCCATCGAGCGGGAGCGCGTCGAGGGCCTGCCGGCGCATGAGGCGATCCGGCAGGCGAGCCTGCTGCGCTTCCGGCCGATCCTGATGACCACCTTCGCGGCGCTGCTGGCCGGCGTGCCGCTGATGCTGGGCACCGGCACCGGCGCGGAGCTGCGCCAGCCGCTCGGCTACGCCATCGTCGGCGGGCTCCTCGTCAGCCAGGTCCTGACCCTCTACACCACGCCGGTGATCTATCTCTATCTCGACCGGCTGGGCGCGCGCCTCGGCCGCCGGCGTCGGGCGGAAGCCGCCCGGGCTCCGGTCTGAATGCCGGGCTATCCCTGCTTGGCGGCCTCGAAGGCGGTCTCGGCGAAGTCGATCTCGCGCAGCAGCTTGTGGGCGAGGTCGGTGGACAGGCGCCGGCCCCGCGTCAGCGACACGATGGCGCCCCGCTCGGCGCGCAGCGCGGCGATGTGCAGCTTCTCCTCGCCATGGGGAATCGCCGGGGCCGGCGAGGCGTCCGTCGACGTGGCCTTGCCCGCCGTCGCGGCATCGGGCGTCGGCGGCTGGAGCTGCGCCAGACGGTGCTCGTACTGGCCGGCGACCAGCACATAGGTGTCGAGGTCGACGCCACCCTTCTCGCGTGCCTTGTCCAGCGCGGCGATGGCCGCCTTCGTCGCGGCGATGCGGGCGGCGATCTCCTGCGCCTCGCGCGCCGGCGCGGGCGGCAGGCGGATGCCGGCCAGCAGCCGGGGCAGGGCGAGGTTGGCGATGGCGAGCGAGAGCAGGATCACCCCCGCCGCCAGACAGATCACCAGATCGCGCGAGGGGAAGGGGGCGCCGTCCGGCAGGAACAGCGGCAGGCTGAGCGCGCCGGCCAGCGTCACCGCCCCGCGCACGCCGGCGACCGACAGCGCGCTCACCAGCCGCCACTCCGGCAGGCGGCGGCCGTCGGGCGCGGCGGGGTGACGGCGCAGCCAGATCATGGCCGACACCCACACCCAGCCGAAGCGGAAGGCGGCGAGCGCGAGGAGGAGGACGAGCGTGTAGAGCGCCAGCCAGCCGAGAGCCGCCGGCCCGCCTTGATGGCCGCTCTCCGCCGCCCCGGCATGCACCGCCCGCAGAATGTCGGGGAGCTGTTCACCGAGCAGCAGGAAGATCGAACCGTTGAGCGCGAATTGCAGCGTCTCCCACACCGCGTTGCGGCGGATGCGGGTAACCGCCAGCGTCTCGCCGCCGACCTCGATCCAGCTCATCGTCATGCCGGCCGCCACCGCCGCCAGCACGGCCGAGGTGCCGGCCGCGTCGGCGAGCAGATAGGCGCCATAGGGGGTGAGCAGGCTGATGAGGATCTGCGAGGAGGTGTCCTCGCCGATGCGCCGCGCCACCTGCCGCTTCACCGCCGAGATCGCAAAGCTGAGGGCGATGCCGAGCGCGATGCCGCCGCAGGCGCCCCAGGCGAGCCCGGCCAGCGCCGGCCCCGGTGAAAAGGCGCCGGTCATCGTCGCGGTGACGGCGAGCCGCAGGCAGACCAGCCCGGAGGCGTCGTTGAACAGCGCCTCGCCCTCCAGCACGCCGAGCAGGCGCGGGGGAATGCGGCTGCCGGTCGTGATCGAGGTCGCCGCCACCACGTCGGTCGGCGAGAGCACGGCGGCGAGCGCGAAGCACACGCCGAGCGGCGTCGCCGGCAGCAAGATGTGCAGCAGCAGGCCGAGTCCCAGAACGGTGAAGAACACGAGCCCGAAGGCCAGCGACAATATGGTCGCGGCATTGTCCTGCAGGGCGCGCTTGGGCACGCGCCAGCCGTCGAGGAACAGCAGCGGCGGCAGGAAGAGCAGGAAGAACAGTTCCGGTTCGAGCCGCACGCCGAAGCCGGTGGTCATGCCGATCGCCGCGCCGGCCGCCACCTGCAACAGTGGCAGCGCGATGCGCCCGCCCAGCGCGCGCGAGGCCCAATGCGTCGCCACGACGCCGGCCAGCAGGACGAGGATGATGGAAAGCGTGTTCATGGGGCGCATCCGTTCGGCGGCGCCGGCCGCCGGCGCCATCGGGCCATGCCGGGGCCGCCGCCTCTTTCCGATCCGCACCCGGGCTGCGCGAAGGCCCGGTGGCGGCGCCGCACCCCTGACCCGGAGGCAACTGGACTTGTGATGAGAGTCATTCTAAACCAGTTGTCGCGGGTAGCATTATGGGGCATGGGTGGGTGCAGGCCGGGCTGAGCGGTCGCACCTTGCGTTCGTAGACATACGAACGACTTGCGGTTTCGACAGGCCGAACGACGCTCATCTTGCCTCATCAGGCGCGACCCGCGCCGGTCTGCCGGTTTTTCAGGGTCCAAGATCGTTTTTCTTAAGGTCATCGAAGGCCTTCCATGCGCCGCCATGCCTGTGCTGAACATCCGGCGCTGAACGCCCTGCTTCCCACGATCATCGAGCAGCACTCCGCCAATCGGGACTATTGGGGCGTCGACCATTACTACGAGCTCGACGGCGAAGCGGTGGAGACGGTGCTTTCTCCCGCCGCCGAAGAGCTCTGGGCGTTGTGCCTCGACTTCGTCGCCCGCGCGGTGGACGACGAGCGCATCCTCGAGTCGCTCGGCATTCCCGGCCTCGCCTGGGACGCCGTGCGGGCAAGCTGGCGCCGCGCCGACCCGCTGCTGTTCGCCCGTTTTGACCTGAGCTTCGACGGGCATACCCCGCCCAAGCTGCACGAGTGCAATGTCGACGTCGTCGGCCTGCTCTATGAGACGGCGGTGTACCAGGCCAACTGGCTGCGCCGGCAGCAGGCCGAGGCGCGCCTCACCGCCTCGGCGCGCCAGATGGCGGATCTCGAAGGCGCCGCCGGGCGCATGGCCGCGCGCCGGTTCGGCGATCGCCCGGTCGAGCTGGTCTCGCTGGACGACGACCCCTATGACGAGCTCTGGCAGTACACGCTGTTCCGGATTCTCGACGGCGCCGGCATCGCCTGCGATGTG
This sequence comes from Ancylobacter koreensis, assembly GCF_023016525.1. Classification (GTDB taxonomy): domain Bacteria; phylum Pseudomonadota; class Alphaproteobacteria; order Rhizobiales; family Xanthobacteraceae; genus Ancylobacter; species Ancylobacter koreensis. The sequence continues at coordinate 491,813 of NZ_JALKCG010000001.1, forward strand.
CGCAACTACACCTCGCTGGAAGCCTTCCTCGCCTCCCTGCCCGCGTCGGCGGGCAGCGCTGTGGCGCCCTATGTGGTGAAGGGCTTTCGCTGGGATCATCTCATCCGGGACAGCGCGCTCGCCTTGCATGTCGGCGCCCTTCCCGCCGGCATTGCCGCGCCGCTCTGGTCTGCGCTGCTCAGTTCGAAAGGCTCGCTCGCCTGGCTGTGGCACTTCAACCGGGGCCATCCCAATCTGCTGGCCAGCTTCTTCGAACCGGCCCGGCTCGACGATGCCGACGGCTATGTCGCCAAGCCGCTCTTCTCCATCCAGGGCCAGGGCATCGAGCTGCGCGACCGCCGCGCCCCCGGCCGCAATTGCGTCACCCGCGCGCCCGGCCCCGTCTGCGGGCGGGTCTATCAGGACCTGCACTATCTCCCGCGTCCCGCCGGACCGGTTCACGCCAATGGCGGGGCGGGCGGCCCCTGGGCCTCGACCGGCGTCTGGATGGTCGAGGGCAGGGCGGTCGCCCTCGGCATGAGCGAATGCGACAGCCCGATCATCACCGACGACGCCATGCGCTTCGTTCCCCATGTTCTCGCCTGACACCATGATGCTGCCTGACACCACGTCCTTGCCTGACGACACGATCCCTCTCGCCGCCTCCCTCGTGCTGCGCCCGCCGCTCAGCGACCTGCGCGCCTATATCCACGCCGCCGACCTGTTCGACGCGCTGGCCGTGGCGACGGGCGCCGCCGGGCCGACCTTTCTGCGCCTCAGCCGCATTTCCGACGAGGCGGTCGAGCTGCGCCACGACGCCCCGCGCCCGGGCGATCCCGATTTCTGCGGCCTGTTCGGCCATGCCGCGCCCGGCCGCCCGCTGTCCGGCTGGCTGCGCCGCCTGCCGGGCGAGGTGGTGCGCGCGCGGGCGCCGCTGATGGATGCCGAGGTGATTCCCGGCGCCGAGTTCGGCATGGATGGCGCCCGCGTGCGCCGCCGTCCCGGCTGCAGCGTCGCGCGCACCGCCGTCCTGCTGGCGGTGGCGCTGCTGGAAGAGCTTTTTCCCGACGACACCTGGAACCTCGCCGAGATCACCGCCGAGCGCGGCGAGGAGACGGGCGCCGATATCGGGGGCGAGCCGGTCGCGGTGCGCATCGCCCGGCAGATGAGCCGTTTCCTCGTCGTCGAGGTGACGGCAGACGAGCGTTACTGGGGCCGGTTCACCCTGGCCGCCACACCCCTCCGGAGCGGAACAGTCTGATGGACGATCTCGACGCGCGGATCCTCGCCGTGGCGCGCGGCGCCAACGCCAAGCTGGGCAATGTCGACATCGACCCGTTCGAGGATTTCTACACGCAGGGTCTCGATTCGCTCGACCATGTGCAGATTCTGATGCGGGTCGAGGAAGCCTTCGGCGTGACCATCGCCGACAGCGATTACGACCTGTGCACATCGCTCGCGCGAATCCGCGACTTCATCCTGCGCGAGCGCCACGGCGCGGCGGCCTGACGCGTCGCCCGCCCTTGATATCGTGCCCGATCAGGACATGCCGATGGACAGCGAAGAGCCGTTCCGCCACCTCGCCGCCGCCTTCGCGCGGGCGGTACAGCACGGTGGCCGGCCGACCCCGCAGAAGGGCAACATCTTCCAGCATCTCTCGGTGCTCAACCAGCTGGCCCGCAGCCATCCTCTGGAGGCGGCCCGGCTCTATGCGGCCTCCGCCGAGATCCCGTGGGGACGCTTCGCCTCGCTCGACGCGCTGCGCCAGGTGATCGTGCAGGCCCCGAGCAGCGGCGACGACGCTGTGGACGGTTTTCCGCCCCTGCGCCCCGATATCGACTATGTGACCCTTCCCTATCCGGGCGCACGCAAGGTGCTGTTCGTCTTCACCGGCGCCGCCCACCAGTTCGGCGCGCCGCTGCGCGTGATGCACCAGTGGTTCCGGCGGCTCGGCGTCTCGCTGGTCTATGTTTTCGACATGGACTGGAACTACTATCTCGGCACGGTGCGCGGGCTCGGCGGCAGCGTCGGGGAGACCGCCGCCGCCCTTGCCGCGATCCGGGACGAGCTGGGCGCCACCTCCTGCTACTGCGCCGGCAATTCCGGCGGCGGCTTCGGCGCGCTGCTCTACGCGCCGCGGCTGGGGGCGCGGCGCAGCCTCGCCTTCTCCCCGCCGACCGCCATCCGCGAATCGCTGGAGAGCGTGCGCCGCAAGGGCGCCCGGCTCGACGGGCTGGTCTCGCCGCGCGGCGAGGTGGAGCTGCGCGCCTTCTATCTCGACGCCGCCGAGGCCCCGCCCGCGCGGGTCCATTTCGCCGCCAACAACGCACATGACCGCGACGAGGCGGAAAACCTCGCCGGCCTGCCGGGCATCGAGCTGCTGCCGCTGCCCGACACCAACCACAATCTGATCCCCTCCTTCATCGCGCGCGGCCTGTTCATGCCGGCGCTGGAGTGGCTGGTGGCGGACTGAAGCGTTGTGGACTGACGTGTGCCGTGCCGATCCGACCCCGCCCCGCGCCCCTTTCCAGGAGGATGGCCCTATGAATGCCCTCATGAACGGCCCCGCGCGCTGCCTTGCCCGTGCCCTCCTGCGCCTTCCCGCCGCGCTCGCGGCGGCCTTGATTGCCGCCGCCCTCGCCTCGCCTGCGGCGGCAGATGCGCTGGCCGACTACGTCGCCGCGCGCGACAGCGCCATCGCCGAATCGCTGGCCGCGGCCAAAGCGGGGACGGGCGGCGAGGAGGCGGTGATCAAGCGGGAGGACGCCGCGCTGGAGGACCTGTCCAGGCGTCTCTCCGCCGCGCTCGGACCGCTGAAGGTCAAGGGCCTCGGTGCGCCGGGCTACTCGCTTTACGGCTTCACCTATGACGAGAACACGCCGACGCGCCAGCTCGACGGCCTCGCCTTCGCCAACAAGGACCTGACGATCCGCCTCGTCGTCACCCCCGAGCCGGTCTTCCAGTCCTGGCTCGCCGCGCGCGGGAAGGACGAGGGCGCGCCGGCCGCGCTCGCGGGCGGCATCGAGGCGGCGATGACGACGAATGAATTCTACGGCAGCGCGCTTCTCGTCGAGGGCGGTTTCTTCCAGCCCTACATGACATTGCCGGTTACCGCCGTGCCGGGGGAGACCGCCTTCGCCGTGCTCGGCGTTCTGGCCGACGAGCCGCCGGGCAACACCCCGCCGGACCAGATCGTCATCGTCCGCCTCGCCGGCGGCAAGGCGATGGTGGGCGGGACGCTGGTGAAGCTGCCGATCAAGCCCATCGCCGCCTGCGACGCGCTGTGGAAGCCCTTCAAGCAGAAGGCCGACGCGCTGGCCGCCGAGATCGAGAAGGCGGGCAATATCGAGGATCCGCGCTGGGAGTCGCTCTATGCCGGCCTCGACGCGGGCGGGGCGGCCTACCGTGCCTGCTTCGCCAGGGAGGCGCCGAACCAGCCCTTCTTCGCCGCTGCCCTCAAGCGCGCCGAAGCCTTCCTTCAGACCGCGCGCGGAAACTGAGGGCGCCGCCGATTCGGCTGCAGGCTTTTCGCTGCAGGCCTTTCGCGGTGGGCCGGCGACGGCCTCGCGGCCGGCGTATGGCCTGCGCGGAACGCACGCGTCGCTCTGCGGCGCCGCTCGGCGGGGAAGAAGATGCAGGAGAGAATTGGTGGAGCCAGGCGGAATCGAACCGCCGACCTCTTGAATGCCATTTAGGGGAAATGGCTTGCCTCGGCTTTCCTCGACTTGCCGCTAGTTTCCTAACTCGTTGATATCGCGTCGTATGGCGTAGTAGGGCGGTTCCTTTCGTGGCGTCAAGTTTCCGTTCTCGTGCTTCCTATGTGCTTCCGGTCCTGCTATCCGTGCTTCCGGTCGAGAAAACAACCGGGTCGTGCCATGGCAGCAAAGCTCACGAAGAGGATCGTCGACGCGGCAAAGCCGAAGGCGAGCGAATATTTCATTTGGGACGCAGGTGATGGGTCTCTGAAGGGCTTCGGACTGAGGGTGTGGCCTTCCGGCAAGAAGACGTACGTTGCGCAGTTCCGAATTGGCGGCGGACGCGGCGCTAAAAGTCGGCGCGTCACCATTGCGGCCTGGGGCGGCGGATGGACCGTTGAACAGGCCCGCGCGGAAGCCGAGCGGCTGATCCGTGAAGCCGACAAGGGCATCGACGAGAAGGCCCTTCAGGAAGCCGCCGAGGCGGCCCATAGAGCCGCTCAGGAGGCCGCAGAGGCCGAACAGCGCCGCGCCGCCGAGATGCGCCTGTCGGTTCTCGCAGAACGCTTCATGTCTGAGCACGTTGCTCTCAAGCGCAAGGGAACCACAGAGGCGTTTTATCGGATCGTGCTCGACAGGCACATTCTCCCAGCCCTCGGCGACAAGGATGCGCGGCACATTACCCGCCAGGACGTGGCGAGGATGCACGCACGCCTCGCCGATAAAGCAACCATGGCGAACCGCGCCGTTGCGGTCCTTGGCGCGATCTATGGATGGGCGGAGCGGCTGGAAATTCTGCCGGAGGGCACGAGGAACCCGACTACGAAAATCGAGAAATTCCGAGAGCAGGGCCGCGAGCGATACCTCACCGTCGAGGAGCTTGCCCGGCTGGGCGAGGCGATTCGTATTGCTGAGACTGTCGGTATCGAATGGGCGCCACGCGAGGGGGCAAATGCCAAGCATGCGCCAAAGGCCGAGCACCGCCGCGTCGTCATCGCGCCTGAGACTGCCGCCGCTCTGCGGCTGCTCATATTCACCGGCGCTCGCCTTCGGGAAATCCTTCACCTTGAGTGGAGCGCCGTCGACGTGGAGCGCGGTCTACTCCGCCTTAGAGACAGCAAAACCGGTCCGAAGGTTATCGTTTTGAATGCACCGGCTCGCGCAGTGCTCGTCGGTTTGCCGAGAGTTGGGCGCTACGTGATCCCCGGCGATATCAGCACCGGACCGGATGGCAGAACTATCGAGAAGCCGCGCGCAGACCTCAAGCGGCCTTGGGCGCTGGTATGCAAGGCGGCGGGCCTCTCCGGGCTTCGTATCCATGACTTGAGGCATTCCTTCGCCTCGGTCGGAGCTGGCGAAGGTCATGGTCTCGCGATCGTCGGCAAACTATTGGGCCACGCGCAAGCTAGGACAACCCAGAGATATGCCCACCTTGACAATGATCCGCTTCGAAAGGCGAGTGATGCAATCGCGTCTCGGATCGCGGCGGCGATGGGCGAAGCGCAGCGGGAGAGCACGGCGGAGGTTATCGAGATCGCAAAAGGGCGCATCGGCCGATGATGCGCGTCCAACGCTGTGCCACGTCATTTTGTCACTTTGGCGTGAAGAGAGCCCGAAATTCGTCTGTCATTTCAATGCCGCTCCCGCTTCGTTTGAACTTTCTCGATTGACGGGGGGCACAAATTCATGCGTTTCTTCGCATGAGGTGGCTGCAAATGCGCTCAGTTGCGCGGAGCGACCTCTTCTCACCTCCCGTGTGATATCGAACCCGGTCCATTGGCCGGGTTTTGGTTTTCTGCTTCATGACCCGCCCGCCAGCATGGCCGGCGGGTTTTTCATTTTATCAACCCAGCAACGTCGACAGAGCCCGCCGTAAGGCGGGCTTTTTGCGTTGTCAAAGAGGACTGAAAGATGAGCTCTAGCGACGACGAGTACGTGAATGTAAAGGGCGCGTCGGCAATCTGCGGCCTGAGTGTGTCGAGCTTGAACAAATATCGCGTGCATGGTGGTGGCCCTAAGTTCTGCCGGGCAGGCCGCCTTGTTCGCTATCGGGTGAGCGATGTTCGCGCTTGGCTCGAAAGCAGCCGTGTCTCCTCGACCTCTGAATACCGTAAAGCTGGGTGAGCTATGCTTGCCCGATACAAGGCCGTAGGGGCCGCTGACGTGTCCGCGTCAGCGGCATTTTTTATAGCACGCGCCGGCTTGCACCAACTCCGCCGCGAGCCCGCACCGCCATCGCCGGCCATCAAAACCGGATCGATCCGCGCGCGAGCGTTGGATACGATCCCGGATCGGGGCAGGTATCGGCCGCCGATCGTGCCGCCTGAGCGTCCCGCTGCGCGCCTGTTCGGCGGAAAGCTGCGTGGTGCACGGCGCCTCGTGGAGCTGGCGCAACTCGCCCGCCTTCGGCGTCGCCTGGGCGCGCCGCTGCACGCGGGTGCTGCCCTCTCGGTGGCGTCCGACGCGCTGTGGGTGCTCGACGGCGCCGGATGGCTCGATGCGAACGTCGACCACCTCAGTCGACAGTTGCCCCCCGGCATCGAAGCCGAGGAGCCGTATATCGCGGCGGTGCTGAACGCCCGGTCGGGTCGCCGGAACCGATTGAGCTTTTCGCCGGGAGTTGCGGGCGACCTGCTCGACTTCACGGCTGAAGAGCGCGACCTGCTAGCCGCTGATGGCTTCGCTTTCGTCACCCTGACGCCGTGCGATGAAAGCGCCGAAGACCGGTTGACGCGGCGCGCAGAGCGCCGCCGCGAGGCGAACGGGCGGCAGTCTGCAAACGTGACATCGAAGGCTGGCAGCTTATTTAAAAATAAAGCCGCCAGCGAAAATGTCACAAACTCCGGGCGGCTTCTCGACGCCATCGCAGCAGGGCTTTCGTCGGCTCACGACATCGCCGAACGGCTGGGCATGTCGAGCGCGGCCGCGCGACAAGCTCTCAAGCGACTTGTCGACGCTGGGCTAGTGCGCCGGATCGGCCGAGGGCGCTATGCGCCCGTATCTCGCGAGGGCGAGCCGTGACGCCGTTCGAGCCCGCGCCACCTCCGCCGCCTATCCGCGCTGATAGCATCCGAGCACGCGCCCTGGCGCTCATAGACGTACCGATCGGCCTCGAAGGCCGGATGGTCGATATCATCGAAGGCCGCGGGGGGCGTCAGCACGGCGCCCAACGGGCGCCGCGCCATCGGCAGCCGGCACGCCGCACCGCCGCGTGGCTCGCCGACGCGAGATAGCGACATGCCCCCTCCCCCCTTTGGGTCCTTCGGGAGGGGTGGCGGGCTGTACGGCGCGCGGCTCCGCGCAAAAAGAGCGTTTTCCTGTCCGTGAAAATCCAGTTTCAATTTCCAATATGGAGATGTGAAATAATGAAGACCGTTGTGCCGGAGGCGGCATCCGCCGACGAGATCAGCAACCTCCTCGGCTGCACTGCGCGACGCGCTCGCCAGATCGCCGCTGAAGCGAATATCAGGCCCGCCGGTCGTGGTGCGTTCCCCGTCGCCCTTGTCGTCCAGGCCGCCCTCGCTGCCGCACGCCGCGAGCGCGGCGGAAGCGACGAAAGCCGCGCCCGCGCGGAATTTGCGAAGACGCGGACTGCCGAAATCGCGCAGCGGCGCGCCGAGCGCGCCCGCGAACTGATCCCCGTCGAAGACGCTATCGCAGCCGTCGAGCACGTCGTCGCCGTGGCTGTTTCCGAATTGGTGGGTCTGCCCGCCCGCCTGTCGCGTGACCGGGCCGAGCGGCGGCGGATCGATGATGAGTGTCGCGGAGTGCGGTCGCGGATCGCCAAACGCCTTGCCGCCGAAACGGTGCGGCTAAAGACAGGAGATAGCGATGAACAGTGAAACGCTCGCGGCGCTGCTGGCGCGCGCCGCCGACACCCTCGCCGTGCCGCTCGATTTCCCTGATGACGCTGAGATGGCGGCGGCCGAAGCGGCTGCCGCGATCGATCGCTTGAGCCGCGCTCTCGATCAGCTCGACGAGAACGGCCGCGCGCCCGCATCGCTCGTGATCCGTGTTCGCGATGCTGTCCGCAACCTCGCGTCAGCTATGGAGGCGCTGCGGGCACTCGACGATGCCGCATGGCGCGAAGCCCTGGCGGCCGAGGGTCGAATGTTTGCCCGCGCCGCCACGTCGGCAGCAGAGCGGAGGCGTCGGCTCCATGGGTGAGTTGTTCGCCGTCGTGAGATGCCCGGCCGAGCTATGTGGCGAAGGAACTGGCTTCATTGAGCCTGTCGCCCTGCCGGCCGGGTGCGAGACCATGGCGCGCTCGACGGTTCAGCGCATCGTCGAGATGCCGCCCCCGCCGCGCGAACGCGCGCGGGCGGTGCATGAAGCAGCGCACGCCGTCACTCATCACATGGCGGGCGAGCGGATCGAATTCGTGCGCGTTGATGCACCCGCCATGGTCCGGATCACGCCCGGCCGGATCAGCAATGCGACCCGGCTGCTCTCCTTAATGGTCGGCGTCGCGGCGGAACAGCGCCTCGTTCGGATGACCTACCGGACCCCAGACGCCGCACTGACGCCATATGTCGAAGCGGTCAAGGCCCTCGCCATGGGAGGGTGCGACAAGTGTCGCGCGTTGACGATCATAGCGGCGGAGATCGGTGTTGATGCCGCTGCTGAAACATACGCCACGCGGTTTCGCAAAGAAGAAGATCGGGCGGAAACGTTCGTTCGTGAACCCGTCGTCTGGTCCTCGATCGTGGAGATCGCGGATGAACTCATGAAACACGGCCGGATCGACGGTGAACGCGCGCATGAAATCGCTGCGCGTCACGTGCCGTTCGGGTCGATTGAAATCGGAAACTTGAAATGATCTCGGACATCCTTAAAAAACTGAAGAGCCGCAAGGCGCCGACTTCGCAGGAACTCGAAGCCGCGATTGCCGCGATCGATCTCGACGCGGCGGGTGAGCGCGTGCGCGCCGCTGAGAGCGTGCGTCGCGCTGCCCTTCTCGATGGCGCGGATGATGCGACCCTTGCGCGGCTCGAAGGGGCCACTGCCACCGCTCGCCGTGATCAGGAGCGGGCCGAAGTGGCGCTGGGCGCTCTTCGCGCCCGGCTCGCAGAGACCATCGAACGGGAGGCTCGCGCCGCTCTCGACGCCGCCCGTGACGAGGCGGAGCGTGAAGCCTCGGCCGTCGCGGCGGTGCTGCGGGCGGAATGGCCGGACGCGCAGCGCCGTCTCCTCGATCTCCTCGCCCGCCTTGCGGCTGCCGAGAGCAAGGTGTCGGTCGTGAATGCCCGCCTCGCTGAAGCCGGGCGCGATGATCTCGTGAAGAATGTGGAGTTCGGCCGCGCGAGGCCGGTTCCGCAATTCGTGCTTGAGGCCGCCGTGGCCTTGCGCACGACGGTGGTGCTGCCCGCCGTTCCCGAATGGAACGTGGAAGGCCATGGCGTGGTGGCGATGCCCGCCGCCTTCTGGGCTGGCGGCGCGCCTGCGGCGCCGCCGGCTGAGCCCCGGCCGCACGCAATCGGCAGTGGCGTCGTCTGGTCCTAGCAAGCTTCCGCGCGCATCTCCGAGCGGTCGCCTAGTCGCGAAGCCCATTTGGAAGCGCGCGGACATTCTTCGGACCAAATGAGCAAAGGCCGTGTACCGCAGCGTCATCGCGGGAGGTGAGATCGACACCGAGCGCCGCCCTCGTCAAACGGTGGGCGGCGCCTTCCTTTACAATGAAATTTTGCCCTTCAAGGGTGATGGTGAGGCGCAACTCAGGTCCTTCCGCGCCACTTAGCGACTTCAGTCAGTCCGACAATGCGTCGAGGAAGTCGCGCTGAACACGGCTTGCCTCGTCATCCGGCAGCCAGCGCGTCATCTGCGGCACCAGCGTTTCGATGAGACGGCGACGGCCGTAGGGAAGGCCCTCAGCCCCCGCTTCCTGCGCTTCGCTCAGGAGCGCGCCGAGCTTGCGGCGCACCCGGTCCGGATCGGCGGCAATGCTCGGCTCCGGCAAGGAATCCGCCGCGAACATGTCAAGTTGCGCCATCGTCGCCCTCCTTGCTCGAATCGCCGCCATTGTCCGGGGCAAGGCCGAGATCAGCAATGCCGAGCAGAGGTTGTCCCATGATCTCCTCCAGGAGCGCCGCCTGACGCGGTTCCAGCAGCACCAGCCGCCCGAGCACATGGAGAAGGTTCATCAGATCGGTGGTGTATTCGCCGAGCCAATGGTCGGGCTGGATGGAATCGAGGGGGGAAGGGGGGCGGCGATCGCCGATCACAGGCTTGGTCCGGTTGCGGCGGCGAGAGCTGAACCATTGCCAGACGACCTTCTTGCCCGAGACCTCGTAGTTCCAGACCTCGGGCATGACATTGTCGACATGCCCCTTGCCGACGGTGAGACGCCGCGTCGCCGGGTCATAATCCATCGTCTCCGGCAGGGGCTCCGGCGCGCCGGGGATCGCACCGCCGACGGGAATGGTGGGCGCGTGTGCCTTGTCGAGCCGGGGGGCCTGGCGCGGCCGGCCGGCGGCAGCATCGTGGAAGCGGTCGCCATAGGTATGCAGCGAGATCACCTCGCGCCCGATCTCGACGGCCTTGGCGAACAGCCCCGCATCGGCCGTCACCGGCACACGTAAGCCAGGCTGCTTGAGGTCCTTGGCGAAACGCGCCGTGAAGGCGGGGTGCGCCAGAACCGCAGCGATATAGGCCATCAGGTCAGGCGGTGAGACAGCATGGCCATAAAGGTCGGCGAGATTGGCGAGGACATGGGGATTGATGTTGGGTTGAGTCGCCACTGCGTCCGCCCACAGCGGGAAGACGCGGCCGCCGAAGGAACCTTTGTAATGGTGCTGATCCGGAACGTGTGCCGAAAACGTAACGGCAGGCCCATTTGTCGGGGAGTGAGCTTCGAGATTGGTTAGGTATATTTGCTCTTGGCTATTTGATGCCCAAAGTTTTTGTCTAGGATCGTTAATTAAACGAGCGTCCGCAATTATCCATTGCGGATCAAATGATCGAAAACCAAATTTAACTAAATTAACATCCAATGATTTTACTGAAATGATAGGCTCCAAGTTGGGTTGAATTGCTCCAATGCCCTCCTTCACAATCTTTCTGATATGGCGGCTCGCAACGTTTCCATCGCGAAGCTGCGGATGAAACAACTGTTCTTTCTTATTCAGGTCGACTTCTTCAATGAGCCGCCGCCAGCGAGCTTCCAAGGAACTCCTGTCCGGCGCAATAACCCAGGTTCTTCCGGGCATGACGCCGGGACCGCTGAAGTTGAAAAAGCGATTAAGCGACGGAAACTCGGCCCACGCGCCCGACGCTTCCGGCAGGAACGGCCCCCTCCACTCATCTGGGCCGTTAGCCCACTCGGAATCATAGAGATTGAGGGTTGTCAAAGCCTTGAACTTCTCCTCCCGCCGTCCCTCCGGCAAGGCGCGGAAACGCACCCGGCCCGGCTTTGCGACGTCCTTCCCCTTGCGACGCGCGGCCAGCACAATGCAGACGGGCTGCTGCACGCCCTGAAAGATACGCGTGGCGACTTCCGGTTGGTGCCCTTCCGGCGAACAGTCGATGATCCAGATTTCCGAGCAGCTTGCGCGCAGGTCCGCCCGCATCTTCTCGAAGCCCGGCCCGTTCAGGAAGCCGGCCACCGTGATGAAGCAGACGATGCCTTCCTCGTCGCCATCGGCCAAACCGGTCGCTGCATGCCAGCCCGCGCCGAACACCTTCAGGCTCGCCCAACGCCAGAAATAGACGTAGAGGTTCTTGAGGTGCTTGGCATGTGCGCCCACCCGCCAAGCCGCCGGCGGACGCCAGCGTTCAAGTGGCGCAGGACGGCCGTTGGAGCCATGCTCGATCCAGCCGCCGCGTCCTTCGGCTTTCTCCTTATAGGGCGGATTTCCGATGACGACGGTGATCTTCTCGTTCTTCTTGATCTGGTTGGCCGCCCGGCGCGACTGCGCCACCGGCTGCATGATCGCGGGAATGTACTCGTCCTCGACGAACGGGTTGCCCAGCGTGTCCGTGATGAAGAGCCTGAGCGCGGGCAGCGCGCCGGCCGCCCCGGCATCGTCCATCAACTCGCGATATTCCGCGAGAAGGCGAAGCTGAGCCACAGCGAACGGGCCGAACTGTAGCTCGAAGCCGATCATGCGGCTCGCCGCGCTTTCCAGCGCGCCCGGTACGCTGCCGGGACCGAGGTCGTCGCCGACGCTCCGGGCAATCTTGCGCAGGACGCCGAGCAGAAATGTGCCGGTGCCCACCGCCGGGTCGGCGATGGTCACATCCTGCGCCGCGAGCCCGTCCGGTCTGCCAAACAGCGGCCCGCGCAAGGCCTCGTCCACCAGACGGACCATCGAGGTGACGACTTCCGGCGGGGTGTAATAAGAGCCGGTGCGCTTGCGCAGGGTGTTGTCGTAGACCTCCAGGAAGTGTTCATAGAAATACAGCCACGCGTCGGCGTCCCCTTTGGTCAGCTTCGTCCAGTCGACCGCATCGAACACGCGCGTCATGGTCCCGAGCGACGTTTCCAGCGCCTTCATGTTGGCGGTATCGTCGGTGAGCAGACGAAGCGCCGTGCCAATGAGTGAGTTCGACTGACGCAGGAGGTTGGCCGCCTGGTCGATGCCCTTGTCGAGCGGAATGTTGCGGGCGCGTGCGATTAGAAGCCCGAAAGTGACCGCCTGCGCGTAGCCGTCGGCGAAGCTCTCGTCGCTCGCATCCGGGAACAGGAGCTTGCGCCAGTCATTGGCAAGATCGGTCAGGCCAGCGTTGCCCTTGGCCAACTGCTCCGTCACCTCCTCGCGTAGCAGCCGGCACAGGCGTGCGCTGACCTCGGCGAGACGCTTGGGATTCTTCGGCGAAATTGGCTGCCAGGAAAGAAAATCCTCAACCAGTGCCAAGAGCGCGGGAGGCGAGGTCAGGGCGGCGCCGGAGCTTTCGACATCGCCGATCAGGCGAACGACATCGCCGACCCTCTCGCCGTCCCGCCACAGCGCGAAACTGTTGCCGTCGGTGTAGAGAAGGTTGGGAAGCGATTTAAGCCGCTCCCATTGGGCCTTGTCGTGCTTGTCCTTGAACAGCCGAGGATTGGCGCCCTTGCCCGGTGCCTTGACCTCGACAAACCCCACCAGCGCGTTGTTGATCGAGACGGCATAGTCCGGCCGCGTGCGGTCTTCAGCGAGAGTGGTTTCGCCAACCAGCTCAACGCTATCCTTCGCGTGGCCGACAAGGAGCGCCAGCTCGCCGATGAAAATTTCGAGAGGCCCGCGCAGCTGATCCTCGGGAGCGCCGGTGATGGCGACATTCGAGAGCTTCGCAGCGGTGCGTTTGCCAAACGCCGAGACGACGTCATCAAAAATTGCTGCCACGACGCCCGCCCTCAATCAGAGATTCGCTGACTTCATCAAGGGGTACCGGGAGGCGTGGCACTCCACAACCGGTGTGGCGAACGGGACATGCGTGTCATCTGACAGAAGTGTCGCGCGAACGATGAGATCGCCAGCAGGCGGAGCGCCAGCAGCGAAATGGCGTTCCGTGCTTCCGATGTGCTTCCGAATGGGAGAATGATGACACGTCGAGTTAGCGTCCGACCGCTTCCTCACGTCTATCTATTTGATTTTATTAGGAGAGAATTGGTGGAGCCAGGCGGAATCGAACCGCCGACCTCTTGAATGCCATTCAAGCGCTCTCCCAACTGAGCTATGGCCCCACCGGGGGTGCCGGATGCGCGGGACGCCGGGGCGCCTCGCCTTGGGTTCTCATCCGGTCTTCCGCCCCAGGCAACCGGGGCGGACGGTCGTAAAGCACATGGCGGAACGGACTGCAAGCCTCGACTTCACATCGGGCGATCTGTCCCCAGGGCTTTAGCCTTCCTCGTCATCCTCGAGGCCGTCGCCGATCAGGTCGGAGACGTCGTCGTCGCCGTCCTCGTCCTCTTCGAGGAACACGTCCTCGTCATCGTCGGTCGCGACATCCTCGTCGTCGATGTCGATATCGTCGTCGGCGGCGGCGGTCTTCGAGGTGCCGGCGGCTTCCTCGTCGGCGTCCTCCAGCGAGACCAGCTCGACCTCGGCGTTCTCCTCCAGCTCCGCATCCGGCTCGACCGGCGCGGGCCGGGGAGCCTCGACGCGGCCGCGCGAGGAGACGGGGGCGGTGATCGGCACGATCTGACCCGTATAGGGCGAGATCACCGGATCCTTGTTCAGGTCGTAGAACTTCCGCCCGGTGACGGGGCAGATGCGCTTGGTGCCCAAGTCAGGTTTGACCACGGTTTCAAGCCTCGGGTGGTGATGGAAAGGGTGCTCCCATTGAACCGCTGGCGAAGCGGAGTCAAGCCGCATCTGCGTGCGTGGCGGCCGGCGAATGGCCAGCCGACGGCCTCCACCGTGGCGGGGCGTGCGCCCGCGTGCTAGGACGGGCGCCCGTCGCGGCGGCGCGCGCCGGGTCCCGCGCCCTCCACGCGCCCCGCGTCCGATACCGCAGCCCCCGCCGCGCCGCGCGGCGCCACGTACGACAAGGCCTTTCCGTCATGAGCAGCCATGGTGCCACCCCCGTTCCCGCCCTCGCCCGCCGCTCGGCGGCGCTGAAGGGACGGGTGCGCGTGCCGGGCGACAAGTCGGTCTCGCACCGCTCGCTGATCTTCGGCGCGCTCGCCGTGGGCGAGACCCGCATCTCCGGCCTGCTGGAAGGCGAGGACGTGCTCAACACCGCGAAGGCCTGCGCCGCGCTCGGCGCCAGCGTCACCCGCCTCGGCGAGGGCGAGTGGAGCGTGCACGGCGTCGGCGTCGGCGGCCTGCGCGCGCCCGAGGGCGTGCTCGACTTCGGCAATGCCGGTACCGGCTCGCGGCTGATGATGGGCATGGTGGCGGGCAACCCGATCGCCGCCACTTTCGACGGCGACGCCAGCCTGCGCCGCCGGCCGATGCGCCGCATCCTCGATCCGCTGGAGAAGATGGGCGTCGAGGTGCTCGACGCCGCCGAGGGCGGGCGCCTGCCGCTGACCCTGAAGGGCCCGCAGGAACTGGTGCCGATCACCTATGAGAGCCCGGTCGCCTCGGCGCAGATCAAGTCCGCCGTGCTGCTCGCCGGCCTCGGCGCGCCCGGCGAGACCACGGTGATCGAGAAGGAGGCGAGCCGCGACCACACGGAGCGCATGCTCGCCCATTTCGGCGCCGAGGTGAGCGTCGAGCCCTATGGCGCGCACGGCCGCAAGGTGACGCTGAAGGGCCGGCCGGAGCTGAAGCCGGCGCCGATCCACGTGCCGGCCGACCCGTCCTCCGCCGCCTTCCCACTGGTGGCGGCGCTCATCGTGCCGGGCTCGGACGTTCTCATCGAGGGCGTGATGACCAACCCGCTGCGCACTGGGCTGCTCATCACGCTGAAGGAGATGGGCGCCGACATCGCCTTCGAGAACGAGCGCGTCGAGGGCGGCGAGAGCGTCGCCGACATCCGCGTGCGCGCCTCCACGTTGACGGGCGTCGACGTGCCCGCCGAGCGCGCGCCCTCGATGATCGACGAATATCCCGTGCTGGCGGTCGCCGCCACCTTCGCCACCGGCGAGACGCGGATGAACGGGCTCTCCGAGCTGCGGGTGAAGGAATCCGACCGGCTGCAGGCGGTGGCCGACGGCCTGGCGCAGGCCGGTGCCCGCTACCGCATCGAGGGCGACGACCTCATCGTCACCGGCACCGGCACCGGCGGCGCGGCGGGCGGCGGCACGGTCGCCACCCATATGGACCACCGCATCGCCATGAGCTTCCTCGTCATGGGGCTCGCCACCGACACGCCGCTGAAGGTGGACGACATCTCCTTCATCGCCACCAGCTTCCCGAGCTTCCTGGCCCAGATGCGCGACCTCGGCGCCCTCATCGAGACCGAGGCCGTGCCGGCATGATCATCGCGATCGACGGGCCGGCCGCCTCGGGCAAGGGCACCATCGCCCGCCGCCTCGCCACGCATTACGGCCTGCCGCATCTCGACACCGGCCTGCTCTACCGGGCGGTCGGCGCCGCCGCGCTGGAGCGGGGCGTCGATTTTGCCGACGAAGCCGCCCTCGCCGGCATTGCCGCCTCCCTCGACGTTGCCGCTCTCGATGCCGAGGCGCTGAAATCCGGCGCGGTAGGGGAAGCCGCCTCGCGCGTTGCGGCGCTGCCGGCCGTGCGCGCGGCGCTGCTCAGGCTCCAGCAGGATTTCGCCCGCCAGCCCGGCGGTGCGGTGCTCGACGGGCGCGACATCGGCACCGTCATCGCCCCGGAGGCGCCGGTGAAGCTGTTCGTCACCGCGACGCCGGAAGCGCGGGCCGTCCGCCGCCACCGCGAGCTGGCGGCGCGCGGCGAGGCGGTGGGCTTCGAGGAGGTGCTGGCCGACATCCGCCGCCGCGACGAACGCGACAGCGGCCGCGCCAGCGCCCCGCTGGTGCAGGCGGCGGACGCGCAGGTGCTGGACAATACGACGCTCGGCGTCGAGGAAAGCTGGCAGGCGGCGCTGGCGCTGGCCGAGCGGGCGCGGGCGGGCAGATAGGGGGCAGGCATGGCGGACGAGGAATCGCAGAACGGGAACCCCGACTCCGACCGCCTCGCGCGCGGCAAGGCGCGGCTTGCCGAGATCACCGGCCGCTCCGGCGCCGAAGTGATGGCGGCGCTGGGCGAGATCGCGCCCGATTTCGCCCGCTACATCTTCGAGTTCGGCTATGGCGACATCTATTCGCGCCCCGGCCTCGACCTGCGCACCCGCATGCTCTCCACCGTCGCCGGCCTCGTTGCGCTGGGTCATGCGGAGCGCGAGCTCGAAGTGCATATCGGCTCGGCGCTGAATGTCGGCGCCACCCGCGAGGAGGTGGTGGAGGTCATCATGCAGATGGCGCTCTATGCCGGCTTCCCCGCCGCGCTCGACGCGCTGTTCATCGCCCGCAAGGTGTTCGCCGAACGCGGGCTCACCCCGCCGCAGGGCTAGCGGACGCCGCCATGCGCAGCGTGCTCGTCATCGGCATCGGCATGGGCGAGCCCGACGGGCTCACCGCCCGCGCGGCGGCGGCCATCGGCCAGGCTGAGGTGTTCTTCCTGCTCGACAAGGGCGAGGGCGCGGCCGAGCTCGTCGCCGCCCGCGAGGCGCTGATCGCCCGTTTCGGCAGGCCCGGCCACCGCGTGGTGCGCGCGCCCAGCCCGCCGCGCCGTCCCGCATCCCTCGCGGCAGCCTGCGACGACGGCGCCCGCGCGCTCTACGAGGCTGCGGTGGCCGACTGGCACGCGGCGCGGGCCGCGCTGCTGGCCGGGCTCATCGCCACGCGGATCGGGGAAGACGGCACCGGCGCGCTGCTCGTCTGGGGCGACCCGATGCTCTACGATTCGACGCTGCGCGTGCTCGACGCCGCGCGCGCCCATGCGCAGGCGGCCGGCGGGCCGGGCTTCGCCGTGCGCGTCGTGCCCGGCATCACCGCGCTGCAGGCGCTGTGCGCGGCGCACGCCATCCCGCTCAACGCCATCGGCGAGGCGGTGACGCTCACCACCGGCCGCAATGTCGCGCAGGCAAAGCCGGGCTCGCTGCCGGCCACCTTCGCAGTGCTGCTCGACGACGGCACGGGGCTCGCCGCGCTGCTGGCGCAGGGCTGGCCCGGCCATGTCTGGTGGGGCGCCAGCCTCGGCACCCCGGCCGAGAAGCTGCTGGCCGGCCCGCTCGCCGAGGTCGGCGCGGAAATCCTGCGTGCGCGGGCAGAGGTGAAGGCGGCGCGGGGCTGGGTAATGGATGTGTGGGTGGGTTGTTACAACTAGTGACTACGTGATTGGGATTTGTTCCAATAATAGGGGGACATTGATTCCATCCCACCAGCGGTCCTGTTGCTCTTCAGTCTTCGAGGGGTATCGGATCGCGACATGACGCACTTAGGACCCAACCGTCGGGCTAGCCATGCTGTCTTTCGCGACCGAGTTTCCTGTTTCGCCTGATGGCGTTGAGACGATTTTTGTCGACACGGTCCGGAGGTGGGTGCT
Organism: Ancylobacter koreensis; assembly: GCF_023016525.1. GTDB lineage: Bacteria > Pseudomonadota > Alphaproteobacteria > Rhizobiales > Xanthobacteraceae > Ancylobacter > Ancylobacter koreensis. The sequence goes on from NZ_JALKCG010000001.1 coordinate 509,424, forward strand.
CGATTCGCCATATACCGTCTTTTCCGAAGCTGATTTGGCGCATTTTTGTCTAGACGGTGAATTCAATACCAAATTGAACGGCCAGTTTCTGTCGTCTGTATACATACGTCAATCAGAAGAAGTGGTATTGGGCGCGCAGCTTATCACAATCGATAAGGATATTGAGTGGAACACAAGTATAGTTTTATCAAAAAACTCAGATGATTGTTGGATAGGCATAAGAACTTCTAGAGAAGCGGTAAGCCCGGCAGTCAATCTACCGAAGGCAAAAAAGCCTGTGGTTGTTCGATCAATTCTCGGTGCGCTGAGCGGATCTTTAGATGGAGATTTCGAAGTTCAAGACAAGCCTCATTTTCTTACCAATAATGATATTATATTGGCATCAAGAATTATTTCCGGAGATACGGGTTCACGGCTCCCGATTGTTTACATAAGCGTTTCCTACAATGGAAGATTATTAGTGGACGCTGGATCGTTAGCTCAGAAGTTATCGGGCATGGCTCATGTGGTTGTCGAGCCAAACCGACCTTTCTCACAGCGATTACAAATTGAGGTTAATTCATCAAACGTTTATGGAGGAGCACTTGGTGTTTACTGGCCGGATGCTGCTGCGCGCAGAATGGTTATTATACCTACAGATTATGACAGAGTCTCTGAGTTACGCGATGATATATTTGAATCGATAAGAAGCGCTCTACTGAATAGACAGCCGTTGTACCGTTGCACATGGGCGGCGGTTAGAGAGGCATTATCTAGGAAGATTATTGAAGATCTTAAATCTAGCGGATCCAAAGAAATTAATGATTACATAGAACAATTTGATCAAGAACAATTATCTATTAAACAAAATCTGTCAGATGCGGAAAGAGAAATCGCTAGATTAAGAAGTGAAATCAAAAAATACAACGCTATTAGCGCTCCTGGCGCAGGAATAAGTATAAAAAACGTTGCAGAGCAAGAATTATACCCAGGTGAAATATTTGATGTTATTATAGAGTCCCTCGAAGACGCCATTAATAACACAGTTCCTAATAGTCGAAAAGTACATATTTTGAGTTCGTTGGTAAAATCGAATAGTGTTTCATCTCATAGAGGTGATGATAGATCACGATTGAAGGCTGTTTTGCGCGATTACAAGAGAATGGATGGAAAAACACGATCAGAACTATTAGATTTGGGATTTTCCATCACCGAAGATGGTAAGCACTACAAGCTTATATATAAAAATGATCCGAGATATACATTTGCGTTATCAAAGACGGGTAGTGATGTGAGGGGCGGACTTAATTCTGCGAGCGACATCGCTAAGCGCCTTTTCTGATATCAGGCGCTGCAACGGCCCGGGGCCACACACCAATAAGCTACGGACCCCCCACCGCTTGCCCTTCCCCGCCCCATGCGCTATTGCACGCGGCGTTCGGGACACCATTTATCGAGGCGGTCCATCGGGAGGGCCGGGGATGCGGGATGCGCGTCTCCGTTGCTTGGAGGCCAGCCCTCCGGTCCCGCCTCGCGGCAGAGCCCGCTCATTCGCATCATTCGTGCGTGTCGTGCCCGATTCCGTGCCGGCTCCCTCAAGGGGTGGCCCGCGGCCTCGGGCGCGTGGCGTTTAAAGAGTTCCGACAGTCTCGTCCGTCACGGCCAGCGCGCCGGGCCCGTTCGTGAGAGCGGGCAGCGCCGGGCCCGCCAGTCCCGGCGCCCGTGGTGGAGAAGAGGCTCACATCAACCCGTCCGGCGCAGATCCTGGCAAGGAGCATACATGTCCGCTACTCAAACCCTTTCCGCCGCGCGAGACGATTTCGCCGCGATGCTGGAAGAGAGCTTCGGCCAGTCCGAGCTCGCCGAAGGTTCCGTCGTCAAGGGTATCGTGGTCGCGATCGAGAAGGATCTCGCGATCATCGACATCGGCCTGAAGACCGAAGGCCGCGTGGCCCTGCGCGAGTTCGCCGGCCCCGGCCGCGACCAGCAGATCAAGGTCGGCGACGAGGTCGAGGTCTATCTCGAGCGTGTCGAGAACGCGCTCGGCGAAGCCGTGCTGTCGCGCGACAAGGCCCGCCGCGAAGAGAGCTGGGTCCGCCTCGAAAAGGCGTTCAACGCGCAGGAGAAGGTCACGGGCGTGATCTTCAACCAGGTCAAGGGCGGCTTCACCGTCGACCTCGACGGCGCCGTGGCGTTCCTGCCGCGCAGCCAGGTCGACATCCGTCCGATCCGCGACGTCGGCCCGCTGATGCACAACCCGCAGCCGTTCCAGATCCTCAAGATGGATCGCCGTCGCGGCAACATCGTCGTCTCGCGCCGCACGGTCCTCGAAGAGACCCGCGCCGAGCAGCGCCACGAGCTGGTGCAGAACCTCGAAGAGGGTCAGGTCATCGACGGCGTGGTCAAGAACATCACCGATTACGGTGCGTTCGTCGACCTCGGCGGCATTGACGGCCTGCTGCACGTCACCGACATCGCCTGGCGCCGCGTGAACCACCCGACCGAGGTGCTGAACATCGGCCAGACGGTCAAGGTGAAGATCATCAAGATCAACCACGAGACGCACCGCATCTCGCTGGGCATGAAGCAGCTCCTCGGCGATCCGTGGGAGGGCATCGAGGCCAAGTACCCGGTGCAGGCCCGCTTCAAGGGCCGTGTGACCAACATCACCGACTACGGCGCGTTCGTCGAGCTGGAGCCGGGCATCGAAGGCCTCATCCACGTCTCCGAGATGAGCTGGACCAAGAAGAACGTCCACCCCGGCAAGATCGTCGCCACCTCGCAGGAAGTGGAAGTGGCGATCCTCGAGGTGGATCCGGTCAAGCGCCGCATCTCGCTGGGCCTCAAGCAGACCCTGCAGAACCCCTGGGAAGCCTTCGCCGAGAAGTACCCGGCCGGCTCCGCGGTCGAGGGCGAGGTCAAGAACAAGACCGAGTTCGGCCTGTTCCTGGGCCTCGACGGCGACGTCGACGGCATGGTGCACCTGTCCGACCTCGACTGGAACCGTCCGGGCGAGCAGGTCATCGACGAGTTCAAGAAGGGCGACGTCATCAAGGCGGTCGTGCTCGACGTGGACGTCGACAAGGAGCGCATCTCGCTCGGCGTGAAGCAGCTCGGCGGCGACCCCTTCCAGGATTCGGGCGAGCTCAAGAAGGGCGCGATCGTCACCTGCGAAGTGATCGACGTGAAGGATGGCGGCGTCGACGTGAAGATCGCCGGCACCGACATGACCACCTTCGTGAAGCGCTCGGAACTGGCCCGCGACCGCGGCGACCAGCGTCCGGACCGCTTCGCGGTCGGCGAGAAGTTCGACGCCCGCGTCATCCTGTTCGACCGCAAGGCGCGCAAGGTGCAGGTGTCGATCAAGGCGCTGGAGATCGCCGAGGAGAAGGAAGCCGTGGCCCAGTTCGGCTCGCAGGATTCCGGCGCCTCGCTGGGCGACATCCTGGGCGCCGCGCTGAAGAAGGCGTCCGAGAAGGCCGAGTGATCGGCCTCTCCGGGGAAGGCCGGCCGAGGGCTCGCGCCCTCGCCGCCTGAACGGCGACAATAAGAACGGCCGGCGTGGCGACACGCCGGCCGTTTTGTTTTTTGGCGATGCTCGCGGCCCGGCGCGGGCCGCCTACCGCACCCGCGCCGGGTTGCCGACCGCCGTGGCACCCGCCGGCACGTCGCGTGTCACCACCGCGCCGGCGCCGATCACCGCGTCGTCGCCGATGGTGACGCCCGGCAGGATGATCGCCTTGCCGCCGATCCAGACATTGCGGCCGATGCGCACCGGCCGGCCATATTCGAGGCCGGCGCGGCGCACCTCCGGGTCGCGCGGGTGGTCGGCAGTGTAGATGTGGGTGCCCGGCCCGATTTCGGTGCCGTCGCCGATATGCACCGGCATCACGTCGAGGATCACGCAGTCGAAATTGAGGAACACGCCGGTTCCGAGGTGGATGTTGAAGCCGTAGTCGCAATGGAAGGGCGGGCGGATGCCGGTACGCGCCCCGGCCGACCCGACGCCCTCGCGCACCAGCTCGCGGCGCTCCTCGCGCGAGAGGGTGAGCGAGGCGTTGAAGCGGGCGAGCCAGGCGAAATTGGCGCGCTGCGCCGCCTGTATCTCGGGATCGCCGGCGCGGTAATAGTCGCCCGCGAGCATCTTCTGCATCTCGCTGCGGGCGTCGGCGGCGATGGGGTGTGCGGGGGTCGGGTCGGACATGAAGACGGCTCCGAGGATCGGGACCGCCCTTCCATCGGCGAGACGCGGCGCGCGCGCAAAACACGTTCGGTTTCGCGCGTGACAGGTCGACGCCCGGTGGCGCGCGCTCCCGGGATCGGCCTATGGCCGTCCGGGATGACGGGGTGGCCCGTGTCAGCCCAACTCCGCCCAGCCCTTCAGCTCGCGGCGGATCACCGCCTCCAGCACCTTGATGCCGTCCGGCGTGTCGTTGAGGCATTCGATGAAGTGGAACTTCTCGCCGCCATTGTGGTGGAAGATCTCGGCATTCTCGCCGCCGATCTCCTCCAGCGTCTCCAGGCAGTCGGCGACGAAGCCGGGGGTGATCACCGCGAGCCGCTTCACGCCGGATTTTGCCAGCGCCTCCACCGTCTTGTCGGTGTAGGGCTGCAGCCATTCCGCCTTGCCGAAGCGTGACTGGAAAGTGAGCTTCAGCCTGCCCTCCGGCCAGCCGAGCCGCTCGCGCAGCAGGCGCACCGTCTTGTAGCAGTAGCAGTGATAGGGATCGCCCTTCTCGAAATACTCCTTCGGGATGCCGTGGAAGGAGGCGAGCACCAGCTCCGGCTCCCAGTCGAGCGAGGCGAGGCTGCGCTCGATGGAACTGGCCAGCGCCTCGATATAGGCGGGCTCGTCCGGCCAGTGCGGGGCGACGCGCAGCACCGGCTGCCAGCGCATCTTCTTCAGCGCGTCGAAGGCGGCGTCGCAGACGGTCGCCGAGGTGGCGGCGGCATATTGCGGATAGAGCGGCACCAGCAGGATGCGCTCACAACCCTGCGCCTGCAGCGCCTCGATGCGCGAGGCAACGGACGGATTGCCGTAGCGCATCGCCCAGTCGATCACGAGCCGGTCGTCCAGCGGGCCAAGGCTCTGACCGAGCTTTTCCGACTGCGCGCGGGTGATGGTGCGCAGCGGGCCCTCATTGCGCTCCTTGTTCCAGATCGTCGCGTAGTCCTTGCCCTTGGCCTGCGGGCGGCGGGAGAGGATGATGACGTTGAGCAGGAACCACCACAGCACGCGGTTCACCTCGATGACGCGGCGGTCGGAGAGGAACTCCTTGAGGTAGCGGCGCATCGACCAGTAGTCGGTGCCGTCGGGCGTGCCGAGATTGACGATGAGCACGCCGATCCTGCCATGGGGGACCGGCGGGTGACCGGCCGGCAACCCGCCGCCGGGCCCGGGGCTGAGCGCCACGGACGCCTCGTTGACCATGACGGCCTTGTTCATCGCCCTGCCTCGCCTGCCCACATGTCGGATAGCGCCGAGCTTATAGGCGAATTCCGCCCGCCTGCCAGCGCGTTGCCCTTGTCGCAGGCGGGGGCGGCGCACGGCGCGCCGCATCCCCGCCCGCGCCTTGTACGGATCAGGGACGCGCCGGGATCTCCAGCCCGCGCTGCACCGCCGGGCGAGCGAGGCCGCGCTCCAGCCAGGCCGGCACATGCGTCAGCTCGTCATAGCCCACCAGAGGGCCGGCGCCGTAGAAGCCGACGAGGTTGCGCACCCAGCCGAGCGTGGCGATGTCGGCGATGGTGTAGTCCGCGCCCATGATCCAGTCGCGCCCGTCGAGCCGGTCCTCCAACACGCGCAGCAGCCGGGCGCTCTCCTTCGCGTAGCGGTCGCGCGGGCGTTTGTCCTCATAGTCCTTGCCGGCGAATTTATGGAAGAAGCCGAGCTGGCCGAACATCGGCCCGATGCCGCCCATCTGGAACATCACCCACTGGATCGCCTCGTAGCGCCCGGCCGGGTCGGCCGGCAGGAACTTGCCGGTCTTCTCGGCGAGATAGATCAGTATGGCGCCGGATTCGAACAGGCCGAGCGGCGCACCGCCGGGGCCGTCCGGATCGAGGATCGCCGGGATCTTGCCGTTCGGGTTGAGGGCGAGGAATTCCGGCGTCCAGCTCTCGTCCTTGCCGATATTGACGGTGTGCGCCTCATAGGGGAGGCCGGTCTCCTCCAGCATGATCGACACCTTCACCCCGTTGGGCGTGGGGAAGGAATAGAGCTGGAGACGGTCGGGGTGCTGCGCCGGCCAGCGGCGGGCGATGGGGAAGGCGGAAAGATCGGTCACGCGGGGGCTCCGGATGGCAGGGTTTGGCTCCTAGTTATGAAGCCGCGCCCGCATTGCCAGAGCGGCGCCGGACATAAGAGCCCCGGAAGCAATGGCCGACGGTAGGGCTGCGGCGCGCGGACGATCCGCCCGCGCGCCGCAGCCCGCCTCAGAGGGGAAGCGAAAGTCTCAACGCACCAGTATGTTGCGGAATTGCCAGGGGTCGCTTTCGTCGATGTCCTCGGGGAACAGGCCTGGCCGGCCGTCGAGCGGCGTCCAGTCCGTGTAGTAGCCCTTCAGCGTGCCCAGATACGGCCGCTGGATTTCGAGGCAGCGGCGGTAGTCCATCTCGTCGGTCTCGACGATGCCGGCCTGCGGGTTCTCCAGCGCCCACACCATGCCGGCGAGCACGGCGGAGGTCACCTGAAGTCCGGTCGCGGTCTGGTAGGGGGCGAGGTTGCGCGCCTCCTCGATGGTGAGCCGCGAGCCGAACCAGTAGGCGTTCTTCTCATGGCCGAACAGCAGCACGCCCAGCTCGTCGCGCCCGTCGACGATCTCGTGCTCGGTCAGGATCGACCAGTCGCCGAGCGGCTTGCCCTCGGTGCCGAACATCTCGTGCCACGACAGCAGCGCGTCGTTGCAGGGGTGGTAGGCGTAGTGGCAGGTCGGACGGAAGGCGACCTGCGCGCCGCTGCGCACCGTGTAGTAGTCGGCGATCGAGATCGACTCGTTATGGGTGACGAGGAAGCCGTGCTGCGGGCCGAGGCTCGGGCACCAGGTGCGCACCTTGGTCGCCGCGCCCGCCTGCATCAGGTAGATCGCCGCGCCGGAGCCGAAATTATGGGTGTGGCCGTTGGCCGGCATCCATTTCTCATGCGTGCCCCAGCCGAGCTCGGCCGGCTGCAGCCCCTCCGAGACGAAGCCCTCCACCGACCAGGTGTTGACGAAGGTGCCGAAGGGGCGCGGGTCGCGCGCCCGCTGGGTGTCGCGCTCGGCGATGTGGATGCCCTTGACGCCGACGCGGCTCATCAGCTCGGCCCACCCCTCGCGGGTGGCGGGCTCCTCGAAATCGAGCCCGGTGTCGGTGGCGAGGTCGACCAGCGCCTGCTTGACGAACCACGACACCATGCCCGGATTGGCGCCGCAGCAGGAGACGGCGGTCGGCCCGCCCGGATTCTCGCGCTTGGCCTTCAGCATGGATTCGCGCAGCGCGTAGTTGGAGCGGCTGGCGGGGCTGGCGTCCTTGTCGAAATAGAAGCCGAGCCAGGGCTCGACCACCGTGTCGATATAGAGCGCGCCGCAGTCGCGGGCGAAATTCATCAGGTCGACCGAGCCGGTGTCGACCGACAGGTTCACCACGAAGCCGCGCCCGCCGGAGGTGAGCAGGGGCCCGAGCACCTCGCGGTAGTTCTCCGTCGTGATGGCGAGCTGGAGGAAGGCGATGCCGCGCTCGTCCAGCAGGGCGCGATGGTCGTCCACCGGATCGATGACGGTGAACCGGTCCTTGTCGAAATCGAAGTGGCGCTCCAGCAGGGGAAGCGTGCCGCGACCGATCGAGCCGAAGCCGATCATCACGATGGGACCGTCGATTTTTCCATAGATCGGCCATACCGACATTCTCGGGGACACTCCTTTGGTTCCGAAGGGAAAAGTTGCGCGGGCACCATGGGCCGCGCCAGCCTGCCGCGTCAATGATGACGTGTGCGTGACGGGGCGGGCGGAGGGGCGCCGCTCTCGTCCACCTCCTCTCGCCGTCCGTCGTCATGGCCGGGCTTGTCCCGGCCATCCACGACTGCCAGGCTTCCGCAATGAGAGGCGGCTTCGTCTACATCCTGACCAACCGGCCCAACGGCACGCTCTATGTCGGTGTAACGTCTGATCTCCTGCGTCGAGTCTGGGAGCACCGGGAGGGAGCCGTCGACGGGTTCACCCGGCGGTATGGGCTGAAATCGCGGGCCCATTTCGAGAGTCACGACGCGATCGCCGCCGCAATCCAGCGCGAGAAGACCATCAAGCACTGGCCGCGCGCGTGGAAGGTGCGGCTCATTCACGCCGACAATCCTGAATGGCGAGACCTTTACGACCAGATCACGCGCTGACGGGGCACGCGCGACGTCGTGGATGCCCGGCCCAAGGCCGGGCATGACGGCGGTCCTTATGACGCAATGTCCCAAGGCGCGTCGTGGCAGGGCTTGTCGTGGCAGGACTTGTCTTGGCCGGGCTCGTCACGGCCTTCCCTGTCCTTGTCCGGGCCGCTGCCCTGCGATCCCGCTCAGGCGTCGCTGGCGAGGATGTGGTTGCGCACGAGGGGGTAAACCTGCCCCTTCCAGCGCCGGCCCGAAAACACGCCGTAATGGCCCACCCCGGCCTGCATGTGGTGGCGGCGCAGATGCGGGCGCAGCGAGGCGCAGATGTCCTGCGCCGCCACGGTCTGGCCGACCGCGCAGATGTCGTCGCGCTCGCCCTCGACGGTCAGCAGCGCGGTGCGCCGCACGGCGCGGAAGTCGATCGTCTCGCCCCGGAAGGTCAGCACGCCGCGCGGCAGCTCGTGCTCCTGGAACACCTTGGCGATGGTCTCCAGATAGAATTCGGCCGCAAGGTCGAGCACGGCGAAATACTCGTCGTAGAAATGCTTGGTCGTGCGCGCCTTCTCGTGCTCGCCCATGGCGAGGTTCTCGAACAGCTCCATATGCGCCTTCACATGGCGCTCCATGTTCATCGCCATGAAGGCGCCGACCTGCACGAAGCCGGGATAGACCCGCCGCCCCGCGCCGGCAAAGCCGGGCGGCACGGTGGCGATGAGGTTCTGCTCGAACCATTCGATGGGTTTCGAGGTGGCGAGCTCGTTCACCTTGGTCGGGTTGACGCGGGTGTCGACCGGCCCGGCCATCAGCGTGACGGAGAGCGGCTGGGCGGGATCGTCGCGCTGCGCCATCACGGCGGTGGCGGCGAGCACCTGCACGCAGGGCTGGCAGACGGCGAGCAGGTGCCCGCCCGGCCCCATGGCGCGGGTGAAGGCGATGACGTGCTCCACATAATCGTCGAAGCCGAAGGCGCCGTCGGCGAGCGGCACGTCGCGGGCATTGTGCCAGTCGGTGATGTAGACGTCGTTCTCCGGCAGCAGGGTCTTCACCGTGTCCAGCAGCAGCGTGGCGAAGTGGCCCGACAGCGGGGCGACGACGAGCACGCGCGGCTGCGGCTGGTCGATGTCCTTGGCGAAGTGCAGCAGCGAGCCGAAGGGCAGCGCCAGCGCCACCTCCTCGCGCACCTCGACCTCGCGGTTGCCGACCGTCACCCGGTCGATGTCGAAGGCGGGACGCCGGTGGCTGAGCCCGGCGCGCTCGATCATCTCGCAGGCGGCGGCGAGGTTGCGCAGCATCGCGCTGTCGCCAAAGCCGGCCTGCGCCGTGCCGATCATCCGGCGCGAGAAGCGGGCCGCCATGCGGACGGGATCGAACAGGTCGGCCTGGGCCTGGTACGCGGCATAGATCATCGGCGGCGGAGGGCCCAATGGGAAAGGCGGGAGAGGCGGGACGGAAGCGCGGGCGCGCCGGGGAACCGGAGGCGCAAGGAGTGAGCGTATGCGCCCGCGCCCGGCTTTGCCAAGCGAAGAGATGGCGGTTGCGTGACGGCGCGCCGGCATTGGCCCGGAAAGGCGCGCGCGGGCGGCTCATCGGGGATGGCACGAATAGTGTTTGCTCCGGCCCGACCGATCATCATCGCCTTCCGCACCACAGGACGCATGGCCATGCCCGCCCCGACCTCGAAGTCCACATCCGCGTCGTCCCGCACGGCGTCCGGCTCGGGGACGAAGAAGGCCGCCAGACCGGCGGCGGCCGGTTCGGCGAGCCCACCGGCCACGAAGGCCGAGGCGGTCCTCACCCTCAGTAGCAAGAACTATTCCTCGTGGTCGCTGCGCGGTTTCCTGCTGTGCCGGCTGGCGGGGCTCGACATCGAGGAGGCACGCGTCTCGGCGGACGATCCCTCGATCCGCGCCGAGCTGCTGCTGCAGTCCTCCTCCTTCCTGGTGCCGCGGCTCGACCATGCGGGCCTGCGCATCTGGGACACGCTGGCCATCGCCGAATACCTGCACGAATTGAAGCCAGAGGCCGGGCTTCTGCCCAAGGACAGTGCAGCGCGCGCGCATTGCCGCTCGATCTGCGGCGAGATGCATTCGGGCTTCGCCAATCTGCGCTCGGCGCTGCCGATGAACATCAAGGCCAGCCACCCCGGCTTCAAGGTGTGGACCGGCGCGATGGGCGACATCGAGCGCATCCTCGCCATCTGGCGCGACTGCCTGAAGACCTATGGCGGCCCCTACCTGTTCGGCGCCGCCCCGACCATGGCCGACGCCATGTACGCCCCGGTCTGCTCGCGCTTCACCACCTATGACGTGAAACTGGAAGCGCCGCTGCGCGCCTATGCGAAGACCGTGCTCGCGCTTCCCGCCATGAAGGAATGGACCGCCGCCGCGCTGACCGAGCCCGACGAGATGGAGGAACTCGACGTCGAGTTCTGAGGGGGGCACATACGCCGCGCGGCGAGCCGCTCCACGCCCATCGCCAGAAGATGTTTCTTCTGACAATACAATCTTGACGCGAATACCGTTTCGGCGGGATGATGGCCGGGCGTAGGGCACGCAGGCTGTTTCTGCGTCGGCCGGGCGGGCGGGCGAGCAGAAATCCGGTCCGCCGCGCAAGCGTTCCGCCTTGCGTCAGGGGGGCCGGCGATGTCGGGCATCTTCAGGGAAAGCAGCGCACCCTACGTGCTGGCAATACTTGTCGGCGCGCTGAGCTGGCTGTTGAACTCGGCCATCTCCGAGCTGAAGAACACGCGCTACATCGAATACTCCATCTCCTACACCGGTACGGGGAAGGACCGCGAGGCGACCGTGACCTTGCTGAACAGGTCCATGAGCCAGCCAATCGACTTTGGTTTCTTCGGCTTCGAATGTCTGCGCGCAACGGATGCCGCCGGCCCGTGTTTCCGGCCGCTGCCGGAATCGGGGCAGATGGTCGAGTTCGTACGAAGCGGCTCGATCTGGATGAATTCCCAGCCAAGAAGCGTGGCAACCGATACCTTCAACGTCGATGCGGTCATCCCGCCCCAAGCTCAGGTGAGCTATCTCATGGGTCTCACCGGCGACGATGCACATGTTCGCGTGGGCTACGACCTGACAAGCCTCAAAATCGAGGAGGTACGTTCGTTGAAAGCGACCATTCTTGTGCGTGGCCCGACATTGGAAGGGTTCATTCTCGCGAATTACCTGAAGATTATCATAATAGCGACCATTGCGTCCGCCGGTCTATTCGGTCTTTGGCTTCTTCTGGAAATTGTCGGGAGCTTGCCGCAACGAATTGCCACTGCAATAAAAGACAAGACGATCAAGCTGATCGGATATCTGCGCGAGAAAATAGCGACGTATCGTTGGAAAAACGGGCGTCGGACATTCGCTTTCCCATTTGCATTCCTTCTAACGTCGATGACTGTTTTGGCATCGCTCCCGACGGAGGCCGGGGCAGAGGAAATCGAGATAATTACCAAGACAAATCGAAATATACCTGTCGAAGCAGCGATATTTAGACGAATACAAGGCAGCGACTGGCATCCGATAAGTGAATATCGGCGTGATTCGACAGGAATATATAAAGTCAAGGAGCCTATTTGTAACGAGTCCGTCGAATACAGAGTCGATGTCATACAGGAAAGCGCCTACGTCGTAATGAATGAATCCGTTTCAAAAACATGCACGACACCGCAGGTCGTATTTACGAATTTCCGAATGGTCAAATTCGTTACGGTTAAAATTCTGAACCATAAAAGAGAGCCGGCAGACGAGAAACGTATTGATCTTGAAAAGTTCACCGAGAAGGACATCTGGTTGACGGCGTTCGGTTCCTCGAACGAGGCGGAAATTAATGCCGAACGCTTTTCCGCTCAGCTTGCCAGCGCGATTGGCAATGCCGACTACGGCAAGATCGCCATCCTCGGGAGCGAGATCGCAAGCCAGTTGAGGGATGCCGGGAAGCCACAGGATGCCGAGGTCTTCGCGGCCCTGTCCTTCGACGCCACGGCCCGAGGCGCCGCCATTCGCCAGAATGTGGATACGAGCTCGGTCGAGTTCCTCGTCTTCGATCCCTTGAGGGGCAGCGTCGTTCTTTCCGAGCAGGGGAAGGCCCTTGTCCGCGACTATCAGGCGGGCCAGCTCGGCTTCGAAGCATCGAGTCCTGCGCTCGGCAAGGCGGATTGGAAGACGATGCGCAGCCTGGATGGCGGGCAAGACGTGGTCAGTTCCCGGGTGCGCCTGCCGGAGGGAGCGGTCACCGAGTTCCGGACCGAACCCTTCCTGTCCGGCATGAAATAGCGCGGTCGCGGCGGCGTCTGGAACGCCGCCGTCCCCCGCTCAGTGCGCCTCGTCCCAGTTCTCCGCCGCGCGGGCGTCGACCTTCAGCGGCACCTTCAGCGCCACGGCGGGGAAGGGCGCCAGCTCCATCACCTCGCGCACCACGGGGATGGTGGCGGCGACCTCCTCGTCCGGCACCTCGAAGATCAGCTCGTCATGCACCTGCAGCAGCATGCGGGCGGAGAGCCTCGCCTTCTCCAGCGCCCCGTCCATGCGCGCCATGGCGCGGCGGATGATGTCGGCAGCCGAGCCCTGCAGCCGCGCATTGATCGCCGCGCGTTCGTTGAAGGCCCGGATCGAGGGGTTCTTGGCGTTGATATCAGGGTAGTGGCAGCGCCGGCCGAACAGCGTCTCCACATAGCCGTGCTCGCGCGCGAAGTTGCGCGTCTCGTCCATATAGGCGCGGATGCCGGGGAAGCGCTCGAAATAGCGCTTGATGTAGGCGCCCGCCTCCTCGCGCGGGATCGAGAGCTGGTTGGCGAGGCCGAAGGCCGAGATGCCGTAGATGATGCCGAAATTGATCGCCTTGGCGCGCCGGCGCACCTCGCCCGGCATGCCTTCGATCGGCACGCCGAACATCTCCGAGGCCGTCATGGCGTGGATGTCCAGCCCGTCCTGGAAGGCCTGGCGCAGCGAGGGCGTGTCGGCGATCTCGGCGAGCAGGCGCAGTTCGATCTGCGAATAGTCGGCCGAGATCAGCTTGTGCCCGCGCGCGGCGATGAACGCCTTGCGGATGCGCCGCCCCTCCTCGGTGCGCACCGGGATGTTCTGCAGGTTCGGCTCGGAGGAGGAGAGCCGGCCCGTCGTGGTGGCGGCCAGCGCGAAGGAGGTGTGCACGCGCCCGGTCTCGGGGTGCACATAGGTCGGGAGCGCATCGGCATAGGTCGATTTCAGCTTCTGGAGCTGGCGCCAGTCGAGGATGCGGCGGGGCAGCGCATGGCCCTGCTCGGCCAGCTCCTCCAGCACGTCGGCGCCGGTCGACCAGGCCCCCGTCGGTGTCTTGCGCCCGCCGGGGATCTGCATCTTGCCGAACAATATGTCGCCGAGCTGCTTGGGCGAGCCGGGGTTGAAGGTCTCGCCGGCCATTTCGGAGATTTCCGCCTCCAGACGGCCCATCCCTTGAGCGAACTCGCCGGAGAGGCGCGAGAGCATCTGCCGGTCGATCATGATGCCGCGCGCTTCCATCCGCGCCAGCACGGCGACGAGCGGGCGCTCCAGCGTCTCGTAGACATTGGTCTTGCCCTCCGCTGCGAGGCGGGGCTTGAGCACCTGCCACAGGCGCAGCGTGACGTCGGCATCCTCGGCGGCGTATTCGCTTGCCTTGTCGATGGCGGCGCGGTCGAAGCAGATCTGCCCCTTGCCCTTGCCGCAGACCTCCTCGTACTTGATCGGCGTGTGGCCGAGCCAGCGCATGGAGAGCGGGTCCATGCCGTGCGGCGAGGCGCCCGCGTCCAGCACGTAGGAAATCAGCATCGTGTCGTCATAGGGCGCGACCTCGATGCCGAGCCGGCGGAACACCAGCCAGTCATATTTCAGGTTCTGCCCGATCTTCAGCACGGAAGCGTCTTCGAGCAGCGGCTTCAGCGCGGCCACCGCCTCATTGAGGGGGATCTGGTCCGGCAGCAACCCCTCGCTGAACAGGCCCTCGTCGCCGCCCTTGTGGGCGAGCGGCACGTAGCAGGCCTCGTTCGGCGCGGTGGCGAGCGAGAAGCCGACGATTTCCGCCTGCATCGGGTCGAGGCCCGTCGTCTCGGTGTCGACCGCCACGATACCGAGGTCGATGGCGCGGGCGATCCATTCCCGCAGCCGCGCCGGCGTCGTCACGGTCTCGTAGCGCGAGCGGTCCACCGGGGTGGCGGTGGCGTGCGCGATGCGGGCCGCCGAGAGCGCCTGCGGGGTGAGCGCGGCCTCGCCGTCGGGCGTCGAATCGACGTCGCCCGGCGCGGCGGGCTGGCGGGTCTCGGGGTCGAGCCCGGCGGTCAGCAGCGCGGTCTCCTCGCCGCCCGCCTTCAGGCCCGGATCGGGCTCGACGGCGGCGATGTCGATCTCATAGGCCTCGCCCACGCGGCGGGTCAGCGTGGTGAATTCCATCGCCTTGAGGAAGGCGACGAGGCGCTTTCCCTCGGGCTCCACCACCGCGATGTCGTCGAGCGGCACGTCGAGCGGCACGTCGCGCTTGAGCGTGACGAGCTGGCGCGACAGCCGGGCCTGATCGGCGAATTCGATCAGGTTCTCGCGCCGCTTGGTCTGCTTGATCTCCTCGGCGCGGGCGAGCAGCGTGTCGAGGTTGCCATACTCGGCCAGCAACTGGGCGGCGGTCTTGATGCCGATGCCCGGCACGCCCGGCACGTTGTCCACGGAATCGCCGGCCAGCGACTGCACGTCGACCACCTTTTCAGGCGCGACGCCGAACTTCTCGAACACCTCCTCGGCGCCGATGGCGCGGTCCTTCATCGGGTCGTACATACGCACGAGGTCGTCGACGAGCTGCATCAGGTCCTTGTCGGAGGAGATGACGGTGACGCGCGCGCCCTTGGCCTTGGCCTGCTCGGCATAGGTGGCGATCAGGTCGTCGGCTTCGAAGCCGGCCTGCTCGACGCAGGCGAGGTCGAAGGCGCGCGTCGCCTCGCGGATCAGCGGGAACTGCGGGCGCAAATCCTCCGGCAGCTCCGGGCGCTGCGCCTTGTAGAGCGGGTAGATGTCCTTGCGGAAGGTCTGCTCGGACTTGTCGAACACCACGGCGAGATGGGTGGGCTTCGGCTCAAAACCCTGCGCACGCACGAGCTTCCACAGCATGTTGCAGAAACCGGCCACCGCGCCGACCGGCAGCTTGTCGGAGCTGCGGGTGAGCGGGGGCAGCGCGTGGTAGGCGCGGAAGATATAGGCCGAGCCGTCGATCAGGACGACATGGTCGCCGGCATCCACGGTGTCGTGATGGGGGTCGTTCGCGGGCATTGCAGGCTCCGGTGAGGCGCGCACGATGCCCCCGGCGCCCGGCGGGGGCAAGGGGGCGGGAGCGGTCGGAGGCCCGTTGCGGGTCGTCATCCTGGCCGAGCGCAGCGAGAGCCGGGATCGTCCTCCAAACCGGCGTGGCGGTCCCGGATCGGCCTGCGGCCGTCCGGGATGACGAACACGATGCGTGACGCCGCGCCCGTCCGGCGCTAGAGAGCCGGCAGGAAACCCCCATGCCCCGCTACAAGCTCACCATCGAATATGACGGCACCCCCTTCATCGGCTGGCAGATCCAGGCGGCGGGGGAGAGCGTGCAGGGCGTGCTGGCGCGGGCGGTCACCGCCTTTTCCGGCGAGGAGGCCGCCGTGCACGGCGCCGGGCGGACGGATGCGGGCGTGCACGCCTCGGGCCAGGTTGCCCATGTCGAACTCTCCCGCGACTGGAAGCCCGACACGGTGCGCGACGCGATGAACGCGCATCTGCGCCCGCACCCCGTCGCCGTGCTCTCCGCCGAGCGGGCAGCGGACGATTTCCACGCCCGGTTCTCGGCGACGGGGCGGCGCTATCTCTACCGCATCATCGCCCGCCGGCCGGACCTCGTGCTGGAGCGCAACCGCGCCTGGCGGGTGCTGCGCCCGCTCGACGCCGCGGCGATGGCGGAAGGCGCCGCGCGGCTCGTCGGCCGGCACGACTTCACCACCTTCCGCGCCATAGGCTGCCAGGCCGCCTCGCCGGTGAAGACGCTGGACCGGCTGGAGGTCGAGCAGGTGCCGCTGGAAGGGCCCGGAATGGAGATTCGCGTGCATGCGCAGGCGCGGTCCTTCCTGCACCATCAGGTGCGCTCCATGGTCGGCACGCTGGTGAAGGTCGGCGAGGGCGCGTGGACGCCGGACGACGTGTCGGCCGCGCTGGAGGCCGCCGACCGCACGCGCTGCGGCCCGATGGCGCCCTCGGCCGGGCTCTATCTGGCGGAAGTCACGTATTAGGGACGACCGCCACCGCGTCGACCTCGACGAGATATTCCGGCTGGGCGAGCGCCTGCACGCCGAGCCATGTCGAACTCGGCGGGTTCTCGCGGCCGAAGGTCTCCACCAGCACCCGCCCGACGAGATCCGCCTCGGTGCCCGGCTCGAAGCCCGGCATGTAGAGGCGCAGCATCTGGATGTCGTCGGCATTGCCGCCGGCGGCTTCCACGGCGAGGATGACCTGCGCCAGCACCTGCCGAAGCTGCGCCTCGCGCCCGACGGCGCTCACCCGGCCCTCGGCGTCCCACGCCACCTGCCCGGCCACGTGGACGATGGCGCCGGGTGGCGAGACGCTGACCTGCGAGAAGCCCCAGGGGCGGCTGTCGAAGAGTTGCGGCGGCTGAAGCGTGCGGCGCGGCATGGCGGCACAGGCCCTAGCCCAGCCGCTCGAACAGCGTTGGCGTGCGGGTCGGCGCCGGGGCCTTAAGCGCGTCCATGAAACGCACCGGGGCGCCCTGCGCGGGCGTCGTCAGCTCGCCCTCCCACATCACCTTGCGGCCGCGCACCAAGGTTCCCACCGGCCAGCCCGTCACTTCCACCCCGTCATAGGGCGTCCAGCCGGCCTTGGAGGCGATCCATTCATTGCGGATGGTCTCGCGCCGCTTGAGGTCGACG
Source organism: Ancylobacter koreensis (assembly GCF_023016525.1). Classification (GTDB taxonomy): domain Bacteria; phylum Pseudomonadota; class Alphaproteobacteria; order Rhizobiales; family Xanthobacteraceae; genus Ancylobacter; species Ancylobacter koreensis. The sequence goes on from NZ_JALKCG010000001.1 coordinate 526,664, forward strand.
ACGGTGAAATCGGCGTCGTAGCCCACTGCGATGCGGCCCTTGGTGGCGATGTTGAAGATGCGGGCCGGCCCGGCGCTGGCGAGGTCGACGAAGCGCTCCAGCGTCAGCCGGCCGGCATTCACATGGTCGAGCATGGTGGGCACCAGCGTCTGCACGCCGGTCATGCCCGAGGGGCTGGCGGGATAGGTCTTGGCCTTCTCCTCCAGCGTGTGGGGGGCATGGTCGGAGCCGAGCACGTCGACCACGCCCTCGGCGAGGCCACGCCACAGCGCGTCGCGGTGGCGGGCGGCGCGCACCGGCGGGTTCATCTGCACCAGCGAGCCGAGCCGGCCGTACCAGCTCTCGTCCATGGTGAGGTGATGCGGCGTCACCTCCACCGTGGCGACGTCCTTCTGGGTGCGCAGATACTCGATCTCCTCCTGCGAGGTGATATGCAGCACGTGGACGCGCTTGCCCTCCTCGCGGGCGAGGTTGACGAGGCGGGTGGTGGCGGTGAGCGCGGCGACCTCGTCGCGCCAGACCGGGTGCGAGGAGGGGTCACCCTCCACGCGCAGGCCCTTGCGCTCGTCGAGGCGGGGCTCGTGCTCGCAATGGAACGAGGCGCGCCGGCGGATCACCTTGAGGATGGCGCGCACGCCTGGGTCGTCCGCTACCAGCAGCGAGCCGGTGGAGGAGCCGATGAACACCTTGATGCCGGCCGCGCCCGGCAGCATCTCCAGCTCCGGCAGGTCCTTCACATTCTCATGCGTGCCGCCGACGAAGAAGGCGAAGTCGCAATGCATGCGCCCGCTGGCGCGGCGCACCTTGTCGGCCAACGCGTCGCCCGAAGTGGTGAGCGGGTTGGTGTTGGGCATCTCGAACACGGCGGTGACGCCGCCCATGACCGCCGCGCGGGACCCCGATTCCAGGTCTTCCTTGTGCTCCAGGCCGGGCTCGCGGAAATGTACCTGCGTGTCGATCACGCCGGGCAGGATGTGCAGCCCGGTGCAGTCGATCGTCTCGCCGGCCTGTTCGGGCGCGAAGCTGCCGATGCCGGCGATGCGGCCCTCGCGCACGCCGACGTCGCGGGCGCCGATGCCGTCCTGGTTCACCACCGTGCCGCCCTTGAGGAGAAGATCGAACGTCTGCGCCATGTGCTGTCCTCCGCCGGGTGGCTTTGCTCCGTTGCCCCGCTCTTACGCCATATGGGGCGGCAGGCAAGCGGGCAAAGCCGACGTCGAAAGCCGTTCTCGAAAGCCCCGCGCGTTCAGCCGACGCTCATCACCACCCGCACCGCCGTGCCGTGCCCCTGCGAGGGGGCGAGCTCGGCCTGCCCGCCGAGCTGGGCGGCGAGGCCCTGTATGATGCGCCAGCCGAGCCCGCGCGAGCGGCTGAGGTCGAGATCGGCCGGCAGGCCGCGCCCGTCATCGGCCACGGTGATCTCGTAGCGGCGCTCGCCGGCCGGGCGTACCGTCACCGCGATGGTGCCCGCCTGGCCGGGCCCAAAGGCGTGCTTGAGGGAATTCGTCACGATTTCGGCCACCAGCATGGAGAGGGTGGTGAGCTGCGTCACGTTCAGCGGCAGGTCGGGCGCCGAGACCGCGCAGGCGATGCCCTCCGCCCCCGAGGCCTCGACCAGATCGCTGCACAATTCGCTGAGATAGCCCTCGGTTGGCATGTCGAGCCGCTCGGGCGCATGCAACCGCCGGTGGATGCGGGCGATGGTGTCGAGCCGGTCGCGCGCCTCGTCGAGCGCGGCCACGGCGAGGGCCGGCTCGTTCTCCGCCTTGCGCTTCTGCAGCGTCAGCAGCGCGGCGACGAACTGCATGTTGTTGGCGACGCGGTGCTGCAGCTCCTGGAACATGGTGCGCTGGCACTCGTAGAGCCGGGCGGTCGTCTCCTTCTCCGCCCGCAGCCGGTCGGCCGCGCTGAAGGTGAAGTGGATCAGCACGATGTCGATCGCCGCGATGGCCACGAAGAAGGCGAGCGCCAGCAGGGCCTGCCCGGTCAGCCGCATGCCGGAGGCCGGGCCGATGAAGAAATACCACGCGGCGGCGGTGGACAGCACCGCGCAGGTGATGCCGGGCCGCAGCCCGCAGAAGAAGGTGGAGAGGATCACCACCGGAAAGAAGGTGAGGAAGGGAAAGCCCGGGGGCAGCACCTCGTCGACCGCGAAGCGCAGGGCGAGCGCGGCGGCGAACATCGCCACCCCCACCGCATCGGCCAGCCAGGGGTGCCGGCGCAGCGGCTCGGCCGCCTGCACCAGCCGCCAGAAGGAGAGGCCGCCGAGCGCCTTGTCGCCGCCGGTGGGGGAGGGATCGCCCGAGGCGGCGTATGCCGGCCGGCCGGCGTCCGCAGGCTCGCGCGCAGCGCGCCCGGGGGCGGCCGGGGGGCCCGCCTGTGCCGAAGGCTCAGCCATGGAAGGCGATGGGTGCGGGCGTGGCAGGCCGGACGGGGTTTCCTCGCGCATCCGTGGCGGTCGCATCCGTCACACCAACTCCTGGCCGCCGCGGCTCACACCATTGTGAGTGTGCCCTGTTGTAGGCAAACCGTCACGTCCGTTCTGTCCGCTTGTGAACATTTGGCCGCCTGCCGCGTTGCCTGCCGGGAAAGGGAGGATGCGATGGGTTTCGAGGGCGGTGGAGAGCGCGAGCAGACGGGCGTTGACGAGGAGACCTCGTCGGGCGGCAACAACCTTCTCGGCGCCTTGCGCCCCGCCGATTTCGGCCTCCTGCGCGCGCATCTGCGGCGCACCGACCGTGCCGCCGGATCGGTGCTCTACGAGCCCGGCGACGATGTGCGCCACGTCTATTTCCCCTGCGGGCAGGCGCTGGTCTCCTTCATGGTCCCGCTCGACGACGGGCGGCAGGTCGAGATCACCACCATCGGCCGCGAGGGCGCGGTGGGCGGCATCGTCAGCCAGGGCCGGCTGCCCGCCTTCGCCCGCGCCGTGGTGCAGGTGAGCGGGCCGCTCCTGCGGCTCGAATGCGCCGAACTCGACCGCGCCAAGGCGGCCTCGCCGCCTTTGCGCAACCTGTTCGCCCGCTATGCGGACTGCCTGCTGGCGCAGGTGTTCCAGTCGGTCGCCTGCAACGCCATCCACGACATCGAGCAGCGCACCGCCAAATGGTTGATCGCCGCAAGGGAGCGCACCGGCGAGCAGGACCTGCGGCTCACCCAGGAGCAGCTTGCCGGCATGATGGGCGTGGGACGCTCCTATATCAGCCGGGTCATCCGCCAGATGCAGCAGGCAGGCGCCATCGAGCCGCACCGGGGCCGGCTGCGCATCGCGGATGGCGAGAAGCTGGGTGCGATGAGCTGCAGCTGCCACCAATCCGTGCGGCGCCACTACGACGACGTACTCGCCGGCGTCTATCCCAATGGCAACGAGGTGGTCGGCCACGGCGCCATCGTCACCAACGGCCCGTATTTCCGTCCCTGACGGCCCAAGCGCCGTCAGACGAGCCCCGGAAACAGCGAACGCAGGCTCGCCACCAGCATCTCCATGGCGATGGCGGCCAGCACCATGCCCATCAGGCGCTTGGTGACGCTCATCACCGTGGGCGAGAGGATGCGGGAGATGAAGGGGGCGCCGATCAGCGTGACGGCGAGCAGCGCCAGGAAGGCGGCCATGCCGGCGCCGAGGGCGAGATAGCCGCCGGTGCCGGACGCGTCGTGGGAATAGACGATCAGCGCCGAGATGGTGCCGGGCCCGAGCAGGATCGGGATCGCCATCGGGTAGAAGGCGACGTTGCTCGCGTTGTTGAAGCCGGCCTTCTCCTCGCCCGAGCCGCCATGCGTCGCGCTCTCCCCGCCATGCAGCATGGACAGCGCGATCAGCAGCACGATCAGCCCGCCGGCGAGGCGGAAATGATCCACGTCGAGGCCGAAGAAGGCGAGGATGGCGCTGCCGGCCACCGCCGACACGAAGCAGCCGACCGACACGGTGGCGACGACGAGCACGCCGGTGCGGCGCTGCTCCTGCTGGCTCATGCCGGAAGTCAGCGACAGGAAGATCGGCAGGTTGGCGATCGGGTTCATGATCGCGAACAGGGCGGCGAACACCTTGGCGGCGAAGGCGAAATCCATTCCGGTGCGGTCTCCCTCTCGGCGCGACGGCTCCCCTGTCCGCTCCGCCGCCCCGTTGTAGCAGGAACCGCGCCGCCGGGAACCGTGGCCGCCGACCGCAGGCCGGGAACGCCGCGCGCCGCCGCCTGCGCAGGGCGCGCCTGCATGCCATGTCCGCCCGTGCGGGCCTTGTGCGGCGCGCGCAGGCGTGGCAAGCCCCGGCTATGTCCCGTGATGCCGCGCTCCTCGCCGCCCTGCCGCCCCTCGCGCCCTCCTTCGCCGCGCTCGCGCCGCGCTACGACCTTGTACTCTGCGACGTCTGGGGCGTGCTGCACAATGGCGTCGCCGGCGCGCCGGCCGCCGCCGATGCGCTGGTTCGCGCCCGCGCCGGCGGCGCCACCGTCATCCTCGTCTCCAACGCTCCCCGCGAGCCCGAAGGCGTGGCGCGCATCCTCGACGGCTTCGGCATCCCGCGCGAGGCCTATGACGCCATCGTCACCTCGGGCATGGTGACGAGCGCGCTGCTGGCGAAGCGGCCGGGCGTGAAGATGTGGCATCTCGGCCCCGAGCGCGACCTCGGCATCTACGCCGGGCTCGACCTGACGCTCACCGGCCTCGAGGAGGCCGAACTCATCGTCTGCACCGGCCTGTTCGACGACACGGTGGAGACCCCGGCCGACTATGCCGACACGCTGAAGACTGCCCGCGCCCGCGCCCTGCCCTTCATCTGCGCCAACCCCGATATCGTGGTGGAGCGCGGCGGCGAGCTGATCTGGTGCGCCGGCGCCATTGCCGAGGCCTATGTCGAACTCGGCGGCGAGGCGGTGTTCTGCGGCAAGCCGCACCGCCCGATCTACGAGACCGCCTTCGCCACCGCCGGAACGCTGCGCGGCGCGCCCGTCGATCCCTCCCGCGTGCTCGCCATCGGCGACGCCCTGCGCACCGATCTGGCCGGGGCGCTGGGCATGGGCATCGACTGCCTGTTCGTGGCGGCCGGCATCCATGCCGGCGAGCTTGGGCTGGAGCATGGCGCCGACGTCGATCCCGCCGCGCTGGCCCGCCTGCTGGAAGACGGCCCCGGCCGTCCGGCGGCGGTGACGACGCGCCTCGCCTGGTGAGCGATAACCCCGATTGACGCCGCGCCGGGGCGGGGCCACTTAAGTGCCGCGCCGGCCTGCGGCGTCGCCCCATTGTCCCGCGTCCCATCGTCCCGCGTTTGGTGACATGACCCACGCCGCTGCCTCCCCCGACACCGCTCCTCCTTCCTTCGCCGTGCTGCGCAACGGCGACGCGCTTCGCCCCGCCTTTGCCGGGCCGGTGGTTGCCATCGGCAATTTCGACGGCGTGCATCGCGGCCATCGCGCCGTGATCGCCATCGCCGTGGAACGCGCCCGCGCGCTGGGCCGGCCGGCGCTGGCCGTGACCTTCGAGCCGCATCCGCGCGCCTTCTTCCGCCCCGACGAGCCGATCTTCCGCCTCACCCCCGAGCCGATGAAGCTGAAGCGCCTTTCCGAGACCGGGCTCGACGGCGCGGCGGTGCTGGCCTTCGACGCCGCGCTCGCCGCCAAGGACGCCGAGAGCTTCGTCGCCGACATTCTCGTCGGCCGGCTCGGCGTCTCCATGGTGGTGGCGGGCTACGATTTCCATTTCGGCAAGGGGCGCGGCGGCTCGCCGCTGTTCCTGCGCGAGGCCGGTGCCCGGCACGGCTTCGCGGTGGAGATCGTGCCCCCGCTGCTCGACGAGGGGGCGCAGGTCTCCTCCAGCGTCATCCGCGCCGCGCTGGCGCAGGGCCGCGTCGAGCAGGCCGCCCATATGCTCGGCGCGCCCTTCGAGATCGCCGCCGAGGTGATCCATGGCGACAAGCGCGGGCGCGACCTCGGCTACCCCACGGCGAACATGCGGCTCGACCCGGCGGTGACGCTGGCGCATGGCATCTACGCGGTGACGGTGGAGATCGACGGCGTGCGCCACAAGGGCGTGGCCAGCTTCGGCCGCCGCCCGACTTTTGATGACGGCGCGCCGCGTCTGGAGACCTTCGTCTTCGACTATGCCGGCGACCTCTACGGGCGAACGCTCACCGTCGCCTTCCACGCCTGGCTGCGCCCGGAGCTGAAATTCGACGGCATCGACGCGCTGGTCGCGCAGATGGACATCGACAGCGCCAACGCGCGGGCGGCGCTGGCGGGCGCGTAGGGCGCCCGGCCTGTCGGGTGCGCACTTTACGCCTCGCGCACTGTCATGGCCGGGCCTGACCCGGCCATCCACGACCTGGCTCCGAGATGGCATGTCAGCGGGTTGAAGAAGGTCTTTGCAGAAGGGTTTTCGCTGGGTCCCGGAGCGGCGCCGCGCGCTGCGCGCCTTGTCCGGGAAAAGCACGCGTGTGTCCCGGACAAGCGAGGCCGCAGGCGGAGCGCCGATCCGGGACCCAGGAGACACCCGCGAAGCGGCCGCACATGCTCCGGCGTGCCGTGACTCCCGCCCAGCCCTGCTCTTCAAAGCCCCGCCTTCCCCGCCCATCCCTTGCACCCGCCTGCCGCTGCGCTTAAACCGGGCGCGAGCGAAGGAGCGCGTGATGACGAGCCGCAACAGCGATGGTCGCAACGAGAACGGGGCCGCCGGGGATGGCGCGGGCGCGGGCGCCGCGCATGATTATTCCTCGACCCTGTTCCTGCCGCAGACCGAGTTCCCCATGCGCGCCGGCCTGCCGCAGCGCGAGCCGGAACTGCTGGCACGCTGGGAGCGCATCGACCTCTATGGCCAGCAGCGCAAGGCCGGAGCCGGGCGCCCGCGTTTCGTGCTGCATGACGGCCCGCCCTACGCCAATGGCAACATCCATATCGGCCACGCGCTCAACAAGATCCTGAAGGACGTGGTGGTGCGCTCGCAGGGCGCGCTCGGCCACGATTCCAACTACGTGCCGGGCTGGGACTGCCACGGCCTGCCGATCGAATGGAAGATCGAGGAACAGTATCGCGCCAAGGGCCGCAACAAGGACGAGGTGCCGGTCGTCGAGTTCCGCCAGGAATGCCGCACCTTCGCCGAAGGCTGGATCGACGTGCAGCGCGCCGAGTTCAAGCGGCTCGGTGTCGAGGGCGACTGGTCGCACCCCTATGTGACCATGAGCTACGACGCGGAAGCGCAGATCGCCCGCGAGATCATGAAATTCGCGGGCAACGGCCTGCTCTATCGCGGCTCCAAGCCGGTCATGTGGTCGGTGGTCGAGCGCACCGCGCTGGCCGAGGCCGAGGTCGAGTATCACGACCACCAGTCGACCACGATCTATGTGAAGTTCCCCGTCACCGGCTACCGCAAGAGCGCGGCCACCGCCGGCGGGCTGCCCAAGGGGCTGGAGCCGGCCAGCGAGGCCGCCGACATCCATTTGTTCCCTTCCTATGAGGGCGCCTCCATCGTCATCTGGACGACGACGCCCTGGACCATCCCCGGCAACCGCGCCATCGCCTTCTCGCCGGACGTGACCTATGCGGTCTACGAGGTGACGGAGGCCCCGCACGACAACTGGGCGAAGGTGGGCGAACATTTCATCGTCGCCGACAAGCTGGCGGAAGAGGTGTTCAAGGCCGCCCGCGTCACGGCTTACGAGCGCCACAAGGAGGTGGACCCCACCCATCTCGTCTGCGCCCATCCGTTCAAGGGCGTGGAGGGTGCGCAGGGCTATTTCGACTTCCCCGTGCCTGTCGTGGCCGGCGACTTCGTGACCGACGACACCGGCACCGGCTTCGTCCACATGGCGCCCGGCCACGGCGCGGACGACTTCAACCTGTTCATCGCCGAGAAACTCGGCGAGGTGCCCCACACGGTCGGCCCGGACGGGCGCTATTACGACCATGTGCCGCTCTTCGCCGGCCATCGCGTGATGGACGACAAGGGCAAGGACGGCGACGCCAACGACGTGGTGATCAAGGCGCTGATGGCGGCCGACAAGATCATCGCGCGCGGCCGGCTGAAGCATCAGTACCCGCATAGCTGGCGCTCCAAGGCGCCGGTGATCTTCCGCAACACGCCGCAATGGTTCATCGCGATGGACAGGGACATCGCAGCGGCGGACGGCTCATCGACCAAGGGCGACACGCTGCGCGCCCGCGCGCTCGGCGGCATCGCCGGCGTCGACTGGGTGCCGGCCTCGGGCCAGAACCGCATCACCGGCATGATCGAGAACCGCCCGGACTGGGTGGTCTCGCGCCAGCGCGCCTGGGGCGTGCCGATTGCGGTCTTCGTGCGCGACAAGGGCGACGGCACGGTCGAGATCCTGCGCGACGAACAGGTCAACGCGCGCATCGCCGCCGCCTTCGAGGCCGAGGGCGCCGATGCCTGGTACAAGGAAGGCGCGAGCGCCCGCTTCCTCGGCAACGACTACGACCCCGCCGAGTGGCGCAAGATCGACGACATTCTCGACGTGTGGTTCGACAGCGGCTCCACCCACGCCTTCACGCTGGAGGTGCGAGAGGACCTGAAGGTCAACCGCGCCTTCTCCGGCGGGCCGGACCGGGTGATGTATCTGGAAGGCTCGGACCAGCACCGCGGCTGGTTCCATTCCTCGCTGCTGGAGAGCTGCGGCACGCGCGGGCGCCCGCCCTATGACGTGGTGCTGACCCACGGCTTCGTGCTCGACGAGCAGGGCCGCAAGATGTCGAAGTCCATCGGCAACGTGGTCGCCCCGCAGGAGGTCATCAAGTCCTCCGGCGCCGATATCCTGCGCCTGTGGGTCTGCGCCTCCGACTATTCCGACGATTTGCGCATCGGGCCGGAAATCCTCAAGACCACGGTCGAGACCTACCGCAAGCTGCGCAACACGCTGCGCTGGCTGCTGGGCTCGCTGCACCATTACCGCGAGGCCGAGCGCGTTGCCTATGCCGACATGCCGGCGCTGGAGCGCATGGTGCTGCATCGCCTCGCCGAGCTCGACGCCACGGTGCGCGAGGCCTATGCCGCCTTCGACTTCAAGCGCGTCAACGCGGCGCTGACCGCGTTCATGACCAGCGAGCTCTCCGCCTTCTACTTCGACGTGCGCAAGGACGCGCTCTATTGCGACCCGCTCTCCTCGGTGACGCGCCGCGCCTGCCTGACCGTGCTCGACGAGGTGTTCGCCCGCCTCGTGGTGTGGCTGGCGCCGATCCTGCCCTTCACGGCGGAGGAAACCTGGCTCGCCCGCTTCCCCTCCGAGACCGGCTCGGTGCATCTCGAGACCTTCCCGGAGACGCCCGCCAAATGGCGCGACGCGGCGCTGGCCGACGAGTGGCGCAAGATCCGCCTCGTGCGGCGCGTCGTGCTCGGTGCGCTGGAGATCGAGCGCGCCGCCAAGCGCATCGGCTCCAGCCTGGAGGCGGCGCCGGTGATCCATGTCAGCGACCCCGCCTTGTTCGCGGCGGTGAGCGCGGTGGACCTCGCGGAAGTCTGCATCACCTCCGACGCGCATCTGATGCCGGACGAGGGTCCCTCGGGCGCCTTCCGCCTGCCGGAAGTGCCGGGCGTCGCCGTCGTGCCGGCGCGCGCGGTCGGCGAGAAATGCGCCCGCTCGTGGAAGATCTCGCCGCTGGTCGGCACCGACCCCGACTATCCCGACGTGACGCCGCGCGACGCGCGCGCGCTGCGCGAGCTCGCCAGCGCCCGCCGGGCGGCCGAGTGAGCGGGTACGCGACGAGGAGAGGGCCGCCGCGCCGATGAAACTGCGTCTCGCCGGCCCGCTCACCCTCTATGGCGGCCTCTACGCGCTCGCCGCGCTGGTCGTCGACCAGGGCTCCAAGCTCGCCGTGCTGCATGGCGTCGATTTCGGCGACAGCGGCTTCGTCACCGTGCTGCCCTTCCTCGATCTGGTGCGCATCTGGAACACCGGCATCAGCTACGGCCTGTTCTCGCAGGGGTTGGACGGCTGGTGGCTGCTCGGCGGCTTCAAGCTGGTGGCGGCGCTGTTCTTCTGGTTCTGGCTGGCGCGCGTGGACCGGCGGCTGGAGGCGGCCGCGCTCGGCCTCCTGATCGGCGGGGCGCTCGGCAACGCGGTCGACCGGCTCGCCTATGGCGCGGTGTTCGACTTCGTGTCGCTGCACGCCTTCGGCTTCTACTGGTACGTGTTCAACCTCTCCGACGTCGCCATTGTTGCCGGCGTGGGACTGCTTTTGTATGATTCATTTTTGGGCGGCGCCGCAAAATAGCCGCCCTCCAATGACATCGGACCTTCCGCACGCTTGAGCGGAGCCCGTCCCTCGCGCCGGGCAGACCGCAGGAGACGACCGGATGACGACAAAGCCCCGTTCGACCCGCGCCGCGATCCTCGCCGGCGCCGCGCTGTGCGCCCTCGCGCTGGCCGCGCCGGCCTCCGCGCAGGAAGACATGAACCTCACCGGCCAGCTCCTCACCGGCCTCGGCCTGGTGGCGCCGATGACGCCGGACATCGACTATCGCGAGCGTGCCCCGCTGGTGGTGCCGCCCACCGGCGACGTGCTGCCCCCCCCGCGCGACGCGTCCGCCATCTCGCAGAACCCGGCCTGGCCGAAGGACCACGACGTGGTGGCGCGCGAGAAGGAGAAGGCGACCACGGTGGTCGACATGCGCACGCTCAAGGACACCGCCTCGCGCAAGCTGACCCCCGCCGAGCTGGAGCGCGGCGGCAAGGCCGGCGCCTATGCGCCCGGCGCGCGTGCCTCCGGCCGCAGGAACGACGACAACCGCCTGTCGCTGAACCAGCTCGATTTCTTCGGCTGGGGCAACAAGAAGGACACGGCGCTCAAGTTCGAGGGCGAGCCCGAGCGCGAGGCGCTGATCCAGCCGCCGCCGGGCTACCAGACCCCGGCGCCCGGCGCCGCCTACGGCGTGGTCGCCGACCGCGCCGAGGAAAAGGAATGGAAGCTCAAGAGCTGGTTCGACCGTACCCAGTCGAACAAGTGAGCACCGGCCCGGAGCCGGCGTTTGCGCACGATTCCCGCTCGGTGCGTGAGCCGCCCCGGCGGGACGAAGCCCCGGCTTAACGTCCCGTAATGTCTCACTTCGCGGTGATAGGGCCTCGCCGCGCTTCGCATCGGCGCCGCCCCGTCGCTACATTGCGCCTGAACGTTCCGCTCCGCGCCGTCCGATCCCGGCGGCGCTCCCGATGCCCGAGACGCCCCGACGCTTCCAGCGTTCACCGGGCGTGCCTGCGGTGCCGGGCCGGACGGACGCCGAAACGGATGCCGCTGTGACTGGAAGAATGATGCCCGCTCTGATGCTGATCGCCGGCGCCGCCGCCGGCCTCGCCACCGCCCCCTCGCGGGCCGATGCCGCCGACGTGTCCGAGTTCACCCTCGACAACGGCATGCAGGTCGTGGTGGTGCCCGACCATCGCGCCCCGGTCGTCACCCACATGGTGTGGTACCGCGTCGGCTCGGCGGACGAGCAGCCCGGCAAGTCCGGCATCGCCCATTTCCTTGAACACCTGATGTTCAAGGGTACGGACAAGCATCCCGCCGGCGAGTTCTCGCAGGTCGTGGCCAAGCTCGGCGGGCAGGAGAACGCCTTCACCTCGCAGGACTACACCGCCTATTTCCAGCGCGTCGCCAAGCAGAACCTCGCCACGGTGATGGGCTTCGAGGCCGACCGCATGACCGGCCTCGTTCTGACCGACGAGGTGGTGCTGCCCGAGCGCGACGTGGTGCTGGAAGAGCGCCGCATGCGCACCGACAACGACCCCGCCTCCCAGCTCTCCGAGGCGGCGCAGGCGGCGATGTATGTCAACCATCCCTACGGCCATCCGATCATCGGCTGGGAAGACGAGATCAAGAAGCTGAACCGCGAGGACGCGCTCGCCTTCTACCGCCGCTTCTACACGCCGAACAACGCGATCCTCGTGGTCGCCGGCGATGTCGAGCCGGAGGAGGTGAGGAAGCTCGCGCAGGAGACCTATGGCAAGGTGGCCCGCCGCGCCGAGACCGCCGAGCGCGTGCGTCCGGCCGAGCCGGCCCCGCGCGCCGAGCGCCGCCTCGTGCTGGCGGATGCCCGCGTCGGCCAGCCCAGCCTGTCGCGCAGCTATCTCGTGCCCGCCTACCGCGCCGACCCGAAGGAGAGCGTCGCCCTCGACGTGCTCGCCCAGGTGCTGGGCGGCGGCTCGACCTCGCGCCTCTACCGCACGCTGGTGGCGCAGAAGGGCGTCGCTGCCAGTGCCGGCGCCTGGTACCAGTCGACCTCGCTCGACGACACCCGCTTCGGCATTTCGGTGACGCCGCGTCCGCAGGTGACGATGGAGGCGCTGGAGGCCGCGCTCGACGAGGTGATCGCCGACTTCGCCGCCAACGGCCCGGACGCCGCCGAGCTGGAGCGCGCCAAGACCCGCCTCGTCGCCGAGGCGATCTACGCGCAGGACAACCAGGCGACGCTGGCGCGCATCTACGGCGCGGCTCTGGCCACCGGCTCCACCGCCGAGGACGTGCGCATCTGGCCGGACCTCGTGAAGAAGGTCACCGCCGACGAGGTGCGTGAGGCCGCCCGCCGCTGGCTGGTGCCCGCGCGTGCCGTGACCAGCCAGCTTCTGCCGGCCAAGCCCGCCGCTGTTGCCCCTGTCGCGGCGCCGGCCGCCGCGCCCGTTTCTGCCCCCGCCGCCGCCGGCGCCAACCGCCCGGAGGACCGCTCGTGAGCGGCGGGCGCTGCGCGTCGCGGCCCGCGCGCCGCTTCAACCCCTTTGCGTCCCTCGCTGCCGGTTCTATTGCCGCCCTTCCTCTTGCCGTTCTGGCCACGCTCATGACCATTGCCCTCGCTCCCGTTTCCCCCGCCCAGTCCGAGACCACGCGCATCCAGCGCGTCGTCAGCCCCGGCGGCATCGAGGCCTGGCTGGTGCACGACACCACGCTGCCGCTGGTGGCGGTGGAGATCGCCTTCCTCGGCGGCGCCGCGCAGGACCCGGTGGAACGGCCCGGCGTCGCCAACCTCGCCGCCTCGCTGCTCGACGAGGGCGCCGGCCCGCTCGACGCCACCGCCTTCCAGGACCGGATGGCAGAGAAGGCGATCGAGCTGCGCTTCGACGCCTCGCGCGACATGGTGGGCGGCTCGCTGCGCACTTTGTCGGAGAATGTCGACGACGCCTTCGAGCTGCTGCGCCTTTCGGTGAACGAACCGCGCTTCGACGACGAGGCGGTGGAGCGCATCCGGCAGGCCCAGCTCGCCGCCCTGCGCCGCCGGCAGAACGATCCCTCCTCGCTCGCCAGCCTCAACTGGTCGGCGCGCGCCTTCCCCGGCCATCCCTATGGCCGCCCGGTCTCCGGCACGCTGGAGAGCGTCGCCGCCATCGGCCCGGCCGACCTGCGGACGTTCGTCGACCGCAACCTCGCCCGCGACAATCTGAAGATCGCGGTGGTCGGCGACATCACGCCGGAGAAGCTCGGCCCTGCGCTCGACCGCGTATTCGGCGCGCTGCCGGCGAAGGCGCAGCTCACCCCGGTGCCGGATGTCGAGCCGCAGGGCCTCGGCACCGACGTGGTGCAGCAGCTCGATGTGCCGCAGACCTCCATCGTGTTCGGCGGCATCGGCCTCAAGCGCGACGACAAGGACTTCATCCCCGCCTTCGTGCTCAACCACATGCTGGGCGGCTCGGCCTTCTCCTCGCGGCTGTTTAGGGAAGTGCGCGAGAAGCGGGGGCTGGCCTATTCGGTCTACAGCCACCTCGCCCCGCTCGACCATGCGGCGCTGATCCTCGGCGGCACCGCCACCAAGAACGACCGCGCCGGCGAGTCCATCGAGCTGATCCGCGCCGAATATGCCCGCCTGCTGAAGGAGGGTCCGAGCGCCGAGGAGCTGGAGGACGCCAAGAGCTATCTCATCGGCTCCTTCGCGCTGCGCTTCGACAGCTCGGCCAAGGTGGCGAGCCAGCTCCTGCAGATCCAGATCGACAATCTCGGCATCGACTATATCGACGTGCGCAACGATCTGGTGGCGGCGGTGACGCTCGGCGACATAAGGCGCGTGGCGGCGCGGCTCGACGCCCATCCCGCGCTGCTGTTCAGCCTCGTCGGCAAGCCGGCCGGCCTCCCCCAGGGCAATGGCGGCTGAGTTCGGGCCCCATTGTGCCGGCGCGGCGGCGATCGCCACAGGCCATGTTCCCTGCCGGCCATCGCCTGCTATAAGAGCGTCCGGGAATTTTACCGGAATTTCACCGCCGGAGCGCAATCTGGCGGGGCCATTCGGCGTGCCGGTGCATGGAGATCGACGGGGCGGGCCGGCCGGCCGGTGAGGCGTGGGAGTTGCGTATGGGTATCGGGGACGTGTGGAACGGGACGGAAAGCTTTGCCGGGCGGCGCCTTCGCGCGCCCGCGCTGGCGCTCGTTCCCATGCTCGCGCTGCTTCTGGCGGGCTGTGCCGGCAACGGCATCGGCGGCGGCAACGGAAATGAAGGCCCAATGGGCGTCGGCAATGCCGACGGGCAGGGCGCCTTCGGCTCCTCGATGGAGACCACCACGGTGGCGGCGCCCTCGGGCGGCGATTCCGCGGCCGATTTCACCTGTCCGCCGATCCAGGTGCGCGGTGGCGCCGCCGCCTGGCAGGTCACCGATCCCGGCGACGGGCGCGTGCGCTACCAGGCGACGCTCGGCCAGTTCTCGCGCGAATGCCACTTCACCGCGCCCGACATGAGCATGCGCATCGGCATTCAGGGCCGCGTGCTGCTCGGCCCCAGCGGCGGTCCCGGCAAGCTCACCGTGCCGATCCGCCTCGCCGTGGTCGAGGAAGGCCCGGTGCCGAAGTCGGTATGGACCAAGTTCTATTCGGTGCCGGTGGAAGTCGGCGCGGGCGTGATGCAGGTGGATTTCGGCCTCGTCGCCACCGACGTCGTGTTCCCGCGTCCCAGCCCGGCGGCGTCCGAGCGCTACATCGTCTATGTCGGGTTCGATCCGCAGGGCAGCGAGGAGAAGCCGCAGCGCCAGCGTCCGCCAGCGCAGGCGGCCCGTCCGCGCCCGCAGACGCCGGCAGCCCAGTCTTCCGCTCAGCAGGCGCCGAAACCGCGCCAGACGGCGCCGGCCGCTGCCGCGCCCGCCGCCACCTCGCCTGCCGCGTCGAGCCCGGCCCCGCGCGCCGCAACCGCCGCCCCGACCCCCGCCGTGCAGGCGGCGCCCGCCACCCCCGCGCCGGCGCCGGCCGCTCCGGCCCCTGCGGTGGTGCGCACCCAGCCGGCCCCGGCCCCGGACGATACCCAGACCCAGTGGATCGGCGCCCCGGCCCCGAGCACCGGCACCTTCGCGCAGTAGCGCATCTTCTCGCGATCGATTTCCTGCGGCGCGCCCGTTACGCGCGCCGCGCCGGACAGGCCGCGGGCTCAGCCCTCGTCGAAATGGCCCTTGCGGATGCGCCGCACCACCGCCCAGATGGTGAGCGCCACCACCGGCACGGAGAGCGCCGTGGTCACGCCGACATCGTAATGGAGGCCCGCCGCCTCGGCGCGCCCGTGCAGCCCCTCCAGCGCGTAGTGCAGCAGGCTGATCACGTAGTAGGAGATCGCCGCGACGGAGAGGCCCTCGACCGTCTGCTGGAGGCGCAGCTGCATGCGCGCGCGCTTGTTCATGCTGCTCAGCAGGTCGCGGTTCTGCTGTTCCAGCTCGACGTCGACGCGTGTGCGCAGCAGGTTGGCGGCGCTGGTCAGCTTGACCGAGAGATTGGCCTGCCGCTGCTCGATGGCCTGGCAGGTGCGCATGGCCGGCTGGAGACGGCGCAGCAGGAATTGCTGCCAGGTCGGATAGCCCGACACCGCCCGCTCCCCCACCGCCCGCAGCCGGGCGGCGACGATCTCCTCATAGGCGCGGGTGGCGCCGAAGCGGAACAGCGAGGCGGCGGCGTCCGCCTCCAGCTGCGCGGCGAGGGTGGTGAGGGCGTCCAGCAGCTTGTTGTTGGCGGCGAGCCCCTCGGTCTGGCGCATCTCCTCGGTCAGCGCCGACAGCTCGGTCTCGATATGGGCGACGGTGGGGGCGAGGCGCTGGGCTTCCGGCAGGCCGAGCAGGGCGAGGGTTCGGTAGGTCTCGACCTCCATCACGCGCTGCACCAGCGCGCCGGCGGCGTCCGGCGCCATGCCGCGGTCGCGCACGAGGATGCGCACGAAGCCGGCGGGGTCGGGCTGGAAATCGGTGGCGATCTCGGCGAGGCCGTCCTCGACATCCGAGCGGGCGAGGCTGGCGCGGTCGAACAGCCGGTCGAGCGGCAGGCCGTCGGCGGTGTCGGTCACGAGATGCAGGTCGACGGCGACCAGCAGCGGGCCGGGCTGCGGCACCTCGGCCAGCACGCCGGCGAGGCTCGCGGAGGAGGGCTGGAAGGGCAGGCCGCCCTCCGTCACATCCTCGGCCGGCAGCTCCCACGTATAGGTGGTGAATTCCGCGTGGCGCTCCCAGCGCAGCACGGCGCCGCCGAAGCCGACGCGGTGCTGCTTGGCGTCGCGCGCCGGCTCCGGCTGGCCGCGCGCCGCGCACAGGGCGGCGAAGGCGGCGCGGTCGGCGAGCGCCTGCCCGCGATCGACCAGAAAGGCGACGTGCAGGATGCGCGCGGGCGTCGAGACGGGCGCGAATGGCCGGGCATGCAACTCGGCCAGCACCGCCGCGCGCAGCGGGTGATCGTAGAAGGCCCGTCCGGGCTTTGCGTTCTCGATGGCTGTCACCGGCCCTCTCCTTCAGCGCCGCCCGCCGGGGCCGGCCGGGCGACGGAACTCCGCGCGGTCGAAGCGGTTGCATGATGACGGTGCGCTGGCAAGTGCCGCGTGCCGGCCGGGAAGCGGGCAGGTGCGGCGTGTTGGCCTTATCGGGATGTTCGCCTGCGAACGAAAGATCCGCGCCACGGATCGCAGGACGGTGCGTCACCTGTTGCGCCTGAGCATCAGAGCACGGGCAAAGCAGGAACGATCTAGAATCTGTTTGCAAGGGTTGAGGGCCAAGAGCATGAAGTTAGATGGTCATTTCGGGAAATGTGACATGAAATTCGCGCGGGTCTGGGCCCTCTGCCTCACCGTCATTGCCGTGTTTGCCGTCGCCCTCGCCGCTCCGGCCCAGGCTCAGTCCTCCAAGTCGCAGCAGCCGCGCGTCTACCTGCTGCGCGGCCTCGCCAACATCTTCTCGCTCGGCATGGACGACCTCGCCGCCAAGCTCAATGCGCGCGGCATCAAGGCCAGCGTGCACTCCTATGTCGACTGGGAGGCGCTGAGCGGCTACGCCGTCGAGCAGGCCGCGACCGGCAAGCGCCCGACCCCGGTGATCATCATCGGCCATTCGCTCGGCGCCGACGCCGCCATCTATATGGGCAACAAGGTGAGCGCCGCCGGCGTCCCGGTGCCGCTGGTGGTGACGTTCGACCCCGTCAACATGACCACCGCCTCGGCCAAGATCGGCAAGGTGGTGAACTATTATCAGGCCGGCGGCTCGGGCAAGCCGGTCTCTGGTCCGCGCGTCGACAATATCGACCTCACCGGCTCGGGCCAGCTCAGCCATTTCAACATCGAGAAGGCGGTCGACCTGCATAACCGCGTGATCGCGATGATCGTGCGCCCCGCGGCCCGCCCGGTCGCCGCCAAGCCCAAGCCCAAGCCGGTGGAAAGCACCGCGGGCGCGGATGCGGCCGCCAGCCCCGCCGCCGCCCCCACGGTGACGCCGGCCGCCACCCCGGTCTCGGCCCCCGTTCCGGCCCCGGCCGCGACGCCCGCCTCTTCCTCCTCCAGCTCGGCCGCGCCGGCGAGCGCCGGCACCGAGACGGCGGCCGCCAGTGCGGCGTCGAGCCCGGCGGGTTCCGGCACCTCGAACTGATCCTCCCGCCGGACGAGTGTCCGGTGCGGCTATACGCATGACAGAAAGGCGCGGAACCTTGCGGTTGCCGCGCCTTTCGCTTGTCGGGGGCCGGGGGACCGCCGTGCGGCGGCCCGTCAGGCCGGAAGCACGGAGAACACGATGAAGGTGTGCATCTCGCCGTCCTCGTCGCGCAGTGAGACATATTCGCCCGGCGCGAAGACGTGATCGCCGAAGCGGTAGCCGGTCTCGTCGTCCTCGCTGGCGCCCGCCTCGTAATCGAACACCCAGCTCGCCCCGGCGACGCCGCCGGCGCGGTGTACCAGCAGCCCGTGTTCGGGTGCGTCATTGCCCCAGAAGCGGGTGACGTCCGTCCGCTCGCGCACCGCCTTCCAGGCCTCGGCGTCGATGCGCCCGTCCGCGTCGAGGGGAGCGACGAATTCATAGCCGTGCCGGGCGCTTCCCTCGGGAAATTCCTTCGAGCGGGCGAGGTGCAGCCGGATGCGCTGAAGATTTGCGGACGGCGCGTCGTCGCGGGTCTCGGTCATGGGTGTCTCCCTCGATGTTGGTCCGCGCGGGCGGACGGCGGTCATTCTACGCGACGCCGGCCGGCGTCGTCTCTTCCATGCGGAGGACTTAGAAGGCGACGCGGCGCACGGCCTTGATCCGCCGCAAGGCGGGGATTGGTGCCGTGCCGGCACCGGGTTTCGCGCGGCCACGCAGCGAGCGGAATTCTTCTTGGTCTAGTTTTTTTACCATAGGCGCGCGCGGCGCTTTTCCCTAGAATGGCTCGAAAGCAAGAAACGTCACAAAGCAAGAAACGTCACCGGGTCTCAAGGAGGAACGCCATGTCCGGTCTCGTCATGCCGGCGCCGAACGCCGACGTGCTCGCGCGCCGCGCCCAGATCGTCGCGGACCTGCGCGCCATCGTGCCGGGCGAGGGGGTCATCGACACCGAGACGGAGATGCGTCCCTTCGAGAGCGACGGCGTCACCGCCTATCGCCAGATGCCGCTCGCCGTGGTGCTGCCCTCCACCACCGAACAGGTCTCCAAGGTGCTGGCCTATGCCAATGCCAACGGCATTCCCGTGGTGCCGCGCGGGGCGGGCACCTCGCTGTCGGGCGGCGCGCTGCCGCTCGCCGACGGCATCCTGCTCGGCATGGGCAAGTTCAACCGCATCCTCGACATCGACTTCGAGAACCGCGCTGTCGTCACCCAGCCCGGCGTCACCAATCTCGGCATCACCACGGCGGTGGCGCATAACGGCTTCTATTACGCGCCCGACCCGTCCTCGCAGATCGCCTGTACCATCGGCGGCAATGTCGGCGAGAATTCGGGCGGCGTGCACTGCCTGAAATACGGCCTTACCACCAACAACGTGCTCGGCGTCGAGATGGTGCTGATCACGGGCGAGATCATCCGCCTCGGCGGCAAGCACCTGGATTCCGGCGGGCTCGACCTGCTCGGCCTCATCGTCGGCTCGGAGGGGCTGCTCGGCGTGGTGACGGAAGTCACCGTGCGCATCCTCAAGAAGCCGGAAACCGCGCGCGCCGTGCTGCTCGGCTTCCCCTCCTCGGAGGCGGCGGGCGCGTGCGTGGCCGCCATCATCGCCGCCGGCATCATCCCCGGCGGCATGGAGATGATGGACCGCATGATGGTCCACGCCGCCGAGGCTTTCCTCGGCGCCGGCTATCCGCTCGACGTCGAGGCGCTGCTGATCGTCGAGCTGGACGGGCCGGAGGCGGAGGTGAACCACCTCATCGAGCGCGTCGCCGAGATCGGCAACGGGCTCGGCTGCATGACGCTGCGCGCCTCCACCAGCGAGGAGGAGCGCGTCGCCTTCTGGGCCGGCCGCAAGGCCGCCTTCCCGGCGGTCGGCCGCATCTCGCCCGACTATCTCTGCATGGACGGCACCATTCCGCGCAAGGCGCTGCCGCTGGTGCTGAGCCGCATGGAGGAGATGTCCGAGAAATACGGCCTGCGCTGCGGCAACGTCTTCCACGCCGGCGACGGCAACCTGCACCCGCTGATCTGCTACGACGCCAACAAGCCGGGCGAGCTGGAGAAGGCCGAAGCCTTCGGCGCCGATATATTGCTGCTCTGCGTCGAGGTGGGCGGCGTGCTCACCGGCGAGCATGGCGTGGGCGTCGAGAAGCGCGACCTCATGCCCTCCATGTTCGACGAGACCGACCTCGCTCACCAGCAGCGGCTGAAATGCGCCTTCGATCCCGACGCGCTGCTCAACCCCGGCAAGGTGTTCCCGGTGCTGCACCGCTGCGCCGAGCTGGGCCGCATGCATGTGTCGGGCGGCAAGCTGCCCTTCCCGGACATTCCCCGGTTCTGAGGCGAGGTGTCGAGCGTCCGCCGATGACCACATTGCTCGTCCGAAACGCCACGGTGCTCGTCACCATGGACGGCGCGCGCCGCGAGATCGCCGGCGGCGGCCTGTTCGCGCGCGACGGGATGATCGTTGAGGTCGGGCCGAGCGAGAGCCTGCCGGCTTCCGCCGACACAGTGCTCGACCTGTCCGGCCATGTGGCGCTGCCCGGCCTGGTCAACGCCCACCACCATCTCGACCAGACGCTGACCCGCAGCCTGCCCGCAGCGCAGAACGTCAACCTGTTCCGCTGGCTCCGGGCGCATTACCGGCTCTGGGCGGCGCGCACGCCGGAAGCCTCGCGCACGGCGACGCTGGTGGGTCTCGCCGAACTCGCTTTGTCCGGCTGCACCACCTGCTTCGACCACGCCTATGTGTTCCGCAACGGCTGCGCGGTCGACGACCAGATCGGCGCCGCGCGCGAGATCGGGATGCGCTTCATGGTATCGCGCGGGTCGATGTCGCTCGGCGAATCGAAAGGCGGCCTGCCGCCGGACGACTGCGTCGAGGAGGAGGACGCCATTCTCGCCGACAGCGAGCGCGTCATCGCCCGCTATCACGACGCCGCACCCGGCTCGATGTTGCAGATCGCGCTTGCCCCCTGCTCGCCTTTCTCGGTGACGCCGGGACTGATGCGCGACAGCGCGGCGCTGGCGCGGGCGAAGGGGGTGCGCCTGCACACCCATCTCGCCGAGACCATCGACGAGGAGCGCTTCACGCTGGCGCGCTTCGGCAAGCGCCCGGTCGCCTATATGGACGAGCTCGGCTGGCTGGGCGAGGACGTGTGGTTCGCCCATGCGGTGCATGTGAACGCGCACGAGATTTCCTGCTTTGCCGGCGCCGGGGTGGGCGTGTGCCATTGCCCCTCCTCCAATATGCGCCTCGCCTCCGGCATCGCGCCGGTGAAGGCCTATCGGCGTGCCGGCGTGAAGGTCGGGCTCGGGGTGGACGGCTCGGCCTCCAACGACGGCAACAACCTGCTCGCCGAGGCGCGCCAGGCCATGCTGCTCGCCCGGTTGCAGATGTCGCTGCGCCCGCCCGAGGGGCCGGACACCGAACTCTCCACTTCCGATCCCTCGCGCGACGTCGAATGGATGACCGCGCGCGAGGCGCTGGAGCTGGCGACGCTCGGCGGCGCGGCGGTGCTCGGGCGCACCGACATCGGTTCGCTGGAGCCGGGCAAATGCGCCGATTTCTTCGCCCTGCGGCTGGATGAGGTCGCCTTCGCCGGCGGCCTGTCGGACCCGGTCGCCGCCGCCCTGTTCTGCACGCCGGGGCGCGCCGCCTGGACGGTGGTGAACGGCCGCCCGGTCGTGGCGGCGGGCGAGGTCGTCACCATCGATCTGCCGGCGGCAATCGCCGAGCACAACAAGCATGCCGCGCGGCTCGCCGCGCTTTCGGGAGGCGTCTGAAATGAGCGAGAGGCTGTGTCCGCGCGACGAGGCCGAGGTGGTGGAGGCCGTGCGCTGGGCGGTGTCGAACGAGCGCACGCTCGACGTCGCCGGCACCGGCTCGAAGGCCGCGCTCGGGCGCCACATCCAGACCGACCTCACGCTCGACCTCGCCGCGCTCGCGGGCGTGACCCTCTATGAGCCGGAAGAGCTGGTGCTGAGCGCGAAAGCCGGCACGCCGGTGGCCGAGATCGAGGCGCTGATCGCCGCCTCGAACCAGATGATGGCCTTCGAACCGATGGATTTCGGCCCGCTGCTCGGCGTCGCGCCCGGCGGCGGCACGCTGGGCGGGCTGATGGCGACCAATCTCGCCGGGCCGCGCCGCCCGAGCGCAGGCGCGGCGCGCGACCATGCGCTCGGCGTGCGCGCCGTGTCGGGGCGCGGCGAGGCCTTCAAGGCCGGCGGGCGCGTGGTGAAGAACGTCACCGGCTACGACCTGCCGCGCGGCCTCGCCGGCTCCTACGGCACGCTGGCCGCCTTCACCGAGCTGACCATCAAGGTGCTGCCGCGCCCGGAGACGGTGGAGACGCTGCTCGTGCTCGGCCTCGACGACGCGTCGGCGGCGGGTGCCATGAGCGCGGCGGTCGGCTCCTATTACGACGTCTCGGGCGCCGCCCATGTGCCGGCCGACATCGCCGCCCGCATACCCGCCGTGGCGGGGGCGGGACGCGCCGTCACCGCCCTGCGGCTGGAGGGCGTGAAGCCCTCCATCGTGCACCGGCGTGGCAAGCTCGAAGAAATTCTTCGCGCGCGGGGCGCGCTGTCCTTCCTGGGAGAAGCGGATTCGCTCGCCTTCTGGCAGGCGGTGCGCGACGTCGCGCCCTTCGCGCTGCCGGAGGGCGGCAGCGTCGACACCGCCCGCGCGGTGTGGCGCGTCTCGGCGGCGCCGATGGCGGGCGCGCAGATCGGCGCCGCGCTGCGCGAGGCGGGCGCCGCCAGCTTCTACGACTGGGCCGGCGGCCTCGTCTGGAGCGAGATGGCGGATGGCGAACCGCACACCGCGCTGGTGCGCGAGGCGGTGGCCCGCGCCGGCGGCGGCCACGCCACGCTGATCCGCGCCGCCGCGCCGGTGCGCGCGGCCGAGGAGGTGTTCCAGCCGCTCGACGCCATAACCGGCGGGCTGATCCGGCGGATGAAGAGCGGTTTCGATCCCGGGCGCGTGCTGAGCCCCGGGCGCATGTATGCGGGAGTGTGAGCGATGCAGACCAATTTCTCCCTGGCGCAGCTCGCCGACCCGCAGACCGCCCGCTCCGAGCAGGTTCTGCGTGCGTGCGTCCATTGCGGCTTCTGCACCGCCACCTGCCCCACCTATGTGCTGCTGGGGGATGAACTGGATTCCCCGCGCGGAAGAATCTACCTGATCAAGGACATGCTGGAGAACGACCGTCCCGCGACAGTGGAAGTCGCAAAGCATGTCGACCGCTGCCTGTCGTGCCTCTCCTGCATGTCGACCTGTCCCTCGGGCGTGCACTACATGCACCTGATCGACCATGCGCGCGATCACGTGGAGAAGACCTACCATCGCCCGCTGATGGACCGGCTGACCCGCGCGCTGCTGGCCCGCGTGCTGCCGAACCGGGCGCTGTTCCGCCTCGCCATCGGCGGCGCCATGCTGGCGCGGCCCTTCGCCGGCCTGTTCGAGGCCATTCCGGGCATGAAGCCCGTCGCCGCCATGCTCCGTCTGGCGCCCGCGCGTCCTGCCACGCGCTCGGCCAACGAGAAGGTGCGCCGCTTCGCGCCGCAGGGCACCCGCCGCGCCCGCGTCGCGCTGCTCGACGGCTGTGCCCAGCCGGTGCTGCGGCCGGAGATCGACGAGGCGGCGATCCGCCTGCTCACCCGCCTCGGCGTCGAGATCGTGCGTCCGGTCGGCGGCGGCTGCTGCGGCTCGCTCACCCACCACATGGGCAAGGAGGAGCCCGCGCTCGCCAACGCCCGTGCCAATGTCGACGCGTGGTGGCGCGAGATCGAGGGCGAGGGCGGAGACGGTCAAGGTCTTGACGCCATCATCATCACCACCTCGGGCTGCGGCACGACGATCAAGGATTACGGCCACATGCTGCGCAGCGAGCCGGCCTATGCCGAGCGCGCGGCCAAGGTCTCGGCGCTGGCGAAGGATGTCAGCGAGTTCCTCGCGGAGCGCGAGCTGCCGGTGCCGGTGATCCCGGCGGGCATCCGCGTCGCCTATCACTCGGCCTGCTCGCTGCAGCACGGCCAGCGCGTGCGCACCGCGCCGAAGACGCTGCTCGCCAGCGTCGGCTTCACCGTGCTGGAACCGGCGGAGGGGCATCTGTGCTGCGGATCGGCCGGCACCTACAATATCCTGCAGCCGGAGATCGCCGGGCGCCTGCGCGCCCGCAAGGTCGCCAATATCGAGCGCACCGACCCGCAGATCGTCGCCGCCGGCAATATCGGCTGCATGACGCAGATCGGCGGCGGCACGGCGCTGCCGGTGGTGCACACGGTCGAGCTGCTGGACTGGGCGACCGGCGGCCCGAGTCCGGCGGGACTGGAGCGCCTGAGCTTCGCCGTCGCGGCGGAGTGACGAAGGACAGACGCGGCAGAGGAGGCGCGGGATGATCGCCGTCATCTTCGAGGTGTGGCCCGCCGAGGGCGAGCGCCAGCATTATCTCGACCTCGCCGCCGCGCTGAAGGCCGACCTCGAAGGGCGCGACGGCTTCGTCTCGGTGGAGCGCTTCGAGAGCCTCACCGAGCCGGGCAAGCTGCTGTCGCTCTCCATCTGGCGCGACGAGGAAGCCGTGCGCGCCTGGCGCGGGCTGGACACGCATCGCGTCGCCCAGGCCAGGGGGCGCGGCGGCGTCTTCGCCGATTACCGGTTGCGCGTGGCGAGCATCCTGCGCGACTACGGCATGGAGGCGCGCGAGGAGGCCCCTGCCGACAGCCGCGCGGTGCATCCCGCGCGCGACTGATGCCGGCGGATGCCGCGCCGCCGGATGCCTGCCGAGGGTCTGCCGGGTGGTGGTCGCGTCATGGGCGCCGCGATAGGATCGGCGCCCCACCATGCCTCACCATGTCCCACCCGCCGGATATTTCATGTCTCACACCGCCCTTCCCCGCCTCCTCATCCTGTCTCTCGGCGGCACCATCACCATGACGGCGTCGCCGGACGGCGGCATCGCGCCGACGCTTGGCGCCGCCGAGCTGGTGGCGGCGGTGCCGGGACTGGAGAAGGTGGCGCTGATCGAGGCGCGCTCGCCCTTCCGGCTCGGCAGTTCCTCGCTCACGCCCGAGCACATCGCCGGCATCGCCGAAGACATCCGCGCGGGGTTCGAGGCCGGCTTCGACGGCGCCGTGGTGATCCAGGGCACCGACACCATCGAGGAGACCGCCTTCATCCTCGACCTTCTGGTGCGCGACGCGCGCCCGGTGGTGGTGACGGGCGCCATGCGCGGGCCCCAGCAGCCGGGCGCTGACGGGCCGGCGAACCTGTTCGCCGCCGCAACCGTCGCCGTCTCGCCTGCCGCGCGCGGGCTCGGCACGCTGGTGGTGCTGAACGACGAGATTCACGCCGCGCGCTTCGTGCGCAAGGCGCATACGGCGCTGACCTCCGCTTTCGTCTCCGACACCGCCGGCCCGCTCGGTCTGGTGGCGGAGGGGAGCGTGCGCCTGTTCTCCCGCGTCGACCCCGCGGAACTGCCCGCCTCGCTGGCCATGTCGGGCAGCGACGTGCCGAAGGTGGCGCTTCTCAAGATCGCCATGGGCGACGACGGCCGGATGATCGAGGCGGTGCCCGGCCTCGGCTTCGCCGGTCTGGTGATCGAGGGCGCCGGCGCCGGCCATGTGCCGGGCGTCGTCGCCGAGACGGTGGGCGCGGTGGCGGCGCGCATCCCCGTCGTGCTGGCGAGCCGCACGCTGGCGGGGCCGGTCTTTGAGGCGACCTATGGCTATCCCGGCTCGGAGATCGATCTGATCGGGCGCGGGCTGATCCCGGCCGGCCTGCTCACCGGCGTCAAGGCGCGGCTGCTGCTCGCCTTCGCCCTGCGCGCGGGATGGGACGGCGCGGCGATCCGCGCGGGGCTTGCCGCCTACGGCTGAGCCGTCACGAACTGCCGATGAAGATGCCGGTGGCGAGCACGAGCAGCCCGCCGAGCACCACCTGCACGATTGCCGAGCCGAACGGCGTCTCCATGTAGCGCATGCGCACATAGGCGATGGCGGCGAGCTCGATGGCGACCACCGCCCCGGCGACCGCCGTCGCGGTCCAGAAATCGGGAATGAGGTAAGGCAGGGTGTGGCCGAGCCCGCCCAGCATGGTCATCACACCACAGGCGATGCCGCGCGGCCACGGGCTGCCGCGCCCGGTGATGGCGCCGTCGTCCGAGAGGCCCTCGGTGAGGCCCATGGAGATGCCGGCGCCGATGGAGGCGGCGAGGCCGACGAGGAACGCGGCCCAGCTATCCTGCGTGGCGAAGGCGGCGGCGAAGATCGGCGCCAGCGTCGAGATCGAGCCGTCGATCAGTCCGGCGAGGCCCGGCTGGACGATCTGCAGTACGAAGATGCGGTGGGCGGCGTCCTCCTCCGCCTCGCGGGCACCGCTGGCGACGATCTGGCCGCCCAGCTCCTGTGCCAGCGTCTCGTGCGCGCTCTCGGCCTCGGCGAGGTCGGAGAGAAGCTGGCGCGTGTCGGCGTCGCGGGCGCGGGCGGCGGCCTTGATGTAGAATTGCTGCGCCTCGACCTCCATTACCTCCGCCTGCCGGCGCACGGCGTCGATGCGCAGCGTCTCCAGGAGCCAGATGGGGTTGCGCCGGAGGAAGCCCCTCACGTCCTGCCGGGTGATGTAGGGCAGCTCCCCGCCGAATTTGCGCGTGAACATCTCGTGGAGCGCGTGGCGGTGGCCGTGCTCCTCCTGTGCCATGCGCTCGAACATCGCCGCCGTGGCGGGATAGTCGGCCCTCAGCCGGCCGGCGAACTGGAGGTAGATGCGCGCATCCTCCTCCTCGTTGGAGATCGCGAGCGCGAGGATTTCCGGCTCGGTGAGATCGTCGAAGCGTTTCATGCCCGTCGCCCGAAGAATTTAGATCGGTTCTAAATTACTGGGACGTAGCTGTCGATTGGCTGACAGGTCCGGTCAGCCATGTGCCGATGACGGGGGCCCGAAACGAAACGGGGCGCCCGAAGGCGCCCCGCTGGATAGTAGGAAAAGCGGCCGATCACTCGGCGGTGCCGGCCTCGGCGTCCTCACCCTTGGCCCTGGCTTCCAGGTCCTCGCCGGTCGCCTGGTCGACGACCTTCATGGACAGGCGGGTCTTGCCGCGCTCGTCGAAGCCGAGCAGCTTGACCTTTACCTTGTCGCCTTCCTTGACGACGTCGGAGGGCTTGGCCACGCGCTCCTTGGCGAGCTGCGAGACGTGCACGAGGCCGTCCTTGGCGCCGAAGAAGTTCACGAAGGCGCCGAAATCGACGACCTTCACCACCGTGCCCTCGTAGATCTGGCCGACTTCCGGCTCGGAAGCGATCGACTTGATCCAGTTCAGCGCCGCCTTGATCGACTCGCCCGACGCCGAGGCCACCTTCACGGTGCCGTCGTCCTCGATGTTGATCTTGGCGCCGGTCTTCTCGACGATCTCGCGGATGACCTTGCCGCCCGAGCCGATCACTTCACGGATCTTGTCGACCGGGATCTGGATCACCTCGATGCGCGGGGCATGCTCGCCAAGTTCGGCGCGGGCGCCGGTCAGCGCCTTGCTCATTTCGCCGAGAATGTGGAGACGGCCTTCCTGAGCCTGGGTCAGGGCGACCTTCATGATCTCCTCGGTGATGCCGGCGATCTTGATGTCCATCTGAAGGGCGGTGACGCCCTTGTCGGTGCCGGCCACCTTGAAGTCCATGTCGCCGAGATGGTCCTCGTCGCCGAGGATGTCGGAGAGCACGGCGAACTTCTCACCCTCGAGGATGAGGCCCATGGCGATGCCCGCCACCGGACGGCGCAGCGGTACGCCGGCATCCATCAGCGCCAGTGAGGTACCGCAGACGGTGGCCATGGAGGAGGAGCCGTTCGACTCCAGGATCTCCGAGACGGCGCGCAGCGTGTAGGGGAACTCGTGTGCCGGCGGCAGGACCGGGTGCACGGCGCGCCAGGCGAGCTTGCCGTGGCCGATCTCGCGGCGGCCGGGCGAACCCATGCGCCCGGTCTCGCCGACCGAGAAGGGGGGGAAGTTGTAGTGCAGCAGGAAGCGCTCCTTGTAGGTGCCTTCCAGGCTGTCGATGTACTGCTCGTCCTCGCCGGTGCCGAGGGTGGCGACCACGAGGGCCTGCGTCTCGCCGCGGGTGAACAGCGCCGAGCCGTGGGTGCGCGGCAGCACGCCGACCTGCGAGAGGATCGGGCGGACGGTGCGGGTGTCGCGGCCGTCGATGCGCACGCCGTCGTCGAGGATGGTCCAGCGGACGATCTTCGCTTCCAGCTCCTTGAGCACCTCGCCGAGCACCTGCGCGTCCGGCACGTCCTTGCCCTCGGCGGCGAGCGCGGCGTAGTGCGCCTTGGCCTTGGCCTTGGCATTGCCGACCGCCTCGTAGCGGTCCTGCTTGCGGACGATCTTGTAGGCGGCGCGCAGATCGGCGTCGATCAGGGCGCGCACCTCGGCCTCAAGCGCCGAATGGTCGGGAGCGGCGAAGTCGCGCGGCTCCTTGGCAGCCTTCTCGGCGAGGCGGATGATCGCGTCGATGACCGGCTGGAAGTGGCGGTGGCCGAACATGACGGCGCCCAGCATCACTTCCTCGGAGAGCTCCTTGGCTTCCGATTCGACCATCAGCACGGCGTCGGCGGTGCCGGCGACCACGAGGTCGAGGGCGGATTCCTTCACCTCGTCGACGGTCGGGTTCAGCACGTACTCATTGTCGATGAAGCCGACGCGGGCGGCGCCGACCGGGCCGAGGAACGGCACGCCCGACAGGGTGAGCGCGGCCGAGGCGGCGACCAGCGACACGATGTCGGGATCGTTCTCGAGGTCGTGCGAGAGCACGGTGACGACGACCTGGGTGTCGTTCTTGTAGCCGTCCGCGAAGAGCGGGCGGATCGGGCGGTCGATGAGGCGGGAGACCAGCGTCTCCTTCTCGGACGGACGGCCCTCGCGCTTGAAATAGCCGCCGGGGATGCGGCCGGCCGCGTAGGCCTTTTCCTGGTAGTTGACGGTCAGCGGGAAGAAGTCCTGGCCGGGCTTCGGCGCCTTGGCGGAGACGGCGGTGGCGAGCACCGTGGTGTCGCCATAGGAGGCGAAAACGGCGCCGTCGGCCTGGCGCGCCATGCGGCCGGTCTCGAGGACGAGCGTGCGCCCGCCCCAGTCGAGTTCCTCGCGGTGGATGTCGAACATGTCTGTCTCTGGCTTTCCGAAGCGGGGAGCCATGGGCAAGACGGCGAGAGGTTCGGGCCGGAGCGCCTCAGGCGAGGCGGCGTCGCGGACCCCGAGCCCCCGGCGATCCTGCCATGGCGCGCCGCTTCTCGTCGGTCGCGGCGAGCCCCATGCCCGCCGCCTTGCGGTATCGGCGCTGCAGACCATCCGCGCGCGCCGTCTTCGAAACGGCAAAGGCCCGCACCGTGCCGGCGCGGGCCTCCACCACGTGGATCAGCGGCGGATGCCCAGCCGCTCGATCAGGGACTTGTAGCGCGACTCCTCGGTCTTCTTGAGATAGTCGAGGAGGCCACGGCGCTGGGACACCAGCTTGAGCAGGCCGCGCCGGGAATGGTTGTCCTTGGCGTGGCTCTTGAAGTGCCCGGTCAGGTTCACGATGCGCTCGGTCAGGATCGCGACCTGCACCTCGGCCGAGCCGGTATCGCCCGGCTTGGTGGCGTATTCGGTGATGAGCGCCTGCTTGCGCTCGGCAGTGATCGACATCGGACGGTCCTTTCGTCATGGTCGGTGGGTGCGGCGCGGGGCTCCGGCCTTCTCGGCCGTCCGCCACAGTGCTCGCCGGTTCCGCAGTTCGGCCGGGCCGGGATGTCGTCCAGCGCGGTCGAATGGCTGCGGGTCGCGCGGACAGGGGTCCGCGACGCGGGCGCAACATACACGAAAACGCCAGCCTGGCTAGCGCGATGATCCGCCCCTGGATACGGCGCGCCACGCGGCGCGAGGGGGCGCCCGTTCAGGCTGTCGGCACAGTGCCGCCGTCGATGCGGAATTCGGCGCCGGTGATCGCGCCGGCGCGCGGCGAGGCGAGAAAGGCGATCAGCTCGGCGACCTCGCGCGGCCGGGCCGGGCGGCCGAGCGGGATGCCGCCCAGTGCGCGCATGACGATCGCCTCGCCGCCCTCATAGTCGGTGCCGGCCTCCGCCGCGAGCCGTTCCGCCAGCGCGACGGATGCCTCGGTCTCGACCCAGCCGGGCGAAACGCGCACGACGCGCACGCCCTTCGGCGCTACTTCCTTCGACAGGCTCTTGGAATAGGTCGACAGCGCCGCCTTGGCCGCCGCATAGGCTGTGGTGGCATCGGGCAGCGGCAGTTCGCGCTGGATCGAGGTGACGTGGATCACCACGCCGGAAGCCTGCGCGATCATGCCCGGCACGAGGGCGCGGTCGAGCCGCACCGAAGGCATCAAGTTGAGGTTCAGCTCGCGGAACCATTGCTCGTCGCCGAGCGCGGCGAAGCCACCGGCGGGCGCGGACGATCCGCCGAGCACGTTGACGAGGATATCGACGCCGCCGAGACGGGCCTGCCCCTCGTCGGCCACGGCAGCGCAGCCCTCCGCCGTGGTGATGTCGGCGGCGATGTAGTGGACCCCCATGATCCGCGCTCCAGGCACGGAGCGCGCCGTGGCGGCGACACGGGCACCCGCTTCAATCAGGGTCGCCACCACTGCGGCGCCGACGCCCTTGGTGCCGCCGGTGACGAGAGCCCGCTTGCCCGAAAGGCCGAGATCGAAGCTCATGGCACGATCTCCAGCGCGGCAATCCTGTCGCCGTCGAGCGTGAAGGCGTAGCGCAGCTGTACCGGGCTGCCGGGAAAGTCGCCGGCGACGCGGGCGGTCACGAGGATGCGCCCGTCCTCCCCGACGAACGAGACCGGTTCGCTGGTGTAGCGGTACTTCGCTGAGGCCATCGCCTTCCATCTGCGGATGGCGTCGTGGCCGGCATGACGAGACTTTTCGTCCGTCACCGTGCCGTCCGGCGTGAAGCAGCGGGCGACGGCGTCGGGGCCGAGCCGGTCGGCCTGGAAATAGGCGGCGACGGGGCCGGGGAGATCGGGAATCATCTTTCTATCCTGAAGCGGTAAAGTCAGCCGGAAGGCGGCGTCCACATTGTCCGCAAGCATAGATCGTCCTATCGTCGCGCCATGACAAGAACGCACGAAGATGTAAGCCGCTTACCAGAAGGTAAGCCTGCCGATGAGGGGCAGGCCTATACGCGCGAGACCGGCGCAGTCGCGGTGGCGCAGGCGCTGGAATTGCTGGGAGGGCGCTGGAAGCTGGAAATCCTTTTCCAGCTCTTCGGCGGGAGGGTACGGCGCTTCTCGGACCTCGAACGCGCGATTCCCGCCGTGTCGCAGAAGATGCTGGCCCAGCAGCTCCGCCAGCTGGAGCGCGACGGGCTGGTGCATCGGGTCGTCCACCCGCAGGTGCCGCCCCGCGTCGACTACGCGCTGACCGAGTGGGGGCAGGCGCTGTGTCCGGTGCTCGACGCGCTGCTGCGCTGGCAGGCGGGGCGGAAGGTGGAGCGGTAAGGCCGCCTACGCTCATCCCGGCCGGAGGGCTGTCCGGGATGAGCGATGCGGGGCGTCGGGATGAGTGTCGCGTGGCGTCACTTGCCCGAATGGAAGATCCGCTTGGGGTGGATTTCTCCTGCTTCGGCCTCGCCGAGCGCGACGAGGCGCCCGCCGGCGGTGATGGCCACCGGGCCTTCGAGGATCGGCGCGTCGCGCCCGCGCAGGATGATCGGCTGGCCATGGGCGAGACGCGAGGCCTCGGCCGGGCTGACCCGCAGCGAGGGCAGCGTGTCGAGGCCGATCTCCACCGGGCGCAGCGCGTACAGGGGCGGAGCGTCGTCCATCGCCTCGGACACCTCGCGCAGCTTGGCGAGCGGGATCAGCTCCTCCTCGGCGAAGGTGCCGACGCGGGTGCGGCGCAGCGCCGAGATGTGGCCGCGCGCGCCGAGTGCCCGGCCGAAGTCGCGGGCGAGCGAACGCACATAGGTGCCCTTGCCGCATTCCGCCTCGAACACCGCATGGTCGGCGTCGGGCTGCTCGACGAGTTCGAGCGAATGGATGATGACGGTGCGGGCCGCGAGTTCTACCTCGATGCCGTCGCGGGCGAGGTCGTAGGCGCGCTCGCCATTGATCTTGAGCGCCGAGTAGGCCGGTGGCACCTGCTCGATCTCGCCGCGGAAGCCCGGCAGGAGGGCGAGGATATCCTCGCGCGTCGGGCGGGTCTCGGAGGTGACGACCGGCTGGCCCTCGCTGTCGTCCGTGTCGGTCTCGATGCCCCAGCGCACGGTGAAGCGGTAGACCTTGCGCCCGTCCATGACGAAGGGCACGGTCTTGGTTGCCTCGCCCAGCGCGATCGGCAGGCAGCCGGAGGCGAGCGGGTCGAGCGTGCCGGCATGGCCCGCTTTCTTGGCCTGGAACAGCCACTTCACAGCGCCGACCGCCTGCGTCGAGGTCATGCCGACCGGCTTGTCGAGCAGCACCCAGCCGTCGACGTCGCGCTTGGGGCGGCGCTTCCTCGGCGCCTCCCTGGGCGCCTCCTGCTCGGTCCTGTCGGCCTGGCGGAGCGCGTCCTGATCGAGCGGGGCGTTCATGTCTCGTCCTCTTGGTCGTGATCGGTGTCGTCGCTGTCGAGGTCGCGCTGGACCTGCGGCGAGCGCAGCAGCGCGTCGATGCGCGCGCCTTCCTCGAAGGAGGTGTCGATGCGGAAGCGCAGCTCGGGGACGTATTTCAGCTCGACCCGGCGGGCGATCTCGCCGCGCAGCGGCTTGGCGTTGGTGGCCAGCGCGTCGATCGCTGCCTTCGGGTCCTTGCCGCCGAGCGGCATGACGAAGCAGGTGGCGATCTTGAGGTCCGGGCTCATGCGGACCTCAGGCACGGTGATCAGCACCTTGGCCAGCGCCGGATCGGACAGGTCCCCGCGCGCGAGAATGTCGGCGAGGGCGTGGCGCACCAGTTCGCCCACGCGAAGCTGGCGCTGGCTCGGGCCGGAGCCCGAGGCCGCTTTGTTCTTCATGATGTACAAACCTTCATGGCCCCCGCCGGCGAACCGGGGCGAAGGGGCCGGCCTCGACCGGAGCGAGCGGGCTTGGACCGCTCGTTCCCGTGGATGGGCGTCCCGCATGCGGGCGCCCGAAACGTTCCGGCTCCCCGCAGCGGGGAGCCGGCTCGATCACAGCGTGCGCTGCACGACCTCGACGCGGTAGCACTCGATGACGTCGCCCGCGCGCATGTCCTGGTAGTTTTCGAAGGACATGCCGCATTCCTGGCCGGCGCGCACCTCGTTGACCGCATCCTTGAAGCGATTGAGCGTGGCGAGCTTGCCCTCGTGGATCACGACGTTGTCGCGGATCAGGCGGACATGCTGGCCGCGCTCCACGGTGCCGTCGGTGACGAGGCAGCCGGCGACCTTGCCGACCTTGGAGACCGCGAAGATCTCCTTGATGACGGCATTGCCGAGCATGGTCTCGCGGTTCACCGGGGCGAGCAGGCCGCCCATCGCCGCCTTCACGTCATCCACCAGGTCGTAGATGATGTTGTAGTAGCGGATCTCGATGCCGGCACGGTCGGCCGCGTCGCGCGCTTCCTTGTTGGCGCGCACGTTGAACGCGATGATCGCCGCGCCGGCCGTCTCGGCCAGCGTCACGTCGCTCTCGTTCACGCCGCCCGCGCCGGAGTGGATGATGCGGGCCTGCACCTCGTCGGTGCCGAGCTTCTCCAGCGAGGAGATGATGGCCTCGACCGAACCCGACACGTCGCCCTTGATGATGAGCGGGAATTCCTTCCGGCCGGCCGTCTTGGCCTGGCTCATCATCTGCTCCAGCGAGCCGCGGACGGTGGCGGAACGGGCCGCCGCCTTCTCGCGCTTCTGGCGCTGGCGGTAGTCGGTGATCTCGCGGGCGCGGGCTTCGCTCTCGACCACCGCGAGACGGTCGCCCGCCTCCGGCGTGCCGTTGAAGCCGAGCACCTCGACCGGGAAGGACGGACCGGCCTCGGTGACATTGGCGCCCTTGTCGTCGATCAGCGCGCGCACGCGGCCGAACTCGGCGCCGGCCACCACGATGTCGCCGACATGCAGCGTGCCGCGCTGGACCAGCACGGTCGCCACCGGGCCGCGGCCGCGGTCGAGCTTGGCCTCGATGACGGTGCCTTCCGCGACGCGGTCGGGGTTCGCCTTGAGGTCGAGCACTTCGGCCTGCAGGGTGATCGCCTCGAGCAGCTTGTCGAGATTGGTCTGGGCCTTGGCCGAGACCTCGACCTCCAGCGTGTCGCCGCCCAGGCTTTCGACCTGAACCTCGTACTGCAGCAGCTCGCTGCGCACGCGCTCGGGCTTGGCGTCGGGCTTGTCGATCTTGTTGATCGCCACGATCAGCGGCACCTTGGCGGCGCGGGCGTGGTTGATGGCCTCGATGGTCTGGGGCATCACGCCGTCATCGGCCGCCACCACCAGCACCACGATGTCCGTCACCTTGGCGCCACGGGCGCGCATGGCGGTGAACGCCGCGTGGCCGGGCGTGTCGATGAAGGTGATCTTGCCGCCGAGCGGCGAGGTCACCTGATAGGCGCCGATGTGCTGGGTGATGCCGCCGGCCTCGCCGGAAACGACATTCGCCTTGCGGATGGCGTCGAGCAGCGAGGTCTTGCCGTGGTCGACATGGCCCATGATGGTCACGACCGGCGGGCGCGAGACCAGCTCCTCGGCGGTATCGGCCGTGTCGAACAGGCCTTCCTCGACGTCGGATTCGGCGACGCGGCGCACGCTGTGGCCGAGTTCCTCGGCGATGAGCTGGGCGGTGTCGGCGTCGATCACGTCGGTGATCTTCACCATCTGGCCCTGCTTCATCAGCAGGCGGATGACGTCCACCGCGCGCTCGGCCATGCGGTTGGCGAGCTCCTGGATGGAGATCGTCTCCGGGACCGTGACCTCGCGGGCGATCTTTTCCTTGGTCTCGACCTGGCGATGGCCGCTCATGCGCTGGGTACGGCGGCGGAACGAGGCTACCGAACGCTGGCGTTCGTCGTCGCCCGACTGGGCGGTGACGACGGTGAGGCGGCCGCGATTCTTCTCGGCGCCGGCCGGCGGGCGGGTCGGCTTGGCCGGTGCGGCCGGGCGCGCCGGCGCACCGCCGGGACCACGACGGACGGGACGGCGATCGTCCTCTTCCGTATCCATCTGCGCGCTGCGCGGTGTCGCCACGCGCGGCGCGCCGGGGGCGGCGGCCGTCGTCGCGGCGGGAGCGGCCGCGGCGGGCTGGGCCGGACGGGACGGCGCGGGGCTGGCGGCGGAGGAGGCAGCAGCGGCGTCCTCGCCGAAGCGCTTGCGCGCCTCCTGCTCGGATTTGCGCTTGGCTTCCTCGTCGAAGGCGCGGCGCGCGTCTTCCTCGCGCTTGCGGGCTTCGGCGGCCTCGCGCTCGACCTTTTCGCGCGCCTCGCGCTCGGCGCGGCGGCGGCCTTCTTCCTCGGCGATGCGGCGTTCCTCGGCCTCGCGCAGGCGGGCGTCCTGCAGCGCGGCGGTGCGGGCGCGTGCTTCCTCTTCGGTGAGGGTGCGCAGCACCACGCCGCCGGGGCGCGAGCCCTGCGGAGCGGGTCGGGGCGAGGAGAGATTGGCGCCCGGCGAAGGCTGGGTGCGCAGCGGCGGGCGGCCTCCCTGCGGCTGCGGCTGCGGCTGGGCGGGACGCGCGGGCTGGGCCGGGCGCGGCGCCTGCGGGGCGGCGGGAGCGGATGCCTGCGGGGCGGCGGGCGCGGCAGCCGGCGCCTCGGGCTTGTCGCCCGGGCCGAGCACGCGGCGCTTCACCTTCTCGACCACGACGGACTTGGACCGTCCATGGCTGAAGCTCTGGCGGACGACGCCCTGCTCGACAGGTCGCTTGAGCGTGAGGGTCTTGCCCCCCTGGCCACCCTGGCCAACGCCCACCGTCTTCTCGCCCGGGTTCTTCGTATCGGTCATTCGATATCCGTTTCTGTGCCTCCCCGCCTCATGCGGAAAAGCGTCACTTCCGTGCGCCAGATCCCTGAATCTGAAGCACTTTCCCGTCGGTCGCGCATGGCCTCCGATCGACGGGGAAGGGCTTCAGCCGGCAGCCCAGCCTTCCAGTCGTTTCATGCGCGCGAGGAACCCCGCGCTCGTCGGATGCGCAAGCAGCGCAGCATGTACCACATTTGACCGCCCGAGCGCCAAGTCCAATTGCACCCCGGCGAACCCATCGACGCGGGCGATCTCGCGACCTCCCGCCTCGCCTATCCGCCGCGCCAGAGCATCAAGCTTGGCCACCCCGTCGGGGGCGGCGTCGGCCGCATGCACGAGCACGGCGACATTTCCGGCCTGCAACGCCTCGATCACCTTGGCATTGCCGGTCACAAGCCGCCCCGCCTTGTTGGCGAGGGCGAGCGCGGCGAGCGCGTCCTTCTCCAGCAGCTGCCCGACCAGATCGGCCAGCGCCGGCTCGGCGCGGGCCGGATCGAGCCGGACCTTGCCGCGAAAGGCGCGCGCGAACGCCTTCCGCTTGATCGCTTCGGCGAGCGCCGGCCGGTTGGCCGTCACCCAGGCGCCGCGCCCGGGAAGCCGGGCATGAATGTCCGGCACCACCGAGCCGTCCGGCCCCACGACGAAGCGCATCAGCTCACCGACCGGCCGCACGGTGCGGCTGGCGATGCACTGGCGGGCCGGCGCGCGGCCCGCATCGGCGAGCCCCGCATCGGTGAGGCCATCCTCCGCGCCGGCCTCGTCCGCGCCGGCGTCCCCGGCGACGGCCTCAGCCGCCGCCTCGGTTGCCGTCTCGTCCTGCACCGGCGCGTCCTCCCCTTCAGCCTGCGGCGTAGAGCCCACCGAACCCGGTCAGCCCTGCGCCTCGTCGGCTTCCGTTTCTTCGGCCGCCTCGTCGCCGTCGCCGGCGGCGAGATCCTCGGCGGTGATCCAGCCGGCCTTGACGCGAGCCTGCATGATCAGCGCCTCGGCGTCCTCGCGGGAGAGCTGGAAGCCCTCCAGCGCGCCGGCGACGCGCACCACCTCGCCGTCCTTGCGCTCGGTCCAGCCGGTGAGGTCGTCCGTCGCGCAGCCGGCGAGATCCTCGACCGTCTTGATGTCGTTCTCGCCGAAGGCGACCAGCATCGGCGAGGTGACGCCCGGCACTTCGCGCAGCGCGTCCTCGACACCGAGTTCGCGACGACGGGCGTCGAGATCAGCCTCGACCTGCGCGAGATAGCCCAGCGCGCGGTTCTGCAGTTCCTGCGCCGTATCCTCGTCGAGGCCCTCGATGCCGGCGAGCTCGTTCAGGGGCACATAGGCGATTTCCTCGACCGTGGCGAAGCCTTCGGAGGCGAGGAGCTGGCCCATCATCTCGTCGAGATCGAGCGCCTCGGCGAAGATCTTCGAGCGCTCGGCGAATTCCTTCTGCCGCCGCTCGCTCTCTTCCGCCTCGGTCATGATGTCGATGTCCCAGCCGGTGAGCTGGGAGGCGAGGCGCACATTCTGGCCGCGGCGGCCGATGGCGAGGCTAAGCTGGGCATCGGGAACCACAACTTCAATACGCTCGCGGTCCTCGTCGAGCACGACCTTGACGACTTCCGCCGGGGCCAGCGCATTGACGATGAAGGTCGCCACGTCCGGCGACCACGGGATGATGTCGATCTTCTCGCCCTGCAGCTCGTTCACCACGGCCTGCACGCGCGAGCCGCGCATGCCGACGCAGGCGCCCACCGGGTCGACCGAGGAATCGCGCGAGGTGACGGCGATCTTGGCACGCGAACCGGGGTCGCGGGCGACCGCCTTGATCTCGACGATGCCGTCATAGATCTCCGGCACTTCCTGCGCGAACAGCTTCGCCATGAAGTGGGGATGCGTGCGCGAGAGGAAAATCTGCGGGCCGCGCTGTTCGCGGCGCACGTCGTAGACATAGGCGCGGATGCGGTCGCCGGTCTTGAACACTTCGCGCGGCAGCAGCTCGTCGCGGCGCAGCGAGGCCTCGCCGCGGCCGAGGTCGACGACCACATTGCCGTATTCGACGCGCTTGACCGCGCCGTTGACGATCTCGCCGATGCGGTCCTTGTACTCGTCGTACTGGCGGTCGCGCTCGGCCTCGCGCACCTTCTGCACGATCACCTGCTTGGCGCTCTGCGCGGCGATGCGGCCGAAGTCGAAGGGCGGCAGCGTGTCGGCGATGGAATCGCCGATCTGCGCCGCCGGGTTCAGGCGGCGGGCGCCGTCGAGGTCGATCTCGATCGCCGGATTCTCGATCTGGTCCACCACCAGAAGGTGGCGGGCGAGCCGCAGCTCGCCGGTGCGCGGGTTGATCTCCGCATGGATGTCGGTCTCGGCGCCGTAGCGCGAGCGCGCCGCCTTGGCGATCGCGTCCTCCATGGCGGCGATGACGATGCTCCGGTCGATGGATTTCTCGCGCGCGACCGCGTCGGCGATCTGCAGGAGTTCGAGCCGGTTTGCGCTGACCACGGCCATCAGAGGGTCTCCTTCGCGGTGGATTTGCGTTTGGCGTTGGATTTCTTGCCGGGCTTGGCGGCGCCCTTGGGCTTCAGCATCGGCTTGGCCTTCGGTTTGCTGCGCACCGGCATCTTCTTCGGCGGGATGACGCGCAGGGCCTCGCCCGCCGCGTCCGCACCCGCCGCCTCTTCCTCGTCGTCGCCGGACAGCTCGTCGCTGAAGTCGGCGGTGTCGATCTCGTCCTCGTCGAGCCCGGCGCCCTCGCGCAGGGCCTTGTCGCGGCGCAGCGCGTCGCGGATCAGCGCATCGGTCATCACGAGGCGGGCGTCGCCGATATCGGCGATGGGCAGGGCGACCGTATCAGGCGCGCCGGCCGGGGCGTCGGGCAGGCGCACCAGCGCTTCCACGTCCGCGCCGTCCCCGCCCTGCGTGCCGACGAGGATGCCGCGGAAGCGCTTGCGCCCGTCCAGCGGCACGGCCATCTCGACCTTGAGGTCGTGGCCCGCCCAGCGCTCGAAATCGGACACGCGCACCAGCGGCCGGTCAATGCCGGGCGAGGACATTTCCAGATTATAGGCGCCGGAGATCGGGTCCTCGACGTCGAGCACCGGCGAAATGGCGCGGCTGGCCGCCTCGCACTCGTCAATGCCGAAGGAGCCGTCCGGCCGCTCGGCCATGATCTGCAGGGTCGGCGGGCTGCCGCCGGAGATCTTCACGCGGACGAGGCGGAAGCCGAGGCCCTCCAGCACCGGGCCGACGATGCCGGCGACGCGCGCGGCCGGTCCCGCCTCGGTGACGAGGCGCGGTTCATCGAGCCGGCCTTCCGGCGCGCTGCTGGCGGGTGTGGTGTTAGCGTCGTGTTCGCTCATCGTCCTCGTCGGATCGCGCGCGATCCGCAATGCAAAAAGAGCGGGCTCCGGCGGCGGAACCCACTCTCAACCGACCAGATCGTCGTTTGTGAGATCGTGAATGGGGCGCTTATACAGCCAAACCGCCTTTTGGCGCAAGCGGCGGCCTGTGTGCCCGCCGCGCCGTCCCTTGCCGGCCGGGCGCCGCCAGCGCATAAGCGCCGCATGCCCGACGGCCCGATCTCCCATATGCCGCCCACTGCCGCCGATCCTGCGCCCGTCGGGGTGCTGCGCGAGCGCGCGTCCGCCAAGATCAACCTCACGCTGCGGGTGCTCGGCCGCCGCGCGGACGGCTATCACGATTTGTCGAGCCTCGTCGCCTTCGCCGGCACCGGCGATCGGCTGACGCTCGAACCGGGCGAAAAGCTCGCGCTGGCCCTCGCGGGACCGGGCGCATCGGTGCTGGCCGCCGATGCCGACAATCTGGTGCTGCGCGCCGCGCGCCATCTCGCCGCGCGTGTGCCGGGCCTCGTGCTCGGGCGCTTCACGCTCGACAAGCGGCTGCCCGTCGCCTCCGGCATCGGCGGCGGCTCGGCGGACGCGGCGGCGGCGCTCCGTCTGCTGGCGCGTGCCAACGGTCTCGCGCCCGGCGATGCCCGGCTGTTCGAGGCCGCGCTCGCCACCGGCTCCGACGTGCCGGCCTGTCTGCAGGGCCGCTCCTGCCTGATGGCGGGACGCGGCGAAAAACTCGTGCCGGTCGCGCTGCCGCGCTTCGGGGCGGTGCTGGTCAATCCGCGCCTGCCGGTGGCGACGGCCGACGTCTTCCGTGCCTTGTCGCTGGCGCCCGGTACGCGGCGCAGCGAGCCCTCGCCTTTCCCCGCCAATCTCTCGCGCGAACAGCTTCTCGACTGGCTGCGCGGCGAGCCGAACGAATTGGAGGCGCCGGCCCGCGCGCTGGTGCCGGTTCTCGACGCCGTGGAGGCGGCGCTGAACGCGACGCCGGGCGTCTTCCTGACGCGCATGTCGGGCTCGGGCGCCACCATGTTCGCGCTCTATGACGACTGCCGCGCTGCCGCCGCCGCCGCGCGGATCGTCGCTGGCGCCCATCCTGCATGGTGGGTGAAGCCGACCGTGCTGGGCGGCGACGCGCGGATGGAGGCGTGATGCGCACCGCCCTGTTTTTCGTCCTCGCGGCTTTCTTCGAGATCGCCGGCTGCTTCGCCTTCTGGGCGGTGGTGCGCAACGGCGCGAGCGCGCTGTGGCTGGCGCCGGGGGCGGTGAGCCTCGTCGCCTTCGGCGCACTGCTCACCCAGGTCGACGCCAGCGCGGCGGGGCGGGCCTTCGCGGCTTATGGCGGCGTCTATGTCGCGGCTTCGCTGGTGTGGCTCTGGGCGGTGGAGGGCTTCCGGCCCGACCGCTGGGACCTGATGGGCGGGGCAGTGTGCCTCGCCGGCGCCGCTCTCGTCGTGTTCGGCCCGCGCGGTTGAGGCACTCCGACCGTCAGCGGATACGGGCGATGCAGAAATCCACCACGTCGATCAGCGCGGCCTTTGCCGGGCTGTCGGGGAAGACCTCCAGCGCCTGCTTGGCGGCGGCGCCATAGGCGCGTGCCCGCTCGATGGTCTCCGTCAATGCGCCGTGGCGGGTGAGCAAGGCGAGCGCCCGCTCCAGATCGCCCTCGCCGATCTCGCCCTCTTCGAGGCAGCGGCGCCAGAAGCCGCGCTCCTCCTCGTCCGCCGAGCGCACCGCCAGCACGATGGGCAGGGTGATCTTGCCCTCACGGAAATCGTCGCCGACATTCTTGCCGAGCGCAGCCTTGGAGCCGCCATAGTCCAGCACGTCGTCGACGAGCTGGAAGGCGATGCCGAGATTCATGCCGTAGTCGCGGCAGGCGGCCTGCTCGGCCGGTGCGCGCCCGGCGAGAACCGGGCCGACCTCGCAGGCGGCGGCGAACAGTTCGGCCGTCTTGCCGCGGATGACGGCGAGATAGGCCTCCTCGTCGGTGGCGATGTTCTTGGCGGCGGCGAGCTGGGCGACCTCGCCCTCGGCGATCACCACGGCGGCGTTCGACAAGATGTCGAGCGCGCGCATGTTGCCGACCTCGATCATCATGCGGAACGCCTGGCCGAGCAGGAAGTCGCCGACCAGCACGCTGGCCTCGTTGCCCCACAGCATGCGGGCGGCGAGCTTCCCCCGGCGCATTTCGCTGTCGTCCACCACGTCGTCATGCAGCAGCGTGGCGGTGTGCATGAACTCGACCGAGGCGGCGAGCTTGACCGCGCCTTCGCCCTCATAGCCCGCCAGCGTGCCGGTCGCGACGGTGAGCATCGGGCGCAGCCGCTTGCCGCCGGACGAGATCAGGTGCTGCGCGACCTCCGGTATCATCGTCACCTGCGAGCCCGTGCGCGACAGGATCAGCGCGTTGACGCGATCCATGTCCGCGCGGACGAGGTTGACGATGCCTTCGATGGAAGGCTCGGCCGCCACCTCGGCGGCCGGATTGAAGGAGTAGGCGACGGACACAGGGGCGCTTCCCTCAGCTATGGCCACGGCGTACGCCGGCGCGCGCGACGTTCACCCGAAGGGTTCTCATAGCTTACCCCGCACGCAGGCGAAAGTTCATCCGCCACCTCTGCGCGCATCGCACGCACGCCGCGCGGCGCCGTTACGCCGGGCCGGCGGGTTCGAGGAAAGCGGTATCGAGCGGTGGCGTATTGCCTTGCGGCAGCGTTGCGGTCTCAATGCGGGCATGCGCGAACTCCTCCGCACCAATGACATCGTGCTGATCTCGGCTGTCGGGGCGCTGCTCGACAGCGCCGGCATCGGCCATCTCGTGCTCGACCAGCATATGAGCGTGCTGGAGGGCTCCATCGGACTGCTGCCGCGCCGGCTGCTGGTGGAGGAGGACGATGTTGCGCGCGCCCGCCGGCTGCTGGACGAGGCCGGCTTCGGCGCGGCGCTGGTCGCGGAATAGGGGCGGCGATGGAGACTGGCCTCGCGCCCGCGCCCGATGAACTCACCGACGACGCCTTCCTCGGCGGGCGGCTGAACCTCTTGCAGCCCGCGCGCGGGCATCGCGCCGGGCATGACGCGATGCTGCTGGCGGCGAGCGCGCCCGGCGACGCCCGCCATGCCGTCGATCTCGGCGCCGGCGTCGGCGCGGCGGGCCTCGCCTTCGCGGTCCGCGTGCCGGAGGCCGGGGTGACGCTCGTCGAGATCGACCCCGTCACCGCCGCGCTGGCGGCGCGCAACGCCGCGCGCCAGACGCCGGACATGGGCGCGCGCGCGCGGGTGGTGGTCGCGGACATCGCCGCGCTCGCCCGTCCCGCCGGCCCGTCGGAACCGGCGGCCCGCGCGGCCGATCTCGTTCTGATGAACCCGCCCTTCAACGATCCCGCCCGCCACCGCGTCTCGCCGCATGAGCGGCGCGCCCTCGCCCACAGCGTGGCGGATGCCGGGCTCGACATGTGGCTGCGCGCCGCCGAGAGGCTGCTGGCGCCCGGCGGCCGGCTGGCGCTGATCCACCGCCCCGAGGCGGTGGAGGCGATACTGGCCGGGCTGAAGGGGCGTTTCGGGGCCGTGACGATCCGCCCGGTGCATCCCGCCCCGGGCGCGCCGGCGCATCGCCTGCTGGTCGGCGCGGTGAAGGGGCGGCGCACGCCGCCCGCCCTCCTGACCTCGCTGGTGCTGGCCGGCGAGGACGGCCGGCCGAGCGAAGACGCCGAGCGCCTGTTGCGCCGCGGCGAGGCCATCTAGCGGCGGGCGCGGGGGCGCCCTATTTTGCTTTTCATGGCCACAGCACCCTTCTTCGCCGAATTCCGCCGCCGTCTCGATCCCGTCCTGCCCGCCGCCTGGCGCGGCGACAGGCCGGTCGTGCCGGTCGTCCGCCTCTCCGGCGCCATCGGCATG
The DNA here is from genome assembly GCF_023016525.1 of Ancylobacter koreensis. Taxonomy (GTDB): domain Bacteria; phylum Pseudomonadota; class Alphaproteobacteria; order Rhizobiales; family Xanthobacteraceae; genus Ancylobacter; species Ancylobacter koreensis. The sequence goes on from NZ_JALKCG010000001.1 coordinate 569,602, forward strand.
GCGAGCCCGTTCCGGCCCGGCATCACCTTCGCCAACACCGCCCGCGCGCTGGAGCGCGCCTTCTCGGTGAAGGGCGCCAAGGCCGTCGCCCTGGTGATCAATTCGCCCGGCGGCTCGCCGGCGCAGTCGCATCTCGTGTACCGGCGCATCCGCGCGCTGGCGCAGGAGAAGGAACTGCCCGTCATCGCCTTCGTGGAGGATGTGGCCGCGTCGGGCGGCTACATGCTCGCCTGCGCCGCCGACGAGATCGTCGCCGACACCTTCTCCATCGTCGGCTCGATCGGCGTGGTGAGCGCCGGCTTCGGTTTTCCCGAGGCGCTGGCGCGGCTCGGCGTCGAGCGGCGCGTCTACACCGCCGGCACCCGCAAGGTGATGCTCGATCCGTTCCAGCCGGAGAAGCCCGAGGACGTCGAGCGGCTCAAGGCGATCCAGCAGGAGATCCACGGCGCCTTCGTCGGGCTGGTGAAGGAGCGGCGCGGCGACGTGCTGACACCCGACGACGAGACGCTGTTCTCCGGCGAGTTCTGGACGGCGGCGCAGGCGCAGGGCCTCGGCCTCGTCGACGCCATCGGCGACATGCGCTCCTTCCTGCGCGCCCGCTATGGCGAGAAGCTGCGCACGCCGCTGATCGAATCGAAGCCCGGACTGTTCGGCCGGCGTTCGCCCGGCGTGATGGGGACGATGGGCGGGCTGGCCGGCGAGGCCGGCGCGGGGGCTGCGCAAGCCCTCATTTCCGCCGCAGAGGAGCGCGCATTATGGGCGCGCTTCGGCCTCTGAGGCCGTCCGCGACGTCCCGCCGGAGCTCCCCGCCATGCCGCCTGTCTTCGTCGTCGCCCTCGGTGCCCTCGGCGTCGCCGCCCTGGCGAAGGTGCTCGCGCGTGAATCGCGCCGGGTGAATGCCGAACTCGCCGCGCTGCGCCGCGACGAGGCCGCCGGCCGCGATCCCCGCCACGGCACGCTGCGCCGCGACCCCGCGAGCGGCGAGTACCGGCCGAGCGACGGCTGACCTCCGCGCGAGGCCCAGGGAGCGCCAGCGGTATCTGGAACCGCTCCAATTTGCCTGAGATATCCGATCATTACCGCGAATTCACTTGGTCGGGCGCGGGGAGCGCCGTATCCCGTTCGAGACGGTTTGCGACGGGACGAGGCGATGCTGCAGCGAGCGGAAGGCGATTGGACGGGCGAGGGCAGGGTGCGCCGCCGCAGGCGTTCGCGCTGGCCGCTCTGGGTCGCCCTTCTCGCCCTCGCCGGCGCGGGCGCCTATGGCTATTCGCGCTATGGCCATGTCGCCGAGCCGGCGACGCCGGCCGTGCAGACCGCCGCCGTCGAGATCGGCGACATAGAGGCGACGGTGAACGCCATCGCCAAGATGCAGCCCAAGACCTATGTCGACGTCGGCACGCAGGTTTCCGGCCAGCTCCGTACCATCCGCCCGGATGTCGGCGACGTCGTGAAGAAGGGCGACCTGCTCGCCGATATCGACCCCACCGTCTACCAGACCCGGGTGGCCGGCGACCGCGCCAGCCTCGACAATCTGCGCGCCCAGCTCGCGCAGGCGCAGGCGCAGCTGACCCTCGACCGGCTGCGCAACGACCGCGCCCAGCAGCTCCTGAAGAACCAGTCCGGCAGCAAGGACGCCGCCGACGCCGCCGAGGCGACGGAGCGCATCAGCGAGGCCAAGATCGACGCGCTGAAGGCGCAGATCGCCCAGACGCAGGCCACCCTCGACGGCGACCTCGCCAATCTCGGCTACACCAAGATCTATGCGCCGATGGACGGCACGGTGGTCTCCATCACCGCCCGCGAAGGGCAGACGCTGAACGCCAACCAGTCCGCCCCCATCGTGCTGCGCATCGCGGACCTGCAGACCATGACCGTCACCGCGCAGGTGGCGGAGGGCGATATCCCGAAGATCCAGGTCGGCACGCCGGCCTCCTTCTCCACCCTCGGCCTGCCCGACCGGCGCTGGCGCGGCACGGTGCGGCAGATCGAGCCCACGCCGACCATCGTCAACGACGTGGTGCTCTACAACGTGCTGATCGACGTGCCGAACGACGACCTCACCCTGATGACCGACATGACGGCGCAGGTGTTCTTCCGGCTCGGCGAGGCGAAGGGCGTGCCGCTGGTGCCCAGCGCCGCCGTGCGCACCGCCCGCGACGGCACCCAGAGCGTGCGCGTGATGACCCCGCAGGGGCCGAAGGACCGCACGGTGAAGACCGGCCTTTCCAACCGCTCCATGACGCAGGTCGTCGAAGGGCTGTCGCCCGGCGAAACGGTGGTCCTCGGGGCCGGCGGGACGCCCGCGCAGCGCCCGAGCGGCCCGCGCATGCCCCCGCGCCTCGGCTGAGGACCGGGCATGAGCGAGGTCGCCCCCCGCATCGATGATACCGGCGCGGCTTCCGGCGTGGCGCCGGGGCGCGCCATCGTCGAGCTGGTCGACGTCAGCCGCATCTATCCCAATGGCGACACGGTGGTGCGCGCGCTCGACCGCGTGTCGCTGGCGATCCATCCCGGCGAGTTCGTTGCCATCATGGGCCAGTCCGGCTCGGGCAAGTCGACGCTGATGAACATCGTCGGCTGCCTCGACCGGCCCTCCTCCGGTGTCTACCGGGTGAACGGCGTCGATGTCGAAGACCTCGATGCGGATGCGCTGGCGGAACTGCGCTGCTCGACCTTCGGCTTCGTGTTCCAGCGCTACAATCTGCTGCCGAGCCTGACGGCGGCGGAGAACGTCGCCATTCCCGCCATCTATGCCGGCACGGGGCGCGAGGCGCGCGAGGAGCGTGCCCACGCCCTGCTCGCCCGCCTGGGCCTGGGCGAGCGTGCCGAGCACCGGCCGAGCCAGCTCTCCGGCGGCCAGCAGCAGCGCGTCTCCATCGCCCGCGCATTGATGAACGCGGCGCCGGTGATCCTCGCCGACGAGCCGACCGGCGCGCTCGACAGCCGTTCGGGCGAGGACGTGCTCGCCCTGCTCTCCGAGCTGAACGCCGAGGGCCACACGGTCATCCTCATTACCCACGACCCCGATGTCGCGGCGCATGCGCGGCGCGTGGTGCGCTTTCAGGACGGGCGCATCGTGGCCGACGAACGGCGCGAGGCCGAGCCGGCGCGTCCACCGCTTCCCGCTATGGGCCCCGCCCGGCGTGGCGGGCTGGTACGCTTCCTCCCGGATCTGGCGGAGGCGGTGCGCATGGCGCTGGCCTCGATGGTTGCCAACATCTTCCGCACCGCGCTGACGCTGCTCGGCATCGTCATCGGCGTCGCCTCGGTCATCACCATGCTGGCGGTGGGCGACGGCGGCAAGCAGAGCGTGCTGGAGCGCATCTCGCAGATCGGCACCAATCTTCTGATTGTGCGTCCCGGCGCGCCGGGCATACGTTCGTCCGGCGACAACGCCACGCTGCTGCCGGAGGACGCGAACGCGCTCGCCGCCATTCCCGGCATCGGCGCCATCGCGCCCGAGCGTTCCTCCCGCTACACCATCCGCTACGGCTCGGCCGACTATTTCACCTCGGTGAGCGGCACGGCGCCGGACTATCTCGTCGCCCGCGACTGGCCGATGGCCGAGGGCGTGATGTTCAACGCCGCCGACGTGAAGGCCTATGCGCCCGTGGTGGTGCTGGGCGAGACGGTGCGGCGCAACCTGTTCGGCGAAAGCAGCCCGATCGGCCGCTATGTGCTGGTCAAGAACGTTCCCTATGAGGTGATCGGCGTGCTGGCCCCGCGCGGCGCCAACGCCTTCGGGCAGGACCAGGACGATGTGGCGCTGGTGCCGCTCACGACCGGTTTCGTGCGGGTGTTCGGCCGCCAGTTCCTCAACTCGGTGACGGTGAAGGTCGACGACGCCGGCAACATCCCTGCCGTCGAGGCCGCCATCACCCGCATCCTTACCGAGCGCCACCAGGCCGAGGATTTCCAGGTGCGCAACACCGCGCAGTTCCTGGAGACGGCGGTGGAGACGCAGAACACGCTGACCCTCGTGCTCGGCTGCGTCGCCGCCATCTCGCTGCTGGTGGCCGGCATCGGGGTGATGAACATCATGCTGGTGAGCGTGACCGAGCGCACCCGCGAGATCGGCATCCGCATGGCGACCGGGGCGCGGATGAGCAACATCATGCTGCAGTTCAACACCGAGGCGCTGGTGGTGTGCTCGGTCGGCGGCGCGGTCGGCGTCGGGCTCGGCCTTGCCGCCGCGCTGGGGGTGGAGTGGATGGGCGCGACCATCCTGCTCTCGCTGATGCCGCCGCTGCTCGCCTTCGCCTGTGCCTTCCTCACCGGTCTCGTCTTCGGCTATCTCCCCGCGCGCAAGGCGGCCGGGCTCGATCCGGTGGTAGCGCTGGCTTACGAGTAGGGACGGTCAGTCCCGTCATCCCGGAGTCATGCGCGACGTTTCTGCGGCCGGGATGACGGGTGCACGGCAGTCCATGGCCCTTGCCCGTCGCCGCCCGAACGTTTAGGCGGAAACGACGAGACTGGCGCATCAGGGGGCATCGCGCATGAACGTTCTTCTGCTCGGCTCGGGGGGCCGCGAGCATGCCCTCGCCTGGAAGCTGGCGCAGAGCCCGCTGATCGCGAAATTCCTCGCCGTGCCCGGCAATCCGGGCATCGCGGAATACGCGACCTGCATCGACACCCTCCCGCTCACCGACCATGACGCCCTCGTCACCCTGTGCCTCGCCGAGGGTATCGACCTCGTGGTGGTCGGCCCGGAGGCGCCGCTGGTCGAGGGCATCGCCGACCGGCTGATCGCCGAGGGCATTCCGGTGTTCGGCCCGCGCCGTGTGGCGGCGCAGCTGGAGGGCTCCAAGCTCTTCACCAAGGAACTGTGCAAGGCGCACGCCATTCCGACCGCCGCCTTCGGCCGCTTCACCGAGCCGGACGAGGCACGCGCCTTCGTCGAGCGCCACGGCGCGCCCATCGTGCTGAAGGCCGACGGGCTGATGGCCGGCAAGGGCGTGATCGTCGCCATGACGGTCGCCGAGGCGCTCGCCGGGGTCGATGAGGTGTTCGCCATGGGCGGGCTCGGCACCGAGATACTCATCGAGGAGTTCCTCGAAGGCGAGGAGGTCTCCTTCTTCTGCCTCGTCGACGGGGAGACCGTGCTGCCCTTCGGCTCGGCGCAGGACCACAAGCGGGCCTTCGACGGCGACGAGGGGCCGAACACCGGCGGCATGGGCGCCTATTCGCCCGCCCCGGTCTTCACCCCGGAACTGGAGCGCCGCACGCTGCACGAGATCATCAAGCCGACCGTGCGCGCCCTTGCCGACGCCGCCAGCGCCTATCGCGGCGTGTTGTTCGCCGGGCTGATGATCACCCGCGAGGGACCCCAGCTCATCGAATACAATGTCCGTTTCGGCGATCCCGAGTGCCAGGTGCTGATGATGCGGCTGGAGGGCGACCTGCTGCCGCTGCTGCACGCCGTCGCCACCGGCCGGCTGGAGGAGCAGGCGGTGCCGCTCAAGCCCGACGCCGCCATCGCGGTCGTGATGGCGACGCGCGGCTATCCCGGCGACTACCCCAAGGGCTCGCGCATCGGCGGGCTGGAGGCCGCCGGCGCCATACCGGGCGTCAAGGTGTTCCATGCCGGCACGGTGCGGGCGGGCGACGCCATCCTCGCCAATGGCGGGCGCGTGCTCAACGTCGCGGCCGTGGGTGCCAATGTCGCGGAAGCGCGCGAGCGCGCCTATGACGCGGTGGCGCGCATCGACTGGCCGGAAGGCTTCTGCCGCCACGACATCGCCTGGCGCGCGCTCGGCGACTGACGGGGCTGCCGCGCGGCTGCGCTTTTCGCGTTCGTCACTGGCAGCCCTCCCACAGCGTGCCCATGTTCAAAGAAATGCCGCGCTGATGTGGCATGGGCGACGCCATGGACAATTCCACCACTGGATTGCGGCATCGCGGCCCCACGGGGCGGCGACACCCGCATGAGGACGAACCGCAGCCGGTCGCTCACGGACCGGAGGAAATGCGCGGGCGCGAGGCGCCGGCGCAGGGGCCGCGCCGTGCCCGCCTCCCGGTGCCGACCGGCGAGGCGCCTCTGCCGGTGCCGCCGGGACAGGGCGCGCCGCGCATCGCGGTGGCGCTCGGCTCGGGCGGCGCGCGCGGGCTCTCGCACATCCTCGTGCTGGAGGCGCTGGACGAGCTCGGCGTGCGGCCCACCGCCATGGCCGGCGCCTCCATCGGCGCCCTGTTCGCCGCCGTCTATTCCGCCGGCATGCCGGCGCGCGACATCCGCCATCTGGTCAGCCACACGCTGCGCAACCGCGGCGAGGTGATGAAGCGCCTGCTCGCCGCGCGGGTCGGTCGCCTCGCCGACCTGTTCGGCGCCGGGCTCGGCAATCCCGTGCTCATCGACGCCGAGCGCTTCATTCAGGGTTTCCTGCCGGCGAACGTGCCGGAGAATTTCGAAGAACTGTCGATCCCGCTTCAGGTGGTGGCGACCGATTACTGGGAGCGTTGCGAGCGCACCTTCTGCGCCGGGCCGATCCGCCCGGCGATTGCCGCCTCGCTCGCCATTCCCGGTCTCATCCGACCGGTGCAGCATGACGGCCATACGCTGGTCGACGGCGGCGCGGTGAACCCGCTGCCCTTCGACCTGCTGCGCGGGCAGGCCGACATCGTGGTGGCGGTCGATATCACCGGCGGTCATGGCGGGGAGACGCGCGGCGTGCCCGCGCCCTTCGACGCGATGTTCGCCACGTTGCAGATCATGGCGAGCGCCATCGTCGGCGAGAAGCTCAAGGCCGGCGCGCCGGACATGCTGGTGCGCCCGAACGTGCACGATTTCCGCGTGCTCGACTTCTTCCGTGCCGCCGCCATCCTGAAGGCGGCCGAGCCGGTGAAGGACGAGGTGAAGCGCCGGCTGGAGGCCGTGCTGGGCTGAGCGGCGCGCGCCTACAGTTTGCCCGGCCAGCGGCGCTCGGCGAAGAACTCGCGCAGCAGCTCCGCCGATTCGCGCTCGCCCAACCCCCCATAGGTGTCGGGCCGATGATGGCAGGTCGGCTGGGCGAAGAAGCGCACGCCGTTCTCCACCGCCCCGCCCTTGGGGTCCGGCGCGCCGTAATAGACGCGGCGCAGCCGCGCGAAGGAGATGGCGCCCGCGCACATGGTGCAGGGCTCCAGCGTGACGTAAAGGTCGCATTCCGCCAGCCGGTCATTGCCGAGCACCGAGGCGGCGGCGCGGATCACCACCATTTCCGCGTGGGCGGTGGGATCGGCCAGTTCGCGCATGCGGTTGCCCTCGGCGGCGAGCGCGATACCGTTGCGCACCAGCACGGCGCCGACCGGCACCTCGCCGCGCGCGCCGGCCTTGGCCGCCTCGGCCAGCGCCAGAAGCATGAAATCGGTGCGCGCCCGCGCCGCGCCGGCATCGCCCGGCCGGTCCGCTCTGTTCGTCGTCACGGCTCTCTACTCGCCAAAAGCTCGCTTCCCCACGCAGGACATGGTAGCACCCGCCGCCCGGAGACCGGATCAATCCCCATGCCGAAAAACACGCCGCCCCGCAAGGATCACAACCGCGTCCCGCGCGCGCCCCGCAGCCTCGAACCGGCGGAGCCGCGCGAGGCCGAGCGCGTCGCCAAGGTCGTCGCCCGCGCCGGGCTCGGCTCGCGCCGCGAGATCGAGGAATGGATTCTCGCCGGGCGCGTCGCGGTGAATGGCGAGGTGCTCGCCAGCCCCGCCCGCACCGTGACCGCCGAGGACGCGATCACCGTGGACGGCGTGCCGCTGCCCGACAGGGAGCGCACCCGGCTTTTCCTCTACCACAAGCCCAAGGGCGTGGTGACGACCAATTACGATCCGGAAGGGCGCCCGACCCTGTTCGAGATCCTGCCCCCTGGCCTGCCGCGTCTCGTCTCGGTCGGCCGGCTCGACCTCACGACCGAGGGGCTGATCCTGCTCACCAATGATGGCGGGCTGTCGCGCGTGCTGGAGCTGCCGGAGACCGGCTGGCTGCGGCGCTACCGCGTGCGCGCCAAGGGCGAGATCACCCAGGACAAGCTCGACGCGCTGATCGGCGGCATCACCGTCGACGGCGTGCATTACGGGCCCATCGAGGCCAAGCTCGACCGCGTGCAGGGCGCCAATTCCTGGCTGACGCTGGCGCTGCGCGAGGGCAAGAACCGCGAAGTCCGCAATGTGCTGGGCAGCCTCGGCCTCGACGTGAACCGGCTGATCCGCCTCTCCTACGGGCCCTTCCAGCTCGGCGAGCTGCCGCAGGGCGAAGTCGAGGAAGTGAAGACCCGCGTGCTGGCCGACCAGCTCGGCGAGGCACTGTCCGCCGCCGCCGGCGCGGATTTCGAGGGTCCGCTGTTCAACCATGGCGAGGACGAGGCGCCGCACAAGCCCTCCAAGGCCCGCTATGCCAAGGCCGAGGGTGCCGAGGACCGCCACCGCCGCCGTCCCATCGACACCGAGCCCGGAGAGGGCCGCAGCATCAGCGCCGGCCTCGTCGCCGACCGCAAGGGCCGCAAGGTGCTGGTGCAGCGCGTGCGCTCCACCGAAGCCGAGCCGGAGCCCGAGGCGCCGCGCGGGCGGCCCGCGCGTGGCGACGCCCGCGACGATGTGCGCGGCGGCGAGCGTACCTTCCGCAAACGGCCCGAGCGCGCCCTCGGCGTCGACAGTGAGGCCGGGTCCGATGAGAGGGTCCGCGAAGAGCGTCCCGCCCGGGCGCGTGCCGCCACCAGCCGCGACCGCAAGGCGGCAGGTCCGCGTCCGGCGCGCCCGCGCGTCGACGGGCCGCGCACCGAACGCGAGGGCGAGACGGCCGAGCGCCCCTTCCGTGCCCGCGAGGAGCGCCGTCCGATGGGGCGGGATTTCACCCGCGACGAGCGGCCCCGTCAGGAGCGTCCTCGCGACGACCGCCCCCGTGAGGAGCGCGGCGAGCGCCCGTTCCGCTCCAGCACCCCGCGCGGGGAACGCCCGGAACGTCCGTTCCGCGAACGTGCGCCACGTCCGGAAGGGGATCGTCCGTTCCGCGAGCGGGCGCCGCGCGTCGAAGGCGACCGTCCGTTCCGTGAGCGGGCGCCGCGTCCTGAAGGCGCGCGCCCCTATCGCGGCGAGGCGACCGACCGGCCCTATACCGGCCGGGTCAAGTCCGAGCAGTCGCGTCACCGCTCGCCCCGCCGCTTCGAGGAGGGCGAGGGCCGCGCCGGTTCGGATGAGCGGCCCGAGCGCGGCTTCCGCCCGCGCCGCGAGGGCGACGAGCGTCCCGCGCGTTCGGGCGGCGACCGTCCGTTCCGCGAGCGTGCGCCCCGTTCGGAGGGGGATCGTCCGTTCCGCGAACGTGCGCCCCGGCCCGAGGGTGACCGCCCCTTCCGTGAGCGCGCGCCCCGTCCCGAGGGCGATCGTCCGTTCCGGCAGGAGCGCGGCCCGCGCGAGGATCGTCCGCGCTCCGACCGGCCGTTCCGGGAACGTGCCCCGCGTCCCGAGGGCGAGGGCTCGTTCCGCTCCCGTGACGACCGCGGTCCGCGGCCGGATCGCGCCCCTCGCGAAGATCGGGCGCCGCGCGGCGAGAGGCCATTCCGCGACAAGCCTTTCCGTGAGAGGTCCGGCGCTCCCGAGCGCAAGGGCGCCGAGCGTCCGCGCCGCCCGGAAGGCGCAGGCAAGACGTATGGCAACAAGAACTTCGGCGACAAGCGCGCCGGCGGCGGGGGTTTCGGCCGCCCTTCCGGCGACAGGCCGGGCGGCGATCGTCCCTCGGGTGGCAAACCGTTCGGCGCCAAGCCGGGCGGGCGTGCTGGCAAACCCGGTGGTGGCAAACCCGGTGGTGGCAAGCCTTTCGGTGGCAGGCCGGGCGGAAAGCCCTCGGGCGGCAAGCCCGGCGGGCGGCCGCCCCGCGCGCCGCGCGGCTGAGGACGCCTGAGCGATGCGCATCGTCGGCGGGCGTTTCCGGGGGCGGGCGCTGCAGGGCCCTTCCTCCAGCGCCACGCGGCCGACCTCGGACCGGCTGCGCGAGGCGCTGTTCAACGTGCTCGCCCATGCCTATGGCGATGCCGCCGATGGTGCGCGCGTGCTCGACCTTTTCGCCGGCACCGGCGCGCTGGGGCTGGAGGCGCTCTCGCGCGGGGCGAAGTTCGCCGTCTTCGTCGAGGAGGCGCCCGAGCCGCGCGGGCTGATCCGCGCCAATGTCGAGGCGCTGGGCGTCGGCGGCATCACCCGCATCTTCCGCCGCGACGCGACCAAGCTGGGCGCCGCGCTGGCCAGCGATTCCTTCGATCTCGTCTTCTGCGACCCGCCCTATGGCCGGGGCCTCGCCGAGAAGGCGCTCACGAGTGCGCGCGAGGGCAACTGGCTGGCGCCGGCGGCTCTGGTCGTGGTGGAGGAATCGGTCGAGGCCGCCTTCGCCGCGCCGGAGGGCTTCGAGGAGCTGGAGCGCCGCCGCTACGACGCCAGCGAGATCGTCATAATGCGTGGGCCGAGCTGACGTTCGCCGGGCGACGCCGGTGCCGGGAGCGTCACCCCACTTCTTCCACCGCCGCGAGAATGCGCTCTATGTCCTCCGGGCGGGAGAGCCGGTGATCGCCGTCCTTGATGAGGGTGAGCACCACATCGTCCTCGGCGAGGCAGGTGACGAGGCGCAGCGCCTGCTGCCACGGCACGTCGGGGTCGGCGACGCCCTGCAGGATGCGCACGCGGCAACCCACCGCGAAAGGCGCGCCGAGCACGAGATTGCGCCGCCCGTCCTCGATCAACGCGCGGGTGATCGGCTGGCCGGGGCCGTATTGCGAGGGGCGCACCCAGCGCCCGTCATGCAGTATGGCGGCGCGCACGTCGTCCGGCATCGCCTTCCACATCAGCTCTTCGGTGAAGTCCGGCGCCGGGGCGATCAGCACCAGCGCCGCCAGCCGGGCACTTTCGCCGCGTGCCGCCAGCGCGCGGGCGACGAGCAGCGCGATCCAGCCGCCCATGGACGAGCCGACGACGATCTGCGGGCCCTGCGTCTCGCGGTCGAACACGGCGAGCGCATCCTCGGCCCAGCGCGAGATGGTGCCCTCCTCGAAAGCGCCGGCCGATTCGCCGTGGCCGGAATAGTCGAAGCGCACGACCTGCCGCCCCGTGCGCGCGCCCCAGGCCGCAAGTTCCTCCGCCTTCGTGCCGCGCATGTCGGAGAGGAAGCCGCCGAACCAGATCACGCCCGGCTTCTCCCGCGTCGAGACGCCCGGCGTCACCCGTATTGCGATGGCGCGGTCGTCGTCGCCGACGGTGATGAAGCGGGGCTCGGGGGCGGCAGCGCGGGCGGGTTCGGCGATGTCGGTCATGCGTGCGGCTCCCTCTTGTCGCGGCCGCCGGCTTGCGATTCGGAGGCCGGCGCGCCATCTGGATTACAGGCGGCGCTCGCGCGCGAACAGGGCGAAGCGCCGCCTGCGGCGGACATGGACGCAACCGAATTCGGGAATTGCGCCGCTTCGTCGCGCCGCGCCGTTGACTTCTGGCGGGTTTGTCACGATCTTCTGCGACCGTTTTACGCGCGCGGAAAACAGCCGGCCGGCGACCCTTCGAGGCGCGGTGAAACGCCTATTTCTGAAATGGCAGAGGAGAAGACCGCCATTCGCCGCCCCATGAGACCCGTCGCGCCGGAGAAGGAAGGCCCGCGCGTCAACGAAGACATCCGTATCCGCGAGGTGCAGCTCATCGACCAGGATGGGCAGAATCTCGGTGTCGTGCCGACGCGCGACGCCATTCTGCGCGCGCAGGAAGCGGGCCTCGATCTCGTCGAGATCGCCCCCAATTCCGTGCCGCCGGTCTGCAAGATCCTCGATTATGGCCGCTTCAAGTACCAGAACCAGAAGAAGGCCAACGAGGCGCGCAAGAAGCAGCACATCGTCGAGATCAAGGAAATCAAGCTGCGCCCCGGCATCGACACCCATGATTACGAGGTGAAGATGAAGGCGATCCATCGCTTCTTCGAGGAAGGCGACAAGGTGAAGATCACCCTGCGCTTCCGCGGCCGCGAGATGGCGCATCAGGAGCTTGGCTACAAGCTGCTGAACAAGGTCAAGGAAGAGCTGGCGCCCATCGCCAAGGTCGAGGCCGAGCCCTCGCTTGAAGGTCGCCAGATGATCATGGTGCTGGCGCCGCGCTGAGAAAACCGCCGCCCTATGGCGGCGGTTCCGCTCGCCCATCCATGCCGTGGCCATCAATCGTGGGTGCTGTGCATCCCGTATGATCCCGGTACGGCCCCGACGCTGGGGATCGTCGCGATCGTGGCATGTTGCTCCATCCATCATTGCACTCGACCCGGCGCCGAGATAGCTTTTCGCGGTACACGCGGAAGCTGCGGATATGGGTTGCCGACTGCGGACTCTTTCTGGTCTTGCCGTGGCCCTGGCAGTTGCCACTGCCGGGTCGGTCTCCGTCCCAGCGCCTGCACGAGCGGATTTTTTCGTCGTCCCTCCCAACAGGACCGCGACGAAGATCATCCTCTACTCGCGCGCCCTGAACGGCTTCCGGAAGGCCGTCGAGAGCGTGCAGAAGGCCTATGCCTCGAAAGCTTCCCTGAGCACCGAGATCGCGCAGGCACGGACTGAGTTCTGGAGCCGCGTCGGGGAGCCGGACGGCTATGAGGAGCGCTACGCGGAATATCTGCGGCTGCTGCTGGCGAAAGACTATGTCTATATGGCAGCAGGCTTTCCCGAAGGGCCCAATTCTCAGCGTGGACAGATTTTCGCGCGCTTCGGCGGCGATGTGGATGGCGGGATTCCAAAGGAAGCCTCGGTAGCGTTCGACGGGTGGATCTCGGCCATCCGCCAGCTTCACCGCCGCGTCGAAGGCCAATTGCTGGTGCTCAGTCCGAGCCAATTGCTCGATACCCTCGCCAATCCCGAAGTCGTTGCTGCGTATCGCCGTTACCAGACGCTCCGCGACCGCGCGGAGTACGACCGGGCGGGGTATCTGGCCTATTTCGACGCAAGGGCCGCGGATGCGATCCCCGAAGAGAATGCGCGGCAGGATGTCGTGGTGACATTGCTGAAGGGAAGCGATCCGGAGGATAAGCGGCGATGGTATAGATACACGCAGGTTCCGGAAATGTTCGTGCCGGATGTGACGGCCGACATGGCGTACTCCTGATGGTCGATACCGGCCCCGCCCAGCCCGTCGGGGCGGCCACGGCCACGCCCGGCGAGCCCAAGATCAGGTTTTGACGGGGCCTATTCCGGCAGGCTGCCATTCTCCGCCAGCACGGCGCCGGCAAGATAGAGCGAGCCGGCGATCAGCACGCGCGGCGGCGGATCGACCGGAAAGGCGGAGAGCCCGTCCAGCGCCGCCGGCACGTCCGGCGCGGTCGAGGCGTCGAGGCCGTAGGCGCGCGCGATCGCCGCCAGCGCCTCGGGGGCCGCCCCCTTGTGCTCGCCCGGCACCGGCACCGCGATCAGTTCGCGGGCGAGGCCGGCAAACGGCGTCAGGAAGGCGTCCGCGTCCTTGTTGCCCAGCATGCCGACGATCAGCACCAGCGGGCGCGACACACGATCCTCCAGATCGGCCAGCGCGGCGGCGATCGCCTGCCCGCCGGCGGCGTTGTGCCCGCCGTCGAGCCAGACGTCGACGCCTTCCGGCGCGCGCGCGACGAGCGGGCCGGGTCCCAGGCGCTGCAGCCGCGCCGGCCACTGCGCCGCCCGCATGCCCTCTTCGAAGGCGGCGGCCGGCAGGCCGAGATCGGCCACCCGCAGCGCCTCTATGGCGAGGCCGGCATTGCCGATCTGGTGCGGGCCGACGAGGCGCGGGCGCGGCAGGTCCATGAGCCCGGCCTCGTCGGAGACGACGAGCCGCCCGCCCTCCTCGTAAGCCTGGTACTGCTCGCCCATGATGGAGAGCGGCGCGCCGAGCCGGGCGGCCAGCCGCTCGATCACGGCCAGCGCCTCGCGCGGCTGCCGGCCGAGCACGGCGGGCACGCCGCGCTTGAGGATGCCGGCCTTCTCGCCGGCGATTTCCGCCACCGTTTCGCCGAGGAAATCGACATGGTCGATGGAGACCGGCGTGATGACGCTGACGAGCGGCTTCTCGACCACATTGGTGGCGTCGAGCCGGCCGCCGAGGCCCACTTCCAGCAGCAATATGTCGGCCGGCACTTCCGAGAATAGCAGCAGCGCGGCGGCGGTGGTGATCTCGAAGAAGGTGATCGGCTCGCCGCCATTGGCCTCTTCGGCCCGCGCCAGCGCGTCGGTCAGGCGCGCGTCGTCGACCAGCGTGCCGGCGAGACGGATGCGCTCGTTGAAGCGCACCAGATGGGGCGAGGTGTAGACATGCACGCGGCGTCCGGCGGCTTCCAGCACCGCGCGCATGAAGGCGACGGTGGAGCCCTTGCCGTTGGTGCCGGCGACATGGATCACCGGCGGCAGGCGGCGCTCGGGATGGCCGAGCCGCTCCAGCAGCCGCCACATGCGCTCCAGCGACAGGTCGATCAGCTTCGGGTGCAGCGCGAGCAGGCGGTCGAAAATGTCGTCGACCGGCCGCCGGTTCTCCCCGGCAGGGTCGGAGCCGGCCGCAGGCAAAGCGGACATGGCGGGCCTCACAGGAAGAGGGTCAGGCGGTGGCCGGCGCCGGCAGCGCCGCCGTCTCGGCGACGGGCTCGGCCGGGGCCTTGCCGTTGCCCTCCGCCCGCGCGGCGGCCGGGGCGCGCATCATCAGGCGGGACAGGCGCGCCAGCGTCGGGCGCATCTCGTGGCGGTGCACGACGAGGTCGATCATGCCGTGGTCGCGCAGATATTCGGCGCGCTGGAAACCCTCGGGCAGCTTCTCGCGGATGGTCTGCTCGATGACGCGCGGGCCGGCAAAGCCGATCAGCGCACCCGGCTCGGCGATCTGGATGTCGCCCAGCATGGCGTAGGAGGCGGTGACGCCGCCGGTGGTGGGGTTGGTCAGCACCACGATGTAGGGCAGTCGCGCCTCGCGCAGTTCCTGGATGGCGCAGGTTGTGCGCGGCATCTGCATGAGGGAGAGGATGCCCTCCTGCATGCGCGCGCCGCCCGAGCCGGCGAACATGATGAAGGGGGTGCCGCGCGAGGCGGCGGTCTCAAGGCCGGTGACGATGGCCTCGCCCGCCGCCATGCCGAGCGAGCCGCCCATGAAGCCGAAATCCTGCACGGCGACGGTGACGGGCAGGCCTTCCAGCTTGCCGTAGCCGACCTTCACCGCGTCCTGCGCGCCGGTCTTGGCGCGGGCGTCGCGCAGGCGGTCGGCGTAGCGCTTCTCGTCGCGGAACTTCAGCGGATCGGCCGGCACCGCCGGCAGCGCCACGTCGTACCATTTGCCGCCGTCGAACACCGAGCGCAGGCGCTCGGTCGGGTCCATGCGCATATGATAGCCGGAGCCCGGAATGACGTGGAGATTGGCCTCCAGGTCCTTGTGGAACACGAGCTGTCCGGTCTCGGGGCACTTCACCCAGAGATTCTCAGGCACTTCCCGACGGTTCAGGAAGGAATTGAGCTTCGGGCGGACGACGTTCGAGATCCAGTTCAACGGCTCGGCTCCAGCATCAAGGCCAGCATTCTGGGTCCACCGGTCGGTACCGGCGGCGGGCGGCTGTGCGGCCACCGGGCCTTCATCTAATGCGCCACGAGGGCAATGAAAAGGCAGGGACGCGATGAGCGGCCCTGCCCCCGGTCTTCCCCGGCCCCTGGCGAGGCTCCGGGGGGCTACTCGGCCGCCTGCCGGCGCACGCCGCGCACCGCTTCGGCGAGCGCGCCGACGAGGCCGGTGACGGCAGGCACGGTGGCGGGCGTCGCGTGGCCCTCGGCGTCGAGCGTGCCGCGCAGCGCGTCGATCAATGCCGAGCCGACCACCACGCCGTCCGCGCCGGCGGCGATGGCGGCGGCCTGCTCGGGCGTCTTTACGCCGAAGCCGACCGCGACCGGCAGGCCGGTGTGGCGCTTGATGCGCGCCACCGCCTGCCCGACCGCCTGCGGATCGGCCGTCGCCGCGCCGGTGATGCCGGTGATCGAGACGTAGTAGACGAAGCCCGCCGTGTTCGCGAGCACGGCCGGCAGGCGCTTGTCGTCGGTCGTCGGCGTGGCGAGGCGGATGAAATCGAGCCCCGCCCGCAGCGCCGGCAGGCACAGCTCCTCGTCCTCTTCCGGCGGCAGGTCGACGACGATGAGGCCGTCGACGCCGGCCGTCAGCGCGTCGACGAGGAAGCGGTCGACGCCATAGATGTAGATCGGATTGTAATAGCCCATCAGAACGATGGGCGTCGTCGCGTCGCCTTCGCGGAAGGCGCGCACCATGGCGAGCGTCTTCTTCAGCGTCTGGCCGGCCTTGAGCGCGCGCAGGCCCGCCGCCTGGATCGCCGGGCCGTCGGCCATCGGGTCGGTGAAGGGCACGCCGAGCTCGATCACGTCCGAGCCCGCCGCCGGCAGTGCCTTGAGCAAGCTGAGCGAGGTGTCGAAGTCCGGGTCGCCGGCGGTGATGAAGGTGACGAGGGCGGCGCGGCCCTGCGCGGCGCAGTCCCTGAAGCGGGCTTCCAGACGCGTGCTCATAGGCGGGTCCCCAGAATCTCGGCTACCTGCGGGATGTCCTTATCGCCGCGACCGGACAGGTTGACCACCATCAGGTGATGCTCAGGGAAGCTCGGCGCCAGCTCCGTCACCTTGGCGAGCGCATGGGCCGGCTCCAGCGCCGGGATGATGCCTTCGAGCTTGGCGACGAGCTGGAAGGCGGCGAGCGCCTCCTGGTCGGTGGCGGAGATATAGGTGGCGCGGCCGACATCGTGCAGCCACGAATGCTCCGGCCCGATGCCGGGATAGTCGAGGCCGGCGGAGATGGAATGCGCCTCGGCGATCTGGCCGTCATCGTCCATCAGCAGGTAGGTGCGGTTGCCGTGCAGCACGCCCGGGCGCCCGCCGGTGAGCGAGGCAGCATGCTCGCCGGAGGGAATGCCGTGGCCGGCCGCCTCGACGCCGAAGATCTTCACGCTCGGGTCATCGAGGAAGGGATGGAACAGGCCCATGGCGTTGGAGCCGCCGCCGATGCAGGCGACAAGGCTGTCCGGCAGGCGGCCTTCCAGCTCCAGCATCTGGGCGCGCGTTTCGTGGCCGATCACGCTCTGAAAGTCGCGCACCATGGCCGGATAAGGATGCGGACCGGCGACGGTGCCGATGCAATAGAAGGTGTCGTGGACGTTCGTCACCCAGTCGCGCAGCGCCTCGTTCATCGCGTCCTTCAGCGTCTTCGAGCCGGACTGGACGGGAACGACGGTGGCGCCGAGCATCTTCATGCGGAACACGTTGGGCGCCTGACGGGCGACGTCGACCGCGCCCATATAGACGACGCATTCCAGCCCGTAGCGCGCGCAGAGCGTGGCGGTGGCGACGCCGTGCTGGCCCGCGCCCGTCTCGGCGATGATCCGCTTCTTGCCCATGCGGCGGGCGAGCAGGATCTGGCCGAGCACGTTGTTCACCTTGTGCGAGCCGGTGTGGTTCAGCTCCTCGCGCTTGAAATAGATCTTCGCGCCCATGCCGGGCTCCGCGCTCTCGCGCAGGTGCTCGGTCAGCCGCTCGGCGTAATAGAGCGGGCTCGGCCGACCGACATAGTGCTTCAGCCCCGCATCGGTCTCGGCCTTGTAGGCGGGGTCCGCCTTCGCCTCGTTATAGGCGGTCTCAAGGTCGAGGATGAGCGGCATGAGCGTTTCGGCAACGAAACGCCCGCCGAACAGGCCGAAATGCCCGTTCTCGTCGGGGCCGGTGCGGAAGGAATTGGGAGCGTTCACGAGGGGCTCGTCTCTCTGGATGAAGTGTGCGCCGGCTTGCCGCCGGTCGGATGTTCGGCTCCCGCCGCTTCGGCCGCCCGGGCGGCGCGCAGGAAGGCGGCGATGCGCTCGGGGTCCTTGATGCCGGCGGCGCGCTCGACCCCCGAGGATACGTCGACGCCGGGCGGCCGGATCAGCCGCACGGCGTCCGCCACGTTATCGGGATCGAGCCCGCCTGACAGCATGAAGGGCCGGGAAAGGTCAAGGCCGGCGATGAGGGTCCAGTCGAAGGCCACGCCGTTGCCGCCGGGAAGCGCAGCGCCCTTCGGCGGCTTGGCGTCGAGCAGCAGCCGGTCAGCGACCGCCTCGAAGGCGGGGAGCGTGGCAAGATCGGCGGCGGTGGCGATGCCAATCGCCTTCATGACCGGCAGGCCGAAGCGGGCGCGGATGGCGGCGACGCGCTGCGGGCTTTCCTTGCCGTGAAGCTGCAGCATGTCCGGGCGCGCCGCATCGACGATGGCGGCCAGCGTCGCATCGTCGGCATCGACGGTCAGCGCGACAATGCCCGCCTTACCGCGCGCGCGCGCCACGAGCGTGACGGCGGTGGCGAGATCGACATGGCGCGGCGAGGGCGCGAAGAACACCATGCCGATCATGTCGGCTCCCGCGCCGAGCGCCGCATCCAGCGTCTCGGGGGTGCTCAGCCCGCAGATTTTCACCTCAAGCGCCACGGCCATCTCCTCGAAGAGAGCCACCTAGCACGGAATGGGGCGGCGAGGCGAGTTTCGGCCGCCTTCGGCCGGTCCCGATCCACTCTCTGCGGCAGCCTCCGGTCCGATCGCTGGCAAAGGCCGCCTGATGCCTGCAGTAAATATCACGAGATGATGACGTGGTTTGAGGTGCGAGGCTTGAATTTATCCCTTCCGTCACGACATCCCGCGTGCTACTCAAACTTCTCTGTGAAATTATAGATTTCACTAAAATTTTCTGCATAAGGTGGGTTTGCGCTGCCGGCGCGCCGCACCGCGAGACCGGAGAATGCCCATGCGCCCGTCGCGCCGCCTCATCCTGACCTCGACCCTCGCCGCGCTGCTGGCGCCGGCGCTCGCGTCCGGCTTCGCCCCCGCCGCGCAGGCGCAGGAGCAGCCGAACCAGATCCTCAACGCCTCCTACGACGTGGCCCGGGAACTGTTCGAGGCTGAGAACAAGCAGTTCGAGCCGACCTACAAGGCCAAGACCGGCAAGGAGATCAAGGTCAACCAGAGCCACGCCGGCACGTCCAAGCAGGCCCGCTCGATCGTCGAGGGCCTCGAGGCCGACGTGGTGACCTTCAACCAGATCACCGACATCACCTTCCTCGCCGACAAGGGCTATGTGGCCAAGGACTGGCAGAGCCGTCTGCCGAACAACGCCTCGCCCTGGTACTCCTTCCCCGCCTTCCTGGTGCGGGCCGGCAACCCGAAGAACGTGAAGAACTGGGACGACCTCGTCCGCGACGACGTGAAGCTGGTCTTCCCCAACCCGAAGACCTCGGGCAATGCCCGCTACACCTATCTCGCCGCCTATGCCTTCGCGCTGGAGAAGTTCAACGGCGACGTCGCCAAGGCTGACGCTTTCGCCCGCAAGCTGCTCTCCAACGTCGTGGTGTTCGACACCGGCGGGCGCGGCGCCACCACCTCCTTCGTGGAGCGCGAGCAGGGCGACGTGCTCATCACCTTCGAGGCCGAGGTGATCGGCGTGAAGGACGCCTACAAGGACAAGAACTTCCAGGTGGTGGTGCCTGAGGTGAGCCTGCTCGCCGAGTTCCCCGTAGCGGTCGTGGACAAGGTGGTCGACAAGCGCGGCTCGCGGCAGGTGGCGACCGACTATCTGAATTTCCTCTACTCGCCGGAAGGCCAGAAGATCGCTGCCGAGTACAATAACCGCGTCTTCGATCCCAAGGTCGCCGAGGAGTACAAGGCCAAGTTCGCCCCGGTGCGTCTCGTCAAGGTCGAGGATGTGTTCGGCGGCTGGGCTAATGTGCAGAAGACGCATTTCGCCTCGGGTGGCAAGCTGGACGAACTCTTCGTCGCGCCGTGAGGCAGGGAAATCGTCATCCTGGAATTGCCGTCAGGCAATATCCGGGATCGCGTGACACCCGAAGCTGCCTGCGATCCCGGCTCTGCGCTGCGCTTCGGCCGGGATGACGGTCCAATGGAGATGATATTGGGCCGCCTTGCGGCTGGACATAGCGCGCATATTGCGCCATGGCCGGATGTGTCCCGGCCATGGCCTTTGCGAGGAGCCGCCCGTTGAACCGTGTCGTACCGGGCTTTCCCCTCTCGCTCGGCATCACCCTGTTCTATCTCAGCCTCATCGTGCTGCTGCCGCTCGGGGCGCTGCTCTGGCAGGCCGCCGATGTCGGCTGGGACCGCTATCTTGCGATCATGGCCGGCACGCGCACGCAGGCCGCCTTCCGCCTGACGCTCACCACGGCGGCCGTCGCGACGGTCTTCAACGGCATTTACGGGCTGGCGCTGGCCTGGGTGCTGGTGCGTTACGAGTTCCCCGGCAAGCGGTTGCTCGACGCCCTCGTCGACGTGCCCTTCGCCCTGCCGACGGCGGTGGCGGGCCTCGCCCTGTCGGCGCTGTTCGTCAAGAACGGCTGGTTCGGCGGGCCGCTTTCGGTCTTCGGCATCGAGGTCGCCTACACCCCGCTCGGCATCGCCGTGGCGATGGCCTTCACCTCCATCCCCTTCGTGGTCCGTACGGTGCAGCCGGTGCTGGAGGACCTCGCCACCGATGTGGAGGAGGCGGCCGCCACGCTCGGCGCCTCGGATGCGCGCATCTTCGCCCGCGTCATCTTCCCCGCCATCTTCCCGGCCTTCCTCACCGGCGCCTCGCTCTGCTTCGCCCGCTCGCTCGGCGAGTTCGGCGCCATCATCTTCATCGCCGGCAACCTGCCGCTGAAGACCGAGGTGGTGTCGCTGCTCGCCTTCATCCGCATCGAGGAATACGAATATCCCGCCGCCGCGGCGATCGCCGCCACCCTGCTGGCCATCGCCTTCGTCATGCTGTTCGTCGTCAACATGATCCAGCTCTGGCAGCAGCGCCGGATCGGCACGGGGGACTGAGGCGATGGCGCGTGAACCGCACCCCCCCGAGAAGGCGCACCCGCCCCGTCGCATCCGCGTCGGCGACGGCCCGCTCACCCGCCGGCTGCTGATCGGCGGCGTGCTGCTCGTCACCGCACTGATACTGGTGGCGCCGCTCGCGGCGATCTTCGCCGAGGCGTTCCGCAAGGGCGTCGGGGCCTATGCCGCCGCCTTCGCCGCGCCGGACACGCAATACGCCATCGGTCTGACCCTGTTCACCGCGATGATCGTGGTGCCGATCAATGTGTGCTTCGGCATCGCGGCAGCGTGGTGCATCGCCAAGTTCCGCTTTCCCGGCCGCAATCTTCTGGTCGCGCTGGTGGAACTGCCCTTCTCGATCTCGCCGATCATCGCCGGCATCGCCTATCTCTTCGTCTATGGCGCGCAGGGCCTGTTGGGGCCGTGGCTGGAAGCCCACGACATCAAGATCATGTTCGCCGTGCCGGCGATCATCCTCGCCAGCCTGTTCGTCACCGCCCCCTTCGTCGCCCGCGAGCTGATCCCGCTGATGATCGCGCAGGGCTCGGAGGAGGAAGAAGCGGCGGTGACGCTGGGCGCCGGCGGCTGGCGCATATTGCGCCTCGTCACCCTCCCCAATGTGCGCTTCGCCCTTCTCTACGGCGCGGCGCTGTGCAATGCGCGGGTGATGGGCGAGTTCGGCGCCGTCTCCATCGTGTCGGGCAACATACGCGGCCAGACCAACACGCTGCCGCTGCAGATCGAGCTGCTCTATCAGGACAACAACGCCATCGCCGCCTTCGCGGTGGCGACGCTGCTCACGCTCGTGGCGCTGGTGACGCTGGTCGCCAAGGCGATCATCGAGCGGCTCGACGCCGCGCGGGTGAAGGCGCAGGCCCGGCCGGGGCACTGATCGCCGGCGTTCGCGATGACGTCGGTAATGGCAAACGCCGTCAGCCGGCGTTCAGCGCCTTCCACACCAGCTCTGCGGCGGCGAGATCCTCGATGGCGGTGCCGACCGACTTGAACAGCGTGATGTCGTCGGCGCGGGCCCGGCCCGGCGCCGTGCCGGCGGCGAGCTCGAACAGGTCGCCAAGGATGGCGTCCGGCGCCAGCACGCCGGTCGCCAGCGGCACCACGATGTCGCCGGCCTCCTTGCCCGCTCCGACACGGGTATCGACATAGACCCGCGCCCGGCGGATCGCCTCGTCATCGGCCTCGCGCATGGTGGGCGTGAAGCCGCCGACGAGATCCACATGCTGGCCGGGATTGAGGTAGCGCCCCTCGACGAGCGGCTGCGGTGAGAGCGTCGCCGAGGTCACGATGTCGGCCCCGGCAATGGCGGCGCCCCGGTCGACCTCGGCGCGCGCATCGAAGCCTTCCGCGCGCAGTTCGCCCGCGAGCGCTTCGGCCTTGGCCAGCGTACGGTTCCAGACGACGATGGAACGGATCGGCCGCACGCTCGCATGGGCGCGGGCGAGATGGGGCGCCAGCGCCCCGGCGCCGATCACCGCGAGGCGGCTCGCATCCTCGCGCGCCAGATAGCGCGCGGCCAGCGCGGAGGCTGCCGCCGTGCGCCAGACCGTGAGCGCGCGCGCATCGAGAATGGCGAGCGGCACGCCGGTGGCACCGGAATTGAGGATGTAGAGCCCGTTGATGGTGTCGATGCCGCGCGCGGCATTGCCCGGCTGCACCGTCACCAGCTTGGTGCCGACCACATCCTCCTCGGTGCCGGCGGCGGTCCAGGCCGGCATCAGCAGCAGCGTGGCGTCGCCGTCCGGGCGGGCAATTGTGTGGTGATGGCGCACCGGCGTGACGATGGGCCGGCGGAATGCCGCGTCCAGCGCGTCGATGAGGGCGGGAAAGCCGAGCAGGCCGGCGATCTCGCCCGCCGTGACGAAACGCGGCGCGCTCATGGTCAGGCCGCGTCGCGCCGGTCCGCGAGCGCCGGCCGGGCGGGCGGGCTGGCCGGCGCGGTGCGGGCGGCGAGCGTCGCGCGCAGGTCCTCCGCCTCGGCCCGCGCCTGGCGGGCCTCGCGCGCCGCGCTGCGGGCGGCATGGCGCCAGCGGCCCTGGCCGAGCCACACCGCAATGCCGCCGAACAACACGCCGACAATGGCCGCGCCGGAGACGACGAGGAACAGCGGCAGCTCGAAGGACAGCCCGCCGGCCCCGGCGAACGGGTCGAGCACCAGCGGCACCGCGTGGCGGTTGGCCACGGCTAGCAGGACGAGCCCCACCGACACCGGCAGGACGATGAGAATCAGCAGAAGGCGACGCAGCATTGGGTCCCTCTCGGGCGGCTCATTCAAGGTCGACGCCGTCGTTCAGGCGCTCGCGCATTTCCTTGCCCGTCTTGAAATAGGGCACGGCCTTGCCGTCGACATCAACATGGGCGCCGGTGCGCGGGTTGCGACCGGTGCGCGCGGGACGCGCCTTCACCGAGAAGGCGCCGAAGCCCCGCAGTTCCACCCGGTCGCCGCGCGCCAGCGCCGCGACGATCTCGTCGAGAATCGCGTTCACGATGTTCTCGACGTCGCGCTGATAAAGGTGCGGATTCGCTTCCGCAATCCGCTGCACAAGTTCGGACTTGATCATCGACGCCCCGGCCCCTCTTTCCGTTCGGCTCGTCGGAAATCCAAAAACATCTTATTTTGGAAAATCTTGGCCCCGTCTAGCCTCCGCGAGGGTGCCAGAGGGCCAGAAGACCGTCAAGGCGCGCCTGCGTCGCCGCCCCGCTCGCCACGCCGATCAGCACATTGGCGAGATCGTCGAGCCCGATCAAGGACATAAACCGTATCGAAGCACCTTTGAGCCAGCCGAACTCGTCGCCCGTGCGGCCCGTGTGCCAGTCCCGTACGGGAAGGTCCTTGGAGATGCCGCGCTCGCGCTCCAGCCAGTCGCGCGCGGTGCGCTCGTCGCCGATCTCGTCGATGAGGCGCAGCGGCAGGGCCTGATGGCCGGTGAACACCCGCCCGTCCGAGGCCAGCGCCAGCTTGTCGCCGGTGAGCAGGCGCCGCTCAGAGACCAGGGTGCGGAACCAGTCGTAACTGTCCTCGACCAGCGAACGCACGGCGGCGCGGGCGTCCTCGGTCGGCGGGTCGAACATATTGGGCGCGGCCTTGAGCGGGCTCGACTTGATCTCCTCATAGGAGATGCCGACCGTCTTCATCAGCTCGGCGAAATTGGGGAACTGGAAGATCACGCCGATGGAGCCGACCAGCGCGTTGCGCGGCGCGACGATATGGTCGGCACCCATGGCGGCGAGATAGGCGCCGGAGGCCGCGATGCCGTCGACCACTGCGACGATGGGCTTTTTCTCGGCGAGGCGGCGCAGCCCGTCATAGAGCGCGGCCGAGCCGACCACCGTGCCGCCGGGGCTGTCGATGGACAGGATCACCGCCCGCGCGCCGGAGCGGCCGATGGAATCGAGCAGCTCCAGCCGCTCGCGCTCGTTGCGGATGACGCCGCCGATGGTGAGCCGCGCGACATGGGCGGAGGCGCGCGGCAGCAGCCCGCCATCGTTCCACCAGGTGAAGGCGCCGAAGCCGGCGAGCAGCACGACGATGAGCGCCAGCACGCGCCAGAAGGCGAGTTTGCGGCGCAGGCGCCGGCGCGCGAGCAGCTCGTCGACATCCAGTGCGCTTGCGGCCATCCGGCATCCCCTTCCCGCGAGAGCTTCAGGGGTAGCGGCCGAGTGTGGCGGGCGCAAGGGCGCCGAGGTTGCGCCGACGTCGCGCCGCTGCGCGGGCTACCCGCCGTGCCTGTCGAGGAAGGCCTCGACCGGGAGCGCGCGGAAATCATCGAGCGCGGCGCGCAGGCGCGCATGCTGCCAGTCCCACCAGCCAAGCTTCTGCAAGCGCGCGGCGATAGCGGCAGGGAACCGCTCGCGCACCGGCTTCGCCGGCACGCCGGCGACGATGGTGTAGGGCGCGACGTCCTTCGTCACCACGGCGCCGGCGGCAATCACCGCGCCGTCGCCGATGGTGCGGCCGGGCAGCACGATGGCGCCATGGCCGATCCATACGTCATGGCCGATGGTGACGGGCTGCGCGCGCCGCCAGGCGAAGAAGTCCGGCTCGTCCTGCGCGTCGTCGAAATAGGCCGAGGCGCGGTAGGTGAAATGCGCCTGGCTGGCCCGTTCCATCGGATGGTTGCCGGGGTTGATACGGGTCATCGCGGCGATGGAAGTGAACCGGCCGATCTTCGCATAGGCGATGTCGGAATCGTTGACGACATAGGAATAGTCGCCGAGCTCGACCTCCAGCAGCTTCGTCCGGGCGCCGACCTCGGTGTAGCGCCCGAGCGTCGAGGCGGTGACGGAGGCGGTCGGGTCGACTATCGCCTGCGGGCCGAGCCTGTGCACCATCGTCAGGTGCCAAAGGGAAAGCGGGCGATCAGCCGGAACGGGCCGGCCTCCTGCCGGTAGAGCGCGATCTCGCGCACGATGAGCGGGCCGTCGGCGCCGCTCAGGGCGAAATGCTCGGCGAGCTCGGCTTCCGCCAGCACGCGCTCCTCGTCCTCCAGAGGCCCGGTGAGCGTCATGTGGAAGCGGAAATCCTCCAGCACATAGGGATAGCCCCAGCGCGCCAGATGGTCCTGCTGGCGCGGTGACAGCGGGGCACGCAGGCGCTTCTCGCGCTCCGCCGCGCTCATCGGCGCGCGGAAGCCGTCGAAATGCGCAACGGCGGCGGCGGCCAGCCGGTCGAGCGCAGCGCTCGGCGCGGCGAGGCGCAGGGCGAGGAAGCGGCCGAGGGAGGCGAGGGTGACGCCGGGACAGGCGAAGCCCGCCCGCTCGGCAGCGAACGCGGCGCAGGCCTCGCGCAGTTCCGCCTCGTTGCGGCCGGGCGCCAGGCGGAACGGCGCCTTCAGCGTGCCGTGGAAACCGTAGCGGCGCGGCTCGGCGGTGATCTCGCGCCAGCGTTCGCCGTCGAAGCGGCGCAGCGGCTGCAACTGTGCCTCCGCCCCGGTCTCCGCGTCATAACCGACGGCGGCCGAGCCGAAGCGCCAGAGCGGGCTCTGGGCGGGCGGGGCGTAGTAGAGCGCGTAGCGCGGCTCGGATGCGTTCGGCATCAGAAGACGCGCCGCCCGGCAAGGAACACCTCGCCGACCACCGGAGTGTCGTCGGCGAGCCGGAACAGCACGAGATCGGCGCGCAGCCCTTCCGCCAGCCGGCCGCGGTCCTCCAGCCGGGCGAGGCGGGCGGGCGCGGCGGTGACGAGGGCAAGCGCCTGCGCCACCGACAGGCCGGCGGTGCGCGTCAGGGCGAGGGCGGCCTGCAGCAGGCTCGCGGGCACATAGTCGGAGGCCAGCGCGTCGAGCAGCCCCTCGCGCGCGAGGTCGCGCATCGAGACGCCGCCCGAATGCGAGCCGCCGCGCACCACGTTTGGCGCGCCGCCGATGGTGGCGAGCCCGCCCGCCTTTGCCGCGCGCGCCGCCTCCAGCGTGGTGGGGAATTCGGAGATGGTGCAGCCCGCCGCCAGCGCCTCGTCGACATGGGCGGGCGTGGTGTCGTCATGGCTCGCCAGCACGAGGCCGGAGGCCGAGAACAGCGCGACCATCCTCTCGTAATTGCCGGCGACGGCGCCGCGCGCGCGCTCGATGCGGTCGGCGACCTCGGCGTCGATGTCCGCCCCGCCCTTGCCGATGCCGGTGAGGTAGACCTTGAGGTGCTCGACATTGCGCCACTGCCGCGTGCCGGGGGTGTGGTCCATCAGCGAGGCGAGCGCCAGCGTCGGGCGGCCGAGCGCGGCATCGACCAGATCGGGCAACGTGCGGTCGGTCAGTTCGCAGCGCAGATGGATGCGGTGGTCGACGCGGAACAGGCTGCGCGCCGTGCCCTCGTCCACCGCGTCGAGCATGGTCTCGTAGAGCGCGCGCCGGTCCGCCTTGGCCTGGTCGAAGCCGCCGGCGCAGATCGCGTCATAGACGGTGGTGACGCCGGAAGCCGCCATCTGCGCGTCATGCGCCAGCGCGGCGGCGCGCGCATCCGGCCAGATCACCTTGGGGCGGGGGATGAAGTGGCCTTCCAGCGCGTCGGTGTGCAGGTCGATCAGCCCCGGCGCGAGATAGGCACCGGCGCCGTCGATGGCGGCGGCAAGGTTCGAGCGGCCTTCGTCGATGGCGCGGATGGTGCCCTTCTCATGGACCAGCGTGCCGTCGACGATGCGGTCCTCGAGCACGAGGCGGATATTGGTCAGAACGGATTCCATGGCCGCGCGTCTCGCATGTAGATGTGACCGTTCGATGAAGCCCCGCGCCTTCCGTCAGGGGAGGCTAGACCCCCAGCGCGCAGCCGTCGGAGCGGGGATCGTGTGCGCCTTCCAGCCCGGCGCGGCCGGGATGCAGGATCACCGCGCCGGCATGGCCCATCATGTCGGCGAAGGGCTCGGGGATGATCTCCACAACGTGGCCGGCGCTGGCGAGCTGGTCGGCGACGTCGCTGTCGAAGGCGCCTTCCAGCCGCAGGTTCACTTTGTCCGAGCCCCAGGTGCGCCCCAGCACCCAGCGCGGCCGGGCAATGGCCTCGCCGAGCGGCGCGCCGAACATGGCGTAGCGGCTCATCACCGCCGCATTGGTCTGCGGCTGGCCTTCGCCGCCCATGGTGCCGAAGGCCATGAAGCGCCCGTCCGGGAACTGCGCCATGCAGGGATTGAGCGTGTGGAAGGGCCGGCGGCCGGAATGCAGCGGGTTCTTCGCGCGCGGATCGAGCGAGAAGGAGGTGCCCCGGTTCTGCATCAGCACGCCGGTCGAGGGCAGCACGAGGCCGGAGCCGAACTCCCAGTAGATCGACTGGATATAGGAGACGGCGAGCCCGCTCTTGTCGGCCGCGCCGAGCCAGACCGTGTCGCCCGGCGCGGCCTTCTGCGGCCAGGGCAGGGCGCGGCGCGGGTCGATGGCGGCCGCTTCGCGGGCGAGCGCCGCCGGGGTGAGGAAGGCGGCGGGATCGTGCGTGAGGTGGTCGAAATCCGTCACCACGCGGTCGCGGATCATGAAGGCCCGCTTGGTCGCCTCGATCAGCCCATGGACATGGGCGAAGCCCTCCGGCCGGGCGACGCCGAGCTTCTCGAAGATGGAGAGGATCAGCAGCGTCGCCAGCCCCTGTGTGGGCGGAGGCGAGGACCACAATTCCATGTTGGACAGCTTGACCCGCAGGGGCGCACGGGTCGCGGCGCGGAAGGCCTCAATGTCCGCGCGCGTCACCGGGCTGCCGGCGCGCTCCAGGTCGGTGGCGATCTCGCGGCCGACATCGCCCCGGTAGTAATCGTCGAGCCCGGCGGCCGCGAGCTGCGCCAGCGTATCGGCGAGCCGCTCGAAGCGGCGCACCGTGCCGATGGCGGGAACGCCGCCGTCGGCGTCGAGGAAGGCGCCCGCGAAGCCGGGCACGTCGGCCAGCTCGGCGCGCTTGTCGGCGGTCAGCCGGTTCTGCGAGCCGGAGACCGGGACGCCGGCGCGGGCATGGCCGATGGCGGGCTCCAGCAGGCGGCGCAGCGGCATTTTTCCGCCGAAGGCCCGCGCCGCCTCCTGCGCCAGCATCCAGCCGCCGATCTGGCCGGGGACGGTGAGGGCGGCGAGCGGGCCACGCGGGGGAATCGCGTCGTAGCCCTGCTCGCGGTAGAAGGGGATGGTCGCCTTCGCGCCGGCGAAGCCCGTCGCCTCGATGTAGCTGACACGGCCGGCCGGATCGCGGATCAGCCAGAAGCCGTCGCCGCCCATCTGCGTCATGTGGGGATAGACCACCGCGATGGTCGCCGCCGCGGCAAGCGCGGCCTCGACCGCGTTGCCGCCCTCTTCCAGCACTGCGCGGCCCGCCTCGCTGGCGAGCCAATGGGGCGTCGCCACCATGCCGGAACCGGCCCGTGCGCTCTCATGCGCGCCTTCCTGAACGAAACCGTGACCCACTTCTAACTCCGTCTCATGCCCGGCGCGGCGCGGCGACCTTGACCCGCGCGGCCGGGCATAGCAGTTTGCGCGCCGCCGAATAAGACGGAAGCAACAGATGACGACGGGCCGACGCATTCGCTGGGACCATGTGAGCACGGTGGTGAGCGCCGCCATCCTGCTCGGCGCCGAGCTCATCGGCGCGGGCCTCGCCGCCGGCTGGGCGATCGCCGCCCTGTTCGACGCGAGCTGGGTTTGGGAGCTCATCTTCGAGGGCACCTTCGCCCTGCTCGCCGTCTACGGCATCTACCGCTTCGTGATGAAGGCGAAGTCGGTGGAGCCCTTCGTCGAGGGCTGATCCTCGCGCGCGGTGCGATTCGCGTCCCGAAGCGTCCGCAGGCCGGCAGGGCGATGCTTTGCCGGCTTTTTTCGTTTTTGAACGCCGCCGCCGGTATGTCGCTGGGCGATTTGGGCGCAAACGACAAAAATCCGCAAAACCCGCTTGCATGTGACGGGATAAATCCATACATCGCGTCTCGCCCAATTTCGCACGTGCCTGTGGTCGCGTGCCGGTCGGCGGAGTTCCGGACAAGAGGCCGGAGTATCGCCAGCAAGACTGGTAGCCGGAGGCGAAACCGGCGCACCCCGCTCTCAGCGGGGAACGTGACTTGAAGCAACGACGTAGCGGGCTTTTTTGGTCTCTGTCGGCCCTCCAAAGGTCGGGAAACTGAAGAGGCACTACTTCTTGCCGGGCGTGCGGTCGGGTCTCCCGTACCAAGCGAAGGCATCGAACGAACGCTAGCGCTCTCCACACGCGCCAGCGATCGCATTCGTGCCACGGCTCCATTCCATCCGGCCAACCGGCAAAAGCCGTGCGGTCGGCGAACGGATGCGCATTCTCGCCACGAGCGCGGCTCAATGACGCCGCGGGCGGGTGTTCGCATCGGTTCGCATCTCTTGGGTCGAAGCTTCGGGTCTGTGGGAGAGCGCCATGACCGACCGTATCCGCGAATTCCTGCGCAACCGACGTGAGGATGGTCCTTGCGTCGTTGTCGATCTCGACGTGGTGCGCGCCAATTATGCCGCCTTCGCCCGGGCGCTGCCGGACACCCGTGTGTTCTACGCGGTGAAGGCCAACCCGGACGCGGCGATCCTCTCCGCGCTCGCCGAGTTGGGCTCCTGCTTCGACTGCGCCTCGGTCGCCGAGATCATGATGGCGCTGACTGCCGGCGCCACGGCGGACCGCATCTCCTTCGGCAACACCATCAAGAAGGAGCGCGACATCGCGCGTGCCTTCGAGCTTGGCGTGCGCCTGTTCGCGGTCGACAGCACCGAGGAAGTCGAGAAGGTCGCCCGCGTCGCCGCCGGCGCCAAGGTGTTCTGCCGCATCCTGTGCGACGGCGCCGGCGCCGAATGGCCGCTCTCGCGCAAGTTCGGCTGCGAGCCCGACATGGCCGTCGACGTGCTGGAGCATGCCCACCGGCTCGGGCTGGAGGCGCATGGCGTCTCCTTCCATGTCGGGTCGCAGCAGAAGAACGTCGAAGCCTGGGATTCCGCGCTGGCCTCGGCGAGCGCGATCTTCCAGGAGTGCGCCCTGCGCGGCTTCTCGCTCTCGCTGGTCAATCTCGGCGGCGGCTTCCCGGCCAAGTACCTGCAGGACGTGCCGGCGGCCGAGGCCTATGGCGAGGCGATCTTCCGCGCCCTGTCGCGTCACTTCGGCAACGCCATCCCGCAGACCATCATCGAGCCGGGCCGCGGCATGGTCGGCGCGGCCGGCATGATCGAGGCCGAGGTCGTGCTGATCTCGAAGAAGTCCGACGCCGACACGATGCGCTGGGTCTATCTCGACATCGGCAAGTTCGGCGGCCTCGCCGAAACGATGGAGGAGGCGATCCGCTACCCGATCGTTACCCCGCGCGATGGCGACGCGACCGAGCCCTGCGTGCTCGCCGGCCCGACCTGCGATTCGGCCGACGTGCTCTACGAGAAGACCCCGGTGATGCTGCCCGTGTCGCTCGCCATCGGCGACAAGGTGCTCATCGAGGCCACCGGCGCCTACACCACCACCTATTCGGCGGTGGCGTTCAACGGCTTCGACCCGCTGCGATCCTACGTGATCTGAGGCGGCTCTACCCCGGAAACCCTCATGGCCGGGGCCTGACCCGGCCATCCAGTCTCTGCGCGACGGGATGGATCCCGGGTCACGCTCGGGGATGGGGGCGGAAGGGGGTGGCCCACGTCTTTCACAATTCCCTGTTCCTCTTTTGCCCGGCGCACCCGGGTGTTGGAGGCCGTCATGACCGCTCTTTCGCTCGCCGCCGCTCCCGTCATCTCGCTTGAGACGCAGGCCGATATCGCCCAGCGCGAGGCCCTGCTCGATCTCGCCTTCGGCCGCGCCGCGCGCCTCGCCAAGACCAGCGAGCGCCTGCGCGAAGGCCGCAAGCCCGCCGAGGGCCTCGCCTTCGCCGCGCATGGCCCGGACGGGCGCGTGGTCGCGACGCTGCGCCTGTGGCATGTCGCGGCCGGCCCGTCCCGCCCGGCGCTGCTGCTCGGCCCGCTGGCGGTGCATCCGTGGTTCCGCGACCGCGGGCTGGGCGGCGCCATGATGACGACCGCCATCTGCGAGGCGAGCCGCCTCGGCCACGGCGCCATCCTGCTGGTGGGCGACGCGCCCTACTACGCGCGCTTCGGCTTCGACGCCGGGCTGACGAAGGATCTGTGGCTGCCGGGCGCCTTCGACCGCAGCCGCTTCCTCGGGCTGGAACTGGCCCCCGGCGGCCTGAAGGACGCGCGCGGCCTCGTCAGCCCGACCGGCGCGCCGGTCGACCTGCCGAGCCTGGGCGAACTGGTGGCGCAGACCGGCGGCACGGGCGAGATGCGCCGCTCGGCGTGAGGAGGGGCCGGAGCGTCCGGCCCTTTACCGTCATCCCGGCCGGAGGCGAAGCCGGAGAGCCGGGATCGGCTTCAGAATCGCGAACGGCCCGCGATCCCGGATCGGCCTATGGCCGTCCGGGATGACGTCATTGTAAAGGCGTCGCGCTCGCTGGGATTTCACCCCACGCTGAGTTCGACCGGGATGTTGCCGCGCGTCGCCTTGGAATAGGGGCACATCTGGTGTGCCGCCTCGAGCACTTCCTTCACCTGCTCGGGCGAAAGGGCGGGCGCCTTGAGCGAGAGCTTGGCAGCGAGGCTGAAGCCGTCGTCGCCCTTCACCAGCGAGACCGCGACGGTCACGGCGGCGCCGGTGACGTCGAGCTTCTTCTGGTGCCCGACCGCCTCGACGGCGGAGCCGAAGCAGGCGGCATAGCCAGTGGCGAACAGGTGCTCGGGCGTCGTCTTGCCCGAATCGAGCACGCCGTTCTTCGGCATGCCGAGATCGACGGAGACTGAGCCGTCGCTGGTCTGGGAATGGCCGTTGCGCCCGCCGATGGCGGTGGCGGTGCCGGTGAAAAGCACGGTGCCGGACATGGAGCTCTCCTTGGTACGGGGCCGGCCGAGCGGCCCACCTCTAGAGATGGGGCGTGCGGGGCGACGGGCAACCGCGCCCGCGCAGACGGCTTGCCAGTGCGCACGACGGCTGCATTGGCCGGCCGCGCTGTTCCTGTTTCGTTTCTTTGCGCTTGCCGCCGGCGCCGACAGGGCTTACCTCTCGCTCGACCCCGCCCGCACGCCGGGCTTCCCCGCACCGGGAGCGCGCCCCATGCCAATCGCGATCCTCAAGGAGCGCGCCGTCGCCCGCATCGCCGGGCCGGACGCCGCGCCTTTTCTCGACAATCTCCTCACCGCCCGCACGCCGGCGCCGGGCGAGGCACGCTACGCCGCGCTGCTGACCCCGCAGGGCAAGATCGTCGCCGACATGATCGTGCTGGCGACCGAGGGCGGCTTCCGCCTCGACGTGCCGCGCCTTGCCGCCGCCGACCTCCTGAAGCGGCTGCAGCTCTACCGGCTGCGGGCCAAGGTGGAGATCGGCCTGCTCGATGACCTCGCCGTCGCCGTCGCCTGGGGCGGCGCGAGCCCGCTGGTCGACACGCTCGCCTATGACGATCCGCGCCTGCCCGCGCTCGGCCGGCGCTTCCTGCTGCCGGCGGGCGAAGCCAGCCAGATCGCCATGGTGCCGGAGAGCGAATGGCACGCCCACCGCGTCGGCCTCGGCGTGCCGGAGGGCGGGCAGGATTTCCTCTATGGCGACGCCTTTCCGCATGAGGCGGACATGGACCAGCTCGGCGGCATCGACTTCGACAAGGGCTGCTATGTCGGGCAGGAGATCGTCAGCCGCATGCAGCATCGCGGCACGGCGCGCACCCGCATCATCCCGGTGGCGCTGTGCGGCCCGCCCCCCGCCGAGGGCACGCCGATCACCGCCGGCGGCAAGAGCATCGGCCGCATCGGCTCGGGCGTCGACGGGCGCGCGCTCGCCCTCGTGCGGCTGGACCGGCTGGAGGAGGCGCGCGCCGGCGGCCATGTGATCGAGGCCGAGGGCGCGGCGCTGGTGCCGGAGCGCCCCGGCTGGGTGCGCTTCTCCATCCCCGGGACCGAGGATGCGCGGGAGGCCTCGGCGTGAACGTCCACACCCATGAGGACGGCCTCACGCGCTGCGCCTGGTGCGGGCAGCACCCGCTCTATGTCGCCTATCACGACAGCGAATGGGGCGTGCCCGAGTATGACGACCGCGCGCTGTTCGAGAAACTGATCCTCGACGGCTTCCAGGCCGGCCTCGCCTGGATCACCATCCTGCGCAAGCGCGAGGGGTTTCGCGCGGCGTTCGACGGCTTCAGGCCGGAGATCGTCGCTCGTTACGGACCCGAAAAGGTTGAGACACTGATGCAGGATGCCGGCATCGTGCGCAACCGTTCCAAGATCGAATCGACCATCCGCTCGGCGCAGGTCTGGCTCGACATTCAGGAGCGCGGGCCGGGCTTCTCGAAGCTGTTGTGGGAGATCAACGGCCCGGTGCAGGAAAATCGCCGCCAGCCGGGGGACGCGCCCATCGTCACCTCGCCGGTGGCGGTCGCCATGTCGAAGGAACTGAAGAAGCGCGGCTTCAACTTCGTCGGCCCGACCATCGTCTACGCCTTCATGCAGGCGGTGGGCATGGTTGACGACCATGCCGTCACCTGCCACCGGCACGGCAAGGGACGATGAGGCGACACGGATGAGCTCGGCCGACCGCTCCGGCCGCGCCTGGCAGCGCATGCTGTCCGGCCGCCGGCTCGACCTCATCAATCCCTCGCCGCTCGACATCGAGATCGAGGACATCGCCCACGGCCTCGCCCGCGTTGCCCGCTGGAACGGGCAGACCCATGGCGAGCACATCTTCTCGGTCGCCCAGCATTCGGTGCTGGTGGAGCTGATTGCCCGCCGGCAGGCGGCCGCGCGCGGTGTCTACCTCGACCGGCGCTGGCGGCTCGCCACCCTGCTGCACGACGCGCCGGAATATGTGGTCGGCGACATGATCAGCCCGTTCAAGGCGGTGATCGGCGGCGACTACAAGAGCGTGGAGGCGCGGCTTCTGGCGGCGGTGAGCCTGCGCTTCGGCCTGCCGGCGCACTGGCCGGCCGCCCTCGTCCAGCGCGTCAAGGCGGCCGACCGCGCCAGCGCCTTCCTGGAGGCGACGCGGCTCGCCGGCTTCGGCATCGCCGAGGCGCGGCGCTTCTTCGGCACGCCCTTCCCGCTCGACATGGCGACGGAGCGGGACTATCTCGCCCCCTGGAGCGCGGAGGAGGCCAAGGCGCGCTTCCTCACCCGCTTCCGCGAGCTCGACGCCGAGCGGGTGGCGGATGCGTGCGGCGGCGACGCCTTGGCCGAACCGTCGGGAAGAATGCCGGGAGAAACGTCATGATCCATGTCTGCCCGCTGTCGCGCCTCGACGAGACCGTGACCCGCACCGGCGCCGCCCATGTGCTGAGCGTGATCAATCTCGGCACGCCGGTGGCGCTGCCGGCGAGCGTGGCGCGCGACAATCACCTCTTCGTCGGCTTCAACGACATCGTGGCGCCGCAGGACGGGCTGATCCATCCGGCAGCCGAGCATGTCGACGCCATTCTCGGCTTCGTGCGCCGCTGGCCGCGCGAGGCGCCGCTGGTGGTGCACTGCTTCGCCGGCATCAGCCGCTCGACCGCCTCGGCCTATATCGCCGCCTGCGCGCTCAGCCCCTACCGCGACGAGGCGGCCATTGCGCAGGCGCTGCGTGTCTCTTCGCCCGTCGCCACGCCCAACGCGCTGCTGGTGGCGCTGGCCGATGCGGCGCTCGGCCGGCAGGGGCGCATGGTCGCCGCCGTCGCCGCCATCGGGCGCGGCCGCGAGGCCATGGAGAACGAACCCTTCGAGATCGTGCTCGACTAAGCGGGCTTTACCCGCCTTAGCTTATCGCCGGGGCGCGGGTCGGCAGCACGACGACGCGGGTGCCGACCGGGGCGCGGCGGTACAGGTCGATGATGTCCTGGTTGATGAAGCGCACGCAGCCCGAAGACACCTGCGTGCCGATGGTCGAGGGCTCGGTGGTGCCGTGCAGGCGGTACAGCGTGTCCTGCCCGTCCTTGTAGAGATAGAGCGCGCGGGGGCCCAGCGGGTTGTCGGCGCCGCCCGCCATGCCGCCGGCATAGGGGCCGTAGCGCTCGGGCTCGCGGGCGATCATGGTCGGGGTCGGCGTCCAGCGCGGCCAGACCGCCTTGCGGGCGATGACGCCCTCGCCGCGGAAATTATAGCCTTCCTCCTTGCCCACCCCGACGCCGTAGCGCAGCGCGCGGCCATTGGGAAGGACGAGATAAGCGAAGCGCGCGCCGGGATCGACCACGATGGTGCCAGGCTGGTAGCGGGTCGAATAGGCCACTTCCTGCCGCAGGAACTGCGGGTCGATCTGGCTGAGGTCGACCGCCGGCACCGGGAAGGGCTCGTCGGTGATCGCCCCATACATGCTCAGATACTGCGGATCCATCGACGGCGGCAGCACCCGGCCGATGCGGGGCGACTGGGTGGTGGCGCAGCCGGCGAGGGCGAGCGGGGCGGAAATCAGGAACAGGCGACGGTCGAGTTGCATGATGAACGCGGACACGCTGAAGGGGGAAATGGGGGAAGGACAGTTGTTCTCACCTATAAGCCGATCTCTGGCGAATTCGTTGCGTGCCGCTTCACGGAGGCGTTAGGCAGGCTCATTGGCGCCGCGCTGTGGCCGGAGAGCCGCACCGGGCGGTGCCGAGATGGGGAGGGCGCCGCCAAGCGGCTCGCGCACTCGCGACGCATTCATTTTCATGATAGTCGTCCTGAAAATTATTCGTTATCCGCGCTGGACGCCCGGCCCTAGATTTCAGTTCCCCAAAGCCGGCGGCGCCGGCACCGCTTCGCCGAGGCCCCCATGTCTGCAGCCATCGACCCGCCCCGCCCCAGCCTCGCGGCCCGTGCGCCGCTCCTCGTGGTGCTGTGCGGCTGCCTCATCGCCATGCTCAGCTTCGGGCCGCGCGCCTCCTCGGGCATCTTCCTGCTGCCGATGACCGGCGAGTTCGGCTGGGGTCGCGACACGTTCGGTCTCGCCATCGCCATCCAGAACCTGCTCTGGGGCGTCGGCACTCCCTTCGCCGGCGCCGTGGCCGACCGCTTCGGCGTCACCCGCGTGCTGTGCGCGGGCGCCGTGGTCTATGCCGCCGGCCTGGCGCTGATGGCCTATTCCTCCACGCCCGGCCTCTTGCACCTGTCGGCCGGCGTGCTGATCGGCTTCGGTCTTTCCGGCTGCTCCTTCAACATCGTCCTCGCCGCTTTCGGCAAGATGCTGCCGGAGAAGTGGCGCCCGCTCTCCTTCGGCGCCGGCACCGCCGCCGGCTCCTTCGGCCAGTTCCTGTTTCCGCCGCTGGCGGCCGGGCTGAACACCACCATCGGCTGGCAGGAGACGCTGATCATCTTCGGCCTCGCCATGCTGCTGATCATGCCGTTCTCGCTGGCGCTGGCGGGCTCGCGCGCGCCGGCCCGCACGCAGGAGCCGCAGCAGACCATCGGCGCGGCGCTGGGCGAGGCGTTCCGCCATCGCTCCTATGTGCTCTTGGTGATCGGCTTCTTCACCTGCGGCTTCCAGCTCGCCTTCGTGACCACCCATCTGCCGGCCTATCTGACGGATCGGGGCCTGTCGCTGGCGGTGGGCGGCTGGACGCTGGCGGCCATCGGCCTCGCCAACATGGTGGGTTCGCTCGGCTCGGGCTGGCTGTCGAGCCGGATGCCGCGCCGCTACCTGCTGGCGGCGATCTATTTCGCGCGGGGTGTCGTCATCGCCGGTTTCGTGCTGCTGCCGGCCTCGCCCGCCATCTCCATCGGCTTCGGCGTGCTGCTGGGGCTGCTGTGGCTTTCCACCGTGCCGCCGACCTCCGGGCTGGTGATGCTGATGTTCGGCACGCGCTATCTCGCCATGCTGTACGGTTTCGCCTTCTTCAGCCACCAGGTCGGCGGCTTCCTCGGCGTATGGCTCGGCGGCCTGTTCTACGAGAAGCTTGGCTCCTACGATTTCGTCTGGTGGCTCTCGGTGGCGCTCAGCTTCGCCTCGGCGGTCATCAACCTGCCCATCGTCGAGCGGCCGGTGGAGCGCGCGCCGGCGCCGCAGCCGGCGTGAGGCACCCGCGCGCCGGCGCCTTTTACCGGCGCGCGTTTGCGCGACATTAACCATCGTCCTTCACCATGGTGGCGTGGTGCCGAAAGGCGTTGCGGCGGCGCCACAGTGCGGCAGGCATGTGCCCCGGCAGGCGGGCGTGGCCGGCCGCCGCGCCTTGACAAGTCAGGGTCCTCGCGGCGCATCGTAAACCTGTCCCGAGAGATGGAAGCCTCGATGTCCCTGCGTTCCGCGCTTATGTCCGCCGCCCTGCTCGCCGCCGGTCTTCTGGCGCCGCTCGCGCCGGCGTCGGCCGACACGCTGTCGGCGGCCGAGGCACAGCGCTTCGTCATGGGCCGCACCTTCTCCTACACCTGCTATGAGGGCACGGTCGGCTCCGGCCGCATCATGCCGGACGGCTCGGTGGCGGGCACGATCCAGATGCACGGCAAGGGCAATGCGCGCTTCGTGACGCTGCCGGCAGGCACCATCATGGTGCGCGGGGAGAGCGTCTGCGCCAAGCTCAAGGGCATGGCCTTCCAGCCCTGCTTCGATCTGGAGAAGACCAGCGAGGTCAGCTTCCGCGGCAATCTCGCGGGGGCCAATCGTCTGTGGTGCGAGTTCAAGCGCGGCGGCAGCGGCCGCACGCGCCTTGCCGACCGCAGCGCGCCCCGCAAGCCCGCGCGCACCGAGACCGCGCAGGTCGAGGCCCTTCCGCTCGAGGCGCCCGCCGACGGTCGCTGAACGGTTTCCCGCGACGCTGCGGGCGACCCCTCCGAAGCTGCAATCGCCCGCTCCGCACGCGCCGCCCCGAGCGGGCGTCCCGCCGCCATGCGCCGGATGGGTCAGTATCGATTGCAACGTTGCAATATCGGTCGGTTGATTTCGTCTATCGCGTTGCGCAAGCGGGCGAGCTACCTCGTGGGTCACGACGGGCCGGTCGTTCCGGTCCCGCTTCAATCCTGACCCAAGAGACCTGACATGATCGATTCCCGCTCTGCCCCCTACGGCGTCTTCATCCTGCGCGCCGCGCTCGGCGTCATGTGGATTTCCCATGCGCTGCTGAAATATGTCGTCTTCAGCATTCCCGGCTTTGCCGGCTATCTCGGCAGCCTCGGCCTGCCGGAAGGCCTTGCCTGGCCGATCTTCCTTGCCGAGCTTGGCGGCGGACTGCTGATCCTGCTCGGCGTCTATGCCCGCCACGTCGCGCTGCTGCTCATCCCGCTGATGGCTGCGGCGATGAGCGTGCACATCCCCAATGGCTGGCTGTTCTCGGTGGCCGGCGGCGGCTGGGAATACCCCGCCTTCCTGATCGCCAGTTCCTTCGCGCTCTGGCTGATCGGTGACGGCGCCTTCGCGCTGCGCTCGCGTCCGCTGTTCTTCGTCGGGCGCCCCTCGGTCGCCTGAGCCGCTATCGCCGGCATGAAAAAGGGCGGGTCCTCGCGGGCCCGCCCTTTGGCTTGTCGATGCGTCCGTCAGGGGCGGATCAGCCGCCGCCGTCCTGCCGGACATTCTCCTGCGTCTTGTCGACCGCCGCCTTCTGAGGCTCGGCAGGCGTGGCCGGGGTGACCTCGGTCTTCTGCACCTCGGCCTTGCCCGCCTTCACCCGCTCGGCCTCGTCGAGGCCGACGGCGATCTTGCGCTCGATGTCGACCAGTTCGTCCGGCTCGGGCTTGAGGTCGCGCGCATGGTTCCACTTGAAGCGGGCTTCCAGCTTGCGGCCGACCTTCCAGTAGGCGTCGCCGAGATGGTCGTTGATGACCGCCTCGTTCGGCTTCAGCTCGACCGCGCGCTCCAGCTCGCGCACCGCGTCGTCGTAATGGCCGGTGCGGTAATAGGCCCAGCCGAGGCTGTCGATGAAGAAGCCGTCGTCGGGGCGCAGCGACACGGCCTTGCGGATCATCTCCGTGCCCTGGTCGAGGTTCACGCCCTGGTCGATCCAGCTGTAGCCGAGATAGTTCAGCACATGCGGCTGGTCGGGCTTGAGCGCCAGTGCCTTCTTGAGGTCGGCTTCCGACTTGTCCCAGTGCTTGGTGCGCTCGTAGCAGGTGCCGCGGAAGTAGAAGAGCATCCAGTCGGCGGCGGCCGGCGTCTGAAGCTGGTCGATCGCCTTGGTATAGACGGCCGCCGCCTCGGCGAACTGCTCGTTCGAGCGCAGCACGTCGCCCAGCGCCATGATCGAGCGCTGGTCCTTCGGGTTGTCGGCGACCACCTTCTCCAGCACGGCGCGCGCGTCGTCGAACTTGCCGACGGCGTCGAGGTTGAGGGCGCGCTGCACCTCGGCGTTGATCTTGAAGGGCGAGGAGGCCGGCACCTGCTCGTACAGCGCGATGGCGTCCTCATGCCGCTTCATCGATTCGAACAGGTCGGCCAGCGTGATGTCGATCAGCGCGTGCGAGGGATCGAGCCAGCGGCCGAGCTGGAGATAGACGAGGGCGAGATCCTCGCCGCCCTGCCGGCCAAGCGCGGCACCGATGGAGTAGAGCGCCTCGGCCGCGCCGCCGGCGGGCGTCGTCACCAGCGGGGGCAGGGTCTTGCCGGCCTTGAGCTGCTCGATGGAGCGCGACACCAGCGGATCGTTCGGCACCAGCCGGTCGAACGCCTCGAAGGTCTCGATGGCGACATCCTTGCCGGCGTTGCGCGAAGCCCAGCGGGCATAGCCATCGACGACGCGCAGGGTACGAGGGTCGATCTTCAGCGCGCTTTCCAGCCGCTGCCCGGCTTCCTTCTTCACGCCGGCGGCGTCGAGGATGAGGCCGGCGTGGAAATCCTTGAAGCCGGCATACCATTCCGGGCCCTGCAGCGCGTCGATGGCGGCGACGCCGGCGCGCGCATTGCCCGAGCCGAACTGGCTCCAGGCGGTCAGCAGCGTCGAGTTGAGCTCGGCGATGGCGCCCTGGCCGGAGCGGCGCAGATTGCTGCGCGCGGTGACGTACTGCTTGCCCTTGATCGCCTTCACGCCGAGCACCAGCCGGGCCAGCGTGTGTTCGGGGTCGATGCGCACGATGCGCTGGGCGAGGTCCACCGCCTCGTCGATCGAGCCCTCGGCGAGCAGGGTGAGGAAGGCGCGCTCGAGCAGTTCGCCGCTGCGCGGGAAGATGCGCACCAGCTCACGGTAATAGGCGGCGGCGGCGGATGTGTCGCGCTCGGCGATGGCGAGGCGCGCGGCGAGGTAGTTGCCGGCCGGCGCTGAGCGGGCGATGAACTCCGCCGAAGGCGCGTCCGCCAGCACGGGCGAAGCCGCGCCGAGCGCAGTGAGCGTTGCGAGAATGGCCGCTCCCGGCCGCAGCGACAAGCGTCGGAACGTCAAGTGTGAACCTCCTGCGGCAAGCCGCGCGACCACGATGCCGTGGCGCGCGGCTTCGGCCTTTCTGGCAGATTGGTCCTTTTTAGCCGCCCCTGCAATAACGAGAGGCTAATGGGGACCGGACCCCACGAGGTCCGAGGATCACATTTTCAGATACGTCGGCCAAGAATAAGGCCGACCAGTGCGGCGCCGGCGGCGATGGCGATGACGCTGGAGGCGCTGGCCGGTGGGGCCGCGCCGGGGACGCTTCCCGGCGGCACGCCGAGCCCCGCCGCCGGCGTGACGGCGGGCGGCGCGACGGGCGCCGCCGCCGCCGCATAGGCGCCGAAGGAACGCGCCGGCCGGCGGCGCGCGCGCAGCAGCGCGCAGAGAAGGAAGATGAGCCCGATCAGCAGGGTAAAGGCCGCGATGACAAGCGCCGCCGTCACCGGGTCGTAGCGCGCGGCCAGCATCAGGAACGCGCCGACGAGGAAGGCGAGCAGCGACACGCCGACCAGAATCGCGCCGATGCCGAACAGCAGTGCCGTCACCGCCGCCCGGCGCGCGGCATGGCGTACGACGTGGCGCAGCTCGGCGCCGAAAAGGGCCAGCAGGAGGCGGAACATCAACGTCCCCGCGTCAGCAGGCCGAACACGAAGCCGACGCCGAGCGCGGCGAGCACCGCGCCGTAGGGGTTACGCTCGATGGCCGCGCCGACATCCCCGCCGAGCGCCTGGGCGCGGCCCTTGGCGTCCTCATAGACGGCATAACCCTCGTCGGCGAGATTGGCGGCGGCCGCCTCGGCCCGCGCCTTGCCCGCCCGTACCCGGCTGGCGACCGCCTCGGCGGCGGATTCGCCTTCCGCCTTGGCGATGGACGCGAGCGTCTCGGTCAGCTTGGCGACATCGGCCCGCAGCGTGGCGAGGTCGTCGGAGAGCTTGGCGAAGTCTTCCTGGGCGTTCGGCTGGGCCATGTCGGGTGCTCCTGAAACGGGCGAGGTGACGGTCGTCTTTCAACGCGGACGCCGTTACCGAAGTTCCGTGAGCTTAAGCGGTATTCAGAGCCGCCGGAACTCGTAATATCCCGGCCGCCGCCCCTCGCGCAGCGCCTTCGCCTCGTAGCGCGTTCCCGGCCAGCCGTCCCACGGCAGGCGCCAGTCGTCGGCGCGCGTGGCGGTCCATTCGAAACGCGGATCGGTCAGCAGAAGCCGCAGCGTCCATGCCGCGTAGTGCTCGATGTCGGTGGCGAAGCGGAAATGCCCGCCCGGCGCCAGCAGGCGGGCGAAGCGCTCGATATTGTCCGGCCGCACGAAGCGGCGCTTCCAGTGGCGGCGTTTGGGCCAGGGGTCGGGATAGAGCAGGTCGATGCGCTCCAGCGAGGCGTCGGGCAGGCGGTCGAGCAGCGGCACCACGTCGTCGCCATAGAGCCGGACATTGCTCAGCCCGCGTGCGGCCAGCGCCGAGGTGGCGCTGGCGATGCCGTTCACGAAGGCTTCCGCGCCGATATAGCCGATATCCGGGTGCCGGCCGGCCTCATGCACCAGATGCTCGCCGCCGCCGAAGCCGATCTCCAGTCGCACGGAGGCCACGGGATGCGGGAACAGCGCCGCGAGCGGGCGCGCGCCAAGCGCATCGAGGGGGATGGCGAGCTGGGGCAGGTCCCGAACGAGATGGGCCTCCTGCCCGGCGCGCAGCTTCTTGCCCTTGCGCCGGCCATAGAAGGCGGCGCTGCGCGGGTCGCGCGTCGTGCCAGGCTCGGCCGGCTCGGGAGCGTCGGGAAGATCGTCGGCGGTCATGCGGCACTCGAAACGGAACGGGGCAGGCCTTGCAGCCCGCCCCGCATAATCACACTGCCCCCCCAGCGCAATGCCGGCGGGCGGGACGCCCCGCCTCAGAACGCCGACCGGAGGGCATCGACGAGGTCGGTGCGCTCCCAGGAGAAGCCGCCATCAGCGTCCGGCACGCGGCCGAAATGGCCATAGGCGGAGGAGCGCGCATAGATCGGCTTGTTGAGGTCGAGATGCTCGCGGATGCCGCGCGGGCGCAGGTTCATCACCTCGCGCAGCACGGTCTCCAGCTTGGCTTCCTCCACCTTGCCGGTGCCGTAGAGGTCGACATAGACCGCCAGCGGGTCCGACACGCCGATGGCGTAGGCCAGCTGGATGGTGCAGCGGTCGGCGAGATCGGCGGCAACCACGTTCTTGGCGAGGTAGCGCGCGGCATAGGCGGCCGAGCGGTCGACCTTGGTCGGGTCCTTGCCGGAGAAGGCGCCGCCGCCATGCGGGGCCGCGCCGCCATAGGTGTCGACGATGATCTTGCGGCCGGTGAGGCCGGTGTCGCCGTCCGGCCCGCCGATGACGAACTTGCCGGTCGGGTTGACGTGCCATTCGGTGGCCGGCGTCACCCAGCTCTCCGGCAGCGCCTGCCGGATATAGGGTTCGACGATGGCGCGCACGTCGGCGGAGGACAGGTCGGGGTCGAGATGCTGGGTGGAGAGCACAATCTGCGTGACCTCGACCGGCTGGCCGCCCTCGTAGCGCACCGTGACCTGACTTTTGGCATCCGGCCCCAGCATCCCGGCCGCGCCGGAATGGCGGGCATCGGCGAGGATCTTGAGGATCTTGTGCGCGTAGTAGATCGGCGCGGGCATCAGCTCCGGAGTCTCGCGGCAGGCATAGCCGAACATGATGCCCTGGTCGCCCGCGCCCTCGTCCTTGTTGGAGCTGGAATCGACGCCCTGCGCGATATCGACCGACTGCGCGTGCAGCAGCACGTCGACCTGCGCCTTCTGCCAGTGGAAGCCGTCCTGCTCGTAGCCGATCTGCTTGATGGCGCCGCGCGCCAGCTCGGTGATCAGCTCATGGGTGATCTGTTCCGGGCCGCGGGTCTCGCCGGCGATCACCACCCGGTTGGTGGTGGCCAGCGTTTCCGCCGCCACGCGCAGGTTGGACGGATCCCAGCCATGCTGCGGGCCGAGCCGGAAGAAGGCGTCGACGATCTCGTCGGAGATGCGGTCGCAGACCTTGTCCGGATGGCCTTCGGAGACGGATTCGCTGGTGAAGAGATAGGCTTGGCGGGACACGCGTCGGCTCCTCGATTCTCGCAGGCGCATGAGCGGCGCCCGGCCGCGCATCTTTTGCAACTGCGTCCGGGCCGGTCAAGGATTTAACGGCGGAATCGTTCGGAAAAAAGAACGATCCGCCGACCTCCCGCCTAGCTGGCGGGGGCCTCCTCGGCGAGCGCTTCCACGAGGTCGACGATTCGCCGGCGCACCTTGACGTCCGCGATCTTCAGGAAGGCGCGGGTGAGGGCGAGGCCTTCGGAGGAGGCGAGAAAGTCGGAGACATAGGCCGGCGAGGCATCTTCGGCGAAGCCGCCGGCCGGGCCGTTGAGATTGGGCGCGCCGTCGAAGAAGAAAGATACCGGAACGGCCAGCACCTGCGAGATATGCTGCAGCCGGCTCGCGCCTATACGGTTCGTCCCTTTTTCGTATTTCTGTATCTGCTGGAAGGTGATACCGAGACTTTCGCCCAGCTTCTCCTGGCTCATGCCAATCATCATGCGTCGCATGCGGACCCGGCTGCCTACATGCTTGTCGATTGGATTGGGCGACTTCTTGGTCATCGGCTTCCCCAGACTGCGAACAAAAAAATACCTCCCTCCCCCGATCAGGAGGAGAGAAGCAGCGCCCGAGCCCGGCAGCAGTCTAGGGCAAAGCCGGTGCTATCGTCGATCAATTACAGCGTGCATATCTCGCCGGTGCAGCATAAACGCCACCATTGCGGCGCAAAATAGCAAGATCCAAGGTATTTTATTGCCATAACTGGCATATATCGTTGTGGGCAGTGCCTCCGGCAGTGCTCCGTCGAGCACGCCGCGTGCACCCAGAGGTAGCATTCCGATGATCCGCCCGAGCGGATCGACGATGGCGGAAATACCGTTATTGGTGACGCGGATCAGCGGCAGTCCCTGCTCCACCGCACGCAGGCGCGCCTGCTCGAAATGCTGGTAGGGGCCGGGCGTGAGGCCGAACCACGCATCGTTGGACACGTTGAGCAGGAAGCCGGGGCGCGCCGCGCCGCCCGTCGCGGCAGGCATGATCTCGTCCGGGAAGATCGCCTCGTAGCAGATCAGCGGCACGGCCGGCGGCAGGCCGGGGATGGCGAGCAGGCTGCGCTCGCGCGCCGAGGCGAACCCGCCACGCTGGCGGGTGAGCGCCTCCAGCCCGAGCGTCTCGAGCGTTTCCTGAAACGGCAGGTATTCGCCGAAAGGAACGAGGTGCACCTTGTCGGCATTGCCCACGGCGGTCGCGGTCGAATCGAAGACCCG
Source organism: Ancylobacter koreensis (assembly GCF_023016525.1). Classification (GTDB taxonomy): domain Bacteria; phylum Pseudomonadota; class Alphaproteobacteria; order Rhizobiales; family Xanthobacteraceae; genus Ancylobacter; species Ancylobacter koreensis. The sequence goes on from NZ_JALKCG010000001.1 coordinate 614,437, forward strand.
CAGGCTGTTGAACACGTCGGGCCGCGCCCGTCCCGCCACCGGCTCGGCGCGGGCGGCGCCCGTCACCAGCACCGTGCCCGGCGGCAGCAGCGCGGCGAGCCGGCTCAGCGCCTCGGGCTCGCGGTCGACGAAGAAGGGAAAGGCCGATTCCGGCCAGAACAGATGGGTGACGCCGGCGAGCCCGCCCTGGCTTTCGCTGGTCTCGATGTAGCGGTCCATCACCGTGCGGCGGGCGTCGTAGCGGAACTTCTGGTCCTGCGCGAGGTCCGGCTGCATCAGGCGCAGACGGGCGCCGGGCACGGTGCCGATCTCGGTGCTGGCGAGACGGTACTGGCCCCAGCCCCACAGGCCGGCGAGCACGGCCACGGCAAGAATCAGCGGGCCGTAGCGTCGTGCGGCCGGCATGGGATCGAACAGTGCCGCCGGGCTCGCCAGCGCCGCCAGCGTCAGCGCGCACAGACCCGGCATGCCGATCACCGAGGCCGCCTGTGCAAAGCGCAGATCGGTGGCGAGCGCGTAGCCGAAATCGTTCCAGGGGAAGCCGGTCAGCAGCGTGCCGCGCAGCCACTCGCTCAAGGTGAGGGCGAGAGCGAGGACGAGAATCCGCGCCGGCCCCGGCGACCAGAGAAGCCGCGCCAGCGCGCAGCCCAGCCCGGTATAGAGCGCGAGATAGGCCGGCAGGCCGATCACCGCGAAGGGCATCAGCCACAGGAAGGCATCGGCCTGGACGAGGAAGGCCATGCCGATCCACCACAGGCCGGCGACGAAATAGCCCATGCCGAACAGCCAGCCGGTCGTGAAGGCCGCGAGTGCGGCGCGGCGCGGCGGCAGCGCTCGGCTGGCATCGATGAGAAAGACCAGCGCCGGCAGGGTGAGCGCCAGCACCGGCCACAGGTCGAAGGGCGGCAAGGCGAGCGCGGACAGCGCACCGGCGAGGAGCGCGGCGAGGGCGCGCCAGCGCGCCGGCGCCTGCCGCAGGGGGACGGGATTCAGCATGCCCGCCCGCATCCGGCAGCGCGCGCCGGCCCGCCCCAGTCTGGCGGCATTGGCTCAGGCCGGATCGGTTCAGGCGGCATCTGAGCCGTGCGCCCGCCCGGGATGAGCCTTGTCGCGGGCCTGTTCGGCAGGCGGCGGCAGGCTGCTGCCGGCCGGCCGTTCGGCCGAGTGTCGCTCGCCCCCGTCCGGTTTGCCGGTCTCCCGCTTGCCCGTTTCCGCCCGGCCGGCGTCCTCGCCGCGCCCGGGAGTGAGGCGCAGGCGCTTCACCCGGCGCGGATCGGCGTCGAGCACCTCGATCTCGAAATTGCCCGGGCCGAGCACGATTTCGCCGCGCACCGGCACCCGGCCGGCGAGCGTGACCAGCAGGCCGCCCAGCGTGTCGACCTCCTCGGCCTCCTCGCCGAGCGCGAAGGCGGGGTCGACGATCTCGGCGACGTCCTCGAGGCCGGCGCGGGCGTCGGCGATGAAGCTGCCGTCGGCCTGCCGGGCGATGGAGGGCGTCTCGTCCTCGTCGTGCTCGTCCTCGATGTCGCCGACGATCTCCTCGACGAGGTCCTCCATCGAGACGATGCCGTCCGTGCCGCCATATTCGTCGATGACGAGTGCCAGATGGATGCGGCTCGCCTGCATGCTCGCCAGCAGCTCGATGGACGGCATGGAGGGCGGCACGAAGAGCAGGCGGCGGATCAGCTTGGCCGCGCTCAGCGGCATGCCGAGATCGATGGCCTTGAGGTTGAAGGCGGGCACCGGCTTGACGGTCCGGCCTTCGCGGCCTTCGCCCGACGACGGCTCGGGCGTTCCGGGGAACGTGCCGGCGGCGCGCGCGGCGCCGGGGCGCTGGGTCATCGCCCGCTGGGTGAGATGGGTGACGAGGTCGCGGATGTGGACCATGCCGACCGGATCGTCGAGCGTGTCGTCATAGACCACGAGGCGGGAATGGCCGGCCTCGGCGAAAACGGTGAGCAGTTCGCCCAGCGAAATGTCCTTCTGCACCGCGACGATATCGGCGCGCGGCACCATCAGGTCGCCGATCCTCAGCTCGCGCAGCTCAAGGATGCCCTTGAGCATCGAACGCTCGGTGGCGGTCAGGTCCGCACCGGCTTCCGTCCCGGCGGAGGAGAGCACTTCGGCGAGATCGCTGCGCAGCGATCCGCTGGTTCGCCAGCCGCCGACCAGGGCGCGCAGGCGGTCGAAGATGCCGGCGCGCGGCTCGCTGGCGCGCGCGTCGGCCGTGCTTCGCTGCCCGGCGCTCGACGAACTGCCGCCCGAAGCGGCACCGGAGGAGTCCTCGCCGCCGCCGGCGGAGGAGGACGGGGATGAAACTGGGTCGGACATCTCTTCTTCAGTCAGGTTGCGGAACAGGTTCGGTTTCGGAATAGGGGTCGGGCACGCCCAGACCCGCGAGGACGTGGCGTTCCATCGCCTCCATCTCCTCGGCCTCCTCGGCGACCTCGTGGTCGTAGCCGAGAAGATGCAGCGTACCATGGACGGCGAGATGCGCGAGGTGGTCGGCCAGCGCCTTGCCCTCCTCGCGCGCCTCGCGTTCCAGCGTGCCGAAGGCGATGGCGATGTCGCCGAGATGGGGGTCGCCCCCGGCGCGCGCCATCTCGGGGGTGGGAAAGGACAGCACGTTGGTCGCGTAGTCCTTGCCGCGCCAGTCGCGGTTCAGCGCGCGGATGGCGTCGTCGTCGGTGAGCTTCACCGCGATCTCGGCGCCCTCGATGTCGATCTCGTACTCTTCCAGCGCCCCGGCGCAGGCGGCGAGGACGGCGCGCGCGACGAGGCCGGCGGCGTCGGGCACGCCCTCCCAGGGGCCGGCCTCGACGAGCACGTCGACCTCGACGGTACTGGGGCCGTCGCTCATCGCGGCGGCGCTCCCGCGCCCGCCTCGCCCTCGCGGGCGCGGGCGGCGGCCGCAGCCTTGTTGTCGTAGGCGGCGACGATGCGCCCGACCAGCTCGTGGCGCACCACGTCGGCGGCGTTGAAGTGGCACACCTCGACGCCTTCGACGTTCTTCAGCAGCCCGACCGCCTCGGCCAGCCCCGAGGTCTGGCCCGGCGGCAGGTCGATCTGGCTGGGATCGCCGGTGATGATCATGTGCGAGTTCTCGCCCAGGCGGGTGAGGAACATCTTCATCTGCATCGAGGTGGTGTTCTGCGCCTCGTCGAGGATGACGCAGGCATTGGCCAGCGTGCGCCCGCGCATGAAGGCGAGCGGGGCGATCTCGATCTCGCCGGAGGTCATGGCGCGCTCGACGAAGGCGCGGTCCATCAGGTCGTGCAGCGCGTCGTAGATCGGGCGCAGATAGGGGTCGACCTTCTCCTTCATGTCGCCGGGCAGGAAGCCGAGCCGCTCGCCCGCTTCCACCGCCGGGCGCGAGAGGATGATGCGGTCGACGACGCGGCGCTCCAGCAGGTGCACGGCATAGGCGACCGCCAGCCAGGTCTTGCCGGTGCCGGCCGGGCCGACGCCGAACACCAGCGTCTGGCGCTTGAGCGCGCGGATATAGGCGTCCTGCGCGGCGGTGCGCGCGCGCACCGGGCGCCGGCGCAGCTGGATCTCGTCGAAGCTCTGCTTCTTGGTCGCGGCGTCGAACTCGAACAGGATTCCCTGTGCGGCGGCCTCGCGCAGCACGCCCTCGACATCGCCGGGCAGCAGTTCGCCACCCTTCTTCAGCCGGGCGTAAAGCGTCTCAAGCACATGGCGGGCCTGTTCGCAGGCCTCACGCGGGCCTTCCAGCGTGACATGGTTGCCGCGCTGCTCGGCGACGATTTCGAGGCGGCGCTCGATGGTGGCGAGGTTCTGCCCGTAATGGCCGAAGAGCTGGCTAGCGAGCCGGTTGTCGTCGAAGGCGAGCACGATCTGCCCGGCCTCGTCGTCGGTCTCGATCCAGCGCACGGCGGGCGGCCGGCTGGCGGGCGCGGAGCCCTGGGCGGGGGGGCGGGATCCGGCGGGCGAACCCGCACGGGCGGCAACCAAGGCACGTTCCGTATCAGATCCACCTCGACGCACGCTCACGCCTCCAGTTTCTCGCCAACAATCTCGTCCTGCCCGATCAAACGCGATTCGCCCGCCGGGCGCGCGGAGAAAAACTCCCCGTCCAGTATGTCGCCCGCAAGACTCTTGGTGCTCACCTCGCGGATCTCAACCCGCGCCAGCGTGCCAATGGCCTCCTTGGGGGCCTCGACCACCACCGACTGGAGATAGGGCGAGCGGCCGATGAGCTGGCCCGGGAAGCGTCCGGGCTTCTCCAGCAATATGTCGAAGCGCTTGCCCCGGCAGGCTTCGTCGAAGGCCGCCTTCTGCCGGTCGAGCAGCGCCTGCAGCGCGTGGATGCGGGCTGATTTCACGTCTTCGGGAAGCTGCGCCTCAAGGCTGGCCGCCGGTGTGCCGGGGCGCGGCGAATATTTGAACGAGAAGGCCGAGGCGAAGCCGACCTTCGCCACGAGGTCCAGCGTGTCGGCGAAATCCTCGTCGGTCTCGCCGGGGAAGCCGACGATGAAGTCCGAGGAGAAGGCGGTGTCCGGCCGGGCGGCGCGCACGCGCTCGACGATGTCGAAGAACAGCTCGCGGTCGTGCCGGCGGTTCATCGCGGCGAGGATGCGGTTGGAGCCCGACTGCACCGGCAGGTGCAGATAGGGCATGAGCGCGGGCATGTCGCGATGGGCGGCGATCAACTCGTCGTCCATGTCGCGGGGATGGCTGGTGGTGTAGCGCACGCGGGCGATACCCGGCACCTGCGCCACCCGGCGCACCAGCTCGGCGAGGTTGGCGGCACCCCCGGTCGAATCGATGCCGTGATAGGCATTGACGTTCTGGCCGATCAGCGTGACCTCGCGCACCCCGCCCTCGGCGAGGCGGATCACCTCGTCGAGGATCTTGGCGAGCGGGCGCGACACCTCGGCGCCGCGCGTATAGGGCACGACGCAGAAGGTGCAGAACTTGTCGCAGCCTTCCTGCACCGTGACGAAGGCAGTGGGTCCGCGCCTGGCGATGGCGGCCGGCGTCGGGGCCGGCAGGAAGTCGAACTTGTCCTCGAGCGGGAACTCGGTCTCGACGATGCCGGCGCGACGGTTCGAGCCGCGCGCCTCAGCCTGCGCGATCAGCTCAGGCAACTTGTGATAGCTCTGCGGGCCGACCACGAGGTCAACCGCGCGGGCGCGCTTGATGATCTCGGCGCCTTCCGCCTGCGCCACGCAGCCGGCGACGGCGATCATCTGCCGGCGGCCGGCCTCCTCCTGTGCCTTCTTCAGCCGGCCGAGCTCGGAATAGACCTTCTCGGCGGCCTTCTCGCGGATATGGCAGGTGTTGAGGATGACGAGATCGGCGTCGTCCGGAGTCTCGGTCTCGACATAGCCTTCCCTGGCCAGCGTGTCCGTCATGCGCTGGGCGTCATAGACGTTCATCTGGCAGCCGAAGGAGCGGACGTAAAGCTTGCGCGGTTCACTCATTGCGTGTCGATCGACCCGGCCATGGCCTCGCTACGCGAGGCGCGGCCCATTCCCTTCGAAATCCGGGCGCGAGCCATCTGCGCCCCATGACAGGCGCCCCCGCATATCGCCGCTCGTTCGCAGGTCGAGATCGTCTATGTCTCCACGGATGACACCTGTGGCCTGTGTAGCCGGATTCCCGCCAAAAGGGAATGCGGCGAGGGGCGGCGCAGGTGCGGGACGCTCACCCTTTCCTCTCCCGCCGGGGAGAGGGGCCCCCGAGTTCACAGTGCGGGAGGCCGTCCCGTCAGTGCCGCGCCCAGCATGGCGCGGGCGGCGCGTTCGGCCTCCAGCGCCGCGGCCTTGCGCCCGCCGGCCGCGAGCGGAGCGCCGAAATGCAGTTCCACATCGACGCCGCCGCGCCGCAGCACCTCCAGGAGATGCGGCGCCAGCTCCATGTCGCCATACCAGGCCAGCAGCGGTCGGCGCGTCCGCCCGAGCGGCAGGCCGCCGAGCCCGACATAGGCGATGGCGAGCGGCTGGATGGTGGCGCCCTCCGCTCCTTCGGCGCCCATGCTCGCGCGCGCCGCGCCGATCAGCGCCGAGCGGAAGGGAAGGACCCGGTTGCCGTCGCTCGACGTGCCCTCGGCGAACAGCACCACCGGATCGCCGTCGTTCATCCGCGCCGCCATCTCGCCGGCCACCTTGCCGGTGGCGCTGCGCGAGGCGCGGTCGACGAAGATGGTGCGCTGGAGCTTCGCCAGCAGCCCGATGCCGGGCCAGCGCGCCACCTCGCTCTTGGCGACGAAGCACAGCGGCAGGCGCGAGCCGAGCACGGGGATGTCGAGCCAGGAGACGTGATTGGAGACGATCAGCAGCGGGCGGGCCGGCGACGGCGTCCCGACCGTACTCACCCGCACTCCCACCAGCGCCAGCACGAGGCGGTGATAGAGCACGGGGATGGTGCGCCGGCTCGGCAGGCGCAGCGCGACCGACAGCCATTGCAGGGGAATGCCGACCAGCGTCACCAGCACGACCGGCACGATCACCAGCCACGCCCGCACGATATCAGCCCTTGTCGGCGGGATCGGCGGGGGTCTCGCCCGACGTCTTGGCCGACATATTGGCCGACGTCTTGGCCTTGTCGAGCGGCACGCCGTAGAGCTCCAGCCGGTGGCCGACGAGGCGGAAGCCGAGCCTGCGGGCGATCTCCTCCTGCAGCTGCTCGATCTCCTCGGAGCGGAACTCCACCACCGTGCCGTTGCGCAGGTCGATCAGATGGTCGTGGTGCTCGTCCGGCACCGGTTCATAGCGCGAGCGGCCGTCGCGGAAATCGTGGCGCTCGATGATGCCGGCATCCTCGAACAGCTTCACCGTGCGGTAGACGGTCGAGATGGAGATGCGGTCGTCCACCTCGACGGCGCGGCGGTGCAACTCCTCCACATCGGGATGGTCCTGCGCGTCGGCGATGATGCGCGCGATCACGCGCCGCTGGTCGGTCATGCGCAGACCCAGCGTGACGCAGGCTTCCTCGATCGCGGTCGGCTTCTCGCTCATCCCAGGGTCCGTGTCCTTCGCGCGTCCCACCCTGCCCGCTTATGGCGCAGGCGGCCGGCCGAGGGCAATGGGGTGCGTGGCGTCGGCTTGTCTCAGGCGATGTCCCGCCGCATGGCGATGGCCGCCACCGGCTCGCCCGCAGGCCCCCGGTAATAGCCGGGCCGGCGGCCGATCTCGTGGAACCCGGCGCGCTCATAAAGGCGCAGCGCCGGCCGGTTGCCCTCCTCCACCTCCAGGAACACGGTGCGGAAGCCCTCCGCCGCCAGCGTGCCGAAGGCGGTGTCGAGAAGGCGTCGGCCGATGCCCTCGCCGCGCCGGGCACCCGACACGGCGACGGAGAGAATCTCGGTCTCCGGCACCACGCCGCTCAGCAGGATGAAGCCGATGGGCGCGCCGCCCGGCCCGTCGGCCGCCACCAGACAGCGGGTGAGCCGGTTGGCCAGCAGCCGGTCGAACTCGGCCGCGTCCCAGCCGATGCGGAAGGCGGCGGCGTGGAGGACGGCGAGCGCCGGGGCATCGCCAGAGCGGGCGGGGCGCAGCGCGACCGGCCTGCGGCGCAGGCCGAGCCCCGCGAGCAGCCGGTCGAGGCCTTGCGCGATCATCGCCGCGCGATCCGTCCGCCGGTCTGCGGCTTGGCGTCGGCCTCGCGCAGATAGAGCGGGCGCGCCTCGGAACGGGCCGGGTCGGCGACGCCGGCAAGCCGCGCCAGCCAGACCGGATCGGGGGTGAGGTCGCCCAGCAGCACGATGGGCGCCCGCTCGCCGGAGGGCCACGCATCGGCGATCAGCGGGGCGCCGGAGCCGACGAGGCGCACCGGCCCGTTGGCGACCGAGCGGGCGGCGTCGCGCACTGCCATGGCGCGCGGCGTCACCAGCACCCGGCCGGCGGCGCCGATCACCTGCAGGTAGACATTGCCGTGCCGGGCGTCGATGGCGGCGGCCACCGGCACGCTGTCGTCGCGCGCCAGCAGGGGCGCGGCCAGCACGGCGAGGGTGGAGAGGCCGATCACCGGCTTGCCGGTGGCGAGGGCAAAGCCGCGCGCCGCCGCGATACCGACGCGCAGCCCGGTGAAACTGCCGGGGCCGACGGTGACGGCGAAGGCATCGATGTCGGACATGCTCTGGCCGGCGCGCTCCAGCACGCGGGCCACCATGGGGATCAGCGCCTCGGCATGGCCGCGCGTCATCGGCTCGCGCAGCACCGCCAGCGTCGTATCGGCGCCAGTGTCGTGCAGCGCCGTCGAGCAGGCTTCCAGTGCGGTGTCGATGGCGAGGATCAGCATGCGGGTTCCGGGGCGCGCCCGGCGCGAGACGCGCCGGGAGGAGGGAGGCGCCCGGGCCGGGCTTCAGCTCTGGTGTGCCGGACGGCTCAGACCGGGCGGACTTCCACCACGTCGGGCACGAAGTGGCGCAGCAGGTTCTCGATGCCGTTCTTCAGCGTCGCGGTGGAGGAGGGGCAGCCCGCGCACGAGCCCTTCATCGCGAGGAACACCACGCCGTCCTTGTAGCCGCGGAAGGTGATGTCGCCGCCGTCATTGGCGACCGCCGGGCGCACGCGGGTGTCGATCAGCTCGCGGATGGTGTCGACGACGCCCGCATCCTTCGCCTCGAAGAAGGCGTCGTCCGCCACATGCTCGTGGTCCTCGGGCAGCAGCGGCTGGCCGGAGACGAAATGCTCCATGATGGCGCCGAGGATGGCGGGCTTGAGATGCGCCCACTCGCCCTTCTCCTTCGTCACGGTCACGAAGTCGGAGCCGAAGAACACGCCGGCGACACCGGGCACCTCGAACAGGCGCGAGGCGAGCGGCGAGCGGCCGGCCTCGTCGGCGTCGCGGGCCTCGAACGTGCCCTGGCCGAGCACGGTGCGGCCGGGCAGGAACTTCAGCGTGGCGGGGTTCGGGGTGGGCTCGGTCTGGATGAACATCTGGGGTCTCCTTGCCGACCGGGGTTCAAGGCCGCGGCGACGGGGGAATTTGGAATTTAGATAAGCCCTCCGGCGCCGCGGGGGAAGGGGCGTCCCCAGGGAAGACGGCGCCGAACGCCGCTCACAGCCAGTCGAGCACCGGGCCCACGGGCACGATGGCGTTCGGGTTCAGCGCCTTGATCGAGTAGTAGCCGCGCTTGATGTGGTCGATGTTCACCCTCGGCGAGCCGCGCCTCCAGTTCGTCCAGCATGGCGACCAGCTCGGCGAAGGCTTCCTCATGGACGCCCTGCGTGTTGGCGAAGCCGGCGCGGCGGACGCAGTCATTGAGGCGCGGACAGGCCGCCGCGGTCAGCGCGTCGAGATGTTCTCTCAGGCGAGGGCGTCGATCTCGGCATCCGAGAGGCCGCCGGGAACGATGGTGACGGGAATGTGCAGGCCCGCCCAGACACCCTTGGCCAGCGAGGCGATGAGCGGGCCGGGCCCCGGCGAACCCGCACTTTCGTGGCCGGTGCCGGCGGCCAGCACGAGGATGGCGATATCCTCGTCGGCCTCGATGACCTTGAGGATCTCGGCGGCGAGCTCCCCTTCGCGCAGCACCTGCTCGGGGTCATGGGCGCCGGCGCCGGAGACCGCCCGCGCGCGGGCGGCGAGCTGGCCGAGCCGCGCCTCAGCCTTGTCGGTTGCTTCCGCGCGCATCAGCTCGGCGACGCCGAGCCATTGGCTGGAGGCGTCGGCCAGTTCCAGCACGCCGAGCAGCACCACGCCGCCATGGGTGCGGGCGGCACGGCGGGCGGCGTAATAGAGCGCGCGGTCGCATTCCGCCGTGTCGTCGGCGATGACGAGGAACTTGCGGTAATGGCCGGGCTCGTGGCTCTGGCGCCTGCGCGACATCGGTCTTTTCCGTCACTCGGGGCGGTGGCCGCTACCGCCACTCGCCTTCCTCATAGCACGACCTGCTGGCGCCACCTCATGGCTCCACCTCATGGCTCCACCTCATGGCTCCACCTCATGGCGCACCCCATGCAGCTGCCCCATCGGGGCGATACTGCCGTCGCCCCCTCCGGTGCAACCGCTGCCCACGTCACTGCAGCCTAAGATTGTTTGTCGACAAGGCGTCATGCTATGGTTGAGACGTCTGTCCGTGCTGGCCGGACGAGCCCGTCGGGAGGGCTGCGGACGACCGGGACGATCCTCGCCAGGGGAGCCATGAACCGCGTCATCGTCCCGCCCGAGCGCACCGACCCGCTGTCCGATGCGCTCCAGCACGAAGTGGTGCGCGCCGGCCTCGACCGCGTGCTGCGCATGGTGCGCGAGCACCTCGACATGGACGTCGCCTTCATCGCCCGCTTCAGGCGCCGCGACCGCGTGTTCGAGCATGTCGACGCGGCGGGGGAGGCGCCCATCGTGCGCGGACAGGCGCTCTCGCTGGAGGAGGGGTACTGCCTCAAGGTGGTTCGCGGGGAAATGCCCTCCTGCATTCCAGACACCTCGGCGGTGCCGGCGGCACGCGACCTTGCGGCTACCCATGCGCTGCCGATCGGGGCGCATCTGAGCGTGCCGATCCGGGTCGACACCGGCGCGGTGTACGGCACGTTGTGCTGCTTCCACCATCGCAGCGATCCCTCGCTCGGCGAGCGCGAGATGCGCATCATGCACGCCTTCGCCGATGTGATCGCCGCCCGCATCGAGGAAGCCGCGCTTGCCGACTGCGGGCGGCGGCACGAGAGGCGCGAGCTGCGGTTCGCCATGTCGGCGGGCGCACCGCGCATGGTGTTCCAGCCCATTGCCGGCGTCGACGGAAGCGGCGTGAAAGGGGTTGAGGCGCTGGCCCGCTTCGATCGCCCGCCGATGCGGGGGCCGGACATCTGGTTCGACATGGCGCGGCGGGTCGGGCTCGATCACGCGCTGGAGATGCAAGCGGTGCTCAACGCGCTGCCGGCGCTGGACCGGCTGCCGGCCTCCGTCTTCCTCGCCATCAACGTCTCGCCCGGCCTCATACTCTCCGGCCGGCTGCTGCCGCTGCTGGAGATTGCCGCCACCTTGCGCCTCGTGCTGGAGGTGACGGAGCACGCATCGTCGCCGACTACGAGGCGCTGCTCGCGGCGCTCGAGCCGCTGCGGCGGGGCGGGCTGCGCCTGGCGGTGGACGATGCCGGCGCCGGATTTGCCTCCATGCGGCACATCCTCAATCTCGCCCCGAACACGATCAAGCTCGACATCAGCCTGACGCGCGACATCGACACGGACTGGCGGCGACGGGCGCTGGCGCGCGGGCTCATCGCCTTCGCGCATGACATCGGCTCCTCCATCATCGCCGAGGGCGTCGAGACCGCGAGCGAGCTCGACATGCTGCGCGACCTCGGCGCCGATCTGGCGCAGGGCTATTTCCTGCAACGGCCCGTGCCGATCGAGGAGATCGCCGGCACGCCGTAAGGCTGAGGCCGTCAGCGCACGAAGCCGACAATGTCCTTCACATGCGCCATGGTCCGATCCGCGAGCACGCGGGCGCGCGCCGCGCCGTCGCGCAGGATGGCGTCGATATGGTCGGGATCGGCGACGAGGCGCTTCATCTCCGCGCCGATGGGACCGAGCTTCGCCACCGAGAGGTCGACCAGCGCCGCCTTGAAGGTGGAGAACTGGCCGCCGCCGAACTGCGCCAGCACCGCGTCCTTCGGCAGCTCCGCCAGCGCGGCATAGATGCCGACGAGGTTCTCCGCCTCGGGGCGGCCCTTCAGCCCCTCCGCCTCGGAGGGCAGCGGCTCGGGGTCGGTCTTGGCCTTGCGGATCTTCGAGGCGACGGTGTCGGCGTCGTCGGTCAGGTTGATGCGCGAGAGGTCGGAGGGGTCCGACTTCGACATCTTCTTCGCACCGTCGCGCAGGCTCATCACCCGCGCCGCCGGCCCGCCGATCAGCGGCTCGGGCAAGGGGAAGAACGTCTCGCCCAGCCCATTGGCGGCGATGGAGGGGCCGAAATCATTGTTGAACTTCTGCGCGATGTCGCGGGCGAGCTCCAGATGCTGCTTCTGGTCCTCGCCGACCGGCACATGGGTGGCGCGGTAGAGCAATATGTCGGCGGCCATCAGGTTCGGGTAGGCGTAGAGGCCGACCGAGGCGTTCTCGCGGTCCTTGCCGGCTTTCTCCTTGAACTGGGTCATGCGGTTGAGCCAGCCCAGGCGCGCGACGCAGTTGAACACCCAGGCGAGCTCGGCATGGCCGGAGACCTGGCTCTGGTTGAACACGATGTGGCGCGCGGGGTCGATGCCGGAGGCGATGAAGGCCGCCGTGACCTCGCGGATGCAGCGCTTCAGCTCCGCCGGGTCCTGCCAGACCGTGATGGCGTGCAGGTCGACCACGCAATAGAGGCAGTCATGGCTCTCCTGCAGCGCCACGAAGCGCTGGATGGCGCCGAGATAATTGCCGAGATGCAGGTTTCCGGTCGGCTGGACGCCGGAAAACACGAGCTGCGGAAAGGCCATGTCGGAACGTCCTGTGGTCTGCGCCCCGCGATGCGCCGCGCGCGCGAGGGCGCTATGGCACGCCTCGCCCGGCGCCGCAACTGCGGGCCGGCGGGCTCACCGCCTCGGGCCTGCGCCCAGCAGGGCGGGCGCGATGCCGCCCAGTACCCACGCGGCGGCGCCGTAGACGCCGACACCCGCCAGCACGAGCGCGCCGAGCATGCCGGTCGCGCCGAGCCCGCCCGCCGCCAGCACCGGCTGGGCGATGTATCGGCCGAGACCGACAGCGACGGCCATGGCCAGCGCCGCAAGGACGAGCCGCGCCAGGCGAGTGCGGCTCGGCGCCGGCACCACCAGAAGGCCACGCCGGCCGAGCCCGATGGCGAGGCCGGCGAGCGCGACGAGGCTGGAGACCAGCACGCCGAGCGCCGCGCCCGCCATGCCGAGCGGCCCGACGGCGAGGAAGCCGGCAACCGCGCCCGCCGGCAGGGCCACGAGGCCGGAAAGGCTCACCAGCCGTCCGAGCCCGCTGGCGAAGGCGAGCGCGATCAGGATTTTTTCCAGCGCCTGCACCGGCAGGGTGAGCGCCAGCAGGGCGAGGGCGGCGGCGGTGAGTTCGCTTGCCGCCGGGTCGAAGGCGCCGCGCTCGAACAGCACCACCACGATGGGATGGGCAAGCACGGCAAGGCCCAGCGCCGCCGGCAGGGACAGCGCCAGCGCCGCCTCGATGCCGCCAGCGCCGATACCTGTCCTGCCGCCGCTTTGCGCCTCGCTCCCCGCGAGCGCCGGCAGCAGCACCGCTCCCGCGCTGGCGCCGACGAGCCCGAGCGGCAGCTCGACCAGCCTTGTGGCGTAGAACAGCGCCGCGACCCCGCCCGCAATGCCGGAGGCGGCGGCCGCCGCGATGAGGAAGCGCAGCTGCGGCAGGGCGGCGGCGAACAGGGTCGGCACGGCGGCGGCCAGCATGGGCAGCGCGGCCCGTAACGCCGCCACGTCGACGCGCAGGCGGAAGAAGCCGCGCGGCACGGCGAGGAGGTTCAGCGCGAACTGGGTGAACGCGCCCGCCACCGCTCCGGCAGCCAGCCAGCCGAGCGCCGCCTCCACGCTTATGGTGTGCGCCCCGGCGAGCCACAGCAGCAGCAGCAGGGCCAGCACGACGAGATTGGCGGCGGCCGGCGCCAGGGACGGCCGGGCGAAGCGCCCTGCCGCATTGGCGAAGGCGGCCAGCACGCCGGCCAGGATCGCCAGCGGGATCGCCGCCACCGAGAGCCGGCCGGCCAGCACCGCGCCGGCCTCGCGCGGGCCGTCCGAGGGAAAGCCGGGCGCCAGCAGGGCGACCAACTGCGGCATGAAGAGAAGACACAGCGCCGCCAGCCCCAGAGCGGCGAGGGCAAAGAGCATGAGCGCCGCCCCGGCGCGGGCCGCGCGCTCCTCGGCGTCGGCGCGCGCGAGGCCCGGCAGGATCGCCGCGTTGAGCGCCCCCTCGCCCAGCAGCCGGCGGGCGATCTGCGGCAGGGCAAGGCCTGCAACGGAGGCGTCCGCCACCACGCCGGTGCCGAACAGCGCCGCCACGCCGGCGTCGCGCGCGAAGCCGAGCACCCGCGAGGCGAGTGTGGCGAGGGCGACGGTGGAGGCGTGCCGGAGAAGGGCCATGATGTCCGCGCGTGAGGATCGACCCTAGCAATAGAAGGGAAGCCGGCGTCACGAAAGCGGGGCGCCCTGCCGGCTCGCATCGGGCGGCACGCGGTTCCGGGCGTTGCGGCGGGGCGGCGCGTCTGCTACCGGCTGGACCGCCTTCCTTCCCGCCCGAACGACAAGGGAAATCCGTCCATGTCCGCCCAGCACCTCGATGTGATCGGCTTCGGCAACGCCATCGTCGACGTGATCTCCCGCGCCGAGGAAGCGTTCCTCGACCGCCACGACATGCGCAAGGGCGGCATGACGCTGATCGACGAGGCGCGCGCCGAAGCAGTCTACGCCGCCATGGGGCCGGGCGTGGAGATTTCCGGCGGCTCGGCCGCCAACACCATGGTCGGCGTCGCCACGCTCGGCGGGCGCTCCGGCTTTGTCGGCAAGGTGCGCGACGACGAACTGGGCGGCATCTTCGCCCACGATATCCGCGCGGCGGGCGTCGCCTATGCCACCCCGCCCGCCGGCAGCGGTCCGGCGACGGCGCGCTGCCTCATTCTGGTGACGCCCGACGGCGAGCGCACGATGAACACCTTCCTCGGCGCGGCGCAGGATCTGTCGCCGGCCGATGTCGACGAGGCGGCGGTGGCCGGCGCGGCCGTGACCTATCTCGAAGGCTATCTCTGGGACCCGCCGGCGGCGAAGGAGGCCTTCCTCAAGGCGGCCGGCATTGCCCACAAGGCGCGGCGCACCGTGGCGCTCACCCTGTCGGACGCCTTCTGCGTCGGGCGCTACCGCGCCGAGTTCCTCGACCTGATCCGCACCGGCACCGTCGATCTCGTCTTCGCCAACGAGGCCGAGCTGACCTCGCTCTACGAGACCGGCTTCGACGAGGCGCTGGCGCAGCTGCGCGGCGAGGCGAAGCGTGCCGTCGTCACCCGCAGCGAGAAGGGCGCGCTCTGCGTGGCCGGCGCGGAGACGGCTGCGGTGCCGGCCTTTCCGGTGGCGCGCGTGGTCGACACCACGGGCGCGGGCGACCTGTTCGCCGCCGGCTTCCTGCACGGCTTCGCGCGCGGCTTCGCGGCGGAGGAGAGCCTGAAGCTCGGTGCGCTGGCGGCCTCCGAGATCATCAGCCATATCGGCGCCCGGCCGGAACGCAAGCTGAGGGATTTCGCGCTGGAGAACGGCCTGCGCGTCTGAGCACGACAGGCTTTCGCGTAAGTCCCCCTTCGCGCAAAAAAAGAGACAGGCCAGCGGAACCGGCCTGTCCAGGTGAGGGGCAGTC
Source organism: Ancylobacter koreensis (assembly GCF_023016525.1). Lineage (GTDB taxonomy): Bacteria > Pseudomonadota > Alphaproteobacteria > Rhizobiales > Xanthobacteraceae > Ancylobacter > Ancylobacter koreensis. Next base: position 629,712 of record NZ_JALKCG010000001.1, read on the forward strand.
AGCGCCGCGCGGGAGCCCGTGGGAAGGCTTCGGGTCGTCCCCGCAAGGCGCAAGCTGGAGACCGGCGGCAGGCCGCCGGTCAGATATCCTCGCCGCTGTCGAACCAGCCGCCGCCGAAAAAGCCGCCATCGTCGGCCGCGCCGATATCCTGTGCGCCGAAGTCCTGATCGGCCGCGCTGCTATCCTGAGCGCTGGCATCTTGCGCGCTGGCATCCTGCGCGCCGGTGTCCGCCGCCGGCTCGGCCGGTGCTTCCGCCGCCTTGGCCTCGCTGCCGCCGAACATGCCGGCGATGGCGTTGCCCAGCAGCACGCCGCCGGCGACGCCCATCGCGGTCTGCGCCGCACCGGCCAGGAACCCGCCGCCGCCGAAGCCGGGACGGCCGAAGCCGCCGGGCTGCATGCCGGGCTGACCCGGCTGGCCGCCGAACGGCCCGGACGGGGCCCCGCCAGCGATCGGCGCGCCCGCCACCGCCCCCGAGCGCCAGGCCGGCGAGGCGTCGGCGGGAATGGCCCCGGCCTGCGGGCCGCCGGCCGGACGCGGCACGGAAGGCACCGGGCTGCGCCGCGCCGGGGTCTGGCCGGAGCCGAACAGGCTGCCGAACAGCCCCCCGCCGCCGGCGGGACGGGCTTCTTCCTCGGACGCCTGCCGGGCCTCTTCGGCCTGCCGCTCCAGCTCCGCGATGCGGGCCTGCGCCTGGTTGAGGGCGTAGTCCTGCATCACGATGGTCTGCGCCATCAGGTACGGAGCCGCCGGCTGGCCGGCGATGCGCTCGGCGATGAAGCCTTCCGCCTGCGGGTCGCGCGGACCCGACAGACGCTCGGCTTCGGCGAGCTTGGCGAAGAGGCCGTCAATGGCCTGGCGATCCTGGTCGTTCATGACGAGATTCCCTTGGGGTTCGGGCTCCGTCACTCCCGCTCGCCGGTGAAATTGAGCAGGAGCTGGAAGATGTTGATGAAGTTCAGGTAGAGCGAGAAGGCGCCGAAGACGGCGAGCTTCTGCTGCGATTCGGCGTCGAAATGGTCGGCGTACTGCTCCTTGATCGACTGCGTGTCCCACGCCGTCAGGCCCACGAAGACGAGGATGCCGACCACCGAGACGATGAACTGCAGCATCGTCGAGCCGAGGAAGATGTTGACGACGCTGGCGATCACCACGCCGATCAGGCCCATGATGAGGAAGGAGCCGAACTGCGAGAGGTCGCGCTTGGTCGTGTAGCCATAGAGGCTGGTGGCGCCGAACATGGTCGCCGCGATGAAGAAGGTGCGCGCGATCGAGGTGCCGGTGAACACCAGGAAGATGGACGCCATGGACAGGCCCATCACCGCGCAGAACGCCCAGAACATCGTCTGCGCCGCACTGCCGGACATGGACTGCATGCGGAACGAGAAGAACAGCACGAAGGCGAGCGGGGCCAGCATCACCACCCACTTCAGCGGGGTGGAGAAGATCGGCACATAGAGCGCCGGCGTGGTACCGACGATGAAGGCGACGGCGCCGGTCAGCACGAGGCCGAGCGCCATGTAGTTGTAGACGCGCAGCATGTGGCGGCGCAGGCCCTCGTCGAAGACGGCCCGGTCGACGCCGCGAGCGCCGGTCTGCCACTGGAAGCCGTAATTGGGCGTGTTCATCACGATCTCCTTGACATGATGTGGGTTCAGTAGAGCGAGCGGGCAAGCCGGCTCGCGGTACGGTCGATCTCGCGAGCACTCGCGGCGCCCTGTTCGGCGTCGTTCGGCGCGACGAGCGCGTAGGCGACTTCGCCGACCTGCCAGTAGGCGGCGGTCAGCCCGTCTTTCGGCACGGTGGTGGCCGGCACGACGTCGAAGGTGCCGGGCCGCACCGCGAAGAGCGAGACGGCACCGTGCTCATGGGTACGCACGGCGAGTTCGAGGCTCGGCCCGAAAGCGGAGGGGAAGACCTGCACATCCTCCACCTTCCAGTCCTCCGGCAGCGCCGGCAGCACGATGGCGGTGGCGGCGCGGATCTCGGCGGGGTCGTAGGAGGCGCCCGGCTGCGAGCGCATGCCGGCGCGAAGCTGCGCCGTGCGATGGGCGCGCACCGCGTCCTCGACATAGGCCGGCGGCAGGCCGGAGGCGACCACGCGGCTGACCCCGAGCGGGCCGAACTGGGCATGGGCGAACCAGCCCGCGCCGATGAGCAGCGCCACCGTGGCGGCGATGCGCATCCGGCGCAGCCAGCGCTCGCGCGACAGTGCCCCTTCCAGCCGGCGGGCGGCCTCGGCGGTGGCGAGCCGCGCCGTGGCGGCGGAGGCGGCGCGCGGCGTCTCGGCGAGCGCGAGGCGAAGCTCGTCGCGGGTGCGCAGGTCCGCCATCACCCGCGAAGCGGCGGCGGGGTTGGCGCTCAGATACGCCTCGACGTCGATGCGTCGGGCGACGTCGAGCTGGTCGTCGACATAGGCCTGCAGGTCGTCGTCGGAGACCGGATCAACGGGACGGGTCATCCGCACCTCCCACAATGCGCAGACGGCTGGAACGCCCGGCGCCGGCGCCGTCCTCGACGGCGCGCAGCGCGGCGCGGGCGCGCGACAGGCGCGACATCAGCGTCCCCTGCGGGATGCCGAGTGCGCTCGCGGCCTCGGCATAGCCAAGGCCCTCGATCGCCACGAGATGCAGCGCCGCGCGCTGCTCCTCGGGAAGCTCCATGAAGGCGTCGCGCACCTGGGCGAGGCGCAGGCTGTGTTCCTGCGCGGGCGCTGCCACGGTGTCCGCAAGTTCGCCCGCCTGCGCCTCGCGGCGGGTGCGGGCGGCGTTCAGCCTTCGGCGGTCGATGAAGACATTGTGCAGCACGGAGAGCAGCCAGCCGCGCAGGCCGCCGGCGGCACCGCCGCGCTCGGCATCGAAGCTGCCGCGCCGCTCATAGGCGCGCACCAGCGCGTCGTGCACAAGGTCTTCGGCATCGGTGTCGTCGCGGGTCAGCGAGCGCGCATAGCGGCGCATGACGGGGAGCTGCCCCATCACGTCGAACCTTATGCCGCCTGTCTTCTCGCGCCTCATGATCCGTATACGGAGCCGCCCGCCCGCCTATTCCCGCCACCTGCGAATTTTCGTCGCCGGCCGGGCGAAGGGAACGCGGAGCCGCCCTGGCCCGTTCTCCTGCGCCGATGCCGATACCGCCGTCGGCCATCGTGAGGGAGGTTTCCGGCTGCGCCATGACAACGAGCGAGAAGACGACCAGCGAAAAGAACAAGGGCGCGAAGAAGTCCGAAACGCGGGCGAAGGAGACGCCGCCGGCGCTGGGCGTGCACGGGGCGGCGACGCTCGCCTCCGTCACCGTCGACGCCTGCAACAGCCAGCTGCGCGAGGAGGACGGATTCCTCGGCGACCGCGCCCGCCGCGCCGCCTTCTTTGAGGGGCTGGAGCGCTGGCGCGTCCTCGCCGACGGCGAGGGGAAGGGCCGCAAGGACCGCGGCAAGGACGATGACGGCAAGGATGGGGACGGCAAGGATGGGGACGGCAAGGACGACAACGGCAAGGACGAGGACGTCTCGCCCCGCTTCGGCGACACGCCGACGCCTGAGCTGTCCAAGAGCCTGATCGACGATGTGCTGATCAAGGGCGAGCCGCGCGAGCAGGCCGTGGTGCATTCCGCCATGGAGGATTACGCGCAGGACCTCGCCGCCGTGCTGCGCCGCCTGCTGCGCACCAAGGACTGGCGCGACACCGAGCGCGTCGCGGTCGGCGGCGGGCTCACCTCCGGCCGCTTCGCCGCCCTCGCCATCGCCCGTGCGGAGCTGCTGCTGCGCGCCGACGAGGTGAAGGTGGAGCTGCAGCCGATCCGCAATCATCCCGACGAAGCCGGGCTGATCGGCGCCGCGCATCTGGCGCCGAGCTGGATGTTCGGCAGCTTCGACGACATCCTTGCCGTCGACATCGGCGGCACCAATATCCGCGCCGGCATCGTCAAGCTCAATCTCGGCAAGGCGGACGACCTGTCGAAGGCGCGGGTGCGCACGCTGGAGCTGTGGCGCCACCGTGACGACGAGACCCATCGCGACGACGCGGTGGAGCGCCTCGTCGACATGCTGCGCGGGCTGATCGACAAGGCCGGCAAAGAGGGACTGAAGCTCGCCCCTTTCATTGGCGTCGCCTGTCCCGGCGCCATCGATGCGGACGGCTCCATCGAGGCCGGCGCGCAGAACCTGCCGGGCAACTGGGAGAGCCAGCGCTTCAACCTGCCGGCGGCACTGTGGGACGCGATTCCCGAGATCGACGGCCACGAGACGGCGGTGGTGATGCACAACGACGCCGTGGTGCAGGGGCTGAGCGAGACGCCCTTCATGCAGGATGTGGAACGCTGGGGCGTGCTGACCATCGGCACCGGGCTGGGCAATGCCCGCTTCACCAACCGCGCGCGCCCGGGCGGCGCCGGCGAGAAGGACCGCAAGGCGAAGGACGCCAAGGGAGGGGACGCCAAGGGCAAGGGCCGCAAGGACGGAGACAAGAAGGGCGACGGCGGCAAGGGGTGACGCCGCCGTCCCGCAGCCCTGCGACCATCAAGGCGGACCGCCTAGGAGGCGGGTTTCCGGGGCGTGGAAGCGCCGGACGCGGTCTTTTCGGAGGCTGTTTTACGCGGGGTCGGGCGGCGGGAAGTCTTCGGCGCCGGCTCGCGGGCCGGCCTCGCCTCTCCCCCGCCCTCCTTGCCGCCGCCGTCGCCCTCCCGCTCGCGGCGGGCAAGCTCCTCATATTCCGCGCGGATCTTCTCCAGCGCGGTATCGTCCAACTCCTCGAGGTCCAGCAGCACACGCCGCGTGCCCTCGGTGCGGGCAATCAGTTCGTCCAGCTTGATGTGCAGGGCGGCGGTGTCGCGGTTCTGGCTGTTCTGGATCACGAACACCATCAGGAAGGTGATGATCGTGGTCGAGGTGTTGATGATGAGCTGCCAGGTGTCGCCGAAACCGACAAAGGGGCCGCTGAGGCCCCAGAGTACGATCAGCGCCGCCGCACCGACGAAGGTCGCCGGCTTCCCGGCGGCGGCCGATATTTTCTGGGCGAAACGGGTAAAGAGCGACTGGTTCGGTCTTCCCGTCTGCGTGCTGCCCGGCGCCATGAACATTCCCCACACTGTTGCGGGGGCATGAACGCGGTGCCGGGCGTCATCGTTCCCGCCCGCAGCGCGGACCTGCGCAGATCAGCGGGGGTTCTCGACGTGATCGGGCTTGCCCTTGCGCGAGGTCGAGGCGAGCTCCTCCAGCTCCTTCTCGGTCATCGAGCCGGCCATTTCTTTCGACGCGCCGCGCAGCGAGCTCTTGCTCGCCTCGCCGCGCTTGGCGGCGAGCGCCGCGCCGGCCGCCTTCTGCTGTGCCTTGGATTTTGCGGGCATGACTGCCTCCCTTGGGGTGAAAAACGACCGGCCACCGGCCCGGACAGGGGAGGATCCGGGCCGGCGCCGGCATCGCGCGTCGTCTCCGCGCGCCGCCTTACTCGGCGGCGTGCAGGTTGACGCGGGATTCCGCGAGCTTGGTCAGCTTGGTGTCGGCGTTCTTCTCCTCGGCGAGGTTCTTCGTCAGCACGCCGGCGCAGTCGGGCCTGCCGAGCAGCTTGGCCCAGGCGATGAGCGTGCCGTAGCGGGTCATCTCGTAATGCTCCACCGCCTGCGCGGCAGCGATCAGCGCCGCGTCGAGCACCTGCTTGTCGGCGACATCGCCGGCGATCTCCTCGGCCTCGTCGATGATGCCGTCGATCGCCGGGCAGTTGACCGCCTTCGGCTCGATGCCGTGCATGCGGAAGACTTCCTCGACGCGCAGTATGTGGTTCTCGGTCTCGCCGAGATGGTTCTGGAAATCCGCCTTCAGCTGCGCATCGCTCGCCTTGTCGATCATGGTCGGCAGCGACTTGGCGATCTTCTTCTCCGCGTAATAGATGTCCTGCAGCGTGTGCACGAATAGATCGTCCATCGTCTTGATGTCTTTCGAGAACAGACCCATGGTGAATTCCTCCTGACAGAGCCGGTAATCATTTAGGGTTTTGTGGTATTCGGCCGCGCGGATACATTTCCGTCCGCAGCCGGATATCGGGAAAACAGGTTCGCGGCGGGAACGTTCCCGGCCGCAGGAGCAAAGACGCCTCAGAGCAGCGTGCCCGGCGCCGGCTGTCCGGGGTCGCGCGGCGGCAGGTCGATGGGCGCCGGACCCGGCTCGTCGCCGGGTTCCTCTACGTCCGGCACGATATCCGGGTCGGGGTCGGGCGGCGTCACCGGGTCGTCGATGGCCGGCGGCGGCCGCTCGGACGGCTCGCGAGGGCCGGCCGCCCGCAGCTCCGTGCCGGTGCCCGGGCGCTGCGGCGGCGGCGCCGGCGGCGGATCGCTGATGATCGGCTCCTCGGGATCGCGCACCGGCGTAATCTCCGGGTCGCGCACCGGCGCCGGACCGGGAGCGGGACCCGGCGCGGGACCGGGCGTCGGCCGCGGATCGGGGGTCGGCGCAGGCCCCGGCATGGGCGGCACGCCGGGCACCGGCGCATCGGGCTGGCCGGGCACGGCGGCATATGGCGTCGGCTCAGGGGTTGTCAGCATGGCGTTCATGGCCGGTTCCTCCGTTTGGACCGTGTCGGGACCAACGTCCCCTCGACCGGGGGGTTCCTCGTCCTCGCGGCGCGCCGGAGCTTGCCGGCCGCTTCCGCCCGCGATAAGCCCGGCCCACCGGCACGCCAGCAAAGGTGGACGCGATATGGCCAAGGACGCGCAGCAGGACGGCCCGGACAGACTCTATGGCGCCGGCGTCAGCCCCGGTGTCCTTCCCGCCCTGGCGGCGCAGGCGGACGAACTCGCCGGCTGGCGCCACACGCTGCACGCCATGCCGGAGACCGCCTTCGAGGAGACGCGCACCGGCGCCTTCGTCGCGCAGAAGCTGGAGAGCTTCGGCCTGCCCGTGCATCGGGGGCTGGCCGGCACCGGGCTGGTGGCGACGCTGACGGGAAAAGCTGGTGAGGGCCCCGCCATCGGCCTGCGCGCCGACATGGACGCGCTCGACATCCATGAGGCGACCAATCTGCCGTGGCGCTCCGACACGCCCGGCAAGATGCACGCCTGCGGCCATGACGGGCACATGACCATGCTGCTCGCCGCTGCGCGCCACCTCAGCCGGAATCCCGACTTCGCCGGCACGGTGCACTTCATCTTCCAGCCGGCCGAGGAGAACGAGGGCGGCGGCAAGGTCATGGTCGAGCAGGGCCTGTTCGACCTGTTTCCGATGCAGGCGGTGTATGGGCTGCACAACTGGCCGAACGCGCCCTTCGGCACCTTTCTCGGCCGGCCCGACGCCATGTTCGCCGCCTTCGACATCTTCGAGGTGAAGGTGATCGGGCGTGGCGCCCATGCCGCCATGCCCCAGCGCGGCATCGACCCGGTGCTGGCGGCCTCCCACCTCGTCGCCCAGCTTCAGTCCATCGTCTCGCGCTCGGTGAGCCCGCAGGAGGCGGTGGTGGTCACCGTCACCCAGATTCATGGCGGCGATACCTGGAACGTGATCCCCGACGAGGTGCTGCTGCGCGGCACGGTGCGCAGCTTCTCGCGCGAGGTGCGCGACCTCGCCGAGACGCGCTTCCGCGCCATCGTGGAAGGCGTGTGCGCGGCGCAGGGCGCGCGTGCCGAGATCCGCTACGACCGGCGCTACCCCTCGCTGGTCAATCACGCTCACGAATTCGGGCTGGCGCTGGCCGCCGCGCGGGCGACGGTGGGCGAGGCCATCGTGCCCGATTTCGAGCCGATCATGGCGGCGGAGGATTTCGCCTACATGCTGGAGGCGGTGCCGGGCGCCTATCTGTGCCTCGCCAGCGGCCCGGGACCCAACCTGCACAACGCCCATTACGACTTCAACGACGCGTTGCTGCCGGTGGGCGCCAGCTACTGGGTCAATCTGGTGAGCGACGTGCTTGCGCCGGCGCGGCCTGCCTGACGTGGATGCCGCAGCGCCCGAGGCGCGTCACCGGCCGCCGGACGGGCGCTCGCCCTTCATCATCGGGCTGGGCGTCGCCCAGCTCTGTTCCTGGGGCTCGCTCTATTACAGCTTTCCCCAGATCGCGCAGGCGATGAGCGTCGAACTCGGCTGGTCGAAGGCCGAGCTCTACGGCGCGGCGACGCTCGGTCTCGCGCTGGCAGGTCTTGCCGCCTATCCCGCCGGCCTCGCCATCGACCGCGGCCATGGCCGACCGGTCATGGCGGGCGGCTCGGCGCTGGCGGGGCTGTTGTTCCTGCTGTGGTCGCAGGCGGGGAGCCTGATGCTGTTCTATGCCGCCGTCGCTGGGCTCGGCGTGGTGCAGGCGGCGACGCTCTACGAGCCTGCCTTCGCCGTCGTCGCCCGCCGTGCCGGCCCGCTCAACGCCCGCCCCGGCATCACCGCGCTGACCCTGTGGGGCGGCTTCGCCTCCACCGTCTTCATCCCGCTCATCCAGTTCCTCATCGAGGCGGTGGGCTGGCGGGACACGCTGCTGGTGCTCGGCGCGGTGAACGTGCTGGTCTGCGCAAGCGCCAACTACCTCGCCATCGACCCCTCCCGCGACGCCCTGCCGCCGCGCGTGCCGGACGACGCGCTGCCGCGCCGCTCGCCCGTGGCGCAGGCGCTGCGCCAGCCGGCCTTCTGGGCGCTGGCGCTCGCCTTCACCGCCTATTCCGCGATGTTCTCGGGCTTCACCTTTCACGTCTACCCGCTGCTGGTGGAGCGCGGCTTCGACATTGCCAGCGTGGTCGGCGCCCTCGCCATCATCGGCCCGGCGCAGGTCGCCGGCCGGGTGGTGGTGTCGGTGTTCGCCCCGCGCGCGCCGGTGCGGGCGGTTGGTGCGGTGATCGTGGCTGTGTTCCCGCTCGCCTTCCTGGCGCTGGAGTTCATGCCGCCGCATTTCGAATGGGTGGCGCTGTTCGCCGTCGGCTACGGCGCGGTGAACGGCATCATCACCATCGTGCGCGGGCTGGCGGTGCCCGAGCTGATCACGCGGCGGGCCTATGGCGCGGTGAACGGGGTTCTCTCGCTGCCGGCGACCTTCTCGCGCGCGCTCGCCCCGGCGGGTCTCGCGGCGTTGTGGACGGCGACGGGTTCCTACGACGCGGTGCTCTTCGCCATCATCGCGCTGGCGCTGGTGCTCGCCCTCGGCTTCTGGACCGCCGCGCTCGTCGCCCGGCCGGCCGAGGACTGATCAGGCCCCCAGCATCAGCCGCGCGCCGTCCCAGGTCAGCTTGAGCGAGATCAGGAACAGCGCGCCCATCACCAGCCGGTAGAACAGCTTCTCCGGCAGGATGCGTGTCAGCTTCACCCCGACGAAGGTGGCCGCGACCGCCACCGGCATCAGCAGCGCCGTGACAGTGAGGTTGGCCGGGTTGAGCTGGCCGAGCGACCAGTAGGGAATGAGCTTGATGGCGTTGACGGCGGCGAAGGTCAGCGTCGTGGTGCCGGCATAGACCATCTTCGGCAGCTTCTGCGGCACCACATACATCTGGTAGGGCGGCGCCCCGCCATGACTGACGAAGCTGGTAAAGCCCGACACCGCGCCCCAGAACAGCCCGCGCGGCAGGTCCGCCGGCCGCGCCGCCTGCCCCGCCCCGCCGAGCCAGCGTATGAGGCAGAAGGCGAGGCCGATCAGTCCGACGATGAGCATCACCTCGGCGTCGGTGACGATGGAGGCGGTGGCCCAGCCGATGCCGATGCCGACCGTGGCGGCGGGAATGAGGATGGCGAGGTTGCGGGTGGAGAATTCGCGCCGGTAGGCCCACACGCCGAACATGTCGCTGACGACATAGACCGGCAGCAGCAGGCCGGCCGCCGTCACCGGCGACATGAACAGCGCCATGGTAGGCACGGCGAGGGAGCCGATCATCGGCACCCCGCCCTTGCTCATGCCGACGAAGACGGCGGCAAGGCCTGCGGCCAGCGCAAAGCCGATTTCGGGAGGGATCATGCGTACGCCATCGAAAAAGGAGGCCGGAGCCTCCTCTATCAGGCCGCCTTGGCGCCTTCCAGCCGCTTGGCGACCATGCCGCGCAGCGTGCGCAGGTCCTTCACGAAGAGCCGGATGCCTTCCGAGAGCTTCTCGGTGGCCATCTGGTCCTCGTTGAGCGCGAAGCGGAACGCCTTCTCGTCGAGATGAAGCCGCTCCGGCGCGCCCGTCGTGTCGGCCGGATCGAGGCGGCGCTCCAGCACGCCCTCGTCGGCGGCGAGCTGGTCGAGCAGCGCCGGGCCGATGGTGAGCCGGTCGCAGCCGGCCAGCGCCTCGATCTCGCCGGTGTTGCGGAAGGAGGCGCCCATCACCACGGTCGGGATGCCGTGCTTCTTGTAGTAGGCGTAGATCTGGCGGACCGACACGACGCCCGGATCGGTCTCGGCGGTGAACGGGCCTTCGCCCGCCTTCACGTGCCAGTCGAGGATGCGCCCGACGAAGGGCGAGATGAGGAAGGCGCCGGCATCCGCCCCGGCCGCCGCCTGGGCGAGCGAGAACAGCAGGGTCAGGTTGCAGTCGATGCCTTCCTTCTGAAGGATCTCCGCAGCGCGGATGCCTTCCCAGGTCGAGGCCAGCTTGATGAGGATGCGCTCGCGCCCGACGCCGCGCTCCTCATAGGACTTGATGAAGGAGCGGGCCTTGGCCAGCGAGGCCTCGGTGTCGAAGGAGAGGTCGGCATCCACTTCCGTGGAGACGCGGCCGGGCACGATTTTGGAGAGCTCGGCGCCGAAGTTCAGCGCCAGCCGGTCGCAGGTGGCGTCCACCACCGCTTGCGAGGCGCCGCCCTGCCGGCGGCCCCACTCGATCGCCTCGTCGACGAGGAAGGCATAGGCCGGCATCTCGGCGGCCTTGAGCAGCAGGGTCGGGTTGGTGGTGCAGTCCTGCGGCTTCAGCCGGCGCACCGTCTCGATGTCGCCGGTGTCGGAGACGACGACGGTCATGGCACGCAGTTGGTCGAGCTTGGAGGGCATGGCGCTGTCTCTTTCTCGCCGGAGCGGCCGTCGCGGCCGCGTCCGCAGGGGCTGTTCGTGATCCGCATGGTTGGACCACATTTGGGTGGCCTCGTTCAAGGTGCGCGCCGGCATGACGCGCGTGTGACGAGGCTTGATCGATCCGCTTGTCGCGCTGGCGTCGGCGGCGTAAATCTTCTGCTTCTGCATGCGGCGGGCCGCGAGGCGGCGGAGCTTCCATGGACGATATCCACTACCGTGAATACAAGATCCTGCTTCGCCCGGAACGGTTCTTCGACCCGCATCAGTTCGAGGTGTACTGGCACAAGCTGTGCCTGATCGCGCCCGAGTTCAAGGTCGGCGTCACCACCAACAAGGACGGCTTCAAGCGCCAGGTCCGCGAGGTGCTGTTCTACGACACGCCCGATTACGACCTCTACCGCAACGCCTTCATCCTGCGTAAGCGCACCTTCTACACCGATGGCTGGCCCGATTCCGAGCATGAGCTGACGCTCAAGTTCCGCCACCCCGATCTGGCGACCGCCGCGGGCGTCGACGTGGTGCCGCATATGAGCGGGCGCGCCGACATCAAGTTCAAGGAAGAGCTGCTGCCGCTCAAGGACGAGCTCGGAGGCATGCGCTCGCTCTACTCGCACAATTGCGTGCTGCTGACGCCCGGCCTCGTGCTCGACGAGGGGCTGGGGCGCATCACCTCGGTCTTCCCCGAACTCGCGGAGCACTGCCCGGCCGATACCGGCGCCAAGGTGTCGCTGGTCAACAACCTGCCGGTCGAGGAGGTGCAGGTGAATGTCGGTTCCTTTGACTTCGGCCACGGCCTCATTGCCAAGGCGACCATCGCGGTCTGGCGCGAGCGCGCCACCGAGACCTCGATCATCGGCGAATTCGCCTTCCAGGCGAAGTTCGACCGCTACGACGCGCTGCACGCCAAAGCGGTGGCGCGCTCGGAGGAGTTCTTCAAGGCGGCGCAGACCCACGCACCGGAATGGGTGAAGCTCGGCGCCACCAAGACGGCGCTGGTCTACAATTTCGGCAAGCAGCTCGTGGCGAGCCACGAGGGCTGAGCGCGGACGACGACGCACACGGGACCGCCCGCCATGACTTCCCCCATCCCGCCCGGCACCGGTAGCGCCGACGCGCCGGCACCCTACGCCGTGCCGCGCGACGTGCCGCTGTGGAGCATCTTCCTCACCTTCCTGTTCATCGGCGCCATCAGCTTCGGCGGCGGCGTGGTGGCCTATCTGCGCTCCAGCCTCGTCCTCCAGAAGCGCTGGCTCGACGAGGAGCATTTTCTCTCCGCCCTCGGCATCGCGCAGGCGTTGCCGGGCCTCAACGCCACCAATATGAGCATCATCGTCGGCGACCGGCTGCGCGGTGTGGCCGGCGCCATCGTCGCCTTCGCCGGCATGACGCTGCCCGGCGGCACCATGGTTCTGGTGCTCGGCGTGCTCTACGCCGCCAACGCCCATAACCCTTACGTGAACGCCGCCCTCGTCGGCGTCGGCGCCGCAGCGGTGGGCATGCTCTCGGCGGTGACGCTGCAGATCGGGCGCAGGCAGCTCGGCGAGATCGTCAACGTCACCATCATCGTGGTGACGGTGCTGATGGTGAGCTTCCTGCACATCTCGCTGGTCTGGGTGCTGCTCACCGTCGGGCCGGTGGCGGTCTTCCTGTTCCGTCCGAAAAAGGGCGACGCGCCGGTCGAGCGCGGGCCGGGAGGCGTGTCGTGAACGAGAATCTCTCCGTCTTCGCGGTCTTCTCGTTGCTCTCCGTGCTGGCGGTCGGCGGGGGCGCCGCCGTGCTGCCGGAGACCAAGGAGCTCGTCGTCGGCAGCTATCACTGGCTCAGCGACGACCAGTTCCGAGACATTTACGGCCTCGGGCAGGTGGTGCCGGGCCCGAACATGCTGATGGTGATCGTGATCGGCTATCACGTCACCGGCTTCACGGGTGCGCTGCTGGCCTTTCTCGGCTTCTTCCTGCCCGCCGGGGCGATCTCCTGGGCGGCCTCGCGGGTGTGGGACCATTTCGAGGGCTCGCCCTGGCGCCGCTCGCTTCAGCAGGGGCTCGCCCCGCTGGTGGTCGGGCTGATGGCGGCGGGCACCATCTCCATCGCACGCACCGCCATCGACGGCACGCTGACCATCCTCATCGCCATCGGCGTGTTCGCCGGGGTCTACTTCATGAAGAAGGTGAACCCGGCGATCCTCGTGCTCGGCGGCGGCCTCGTCGGGCTGGTGCTGCTCAGCGGCACCGGCGCCGGCATGCCCCCAGGCTGAGCGCCCTCAGCCCTGCTTGCCCGGCAGGTAGGGGGCGAGGGCGTGGGCGAGGCTCGGCGCGGTGAGCGACTGCAGCCACACCTTGCCCGGCCCGGAAAGCCGCACGAGGAACAGCCCGTCGCCGCCGAACAGCGCGTTGCGTATGCCGCGCATCGTCGTCAGCTCGAAGGCGACGCTCTCCTCGAACATGCCGACATGGCCGGGATGCACCAGCAGCGACTGGCCGGGCTGGAGTTCATACGTGACGAGCTCGCCGCTCAGCTCGACGAAGGCGCTGGCCTGGCCGGCCAGCTTCTGCAGCATGAAGCCCTCGCCGCCGAACACTGCCCCGCCCAGCGTCTGCTGGAAGGCGGTGGTCACCTCGATGCCGGGCGAGCCGCAGACGAAGCCGTGCCGGTGCACGATGTAGCCGCCCCCCGGCGCGATCTCAACCGGCACGAAACTGCCCGGCAGCTTGGCGGCGAAGGCGACATTGCCCGGCCCGCGCTCGGCGTGGAACTCGGTCATGAACAGTCCGCCGCCGGACACCGCCCGGCTCACCAGCCCGAACAGCCCGCCCGCGCCGCCGCCGGCGGTCGAGGTGGTGAGCGTGACGTCGCCCGACATCCAGGAGAGCTGGTCCGGCACGCCGACGATGCGGTCGCCGGCGTCGAGCTGGATTTCGAGCACGGGAAGGGTGGTGCCGATGATCTTGGAGCGCATGGGAGGTCTCCGGGTATGGCCTCGGGGAGCGGGTGGCGCGGAGCATAGCAAGGCCGCCCCGAAAGTCGCCGGTGGGCCGGGAATTTTTTCGCCGCCGCATGGGGTTACGGCTGGCGCGGGCAGGCGGCCGTGCTATCGTCCGCCGCATTGATAACAACATTCGGGAGTGCCTTGATGACTGGCCGTTCCGTGATGTCTTCCCTCGTTGCCCGCCCCCTGCGCCATCTGCGCCGGGCGGTGCTCGCTGTCGCTCTCGTGCTCGGAGCATTCTCCGCCGCCGGCCTCGCCTCCGGCGGCGCGGAGGCCGCTGTCGCCTCTCCGACGCTCGGCGCCGCCGTGCCGGCGCTGCCCGGCACCGCCTCCACCCTGCCGGTGGAGAATGTGCGCTGGGTCTGCGGCCCGTGGCGCTGCGTGTGGCGGCCGAACTGGAACTACTGGTACGTACCGCCTTACGCGCGCGGCTGGGGCCCGCCGGTGCGTCCCGGCTGCTTCTGGCGGCGCAACTGGGGCGGCGCCTGGGTGCATGTCTGCCCCTGAGCCGTCCTGCGGCCGAAAAGACGAAGGGCGCCCTCGGGCGCCCTTTTTCATGCGGCGGACCCGTGAGCGACTATTTGAGCCCGATCAGGCTCCGCGCCTTCGCCACCTCGGCGAGGCACTTGGCCTCCTCGCCCGCCGCCTGTGCCGCACGGGCCTCGTCGAGGGCCTTCTGCGCACGCATCGGCACGGTGCCGTCGCCGATCGCCGCCTCGCTCCTGGCGAGGCCCGCTGGGCTGGGGTCATGGTCGAGCAGGGCGCCGGTGCTCTCGTCCGCGGTCGCGCCTTTCGCGGCGACCGCCTCGATATAGGTGTCGAGCGCCGCCTGCGTGGGCTCCAGCATCGCCGCGCAGGAGGCGGCGGAAGCGGCGGCCGGCGCGGCGAGCAGCAGCGCGGCGGCGAGCGGGGTCAGCAATTTCATTGGCGGCGCTCCTTCAGTCCCGCGCGAACATCTCGCGCTCGCCGCGATGCACGGCGGGTTCGCCAAACGGGCGGCCGGCGGCGCGGCGGCGATAGACGCTCGGGCGCCGGTGCTTGAGCGGACCGCGACGCGGACGGCGCCCGCGCGCCTCGCCGACCACCAGCCGGCCGAGCGTGGCATAGGCCGGGCGGCGGGAGCCATCGGCTTCCGTCACCAGCATGGGCAGGCCGAGGGTCTCGCTCCAGCCGCGCCATTCCGCCACCACATCGTCGATATGCGGCGCGCTGTAGAGCGTCACCGACAGGGCGCTGTCGGCATGCACGAGAACGATGGCGACGCCTTCGCCCTCGCCCTCCGGGTCGAGCAGGGCGACCGCCAGCCCGTCATAGTCGCGCAGCGGCCGCGTCGCCTTCATCGGCACGCCGGCGACGCGCCGGCGCAGCACCACGCGCTCGATTCCCAGCTCCACCAGCCGCACGCCGTCGTCCGCGCCCTCGTCGAGCGACTGGAACACCAGCGGCCAGCCCTCGCCGGCCGGACGTTCCAGCGCGACATAAGGATAAGTCACCTGCAGAGGCCGCGCCTCCGCCCCCATCTGACGCATCTTGCCGCTCCCGCCGATGTTCCGGCTGTTGTTTGGCCATTACCGAGCCCGCAGGCTCCCTGTCATGGCGGCACGCTAGGCGAGGGCTCCCCCGCATCGGCTTAAGGGAAATGGTTGACCGTTTCTTCGCGGCCCTGCGGGGCCCGCGAATGGCTCCTATGCTTGACGAAAGCTTGTCGGAATCGCTCGCAATGCCGATATCGCCGTTGCGGGCACCTCGCCTTCGCCCTAATCCCTCTTGATGGACATCACCCCCATTCCGCACCCCGCATCCCCCGATTCCGCCGCCGTCCCCGCCGTCGATCCTCTCGCCGATCCCGCCATCGCCGCGCGCCATCTGGCAGACGCGGTGGTGGCCGCCGGCGCAGTCGCGGTGGCGATGTTCCGCGAGGGGGTGAAGAGTTGGTCCAAGCACAATGATTCCCCCGTCACCGAGGCGGACCTCGCCGTCGACCTGATGCTGCGCGAGCGCCTCAGCCTGATCGGTCCCGGCTATGGCTGGCTATCGGAGGAAACCGCCGACGAGCCCTCGCGCCTCTCGCGCCGGCGGGTGTGGATCGTGGATCCCATCGACGGCACCCGCGCCTATATGGCGGGCGGGCAGGACTGGTGCGTCGAGGCGGCGCTGGTGGAGGACGGCCGTCCGATCGCCGGCGCGCTGTTCGCGCCTGTCACTGACGAGCTGTTCGTCGCCGTGCTCGGCGGCGGGGCTACGCGAAACGGCCAGGCCATCGAGGTCTCGCGCACGCACGCGCTCGGCGGCGCGGTGGTGGATGGCCCGGCGCCCTGGCTCAACCACATCGACCGTGCAGGCCCGCTACGCCGGGTGACGCGCATCCGCTCGCTGGCGCTGCGGATCGCCCGCGTGGCGACGGGCGAGCTGGATGCGGCACTGGCGTCACCCAATGGCAATGATTGGGACCTTGCCGCAGCGGACCTTTTGGTGCACGAAGCAGGAGGACGCCTGACCACGCTCGACGGCCATCCTCTCGCCTATAATGCGCCGGTGCCGCGGCATGGCGCGCTGGTTTCCGCCGGCAGCGTGCTGCACCCGGCCCTGGTGGCGGCGGCACGCTGAGCGGACACGGGCGCGGGCTTCCGGCACGGGACCCACCCGGCACTGACGAAACCGGCACAGGACCAACCGGAATGACCGAGACCTCCTCACCCGCGCAGCTTCTGCATCTCGTCTTCGGCGGCGAGCTGGAGAACATCGACGGCGTCACCTTCAAGGACCTCGCCGGGCTCGACATCGTCGGTATCTACCCCAATTACGCCACCGCCCACGCCGCCTGGAAGGCCAAGGCGCAGCAGACGGTCGACAACGCGCAGATGCGCTATTTCATCGTCCATCTCCACCGCCTGCTGGATCCGGAAACCAGCACCAAGAGCAGCTGACCCTTCCTCATGTGGCGTCGACTGCGCACTTCACCGGCGGTCCGCTCCGCGCTCGGCCGCGGCATGGCCTCCTATCTGCGCCTCGTCTGGCGCACGCAGCGCGTGGTGATGGAGCCGGCCAATCTCTATGAGCTGGCCGACGCGCAGCTCCCGATGATCCTCACCTTCTGGCACGGCCAGCATTTCCTCACCCCCTTCCTGGTGAAGCCCTATCACCGGGCGCGGGTGATGATCTCGCGCAGCGCCGACGCCGACGTGAACGCCATCGCCGCCGAGGCGCTGGGCATCGGCACGGTGCGCGGCTCGGGCGCGCAGGGGCGCGACTTCCGCACCAAGGGCGGCTTCAACGCCACGCTGGAGATGATCCGCCATCTCGGCGAGGGCACCAACGTGGCGATGACCGCCGACGTGCCGAAGATCTCGCGCGTCGCCGGGCTCGGCGTCGTCACCATCGCCAAGCATTCCGGCCGGCCGATCTACCCGGTCGCCATCGCCACCTCGCGCCGCATCGTGGCGCGCAGCTGGGACAAGTCGGCGATCCATCTGCCCTTCGGCCGTGCCGCCGTGGTCGCCGGCGACGGTGTGCGTGTCGCCGCCGATGCCGGCCCCGAGGAACTGGAGGCCGCCCGCCGCGAATTGCAGCGCCAACTCGAGGTCGCCACCGCACGCGCCGAGGAACTGGTCGGCCGCCCGGCGGCGCCGGTGCGCGCGAGCGCGCGCGAGGGGGCTTCCCCCGCACAGGCGCCCGAGGGCTAGGACGCGCGATGGCGAAGGCGCGCACCTCCCTCCTCATCCGCCTCTACCGGGCGGCGACCTGGCTGGCGACGCCCTTCATCGGCCTGCTGCTGGCGCGCCGGCTCAAGCGCGGCAAGGAGGACGGCACCCGTCTGCGCGAGCGCTACGGCCATGCCGGCGCCCCCCGCCCGCGCGGCCCGCTGGTCTGGCTGCACGGGGCGAGCGTCGGCGAGATGATCGCCGTTCTGCCGCTGATCGACCGGCTGCGGGCGCGCGGCTTCCAGGTTCTGTTCACCTCGGGCACGCTGACCTCGGCGAAGCTCGCCACGGCGCGCCTGCCGCCTGACGTGCCGCACCAGTTCGTGCCGCTCGATTCGCCGCTCTTCCTGCGGCGCTTCCTCAAGCACTGGCGGCCGGACCTCGTGCTGCTGGTGGAATCCGAGCTGTGGCCCAACCTCATCTGCGAGGTGAGCGCGCGCGGCACGCCATTGGTGCTGGTGAACGCCCGCATGTCGCCGCGCTCCTTCGCGAGCTGGCAGCGCATCGCCGGCTCGGTCGGCGCGCTGCTGTCGCAGGTCGATCTGTGCCTTGCGCAGGGCGCGGAGGATGGCGGGCGTCTGCGCCGGCTCGGCGCGCCGCGCGTCACCGTCACCGGCAACCTGAAATTCGACGCGCCCCCGCCCCCGGTCGACCTTGCCGCCTTCGACGCGCTGGCGACCGCCGTGACCGGGCGCGAGGTGTTCGTCGCCGCCTCAACCCATCCGGGCGAGGAGGAGATCATCGTCGAGGCGCATCAGCGGCTCGCCAAGGAGATGCCCGGCCTGCTCACCGTCATCGCCCCGCGCCATCCCGAGCGCGGACCTGCGGTGGTGAAGCTCGCCACCGAGGCGGGCTGCCCGGCGGTGCTGCGCTCGGACGGCTATCTCCCCGATCGGGGCACCGGCATCTATGTCGCCGACACGATCGGCGAGCTCGGCATCTTCTACCGGCTGGGCGGGGTGGCGCTGCTGGGCGGCTCGCTGGCGCGCAAGGGCGGGCAGAACCCGATCGAGCCGATCAAGCTCGACACGGCGATCCTGCACGGCCCGCATGTGACGAATTTCGCCGAACTCTACGCCCGGCTCGACGAGGCGCGCGGGGCGGCGCCGGTGACGGACGCCCGTTCGCTCGCCGCCAGCGCCTACATGCTGCTCGCCGATGCCGCCTCGCGCCGGCGCATGGTCGGCGCCGGCCAGACGACGGTCGAGAGCTTCGGCGGCGCGCTGGAGCGAACGCTCGCGGCCATCGACCCCTATCTGGTACAGATAAGGCTGGAGAGGCACTGAGCGAGATGCGGGCGCCGGCTTTCTGGTGGCGGACGGAGCGCAGCGCGGCGGCGCGGCTGCTGTCGCCGCTCGGCGCGCTGGTGGGCGGCGCCACGCTGGCGCGCATGCGCCGGCCGGGCGCCGAGGTGGGCCTGCCGGTCGTGTGCATCGGTAACCCCACGGTGGGCGGCGCCGGCAAGACGCCGACCGTCATCGAGGTGGCGCGCCGGCTCGGCCTGCGCGGCCTCAGGCCCGCCGTGCTGTCGCGCGGCTATGGCGGGCGGCTTATCGGCCCGGTGCGGGTCGATCCGCTGCTGCACAGTGCCGAGGATGTGGGTGACGAGCCGCTGCTGCACGCGCGCGCCGTGCCGACCTTCGTCGCCCGCGACCGGCTGGCCGGCGCGCAGGCCGCCGCCCAGGCCGGCGCCGACATCCTCATCATGGATGACGGCTTCCAGAGCCCGACGCTCGCCAAGGCGCTGTCCATCCTCGTGGTCGACGCGGGCGTCGGCGTCGGCAACGGGCTGTGCCTGCCGGCGGGGCCCCTGCGCGCGCCGCTCGCCCCGCAGCTCGAACAGGCGCAGGCGCTCCTCGTGATCGGCGAGGGCGCGGGCGGCGAGCGGGTGGCGCGCGACGGCTACGCCGCCGGCACGGTGGTGCTGCGCGGACGCCTTGCCCCGGAAGCGCAGGCGGTGGCGCGGCTGTTCGGCAAGCGGGTGCTCGCCTATGCCGGCATCGGCCGTCCCGCCAAGTTCTTCGAGACGCTGCGCGGGCTCGGCGTGCTCACCACGCTGACGCGCGCCTTCCCCGACCATCACGTCTACACGGCGGCCGAGGTCGAGGAACTGCGCGCGCTGGCGGAGGAGAAGGACCTGGTGCTGGTCACGACGGAGAAGGACGCGATGCGCCTTGCCGGCAGCGATATCGGCCAGCATCTGCTCGACGTGTCGGACGTATTGCCGGTGCGCATGGCACTGGAGCCGCAGAGCGCGCGGGCGCTGGAGCGCATGCTGGCGGGACTGGGCAAGCGGCTCGAAGGCGGCTGACGCCGCTCCGGCCTCTAGCGCGCCCGCTCCGGGTGCAGCCGGGCGATCACCGCCTGCGGCGTGGCATAGGCTTCCTGCAGGTCGACGCTCCAGTAGCGCAGTTCGTCGAGCGGGATCGGCTCGCCGGTCACGGCGCAGCGCACGAAGGTGCCCGGACGCACGACCCGGAAGTCGCCGTCGAGATAGCGCAGCTCGGCTTCGCCGGAGGCTGAGAAACGTTCGAAGCGGTTCATGGTCCCGCTGATCCTGCTGTTCGTCCGGCCCCGACAATAGAGAACCGGGGCACCCCGCCGCAACCCCGACCGGCGTCGAGGCCTATCCGCCGAACAAGGTGGGTTGGCTGTCCTCGTCCGGCAAGGGACGCGCGCGCGGCGCGGCCGAGGATTTTCGCGGCGCCCGGGGCGGCTGTGCCGGGCCGCTCGGCGGAGGCGGCGAGCCGCCGCCCGCCACCGCCTCGACCCGCCCGTCGCGGAACTCGATCTGCAGCGCGTCGCCCGCCGTGATGCCTGCCGCCGCGTGCACCGGGACGCCGGACGCGTCGCGGACGAGGGCAAATCCACGCGCGAGCACGCCCTTGTAGGACAGCGCCTGCATGAGCTGTTCGAGCGCGCGCAGGCGGCGGGCGCGCTCCTGCTGGGAGCGCAGCAGCGCCGGCTTCAGCCGCGCATGCAGCCCCTCCGAGCGCTCGCGGGCACGGGAAATCCGCTCGCGATGCGCACCGGCATTGGCGCGCAGGGCCGAGGCGAGCCGGCCGGCGAACAGGTCGAAGCGCTCGCGCCGCCGCTCCACCAGACCGGCGAGGCGCTGTGGCGTGAAGCGGCCCTCGATGCGTGTCAGCGCCAGACGGTGCGCGCCGGCATTGGCCTTTAGCGCGCGCGGCAGCCGCTGGCCGGCAATGTCGAGCCGTTGGCGGGGCGAAGCGAGCAGCGCGTCGGCGCTCGGCAGCAGGCGGGCAAGGCCGCGCAGGTCGGCGCGCCGCCGGTCGAGCCCGCGCGCGAAGCTGGCGCGCAGCCGCGCATGCAGGCCCGCCACCTCGGCGACGAGATCGGCACGCACCGGCACCGTCATCTCGGCGGCGGCGGTCGGTGTGGGGGCGCGCACATCCGCCGCGAAGTCGATCAGCGTCACGTCGGTCTCGTGGCCGACGGCCGAGATCAGCGGAATCGCACTCTCCGCCGCCGCCCGCACTACGCTCTCCTCGGAAAAGCCGAGCAGGTCTTCCAGCGAGCCGCCGCCCCGCGCCACGATCAGCACGTCCGGGCGGGGAATCGGCCCGCCGACGGGGAGCGCGTTGAAGCCGCGTATGGCCGCGCTCACCTCGGCCCCCGAGGTGTCGCCCTGCACGCGCACCGGCCAGACCAGCACGTGGCGCGGGAAGCGGTCCTGAAGCCGGTGCAGGATGTCGCGGATCACCGCGCCGGTCGGCGAGGTGACGACGCCGACGACGCGCGGCAGGAAGGGCGGGCGGCGCTTGCGCTCGGGCGCGAACAGGCCCTCGGCGGCGAGGCGGCGCTTGCGCTCCTCCAGCATCGCCATGATGGCGCCGGCGCCGGCGAATTCGAGCTGCTCGATGACGATCTGGTAGGAGGACTTGCCGGGGAAGGTGGTGATGCGCCCGACGGCGACCACCTCCAGCCCTTCCTCGGGCTTCAGCCGCAGCCGGCCGAAATTGCCCTTCCACACCACGGCGTCGATACGCGCGTTCTGGTCCTTCAGGCTGAAATAGGCGTGGCCCGAGGAGTGCGGCCCGCGATAGCCGGAAATTTCGCCGCGCACCCGCACATGGCCGAAGGCGTCCTCCACCGTGCGCTTGAGCGCGCCGGAGAGTTCCGAGACGGTCCAGTCGGGGGCGTTGGAGGTCGGCGATTCGGGCGCGAGGTCGGACATGAGGGAGTGATAGTCGGATTTGGCTGAGGCGGAAACCGTGCGGCGGGGGGTGACGGCCCCCCACACGCCGTCATGGCCGGGCTTGACCCGGCCATCCTCGTGTTGCTGCCGCGCCGAAGGCGTGGATGCCCGGCCCAAGGCCAGGCATGACGGTGCATCCGCCTCCCCACCTTGATCCCCGCCCCGCCGCGCCTTAGGTTGCGCCGCCTTTCCCGCCCAACCGCCGAGCCTCCATGATCGATCCCGCTCTGCCGCCGCACATGCGCCCCGACAAGTCGTTCCAGGGGCTCATCCTTGCGCTCCATGCCTTCTGGGCAGACAAGGGCTGCGTCGTGCTCCAGCCCTACGACATGGAAGTCGGCGCCGGCACCTTCCACCCGGCGACCACGCTGCGCGCGCTGGGACCGCTGCCGTGGAAGGCGGCCTATGTGCAGCCCTCGCGCCGGCCCAAGGACGGGCGCTACGGCGAGAACCCGAACCGGCTGCAGCATTATTACCAGTATCAGGTCATCCTGAAGCCCTCGCCGACCGACCTGCAGGACCTCTACCTCGCCTCGCTCTCGGCCATCGGCATCGACCTGAACCTGCACGATGTGCGCTTCGTCGAGGACGACTGGGAGAGCCCGACGCTCGGGGCCTGGGGGCTCGGCTGGGAATGCTGGTGCGACGGCATGGAGGTGAGCCAGTTCACTTACTTTCAGCAGGTCGCCGGCTTCGAATGCGCCCCGGTCGCGGGCGAGCTGACCTACGGGCTTGAGCGCCTCGCCATGTATGTGCAGGGGGTCGAGAACGTCTACGACCTCAATTTCAACGGCCGCGAGGGCGACGAGAAGGTCACCTATGGCGACGTGTTCCTGCAGGCCGAGCAGGAATATTCGCGGCACAATTTCGAGCATGCCGACACGGCGATGCTGTTCGAGCAGTTCCGCATGGCCGAAAGCGCGGCGTCAAAATATCTCGAAGCCGGCTGGAGCGACGACCGCAGCCGCCATCTGATGGCGCAGCCGGCCTATGACCAGTGCATCAAGGCGAGCCACGTTTTCAATCTGCTGGACGCGCGCGGGGTGATTTCCGTCACCGAGCGGCAGAGCTACATCCTGCGGGTGCGTGAACTGGCCAAAGCCTGCGGCGCCGCCTGGCTCGCCACGGCCGCAGGCGGCACGCCCGCGGGGTGATGATCACGCCTTTCAATAACGCGCACATGGATTATAACAAAAGCGCCTTTTGTTATAATCTTGGTCCGAGTGATTGCACCAAATGAAACCGGACGATTTCGCGGGCACGCCGAGCGGCACGTTGGTGCCTACAGACCGTTCGCAGTGGGCTTTCGTGCCCAACCGCTTGCCGCCGCCGCTCGACCTCAGCTCACTTGCGGAACCCCTGGCGCGCACCTCGCAGCTTCTCGGCGAATTGAACGGCATTGGCCGAACCCTGGCCGACCCGCTGCTGCTGATCCGTCCGCTTCAGGCCCGCGAGGCCCTCACATCGTCAAGCATGGAAGGCACCTACACGACGCTCGACGAACTCCTCCTCGTTGATGCCGGCGGCCCCGAAACGGAGGCTCTCCACGACACGCGGGAGGTTGTGAACTACCGGCGCGCGCTGGCAAATGCCATCGAGAGCCTGGAGAGGCTCCCGCTGTCGCTTCGGACCATGCGGGATGCTCATCGGACCCTTCTCGCCGGCGTCCGGCGGCACCGGGGCTCATCCGCCCAACCCGGCGAATTCAAGGTCCACCAGAACTTTATCGGTGCTCGCGAGATCGAGGCGGCGCGCTTCGTTCCGCCGCCGCCCGTGGAGGCCGCCGCCTGTCTCGGCGAACTGGAAAAATACATCCACCGCGAGAATCGGGGTGGCATTCCCGATCTCGTCGACGCCGCGCTTATTCACTATCAGTTCGAAACCATTCACCCCTTCGCGGACGGAAACGGCCGGGTCGGGCGCATGCTCATACCGTTGCATCTGTTCGTTCGAAGGGCACTTCGGGAGCCGATCCTGTATCTCAGCTCGACCCTTGAGGCGCGCAAGGACGAGTATATCGACCTGATGTTCGCCGTTTCGCAGCGCGGCGAGTGGCTCGAATGGATCGCCTTTTTCCTTGAAGTCGTCGCCGACGCCTGTACCAGTGCAATCGCTACGGCGGACGCTCTGCTGGCCTTGCAACGCGATTACCGCAGACGTGCGACAGGCGCGGGACGCTCCTCGAACCTGCTCGCGATCATCGACCACCTGTTCCGCAGCCAGATCGTCACGATACCGTCCGTTGCCAGTCTGCTGGGGGTCCAGTATCGCTCCGCGCAACTGAACATCGAAGCCCTGGTCTCGGTCGGCATATTGTCCGAGATCCCCGGCACCTCTAACCCGAAATACTTCATGGCGCGCGAAATCCGTGACGTCATCAATCAGAGCTTGGCCCGCTGATGCCCGATCTCCTGCTCGAACTGTTCTGCGAAGAAATCCCCGCCCGCATGCAGGCCGGCGCGGCGGAGAGCCTGCGCAAGCTCGTCACCGACGCGCTGGTGGAGCGGGGACTCGTCTATGAGGGCGCCAAGGCTTTCGTCACCCCGCGCCGGCTGGCGCTGGCGGTGCACGGCCTGCCGGCCCAGCAGCCGGACACCCATGAGGAGCGCAAGGGCCCGCGCGTCGGCGCCCCGCAGGGCGCCATCGACGGCTTCCTCAAGGCGGCGGGGCTTTCCTCGCTCGATCAGGCCAGCATCGAGACCGATCCGAAGAAGGGCGAGTTCTACGTCGCCCGCCTGCACCGGCACGGCCGGCCGACGCCGGAGGTGATCGCGCAGATCGTGCCGGAGATCGTGCGCGCCTTCCCCTGGCCGAAGTCGATGCGCTGGGGCAAGGCCTCCGCCCAGCCCGGCGCGCTGCGCTGGGTGCGCCCACTGCAGTCCATCCTGTGCACCTTCGGTCCCGAGACCGAGGAGCCGGAAATCGTGCGCTTCGACGTCGACGGCATCCAGTCCGGCGACACCACGCGCGGCCACCGCTTCCTCTCCGAGGGCACGATCCGCGTGCGCCGGCTGGAAGACTGGATGGCGAAGCTCGAAGCCGCCTTCGTGGTCGTCGACCGCGAGCGGCGCAAGGACATCATCCTCAATGACGCCAAGGACCTCGCTTTGGCGCAGGGACTGGAGCTGGTCGAGGATGCCGGCCTGCTCGACGAGATCGCCGGCCTGGTGGAGTGGCCGGTGGTGCTGATGGGCGCCTTCGAGCAGAGCTTCCTCGATGTGCCGGACGAGGTGATCCGCGCCACCATCCGCGCGAACCAGAAGTGCTTCGTACTCAAGGACCCCAGGACCGGCCGCCTCGCCAACCGCTTCATCCTCGTCTCGAATCTGGCGGCGAGTGACGGCGGCAAGGCCATCGTGGCCGGCAATGAGCGCGTCATCCGCGCCCGCCTGTCGGACGCCAAGTTCTTCTGGGAGACGGACAAGCGCACCAACGCCACCGTGCCGCTGGAGGAGCGGCTGGACAAATTCGCCAACGTGACCTTCCACGAGAAGCTCGGCTCGCAGCTGGAGCGCATCAAGCGCATCGCCGCGCTGGCGCATCTTCTAGCGCGCGAGGTCGGTGCCAATCCAGACCTCGCTGAGCGCGCCGCGCTCTACGCCAAGAGCGACCTGCGCACGGAAGTCGTCGGCGAGTTCCCCGAGGTGCAGGGGCTGATGGGCAAATATTACGCCCGCCTCGAAGGCCTGCCCGAGGAAATCGCCCTCGCGGCTGAAGAACATTACAAGCCGCAGGGCCCGACCGACTTTGTTCCAACCGCGCCGGTTTCGGTGGCGGTGGCGCTAGCCGACAAGCTGGACACGTTGGTGGGCTTCTGGGCTATCGACGAGAAGCCGACCGGCTCGAAAGACCCCTATGCTCTACGTCGTGCGGCGTTGGGCGTGGTGCGCATCGTCCTGGAGAACAACCTTCGGCTCGAACTACTCGGAGTTATCGCCTTTGGCCTGATGGGCGTGGCGGGAGCGGCAGCCACCGCATCTGAGAATACGATATTGCGTCAGAACTTGAGTTCTATTCTCGACGATCAATTGACGGCCGGCGCAGCGCTGGAGAAAGCTGAAAATCAGGTCGATCTTTTCGCGCAAGCGGTTGGGATTTTTAAGGATCCGGTGAAAGGACGCCACGATAAGGCGCTTTCTATCACAATCGACCTCCTCTCCTTCTTCGCCGATCGCCTGAAGGTCCATCTCCGCGAAGCCGGTGCCCGGCACGATCTCGTCGACGCCGTCTTCGCGCTTCCAGGTCAGGACGACCTCCTCCTCATCGTCAAACGCGTCGAGGCGCTCGGGCGGTTCCTCGCCACGGAAGACGGCAGGAACCTGCTCGCCGGCACCAAGCGCGCGGCGAACATCCTGCGCATCGAGGAGAAGAAGGACGGCGTCTCCTATGAGGGCGGCGTCGACATGGTGCTGCTGCACGAGCCGGAGGAGCGCGCGCTGGCCGACGCCATCGCCGCGCTCGGCCCGCAGATCGAGGCCGCACTGGAGCGGGAGGATTTCGAGGCCGCCATGGGCTTCATCGCCCGGCTGCGCGCGCCGGTGGACGCCTTCTTCGACAAGGTGACGGTGAACGCGCCCGAGCCGGAGCTGCGCGCCAACCGCCTGCGCCTGCTCGCGGACATCCGCCGCACCACCCGCGCCATCGCCGATTTCGACCGCATCGAGGGGTAGGGTCTCCCCCCGCTCTCTCCTGCGGACCGCTGCGTTCCCAAACGCCGTCATCCCCGGGCTTGGCCCGGGGATCCACGACTTCGGATCCGCATGCGCCCGGCAAAAGACGTGGAGGACCGGGTCAAGCCCGGCCATGACGATGTCCTTTTCGCCGACGCCAAAGGGCGGAAGAGGGGAGTTGCCGAGCCGCCCGCGCGGGCCGTCCCACGGTTTCGCTGGAACTTCCCGCGCGGCTCAGGCTTATTGAGCTACCGCTCCGGGGAGACCGCACATGGAAATCAACGTCGTCACCATCCAGCCCATCGTCGCGCTGATCGCCGGGATCCTCATCCTGGTGATGCCGCGCCTGCTCAACTACATCGTGGCGCTCTACCTGATCTTCATCGGCGTGGTCGGCCTGCTCGGCCGCAACGGCCATTTGCCGTTCTGAGCCACGCCCGCGTCAGCCCGGAACGGCCGCAAGCCGTCCGGGATGACGCCGCTCGGCGCGTGCGGTCAGCGCTTGCTGTCAGCGCTTGGCGGAACCGCGGAAATTGTCGACCGCCCATGGGCCGGGGCCGGCGAAGAAGAGATAGAGGAACACGAAGGAATACAGCGCCGCCAGCTCGCCGCCATTGACGATGGGGAAGAAGTCCTGCGGCGCGTGGACGTAGAAATAGGCGACCGCCGTCATGCCGGAGAGGATGAAGGCGGTGGGGCGCGAGAACAGCCCGATCAGCAGCAGCACGCCGCCGACCAGCTCGATCACGCCGGCGAAGCCCGGCGGCGTGAAGATGTTGATGCCGCTCGCCTGCGTGGCCGGGAAATGCAGAATCTTGGTGGTGCCATGCTGCAGCAGCAGCAGCGAGGACGCGACCCGCAGCAGGCTGAGCACATGCGGGGAAAGCCGGTTCAACATTGCGATCATGGAAAGCCCCTCGCGGCTGGTTGATACGCCCATGCAATACCATCCTTCCTTCCCTGCCGTCACAATGCATTGGCGCCCGGATACCCGTGCAGGGCAGCAATCCGTGCCGCATGTGCGAATGACGGATTGAAGGAAACCCCTCAAGACGCTAGATCAACATTGGGAAAAGGCACGGCGCCGTCGCTCGGCATCCGTCCAACCCGTTGACAGTGCATATATTTCAGCCGTGGCTGAATTTCCATCATGGTGGCGGGCCCTCCCGGCTGCCACCGAACGGGGCTCTGCGAAATGACGAAATGGGTCTACACCTTCGGCGACGGCACTGCGGAAGGTGCGGCGGAACTGCGCAACCTGCTCGGCGGCAAGGGCGCGAATCTCGCGGAAATGTCGAATCTCGGCCTGCCGGTGCCCCCCGGCTTCACCATCTCGACCGAGGTGTGCACCTATTATTACGCCAACGGCAACGCCTATCCGCCCGAGCTGAAGGGCACCGTCGACGCCGCGCTGGCCCATGTCGGCCAGCTTGCCGGCCGCAGCTTCGGCGATCCCGCCAACCCGCTGCTCGTCTCGGTCCGCTCGGGGGCGCGCGCCTCGATGCCGGGCATGATGGACACGGTGCTCAATCTCGGCCTCAACGACGTCACCGTCGAGGCGCTGGCCCGCTCCTCGGGCGATGCGCGCTTCGCCTATGACAGCTATCGCCGCTTCATCCAGATGTACTCGAACGTGGTGCTGGACTTCCCGCACCATCATTTCGAGGAGGTGCTGGACGGCTTCAAGGGCGACCAGGGCTATACGCTCGACACCGATCTTCACGCCGGCGACTGGCGCGAGATCGTCGCCCGCTACAAGGCGCTGGTGGAGCATGAGCTCGGCCGCGCCTTCCCGCAGGACCCGCACGACCAGCTCTGGGGCGCCATCGGCGCCGTTTTCGGTTCGTGGATGAACCAGCGCGCCATCGTCTACCGCCGCCTGCACCAGATCCCGGAGAGCTGGGGCACGGCGGTGAACGTGCAGGCCATGGTGTTCGGCAATATGGGCGAGACCTCGGCCACCGGCGTCGCCTTCACCCGCAACCCCTCCACCGGCGAGAACGCGCTCTATGGCGAGTTCCTGATCAACGCGCAGGGCGAGGATGTGGTGGCGGGCATTCGCACGCCGCAGAACATCACCGAGGCCGCGCGCATCGAGGCGGGCTCCGACAAGCCCTCCATGGAGAAGGCGCTGCCGGAGGTGTTCACCGAGTTCAACCGCATCGCGGGCGTGCTGGAGAGCCACTACCGCGACATGCAGGACCTCGAATTCACCGTCGAGCGCGGCAAGCTGTGGATGCTGCAGACCCGCTCAGGCAAGCGCACCGCCAAGGCCTCGCTGCGCATCGCGGTCGAGCTCGCCAATGACGGCGTGATCACCCGCGACGAGGCCATCGCCCGCGTCGACCCCGCCGCGCTCGACCAGCTCCTGCACCCGATGCTCGACCCCAAGGCCGACAAGAAGGTGATCGGCACCGGCCTGCCGGCATCCCCGGGCGCCGCCTCGGGCGAGATCGTGTTCTCCGCCGACGAGGCGGAACTGCTGAAGACGCAGGGCCGCAAGGTCATTCTCGTGCGCATCGAGACGAGCCCTGAGGACATTCACGGCATGCACGCCGCGCAAGGCATTCTCACCACGCGCGGCGGCATGACCTCGCACGCGGCGGTGGTGGCGCGCGGCATGGGCAAGCCCTGCGTCTGCGGCGCCGGCACCATCCGCGTCGATTATGCCGCCGGCACGCTCACCTCCGGCGGCGTCACGCTGAAGAAGGGCGACATCCTCACCATCGACGGCGCCACCGGGCAGGTGATCGCCGGCGCGGTGCCCACCCTCCAGCCGGAGCTCTCCGGCGAGTTCGCCACCCTGATGGGCTGGGCCGACGGCGTGCGCCGCCTCAAGGTTCGCGCCAATGCGGAGACCCCGCTCGACGCGCGCACGGCGAAGAATTTCGGCGCCGAGGGCATCGGCCTCTCGCGCACCGAACACATGTTCTTCGACGGCGACCGCATCCGTTCCGTGCGCGAAATGATCCTCGCCGACGACGAGAAGGGCCGCCGCGCCGCGCTGGCCAAGCTGCTCGCCGCGCAGCGCTCGGACTTCCAGGAGCTGTTCGAGATCATGGACGGGCTGCCCGTCACGATCCGCCTGCTCGACCCGCCGCTGCACGAGTTCCTGCCCCACACCGACGCGGAGATCGCCGAGGTGGCGGAGGGGCTCGGCGTGTCCGCAGCCAAGCTCGCCGCCCGCAAGCGCGAGTTCGACGAGTTCAACCCGATGCTCGGCTTCCGCGGTTGTCGTCTGGCCATCGCCTTCCCGGAGATCGCCGAGATGCAGGCGCGCGCCATCTTCGAGGCGGCGGTGGCCGCGCAGAAGTCGACCGGCAAGCCGGTGGTGCCGGAGATCATGGTGCCGCTGATCACCGGCAAGCGCGAGTTCGACCTCGTGAAGCACGACATCGACACGGTGGCGAAGAAGGTGGAGGCCGAGACCGGGGTGACGCTCGACTATCAGGTCGGCACCATGATCGAGCTGCCGCGCGCGGCGCTGAAGGCGGGCGAGATTGCCGAGACGGCGGAGTTCTTCTCCTACGGCACCAACGACCTCACCCAGACCACCTACGGCATCTCCCGCGACGATGCCGGCACGTTCCTGGGCACCTACATCGCCAAGGGCATCTTCGAGGTGGACCCCTTCGTGTCGATCGACACCGAGGGCGTGGGCGAGCTGGTGAAGATCGCCACCGAGCGCGGCCGCGCGGTGCGGCCCACGCTCAAGCTCGGCATTTGCGGCGAGCATGGCGGCGACCCTGCCTCGGTCGCCTTCTGCGAGGAAGTGGGGCTCGACTACGTCTCCTGCTCGCCCTTCCGCGTGCCGATCGCCCGGCTGGCGGCGGCGCAGGCCGCGCTGAGGACGCAGGCGGCCAGCCAGGCGTGAGGGCGCATTGAGCCGTCATCCCGGCCAAGCGAAGCGCGAGCCGGGATCGCTTATCATGTCCGCCCCCTACCGTCATGCCCGGGCCTGGTCCGGGCATCCACGCCTTTCTTCTTGCTCGCCACCTAGGCGAATCGTGGATCCCCGGGTCAAGCCCGGGGATGACGTTGCTGTGCGTGGCGTGCAGGCGCGTGAACCCACAGCGCTCCCGGGCCCGTACGGGCACCCGGAATAAACCCCGTCATGCCCGGGCTTGACCCGGGCATCCACGTCCCCGACGCTTTCCTCATGCGGGGCGGCTTCGTCTATATCCTCACAAACCGGCCGAACGGCACGCTCTATGTCGGCGTGACCTCGGATATCGTCCGGCGCGTCTTCGAGCACCGCGAGGGTCTGGCCGATGGCTTCACCGCGCGGTATGGGCTGAAGACCCTCATTCATCTCGAACGCTTCGATGACATCGCGAGCGCCATCCAGCGCGAGAAGACACTCAAGCACTGGTCGCGGGCATGGAAGGTCGCGCTGATCCTTGAGGGCAACCCCGCATGGCGCGACCTCTACGACGAGATTGTCCGCTGAAGCGAGGACGTGGATCCCCGGGTCAAGCCCGGGGAGGACGTCGTGAAGGTGCCCTGTGCCCCCTCACCCGCCCTTCGCCATCCCCTTCAGCTTGTACAGCGCCTCCAGCGCCTCGCGCGGGGTCATCTCGTCGGGGTGGAAGCTGTCCAGCGCGCCCTTCACCGCCGCCGCCACCGGGTCGGCCTTGGCCGCCGGCGCGGCCGGGGCGGGGGCGCGGTTCAGCGCGGCGAAGAGCGGCAGGTCGTCGAGAATGCGCTGCGTCGGAGCGGCGCGGTCGGCGCTCTCCAACTCGGTCAGCACGGCCCGGGCGCGTTCGACCACCGCCGGGGGCAGGCCGGCGAGCTTGGCGACCTGGATGCCGTAGGAGCGGTCGGCCGCGCCCGGCACCACCTCGTGCAGGAAGATCACCTCGCCCTCCCACTCCTTCACCTTCACCGTCGCGTTGACGAGGCGTGAGAGGCGCTGCGACAGCGCGGTCAATTCGTGGAAATGGGTGGCGAACAGGCCGCGGCAGCGGTTGGCCTCGTGCAGGTGCTCAAGGCTCGCCCAGGCGATGGAGAGGCCGTCGAAGGTGGCGGTGCCGCGCCCGATCTCGTCGAGGATGACCAGCGAGCGCTCGGTCGCCTGGTTGAGGATGGCGGCGGTCTCGACCATCTCGACCATGAAGGTCGAGCGCCCGCGCGCCAGATCGTCCGCCGCGCCGACGCGCGAGAACAGCCGGTCCACCACCCCGATGCGCGCCGCCCGCGCCGGCACGAAGGCGCCGGCCTGCGCGAGGATGGCGATCAGCGCGTTCTGCCGCAGGAAGGTGGACTTGCCCGCCATGTTCGGGCCGGTGACGAGCCAGATGCGGCCGGAGCGCGCCTTCTCGGGCGGGGAAAGCTCGCAGTCATTGGCGACGAAAGGTCCTCCGTCGCGGCGCAACGCCTGCTCGACCACGGGATGGCGGCCGGCTTCGATCGCGAAGTCGAGCCCGCCATCGACCTCCGGGCGCACCTGCATCTCGTCGACGGCGAGCTTGGCGAGGCCGGCGGTGACGTCGATGACGGCGAGCGCCTCGGCGCAGGCGCGGATCGCCTCGGCATGGGCCATCACGGTGGCGACGAGTTCGTCGAAGACGCGCTGCTCCAGCCCCAGCGCCCGTTCGCCGGCGCTGGCGATCTTCGCCTCCAGTTCGGCGAGTTCGGTCGAGGTGAAGCGCATCGCCCCCGCCATGGTCTGGCGGTGCACGAAGACGACGTCGAAGGGCGGCTCCCGCAGCCGGTCGGCGTTCTGCTGGCTGACCTCGACATAATAGCCGAGCACCGCGTTGTGGCGGATCTTGAGCGCGCGCACGCCGGTCTCCTCGACATAGCGGCGCTCCAGGTTGGCGACGACGCGCCGGCTCTCGTCGCGCAGCGCACGGGTGGCGTCGAGATCGGCGCTGTAGCCGGCCCGCACGAAGCCGCCGTCGCGCCGGTTGAGCGGCAGTTCGTCGGCGAGCGCGGCGCCGAGCATTGCCGCCAGCTCCGGGTCGACGCCCGCCAGCACGCCCGCCGCCTGCGTCAGTTCCTCCGGCGCGGGGGAGGCGGCGATCAGCCCGGCGATGGTTGCGCCCTCGGCGAGCCCGCGCCCGATGGCGGCGAGGTCGCGCGGGCCGGAGCGCCCGAGCGCGACGCGCGAGAGCGCGCGGGCAAGGTCCGGCGCGCCGGCGAGGCGCTCGCGCAGCTCGGCGCGCAGCCCGGCTTCGTCGACGAGATGCTCTACCGCGTCGAGCCGGCGGGCGATGCGGGCGGGGTCGGTCAGCGGCTCGGCAAGCCGGCGGGCGAGCAGCCGCGCCCCGGCCGAGGTGACGGTACGGTCCACCGCCGCGCACAGGCTGCCCGTGCGCTCGCCGGTGGTGGTGCGCAGGATTTCGAGATTGGCCCGCGTCGCCGGGTCGATCACCATGGCCTCGCTGGAGGCCTCGCGCTGGGGCCGGCTCAGCGGCGGGCGGGCACCGAGCTGGGTGCGCTCGATATAGGCGACGATGGCGGCGGCGGCGGTGATCTCGGCGCGCGAGAAGCTGCCGAAGGAATCGAGCGTCGCCACGCCGTAGAAGCCGGCGATGCGCCGCTCCGCCGCCGCGCCGTCGAAGCTCTCGCGTGGCAGCGGCGTGACGGCGGGCAGCGCGCGCCAGAGCGGGCGCAGCGCCGGCTCGTCATAGATGGCGTCGGCAACCAGCAGTTCGGCCGGCTCGATGCGGGCGAGGTCGGCGGGCAGGCGGCCGGCCTCCGTCTCGGCGACGCGGAAGGAGCCGGTGGAGATGTCGGCGAAGGCGAGCGCATAGACATAGCCGTCCTCGCCTTCCCCGCCCTTCACGCGGGCGAGGCTCGCCAGCACGTTCTCGCGCCGCGCATCGAGCAGCGCGTCCTCGGTCAGCGTGCCGGGGGTGACGAGGCGGATGACGTCGCGCTTCACCACGCTCTTGGGGCCACGCCTCTTCGCCTCGGCGGGGTCCTCCACCTGCTCGCAGACGGCGACGCGGTGGCCGGCCGCGATGAGCCGGTTGAGATATTCCTCGGCGCGCTCCACCGGCACGCCGCACATCGGGATGTCCTCGCCCAGGTGCTTGCCGCGCTTGGTGAGCACGATGCCGAGCGTGCGGGAGGCCAGCTCGGCATCCTCGAAGAACAGCTCGTAGAAATCGCCCATCCGGTAGAACAGCAGGCTGCCGGGATTGGCGGTCTTGATCTCGATGTACTGCGCCATCATCGGCGTGACGCGCTCAGTGTCGCCTGCCGCCTTGGGCGTGACGCGCTCGGCATCGCCTGCCGTCTTGGGGGCGGCGGCCTCGTCGGGACCCGCGTTCTTCAGGGGAGCGTTCATGGGCCGACGCTGGCAGAGGCGGGGGCGGCGACGCAAGCGCGCTCGCCCGTTATCCCCTCAAAGCTCGATGCCGCGCAGCGCCTCGGGGTCCATCAATCCCATCAGCCGGCCGGCGGCGGCGCGGGCGAAGCGAAGAGTGAGCGCCTTGCGGGTGGCGCCCGGCATCGGGTGGTGCGGCGCCTCGCGCACAAGCCCGGCGCCGAACGGATCGGCGACCAGTATGCCTGTATCGTCAGGCAATATGTCGAGCGGGAAGTCCGGTCCGACGGCGAAGAACAGCCGGTCGCAGTGCAGACGGTAGTCTCTCCACTTGCGGTCGGTGCGGAAGTCGATGATCGAGGATTTGATCTCGACCACCCAGACCTGCCCGCGCGCATCCAGCGCGGCGATATCCGCCCGCCGTCCGGAGGCGAGGCAGAATTCCGGCACGCCGACCATGCCGCAGGCCGCGAGATAGCGCAGAGCGCCGCGCTGTATGCCGCGCGCGGTTTCCGATTGCCGGCCGTCGGCGGGAAACACGAGGCCGGCGAGAGGGTCGTGGAATGAGGTGTCGCTCATCCGGTGTACCCTATCCGTTCTCGTCGCCGGACGGAAGCAAATGGCGCGCGAGGCGTCTAGCGCCGGTGTCCCGCCTCGTCCGCCGGCATCACCTCCACCGGCGCCGCCTCGATGGCGGAAGCATCCTCGCCGCGCGAGAAGGCGGGAAGCTCGGCGCCGGCGAGCGGGGTGGCGGGCGCGGGCGGGCGCGCCCCGGCATGCAGGCGCCGCACCACCGCAAAGGCGCAGATCAGCGCCGCCACGCCGAAGGCGACGGAGCCGAGCGCCTGCCCGGCGATGACGCCCTCGGCGCCGAACCAGTGCCCGCCGAGCCAGACGAAGGGAATGGTGCCAAGGCTCGCCCGGCCCCAGTTGAACAGGGTGGACAGCAGCGGTGCGCCGAGATTGTTGAAGGCCGCGTTGGCGACGAACAGCGCGCCGAAGAACACATAGGCGCCGGCCGCGTAGAGGCAGAAGAAGGCGACGAGATGCACGCCTTCCGCCGACAGGCCAAACACGCCGGCGACGAGGTTGCGCGAGAGCGCTAGCACCGCCCAGACCGCCAGCACATAGACGAGGGTCAGCATCAGGCTGTCGCGGATCGACTGCCGCACGCGGTCGTAGCGCCCGGCGCCGACATTCTGGCCGATCACCGGGCCGATGGCGCCGGTGAGGGCAAAGAGCGGGCCGAAGGCGACCGGGATCAGCCGGCCGATCACCGCCCAGGCCGCCACCGCCGCATCGCCATGCGGCGCGAGCGCATAGGTGACATAGGCGTTGCCGACAGGGGTGGCGACATTGGTGAGGATGGCCGGCACGGCGATGGCCGAGAGCGGGCCGAGATCGTTCATCAGCGCGGCGAGGCTCGGGCGTTCCGCCAGCCTGTGCACCCGCACCACGGCATTGAGCCCGTAAGCCGCCATGACGATGCGCGCCAGCACCGAGGCGATGGCGGCGCCCTCGACGCCCCATCCGAGGCCAAGGATCAGCAGCGGGTCCAGCACGGCGGTGGCGAGCCCGCCCGACAGCGTGACCCACATGGAGCGGCGCGCGTCGCCGATGCCGCGCAGCGTGCCGGACGCCGCCATGCCGAGGCCGAGCAGCGGCGTCGAGGGCAGCACGATGAGCAGGAAATTCCGCGCCAGCTCCAGCGTGCGCCCGCTCGCGCCGAGGAGGGTCAGCAGCGGCGTGAGCGCCGGCAGCATGGCGAGCGAGATCGCGGCCGTGGCGAGGCCCATATAGATGAGCGAGGAGGTGGAAAGCCGCCGGCCGGCCTCGATATCGGCGCGTCCGACAGCGCGCGAGACCAGCGCCGAACCCGCGATCATCACGCCGATGCCGACCGAGGTGATGAAGAACATCACCGTGCCGGCATAGCCGATGGCCGCCGCCAGTTCCTCCTCGCCGAGCAGCGAGATGTAGAACAGGTTCAGCAGGTCGACGACGAACACCGCCATCAGCCCGATCGAGCCCGCCGCCGTCATCGTCGCAACGTGGCGCAGGGTCGAGCCTTGGACGAAGCGCGCCGTCATCGGGCGGGAACCTTCGGGGCGGGCGGGAGCGGATGGGGAGTTCATGCAGGGCATATGGCACGCGCGGGGAGCTTCGCACAGGTTGCGGTACGCAAGCGGCGTCTTGCACCGGTGCCCGCGCGCATGCCGGGCCGACCGCCGGTGCAATTGCCCGCGAGCGTCGCGCGCGAGCGATTGAGAAGCGTCATCGAAATCGGCTAGAAGGGCACGCCCCGCACGGGCCCGCGCCGTGCCGGCTCCCGATTCACCGCCTCCCGCCCGCGCCAACGGATCCGCCATGACCGCTGACATTATCGACGACCACGCCAAGGCCCGCGTGCTGGTGCAGGCGCTGCCGCACATGCAGCGCTACGACGACGCGGTCATCGTGGTGAAATATGGCGGCCACGCCATGGGCGACGAGCAGGTGGCGCGCGACTTCGCGCAGGATATCGTGCTGCTCGAACAGTCCGGCGTGAACCCGGTCGTGGTGCATGGCGGCGGCCCGCAGATCGGCGCCATGCTGGCCAAGCTCGGCATCAAGTCGGAATTCGCTGCGGGCCTGCGCATCACCGACAAGGCCACCGTCGAGATCGTCGAGATGGTGCTGGCCGGCTCGATCAACAAATCCCTTGTCGGCTTCATCAACGAGGCGGGCGGCAAGGCGCTCGGCCTGTCCGGCAAGGACGGCAACATGGTGATCGCCTCCAAGGTCACGCGCTCGGTGCGCGATCCGGCGTCGAACGCCGAGCAGGAGATCGACCTCGGCTTCGTCGGCGAGCCGGAGACGGTGGACACCACGGTGCTCGACCAGATCCTCGGCCGCGAGCTGATCCCGGTGCTCGCCCCCGTCGCCACCGGCAAGGACGGTGGCACCTTCAACGTCAACGCCGACACTTTCGCGGGCGCCATCGCCGGCGCGCTCGGCGCCAAGCGGCTGCTGCTGCTGACCGACGTGCCCGGCGTGCTCGACGCGAACAAGCAGCTCATCAAGGAGCTGACCATCGCGCAGGCGCGCGCGCTGATCGCCGACGGCACCATCTCCGGCGGCATGATTCCGAAGGTGGAGACCTGCATCTACGCGCTGGAGCAGGGTGTCGAGGGGGTGGTGATCCTCGACGGCAAGGTGCCCCATTCCGTGCTGCTGGAGCTGCTGACCGACCACGGCGCCGGCACGCTGATCCGGCCCTGAGGCGCGCGCCGTGACCTCATTGCCGGCACCGCGCCCGGTCGATTTCACCCGGGTGGATACCTGGGTGTTCGACCTCGACAACACGCTCTACCCGCCGGGCCTCGACCTGTGGCGGCAGATCGACCTGCGCATGCGCAGCTACATCGCCGACTATCTCGGGGTCTCGCTGGACGAGGCTTTCGCGCTGCAGAAGGGTTATTACCGCAAATACGGCACCTCGCTGCGCGGGCTGATGATCGAGCACGGCATGGACCCGGACCCGTTCCTCGCCCATGCGCACGCCATCGACCTCGTCTCGCTCGATCCGGCGCCGGAACTGGGCGAGGCGCTCGGCGCGCTGCCCGGCCGCAAGCTCGTCTACACCAACGGCTCGCGCGGCCATGCCGCGCAGGTGCTCGACAAGCTCGGTATTTCCGGCCATTTCGCAGATGTGCACGACATCGTCGCCGCCGAGTTCCACCCCAAGCCGCACGAGACCGCCTATCGCGGCTTCCTCGCCCGCTTCGACGTCGATCCGGCCCGCGCGGCGATGTTCGAAGACCTCGCGCGCAATCTCGAAGTGCCCGCTCAGCTCGGCATGCGCACCGTGCTCGTGGTGCCGCAGGGCGAGGCGGTCAGCCCGGCCGACCGCGAGGCATGGGAGCATGAGGGCCGCGACGGGGACCATATCGACGTGGTGACGGACGACCTGACGGCGTTCCTGAATTCGCTGCGCGCCACCTGAGCCACATCCCCGTTGACAGAAGCCGCCCGCGACCGGACAAGACGCCCCGGACAGCGGGAGAATGACATGTCGAGCCAGCTTCAGAGCATCGTCGAGAACGCCTTCGAGAACCGGGCCGAGATCACTTTCGAGACCGGCGGCGAGGTGCGCCACGCGGTGAACGAGGCGCTGGCGCTGCTCGATGCCGGCAAGGCGCGCGTCGCCGAGCCCGGCGCCGACGGCAACTGGAACGTCAACCAGTGGCTCAAGAAGGCGGTGCTGCTCTCCTTCCGCCTCAACGACATGAGCGC
This sequence comes from Ancylobacter koreensis, assembly GCF_023016525.1. Lineage (GTDB taxonomy): Bacteria > Pseudomonadota > Alphaproteobacteria > Rhizobiales > Xanthobacteraceae > Ancylobacter > Ancylobacter koreensis. The sequence goes on from NZ_JALKCG010000001.1 coordinate 667,776, forward strand.
GATCCCCGGCGCGCCGGGCGGCGCCCACTGGTGGGACAAGGTGCCCTCCAAGTTCGAGGGCTGGGGCGAGGGCGAATTCCGCGCCGCCGGCTTCCGCGCCGTGCCGGGCGCCATCGTCCGCCGCTCGGCCTTCATCGCGCCGAACGTCGTGCTGATGCCCTCCTTCGTGAATCTGGGCGCCCGCGTCGATGCCGGCTCCATGGTCGACACCTGGGCGACGGTCGGCTCCTGCGCGCAGATCGGCAAGAACGTTCACCTCTCGGGCGGCGTCGGCATCGGCGGCGTGCTGGAGCCGCTGCAGGCCGGCCCGGTCATCATCGAGGACGACTGCTTCATCGGTGCGCGTTCGGAAGTGGTCGAGGGCGTCATCGTGCGCCGCGGTTCGGTGCTCTCCATGGGCGTATTCATCTCGGCGACCACCAAGATCGTCGACCGCGCCACCGGCGAGGTGTTCGTCGGCGAGGTGCCGGCCTATTCCGTGGTGGTGCCCGGCTCCCTGCCCGGCAAGCCGCTGCCGGATGGCACGCCCGGCCCGTCGCTCTACTGCGCGGTGATCGTCAAGCGCGTCGACGAGCAGACCCGCTCCAAGACCTCGATCAACGACCTGCTGCGGGACTGAGCGCCGGTTCCGCACGCTCCCGCTTGACCGTCATCCCGGCCGAAGCGTAGCGAAGAGCCGGGATCGCTTGCGGCATCCGGACATGCCACCGGCACGCGATCCCGGATCGGCCTGCGGCCGTCCGGGATGACGACGGCAGAAGGGCTGGACAGAGGAGACGAGGCATGCCCGAGGCGATCAAGGCCGATCCCGTCGAGATCCTGCGCAACCTCATACGCTGCCCCTCGGTGACGCCGGAGGAGGGCGGCGCGCTCGCCCTGCTCGACGCCCTGCTTTCCAATGCCGGCTTCACCACCCACCGGGTGAAGCTGACCGCGCCCGACACGTCCGATGTCGAGAACCTCTACGCCCGCTTCGGCACGCGGGGCCCCAATCTGTGCTTCGCCGGCCATACCGACGTGGTGCCGCCCGGCGACCCCGCGCACTGGCGCTTTCCTCCTTTTGAAGGCGCCATCCAGGACGGGCTGATCTACGGGCGCGGCGCGGTCGACATGAAGGGCGGGGTCGCGGCCTTCATCGCCGCCGGCCTCGATTTCGCGGCGGCGCACGACAACGACCCCGAAAATGCCGTCCTGCCGGGCTCCATCTCCTTCCTGATCACCGGCGACGAGGAAGGCCCGGCCATCAACGGCACCGAGAAGCTGCTGCGCTGGCTCGCCGACCGCGACGAGCGCATCGACCATTGCGTGCTGGGGGAGCCGTCCTCGCGCGCGGCGCTGGGCGACATGGTGAAGATCGGCCGGCGCGGCTCGCTTTCGGGCACGCTCACCGTGCACGGCAAGCAGGGCCATGTCGGCTACCCCCACCTCGCCGAGAACCCGATCCCCGGCATGGTGCGGCTGCTCGCCGGGCTGAAGGCCGAGCCGCTGGACGGCGGCAACGCGCATTTCCAGGCGTCGAATCTCGAAGTCGTCTCCGTCGATGTCGGCAATCCCGCCTTCAACGTCATCCCGGCGCAGGCGCAGGCGCGCTTCAACATCCGCTTCAACGATCTGTGGACGCCGGCGACGCTTGCCGCCGAGATCGAGCGCCGGCTGACGGCGGCGGCCGGCAACGAGGTGCGCTTCAGCGTCGCCTTCGAGGCGCGCTCCTCCGACAGCTTCCTCACCGCGCCGGGCGAGTTCGTCGATCTGGTGGTGGATGCCATCGCCGGGGCGACGGGCCGGCGGCCGGAGCTGTCCACCACCGGCGGCACGTCGGACGCGCGCTTCATCAAGGATTACTGCCCGGTGATCGAGTTCGGGCTGGTCGGCACCACCATGCATGCGGTGGACGAATCGACCCCCGTCGACGAGGTGCGCGCGCTCGCCCGCGTCTATGCCGGCATGATCGGGCGCTACTTCGCCGCCTTCGGACGCTGAGGGTTCGCGCGGCGCCCTATTTCGGCGCCGGCGCGCCCGAGCGCGTGCCGGAGACATTGGTCGAGTAGAGGTCCGTCTGCACCCCGCCGCTCACCTTCACGCAGGTCGAGCCGCCCGCCACGCGGGCAAAGCCCGGACCGAAGGACGCGCAGAACGGATCGGGCTTGGGCGGGTTGGACGGCGGCGGCGGATTGCCGGCGAAGGCCGGTGCGGCGCCCGCCAGCAGGGTGACGAGAAGCGCCGCGCCGGCGGCTCTGGACAAAGTGCGGTGCGTTGCGGCCTGCATGCGCGTCTCCCGTGCCGAGGTTGCGGAATCGGGCGTCGAAATCTCGGGTGCCGAAATCTCGGTTCCGATTGCGGCTCCAATCGGGCGGCGCCTGTTCTACACTCCCCGCGCCCTCGTGCCGATCACTTCATGGAGCCCGCCAAATGGAGCCCGCGACGTCCGCGATCCGCCCCGTCCTTGCGGCCAGCACCGCCGTCTTCCATGAGGGGCGCGTGCTGCTGGCGCGGCGCGGCAAGGCGCCCTCGCTCGGCCTGTGGACCCTGCCGGGCGGGCGCGTCGAGCCGGGCGAGACGCTGGCGGACGCCGCCGCCCGCGAGGTGCGCGAGGAGGTGGGCGTCGACTGCGCCGTGCTCGGCGTGGCCGGCGCGCTCGACATCATCCAGCACGACGCGGCGGGCGCACTCGCCGCCCATTTCGTCGTGGTGAGCCATGCCGCGCGCTGGATCGTCGGCGAGCCCGCCACCGGGCCGGAGGCGGCCGAGGTCGGCTGGTTCGAGCCGGACGCCCTGCCAGCGGAGACCACGCCGGGCCTTCAAGGCATCGTCGACGCGGCCGTGCTGGTCGTTCAGGCGATGGAGGGGCCGGACGCGATGTGATCTGTCCGCGCGGCGTTTTCGCGCCCGCACGCGGGACCTCTTGACGCCCGCGCGGGCGCGGCGCACCACAGCGGCCATGATGCTCGCGGTTCTCAGGCTTCAGTCGTTCCGGCGCGGCGTGCGCGCGGCGCTCCTGCTTGGCCTTGTCGCCGGGGTGCCGGCCGTCGCTTTTGCCCCCCCCGCCGCCGCACAGTCGACGCAGGGCGGCGCCCCGCCCTATGAGGGCGACCTGCTGCGGCTCTCCGAAATCCTCGGCGCGCTGCATTATCTGCGCCCGCTCTGCGGGGCGGGCGAGGCGACGCGCTGGCGCGACGAGATGCAGGGCCTGGTGGACCTCGAAGCGCCCTCCGGCGACCGGCGCGGCCAGCTCATCAGCGCCTTCAACAACGGCTATGACAGCTACAAGCAGGTCTACCGGAGCTGCACGCCCTCGGCCGAGCTCGCCAGCCAGCGTTATCTCGAAACGGGCGCCAAGCTCTCGCGTGACATCGCCGCCCGCTACGGCAGCAACTAGTCGGACGGGGCGGCCGCGTGGCGCGGTACGATTGCGCGCCGCTGTCACTTTTTTGCCGCGGCATATTAACCGTCCTTCAATTCTTGGGCGGACCGGGCGAATCCTCGTGTTAATGTCTTTTCAAGGCGCGTCGCCCGCACGCGGAGGATCCGTTTTGTCCCAGCTTCCCGAAACGCTCGACATCGACGACAAGGCCGACCAGGCCCATGAGGACGAGCGTCACGCGGCGCTCGCCTATCTCGACGAGGCGTGGAACGAGGCGGTCTATGACGGTCTCGACGAGGATTGCCTGGCGCAGGCGGCGCTGTTCACCGCCATCCGCTCCATGGTCGCCACCTATGGCGAGGAAGCCGCCGCCGGCTTTGCCGAGCGTCTGGCCGGGCGCATCCGCGCCGGCGAATATACCGTGCCCTTCAACCGCCAGTAAGACGGCGGTACGGCTCGTTTCCCGACATTCGGCCTGATGCGGCGCCTGAACGGGCGACCGCGCGAGTTGCGCCCGCCAGAGCGGGTTCGACGCGCCGGCCTTCGCGCACGCCACCTCGCAACGGCAAAAGGCGCGGCGACTTCCGTCACCGCGCCTTGCCAATCGCCGTGCCTTGAGGGGTTCCGCGTGCGGAACCGTCGCCTCTCAGCGGGCGCCCATCACCGGCTTGGGCTTGGAGGGGATCAGACCCTCGCGCTGGGCGCGCTTGCGGGCCAGCTTGCGGGCGCGGCGGACAGCCTCGGCCTCTTCGCGGGCGCGCTTCTCGGAGGGCTTCTCGTAGTGACCGCGCAGCTTCATCTCGCGGAAAATGCCCTCGCGCTGCATCTTCTTCTTCAGCGCCTTCAGGGCCTGATCGACATTGTTGTCCCGAACGAGAACCTGCACGTGTAACCCTCTTCGTGCTTCGCGGTGCCGCGCATGCGTTGAATTCTGGCGACCGGTGCGGCCCCCTGCGCGGGCGCAGGATGGCGGGCTGCCGGTCAAGGTGAGCGCACTTAGCAGAATGCGGCCGGCTTGTCCACCGTGCGCACGGCCGGGGCGGCCTACAGGCCCTGTATGATGATCGCCTCGGCCACCGCCGCCTTCTGGCGGATGGCGAGCGCCGCCTGATATTCGGGCGAGCGATAGGCGGCGAGCGCGGTCTCATAGTCCTTGAAAGCGAGCACGACATTGCGCGAACGCGCCGGCCCGTACACCGCTTCATGGCGCCCGCCGCGCACCAGGAACCAGCCCTGATATTTGCGCACCGCCAGCGCGTCGGCGGTGATGTAGCCCTTGTAGGTTTCCGGGTCGTGCACGTCGATGCGCATCACCCAGTAGGCGGCGCCCGGCCCTTCCGGCGGGCCGGAGACGAGGCCGGCGGCCGGCTGGTCGCCCTCATAGCCCTCGATCACCAGATGGTCGCCCTCGGAATGGGCGACGCGGTGGGTGTAGGCGGCCTGATATTCGGGCGAATGGAAGCAGGCGAGGGCGGTCTCGTAATCTTTGAATTCCACGACAACGTTGCGCGAGCGCGAGACCCCTTCCACCGCCTCGAAGGCGCCGCCCTGCGCCAGCATGCGGCCGCCGAAAGCGGCGATGGTCGGCAGCGCGCCCTGCAGATACGGCTTGTAGCCGTCGGCATCGGTCACATCGAGGCGGCTGATCCAGTAGCCCTTGGCCATTCGTCTTTCCTTCGTGTCGTTCAGGACGTGGCGAGCGCCCGCGCGATCTCGGCCTGCACGGCCCGCGCGGCCGCCGCCGGGTCGGGCGAGGCGACGATCGGGCGGCCGACCACGAGATGGTCGGCGCCGGCGCGGATGGCGGCGAAGGGCGTGGCGATGCGCTTCTGGTCGCCCGCCGCCGCCCCGTCCGGCCGCACACCGGGCGTCACGATGGCGCCCTTCGCTCCCAGCGCGGCGCGCACCGATGCCGCGTCGGTCGGCGCGCAGACGATGCCGTCTATGCCGATCTCGCGCGCCAACGCCACACGGCGCGCCACGGTGGAGGCGACGTCGCCGCGATAGCCGGCTTCGTCGAGGTCGGCGTCGTCATAGGAGGTGAGGACGGTGACGGCGAGGATGCGCAGCGGGCTGGCGCCCTTGCCTTCCATCGCCGCACGCATGGTCTGGGGATAGGCGTGCACCGTGGCGAAGGACGCGCCGAGCGCGGCGAGGCTCGCCACCCCGCGCGCCACCGTGTTGCCGATGTCGTGCAGCTTGAAGTCGATGAACACCTTCTTGCCGTCGCCGATCAGTTCGCGGGCGAAGCCCAGCCCTCCGGCGAAGCCGAGCTCGTAGCCGATCTTGTAGAAGCTCACCGTGTCGCCGAGGCGTGCAACGACGCTTTCCGCCGCCCCGACCGAGGCGAGGTCGAGCGCGACGATCAGCCGGTCTCGCGGATCGGGAAGGGGCGCGCTCATCGAGAGGTCTCCGCGGCTCAGGCGCGCAGACCAGCCCTGAGCGCCGCCTGCTCGATAAGCGTAGTCAGCACGGCGCGCAACCTCTCCAGCGCCCGGCCGTCCTTGAAGCCGCCATCGGAATCGAAGGCGCCGGCGGCACCCGCCACCATCACCTGCTCGGCGAGCACGAGGCTGTTGAGCCCGAGCGCCAGCGTCTGGCGCAGCGACATCGAGGCGCGGTAGCCCCCGAGCCCGCCCGGCGAGGTGGAGCCGATGGCGTAGACCGGGCCCTTGAACGGGTCGCCCTCGCCCTTGGCGCGGCTTGCCCAGTCGATGGCGTTCTTCAGCAGCGGCGGCAGGCCGGCATTGTATTCCGGGGTCACGAGGAACACGCCGTCGGCGCGCGCGAGCTGGTCGCGCAGCTTGCGCGCCGCCTCGGGCACGCCCTCTTCGGCTTCCAGATCGCCGTCATAGATCGGCATCGGGTAGTCGGCGAGCGAGAGCAGCACCGGCTCGCATTCCATCAGCGCGAGCTCGCGGGCGGCGAGCGCGGCGAGGGCGGCCGAGAAGGAGCCGGTCCTTATGGAGCCGGCAAAGGTCACGATCCTCGGGGGTCGCATCTTTTCCTCCGCGTGTGGGGCCGCGTGGGGGGCGCCGGTGAGCGCGTTGCCTATTCGGCGGCGACGGCGCTCGGCGCGGTGCCGTCCAGCCCGCGATAGACCCAGACGCGGGCCGGCGGCAGGTTGGCCCAGATCCGCTGGCTGACATGGGCGTCGAAACGCTCCGGCGCCAGCGGCATGGGCGAGACCACCGCATAGGTGAACTGGATGAAGGGCGCGCGCGGATGCGACAGCTCGAACGCCTGGTCGAGCAGGCTGTAGCGCTCTTCCACCGGCCGGGTGAACAGCGGCAGGCTGGAGACCACGGCGACCGCGCGATCGGCCAGCGCTCCGCCGATGGTCGCCTTCATGTTGTAGGCGTCACCCTGGATCACGGTGGCGGCGGGAAAGCGCGCCCGGAGCATGTTGCAGAATTCCGGATTGTACTCGATCAGTACCAGCCGCTCGGGTGCGATGCCGCGTTCCACCAGCGCCGTGGTGACCGGGCCGGTGCCCGGCCCGAGCTCGATGACCGGGCCGTCCTGCGCGGGATCGACATAATTGGCCATGGTGCGCGCCAGCGCCCGGCCGGAGGGCGACACCGCGCCGGTGCGCAGCGGGTCCTGAAGCCAGGAGCGGAGGAAATGGACCTCGTCGGGACGGGGTTTGGTGGCACAGCGCCGCGAGGCGCGGGAAGCGGGACGGTGCAGCATGCCAGCGAAGTTCCGATGAGGGCCCGAGAAGGACTACCGAGGCGGGGACGATCTCCGGCAGGGTGGGCCCGACCGGAAGTCGAAGCGAATTCAAGACGCCGAGCCCCGCCAGCCCGGTCCGGCACTCCGGTCCGAAAGGCGAGGGCTCTGGCCGGCGAGTCGATGTCCGCGACTCTAGAGTGCTTGGCCGGGCATGTTAAGTCCCCGCGATGACAGCGCGATTACGTGCCGCGCGGCTCATTCGGCGTCGCCGGCGAAGAAATCCTTCACCCTGGCGAAGAAGCCGCTCGATTCCGGGTGCGTGTCCTTTGAACATTCGGCGTCGAATTCGGCCAGAAGTTCACGCTGACGGCGCGTCAGATTCTGCGGCGTCTCGACGACGACCTGCACATACATGTCGCCTCGCGTGCGGCTCCGCAGCACCGGCATACCCTTGCCGCCGAGGCGGAAGCGCTTGCCTGACTGCGTGCCCTCCGGCACCTTCACCTTGGTGGTCTCGCCGTCGATGGTCGGCACCTCGAAGGAGCCGCCGAGCGCCGCCGCGACCATGGAGATCGGCGCGCGGCAGAACAGGTCCGCGCCATCGCGCTGGAAGAAATCGTGCGGGGCGAGCGACAGGAAGATGTAGAGGTCGCCCGGCGGGCCGCCGCGCACGCCGGCTTCGCCCTCATTGCCGAGGCGGATGCGGGTGCCGTCCTCGACACCGGCGGGAATGGCGACCTGGAGCGTGCGCTCCCGCGTCGTGCGCCCGGCGCCCGCGCAGGCCGGGCAGGGGTCCTCGATCACCTGGCCGCGGCCCTGGCAGCTCGGGCAGGTGCGCTCCAGCGTGAAGAAGCCCTGCGCCTGGCGGATGCGCCCGCTGCCCGAGCAGGTGCGGCAGGTGGTGGGCTGGGTGCCGACCTTGGCGCCGGTGCCCGAGCAGGCCTCGCAGGTGATGGAGGTCGGCAGCCGGATGGTGGCATCCTTGCCGGCGAAGGCCTCCTCCAGCGTGATTTCCATGTTGTAGCGCAGGTCCGCCCCGCGCTCGCGCCCGCCGCGCCCGCCCCCGCCGCCCCGGCGGTTACCGGCCATGCCGAACAGGTCATCGAAAATGTCGGAGAAGGTCGAGGCGAAATCGGCGCCGAAGCCGGGACCGCCGCCCCCGCCCTCGAAGGCGGCATGGCCGAAGCGGTCATAGGCGGCGCGCTTCTGCGGGTCCTTCAGGCAGTCATAGGCCTCGCTGATCTCCTTGAAACGGAGCTCGGCCTCTTCATTGCCGGGGTTCTTGTCCGGATGCCACTTCATGGCGAGCTTGCGGTACGAGCTCTTCAGCTCGCCGTCGCTGCAGGTCTTCGTGACCTCAAGAAGTTCGTAATAGTCGCGTTTGGACATGGGTCGGTGTGCCGTCGCATCCTCTGGCGCCGCCGGCGACCCGGCGCGATGGGCCGGCGCGGCGGGCGCGCGGTCCGGTCCGGCATGCAGGAAACCTGCCGCTTCGCGTCCGGGCGGGGTCTCGCCCCGGGTCGCCGCGTGGCGGCCCGGGGTCGGCCCATGCCGGAATGCCGTACAGAAATCCGCCGCCGGAACGAATCCCGGCGGCGGCGTTGGGGCTCAGCTCAGGCCGACTTCTTCTTGTCGTCGTCGACCTCGGTGAACTCGGCGTCCACCACGTCGTCCTTCGGCGCCTCGCCGGCGTCGTCGCCGCCCTGCTGGGAGGCGTACATGGCTTCGCCCAGCTTGAGCGAGGCCTGCGCCAGCGTGTTGGTCTTGGCGGCGATCGATTCGGCGTCGTCACCTTCCAGCGCGCTCTTCAGCTCGGCGATGGCGGTCTCGATGGCGGCCTTCTCGGGCGCGCCGACCTTGTCGCCATGCTCGGAGAGCGCCTTCTCGGTCGAGTGCACCAGCGCCTCGGCGTGGTTCTTGGCTTCCGCCAGCGCCCGGCGCTGCTTGTCCTCGGCGGCGTGCGCCTCGGCGTCCTTCACCATCTTGTCGATGTCGGTGTCGGACAGGCCGCCGGAGGCCTGGATGCGGATCTGCTGCTCCTTGCCGGTGCCCTTGTCCTTGGCCGACACGTTGACGATGCCGTTGGCGTCGATGTCGAAGGCGACCTCGATCTGCGGCACGCCGCGCGGCGCCGGGGGAATGCCGACGAGGTCGAACTGGCCGAGGATCTTGTTGTCCGCCGCCATCTCGCGCTCGCCCTGGAAGACGCGGATGGTGACCGCGGTCTGCCCGTCCTCGGCGGTGGAGAAGGTCTGGCTCTTCTTGGTCGGGATGGTCGTGTTGCGGTCGATCAGGCGCGTGAACACGCCGCCCAGCGTCTCGATGCCGAGCGAGAGCGGGGTCACGTCGAGCAGCAGCACGTCCTTCACGTCGCCCTGAAGCACGCCGGCCTGGATGGCGGCGCCGATGGCGACGACCTCATCCGGGTTGACGCCCTTGTGGGGCTCCTTGCCGAAGAACTGCTTCACCGCTTCCTGCACCTTGGGCATGCGGGTCATGCCGCCGACGAGAACGACCTCGTCGATCTGCCCGGCGGTGAGGCCGGCGTCCTTGAGCGCCTTCTTGCAGGGCTCGACGGTGCGCTGGATCAGGTCGTCCACCAGCGCCTCGAACTTGGCGCGGGTGAGCTTGAGGGTGAGGTGCTTCGGGCCGGTCGCGTCCGCCGTGATGAAGGGCAGGTTGATCTCGGTCTGCGTCGCGCTCGATAGCTCGATCTTGGCCTTCTCGGCCGCTTCCTTCAGGCGCTGAAGGGCGAGCTTGTCGCCGCGCAGGTCGATGCCCTGCTCCTTTTTGAACTCGTCGGCGAGATAGTTGACGAGCCGCATGTCGAAGTCTTCGCCACCCAGGAAGGTGTCGCCATTGGTGGACTTCACCTCGAACACGCCGTCGCCGATCTCCAGGATCGAGACGTCGAAGGTACCGCCGCCGAGGTCGTAGACCGCGATGATGCCGGCCGACTTCTTGTCGAGGCCGTAGGCGAGCGCGGCCGCCGTCGGCTCGTTGATGATGCGCAGCACCTCAAGGCCGGCGATGCGGCCGGCGTCCTTGGTGGCCTGGCGCTGGGCGTCGTTGAAATAGGCCGGGACGGTGATGACCGCCTTATCGACCTTGGCGCCGAGATAGGCCTCCGCGGTCTCCTTCATCTTCTGCAGCGTGAAGGCGGAGATCTGCGAGGGCGAATACTTCTTGCCGTCCGACTCCACCCACGCGTCGCCATTGTCGGCGCGCACGATCTGGTAGGGGACGAGATCCTTGTCCTTGGCGACCGTCGGGTCGTCGTAGCGGCGGCCGATCAGGCGCTTCACCGCGAAGAAGGTGCGCTCGGGGTTCGTTACCGCCTGGCGCTTGGCCGGCTGGCCGACGAGGCGCTCGCCATCCTCGGTGAAGGCGACGATGGAGGGCGTGGTGCGCGCGCCTTCCGCGTTCTCGATCACCTTGGGCGTCGAGCCTTCCATGACGGCCACGCAGCTATTGGTCGTGCCGAGGTCGATACCGATGACTTTAGACATATTGTTTCTCCTTCCGGCAGGCCGGCCGGACCTTCTCGAAGCGTCCTGTGAAGAGTGTCGGGCGATGCCCGCCGCTCCCCCTTGAACCGGCCCCCAAACAATAGGGTACGGCGCTCAGCGCGCCGTTCGAGGCCGATATAGGGGGCGGCCGTTTCCGCCGCAAGAAGCTGCATGCGCTTTAACAGGGCAAGGCGGGGAGGCGGGCGCGGGGCGTGCACAAAGCGGCGCGCCGCCGGCCCTTTTGCGCCCGGGGCAGGCTTCAGCCGGCCGCCACCGGCGCGGCCTGGAAGCGGGCGGCGAGCGCGCGCACCACGGGGACCTGGTTCTTCAGCGCGCGCCAGTGCACCGGGTTCAGCTCCAGTATGGCGACGGCGCCCGCCGGCGGGCGCACCGCCGCCACCACGGCGTCCCAGTCGATGCCGCCCCAGCCGACCGGCAGGTGCAGGTCGCCCTCGCCGAAGGCCACCGCCTCGGCCGGGTGGTAGTACCACATCTCGCCGGCCCGGCTCTGGTTCGGGCGCCCGAAGGAATCGTGCAGGTGGAAATGCGCGACATGGGGCGCCAGCGCGGCGATCTCGGCGATCGGATCGAGGCGCGACTCGGTGCAGCGTATATAGGCGTGGCTCACGTCGAGCGTCGCCTTCACCGCCGGATGGTCGATGGCCGCCAGCTCGCCGGCGAGCTTGGCCGGGGTCGCGGTCTCGCGCACGTCACGGAAGCGGAAGATGTTCTCCACGCACAGCCGCACGCCGCGCGCCGCCGCGAGGTCCCCGGCGCGGTTGAGGGCGTCGCGCTGGCGCGAATAGGCGACTTCGAGGTCGTCCTCGGGGTGGCGCACGAAGCCGGTATGGATGACGAGATGTTCGGCGCCAAGGGCGGCGGCGATCTCGATATTGGCCGCCAGCACCTGCTCGTGTCGCGGCAGGCGCTCGGGCAGGTCCATCAGATTGATGGCAAGCGCGCCATGCGCGCTGTAGCCGAAGCTGCGGCCGGCGACGAGGTTCTGCAGATCCTTGAGCCGGTCGCCGAGGACGCGGCCCTCGACCATCAGATGCCAGGCATAGATCGGCAGCTCGACGATATCGACGCCCAGCGCCTCCGCCTCGTCGAGCCCGGCTCCGACATCGTCGAATTCGGGGCTGCCGTCCTGCAACGCATAGCCGGAGGCACGAATGGCGGGAGGCTGGATGTGGAGCTGCATCGTGTCGATCTTCCCTTGGGAGAGGAGGGGCGGGAGGACGAGGCGTCCGGCGAGCGCCGCAACGCCCATTACGCCCACTTTATGGCATACACGTTACAGCTGGGCCGAATCTCTAATGGAACCGGATAGTTAGCGGGCGCATCGAGCCCCCGGACGCTCACATTGCCGGCGTGATCCAGCCCGAAACGGCCCCTTGCGAATCGCGCAGCACCGCCCCGCCGGCACTGTCGACGGCCGCTGCGCGGGCGTCGACGTCATCCACCGCGATGTAGGAGAACCAGTGCTCGGGTACGCCGTCGAATTCCGGTCCCCCCAGAACGAAGATGCCGCCGACGCGTGTGTCGCCCTGGCGGATGATGCAGTAGTCGGCGCGGCCTTCGATCGGCATGGGCTCGAAGCTCCAGCCGAGGGTCGCGCCATAGAAGGCCTTGGCGGCGGCGATGTCGCGGGTGTTCAGCTCGTTCCAGACGAAGATGCCGTGCGGGCGGACGTCGCTCATGACCGCTTTCCCTCCTGTTGCCGGGCCTGCGGCCGGCGCGGCATTAACCCGGCGGATACCATAGCGCGAAATCCTCCGGGGTGCCGGCGGCCAAGCACGGCCCGCCATGCCATGTTGCCGCCGCTAAACCTTGCGATGACGCCCGATCCCTTCTAGACCGTTCTCCAGCGCCCGCTGGCGGCTCGCCGAACCTCCCGGAAAATGCAGCTTTATCACCACCCCTTCTGCGCCCATTCGCGTCTCGTGCGCCTCGCCCTCGGCGAGCTCGGCGTCGAGCCGGAGCTGATCGAGGAGCGTGTGTGGGAGCGCCGGCCCGAATTCCTGATGCTCGACCCCGCCGGGACCACGCCGGTGCTGGTGGAGGATGACGGGCTGGTGGTGCCGGGTATCGACGCCATCACCGAGTATCTCGACGAGACGCGCGGCGCCGGGCTCGGCGACCGGCGCCTGCTGCCGGTCGACAGCGTCGCCCGCGTCGAGGTGCGCCGGCTCTCGGCCTGGTTCAACCACAAATTCTTCGCCGAGGTCTCCGAGCCGCTTGTGCGCGAGAAGGTCTACAAGCGCTACACGCCGCGCGAACTGGGCGGCGGCCCGCCGGACATGGCGACGATCCGCGCCGCCCGCGCCAATATCCGCTATCATCTGCAATATATCGGCTGGCTGCTGAAGGCGCGGAACTGGCTCGCCGGCGAGCGCATGACCTATGCCGACCTCGCCGCCGCCGCGCATATCTCCAGCGTCGACTATCTCGGCGACGTGCCGTGGGACGAGGATGAGGGAGCCAAGATCTGGTACGCGCGCATCAAGTCGCGTCCGGCCTTCCGGCCGCTGCTCGCGCTGACCATGGCGGGCATGCCGCCGGCGCCGTGCTACGCGGACCTCGATTTCTGACGCCCGGGGCGGCGAAGGCGCTGCTCTTCGCCCTCGCCCGCGAGGAAGGCTTCGACGCCATGGGCATCGCCCGCGCCGACGCCATTCCCGAGGCCGCCCCGCGCCTGCGCCAATGGATCGCCGAGGGCGCCCATGGCGACATGGACTGGATGCCTGAGACTGCCGAGCGCCGCGCCGCCCCTGCCAATATGTGGCCGCAGGTCCGCTCGCTTGTAATGCTCGGGCTGAATTACGGGCCGGACGAGGATCCCCGCGCGGCGCTGGCCGAGCGCGGGCGCGGCGCCATCTCGGTCTATGCGCGCGGCGACGACTATCACGAGCTGATCAAGGGCAAGCTGAAGCGCATCGCCTCGCGCTTCGTGCCGCGCGCCGGCGGGCCGGAACATGTGCAGGTGAAGGTGTTCGTCGACACCGCGCCGCTGATGGAAAAGCCGCTCGCCGCCGCCGCCGGCCTCGGCTGGCAGGGCAAGCACACCAATCTCGTCTCCCGCGAAAAGGGATCGTGGCTGTTCCTCGGCGCCATCGCCACCGATCTCGACCTGCCGCCCGATGCGCCCGAGCGCGACCATTGCGGAAGCTGCCGCGCCTGTCTCGACGCCTGCCCGACCAACGCCTTCCCCGCACCCTACCGCATCGATGCCCGGCGCTGCGTCTCCTACCTCACCATCGAGCATCGCGGGCCGATCCCGCGCGAGCTGCGCGCGGCTGTCGGCAACCGCATCTATGGTTGCGATGACTGCCTCGCCGCCTGCCCGTGGAACAAGTTCGCCGTGCTCGGCCGCGAGGCGCGGCTCGCCGCCCGCGACGAGAACCGGGCGCCGGAACTCGCGGAACTCGCCCGGCTCGACGAGGCTCAGTTCCGCGCACGCTTCGCGAAAAGCCCGATCAAGCGCAGCGGGCGTACGCGCTTCCTGCGCAACGTGCTGGTCGCCATCGGCAATTCGGGCGAGGCCGGCCTCGCGCCGGAAGCCGGGCGGCTGCTCGCCCATGAGGACGCGACGGTGCGCGGCGCCGCAGTGTGGGCGCTTGCGCGGCTGCTCGCGCCGGCCGAGTTCGCGCGGCTCGCCGCCACCCATGCGGGCGATCCCGATGCCGGGGTCGCCGAGGAATGGCGGCTCGCCCTCACCGATGTTTCGCCAGTGCCGGAGACCCACGCGTGAACGCCACCCTGCTCTGCCTCGGCCATGGCTACTGCGCGCAGCACTTCGTCGCCCGCCACGGCGAGGCCTTCGCCCGCCGCATCGGCACCAGCCGCGACGGCGCGCCTCGCGCCGGGATGGAGATGCTGCGCTTCGACGGCACGCCCACCGACGCCCTGGTCGCGGCGGCGCGGGCGGCCGATGTCGTGCTCTCCTCCGCCGCGCCCGGCGAGGAGGGCGATCCCTTCCTCGGCGTGCTGGGCAAGGCGCTGGCGGCGTCGGGCGGGACGGGCCCGCTGGTCTATCTCTCGACCATCGGCGTCTATGGCGATTCCGGTGGCGCCTGGATCGACGAGGAGGCCCCGCTCGCCGCCGCCGCGCCGCGTGCGCGCCGGCGCATCGCTGCGGAGGACGCGTGGAGGCAGCTTGGCGCGGCAACAGGGCGGCCCGTCGCGGTGTTGCGGCTCGGCGGCATTTACGGCCCCGGCCGCAACGCGCTGGACGACGTTGCCGCCGGCACCGCCCGCTGCATCGAGCGCGCCGGGCAGGTGTTCAACCGCATCCATGTCGACGACATCGCCGGCGCGATAGGCGCGTCGGTCGCCAAGGGGTTTTCGGGCGCGGTGAACGTCGTCGACGACGAACCCTCGCCCTCCTGCGCGCCCGTGCGCTTCGCCGCCGGCCTGCTCGGGGTCGATCCTCCGCCCCCCGAACCCTTCGAGGTCGCGGCGCTCAGCATGTCGGCGATGGCCCTCTCCTTCTGGGCCGACAATCGCCGGGTCCGCAACCGCCGGTTCCACGAGCTTCTGGGCGGCGGGCTGCTCTATCCCAGCTATCGCGAGGGACTGACGGCGCTGTTCGCCGCGCGCGAAAGCCAGCCGCGCAAAAGCTAGCCGCGCGGCGCGAAGGCGCGCAGGAAGGCGTCGACCGTGTGGCCGACCACGCGCTCGACACTCGCCGCGCCGGGCTGCGTCTCATCGCCGAACACCATGGGCATGACCAGCTTGGCGTGGCAGCCGATGATGAACTGCCACGCGGCGAGCTCCACATCGTCTATGGCGAGTTCGCCGCGCGCCATCTTCAGGCGCAGCCAGTCGCCGAGCTGGCGGACGCCCGCCTCCTGCCCGGCCTGGACATAGGTGCGGCCGATCTCCGGCAGCTTCTCCGCCACCCCGATGACCATCCGCACGGTGCGGATATGGGCCGGCTCCATCATGGCGCGGATGTAGCGATGGCCGACCTGAAGCAGCGCGGCGCGCACATCCGCGCCGGGGTCCATGTCGAAGCAGGCTTCCGCCGTGCGCTGGCACTCCTCGGTCACGAGGGCGGCGAAAAGCTCCTCCTTGGAGGGGAAATAGACATAGAGCGTGCCCTTGGAGACGCCGGCGCTGCGCGCGATCTCGCCCATGCTGGCGCCGTCGAACCCGCAGCTCAGGAACACCTGACGGGCGCCGCCGAGGATCTGGCGGCGCTTGTCCGGCGAGGCGCCCGTGGCCGCCGGGAGCCGGGAAGGGGGTGTCGCGGCGCGGTCGATGTCGGGCGCATACGCCATGGGGCAGTCCGACGGTCCGGCGAGGGTGAAAAAGGATCGAAAACAGAAGCAGCTTGCGGCAATCGCCCCGCGCTTGCAACGCGGTGTGCCTGAAAAGCGCGGCATTTGGGCCGCGAATTGACTGAACCGTTCGGTTTTGGTTGATTGTTTTCAACGGCACCGATAATGAATCTGCCACACCGGCCGCCGTCGCCGGAGGGAACCCGCAAGCCCTTCGGCACGTACGGCAGTTGGTAGAGGGAGGAGGGTTATCCGCCCCCCAATCCTCCTCCCTCGTCCCAACGCTGCGTTCGCCTCGTCGCCCTGCCAAAAGCGCCCTTGATGCGCGCCGCCGCCGGAGGTCGCACGCCATCCGGGATTGTCTGTGCTTGGCGGCGCTCACGTGCCGGAGTATTGCTGCGGTGCCGGGTGCACCGGCGAGTCCAGCACGAATCCGGCCAGTCATGCCACGTCCCGCCGCGTCCTCCTGCCTCGTGCCTCGCCGCCCGCCGGCGCGCTTCGTCCCGGTTTCTCCTTTCGCCGCCTCGCGGCGCGCCGGGCTTCGCCGCCTGCCGCTCGGCCGGAACCGTCATGGCTGAACATCGCGCCGCCGGTCGCCGGTCCCTGCCCTTCGCCGCCGAGATCGCTGCCCTCGGCGTGGTCTTCGGCGATATCGGCACCAGCCCGCTCTACGCCTTCAAGCAGGGCCTGCTCGCCGTCGGCGGGGGAGGTGTGAGCGATGCCGACGTGCTCGGCCTGCTCTCGCTCATCACCTGGGCCATCATCCTCTCCGTCACCATCAAATACGTCATGCTCGTGCTGCGGGCGGACAATGACGGCGAAGGCGGCATCCTCGCGCTCGTCACCCTGCTCGACCTGCATCGCTCGGCCACCGGCGGGCGGCTCGTCCTGCTGGTCGCCGGCCTCGTCGGCGGCGCCATGCTGATCGGCGACGGCGTGCTGACCCCGGCCATCTCCGTGCTCTCGGCCATTGAGGGGCTTGAGGTCGTGGCGCCCGCGCTCGACCACTGGATCGTCGCCGTCACCGTGCTGGTGATCATCGCCGTCTTCGTCTCGCAGCGCGCCGGCACCGACCGCATCGGCGCGCTGTACGGGCCGGTGATGCTCGTGTGGTTCCTCTCGCTGGCAGCGATCGGCCTCTATGGCATCGTGGCGGCGCCGCAGGTGCTCGCCGCGCTCGACCCGCGCCACGGGCTGATGCTGCTGGCCGACCACCCGCTGCTGTCCGGCGCCATCCTCGGCGCGGCCTTCCTCGCCATCACCGGCGGCGAGGCGCTCTATGCCGATCTCGGCCATTTCGGCCGGCCGGTGATCACCCGCGCCTGGCTGGCCGTCGCCATGCCGGCGCTGCTGCTCAACTATTACGGCCAGGGCGCCATCGTGCTGGTAAACCGGGAAGCGGTGCGCAACCCGTTCTACGACCTGTGCCCCGACCTGTTCGACGTGCCGCTGCTGGTGCTGGCCACCTGCGCCACCGTCATCGCCTCGCAGGCGATCATCACCGGCGTGTTCTCGCTGGCCAAGCAGGCCATCGAGCTCGGCTATCTCCCGCCCATGCGCATCCGCTACACCAGCGAGCGCAACGACCAGCACATCTATGTCGGGCGGCTGAACTGGATCATGATGATGGCCTGCGCCGCCATCGTCGTCTCCTTCGGCTCCTCCGACCGCCTCGCCTCGGCCTATGGCATCGCCGTCGCCATGGCGATGGTGGCGACCACCATCCTGTTCGTCGCCTATGTCCGGCGCAGCTGGCGCTGGCCGCTGCCGGCGCTGATCGGGCTGGCCGGCGGCCTCGCGGTCATCGACGTCTCCTTCGCCCTCGCCAACCTGACCAAGCTGCACGATGGCGGCTGGCTGCCCGTCGCCATCGCCAGCATCGTGCTGATCGTCATGGTGTCGTGGCGGCGCGGGCTGGAAGGGCTGAGCCTGCAGCAGCGCCGCTTCACCGAGCCGCTGGAGGAGTTCGTCGCGCGCGGCCGCCCGCCGGCCTGCGCGGTCAGCCCGCGCACCGCCATCTTCCTCGCGCGCGGCGGCGCGGTCACGCCGGTGGCGCTGGGGCGGCTGTCGGAGCTGCTCAATGTGCAGTTCACCAAGGCGGTGATCGTCTCGGTGTGGATCGCCGCCCGCCCGCGCGTGCCGGTGGACGAGAGGGTGCGCGTGCTGCCCCTCGACGCCACCCATCTGCGGGTCGATGTGCGCTTCGGCTACATGCAGCAGATCGACGTGCCGGCGGTGCTGGGCCCGGCGCTCTACGCGCAGGGCGTCGACCCCGACGAGGCGGTCTACGTCATCGGCCACGAACGGGTCATGCCGCCGGACGACATTCTCGGCGTGCGCGACGTGCTGGCCCACGTCTTCGCCTTCCTCGCCCGCAATGCCGAGCGCTCGGTCGACCGTTTCGGCCTGCCGCGCCCGCGCACCATCGAGATCGGCTACCCGGTCCGGCTGTGAGGTCTGGCGCCGTCATCCCGCCATCACGCTCGCGCGAATATCATCGCCGCGCCATGACCTTGCCGCGGGGAGGGCGCACAAGCCGCGTGCTTTGCACGGCAAGGGGCGGGCCGGCGCCTGCCGGGTCGGCGACAGGCAAGCGGCCCGTGCGGTAATGCGCCGCCATCGCCGGGAACGTGTTCCGTAAGGCGGCGAGGTCTGCTAGGGCTGCCGGGCAATCCGGCACGATCGGGAGGATGAAGGCGCGATGAAAGGGCTGAAGCTGATTACCGGCTGGTTGCGCGAGCGCATCGGCTGGCACACGCTCGGCCTCGTCGCCAGCCTCGTCATCATCGGCATCGCCGTCACCGTCCTCTACGAGATGCTGCGCAACATCCGCCCGGACGAGGTGTGGGAGGCGATCTCCGGCACCGCGCCGTGGCGCATCGGGCTCGCCGCCCTGTTCGTCGCCGGTGCCTATTCCACCCTGACCTTCTACGACTGGTTCGCGCTGCGCACGATCGGCAAGCCGCATGTGCCCTACCGCACGGCGGCGCTGGCCTCGTTCACTTCCTACGCCATCGGCCACAATGTCGGCTTCTCCGCCTTCACCGGCGGCACGGTGCGCTACCGCATCTATTCGGCGCACGGGCTCGGCGCGGTGGACGTCGCCAAGCTGTGCTTCGTCACCGGGCTGACCTTCTGGCTCGGCAATATCGCGATCCTCGGCCTCGGCATCACGGTGGAGCCCTGGGCGGCGAGCGCCGTCGACCAGCTGCCGCCCTGGGTCAACCGGCTGATCGGCCTCGCGCTCCTGACGGGGCTTGCCGGCTACGTAGTCTGGGTCGGGCTGAAGCCGCGCCGCATCGGCGTGGGCGAGGGGCACTGGACGGTCACGCTGCCGGGATCGCGGCTGACGCTGATGCAGATCGTCATCGGCATCGTCGACCTCTCCTTCTGCGCGGCGGCCATGTATGTGCTGATGCCGCAGGCCCCGTTCATCGACCCCATCGCGCTCGGCGTGGTGTTCATCTCGGCGACGCTGCTCGGCTTCGCCAGCCACGCGCCGGGCGGCCTCGGCGTGTTCGACGCCGCCATGCTGGTGGCGCTGCCGCAGTTCGAGAAGGAGCCGCTGCTCGGCGCCCTGCTCCTGCTGCGCCTGCTCTATTACGTGACGCCCTTCGCGCTGGCGCTGATCATCATGGGCGCGCGTGAGCTGCTGCTCAGCCGCCGCCGTCTCGCCACCCGCAAGGGCATCTCGCCCGATCCGCTGGCGGCATTGCCGGTGATCGAGCCGGAAGAGGGCGCACCGGAAACCGGGGCGGAGGGCGATACGCGCCGCCGCGCGGCCGGCTAGGTTTCCCCACCGCCCGCGCCGCTAGCGCGAGAAGCCCGGCAGCAGGCCGAGCATGCTGGCGGGGAGCTTGTTCACCTTCACGCCCTTGGGCAGCGCGAAGCGGGCCGGGTCCTGCGCGGCGCGCTCCAGTTCCAGCGCCTCGAAGATCACCGTCGGCTTGCCGTCGACGACCGCCGTGCTGCGCAGCACGATGCCGTCCGAGGTGATGCAGCTCTCCAGCGGCCCCTGGCCCGCCTTCACGGCGACCTGCCAGAGATCGCAGGGTTCGCCCGCCACTTTGTCGGCTCCCGCGCGCGTGCCCTCGCGCGCCGCGTCGGCGAAGGAATAGCCGGTCGGCAGCGTCGTGCGCACGGCGATGGTGTCCATGCCCGGCACGGCGACGATGAAGACCACCTCGCTCTGGCCGAGATCGACCAGCCCGGTCATGGTGCCGAGCAGCACCTCGTTGCTCACGTCCATCCGCAGGCGCCCCTCGTGATGGGCGACGTCGATCTGCGAGCCCTGCGGCGCCTTGGCCCGCACGCGATAGTCCACCGCCGGCAGCGGCAGCGGCTCGGCCGCCGTCGCGGCGAGGGCGTCGAAGGACATTCCGACGCCGAGCACCAGTGCCGCGATTTCGAGGCTGCGCATCAATCAGGCCTATGGTTCAGAAGCCGCCATGGACGGACGTCCAAGGAAATCCCGTGCGTCCAGCACGATCGCCGGGTCAGGAATGCCGACCACCCGGTCGTCCCTGCCCTCATACGGTATCTGGGCAAGAATTTGACGTATGACACCAAGTCGCGTCCGCATTTTGTCGTTGGCGAGCACGACGGTCCAGGGCGCGGGTTCCTGGCTGGCGAGGAACATGGCGTCGCGGGCGGCGGAGATGGCGCCCCAGCGGGCGGGCGCCGCGAAGTCGACCGGCGACAGTTTCCAGCGCTTGAGCGGGTCGCGGTAGCGCGCATGCAGGCGCTTGAGCTGCATCTCACGCCCGACATCCAGCCAGATCTTGAACAGGCGGATGCCGTCATCCATCAGGATCTTCTCGAAGGCCGGCACCTGTTCGAGGAAATGCGCGCTCTCCGCCGGGGTGCAGAAGCCCATCACCGGCTCGATGACGGCGCGGTTGTACCAGGAGCGGTCGAAGATCGCGATCTCGCCGCGCGGCGGCATGTGGGCGACATAGCGCTGGAAATACCATTGCGCGCTCTCGATGCTGCTCGGCTTGTCGAGCGCCACGACGCGCGCGAAGCGCGGGTTGAGGTGCTGGGTGAGGCGCTGGATGGTGCCGCCCTTGCCGGCCGCGTCCCGCCCCTCGAACACGATCACCACCCGCTCATGGGTGGCCTTCACCCATTCCTGCAGCTTGAGCAGCTCGATCTGCAGCGCGTGCAGCTCCTTCTCGTAGCTCTTGCGCTTGGGCCGGTCGGCATAGGGATAGGCCCCGCTCGCATAGGCACGGGCGTCGATCAGCGGCGAAAGCGGTTCGTCGACCCGGAAGGACGCGATGGCGGCGGCGAGAGCGCGGTCGGCGGCATTGCCGGTCTTGGCCCTGGCGGCCTTGGCTTTCGGCTTCTTGCCCGGCCGGGCCTCCGCTCCCGCTTCCTTGTCGGCGGAGACATTCTCGGCACGCCCGGATGTCGCGGCGGCGCGGGCTGGCTTCTTCGTCATATGGAAGCCTCTCGACTGTAACATAAGGGGCGATGTGCCGCCCGTCCTCGATTCGCGCCCGGGGGACCGAATCCCCTTCCCGCGCGGGGCGGAAACAGCATATCCAGAGAAGCGGTTCGCAGGAAACGTCGGGCATGGCCCTCGGGGATTCGACGCGTTTGACGGAAGACACGCTGCGCGAGCGCCTGATGGGCGCGCGCTGGATTCTGTCGGCCGCGGCGGCGGGGCTGGCCGTCGCCAGCTGGTTCGGCGCCATCGAGCCGAGCGCCGCCTTCCTCATCGCCGCGCTGGTTGCCTCGGCCGCGCTTCTGCCGGCACGCCGGAGGCCGGTGGCGGCCGCGCTCGCCCGTTTCAGTGGCGAGCCCAGGCCCGCCCCGCGCCAGGAGGAGCGCCTGCCGGCGCTGGTGCGCGCGCTGCCCGACCCGGCGCTGCTGCTCGACGCGCGCGGCACGGTGCTGGCCGCCAATGCCGGCGCGGTGGGGCTGCTGGCGAGCGTGCGGGTGGGCGACCCGGTGTCCTTCGCCGTGCGCGTGCCCGAGGTGCTGGAGGCGCTGCGGGCAGCGGCGGCCGACGGGCGCCCGCGCCGCATCGAATTCGCCGAGCGGGTGCCGATCGACCGCTGGCTGCGCGCCGACATCGTGCCGATCCGCCCCGGCCTGGTGCGCGAGGGCGCCCCGACCGAGGCGGTGCTGCTCGGCTTCGTCGACCTCACGCCGCAGCGCCGCGTCGAGCAGATGCGGGTCGACTTCATCGCCAATGCCAGCCATGAGCTGCGCACGCCGCTCGCCTCACTCTCCGGCTTCATCGAGACGCTGCAGGGCCCGGCGCGAAACGACGCCAATGCCCGCGAGCGCTTTCTCAAGATCATGGGCGAGCAGGCCCGGCGCATGTCGCGCCTCATCGACGACCTGCTCTCGCTTTCGCGCATCGAGCTGAACGCACATCTGCGCCCCGAGGCGGAGGTCGACCTCGTCTCCGTCATCAGCCATGTGCGCGACGCGCTGGGCCCGCTGGGCCGCGAGCGCGGGGTGGAGATCTCGTTCGACCATCCCGCCCCGCCGGTGAATGTGCGCGGCGACCGCGACGAGCTGATCCGCGTCTTCGAGAACCTCGTCGAGAACGCGCTGAAATATGGCGGCTCGGGCGGGCGCATCGAGATCGGCATTGCGCGCGAGGGCGCGGATGCGGTCGTCGCGGTGCGCGATTACGGGCCCGGCATCGCGCCCGAACATGTGCCGCGCCTCACGGAACGCTTCTACCGGGTCGACACCGCGCATTCGCGCGAGCAGGGCGGCACGGGCCTCGGCCTCGCCATCGTCAAGCACATCGTCGCCCGGCACCGCGGCCGCCTCGGCATAGAGAGCGTGCCGGGCGCGGGCTCGACATTCTCCGTGCGGCTTGCTTCGGCTGCCGCCGACGACAAGAAAAAGTGATATTTTTCAGTTATTTGGGATGTCATCAAGGCTTCATCCAAGGGTCATAGAACCTTGGCGACGGGGCGCTAAGAGTCCTGTGTACCTCATCCGCCCTCCGGCCAATCGCGCATCCGGGTGCGTCTTCCGCGATGCAGCCGGTCTCCCGACCTAAGGAGAAGATCCTTGAAATTCACCCATATTCTCGGCGCTGCGGCGCTCTCGCTCGGCGCCGCTTTTTCGGGCGCCGCCTCCGCCGCCGACATCAACGGCGCCGGCGCCTCCTTCCCGGCCCCGGTCTATCAGGCCTGGGCTGCGGCCTATAAGGAGAAGACCGGCACGGGCCTGAACTACCAGTCCATCGGCTCGGGCGGCGGTCAGAACCAGATCGTCAACCGCACCGTCGACTTCGGCGCCTCCGATGCGCCGATGAAGGACGACAAGCTGGAATCCGCCAGCCTGCTGCAGTTCCCCACCGTGATCGGCTCGGTGGTCGCCATCGTCAACCTCGACGGCGTCGAGGGTCTGGTGCTGAACGGCGCCGTGCTCGCCGACATCTACCAGGGCAAGATCACCAAGTGGAACGACGCCAAGATCGAGGCGCTGAACAAGGGCAAGAAGCTGCCTGACGTCGCCATCGTCCCGGTCTACCGTTCGGACTCCTCGGGCACGTCGTTCGTGTTCACTTCCTACCTCGCCGCCACCAATGCGGACTGGAAGGCCAATGTCGGCGCCGCCACCTCGGTCCAGTGGCCGACGGGCGCGGGCGCCAAGGGCAATGAAGGCGTTGCCGGCACCGTGAAGAACACCAAGGGCGCGGTCGGCTACGTCGAGTT
Source organism: Ancylobacter koreensis (assembly GCF_023016525.1). GTDB lineage: Bacteria > Pseudomonadota > Alphaproteobacteria > Rhizobiales > Xanthobacteraceae > Ancylobacter > Ancylobacter koreensis. Next base: position 691,294 of record NZ_JALKCG010000001.1, read on the forward strand.
CATCTACGCTGCCGCCAACAAGCTCGCCACCACCGACCTCGTGAACAAGGCCGGCAAGGTCGTGACGCCGAGCGTCAAGGCGTTCATGGAAGCTGCCGAGGCGGCGGACTGGACCCACGCCAAGAACTTCGCCGCCTCGATGATCGACACCGCCGGCGACGGCGCCTGGCCGATCACCTCGGCGACCTACATCCTGCTGCCGAAGAACCCGACCAGCGCCGCCCAGTCGGCCGAAGTCATCAAGTTCTTCGACTGGGCCTACGGTGCGGAAGGCGACGCCATCGCCGAGAAGCTGCACTACATCCCGCTGCCGGGTCCGGTGGTCGAGGAGATCAAGAAGGCTTGGGCGAGCGAAGTGAAGGCCGACGGCAAGGCCGTCTGGACGAACTGACCCTCTCTCCGATGCGGAAGGGGCGACCGCGACTGCGGCCGCCCCTTCTCGTCCTGCCGGCTGCCGCGTAGGCTGGCGCCGTCGCTTCACCACCGCCCGAGCCTCCTGTGTCATGCTTCCGGCCGGCTGCCCTGCGGCGCGGGTCGGGGACGCCCGAAGGACCACATAAATGGACGCCACTATAAGCGGAGCGCAGGCGACCGGCCTCGTCACCGCGCACAAGCCGACCGGCCGTATCAGCGATCCGGTGTTCGTCGGGCTCCTGTGGGGCTGCGGCATCTTCGTTCTCATCCTGCTCGGCCTGATCATCGCGATGCTTTTCGAGGGCGGCCTTCCCGCCCTGCGCGAGTTCGGCATCAGCTTCCTGTGGTCCACCACCTGGAACCCGGTCACCGAGCGCTTCGGCGCCGGCGTCATGGTGTTCGGCACGCTGTTCAGCGCGGTCATCGCGGTGATCGTGGCGCTGCCGCTGTCCTTCGGCATCGCCTTCTTCCTCACCGAGATCGCCCCCGGCCCGCTGCGCCGGCCGATCGGCGTGGCGATCCAGCTCCTCGCCGCCGTGCCCTCGATCATCTACGGCATGTGGGGTTTCTTCATCATCGTCCCGCTGATGGCCGCCTATGTGCAGCCGCCGCTGATCGACTGGCTCAGCCCGATCCCGGTGATCGGCGCGCTGTTCCAGGGCCCGCCGCTCGGTGCCGGCATGCTGACCGCCGGCCTCATTATGGCGATCATGATCCTGCCCTTCATCACCGCGATGTTCGTCGAGGTGCTGGAATCGGTGCCGCCGATGATCAAGGAATCCGCCTATGGCGTCGGCGCCACGACCTATGAGGTCTACCGCAACGTCTCGGTGCCCTATGGCCGTACCGCCATGGTCGGCGCCGTCATGCTGGGCCTGGGCCGCGCGCTCGGCGAGACGATGGCCGTGACCTTCGTCATCGGCAACGCCACGCGCATGTCGGCCTCGCTCTTCGCGCCGGGCGCCACCATTGCCTCGACCATCGCCAACGAATTTCCCGAGGCCTCGACCGGCTCGCTCAAGCTGCAGGCTCTGCTGCAGCTCGGCTTCATCCTGTTCGTCATCTCCTTCATCGTGCTGGCGCTCTCGCGCCTGCTGGTGCGGACCAAGGGCTGAGCGGAGGACACATCATCATGGCATCGCTCGCCCGCCGTCGCGCCACCGACTACACCGTGAAGCTGATCTCGACCGGCTTCGCCGCGCTGTCGCTCGTCTTCCTCGCCTGGATCCTGTGGACCCTCCTGGCCCGCGGACTGCCGGCCCTCGGCCCGCACGTCTTCACCAAGATCACCGCTCCGCCCGGCGCCGGCGGTGGTCTGCTGAACGCCATCGTCGGCTCGCTGATCCAGATCGGCGTCGCGCTGGCGATCGGTACGCCGGTCGGGCTGCTCTGCGGCACCTTCCTCGCCGAGAACGGGCGCGGTACCTCGGTCGGCAATGCCGTGCGCTTCGTCAACGACGTGCTGCTCTCCGCGCCCTCGATCCTCATCGGCCTGTTCGTCTACCAGCTCCTTGTCGTGCCCTTCGGCGGCTTCTCCGGCTGGGCCGGCGCCATGGCGCTGGCGATCATCGTGATCCCGGTGGTGGTGCGCACCACCGAGGACATGCTGAACCTGGTGCCGATCGGCCTGCGCGAGGCGGCCTTCGCGCTCGGCGCGCCGCAGTGGAAGGTCGTCACCTTCGTGACCTGGCGCGCCGCCCGCGCCGGCATCGTCACCGGCATCCTGCTGGCGGTCGCCCGCGCCGCCGGCGAGACCGCGCCGCTGCTGTTCACCTCGCTCGGCAATAATGGCTGGTCGATCAGCCTCAACGCCCCGATGGCGAGCCTGCCGATCGCCATCTACCAATATGCTGCCAGCCCCTTCGAGGACTGGGTCGCGCTCGCCTGGGCGGGTGCCCTCATCATCACCGTCGGGGTCCTGACCCTGAACATCCTTTCCCGCCTCGTCCTGGCGAAGATGAAGTGAGACGGACCATGAACTTCGCTCCCGAAACGTCGATCGACATCGCTTCCGCCGTCAACCGCGCCACCGCGCCCTCGGCAGAGCCCAAGCTCAAGGTCGAGAAGCTGAACTTCTTCTACGGCGACAACCACGCGCTGAAAAACATCAATTTCGACATCCCCGAGAAGCGCGTCACCGCGATGATCGGCCCGTCCGGCTGCGGCAAGTCCACGCTGCTGCGCATCTTCAACCGCATGTACCAGCTTTATCCGGGCCAGCGCGCGGAAGGGAAGATCCTGCTCGACGGCGCCGACCTGCTGGGCAAGCAGCTCGACTCCACCGTCGTGCGCTCGCGCATCGGCATGGTGTTCCAGAAGCCGACGCCCTTCCCCATGTCGATCTACGACAACATTGCGTTCGGCGTGAAGCTGCACGAGAGCCTCTCCAAGTCGCAGATGGACGAGCGCGTCGAGTGGTGCCTGCGCAAGGCGGCGATCTGGGAAGAGACCAAGGACCGCCTGCACACCTCGGCGCTCGGCATGTCCGGCGGCCAGCAGCAGCGTCTGTGCATCGCGCGCACCATCGCGGTGCGCCCGGAAGTGATCCTGCTCGACGAGCCCACCTCGGCGCTCGACCCGATCTCGACCTCGAAGATCGAGGATCTGATCGACGAGCTGAAGCAGGAATTCACCATCGTCATCGTGACGCACAACATGCAGCAGGCGGCGCGCTGCGCCGACATCACCTCCTTCTTCTACCTCGGCGAACTGATCGAGGCCGGTCCTTCGGCCGAGATCTTCACCAATCCGCGCGAAGCCCGCACCCGCGACTACATCACCGGCCGCTTCGGCTGATCCGGCGACGAGAGAGGCTAGACCCATGACCGACCATATCGTCTCGTCGTTCGACACCGACCTCAAGGAACTCGGCCGCCGCGTCGTCGAGATGGGCGGCCAGTCCGAGCGTCTCGTGGCCGACAGCGTGCAGGCGCTGGTGAAGCGCGACGCCGAGCTCGCCCAGAAGGTGATCGTGCTCGACGGCCCGGTCGACCTGCTGCAGCGGGAGATCGAGGAGAAGGCGGTGCTCACCATCGCCCGCCGCCAGCCGCTGGCCGGCGATCTGCGCGAGATCGTCGCCGCCATGCGCGTGGCCAACGATCTGGAGCGTATCGGCGACCTCGCCAAGAACACCGCCAAGCGCGTGCTGGCGCTCACCGGCGAGTTTCACCCGCAGAAGCTGGTGCGCGGCGTCGAACACATGTCGGGCATCGTGCTCGAACAGCTCAAGGTGGTGCTCGACTCCTACGCCAGCCGCGATGCGGCGCGCGCGCTCGACGTGTGGCAGCGCGACGGCGAGGTCGACGTGCTCTACACCTCGCTGTTCCGCGAACTCCTCACCTACATGATGGAAGACCCGCGCAACATCTCGCTGTGCACGCACCTGCTGTTCTGCGCCAAGAACATCGAGCGCATCGGCGACCACGCGACCAACATCGCCGAGACCGTGCACTACCTGACCACCGGCCAGCTTCTCACCGAGGAGCGTCCGAAGCAGGACACCAGCAGCCTGACCAGCGTGGCCTTCCCGGCTTGAGCCCCGTCCCGGGCCGGCCCTTGCCATACGCTGGGCCGGCGCGGGGCGACGAGCGATCGGACAGCAGACGATGCCGACCAATATTCTGATCGTGGAGGACGAGGAGCCCCTCACCCTCCTGCTGCGCTACAATCTGGAATCGGAAGGCTACGCGGTCGACAGCGTCCCGCGCGGTGACGAGGCGGAGACCCGGTTGCGCGAGAGCGTGCCGGACCTGCTCATCCTCGACTGGATGCTGCCCGGCCTCTCCGGCATCGAGCTGTGCCGGCGCCTGCGGGCGCGGCCGGAGACCGAGCGCATGCCGATCCTCATGCTCACCGCCCGCGGCGAGGAGACCGAGCGCGTGCGGGGCCTTGCCACCGGCGCCGACGACTATGTGGTGAAGCCGTTCTCGGTGCCCGAGCTGGTGGCGCGCGTGCGCGCCCTGCTGCGCCGGGCCAAGCCCGAGCACATCTCGACCCTGCTGCGCGCCGGGGACATCGAACTGGACCGCGAGACCAAGCGCGTGCATCGCGCCGGGCGCGAGCTGCATCTCGGCCCGACCGAGTTCCGGCTGCTGGAATTCCTCATGCAGTCGCCCGGCCGCGTCTATTCGCGCGAGCAGCTTCTCGACGGCGTGTGGGGGCAGGACGTCTATATCGACGAGCGCACGGTCGACGTGCATGTCGGGCGCCTGCGCAAGGCGTTGAACCGCCCGCGCCAGCCCGACCCCATCCGCACCGTGCGCGGCTCCGGCTATTCGTTCAACGAGATGTTCGCAAGAGCTCATTGAGCCCGCGCGCTAAGCCGGCGCACCGAGCCGGCATTGAGCGGGCGGCGATGCCGGCAAGGCACCGCCGCCGTCCCCTCAGGTGCGGGTGATCGACAGCCCGCCATCCACCAGATGCGCGGTGCCCGACACGAAGGACGAATCGTCCGAGGCGAGATAGAGCACCGAGCGCGCCAGCTCCTCCGGCGCGCCGACCCGCTTCAGCGCGTGCAGGCCGGTGATGAAGGACTGCGCCTCCGGCGTGTCGTTGGCCTCGCGGTACATCTCCGTCTCGACCGCGCCGGGCAGCACGGCGTTGACCCGTATGCCCTGCGGCCCGAACTCGGATGCCAGCGCCTGGGTGAGCCCGATCAGCCCGGATTTCGAGGCCGCATAGGCGGCAAGACCGGGAAACGCCGTGGTGTAGCCGACGAAGGTGGAGGTGAAGATCACCGAGCCGCCGCCGGTCTTCAGCATGGCGCCGATCTGGTGCTTGGCGCCGAAGAAGGCGCCCGTCAGGTTCACCGCCAGCGTGTCGGCCCAGCCCTGCGCCGAGACGCCGGTGCTCGGCCCCTTCTCGCCCAGCGTGCCGGCATTGTTGAAGGCGATGTCGAGCCGGCCGAAGCGGTCGAGCGCCAGTGCCGTCAGGGTTCGGGCATAGTCCTCGTCGCGCACGTCGCCGGCCAGAACCGCCGCCGTGCCGCCGGCCGCGCCGATCTCGGCCGCCAGCGCGTCCAGCTCGGCCTGCCGCCGGGCGCCGAGCACCAGCTTCGCGCCCTCGCGCGCGAACAGCGTTGCCGTCGCCCGGCCGATGCCGGAACTGGCGCCGGCGATCAGCGCTACCTTTCCATCAAGACGTCCCATCGATGTCTCCTCGCAATGTCCAAGACCGCTCATGGCGGCGTGTCGGCAAGGAGTATGGTGATAACGTCGCGTTCGGATTAGCCTGCGCGTATCGGAAACCCGGTCCGGAAAAGCCGAACGATGAAACTGGACGGCATCGCCGCCTTTGTCGCCATCGCCGAGGCCGGCTCGATCAGCGAGGCGGCACGGCGGCTGCGGCTGGCGAAGTCGGTGGTGAGCGACCGGCTGGCCCAGCTCGAACGCGAGCTGGGCGCGCGGCTGGTGCACCGCTCGACACGCCGGCTGACGCTGACCGAGGACGGGCTCATCTTCCTCGAACTGGCGTCGAGTTCGCTGCGCGGGCTGGAGACGGCGGCGGCCACGCTTTCCGAGCGGCGCGGCACGCTGTCAGGCCCGCTGCGCATTTCAGCCCCGGTGACGCTGACGGCCTTGCATCTCGGCCCGGCCCTCTACCCTTTCCTGCGTCGGCATCCGCAGATCGACCTGACCATCGAGCTCGACGACAGGCGCGTCGACGCGCAGGCGGAAGGCTATGACGGCGTGGTGCGGCACGGGCCGATGCGCGACAGTCCGCTCACCGCCTGGCGCCTCGCGCGCAGCCGCCGCGTGCTGGTCGCCTCGCCCGACTATCTCGAACGCAACGGCGCACCGCGCAACCTCGACGAGCTGGAGGGCCATCGCGGCATCTTCTACACGCATCGCGGCATCGCCGACTGGCGCTTCGAGGTCGGGGAGAAAGCGGTGCAGGTGCGCGGTCGTCCCGGCTTGCGGGTCAATAACGGCGTCGTCATGTGCGACGCCGCGAAAGCCGGGCTCGGCATCACGCTGCTGCCGCTGTTCATCGCCGGACCGGACATAAGGGCCGGGGCGCTGCGCGTGCTCGACGTCGGCGCAGAGCCGGAAGCCGAATTTATCTATGTCGCGCATCCCGAGGGGCGCCGCCCCTCGGCCAAGCTGCGCGCGCTGGCGGATTGCCTGCGCGAGGCCTTCGGCGATCCGCCCTATTGGGAGGCCGGCCTGTAGGCCGCTGTTTCATTCCGGCCGGTTGTGGCCCTTGCGCGGCCAGTTGTGCGAGAGCACGAAATCCGCGATGCGGGGAGCGATCTCGGCGCGGAAGCGCGAGCCGTTGAACACGCCGTAATGGCCGACCGTCGGCTGGAGATAGTGCGCCTTCTTGTCGTCCGACAGGTTGGGGCAGAGCCGGTGCGCCGCCCGCGTCTGGCCGACGCCGGAGATGTCGTCGTTCTCGCCCTCGACGGTCAGCAGGGCGACGTTGCGGATCTTCGAGGTGTCGACCGGCTCGCCGCGATGGGTCATCTCGCCCTTCGGCAGCGAATGGTCGATGAACACGGTTTCCAGCGTCTGGAGGTAATATTCCGCCGGCAGGTCCATCACCGAGAGATACTCGTCGTAGAACTCGCGATGCTTGGCGGCGGAATCGCCGTCGCCCTTCACGAGATGGCCGAACATCTCGGCATGCGCCTGCAGATGGCGCTCGATGTTCATCGACATGAAGCCGTGCAGCTGCAGGAAGCCGGGATAGACCTGGCGCATCACGCCGGCATGGGGCCACGGCACGGTGGCGATGACGTTGCGGCGGAACCAGTCGATTTCGCGCTCCTGCGCGAAGCGGTTCACCGCCGTCGGGCTCTCGCGCGTGTCGATCGGCCCGCCCATCAGCACCATGGAGGCGGGCACATCGGGGTCGTCCATCGCCTCCATGCGTGCCACCGCGGCGAGCACCGGCACCGCCGGCTGGCACACCGCCAGCGCGTGCACGCCGCCGCCGAGATGGCGGAACATCTCGATGAGGTAGTCGATATAGTCGTCGAGGTCGAAGCGCCCCTCGGCCATCGGCACGTTGCGGGCGTCTTCCCAGTCGGTGATGTAGATGTCGTGGGTCGGCAGCAGGGTCTGCACCGTGCCGCGCAGCAGCGTGGCGTAATGGCCGGAAAGCGGCGCGACGATCAGCATGCGCGGCTGCGGCCGGCGCGGCGCGTGCGGGAACAGGCGCTTGAAATGCAGCAGCCGGCAGAAGGGCCGCTGCCACACCGTCTCGATCTCGACCGGCACATGGGTGGCGCCGACCACGGTCTCGTCGATGCCCCAGTCCGGCTTGCCGTAGCGCCGCGTGGTGCGCTCGAACATCTCGAAGGAGGCCGACATGGTCTTGCCGAAGCCGGTATGGGCGAGCGGGTTGGCCGGGTTGCGGTAGAACAGCTTGCCGGCATCGGCCATCACCCGCAGCGGGTCGAGCGCGGCGTGGCCCATCTCGAACATCCAGTACAGCGGCTTGGACAGCGCCGAGACCGTCTCAAGTGTCGAGGGCGGGGTCGCCACCACGTCGACCGCGTCGGGCACGTCACCGAATACGCCGATTGCCATGCAATCCTCCTGCGTCGGCCCGGCCTGAAGTCCCTCGCCGGGGCCGCTCTTTCCTGCCACGTTGGGCGCCGCACTTCTTGTGCGTTGCAGCATAGATAGGCTCTTTCGCGCCGCCGTCAACGCGCGCACGCTCTCGCGCTTGCGCCGGCTCTGCGTCTATAGAGGGTCTGGCGGCGCCCGCACCGGCGCCCGGACGGGGCCCACCTCATGTCGCTCTCGCTCGACCATCCCATTGGCGAACGCTTTTTCGGGCTGCGGCTCGACACGCTCATCCGCCTGCGCTGGCTGGCGATTTCCGGCCAGACGCTGGCCATCGTCGTCGTGCAGTGGCTGCTGGGCCTGCCGCTGCCGATCGGCGCCTGCCTCGCCGTTGTGGCGCTGTCGGCTTGGCTGAACCTTGCGCTGCGGCTGCGCAATCCGGGCGCCCGGCGGCTGTCGGATGCGGAGGCCGCATGGCTCCTGGCCTATGACATCCTCCAGCTTGCCGCCTTGCTGTTCCTCACCGGCGGCCTCGCCAACCCCTTCGCCCTGCTGTTCCTCGCCCCCGTGCTGATCTCGGCGACCGCGCTGTCGCCACGCACCACCGTGCTGCTCGGCGTGCTGGCGGCGGTGTGCGCGGCGCTGGTCGGGCTGTGGCAGATGCCGCTGCCCTGGTCGGCGGACGGGGCCATTGGCGCGCCGCCGGTGCTGCCGCCGATCTATCTGGTGGCGATCTGGCTGGCGCTCGCCATCGCCATCGCCTTCATCGGCGTGCATGCCTGGCGGGTCGCGGAGGAGACGCGCGAGCTCTCCGAGGCGCTGGCCGCCACCGAGCTCGTGCTGGCGCGCGAGCAGCATCTCTCCGCGCTCGACGGGCTGGCCGCCGCCGCCGCCCATGAGCTCGGCACCCCGCTCGCCACCATCACCGTGGTCGCCAAGGAACTCGGCCGCTCGCTCCCTTCCGACAGCCCCTTGAGCGACGATATCCGTCTGGTGAGCGAACAGGCCGACCGCTGCCGCGCCATACTGCGCACGCTGACCTCGCTCGGCGCCGGCGACGCGCCCTTCGACCGCATGCCGATCTCCCACATCATTGAGGACGTGGTGGCGCCGCACCGTAATTTCGGCATCTCCATCGAGGTGACGCTGCCCTCGCGCTCCGGTGACGAGCCGATCATCGCGCGCAATCCCGGCCTGCTCTACGGTCTCGGCAACATCGTCGAGAACGCCGTCGACTTCGCGCAGGGCCAGGTCAACATCGTCGCGGGCTGGACCGAGCTCGACGTTACCATCACCGTCACCGATGACGGCCCCGGCTTTCCCCCCGAACTGGTCGACAGCATCGGCGCCCCCTATGTGACGAGCCGCGGCCGCCACCGCTGGCGGCGCGACGCGGTGACTGAGGGCGAGGAAGGGCAGGAGGGCCTCGGGCTCGGCGTGTTCATCGCCAAGACGCTGCTGGAGCGCTCCGGCGCCGAGCTCGCCTTCGTCAACCGTCCCCCGCCCGCGCATGGCGCCATGGTCAGTGTGCGCTGGCTGCGGCAGGTGATCGACATTTCCGGCGAGCGCGAGGCGCGCGACGACGAATCCGCGTCGGCGTGAGGTTCGGGCATGTAGGGCGCGAGGCGCTTGGCGTCGCCTCAGGGCGGCGTGTTTTGCGCTTGCCGCGCGCGGAGTATAAACTCGCCGCAAAATCGAACGGGAAAGACGTCGCCCGCCCTGCCTGTGGATTTCCGCCCAGCCGTCGAAAGGCTGCGCGAACGGCACGGAGGGCCTCTGGGAATGCTCGAAATGCTTGATGCCACGTCGGAAATGCAGGATCGCACGCTGCTGATCGTCGATGACGACCGCCCGTTCCTGCAGCGTCTCGCCCGCGCCATGGAATCGCGCGGCTTCACCGTTACCACGGCCGAGACGGTGGCGGACGGGCTCGCCAGCGTGGAAGGCGGCGCGCCGGCCTTCGCGGTGGTCGACATGCGGCTGGGCGACGGCAACGGCCTTGACGTGATCTCGGCGCTCAAGCGCCGCCGGCCCGAGGCGCGGGGCATCATCCTCACCGGCTACGGCAACATCGCGACCGCCGTGAATGCGGTGAAGATGGGCGCGGTGGACTACCTCGCCAAGCCGGCCGACGCCGACGATATCTGCGCCGCGCTCAATGCGCAGGGCGACTACAAGCCCCAGCTCCCCGAGAACCCGATGTCGGCCGACCGGGTGCGCTGGGAGCACATACAGCGCGTCTACGAGCTGTGCGGGCGCAACGTATCCGAGACGGCGCGCCGCCTCTCCATGCACCGCCGCACGCTCCAGCGTATCCTCGCCAAGCGCGCCCCGCGTTGAAATCAACCTGCCCCGCCCGAATCGGCAGGTAGGGGAAAGTCCGGAAGGCGGGTGGGCCTCATCCGCCTAGGCTGACGAGATCACGCAACGTCAGCCGAGCGTTCCCGGACCGATGAACGATGCCGCCGCCACGCCTGCCGCTCACCCGGCTTACGACACCGCGCCGGTCGTCCCGGCTGCCGAATGGCACGCGCTGACCCATGAGGAGGTTGCCGGCCGCCTTGCCGTCGCTGCATCGGGGCTGAGCGTCGAGGAAGCCGCCGCCCGCCTCGCGCGGCACGGGCCGAACGCGCTGCCCGAGCCGCCTGGCCGGCATCCGCTGCTGCGCTTTTTCACGCAGTTCAACAGCGCGCTGATCTATTTCCTGCTGGCCGGCGCGGCCGCGGCGCTGGCGCTCGGACACCATATCGACGCCGGGGTGATCCTCGCCGTCGTGCTCATCAATGCCGCTGTCGGCTTCGTGCAGGAGGGCAAGGCCGAGCAGGCGCTGCGGGCCATCCGCAGCATGATCGCCCCGCACGCCAGTGTGATGCGCGCCAGCCGGCGCGTCAGCGTCCACGCCCACCAACTGGTGCCGGGCGACATCGTGCTGCTGGAGGCAGGCGACCGCGTGCCGGCCGATACGCGGCTCATCCGCGCGCGCGGCATGCTGATCGACGAGGCGATCCTCACCGGCGAATCGGTCGCGGCCGCCAAACGCGAAGAGCCCGCCGCCTCCGGCGCTCCGCTCGGCGACCGGCACTCCATGGCCTTCTCGGGCACCACGGTAGCGGCCGGGCAGGGGACCGGCATTGTCGTCTCCACCGGGCCGCACACCGAGATTGGGCGCATCGGCCGGCTGATCGCCGAGGTGGAGCCGCTGGCGACGCCGCTGCTGCGGCAGGTCGATGCCTTCGCCCGCCGCTTCACCTGGCTGGCGATCGGAGGTGCGGCGGCGCTGTTCCTGTTCGCCGTCGGGGTGCGCGACTATGGATGGACGGATGCGCTCATCGCCGTGGTGGCGCTCGCCGTCGGCGTGGTGCCGGAGGGGCTGCCGGCGGTCATCACCATCACGCTGGCCATCGGCGTCCGGCGCATGGCGGCGCGCAACGCGGTGATCCGGCGTCTGCCGGCGGTGGAGACGCTGGGCGCCACCTCGGTCATCTGCTCGGACAAGACCGGCACGCTGACCCGCAACGAGATGACCGCGCGGCGCCTGATCCTGGCGCGCGGAGGCGACATCGTGGAGATCGAGGTCTCCGGCACCGGCTACGCCCCCGAGGGCGAGCTCGCCTGGCAGGGCGCCGGCGATCCCGCCATTGAGGCCGACGAGCTGCTGCGCTGCGGGCTGCTGTGCAACGACGCCCATCTGCACAATGAGAAAGGCATCTGGCGCGTCGAGGGCGACCCGATGGAGGGCGCGCTGGTGTCGCTGGCGGTCAAGGCGGGCCTGAGCCCGGCGGTCGAGCGCGGAAGCTGGGGGCGGCTCGACGAGATTCCCTTCGACGCCGCCTACCGCTTCATGGCGAGCCTGCACCGGGGCCCGCAGGGCGAGGCCGCCATCTTCGTCAAGGGCGCACCGGAGGATGTGCTGGCGATCTGCTACGAACCCGGCGGCCTGTGGGAAGCCGCCATCGCCCGCGCGGCGGCGCAGGGCGAGCGCCTGCTGGGCTTCGCGGCGAAGCGTCTCGATGCGCCGCCGGCCCGGCTCGACTTCCCGGATGTGAGCGAGGGCTGCGACTTCCTCGGACTGATCGGCTTCATCGATCCGCCGCGTCCGGAGGCGGTGGCCGCCATCGCCGAATGCCGCAGCGCCGGCATCGCGGTGACGATGATCACCGGCGACCACGCCGCCACCGCCGGCGCCATCGCGCGGCAGCTCGGCCTCGCCGACGATCCCGTCGTGGTGACGGGCGCGCAGGTCGACGCCGCCTCCGACGCCGATCTCGTCGGCATCGCCGCGCGCACGGCGGTGTTCGCCCGCACCAGCCCGGAGAACAAGCTGCGCATCGTACGGGCGCTGCAATCGACCGGTGCGGTGGTGGCGATGACCGGCGACGGGGTGAACGACGCGCCCTCGCTCAGGCAGGCCGATGTCGGCATCGCCATGGGGCGCAAGGGCACCGAGGCCGCCAAGCAGGCGGCGGAAGTGGTGCTGCTCGACGACAATTTTGCCTCCATCGTCGCGGCGGTGAAGGAGGGGCGCACCGTCTATGACAACATCCGCAAGATGATCGCCTGGACGCTGCCGACCAATGGCGGCGAGGTGCTGGCGGTCATCGCCGCCATCCTGCTCGGCATCACCATGCCGATGTCGCCGGCCCAGATCCTCTGGATCAACCTCATCCTCTCGGCGACGCTCGGCCTCGCACTGGCTTTCGAACCGACCGAGCCCGGCATCATGGCGCGCCCGCCGCGCCCTTCCCGCACCGGTCTGCTGACCCGCTTCATGCTCTGGCGGGTGGTGCTGGTCTCGCTGCTGTTCACCCTGGTTGCCTTCGCCATGTTCGCGCTGTCGCTGTGGCGCGGGCAGGGGCTGGAGATGGCGCGCACCATCGTGGTCAACACGCTGGTGGTGATGGAGATCTTCTACCTGTTCAATGTGCGCTTCCTGCACATGAACTCGATCACCTGGCGCGGCGCGCTCGGCACGCCGGCGGTGCTGGTCGCACTAGTGGCGGTGGTTGCCGGGCAGTTCGCCTTCACCTATCTCCCGGTCATGCAGGCGATCTTCGACACCCGCCCGATCGCCTTCCTTGACGGGGTGATGATCGTCGCGGTCGGCGTCGGGCTGATGGTGGTGCTGGAGTTGGAGAAGGCGCTGCTGCGGCGGCTCGGCGTCTTCACCGCCGCGCAGATGTGAGGGCGGCCGGCCGAGGTGCCGGGCTCACTCTTCCGCGTCGGCGACCCCGGCGGTGGCGAGCACGGCGTGCAGCAGCACGTCCGTGCCGGCGCTCGCCCATTCCGGCGTGATGGTCTCGTCCTCATTGTGGCTGAGTCCGTCGACGCAGGGGCAGAAGATCATGGCGGCCGGCGCCACCTTATTCACCCAGCAGGCATCGTGCCCGGCGCCGGAGACGATGTCGCGGTGGGAATAGCCGAGCCGTTCCGCCGCCTCGCGTACCCGACCGACCAGAACGGGATCGAAGGCGACGGGATCGAAGGCGTTCACCTCCTCGATGGAAAGGCCGAGACCCATCTTCTCGGCGATGGCCGCCGCGCCGGTGCGCAGCTCGTCCGTCATGGCGGTGAGCACGGCAAGGTCCGGCGAGCGGAAGTCGATGGTGAACACCGCCTTGCCGGCGACGATGTTGCGCGAATTGGGGTAGACGTTGAGCTGCCCGACGGCGCCGACCGCGTGCGGGGCGTGGGCCCATGCGATCTGGTCCACCAGCTCGACGACGCGCGCGGCGCCGAGCCCGGCGTTCAGCCGGCGGCCCATCGGCGTCGAGCCGGTATGGGCATCGCGGCCGGTCAGCGTCACCTCCAGCCAGCGCACGCCCTGCCCGTGGGTGACGACGCCGATGTCGACGCCTTCGTCCTCCAGGATCGGGCCCTGCTCGATATGCAGCTCGAAATAGGCGTGGGGACGGCGCTGGCCGACCGGCTCCTCGCCCTTGAAGCCGATGCGCTCCAGCTCCGCGCCGAGCGCGAGTCCCTCGGCGTCGCGCCGCGCATAGGCCTCCTCAAGCCCGAGCACGCCGGCGAACACGGCCGAGGCGACCATGGCCGGAGCGAAGCGCGAGCCCTCCTCATTGGTCCAGTTCACCACCTCGACGGGATGGCGGGTGCGGATGCCGAGATCGTTCAGCGTGCGCACCACCTCCAGCGCGCCGAGCACGCCGAGCACGCCGTCGAACTTGCCGCCCGTCGGCTGGGTGTCGAGATGCGAGCCGATCATGACCGGCGCGGCGTCCGGGTCGGTGCCCTCGCGGCGGGCGAAGACGGTGCCCATGGTGTCGACGCCGAGGGTGAGGCCGGCCGCCTCGCACCAGCGCATGAACAGCAGGCGGCCTTCCCGGTCGGCATCGGTGAGCGCCTGCCGGTTGTTGCCGCCGCGCACTCCCGGCCCGATCCGCGCCATGTCCATGAGGCTGTCCCACAGGCGGGAGCCGTCGATGCGCAGATTGTCGGTGGGGGCGGGCATGGCGGGCTCCTGTGGAGTGGCGGGCGTGTGCACGGACTATAGCCGGCTCGCGCGCCGATGGGGAATGCGGTCTGACCAGTTTACCGCACTCGCGAGGCCGATGGCGCGAGCGTTGAGTGCCGCGCGGATACGCGGATTGCCTATTCGGCAGGCGTTGCGACGCCCGAAATTTGGAATTGCCGGCCGCGCCCGGCCGCGCGATCCTCGCAACTGGTCAGACCACAGACGGGCGCCGACCGGAACGGACGGGCGGCGTGCTTCCTTCGGAACAACCCTCCAGCGAGGCGCCATGAGCGAGTTCGATACAATCATCCGCGGCGGCACCGTCGTCACCGCCTCCGACACGGTGCGGGCGGATGTCGGCATTCGCGGCGGGCGCATCGTCGCGGTGGCCGAGAGCCTGACCGGCGGGGCGAAGGAGATCGACGCCTCGGGCCTGCTGGTCATGCCCGGTGGCATCGACAGCCATGTCCATCTCGCCCAGCCGGCCTTTGGCGGTCCCGCCATGGCGGATGATTTCGAGAGTGGCACGCGCTCGGCCATCGCGGGCGGCAACACCACCGTGCTGCCCTTCGCCCTCCAGCCGCGCGGAGCGAGCCTGCGCCAGAGCGTGATGGACTATCACAAGGAGGCGGAGGGCAAGTGTTATTGCGACTACGGCTTCCACCTCATCATCTCCGACCCGACGGCGAGCGTGCTGGGACAGGAACTGCCGGCGCTGGTGGAGGACGGCTACACCTCGTTCAAGGTCTTCATGACCTATGACGACCTGGTGCTGAACGACCGCCAGCTGCTCGACGTGTTCGACTGCGCACGCGGCTGCGGCGCCCTCGTCATGGTCCATTGCGAGGGTTACGACGCCATCCGCTTCATGACGCAGAAGCTGGAGGCCGCCGGCAAGACGGCGCCCTATTATCACGGCACCTCCCGTCCCCAGTCGGTGGAGCGGGAGGCGACGCACCGCGCCATCAGCCATGCCGAGCTGACCGACGTGCCGATCATGGTCGTACACGTCTCCGGCCGCGAGCCGATGGAGCAGATCCGCTGGGCGCAGCAGAAGGGCCTCAAGGTCTATGGCGAGACCTGCCCGCAATATGTGGCGCTGACCGCCGAGGACATGAAGGGCCTCAACATGGACGAGAGCGGCGGCAAATATGTCTGCTCGCCGCCGCCGCGCGACCACGCCAGCTGGGACGCCATCTGGGAAGGCATCCGCACCGGCGTGTTCCAGACCTTCTCCTCCGACCATTGCGCCTTCTATTACGAGGGCGAGATGGGCAAGCTGAACCCGAAGGCGCGCACCTCCTTTCGCTGGGTGCCGAACGGCATTCCCGGCGTCGAGACGCGCATGCAGATCCTGTTCTCCAAGGGCGTGGTGGAAGGGCGCATCACGCTCAACGAGTTCGTGGCGCTCACCTCGACCAACCATGCGAAGATCTACGGCCTCTACCCGAAGAAGGGCTCCATCGCCCCCGGCTTCGACGCCGACATCGTGCTGTGGGACGCGAACCGGAAGGAGACGATCACCCAGTCTCTCATGCACCACGCCGCCGACTACACGCCCTATGAGGGCATGGTGGTGACCGGCTGGCCGGTGATGACCCTGCTGCGGGGCAAGGTGATGGCCGAGGACCGGCGCATCGTCGGCGCGCCGGGCGATGGCGGGTTCCTGAAGCGCGAGCTCTCCCCCTACGCGGTACCCGCAGGTTCCGGCGGGGCGATGGGGATGGCGGGCGCGTGAGCTTAGACAAGTTCCGCCAGTGCGATGCCCGCGCGATCGGCGGTGCGGGTGATGTGGTGGCGCATGTAATAGCCGGCGCCTTCGGGGTCGCCCATGGTGAGCGCTTCGAGGATGCGCTCGTGCTCGCGCACCGGCTCCCACAGCCGGTCGCGGCGGGCCGGCAAGCGCGAGCTTTCCAGCAGCACGCGGCCGAAGCTCGCATGCATGTCGGCGAGCAGCCGGTTGCGCGAGAAGCGCATGATGAGGCGGTGGAACTCGAAGTCGATCTGCGCGAAGGCGGCGAGGTCGGTGGCCTGTGCAGCCGCGCGCAGGCGGGCGAGATTGTCCCGAAGCTCGGCGATCTCGGTCGCGGAATGTGTCATCGCGGCGAGCTGGGCGGCGTGGCTCTCGGCAATGTAGCGGAACTGGTAGACCTCGGCCGGCGAATAGCGGGCGGCGAAACGCCAGGAGGGCGCGGGTTGGTGCTCGGGGGTCTCGTCCGCAGTCGCCCGCACATAGGTGCCGCGTCCCGGCTCGATGGAGACGAGGCCGAGCGTGGCGAGGATGGAGAGCGCCTCGCGCAGCGTCGCGCGGCTGATGTCGAGCGTGGCGGCAAGCGCGCGCTGCGGCGGCAGCGGGCCGCCCGGGGCGAAATCGCCACCCGCGATCATCCTCTGCAGCGCCGTCACGGCGAGCTGCGTAGCGCCCGGCGTGCCGGATCGCCGTGCGGCCGTTCCGGTCTGACCGCCCGCCGGCTCACCTTCGGTCTCCGGGTCCATCTAAGCCGCCACCGCCCCCTGATCCGAGCTTTCGAGGACAGGATGACATTGCCGGCGGTGGTCTGACCAGTTCAAACATGGACCTCCGGGCGGTCCGTCGGGCGCCATTCCACAGGAGACGATAGGTGAGCGTGACGGCCGGATTGGCGGAGCTTTCCCTGCAGGCGCTGACGCCGGACCTCTTCCGCCCGTTCGGCCATGTGGTGGCGACGGGGGCTGGCGCGCCGGTGGCGGCCAATGCCGGCACGGCGTGGCGGCACGATGTGGCGGCGTTCGCGGGTGATGTCCGGCCCGGCAGCCGGCTCGTCGTCTCGCTGTTCGAGACCGCGCCGCAGGCGCTTCCCGCCGCTGTCACCCTGCTCGAGCGCCATCCCCATTCGCTGCAGATGATCGTCGCGCTTGAGGTCTCGCACGCTCTGCTCGCGGTCTGCGGCAGCGGCGCGGATGGCGCGCCGGACCTCTCGACGCTACGCGCCTTCCACTGCCGGCCGGGCGAGGGAGTGATCTACGCGCCCGGCGTCTGGCATGCGCCGCTGATCGGCATCGGCGGGCCGGGCCGCTTCCTCGTGCAGTCCTGGCAGGATGGCACGGCGGCGGACTGCGAGGAGATTGCTATTCCCCCGTGGGCCGTGCGGGCGCCAGCGGGGGAGGCGGCAAGATGAGGGCGCTACTGCGCCGCCGGGGCGAGCGCAACTCTATTCTCGTCGAGATGTTCGATGCGCGCGGCGAGCGGGGCGGCGAGCCCGTGGGTCGGCTTGGCCGGCGGGCGGCTGAAGGTGCCGGCCTGCGCCTTGCGCGGCGCCAGCGTTACCAGCGTCTCGGCCATCTTCACCGCCGCGACGATGGGATCGACGATCGGCACTGGCACCTGTGCGCGCAGGCGCCCCGCCATGCCGGCGAGCGGCGCGCCGCCGAGGATCACCACATCCGCCCCGTCGATCTCCACCGCCTCGCGCGACAGCTCGGCGATGGCCTGCTCGCGCTCGGCCTGCACGTTCTCGATGGAAGAGAAGGCGAGGCTGCGCGCGCGGATGCCGGCGCAGCGGGCGCCGAGGCGATAGGTGTCTACCGTATCTTGATACCAGTTTCCCATGGTGGTGGTGAAGGTGACGATGCCGAAGCGCTGGCCCAGCGTGCAGGCGGTGAGCATCGCCGCCTCCGCCATGCCGATTATGGGGATGTCGAACAGTTCGCGCGCCGGCAGCAGGCCCGGATCGCCGAAGGCGGCGAGCACCACGGCGTCGTAGTCGCGATGATGTTCGGCCAGCATCTCCAGCGTGATGGCGCCGGCGATCTGCGCTTCCGAGCGCGAGGCGATGTAGGGCACGCCGCGCGCGGCGGTGAGGCCGGTCAGTTCCGTGCCCACCGCTGCCGCCGGGCGCGCGGCGGCGAGCAGCATCTGGGTGACGGCGTCGGTCATGTTCGGGTTGAGAACGAGAATGCGCAAGACGGCCCCCTGTCAGGCAGCGGCGCCCGCGCGCTCGCCGGCGGCGAGCAGCGCCAGCACGCCGGTGCCCGTATGCATGACATGGGCGGCGAGAAGCCGCCCGGCGGTGTCGGGCTCGCGCGCTTCGAGCGCGGCGAGGATGTCCCGGTGTTCCTGGATGGATTCGACCCAGCGAGAATGGGCGCCGAGGGCGAAATAGCGCGCGCGCTCGGCGCGGGCGAACAGCCAGCGGTGCATTTCCACCAGCGTCGCATTGTGCGCGCCGGCAAGGATGGCGCTGTGGATCGCCTGGTTGACTTCAAAATAGGCAGAAAGGTCGCCTGCTTCGTAATGGCGCTCCATCGTCGCCTGCATGTCGCGCAGCGCGGCGATCTCGGACGCGGTGAGGCGACGCGCGGCATATTCGGCGGCGATGCGCTCGACGTTGGACAGCGCCTCGAACAGCTCGGTGATGTGCACGGCGTCCATCGGCGCGATGCGGGTGCTGCGGTTCGGGCGCAACTCCACCAGCCCCTGCGCCGCCAGCATCTTCACCGCCTCGCGCAGGGGCGTGCGGGAAATGCCGAGTTGCTCGCAAAGCTCGATCTCTACTATCGGGGCACCGGGTGGAAGCTTGCCGGTGACGATCATATGGCGAAGCTGGCGGGCCGCGCGCTCATGCAGGCCCGCACGCGCCAGCCGCTCGCCTGCCTCGGTGTCCGCCGGGCGCGGCTTGCGCGGCCGCCCGCGCTTGCGAGGTATGTCTGTCTGTTCCGCCACGTTTCGACCCTAGCACGGCGGGGCGCTGCCACCAGCCCCTTATGGCGCTGCAATTATAATCAGTTTCTGCCTTGGTTCTAGCCTTTTAGAGTAAATTGTATTCAACATACAAAAAATTGTTGCACGGCTTTCCCAGCGGGCTTTAACTGGCTGCGTTGCCTCCGCCGGACACTAGTCGGGTGCGTCCGATGGAGCATCGTGAAGTGCCGAATTCCGGTCCCGGCGAGATTGCGTTCTGCGCTGGCGGCGTCGACAGCGGATGGTGGCGCGCGAGAACCGGCGCAAAGGAAAGGTGAGTAAGCACGGCAGTGCGGGCTTATTTTTTGGTCAAGATGCGGTCGTCTTGATGCTAATTTGCGCTTTATGGGCGGTATTGGCTGAGTATAGTGCGGATGTTTTCGCCGCACCGTTGGTGTAGCGCAGGGCGAAAATGCTCTTTCGGGTTGGCGTGCCCATCATCGTGATCCCGTCTGCGGATCCCGCTGTTGCGGCACGTGGCCGTCGCGGCGCGATCCTGCGGTTCGACAACGATCGGGCTGTTCAGGACGGGGTCGTATCGGTTCTCAAGATCCGGAGGGGATCATGTGTGATCGTGACGGCACCTTCTTTCGCAATTTCTCGCGTCGCAGCTTCCTGAAGTCGTCCGTGGCCGGCGCCGCGGCGACCATCGCGCTGCCCGCCTCGCTGGCAAGCCTGCTGGCGCCGAACGCGGCGCGTGCCGCCGGCACAACCATCAAGGCGACGCACGGCTCCGGCTTCTGCAACATGGGCATCTTCCTCGCCAAGGAGCGGGAGCTGACCAAGGCCGACGGCGTCGATCTCGAATTCGTGGTGACGCCCTCGAACACCGAGATCACCACCATGTTCGGCGCGGGCCTCGTCGACATGTCGATGATCCCCTACTCGAACTTCATGACCCTCTACGATGCCGGCGCGCCGGTGAAGATCGTCGCCGGCGGTGGCGTCGAGGGCTGCATCATCGTCGCCAAGGAAGGCATCAACTCGGCCGCCGACCTGAAGGGCAAGACCTTCGGCACCTTCCAGGCCGACACGCTGGAAGTGCTGCCCTACGACTATCTCAAGAAGGCCGGCCTCTCCTTCAAGGATGTCGAGATCAAGTATCTCGACACCTCGCCCGAGCTCGCCCAGGCCTTCATGGCCGGCGCCATCGACGCCATCTGCCACATCGAGCCCTACGCCTCCCAGTGCGTGATCGGCCGCAAGGGCGCCAAGGTGCTCTCCAACGGCACCGACGTTTACGGCAAGGGCTATTCGGACTGCGTGCTCGCCGTGCGCACCCCGCTGCTCGAAAGCAATCCCGAGGCGGTGAAGGCGGTCATCAAGGCGCTGTTCGTCGCCCAGTCGCAGGCCGAGGCCGACAAGGAGGCCGCGCTCAAGGACACGGTCGGCAAGTACTACAAGACCAGCATGGAGGCGGCCAAGGACGCCTCCTCGAAGCAGCCGATCGTCGTCGACCAGCGCAACCAGACGCAGTTCATCATCGATCGTGGCCAGTCGATGATGGAACTCGGCTACGTCAAGAAGATGCCCGACCAGAATGCCTTCGACTGGAGCCTGATGGAGGCGGTGATCGCCGCCAACAAGCCGCTCTATGACAGCCTGAAGCTGAAGTCAGCCTGAGGCCGGCCCCGGCCCGGCCACGGGCCCCAGATCTGCCGCCGTCCGGCCCGCCCAAGCCTGCGGGCGGCGGCAGGTCCTGATCCAGCCAGCAGCCACGGAAGGACGCCATGACAATGAGCGCAGACGCCGGCCGTCCCGCCCGCGGGGGAGCGCCGCTCGAACCGCCCCGCCTCTCGCTGTCGCCCGCCTGGCGCCGCCGTCTGGCGGCCATCGGCTGGGGCATCGTCTCGCTCGGCCTGTTCGCCGGCGTATGGGAAGCGCTGTGGTTCCTTGGCATGCTGAACCCGCTGCTGCTGCCGCCGCCGCACATGTTCCTCGCCGACATTCCCGGCACGCTGCAGTTCTTCGACCGCTCCAACCGCATCGGCTCGGTGGCCACGGGCGGCGGCGTCGGCGCGCTGCTGTTCACCATGGCCTCAACGACGCTGCGCGTGGTCATCGGCCTGTCGCTCGGCTTTTCCTGCGGCGTCGCGGTGGGCGCGGCGATCCATTACGTGAAGCTGCTGCGCAACCTGCTGCTGCCCACCATCCTCATGCTGGCGCCGATCTCGCCGGTGGCCTGGCTGCCGGTCGCCATCTTCGTCTTCGGCATCGGTGACGTGCCGGCGATCTTTCTCGTCTTCATCACGGTGTTCTTCGCTATCGTGTTGTCGACCGGGGCGCAGATCGAGAGCGTGCCGAAGAACTACATCCACGTCGCCCGCATCATGGGCGCCACCCAACGCCAGACCTTCTGGAAGGTGATCCTGCCCTCCATCCTGCCGAGCCTGTTCATGACGCTGCGGCTCAACCTCTTCGCCGCCTGGATGGTGGTGCTGATCGCCGAGACCGTCGGCGTCGGCACCGGCCTCGGCCAGATCACGTCCATGGCGCGCTCGACCTTCAACGCCAAGCTCGTCTTCTTCACCATGGCGATCATCGGCCTGCTCGGCTTCCTCTCGGACTTCGCCCTGCGGCAGGTCCAGCGCAAGATGCTGTGGTGGATCGCCCCCAATCAGGGAGGCGCGCGATGAGCCGTCCCGCCGTTTCGATCCAGTCCGTCTCCAAGCGCTGGACCCCTGAGGGCCGCGCGCCGGTGCAGGCGCTCAAGGACCTCAGCTTCGACGTCGAGCCGGGCGAGTTCATCGTGCTGCTCGGCCCCTCGGGCTGCGGCAAGTCCACCCTTCTCTACATGATCGCGGGGCTGGAGGAGGTCTCGGGCGGTACTATCGCCTGCGATGGCGAGCCCGTCACCGAACCCTCCGCCGAGCGCGGGCTGATCTTCCAGGAAGCCTCGCTGTTCCCCTGGCTGACCATCGCCGACAACGTCGCCTTCGGCCTCTCCGTGCAGCATGTCCAACCGGTGCGCCGGCGCGAGATCGCGATCGAGATGCTCAAGCGCGTCGGCCTCGGCGACATGCTGGACAAGAAGCCGGACGAGCTGTCCGGCGGCATGCGCCAGCGCGCCGCCTGCGCCCGTGCGCTCGCCATGCGGCCCAAGGTGCTGATGATGGACGAGCCCTTCGCCGCGCTCGACGTGCAGACCCGCGCGCGCATGCAGGACTTCCTGCTGCAAATCTGGCGCGACAGCGGCGCCTCGATCCTGCTCGTCACCCATTCCATCGACGAGGCGATTTCGCTGGCCGACCGCGTGGTGGTGTTCACCGCCCGGCCCGGCCAGGTGAAGACCATCGTCCCCATCGACCTGCCGCGCCCGCGCCAGAGCCGCGATCCGCGCTACCACGCCTATCGCGACATGTTCGCCGAATTGCTGGCGGACGAGGTGGATCGGGCCTTCGCCGAGCAGGAAGCGGTGTAGCGCGCCATGTCCGCCTCGTTTGCGCTTGCCGCCGTGCCGATCGGCCCGGCCGGCCGGGACCCCGCGCCCTGCTGGCGCGAGGCGGAGACCGGCATCGCCGCCGCCGCCGCGTCCGGCGCCGGCCTCGCCGTGCTGCCGGAACTGTTCGCGCTCCCCTACATAGCCGGCGAAGCACCTGCAGCATGGGCGCATCTGGCGGAGGATGAGGACGGGCCGACCAGCCGGCGCATGAGCGCGGCGGCGCAGGCCAGCGGCACCGCCGTGCTGTTCGGGCTTGCCCTGCGCGCGGGCGACGGCGCCCCTCTCAATGCCGCCCGCCTCGCCCGGCCGGACGGGAGGGTCGAGACGGTGGCAGTGAAGATCCATCTGCCGCCCCCCGGCCCCGGCGAACCCTATGGCGAGGCCCACCATTTCGCGCCGGGCGCGCCGCGCATCGCCACCTTCGATGTGGGACCGGTGCGTGTGGCAACGCTCATCTGCTATGACCGCCGCTTTCCCGAATGCTGGCGGGCAGCGGCGCAGGCCGGTGCCGATGTCGTCGCCGTCCTCGTCGGCGGCCCGGCGCCCGGCGATCCGGAGGGGCTGTTCGCGGCGGAGCTTCAGGCAGGGGCGCGCTCCAACGCGGTCTATGCGGTGGCGGCCTCGCGCTACGGCACCGAGACCGTCAGCGGACGCCCGGTGCGCCACGATGGCGAGACCCTCGCCGTCGGGCCGGATGGCGGGATGATCGCCCGCATGCCGCGCGGCGGCCCTCGCCGGCTCATCGTTCCCATCGACCCCGGACGTCTCGCCCACGCCCGGGAGACCAATGCCACGGCACGGCGCCTGCGCCTGCCTCTTGCGAGTTGAGGAAGCATCATGGCTGAACTGATCGTCCAGGCCCGCTGGGTCGTCACCGGGATCGCGGACCGCTTCACCCCGAACGTCATCGACGAAGGCGCCGTGCTCTCGCGCGACGGCGTCGTCGTCGCGGCGGGCACGCTGGAGGAGATGCAGAAGCTCGCGCCCTCGGCGGAGCTGCGCAAATACCCCGACCACGCGATGCTGCCGGGCTTCGTCAACAGCCACCACCATGTCGGCATGACCCCGCTCCAGCTCGGCTCGCCCGACCATGCGCTGGAGCTGTGGTTCGCCAGCCGCATGCCGGCGCGGCGGCTCGACCTGACGCTCGACACGCTCTACTCGGCCTTCGAGATGATCGCGTCGGGCATCACCACGGTGCAGCACATCCATGGCTGGATGCCGGGCGGCTACCCGGCGATCCACGGCGCTGCCAGCAAGGTGCTGGACGCCTACCGCTCGCTCGGCATGCGCGCCTCCTATTGCTACGCGGTGCGCGAGCAGAACCGGCTGGTCTATGAGGCGGACGAGGAGTTCTGCGCCCGCCTGCCGGCAGAGCTCGGCGAGAAGCTGGCGAAGCATCTGAAGTCGCAGGCCATGCCCTTCGACGATTTCCTCAAGCTGTTCGACCAGCTCACCGCCGAGAACGAGGGCCAGAGCCTCACCCGCGTCCAGCTCGCGCCGGCCAATCTGCACTGGTGCACCGACGAGGGCCTTCAGGCACTGAACGCCAAGTCGAAGGCGGCCGGCGTGCCGATGCACATGCACCTGCTGGAGACCATCTACCAGAAGGCATATGCCCGCCGCCGCACCGGCAAGACGGCGCTGCGCCACCTCCACGACCTCGGCGTGCTCGGCCCGCACATGACGCTCGGCCATGGCGTGTGGCTGAACGAGGAGGATATCGACATCGTCGCCGATACCGGCACCTGCATCTGCCACAACTGCTCCTCCAATTTCCGCCTGCGCTCGGGCCTCGCGCCGCTGAACCGCTGGGAGGCCAAGGGCATCAATGTCGGCATGGGCCTCGACGAGGCCGGCATCAACGACGACCGCGACATGCTCTCCGAGCTGCGCCTCGCATTGCGCGTGCACCGCGTGCCGGGCATGGACGACGCCGACGTGCCGACCTGCCCACAGGTGGTGAAGATGGCGACCGAGGCCGGCGCCATGACCACCGCCTTTGGCGCCTCCATCGGCCGGCTCGACGAGGGCCGCTTCTTCGACGCGGTGCTGATCAACTGGAACAAGGCGACCTATCCCTACCAGGACCCGGACATCCCGATGCTCGACACGCTGGTGCAGCGCGCCAAGACGGGGGCGGTGGACGCCGTCTTCGTCAATGGCGAGGTGGTCTATGAGGACGGCCGCTTCACAAAGATCGACCGCGAGGCGGTGCTGGCGGAGATAGCCGACACGCTGGGCAAGCCGCGCAGCGAGGAAGAGGTCGCCCGCCGGGAACTCGGCCACGCCGTGTTCCCCTATGTGAAGAAGTTCTACGAGGGCTATCTCCCCGAGGCCGAGCCGACCCCCTTCTACGCCAACTCGGCCCGGATCTGATCCGGCGGGCGATGCCCCGGAAGCCGGCGCGTCAGCGCCGGCTTTTCCATGTCGGCCCTGCCGGGCAGCTCTCGCGGTCCCGGTTGGCGCCGGCACCGTATCGGCTCCGGCTCAGCCGAGAACCGCCTCCATCGCGTCGACCAGTTCGTCGGCATGGGCGGTGGTGACGCAGAGCGGCGGGCGGATCTTCAGCACGTTGCCGAAGCGGCCGGCGGCCCCGATGAGAATGCCGCGCTGGCGCAGGCCGTTGATCAGCCCGCGCGCGATCTGCGGCGCCGGCCCGTCCTGCGTGCCGAATTCGACGCCGAGATAAAGCCCCGCGCCGCGCACCGCCGTGATCGGCGCGCGCCCCTGCAGGCGCTTGAGCCGGGCGGTGAGGTGGCGGCCGACGCGGGCGGCGTTGGCGATGAGATCGTCCTCCTCCAGCGCCTCCAGCACGGCGAGCGCGGCGGCGCAGGCCACCGGACTGCCGGCGAAGGTGTTGAAATAGCCGAAATCGTTGCAGAAGGCGCTCAGCAGTTCGGGCCGGGTGACGAGGCCGGCGATCGGGTAGCCATTGCCCATCGGCTTGCCCATCGTCACGATGTCCGGCACCACGCCATGGCGCGAGAAACCCCACATTCCCTCGCCCGTGCGCCCGAAGCCGGGCTGCACCTCGTCGGCGATGAACAGCCCGCCGGCGGCGTGCACGACATCGACCGCCGCCTTGAGGAAACCGGGCGGGTTGGCATAGACGCCGTCCGAGGAGAAGATGGTGTCGACCAGCAACCCGGCGAAACGGATGCCGTCCGCCTCCATCGCGGCGATGGCGTCCTTCACCGCATCCGCGAAGCCCTGCGCGACGTCGTTGCCGAACAGCGCGGGGTCGGGCGCCGGCACCATGCGCACGCGCGGCGGCGGGGCGCCGTTCTTGTAGGAAGAGGGAGAGACCTCGGTTACGGTGGAGGTGTTGCCGTGATAGGCGGTCTGGGTGACGACGATGCCCTCCCCCCCGCTCACCTTGCGGGCGAGGCGAAGCGCCAGGTCGTTACTTTCGCTGCCGGTGCAGGTCAGCACGACGTTGGAGAGCGGCGCCGGGAAGGTGGCGAGCAGCTTCTCGGCATAGTCGTGCGCGACGTCGAACAGGTAGCGTGAGTGGATGTTGAGCTCGCCTACCTGCCGGCGCACCGCCTCCACCACCTTGGGGTGGCAGTGCCCGACGGTCGGCACGTTGTTGTAGAAGTCGAGATAAGCCCGCCCGTCCGAGGCGTAGAGATGGGCGCCCTCGGCACGCAGCATGCGCAGCGGTTCGTCGTAGAACAGCACCGAGCCGGCGCCGAAGCTGCGCCGCCGGCGCTCGATCAGCGCCGCGACGTCCGGCGGCACGGCGCTCGGCCCGCCGGGGAAGGCGTTCAGCGCGAGGATCTGCAGTTCCTGGCTTTTCACGATGCCACCCTCCCGGCGTCGGTGTCGTCCGCGTCGTAGCGGGCGAGGAAGGCGCGGGCGAGCGCGACCGTGCCGTGCGTGTAGCCCTCGCCAAGCGCCTGCGCGGTCGGGGTCTCCGCATGGGAGGCGATCCAGGCGGTCAGCAGCATGCGGCGGAGCATGACGAAGATGGGGAGCATCGCGCAGTCGGCTTCGGACAGCGGCGCGACGCTGCGGTAGCCCTCGACCCAAGCGGCCTGAAGCTGCGGGATATAGGGCTCGTGCTCGCTGAAGCTGACGGCGGCGGCGAAGTCGTAGAGATACCAGCTGAAGCCGCAATCGTCGAAGTCGATCACCGAGAGCGTGTCGCCGTCGACCAGCAGATTGGCGAGGCGCATGTCGGCGTGGACGAGGCCGAAGCGGTCCTCGCCGGTCCCATAATCGGCGAGAATGTCGCGCAGCACCGCGCTGGTTCGCTCCAGCACCGCAAGCCCCTGCGCATCGAGCCCGGCCCCGGCGCGCCAGTCGCCCCAGAGCCGCACATTGCCGAGCATCGCCTCATAGTCCCAGCGCTTGCGCACGAAGCCCTCCGGCCGTGCCCAGCCGCGCGCATGGGCGTGGAGCCGCGCATTGACGGCGCCGAGTTCGCGATACCAGCGAGCAAGGTCGTCGCCTTCATCCGGCTCCTTGCCGGCGAGCAGCCCGAAGGCGACGGCGTGGCGGGTGGTGCCGTCGTCGTCGAGATCGGCGATCAGGCTGCCGTCGGTCTGCGGGATGGGGGTGAGTGTGGCGACGAAATCCTCCGCGCCGAGCGCGGTGAGCCAGGCGAGCTCGGATTCGATCTCGTCGCGCGTGTGGTAGCCGGGTCGATGGACCCGGATCACGACCTCGCGTCCGCTCGCCGGGTCGCTCGCGCGAAAGGTGGCGTTCTCCGAAATGGTGAGAAGTCGCAATTCGGCGGCCTCGGACAGACCCCAGCGGGGCAGCGCCGCGCGCAGCCCCGCCTCCAGCCGGCCGAGAAAGCCCTCGTCATAGACCGGTGCGCTCATGCCGCCCCCCGATGCTTGCCCAGGAAGGCGAGGAGCACGGCATCGTAGTCGGCGGGCTCCTCATAGAAGGGCATGTGGCTGGAGTTCTGGAACACGGTGAGTTCGGCCTGCGGCAGGTGCTGCTTCATGCGCAGTGCGCAGGCGGGCGTGATCTCGTCGTGTCGCCCGACTGTGATGAGCACCGGCACCTCGATGCGATGCAGGTCGGGCACGCGGTTCCAGTCCTTCAGATTGCCGATGTAGAGGAATTCGTTGGGCCCCTGCATCGCCATGTAGGGCGCCATGTTCCAGTCCTCCAGCGAGGCGAGGAGCGGCGCCGGCCAGTCTTGCAGGCGGCAGACATGACGGTAGTTCAGCAGGGTGATCGCCGCCTGGTACTCGGGATGGCCGTAGGAGCCGTCCGCCTCGTGGGCGAGCAGCATCTCCACCGTCTCCGGGCCGAGCGAGGCGCGCAGCCGGTGCATCTCGGCCATCAGATGCGGCAGGTCGGCCGCGGTGTCCTCAAGGATCAGCGTCTTCAGCGCGCCAGGATAGGCGAGCGCGTAGTCGATGGCGAGCCAGCCGCCCCAACTATGGCCGAGAAGATGCACCCGGCCGAGCCCGAGCGCGCGGCGCACCGCTTCGGTTTCCTCGACGTAGCGGGCGATCGACCACAGGGCAGGGTCGTCCGGCCGGTCGGAGGCGCCGCAGCCGAGCTGGTCGAAGGCGACCACACGGTAGCCGTGGCCGGCGAGGAAGGAATGGGCGTCGCGCAGATAATCGCAGGGAAGGCCCGGCCCGCCATTGAGCAGGAAGACCGTCTCCTCGCCCGCGCCATAGGAATAGGCGACGACCCGGTGGCCGTCGACCTCGACCTCGATGCGCTCGTCCGCCGGCTTGATCTGCCACATGGAACCTACCTGCTGGCGACCGTCACCTCGACCCGGGCGCGCTCCAGCGCCCGCGCCAGAGTGCCGGCCGGCGCCGCGTCGACGACGAGGCGCTGGATGTCGGGAATACGCGCCCAGATGGCGAGCGACTGCACATGGAATTTCTTGTGGTCGGACACCACGATGGTCTCGGCGGCGCGGTTCATCATCGCCTTGTAGACACGGGCGGCGGGCGCCTCGGCGTCGGCCAGCCCGTCGGGTGTGATGCCGGAAACGCCGAGAATGGCGCGGTTGACGTTGTAGTTCTGGAGGAAATCGACCGTCTCGACCCCGACCATCATGCCCTCGCGGGCATTGTAGCTGCCGGGGCACATGATGACGTCGATGGTCGGGTTGGCCGACACGACCGTCGCCACCGAGAAGGAATGGGTGATCACCGTGAGGTCCCGGCACTCGGCGGCCATGCGCCGGGCGACGTGGGTGGTGGTTGCCCCCGCGCCGATGGCGATAACTTCCTGCGGCTCGATGAACCTCACCGTCGCGGCGGCGATGGCCTCGCGCTCGGCCACCATCAGCCGATGGCGCTCCGTCACCGACGGCTCGGAGGCGAAGGGGCGCACCGCGCCGCCATAGGTCCGGCTCAGCAGTCCCTTCTCCTGCAGGTCGAACAGGTCGCGCCGGATCGTCTCGGTGGAGACGTCGAGCTCGGCGGCGAGATCGCCGACGCGCAGCGTCGCCGAGGCGCGCATCTCGGCGAGGATGCGGTCCTGCCGCGCCGCCTTGTCGAGGCGCGGGCGGCGCCGCTCGCCGGCGGGGGCGGTGTCGTCCGCGCTCATGCTGCGGCCCGCCGGCGCACGAGCAGACCCACCAGGCCGCCGGTGAGCAGCAGGGCGGCGGCCCCGAGCGTCGCCATGGTGCCGAGCGCGGGTACCATCGGCGTGTAGCCGGCGACCATCTTGGCGTAGAGCCATTCGGGAATCGTCGAGTCGGCACCCGTCGTGTAGAGCGACAGCGGGAAGTTGCTCCAGGAGAGCAGGAAGGCGAACAGCATGCCCGACCAGATGCCCGGCCACAGCAAAGGCAGCGTCACTTCCCGGAACACCTGCACGCGCGAGCAGCCGAGGTCGAAGGCCGCTTCCTCCAGCGAGGCGTCGAAGCCATAGACCTGAATGGCGATCACCAGCGTCACGACGGGCACGATCCACACCATGTGGGCGAACACCGCCGTCATCCAGCTGGTCTGGATGCCGACCGCGTTGAAGCCGAGCAGCATGGCAAGGCCGAGCACCGGCTGGGGGAAGAAGATCGGCAGCAGGATCAGCTTCTGGTAGAGCCGCCGGCCCTTCCAGTCATAGCGGGCGAAGGCGAGCGCGCCGAAGGTGGCGATGACGACCGAGAACAACGTGACCAGCAGGGCGACGCTGATCGAAGTCTTCACGATCATGCCGATCTCGATGGAATCGATGGTCTTCGACCACCATTCCGTCGAGTAGACCTTGATGGGAAAGCCGAAATAACGGCTCTTGTTGAAGCTCGCGAGCGCGCCGCAGACAATCGGCAGGTAGATCGCCACGAGGACGAACAGCGTCCAGCCCCAGATCAGCGCGTTGGTGCGTCTGGCCTTCATCTCAGCGCCTCCCCAGCATGCGGTCGAGGTCGAGCTTCGACAGGGCGAACAGTGTCAGCCCGCCGATGAAGAAGGTCACGACCACCGCCATGGCGGAGCCGAGCGGCCAGTTCTGCGAATAGGTGAAGGCGATCTCGATGTCGTGCGAGATGACGATGATCGATTGGCCGCCGAGGATCTTCGCCTCCGCCGTGGCGCCGATGGCGAGCACGAAGGTGAGCAGCATGCCGATGAGGATGCCGGGCATGGCGAGCGGCAGCTCGATCTCGCGCCAGATGAACAGCCGCCCGGCGCCGAGGTCGCGCGCCGCGTCGATCAGGTCGCGCGGCACCAGCGCGAGGCCGAGCGTCATCGGGAACAGCATGAAGGGCAGATAGGTGTAGACCATGCCGAACAGGGTGATGCCCGGCGTGAACAGCACTTCCGGCCCGCCCGACAGGCCCAGCCATTTCAGCGTGCCGTCAAGCACGCCGTTCTTGATGTAGAACAGCACCCAGCCATAGAGCCGGACGTTCTCCGACACGAAGAGGGGGAACACGAACAGCACGCTGATGAAGGGCGACCAGCGGCCGAACACCACGTTCAGCCCGTAGGCGATCGGGTAGGCGACCACGGCCAGGATGGCGACTGTGGTGAGCGCCAGCCCGCAGGACCACACGAAGGACACCCACACCGTGTTGGCGGGGTCGAACAGCGTCGCGAAGTTCTCCAGCGTGAAGCTGCGGAACACGTCGAAGCTGCGCGGCGTGGCGAAGGCATAGCCGAAGATGGCCATGAGCGGCGCGAGGAAGCCGATGCCGAGCAGCAGCGCGACGGGGATCGCGCAACGCGCCCCGGCCGAGAGGCGGCGGGCGAGCCGGAGCTGCGCGGGCGATTCCGCGGCAGGCGCGAGGGCGATGTCTGCCATCGCTCAGCTTCCCAGCGTGAAGGCGTCGGCGGCGTCCCAGCCGAGCGTCACGGCGCGGTCGGTGCCGGGCGGCAGGGCGCGCGAGCGCGACAGCTCGACGAGGAACACCTTCTCGCCGGCGGCGCCGGCATCGACGCGAATCTGGTACTGGATGCGCGAGCCGAGCGAGTACTCGTTGTAGACGATGCCCTCCAGCCGGTTGTCGGCGCTGTCGCCGGGGCCGAGGAAGCGCATGAATTCCGGGCGCACGACGACGAAAGCCTCGTCGAGCGCGGTGCCGTCGCGCGGCGGGGCGAGGGTGAAGCGACCGGGTACGTCGACCCCGGCCCAGCCTCCGTCCGCCTCGCGCTTCACCCGGATGGTGTTCACCTCGCCGACAAACTCCGACACGAAGCGGTCGACCGGCGCGCCGTAGATCTCCTCCGGCGTGCCCACCTGCACGAGCCTTCCTGCGCGCATGACGCCGATGCGGTCGCTCATCACCATCGCTTCTTCCAGCGAGTGGGTGATGTAGATGAAGGTCTTGCCGGTCTCGCGGTGGAGGTCCTTCAGTTCCTTCTCCAGCGCCTTCTTGAGCTTGTAGTCGAGCGCGGAGAGCGGCTCGTCGAAGAACAGCACTTCGGGGTCGTAGGCGAAAGCGCGGGCGAGCGCGACGCGCTGGCGCTCGCCGCCCGAGCACTTCATGACGTTCTTGTCGAAATAATCCTCCGGCAGCCGCACGACGCGCATCAGTTCCAGCGCGCGGGCCTTGCGGGCGGCCGCATCCACGCCCTTCACCTTGAGCGGGAAGGCGATGTTCTCGCCGACGCTCTTGTGCGGGAACAGTGCCAGGGACTGGAAGACCAGGCAGGTTGGGCGCCGGTTGGGCGGGATGTCGTTGATCAGCTCGCCATGCAGCGTGATGTTGCCCTCGCTCGGCGTGTCCATGCCGGCGAGCATGCGCAACAGCGTGGTCTTTCCCGAGCCGGAGGGGCCGACGATGGTGAGGAATTCGCCCTCGCGCACGTCGAGGTCGATGCCCTGCACGGCGGTGAAGCCGCCGAAGGTCTTTCGCACGCCCACGAGCTGCAGGATGGGCGCGGCGGGCGTCTCGGCGCCGGGGGCGCCGGCGGGCAGGGTCTGGAGCATCTCGTCTTCCGTGTGAGCCCGGCGGCGGGGGCGCCGCCGGGTCGGGTGCCGGTGGGGCGGGCCTGCGTCAGCCGCGCATGCGCTTGGCGGCGTTCATCAGGTCGAGCGCCTTGTCGTAGTCGGGCACGATGTCGTACTCGACCGAGCGGGCCATCTCCTCCTCGAGGCTGTCCCACTGAATGGCGTCGAGCTCATCCTTGGTGAACAGGTCGAAGCAGGCCTTGTTGCCCATCTGCGCGACGGGGTTGAAGGTGCCCTCGGCGAAGGCCACCGTGTGAGCGACGTCCGGCGCCTGCACGTATTTCAGGAACTCCACCGCCAGCGGCGACAGGTTCGGGTTGTTCACGGTGGAGGTCACCTCGATCCACGAAATGCCGCCCTTGCCGCCGGCCAGCGGGCCCTTGAGCGGGGTGATGGCGCGCAGGTTCGGATGACCGTCGGCGCGGGCGGGCGAGACCGAGTAGGTGCCGCCGGTGAGATGCAGGTCGATCTCGCCGGAAATCAGCGCCTGGTTCATCGAGGCGATATCGCCGATCAACTTGGCACCCTTGAAGACGCGCTTGGCGGTCTCCTCGAACTTGGTCATCTCCTCGGGCGTGTGCACCTTGAAGGGGTCGATGCCGGCGACGATGAAGATGTTGAAGACGTTCCAGTCATCGGATTCGAGAATGCCGTACTTGCCGGCCAGGGCGGGGTCGTTGAACAGGTCCCAGCCGGTGTCCTCGGCAGTCTTGCGGCTTATCTTGTCGGTGTTGACGACGAAGCTGTAGGGCCCGAAGCGCTGGACCATGCCGATCAGGTCCTTGCCGTCTTCGCTCATCGCCCACTTATAGGGCGCCTTGAACTGCGGCAGCATGTTCGCGAAGAAGGGCTCGAACTCGGCCTTGGGCAGCGGCTTGATCAGCTTCTCGGGAAGCATGACCTTGCGGGCCCACGGGTTGTTGACGTTGATCAGGTCCCAGGTGTTGATCTCGCCGGCGCGCAGACGGTTGATCATGGTGGGATCGTTGGTGAGGCTCTCCGCCTTCACCGTCGCGCCCGTCTTGGAGCGGAACGGGTCGAGCACCTGCGCGGAGTTGTAGCCCTCCCAGCACAGGATGTTCAGCTCCTTCTCGCGCGCGGCGAACGCCTTGTTGGCGTTCAGCAGCGGCCCGGCGGCGGCGAGCGCGCCGAGTCCGGTTCCCATGCCCTTCAGCAGCGACCTTCTGGATATGCCTGCCATCTCGATTCCCTCTGGATTGTTGGCGCGGAGCGGGACGTCGCCGCGCGGATGACGCCACCTCCGAAGGGCTTCGGATGTGGGACTTATGTTGGACTGTGTGTGATCCTAAACAGTCTGATTTGGGCTTTACAACACCAATTTAGCAGCGCAACGTGATGAAAAGGGAGGCAGCCCAATCCGGCGGCATGTCTTTGCGCCCCCAATGGTTGGCTCCCCGTAACTATCTGATAGAAAACATATTCCGGGGAATGGCCTCACCATGTTCACGTCACTCGAAGGCAAGACCGTCATCGTCACCGGGGCTAGCAAGGGCATAGGACGCGGCATCGCGCTGCGCTTCGGCCAGGCCGGCCTCAACGTGCTGGTGGTCAGCCGCAAGCTGGCCGAGGCCGAGGCGGTGGCGGCCGAGATCGGCCCGAGCGCCTCGGGCTTCGCCGCCGACGTGACGAGCGTCGAGGATACGCAGGCAATGGCGGCCGCGGCGTTGCAGCGCTACGGCGCAATCGACGTGCTGTGCGCCAATGCCGGGATCTTTCCCGCCGCCAAGCTCGGCGCCATGACGGTGGAGGATTTCGACCACGTCATCGGCACCAATCTGAAGGGCACCTTCCTCTCGGTCTCCGCCGTGCTGCCGGCGATGAAGGCGGCGAAGAAGGGCCGCATCGTCATCACCTCCTCCATCACCGGGCCGATCACCGGCTTTCCCGGCTGGACCCATTACGGCGCCTCCAAGGCCGGCCAGATGGGCTTCATGCGCACCGCCGCCATTGAGCTCGCGCCGTGGAACATCACGGTCAACGCCGTGATGCCGGGCAACATCCTGACCGAGGGCATGGAGGGCATGGGCGAGGCCTACATCGCCTCGACCGCCGCCAGCGTGCCGATGAAGAAGCTCGGCAGCGTGTTCGACATCGCCAACACGGCGCTGTTCTTCGCCAGCGAGGAGGCCGGCTACATCACCGGGCAGGGCATGGTGATCGACGGCGGGCAGGTGCTGCCGGAATCGCCGATGGCGCTCGACGAGATGGGCGTCGCCTGAGCGCGCCGCCTCGTCAGAAAGTGCGCGCGACCAGCAGCATGAGCTGATGCGCCTGCTGCGAGGCGACGGGCAAGCCATCGGCCGTCGCGCGCCAGTCCTGCGCTCGGTAGAGATTGTAGTCGTATTGCAGGGTGATCGCGAGCGGGTCGACCGGGCTCCAGGTCAGGTTGACGCCGGCATTGATATTGTCGACCCCGTTCGCCCCGTAGGTCCCGCGGGCGAGCGGGTCGGTGATGTCGAAGGTGCCATAGCCGCCGAAGAGCGCCGAGTTCCAGTCGTCGTTCCAGTTGTGCAGATACTGGCCGACGACACTCCAGCCGCGCGCCCGCGCCAGCCGGCCGTCGCCGCGCACGAAGGCATCGGGCGCGGCGAAGTCGCCGCTCGGGTCGATCAGCCCGAGATAGGAGATCGCCCCGTCGGCATAGGCGGCCTGCAGGTACAGCGTGTCGCCGGTGGCGATGTGCGGCAGGTTGAACATCACGCCGGCCTGCAGCGCATAGCCCCACTCACGGCTGGACGTGCCGATGGTGTCGTCGCTGCCGACACCGGCGGCGATCTGGTGCAACGCGCCGGAAAGCTGGAACTGCCCCCAGTCGGCAGTCTGGCCGAAGGTGGCGACGACATCGGGAAGCCGCGTCGCCGCAAGGAAGGCGTCGGGAGAGATGGTGGCGTCGGCCGAAAGCAGTCCCGCGTCGCGGGTTGCCGAATCCTCGATCGACAGGCGTGCGGTGTAGCCGTTGCCGAGCGACCAGGTGTAGCCCAGCAGCGGAAGCTGGGTCTGGTCGCCGATGGTGGCGGGGTCCGTCCCCAGCACATTGGCGTTGGCGTAGAAGTCGAAGAAGGACTGGGTAAGGCCGGCGGTGAGCCCGCCGAACTCGATATGCATGTCCCAGGGCTGAAAGAACGGCTCGCTCGCACCGTCCGAATAGGGATCGGCCGTGCGCCAGATCATGCGCAGCTCCATGTAGGAGCGCAGCGTGCCGTAGTCGGTCCGGGTGCGCGCGTCCATCTCGAAGCCATAGGTGGCGACCCAATAAAGCCGGTCGTCCTGCGCGGGGTAGTCGGTGTAGCTGTTGTAGTAGGTCTCCGCCCAGAGATAGCCGCCGAGCCGCAGGCAGGTGTCGGAGCCGGCGATGTAATAGAAGCCGGCGCCTTCGGCCGCGCATTGGCGCAGGCGGGCGGAAGGCGCGGGCGCGGGCGCGTCGCCGGCCATGGCCGGCGCGGCGCCGCAGAGCGCCAGCGCCAGCGCTGCCCCTGTTCGGCTCCCCCCGTATCGGCCCCGCACAAGCTGCTCCCGTCGCAAATCGCCGGGCGGCATACTAGCCGCGCCGGCCGGGCTACGGAAAGCGCGGCCGGCGGTTCAGCGCACCAGCGGCCGGTAGTGGTGCGGCAGGCGCATGATCATCATGTCCTTGCGGCGCACGACGTTGGTGGGGTAGCGCGTGTCGAGATTGGTGGTGTCGATTTCGGTGGCGACGACGCCCTCGCCGATGCCGAGAATGACCTCGCGGCGCGGGAACTCGAAGGTGTCGGGGCCGAACACGCCGCTCTTGCCGCCATAGCCGGCGGCCTCGTCCAGCACGTTGGCGAAGGCGAGGAACACGTTGTTCTCGCCGGCGCGCGCCCGCATCAGGTGCCAGTGATGGGGATCGGCACCGGTCGGGATGGGATAGTTCTGCGCGACCTTCGAGCCGGCATGGGCGCCGGTGAAGGTGCCGCGCAGCGCCGCCGGGCAGACGATGAGATCGCAGCCGCGCAGCGCCTGCACCCGCCCCGCCTCGGGGAAGGTCGCGTCATGGCCGATCAGCAGGCCGAAGCGCCCGAATTTGGTGTCGAACACGCCCCACTCGTCGCCGGCGGTCGCCCAGTTGTGGTCGGAGGCGTCGAGATGGGTCTTGCGGTAGCGCCCGACGACGCCCTGCGGACCGACCAGCACGGCGCTGTTGTAAAGCGTGCCGCCCGCCTCCTCGGCAAGGCCGGCCACGAGGTGCACGCCGTGGCGCGCCGCGATGGCGACGAGGCGTGCCACGGCTTCGCCGTCAAGCGGCACGGCGGCGGGGGCGTCGAGGCCGGTCACCGCGCGCTCGGGGAAGACGACGAGTTCGGCACCTTCCTCGCGGGCGGCGCGGGCGGTCAGTTCCTCGATGCGGGCGAGATTGGCGGCGAGGTCGCCGGTCGGCGCGAACTGGGCGACGGCGACGCGCGAGCGCCGGCCCGGCGGCAGCGGGCGGTGGCCGTACAGGCTGAAGAAGTCGAGCGGGTTCCAGGAATGGGTGTTGGTCGGCAGCTCCATGTAGAGTTCGGGCCGGCGCTGCGCGAAAACCTCCTCGCCGAGCACGCGGCGGGCGCGGGCGCGCTCAAGGTCGAGCTCGGCATAGGCGATGCCGTCGCCGCTATCGATCACCGCCTCGACAGCACCGTCCGGCCCGATGACGCAGCTGCCGCCGGAGAACTGCACCGTGCGCTCCAGCCCCCAGCGGTTGGATTCGATGAGGTAGCAGCCATTCTCCATCGCCCTTGTGATCCAGTAGGGCGCGGGCGTACGCTCGGCCAGCCAGTTGGAGATGTGGCAGATGATGTCGGCGCCCTGCAGCCCGGCGAGGCGCGCGGTCTCGACGAAATGGATGTCCATGCAGACCAGCAGCGCGATGCGCCCGACCGGCGTATCGAACACCTTGTGGCCGAGATCGCCCGGCACCGACCATTTCGGCTCGGCGATATAGGGGTGTGTCTTGCGGTGGGTTCCGACGACACCCTCCGGCCCGATCAGCACGGCGGCGTTGTAATAGAGGTTCGTTTCAGGATCGACCTCGGGCATGCCGATGACGATGTGCACGCCCAGCGCGCGCGCGGCCTCGGCGAAACGCTCCGTGGTCGGGCCGAGGATCGGCTCGACGAAAGGGGCGACCTCGGCGCGGTCGAACCAGCAATAGCCGGTCGTGCCCATTTCCGGCGTCACGATCAGCTTCGCGCCCGCCTCGGCGGCTTCGCGCACCAGCTCCAGAAGGCGGGCGACGTTGCGCTCCTTCTCGGCAAGGGTCGGCTCGAACTGGACGGCGGCGACCTTCACGGGCGTGGACATCGGCACTCTCCGGTACAGCAGGGGGCGTTCGGCGCCCCGCCGTTCGGCGGGGTCCGCGAGATGGATGAAAGGGGTGGTTCGGTGCTCACCGTCAGGACCGGGTGCCACCCGGTCATCCACGTCTTCGGACTGTTCCGCGCCGAAGTCGTGGATGCCCGGCCCTCGGGCCGGGCATGACGGTGCCGGTTACGCTCAGGGCGTGAGGTACGACTTCTGGATCGAGGCGCCCAGCGTGTATTTCGGGTCCACCATGTTGCCGAGGCGCACGCGGCCGCACTGGGTCAGCAGCATATAGGCCTCGATCTCGTCGAAGCCGTAATCGGCCGCCATCCAGCGGATGAGGTCGCGATAGGCCATGCGGGCGGCATCCTCCATCGGGCGGGTCGAGCCGATGGACATGATGAAGTCCTTGGTCTCCAGACGCGGCGTGCGGATGGTCCAGCCCTTGATCAGGTCGATCTGGATGGTGGTGACGGTGGGGTGCTCCAGGGCGACGCCGCACAGCTCGCCGTCGCCCTGCGTGGCGTGGCAGTCGCCGAGATAGAGCAGGCCGCCCTTGGCGTTCACCGGCAGGTAGATCACCGAATCCATGCCGACATCGGGCAGATCCATGTTGCCGCCGTAATAGTCCGGCTGCAGCGAGGTGATCGCCTCGATCTCCGGCGAGGTGCCGATGGTGCCGATGAAGGGCACGTAGGGCAGGGTGATCTTGTCGCTCCACTTGGTGCCGGTTTCGGCATCGACGTGCAGCTTCTTGACCTTGATCGGCAGCGGCGCGTTCAGCATGGCGGTGTCGGCGGTCGGCACGAGGCCGCCGAATTCCGGCATGATCAGCGTGGTTCCGCGCGGCTGCTCGCCGCGGGGCACGATGGACTTGATGTAGACCGCCAGCGTGTCGCCCTTCTCCGCCCCGTTGACGAAGATCGGGCCGTTCTGCGGGTTGAGATAGGGGAAGTTGAGGATTTCGAGCGGGTTGTCGGTCTCGTTCTTGATGGCGCCTTCGAAGGCGTCGTGCGTCTCGGCGGAGACGACCGCGCCGGGATCGACCTTGATCACCGGCTCCACATAGGGGCCGTAGACATAGTGGTACTTGCCCTGCACCGCTTCGGTGATCTCGTGGGTGGCGCCCGCCTTGCCTTTGGCGAGGCCTTTGCGAGCCAGGATGGAGTTCTCGAGCCAGGACATGATGTTCTCCTTGGGAATACTGGCTGTCAGACGGCGAGATGGCGACGCATGGCCTCGCCATCGGCGAGGTCGTCGTGGGTGAGTTCGGCGACGACGCGGCCCTTGTCCATGACGTAGCAGCGCTGGGCCATCGCGCGGATCATGTCGATGTTCTGCTCCACGAGGACGACGGTGACGCCGGTGTCCTTGTTGAGCTGGACCATGATGCGGGCGATGTCCTGCACGATGTTGGGCTGGATGCCCTCGGACGGCTCGTCGAGCAGCACCAGCGAGGGATTGGCGACCAGCACGCGGCCGATGGCGAGCTGCTGCTGCTGGCCGCCCGACATGGTGCCGGCGCGCTGGCCCCAGCGCTCCTTCAGGATCGGGAAGTAGCCCAGCACGCGCTCGCGGTCCGCTTCGCTCACCCCGCCCTGCCGCATGCCGCCGACCGCGATGTTCTCCGCCACGGTGAGGCGCGGGAACACGTCGCGGCCCTGCGGCACATAGCCGATGCCGAGACGGGCGCGGCGGAAGGCGGTGAGCTGCTCGACCGGCTTGTCGCGGTAGACGATGGAGCCTTCCATCGTCGGCACGAGGCCGATCAGGCTTTTCATCAGCGTCGACTTGCCGACGCCGTTGCGCCCGATCACGGCGACGATCTCGCCCTCGCGCACGTCAAGGTCGAGGCCCTGCAGCACCGGCTTGCCGCCATAGCCGGCGCGCAGGCCGAGCGTGGAGAGCATGGTTTCCTTACGCATGGACGTCTCCCGCCGCCTCGTGAGCGGTCTCGTGCGCGGTGGTCTGGCCGAGATAGATGGCCGCGACCTCCTCATTGGCGACGATCTCGTCGATGGACCCTTGTGCGAACACGCGGCCCAGATGCAGCACCGTGACCTTGTGGGCGACCTGCCGCACGAAGGCCATGTCATGCTCTACCGCCAGCACCGTCATGCCCTCGGCGTTGAGGCGCTGGACCATCTCGCCGGTCGCAAAGGTCTCCTCCGGCGACATGCCGGCGGTCGGCTCGTCGAGCAGGAGGAGGCGCGGCTTGAGGCTGATCGCCATGCCGATCTCCAGCCACTGCTTCTGGCCGTGCGAGAGATTGCCGGCGAGCCGCTTGGCGTCGGCGGAGAGGTTGAGGAAGGCGAGCAGCTTGTCGATCTCCTCCGCCAGCGAGGCGGGAGGATAGTGGTGCTGCATCGCGATTTCGAGGTTCTGCCGCACGCTCAGCGCCTTGAAGATGCCGGGCACCTGGAACTTCACGCTCATGCCGCGGCGGATGCGCTGGAACGGCTTGAGGGCGGTGATGTCCTCGCCGGCGAATAGGATCGCCCCGCTGCTGGGGGAATGCTCGCCGAGGATCAGGCGGAACAGCGTCGACTTGCCGGCGCCGTTCGGCCCGATCAGACAGTGCACTTCGCCGGCTTCCAGCGCGAGGTCGACATTGTTGGTGACGTGCAGGCCGCCGAAGCGCTTGTTGAGGGCGCGGGTTTCGATGAGGGGCATCAGGCGTCTCCCGGCTGCCGCTTGGAGAAGGGTCGGGCGATCAGCCGGGCGAGGGCGAAGATGAGGCCCGAGGGCGCCAGCAGCACGGTGAGCACCAGCATCGCCCCCATCGCCACCAGCGCGTACTGGCTGCCATGGATGGTAAGCGCCTGGAACACGGCGAGCACGGTGACGGTGCCGACCAGCGTGGTGGTGAGGTCTGAGCGCCCGCCGACCGCGACCCATACGATGGGCAGCGCCGCCGCCGTCATGCCCATGGAGGACGGCGTGATGTACTGGCCCCAGCTCGTGTAGAGCACGCCCGACAGACCGGCCAGCGCCGCGCCGATGACGAAGGTGCCGAGCTGGTACTTGCGGATGTCGTAGCCCAGCATCTCGGCACGCTCAGGGTTCTCGCGGATGGCGACGAGTATGTTGCCGAAGGGCGAGTTCACCAGGATGCGCAGGCCCAGATAGACGACGACCAGCAGCCCGAGCACGACGTAGTAGAGCTCGACGTCGGGGAACAGCACGATATCGCCGCCGGGCCAGGGAAGGGTGAGCGGGGGCATGTTGCTCATGCCGTTGAAGCCGTTCAGCCGCGCCGCGCCGATCCTCCATTCCGGGCCGGCGGTCTGCGCCATGAAGCGTTCCAGCACCAGCGTCACCGACAGGGTGACGATACCGAGGAAGACGCCCGAGATGCGGCCGAAGAACAGGAAGTAGCCGAGCAGCGCCGCGAAGAGCGCGCCGATCGCCACCGCCAGCAGCAAGGCGACGAAGGTGAAGCCATAGGCGGCGCCGAAATTGATGGTGAGGATGCCGTAGCTGTAGCCGGCAATGCCGAAGAAGGCGGTCTGGCCGAAGCTCAGCGAGCCGCCATAGCCCCAGATCAGGCACAGGCCGAGCGCCATGAAGATCCAGGTGAAGAAGTACACCGTGTTGCCGACCGTGTAGCCGTCCGAGAACTGCGGATAGGCGCAGGCGGCGGCCAGCACGAGGACGAAGCCGACCCAGAAGGCCGGGCCACGGCCCAGCGTCTGCGGGCCTTCGAGGCGGCGGAAGAAGCGGGAGAGCGCGTTCATGAGAATGTTCCGTGTCCCGATCAGGCGCGCTCGCGCAGGAGAAAGCCGGAGATGCCGCGCGGAAGCACGCGGATCACCACGATGACGGCGAGCAGCAGGCCGATCTGGCCGAAGAGCTGGCCGTACCAGGAGGTCATGGTCGCCTTGACCACCGCCAGCACCGCCGCCGCCGGCGCCGTGCCGAGGAACACGTCGGCGCCGCCGACCACCACCGTCACGAAGGCTTCCATGATGAAGGTGGTGCCCATGGTCGGCACCAGCGTCATGGTCGGGGCGTAGAGCCCGCCGGCGAGGCCGGCCAGCCCAGCGCCCAGCGCGAAGGTCAGGCTGTAGACGAGGCGGGTGTCGACGCCGAGCGCGGCCGCCATGTGGGGCACCTGGATGGTGGCGCGGGCCATCACCCCGAAGCGCGTCCAGTTGAACAGCGCGTAGAGGCCGGCGAGCACCGTCACCGCCGCCGCGAACAGCACCAGACGGTAGACCGAGTAGGAATAGTCGCCGACCTGGAAGCTGCCGAAGGGCGTGCCCACGCCCGCCATGGTGGAGCCGAGCAGGATCAGCGTGCCCTGCGTGCCAATGAGGCTGAGGCCCCATGTGGCGACGATGGTGTCGAGCGGGCGCGAATAGAGATGGCGGATGACCAGCACCTCGACCACCGCGCCGACCAGCGCCGAGACCAGCGCGCCGATGAGGATGGCGAGCGGCAGCGGCACCCCGGCATGGGCGGCGGAGACGGTGACATAGGCCCCGCACATGATGAACTCGCCATGGGCGAGGTTGATGACGCCCATCATGCCGAAGATGACGGCGAGGCCGCAGGCGGACAGGACCAGAAAGGCGAAGGCGTCGCCGAACTGGTAGAGCGCGGAGAAGAGGAAGGTTCCGACATCCATGTGCGGCGGGGCCTCGTGAGATCTCGACGTCGAAGGGGCGCGCCGCCGGTCGGTCCGTCGGCGGCGGGCGGGAGGAGCGATCGCCCCGGCTCAGGCTAGGGGGGCACAGCCGGGGCGATGCTTGCGGATGCCGCCGAAGGGAACGGGGCGGCACCCGCGAGGGGATGGGCCTTCTATGTCCTCTCCCCGAGGGGGAGAGGAAGACCGCTCAGTTCTTCGGCGGCGGGTTCGAGGGCGTGTACTGCGCGCTCGGGTCGCTCTTGGTCAGGTCGCAGCCCGCCTCGCCCAGCCAGTACGGCTTGATGTCTTCCCAGACCTTCGGGAAGGAGATCGAGTGATCCGCGCCCACCTTGGCGAGATAGATGGTGTGCGACATGTGCTGGCTCTTCGGGTCGAGGCAGACCTTGCCTTCCGGCGCGTCCATGCAGACGTCGCCCTTGGCGATCTCCTTGCGCAGGTCGTCGCGCTTGGTCGACTTCGCGCGCTCAACCATCTGCTTGTAGAGATAGACGGCGAGATAGGAGTTCTCGGCTTCCTGGTTGACGTAGGGCTCGTCGGGGAACTTGGCCTTGAACTTGGCGAAGAAGGCCTTCGACGCCGGCGTGTCGACTTCCTCGATGTAGTTGGTGGTGACGTACATGTCCTTGAGGGATGGCGGCTTGAAGCGCTTGTGCTCATAGCCCTGGCCGACGTTGACCGAGGAGGCCATCGGCAGGTTCACATTGGCGGCAGCGGCCTGCTCGTAATAGGAGGCCTGGGCAGTGCCGACCAGCAGCGTCACCACGAAATCGGGCTTGGCCTTCTGGATGTTCTGGATGTTCTGGGAGAA
This sequence comes from Ancylobacter koreensis, assembly GCF_023016525.1. Lineage (GTDB taxonomy): Bacteria > Pseudomonadota > Alphaproteobacteria > Rhizobiales > Xanthobacteraceae > Ancylobacter > Ancylobacter koreensis. Next base: position 734,015 of record NZ_JALKCG010000001.1, read on the forward strand.
CTGCGACACGCCGAGCGGGATGAAGTCCTCGCCGACCATCTCGCCGCCATTCTCCTTGACGATATTGCGCACCCACTCGGCCGAGATCTGGCCGAAATTATAGTCGGCAGCGAGCGTGTAGACCTTCTTGCCGTACTTCTCCATCATCCACGGGATGAGGGTGGAGAACTGCTGTTCGGGCACCGCGCCGGTGACGATCATGTTGGCGTCGCAGACGCCGCCTTCATACTGGTTGTTGTAGAAGGCGAGGCCGTCGAACTGGTTGACGATCGGGCGGTAGGCCTCGCGCGAGGCGGAGGAGAAGCCGGCGAACACGGCGTCCACCTTGTCGCGCTGGAGCACGCGGCGCATGAATTCCTGGTAGCGGGTGTTGTCGGACTGGGTGTCGTAGATCACCAGCTCCAGCGGGCGGCCGTCGATGCCGCCGGCCTTGTTGATCTCCTCGGCGGCGAGCTGGATGGCGTGCACCTTGCCGATGGTCGCGGCGGCGAAGTCGCCGGACTGATCCTCGAGAACGCCGAGCTTGATCGGATCGGCGGCGTAGGCGGGCGTGAAGCTGTGGGCAACGCTGAGCAAAAGCGTCCCCGTGAGGGCCGCGGCGCGCAGCCCCCGCATGGTCTTCCCAGTCATTTTATTCTCCTGTGAAAGGTTATCGTGTTTCCGCGCTGCGGCTCTCGGGGAGACGTCTCGTCGGTTTGTCGAGGGCTTCGGCCCTCGCCTTCATGAAAGCCTCGCAGAAGTCCTCAAGAACCTGCCGCGAGCGCATGCTTTCGCGCCGAAGCCATTCATAGGCCTCGTCGTCATCGACGCCCGCATCGTGCATCCGGGCGATGATGGCCTTCACCACCGCGCGACGTCCGCGCCGGCGGCGATCCATGTCGTCGAGCCGCGACCTGAGGTCGCCGCGCAACAGGAACTGGTTGATGCCGAGGAACAGCGCGGTGTAGACGGCCGCGCCCTGCACGGGCTTGCGCAGGAAGGCCGTGGCGCCGAGGTTCACCAGCTGCTTCAGCCGGCTCGGCGCCTCCACGCCGACAAGCCCGATGATCGGCACCGGCGGCTGGCGCGAGCCGGCGTCGGTGTCGAGGGCGACGGGATTGTCGAGGTCGCCGTCGATGAAGAGGATGTCGCGCTCGGCCTGCATGGCGCCGATATCGAGCTCGGCGCGCCCGTCGGTGAGCGGCGGGCAGATGGAGGTGACGCCCAGCTTGCCCAGCGTGGTCTGCAGCGCCTCCACGGCCGTGAGGTTGGACGTGACGATATACGCCCGGCCGCCATTGAAGTTCTGGAGCAGTCGAGGAGCCATCACTTTACCACTCTCAGTGAAGAGTTGCGGGAAGCGACCGCGTAGCGCGGCGACGACTGGACGAGATAGGGGTCGGGACGGACCGGCCCGGGCGCCTCGACGAGTATGTCGAAGCGCGCGGAAGCGTTTGAAACGCCAATTCGTGGCGTCAGATAGGCGTGCAGGGTCTGCGGGTCGATATGCACATCGCCCTGCGGCGCGGCGAGGCGCTGGCGGGTGACCGCCGCCTTCACCGCCTCGACATCGTCGGTCCCCGCCTCGGCGAGCGCAAGCTGCAGCAGCTTCATCGCGATGTAGGAGGCTTCCGCATCCGCCGAGGTCGAGGGTCCTTCCGGGAAGGTCTCGCGATAGGCGCGGGTGAAGGCGGCGTTGGTCGGCGAGGGCAGCGAGGAGAAATAGACGCTGGAGCTCAGATGCCCGTCCACCGCCGGCCCGCCGATCTCCTCCAGCTCCGGCTCCGACAGCGTGCAGCTCGCCACCGGGATGACGCGCGGCTGGTCGATGCCGCGCTTCAGGCAGGCGGCGCGGAAGGCGCGGAAGAAGGCGTAGTTGCTCGTGCCGATGAGGTTGTTGAACACGAAGGCCGGGCGCGCCTCAATAATGGCCTCGACCACCTGGTCGAGCTCGGTATCGCCGACGGCGACATAGCGCTCGGCCATCACGCGGGCGCCGCGCGCCATCATCGCCTCGCGGAAGATGCGGGTGTTCTCCCAGGCCCAGATGTAGTTCGAGCCGACGCAGAAGGCGCTGGCGCCGACATGGGCCAGCATGTGGTCGACGAGGGGCAGCACGTGCTGGTTCGGCGAGGCGCCGGTGTAGATCACGTTGTTGGAGCTCTCGAAGCCCTCATAATGCGAGGGATACCAGAGCAGCGCGTCATGCTTCTCGAAGCAGGGGATCACCTCCTTGCGGCTGGAGGAGGTGTAGCAGCCGACCACGTGGCGGATGCCGGCGTTCAGCAGGTCGCGGCTCAGCGCGGCGTAGCGCACGAGATCGCCGCCGGGATTGACGACGACCGGCTCCACCGAAACGCCCTCCGCCGGCCGCTCCGCCACCGCGAGCAGGGCGCCGTTCAGCATGGAGCGCGCCACCACGTCGTACGGACCCGTGGTGGAGAACATCACTCCGATGCGGTAATGCTTCGACGCCATCGTTCAGCCCAAAACAAAAAACGCCCGCCGGTCGCTCGACCGTGGGCGTCGTTGCCACCAACCCTCGGCACGTCGTGCCGTCGTTGGAAATGTTCACCGAAATTTGCCGCGACATTGGGCATCTTTGCCCGCCGCTCGTTTCTTAGGCTTGCGTGAAGCCGCGCCTTTGTCAAGCGGTTTTGCGCGAAGACGGTATCCATGCACAACTCGGCTCCTGCGGCAGCAGCCGCTTTCCCCGCTTCGGCCAGGATCGGCGGCCGAAAGCGCAGGAATCGCACATGGATGGCGCGTGCGGCTTTCCTCGCGCCGCCCGGCGGGTAAATATCGCGCCGTTTCGGGCGGCTCCGTAAGCCGCCGCGTGCCCGCGAGGTAGGGATGGCCGACACCGAGTGCCTGTACCGTCACGGCTTCCTGCGCGTCGGCGTCTGCGTGCCGCGCGGGAGGGTCGCCGATCCGGCCTTCGCGGCCGAGGCGCATCTGGAGCAGGCGCGCGAGGGCGACCGGCGCGGCGCCGCGGTGCTGCTGTTTCCCGAGCTCGGCCTGTCCTCCTACGCCATCGACGACCTGCTGTTCCAGGACGCGCTGCTCGACGCCGTGGAGGCCGCACTTGCGCGCCTCGTGGAGGCCTCGCGCACGCTCCATCCCGTGCTGGTGGTAGGCGCGCCGCTGCGTCGGGAAGGCCAGCTCTTCAACACGGCGGTGGTGATCCATCGTGGCGCGGTGCTCGGGGTTGTGCCCAAGAGCTATCTGCCGAACTACCGCGAATTCTATGAGCGCCGGCACTTCGCCCCCGGCCTCGGCACGGGCGGCGCGATTTCCATTGCCGGCGTCGAGGCGCCGTTCGGCGACGACCTGCTGTTCCGCGCGCAGGGCGGGATCGACGTCGCCTTCCATGCCGAGATCTGCGAGGACATCTGGGTACCGCTGCCGCCGTCCACGCGGGCGGCGCTGGCAGGGGCGGAACTGCTGCTCAACCTCTCCGCCAGCAACATCACCATCGGCAAGGCACGCCATCGCCGGCTGCTCTGCGCCAGCCATTCCGCGCGGTGCATAGCCGCCTATGCATATTCCGCCGCCGGCCCCGGCGAATCGACTACCGACCTCGCCTGGGACGGACAGGCGGCGATTTTCGAGAATGGCGAGGAGCTTGCCGAGAGCGAGCGCTTCCCCGCAGGGCCGACGCTCGTGACGGCCGACATCGACCTTGAGCGTTTGCGCCAGGAGCGCCGGCGCACCAACAGCTTCGGCGACAGCGTGCGCCATGAGGGTGGCCGCCTGTTCCGCACGATCGCCTTCACGCTGGACCGGCCGCAGGCGCCGGTGGCGCTGGAGCGCGTGATCGAGCGCTTCCCCTATGTGCCGGCCGAACCTGCGCGGCTCGCCGAGGATTGCTACGAGGCCTACAACATCCAGGTGCAGGGCCTCGCTCAGCGCCTCGTCGCGACCGGCCTGCGCCATGCCGTGATCGGCGTCTCCGGCGGCCTCGATTCGACGCAGGCGCTGATCGTGGCGGCGCGTGCCATGGACCTGATCGGCCGCCCGCGCTCGGATATCCTCGCCTTTACCCTGCCGGGCTTCGCCACCTCCGACGGCACCCGCTCCAACGCGCTGGCGCTGATCGAGGCGATCGGCGCGACCGCCAGCGAGATCGACATCCGCCCGGCGGCCCGGCAGATGCTGGCCGATCTCGGCCATCCCTTCGCGGCCGGCGAGCCGGTCTATGACGTCACCTTCGAGAACGTGCAGGCGGGGCTGCGCACCGACTATCTGTTCCGTCTCGCCAACCAGCGCGGCGGGCTGGTGGTCGGCACCGGCGACCTTTCCGAACTCGGGCTGGGCTGGTGCACCTATGGCGTGGGCGACCACATGTCCCATTACAACGTCAACGCCTCGGTGCCGAAGACGCTGATCCAGCACCTGATCCGCTTCGTCGCCGCCTCGGGAGACGTGTCGCCCGCCACGGTGAGCGTGCTGGAAGCGGTGCTGGCGACGGAAATCTCGCCCGAGCTGGTGCCCGCACATGAGGGCGCCACCATCCAGTCGACGCAGCAGATCGTCGGCCCCTACGCGCTGCAGGACTTCAATCTCTACTACCTCACGCGCTACGGCTTCCGCCCCTCGCGTATCGCCTATCTCGCCGAGCAGGCGTGGAGCGATGCCGCGCGCGGGCGCTGGCCGGCCAATACGCCGGCCGAGGACCGGCGCGCCTATACGCGCACCGAGATCCGCCACTGGCTGCGCGTGTTCCTGAAGCGGTTCTTCGCGAACCAGTTCAAGCGCTCGGCGCTGCCCAACGGGCCGAAGATCACCTCCGGCGGCTCGCTCTCGCCGCGCGGCGACTGGCGCGCGCCTTCGGACGCGCAGGCGCGCCTCTGGCTCGATGAACTCGACGGCGCACAGGACTGACGACAGACGGGAAGACGCACGTGACCTATGAGAACGAGGCCGGCCAGACGTCCGCCGACGGCCGGCTTGCCAATCCGAGCTACCGCCTGCCGGCGGCGGATCAGGATTTCATCCTCGGCGATTCCATGCGCGGCGTGCGCTTCCTTCTGGAATACGCCAAGGCCGAGGAGGAGCTGCGCCGCTGGCGCATCCGCTCCACCCTCGTCGTGTTCGGCTCGGCGCGGGTGCGCGAGGACGGGCCGGGACGCCAGCCCTTCCTCTATGAGCAGGCGCGCGCCTTCGGGCGCATCGCCTCCGAGCGCGGCGGCGCGCTCGATCTCGCCGAGGGAGGCTTCCGCGACAACGTCATCACCACCGGCGGCGGGCCGGGTCTGATGGAGGCGGCCAATCGCGGCGCCTTCGAGGTGGCCGCGCCCAGCATCGGCTTCAACATCTCGCTGCCGCACGAGCAGGCGCCGAACCCCTACACGACGCCGCAGCTCACCTTCCGCTTCCACTATTTCGCGATGCGCAAGATGCACCTCGCCATGCGGGCGAACGCGCTGGTGGTGTTTCCCGGCGGCTTCGGCACGCTCGATGAGCTGTTCGAGATCCTCAACCTGCGCATCACCGGCAAGGCGCCGCCGGTCGGCATCGTGCTGTTCGACGAGGCCTACTGGCGCTCGGTCATCAACTTCCAGGCGATGATCGACGCCGGCATGGTGAGCGAGCAGGATTGCCGCGAATTCCAGTTTGCCGATACGGCGGAGGAGATCTGGGAGAAGCTGGTGGCGGGCGGCCTGCACAGCCATCGGCGCGCGTAAGCGCCGCTACGGCCCGGCTGCGCTCCGCAGCGACATGTCCAGCGCAAGCGCGGCATCACCCCACAAGGCCTTGCGGTCGGCGAGGAAGCGGGCGGCGATCTCGCTGCCGCGCTGCGCGCAGGCGGCATAGGGCTCCCCGCGCAGGCACCCGTCGATGAAGCCGGCGGCGAACACGTCGCCGGCGCCGGTGCTGTCGCGCGGGCCGCCCTCCGGCAACTCGACGGGTGCGAGCGGCACCTGCATGCGGCCGTGGGCTTCGCTCAGATGCACCGGGCGCGCGCCATCGGTCGCCACCAACACCTTCAGCCCGTCCCCGCCGATCCGCCGGGCATGGTCGAAGGCGCCTTCGCCGAGCGCGAAGGCATGGTCCGAGGCGGAGGCGATCAGTGCCTCGGCGGGTCGACGCTCGCCCGCCTCCAGCGGCACCTGCGCGACCACGCGACAGCGCCCCGCCAGCGCGTCGAGCACGCCGGCCTCGGCGCGGCGGACATTGATGTAGGCGAGGTCGGCGGCGAGAGCCGGCAGGGTGGTGAGCCGGCGCGCCTCGCTCGCGGCGGGCGCGACTATGGTGCGCTCGCCGGCGGGATCGACGAAGATTTCCAGCGGCACGGTGGGTGCCTCGCTTGCCGCGAGATATCGCAGGTCGAAGCCGAGCTGGGCCAGCACGGCGCGGCAGGCCTCGCCGGCGGCGTCGGCCGAGAGCGTGGCGACGAGGCTCACGCGGTGGCCGAGTGCCAGCAGCGCGGCCCCGGTCGCGAAGCCCCCGCCGCCGCAACGCCAGTGCGCACCGAGAACGCTCACGCGCCCGCCCGCGCCCAATGGGCGGGCGATGCGGACGATGCGGTCGACATTCACGCTGCCGACGACGAGGACGTGACCCATTCAGCAACGCTCGGAAGCAAGGCCCATCGGCGGCTAGAGCCGGCCTTCGTCATATTCCTGGCAGGAATAGCCGAGCAGCGACAGCCCCTCCTCAAGGAAGTCGCCGAGCAGCGGCAGGCCAAGAAGATAGGCGGCGGTACGCCGGTTATGTGCCTGCGCCGCCTCCTCGCGGACCTCCGGCCAGTCGTCGGCGTCGTAATCGTCGCGCCCGAGCCAGGCGAGCGCCACGAGGTCGATCTGCTCGTCCTCGGTCAGCGCGCCGATGAAGCCGGCGATCTCCTGCTGGACGGGATCGTCGCCATGATCCTCCAGCACCTCGATGGCGTTGTCGTCCGAAGGATTGGAGGCAGGATCGGGCTCCGTCACCTCGTCCTTGGCGTCGAACTCGCGCGCCTTGACGATGATGAAGCACACCTTCTCCGGCGAGATGGTGAGCGGGGAATCGTCGCCGCTCGTGGTGTCGATGGATTCCGCCATATGTCCCTCCTGCGCGTGCCGGGTCTGCCTCACAAGAACGGCCGGGGCGGCAAAAGGATGCCTGCCGTTTGCGGCTATCCTCCCGCGTAGCGGCTCGCCCCGGTGACGACGGCGTGCGGCCGGCAAGCGATGCCGAGCGCGTGGAAGGCGTCGCGCGTGGCGTCGGCCGAGCCGGCGACATCGATGGCGCGGCAGGCATCGTCGAATACCACGACCTCGAAGCCGACGCGGCGGGCATCCTCGGCCGAGTAGCGCACGCAGAAATCGAAGGCGAGGCCGGCGAGAAACACCCGCCTGATGCCACGCTCGCGCAGATAGCTGGCGAGCCCGGTCGCGGTGCGCCGGTCGTTCTCGTAAAAGGTCGAATAGGAATCGATGCCGCGATGATAGCCCTTGCGCAGCACCAGCTCGGCATGCGGCACGTCGAGTTCGTCGCGGAAGGCGGCGCCGCGCGTGCCCTGCACGCAATGGTCCGGCCACAGGATCTGCGCGCCGTAGTCGACGTCGATGGTCTCGAAGGGCCGGGCACCGGGATGCGAGGAGGCGAAGGAGAGATGGCCCGGCGGGTGCCAGTCCTGCGTCAGCACAACATGGGGAAAATGTCGCGCCAGAAGGTTGATCGCCGGAATGATCTCGTCGCCCTTCGGCACGGCGAGCGCGCCGCCCGGACAGAAATCGTGCTGAACATCGACCACCAGCAGCACGTCGCTACCGCCGGGGACGTAGTCATACGACACGGGCATGGTACCGTCATTGTGCCTGGCGGCTGAGCCGCGCAGGCGAGTTTTCCCGAATCGGGACTTTGCGGAGGAAGCGCGGCGGGATCAAGAGGGCATCGCCAAAGAGCTGTGGTTTGCTGCCCCGCCTGGCGGCATCCGGCCGTCAGCCATAGCGCGCGATGCCGAGATCCTCGCTGGCGATGGCAGGCCGGCGCCCGCTCATCAGGTCCGCCAGCACCTGCGCGGAACCGCAGGACATGGTCCAGCCCAGAGTGCCGTGTCCCCCGTTCAGGAACAGGTTGGCGTAGCGGGTCGGGCCGATGACCGGCGTGCCGTCCGGCGTCATGGGCCGCAGGCCGGTCCAGAACTGCGCCTTCTCCCAGTCGCCGGCGGCGCCGAACAGGTCGCGCGCCGAGCGCTCCAGCGTGGCGTGCCGGGCGGGCGGCAGGGAGAGGTCGAAGCCGGCGATCTCGGCCAGCCCGCCCACGCGGATGCGGTCGCCGAGACGGGTGATGGCGACCTTGTAGGTCTCGTCCATCACGGTGGAGACCGGCGCGGTGGAGGTGTCGACGATCGGCACGGTGAGCGAATAGCCCTTCACCGGACAGACCGGCAGGTTGAGGCCGAGCGGGGCCAGAAGCGCCGGCGCGTAGCTGCCCAGCGCCGCCACATAGGCGTCGGCGGTAACCTCACCCGTCGCGGTCGCAACGCCGGCGATGCGGCCGGCCTCGACCTTGAGCCGCCGAATATCGGTGTTGTAGCGGAAGACGACGCCCAGCTCCTCGGCGAGCGTGGCGAGCGCGCCGGTGAACTTGAAGCAGTCGCCGGTCTCGTCCGTCGGCAGGCGCAGGCCCCCGAGGATGTGGTCGGCCGCCGCCGCGAGGCCGGGCTCGACGGCGACGCAGCCGGCGCGGTCGAGCACCTCGAAGGGCACGCCGTCGGCGGCCAGCACCTCGATGTCCTTGCCGATGGCGTCGAGCTGCTTGCGGCTGCGGAAGACCTGCAGCGTGCCCTGCATGCGCGCGTCATAGGCGATGCCGGTCTCCTCGCGCAGCGCGATCAGGCAGTCGCGGCTGTATTGCGCGATACGCACCATGCGGCCCTTGTTCACCGCGTAGCGCGCCGCCGTGCAATTGGCCAGCATGGCCGCCATCCAGCGCAGCGTGCCGGTGTCCATGGTGGGGTGCAGCACCAGCGGGGCATGTTTCATGAACAGCCACTTCAGCGCCTTCAACGGGACGCCGGGCGCCGCCCAGGGCGAGGAGTAGCCGGGCGAGACCTCGCCGGCATTGGCGAAGCTGGTCTCCAGCGCCGGGCCGGGCTGGCGGTCGAGCACCACCACCTCATGGCCGGCGCGGGCGAGGCAATAGGCCGAGGTGACGCCGATCACGCCGGCGCCGAGAACGACGATCTTCATGAGACGACTTCCAGATGGGACGACTTCCGGCCGTGCGGTTCAGCGGTAGACGCGATGGTAACGTGTTCCGAGGCCAGTGAGGATTTCATAAGCGATGGTGCCGGCGTCGGCGGCGAGCGCCTCCAGCGTCTGGTGCGGGCCGATCAGCTCGACGGGCGAACCGGGCTTCAGCGTGCCGGGCGGCAGGGCGGTGATGTCGAGGGTCAGGCTGTCCATCGAGACCCGCCCGGCGATCGGCAGGCGCGTCGTGCCGTGATAGGCGGCGCCTCTGTCGCCCAGCGCGCGCGGCAGTCCGTCGGCATAGCCGGCGGCGATGGTGGCGAGACGGCGCTCGCCCGCCGTCACATGGGTGCCGCCATAGCCGACCCGCGCGCCCGCCGGCACGGTGCGGATCTGGACCACGCGCACGTCGAGCCGCACCACCGGCAGCATGGGATTGGCGACGCCGGGGGTCGGCGCGCCGCCATAGAGCGCGATGCCCGGCCGCACGAGGGCGCCGTGATAGGCGGGCCCGAGGAAGATGCCGCCGGAATTGGCGAAGCTCAAGGGCACGCCGGGAAAGCCTTCGGCGAAGCGGGCCATCGCCGCGAGCTGATCCGCGTTCTGGCCGCAGCCCGGCTCGTCAGCGCAGGCGAGATGGCTCATCACATGCAGAAGCCGCACACCGGAGAGCCGCGCCAGCTCGGCGGTGAGAAGGGCGGCGTCCTCGGGCGAGAGGCCGAAGCGCGACATGCCGGTGTCGAACTGCAGCAGCGCCGGCAGCTCGACGCCGCGCGCACGGGCGAGCCGAGACCAGGCGGCGACCTGTTCGAGACTGTTGAGCACGGGGATGATCCCGGCCTGCGCGCAGGCGGGCTCCGCGCCGGGCAGCAGGCCGCCGAGCACGTAGAGCCGGCTACCGGCATTCAACAGTGGCTTGAGGATAAGAGCCTCGGAAAGCTGGGCGACGAAGAAGTCGCGGCAGCCGGCAGCCTCCAGCGCCGGGGCCACGCGGGCGGCGCCGAGGCCGTAGGCGTCCGCCTTGACCACACCGGCCACCCTTGCCGGTGCCACACGTGCGGCGAGTGCACGGTAATTGGCCGCGAGCGCCTTGAGGTCGATGGTCAGGAGGCCAGGCGCGATGTCGCCCGCCACACGCTGCTCAGAGATTTCACCGAACATCGCCCGCCCTTGAGGTCTCGCGCCACCTGTCGAATGGGTCTCGATGATAGTGCAGGGATCGTGCAGAAGCCGGTCGATCCGCGCGGCGAATTTTCAACGAATACGTTTTCATGCAAGGATCATCGAAATTATCGAAGGAATCGTCATGAGCGCGCTCGACGCCATCGACCGCAACATTCTGCGTCTGCTGCGTCTCGACGCGCGCATGAGTACGGCGAAGATCGCCGAGGAGGTGGGGCTGTCCGCCTCCACCTGCCTGCGCCGCATCAAACTGATGGAGCATGGCGGCGTCATTCGGGGCTACACCGCGCTGGTCGACCATTCCGCGCGCGACGCGGCGATGGCGGTGATCATCAACATCACGCTGGAGCGGCAGACCGAGGATTACCTCAACCGCTTCGAGACGGCCGTGCGCCGGCACCCTGAGATCCAGGAATGCTACCTGATGACCGGCGGTTCGGATTATCTGCTGCGGGTCGAGGTGGAGAACGCCGCCGAGTTCGAGCGCATCCACACCGAGATCCTCTCGACCCTGCCGGGCGTGCTGCGCATCCACTCCTCCTTCTCGATCCGCAACGTGCTGGCCACGCGCCGCCGCAAATAGGCGCCGGGGTCAGGCCATCACCTCGCCGCGGTCGAGCGTGAAGGCCTGCCCGGTGATGTCGCGGGCGCCGTCGGAGGCGAGGAAGAGATAGAGCAGGGTGAGGTCGCCCGGCTCCAGAAGGCCCGGCAGAACCTGCGCGCCGACGATCTCGTCGAGCAGCTCCTGCTCGGGGCGCCCGGTGCGCCGCGCCATGTCGGCAAGCGAACGCATCGCCGCCTCGGTGCGCACCCAGCCGGGGCAGACGGCGTTGACGCGGATGCCGCGCGGGCCGAGCTCATGGGCGATGGAGCGGGTGAAGCCGAGCGTCGCGTGCTTGGAGGCGACATAGGCGGAGAACTCGCCGACCGCCGTGCGGCTCCAGATCGAGGCGGTAAGCACGATGCGCCCGCCCGCGCTCATGAGCGCCGCCGCGCGCCGCGTGACGTTCCAGGTGCCGACGACGTTGATGTCGACGATGCGCCGGAACGTCTCCTCGGTCTCCGGCCGCCCGTCGAGCAGAGGGGTGATGCGTTCCAGCCCGGCATTGTTGACGAGAACGTCGAGCGGGCCGAGGCCGGCAAGTGCCGCCTCGACGGCGCCCGCGTCGGTGATGTCGCACAGGATTGCCCGGCAGTCGGCGCCGGTGGCGGCGGTAATCGCTGCGGCGGTGTCGTGCACTGCCGGGTCGTCGGCGAGGATATGCACGCGCGCCCCGGCGCTGGCGAAGCCCTCCGCGACGGCACGGCCGATGCCCCGGCTCGCCCCGGTGACGAGCACGTTCTCGCCGGCGAAATCGAAGCGGACGCGGCCCATCTCAGGCGCCCGCCTGCCGGCGGTGCATCACGCGGCCGATGAAGTTGAGCAGGATCTGCGCGGCGAGGATCGCCGTCGTGCCGGTGTGGTCGTAGTCCGGCGCGACTTCCACCAGATCGATGCCGACCACGCTGCCGCGCCTCGTCAGTCCGTCGAGCAGCTCCAGCCCCTCGTAATAGGTGAAGCCGCCATGGCTCGGCGTCCCGGTGCCCGGCGCGATGGAGGGGTCGAAGCCGTCAATGTCGATGGTGACGTAATAGCGCGCGCCGGCCGGGATGCGTGCCAATGTCTCCTCGATGCCCAGCCTGCGGATCTGGCGCACGGAGAGGATGTCCGCCCCCATGGCCCGCGCGGCCTCGTAGCCTTCGCGGGGGGTGGAGGAGACGTTGCGGATGCCGAGCTGTGTGAGACCCGTCACATAGGGCTTCTCGGCGGCGCGGCGCATCGGGTTGCCGTGGCCGAAGCGCACGCCGTGGCGCTCGTCGACGAAATCGAGATGGGCGTCGAGCTGCACGATGTGGATCGGGCCGTTCTTCGCGCAGTCCTGCGCGAAGGCCTCGACGCAGGGGATGTTGATCGAGTGGTCGCCGCCGAGAACCACCGGCAGGGCGCCGGCGGCGAGGATCTTGCGCACGCCGTGGGCGATGTTGGCGTGGCTGGTGATCGTGTCGGTATGCACGATGTCGGCGTCGCCGATGTCGAGGATGCGCACCTTGTCCGCCGGCAGGTAGACGACGTCGTCCTCGTGGTCGTAAGCCCCTCCATGGCCGAAGGAAAACAGCGTCGAGGCCTCGCGTATGGCGCGCGGCCCGAAGCGCGTGCCGGCCCGCCATTGCGTGCCGAGATCGAAGGGCGCGCCGAGCACGGCGACATCGGCGTCGATGGCGTCCCAGTCCGGCTGGTAGGGGTTCTTGCCGAAGGTGGAGATACCGACGAAGGGCAGGTCGAGCCTGCCTTTCTCGTAGCCATGCGCCGACATGAGGGCGTTCCCGATTCCGTTGGAGGCGGAACGAGACTAGCGGCGCGCGATACATTGAGGAATCACGTTGATCCAAGGTTCACATCGACCGTTCTCGATGTGAAGCGCTGCGCGGTCAGGGCTGTGTGAGACGTCTCACCGCATCCCGCCAGCCGGCGAGCTTGGACTCGCGCGTCTCGCCCGGCATGGAGGGGTCGAAGCGCCGGTCGAGCCGCCAGGAATCGGCGAAGCGGCCCGGCGCCGGCATGATGCCCGCGTGCAGCCCGGCGAGATAGGCCGCGCCCAGCGCCGTGGTCTCGCGGATCACCGGCCGGTCGACCGGCGCGGCCAGCAGGTCGGCGAGGCGCTGCATGGCGAAGTTGGAGGCGACCATGCCGCCGTCGACGCGCAGCACCGGCGTGCCGTGGCGGTGGCCGCCCGAGCTCGCCCAGTCCGCGTTCATCGCGTCGATCAGGTCGGCGGTCTGGTAGCAGACGCTCTCCAGCGCCGCGAGGGCGAACTCGGCCGGCCCGGAATTGCGGGTGAGGCCGAACATCGCCCCGCGCACGTCGGGGTTCCAGTGCGGCGCGCCGAGGCCGACGAAGGCGGGCACCAGATAGACCTGCTGGGCGGGATCGGCGGCCTCCGCCAGCGCCTCGCTCTCGGCGGAGTTCTTTATTATGCCGAGCCCGTCGCGCAGCCACTGCACCGCCGCGCCCGCGACGAAGATCGAGCCTTCCAGCGCGTAGCTGCGCCTGCCGGCGATCTGGTAGGCGATGGTGGTGAGCAGCCGGTTCTGCGAGACCACGGCGGTGTGGCCGGTGTTGAGCAGCGCGAAGCAGCCGGTGCCGTAGGTCGACTTGATCATGCCCGGCTGGAAGCAGGCCTGGCCGACGGTGGCGGCCTGCTGGTCGCCGGCGATGCCGCCGATGGCGATGGCCCCGCCGAACAGCTCCGGCTGCGTCGTGCCGAAATCGGCGGCGCAGTCGCGGACCTCGGGAAGCAGCGAGCGCGGCACGCGCAGCAGCGCCAGCAGGTCCTCGTCCCATTCGCCGGTGTGGATGTTGAACAGCAGGGTGCGCGCCGCATTGGTGGCGTCGGTGGCGTGGACCTGCCCGCCGGTGAGCTTCCACAGCAGCCAGGAATCCACCGTGCCGAAGGCGAGCTCGCCGCGTTCGGCGCGGGCCCGCGCGCCCGGCACCTCGTCGAGTATCCAGCCGATCTTGGTGCCGGAGAAATAGGGATCGAGGATCAGCCCGGTGCGCTCGCGCACCAGCGGCTCGTGGCCCTCGGCGCGCAGCCGCGCGCACAGGTCGGCGGTGCGCCGGTCCTGCCAGACGATGGCGCGGTGGATGGCGGCGCCGGTCTTGCGATCCCACACGACGGTGGTCTCGCGCTGGTTGGTGATGCCGATGGCGGCGATGTCGGCGGCGCGGATGCCGGCCTGCTCGATCACCGCGCGGCAGGTGGCGAGCGTGGTGCGCCACAGGTCCTCGGCCTCGTGCTCGACCCAGCCGGAGGCGGGGAAGTGCTGGGGGAATTCCTTCTGCGCCTGCGCCGCGACGGAGGTGTCGGGCCGGAACAATATGGCGCGCGAGGAGGTGGTGCCCTGGTCGATGGCGAGGAGATAGGCAGGCATGCGAAGCTTCCGGATTGGGGGCGGCGACCGTCACGTTCCTCATCCCGAGAGCCGGCTCGCCGACGCCTGGGAAGCCGTCATCCCGGCCGGAGTGCGACGCAGGGCCGGGATCGTGCGAAGGCGAAGAGCTCCACGCGATCCCGGATCGGCCTTCGGCCGTCCGGGACGACGGCTTGCTGGGGGCCGCCAGACTCTCGGAATGGGAGCATTCGCAAATCTATCGCAGGACACGCCGCCCCGGAAATCGCTTCCCGGGGCGGCGGGGACAGAAGGTCGTTCCGGAGGCGGGGCATCCGGGACGAAGTGCCGGGGCGGTCTGCGAACCCCGGTGCGGAGTTTCGGCCGATCAGTTCTTCTTCGGCGGGGTCGCCGGCCAGCTCTTGATCAGCGTGTCGTAGTCGATGGTCTCGCCCTGCGGCTTCTCGTTGGCGAGCTTGGGCTGCGGCGCGAGGTTGCCTTCCTTCTTGGCGAGCTCGACCCAGTACTCCATCGGGTGCTTGGCGTTCAGCTTCGGCCCGCACTCGCCCTGCACGCCGGAACGCTCAAGGCGCTCCAGCACCGAGTCCTGCGCGGCGGCGAGGCTGTCCATCGCGGCCTGCGGGGTCTTGGCGCCCGAGGAGGCGTCGCCGATGTTCTGCCACCAGAGCTGCGCCAGCTTCGGGTAGTCCGGGATGTTCACGCCGGTCGGCGACCACTGGACGCGGGCGGGCGAGCGGTAGAACTCGACGAGGCCGCCGAGCTGCGGCGCGCGCTCGGTGAAGCTCTTGTCCCAGATGTCGCTCTCGCGGATGAAGGTGAGGCCGACATGGCTCTTCTTCAGCGAGACGGTCTTGGAGGTGACGAACTGGGCGTAGAGCCAGGCGGCCTTGCGGCGGTCCACCGGGGTGGACTTCAGCAGCGTCCAGGAGCCGACGTCCTGGTAGCCGAGCTTCATGCCGTCCTTCCAGTAGGCGCCCTTGGGCGAGGGGGCCATGCGCCACTTGGGCGTGCCGTCGGCGTTCATCACCGGCAGGCCGGGCTTCACCATGTCGGCGGTGAAGGCGGTGTACCAGAACATCTGCTGGGCGATGTTGCCCTGCGCGGGCACCGGGCCGGCTTCCGAGAAGGTCATGCCGTTGGCGGCGGCGGGCGTGTAGTTCTTCAGCCACTCGATGTACTTGACGATCGAGTAGACGGCCGCCGGGCCGTTGGTGTCGCCGCCGCGCTCGACCGAGGAGCCGGTCGGGCGGCAGCCTTCCATGCGGATGCCCCATTCGTCGACCGGCTTGCCGTTGGGCAGGCCGCGGTCGCCGTTGCCGGCCATGGAGAGCCACGCATCGGTGAAGCGCCAGCCGAGCGAGGGGTCCTTCTTGCCGTAGTCCATGTTGCCATAGACCTTGACGCCGTCGATCTCCTTCACGTCGTTGGTGAAGAACTCGGCGATGTCCTCATAGGCCGACCAGTTGACCGGCACGCCGAGCTCGTAGCCGTACTTGGCCTTGAACCTGGCCTTGATGTCCGGGTTGGTGAACCAGTCGTAGCGGAACCAGTAGAGGTTGGCGAACTGCTGGTCGGGAAGCTGGTAGACCTTGCCGTCCGGCGCGGTGGTGAAGGAGATGCCGATGAAGTCGCCGAGGTCGAGGGTCGGCGAGGTGACGTCCTTGCCCTCGCCGGCCATGAAGTCGGTCAGCGCGATGGCCTGCTTGTAGCGGAAATGGGTACCGATGAGGTCGGAATCGTTCACCCACGCATCGTAGATGTTCTTGCCCGACTGCATCTGCGTCTGGATCTTCTCCACCACGTCGCCCTCCTGGATGAGGTCGTGGGTGAGCTTGATGCCGGTGATCTCGGAAAACGCCTTGGCGAGGACCTTGGCCTCGTATTCATGGGTGGTGATGGTCTCGGAGACGACGTTGATCTCCATGCCCTTGAAGGGCTCGGCCGCCTTGATGAACCATTCCATCTCCTTCATCTGCTCGTCCTTGGAGAGCGTGGAGGGCTGGAATTCGCTGTCGATCCACTTCTTGGCGGCGGCTTCGTCGGCACGGACCGGCGCGGCGAAGGCGATCAGCGCCGCGGCGCTGGCGGCCAGCAGGAGCCGGCCTCGACTCAGTGATTTGGACATGGGGTCTTCCTCCCGTTTCTTCCCAGAATCGCGCGGCTTTGTGCCGCTTAGGCAAGTTCACACGAGGCGGAACACCGCCAGTGCGTAGACAAGGCAGAGCGCGAGCGCCCAGCCGAGCTCGGGTCCCACCAGGCCGAGCCAGGCGAGATTGATGAAGGCGCTGCCGAGCAGCGTGATGAACAGCCGGTCGCCGCGCGTGGTCGGGATGCCGAGCACGCCGACGCGGGCGCGCTCGGGCCGCCACACGGCGAGCAGGGTGAAGAAGACGAGCAGCCCGGCGACGACCGCGAAGAACAGCCCGGTCTGCCAGGTCCACGCCATCCAGGCGAGGTTTTGGGCGAAAGAGGAGGCGGTGTCTTCCATCGCGCCCTCCCTCACACCCGCCCGAGGGCGAAGCCCTTGGCGATGTAGTTGCGCACGAACCAGATGACGAGCGCGCCGGGGATGATGGTGAGCACGCCCGCCGCCGCCAGCAGGCCCCAGTCCATGCCGGCGGCCGAGACGGTGCGGGTCATCGTCACCGCGATGGGCTTGGCGTTGGTGGCGGTCAGCGTGCGGGCGAGCAAGAGCTCGACCCAGGAGAACATGAAGCAGAAGAAGGCGGCGACGCCGATGCCCGACGCGATCAGCGGCATGAAGATCCTCACGAAGAAGCGCGGGAAGGAGTAGCCGTCGATCGCCGCCGTCTCGTCGATCTCGCGCGGCACGCCGGACATGAAGCCCTCGAGGATCCACACCGCGAGCGGCACGTTGAACAGGCAATGCGCCAGCGCCACCGCCCACGGCGTGTCGAATAGGCCGATGGCGGAGTAGAGATTGAAGAAGGGCAGGGCGAACACCGCCGGCGGCGCCATGCGGTTCGACAGCAGCCAGAAGAACAGGTGCTTCTCGCCGACGAAGCGGTAGCGCGAGAAGGCATAGGCCGCCGGCAGCGCCAGCGTGATCGAGATGACGGTGTTCAGCACCACATAGGTGAGCGAGTTGACGTAGCCCGAATACCAGCTCGAATCGGTGAAGATCTTGATATAGTGCTCGAAGGTCAGCGCCTGCGGCCAGAGCGTGACGCCGGAATTGATCTCGAAATTGGTCTTCAGGCTCATGTTGACGAGCCAGTAGATCGGCAGCAGCAGGAAGATCAGGTACACCGCCATGACGACGGTGCTGCCGCGCGAGGAGCGGTTGGCGGGCGTGCTCATGCCGGCGTCTCCCCCTGCTGGCGCTCGGCGCCGGTATTGGTCATCACCGTGTAGAAGACCCAGCACAGCGCCAGCACGATGAGGTTGTAGACGAGGCTCATGGCCGCCGCCTTGCCGAGGTCGAACTGGCCGAGGGCGAGCTTCACGAGGTCGATGGACAGGAAGGTCGTCGCGTTGCCGGGGCCGCCGCCGGTGAGCACGAAGGGCTCGGTGTAGATCATGAAGCTGTCCATGAAGCGCAGCAGCACGGCGATCAGCAGCACGCGCTTCATCTTCGGCAGCTGGATGGTGGTGAACACCGCCCAGCGCGAGGCGCCGTCGATGCGCGCGGCCTGGTAATAGGCATCGGGGATCGACTTGAGGCCGGCATAGCACAGCAGCGCGACGAGGCTGGTCCAGTGCCAGACGTCCATCACCACGATGGTAATCCAGGCGGCGAGCGAGTCGCCCGTGTAGTTGTAGTCGATGCCGAGCGCATTGATGGCCCAGCCGGCGAGGCCGATATCGGCGCGGGCGAAGACCTGCCAGATGGTGCCGACGACGTTCCACGGGATCAGCAGCGGCAGCGCCATCACCACCAGCGTGGCGGCGACCTTCCAGCCCTCGCGCGGCATGGAGAGCGCGACGAGGATGCCGAGCGGCACCTCGATGGCGAGGATGATCGCGGAGAACAGCAGGTTGCGCCACAGCGCGTCGAAGAAGCGCCCGCCGAGCTCCGTGGTGGGGTCGAGCAACTCCTGGAACCAGCCCAGCCCGTTCCAGAAGAACTGGTTGTTGCCGAAGGTGTCCTGCACCGAATAGTTCACCACCGTCATGATCGGCACGATGGCCGAGAAGGCGACGATGAGGAAAACCGGCGCGACCAGCAGCCAGGCGCGGTTGTTGAGGGGCTTCTCCATCACAGGGCTCCCTCGCCGTTCACCAGCACGCCGCCGGCATAGATGTGGATCTGGCGCGGATCGAGCGTCAGCCCGGCCTCGTCGCCATGCAGCGAAAGCCCTTCCGGCATCAGCGCGGCGGCGGGCTGGCCGCCGATCTCGATGCGGGCGATGCGGGCGCGGCCGATGTCGTCGACCCGCTGCACCTTCACCGGCACGCCGGTGCCGGCCGGCGCCAGCGTGGCGAATTCCGGCCGCACGCCGAGCTCGATCTTCTCCCCCGCCGGCAGGGCGGGATAGGCGCGCGTGAGCCCGATGGCGACGCCGCCGACATGGGCGGTGCGGCCCTCCACGGCGGCCGGCAGCACGTTCATGCCCGGCGAGCCGATGAAATGGCCGACGAAGGTGTGCGCCGGGCGCTCGAACAGCTCTTCCGGCGTGCCGGTCTGCACCACGGCGCCGTCATGCATCACCACCACCGTGTCGGCGAAGGTCAGCGCCTCGGTCTGGTCGTGGGTGACGTAGATCATGGTGAGGTCGAGCGCGCGGTGCAGCTCCTTCAGCGTCGAACGCAGCTGCCATTTCAGATGCGGGTCGATGACGGTGAGCGGCTCGTCGAACAGGATGGCGGCGACGTCCTCGCGCACCAGCCCGCGTCCGAGCGAGATTTTCTGCTTGGCGTCGGCGGTGAGGTTCGAGGCCTTGCGGTCGAGCACCGACGACATGTCGAGACGGGAAGCGATCTCCTCCACGCGCCGCGCGATGGCCTCGCGCGGCATATGCCGGTTCTTCAGCGGGAAGGCGAGGTTCTCGCGCACCGTCATGGTGTCGTAGACGACCGGGAACTGGAACACCTGCGCGATGTTGCGCGCCTCGGTGGGCAGCCGCGTCACGTCCCGCCCGTCGAACAGGATTTTTCCGCGCGTCGGCACCACAAGGCCCGAGATGATGTTGAGCAGGGTGGTCTTGCCGCAGCCCGAGGGGCCGAGCAGGGCATAGGCGCCGCCCTGCCGCCAGACATGGTTGATCTCTTTGAGCGCATAGTCCTGCGGGCCGCGCGGATCGGGCCGGTAGGCGTGGGCGAGACCGTCGAGGGTGATGCTGGCCATCGTCTCCTCCTCACGCCGCCGCGTCGAGCGCGCGGCCGGCCCGGCGGCCGTCGGCACCGAACAGCAGGATGTGGTCGGGGTCGATCAGCACCTCGACCGCCGCGCCGGGTTCCAGACGGCGCACGCCCGGCACCAGAGCGGTGAGGCGCTGTTCGCCCATGTCCATGTGCAGGAAGCTCTCCGAGCCTGTCACCTCGGTGACGGCGACGGTGGCGGCGAGGCGGATCAGCCGGCCGCCGCCGGCGCCGGTATCGGAACGGCGTTCGGCGCTCGCCACGTCTTCGACCTCAAGGTGATGCGCGCGCACGCCGATCGTGTAGGCGCCGTCCGGCGCGTCCGCCAGCACGCCGCTGGCGGGCAGCACGGCGCCGCCGTCGAGCAGCACGGTGTGGCCCGACTTGTTGGCGCGCAGCGCGTTGAGCGGCGGATCGGAGAACACCCGCGCGGTGGCGAGGTCGCCCGGCCGGCGATAGACCTGCGCGGTGGGGCCGAACTGGGTGAGCCGGCCCTCCATCAGGCAGGCGGTGCTGCCGCCGAGCAGCAGCGCTTCGGTCGGTTCGGTGGTGGCGTAGACGAAGACGGCGCCGGTCGAGGCGAAGATGCGCGGCAGTTCCTCGCGCAACTCCTCGCGCAGCTTGTAGTCGAGATTGGCCAGCGGCTCGTCGAGCAGCACCAGATCGGCACGCTTCACCAGCGCGCGGGCGATGGCGGTGCGCTGCTGCTGGCCGCCGGAAAGCGCCAGCGGCGTGCGCTCCAGATAGGGCTCCAGCTTGAGCAGCCGGGCTGCCTCGGACACCCGCGCGGCGATCTCCGCCTTCGGCAGGCGCTGCACGCGCAGCGGCGAGGCGATGTTCTCGTACACGCTCAGCGAGGGGTAATTGATGAACTGCTGGTAGACCATGGCGACGCTGCGCTTCTTCACCGGCTGCCCGGTGACGTCGCGCCCGTCGACCAGCACCCGGCCGGAGGTCGGCGCGTCGAGCCCGGCCATCAGCCGCATGAGGCTGGTCTTGCCCGCCAGCGTGGCGCCGAGCAGCACGTTGAGGCTACCGCGCTCCAGCTTCAGCGAGATGTCGTCGATATAGGGAACGCCGGAGACGGTGCGGCTGACGCGGTCAAGTTCGAGGGTCATTGCGCGGCCCCCTTCAAAGGCGTGGATGCGGCACGGTGCGGGGCGCCCTGCGCCATGAAGGCGTCGAGCGCGGCGGTCTCCTCCGCGGTGAAGCGCAGGCCGAGCTTGGAGCGGCGCCACAGCACGTCCTCGGCGGTGCGCGCCCATTCCTCGCGCATGAGATAGCGCACCTCGGCCTCGGTGAGATCGGCGCCGAAGACGCGGCCGAGATCGCCGGCCGAGCGGGCGCCGTCGAGAATGCGCATCGCCCGTGTGCCATAGGCGACGACGAGGCGGCGGGCGAGCCGCTCGTCCAGCCAGGGATGCGCGCGCAGGATCTGGCCGACCACGCGCGGCTGGTCTGTCACCGCGAAATCGCCGCCGGGCAGCGGCGCGGTGCCGGTCCACGAGGCCTTGCCGGCGGCCGGCAGATAGGGCGCGAGCTTCTGCACCGCGTGCTCGGCGAGGCGGCGATAGGTGGTGATCTTGCCGCCGAACACCGAGAGCACCGGCACGCGGCCGTCCACGTCGTCGAGCTCCAGCACGTAGTCGCGCGTGGCTTCCTGCGCCTTGGAGGCGCCGTCGTCATAGAGCGGGCGCACGCCGGAATAGGTCCATACCACCTGATCGGGCGTCACCGGCGCCTTGAAATACTCGCTCGCCGCCGCGCAGAGATAGGCGATCTCCTCGGCGCTGGCGACCGGCTTGCCCGGCGTGCTGCCATAGTCGCGGTCGGTGGTGCCGATCAGCGTGAAGTCGTGCTCGTAGGGTATGGCGAAGATGATGCGCCCGTCCGCGTTCTGGAAGATATAGGCGCGGTCGTGCTCGTAGAGGCGCGGCACCACGATGTGGCTGCCCTGAACGAGACGAACATTAGCCGGCGAATTGGCGCGCAGCACATGGGCAAGCACCTCGTGCACCCAGGGGCCTGCGGCGTTGACCAGGGCGCGGGCATGGACGAGGTGGCGCGCGCCGTCCTCCTCCACCTCAATGCGCCAGAATTCCGGCTCGCGCTGGGCGGAGACGACGCGGGCGCCGCGGCGTATGTCGGCGCCGCGCTCGGCGGCGTCGAGCGCGTTCAGCACGACGAGGCGGCTGTCCTCGACCCAGCAGTCGGAATATTCGAAGCCGCGCCGGTAGCCTTCGCGCAGCGGCCGGCCGGCGGGGTCGCGCGTCAGGTCCAGCGCGCGGGTCGCGGGCAGGCGCCTGCGCCCGCCGAGGTGGTCGTAGAGGAACAGGCCGAGCCGCAGCAGCCAGGCCGGGCGCAGCCCCGCATGGTGAGGCAGCACGAAGCGCAGCGGGCGGACGATGTGCGGGGCGATGCCCCAGAGAACCTCGCGCTCGGCCAGCGCCTCGTGGACGAGGCGGAACTCGTAATGTTCGAGATAGCGCAGGCCGCCATGGATCAGCTTGGTCGAGGCGGAGGAAGTGGCGCCGGCGAAGTCGCCCTGCTCCAGCAGTACCACGGAAGCGCCGCGCCCGGCCGCGTCGCGGGCGATGCCGCAGCCGTTCACCCCCCCGCCGATGATGGCGAGGTCATAGATTTCGTCCCGGATCCCGTCCCGCGCGCGAGCGTCCAATTGGCGCCTCCCGGATGCGCTCCCTTACGTTGGGGGCGCTTTCGTTTTTATCTTCGTATGGACGCTATCTGAAACTCAATTTGGTCGCAATGGGCAAAATCCGAAAGAGTCGAACGTTCGTTTAGGTGCGGCGCAGCATTCCGGTGGTTTCGCGCGAGCCCTGCGGCGCATCGCTTCGGGAAAGGGAGTGCTACGGGCGCCGGATGGGGCGGGAAAGCTGCCGATGCCGGCTTAGAGGCCGGCGGCAGGGCAGGGTGCGGCGCAGCGACGAATACCTCTTGCGCTGTTGAGCAAATCGTATCTAACTAAACACATCACTAAATCCTGCCGGTGCACGCCACGCCGGTGGAGCGTGCCGATACGTCCGTGCCGACACCGCAGCCTCACGCGAACTGACGACCACAAGCCGACAAGGCCAAGGAGGGGGCGGGACGCCCACCTTCGTTCTCTGGGAGGAGAGCATGCTGAAGAAGTGGGTACCCCTTTTCGGGGCGGCCGCGCTGTGCGCCGCCATGACCGCCCCGCAGGCCGCGAAGGCCGAACAGCTGACCCTGTGCTGGGCGGCGTGGGATCCGGCCAATGCGCTGGTCGAGCTGTCGAAGGACTTCACCGCCAAGTCCGGCATCGACATGAAGTTCGAGTTCGTGCCGTGGACCAGCTACGCCGACCGGTTCCTCAACGAGCTGAACTCGCGCGGCAAGCTGTGCGACCTCATCATCGGCGACAGCCAGTGGATCGGCGGCGCCGCCGAGAACGGCCATTACGTGAAGCTGAACGACTTCTTCGCCAAGGAAGGCATCAAGATGGATGACTTCGTGCCGGCGACGGTGGTCGGCTATTCCGAATGGCCGAAGAACACGCCGAATTACTGGGCGCTGCCGGCCATGGGCGACGTGGTGGGCTGGACCTACCGGAAGGACTGGTTCGAGCGGCCCGAGCTGCAGAAGGAGTTCAAGGCCAAGTACGGCCGGGACCTCGTCGCGCCCAAGACCTATGACGAGCTGAAGCAGATCGCCGAGTTCTTCCAGAAGCGCCAGATCGACGGCAAGACCGTCTACGGCGCCTCGATCTATACCGAGCGCGGCTCGGAAGGCATCACCATGGGCGTGACCAACGTCCTGTACGACTGGGGCTTCATGTACGAGAACCCCAAGAAGCCCTACGACATGCAGGGCTATGTGAACTCGCCGGACGCCATCAAGGGCCTCGAATTCTACAAGTCGCTCTATGATTGCTGCACGCCGCCGGGCTCCTCCAACGTCTACATGGTGGAATCGGCCGACGCCTTCAAATCCGGTCAGGTGGCGATGCAGATGAACTTCGCCTTCACCTGGCCCGGCCTCTACAAGGACGAGAAGGTCGGCGGCGACCGCATCGGATTCTTCGCCAACCCGGCCGAGAAGTACCATTTCGCCCAGCTCGGCGGACAGGGCATCTCGGTGGTGGCCTATTCCGACAAGCGCGACGCCGCGCTCCAGTACATCAAGTGGTTCGCCCAGCCCGACGTGCAGGCCAAGTGGTGGAAGCTCGGCGGCTATTCCTGCCTGAAGGCGGTGGTCGACGCCCCCGACTTCAAGACCAGCCAGCCCTATGCCCCGGCCTTCCTCGAATCCATGGCGATCGTGAAGGATTTCTGGGCCGAGCCGAGCTACGCCGAGCTGCTGCAGGCCATGCAGAAGCGGGTGCATGACTATGTCATCGCCGGCAAGGGCACGGCCAAGGAGGCGCTGGACGGGCTGGTCGTCGACTGGACCGAGATCTTCAAGGAAGACGGCAAGATCTGAGGGATGGCCTTTGCTTTCCTCTCTCCATTGGGGAGAGGCGGCCCCCCTGCGGGGCCGGTGAAGGATAAGGCGCTCGCGAAGCGTCGAAATACCCTCTCCCCACCCTCTCCCTGCGGGGAGAGGGAGAACGCCCCTCCGTTTCCTCCCGACGGCGATCCGGTTCGACTTCATGTCAGAGCCGGCCGGGTCGCCCCTTTTCCGCCGACACCAGCGAGTGCGCGCGTGACGACATCCGATCACACCTATGCCGACAAGGCCGCCGAGGCGGCGGTGCGTGCCACCCCGGAGCCCGTGGCGCGGCGCCTGCGCTCGCTCTCGGACAAGGCCATCGCCTGGCTGTTCATCGCCCCGACCATCGTGCTGCTGCTGGCGATCAACATCTTTCCGCTGTTCTGGGCGGTCTACCTGTCCTTCACCAATTACCGGGCCAACCGGCCCAATGCGGTGGTGCAGAATGTCGGGCTCGGCAATTACTCGCGCGTGCTGAACGACCCCGACATCTGGGCGTCGATGCAGACCACGGCGCATTTCGTGTTCTGGACCATCCTCTTGCAGACGGTGATCGGCTTCGGCCTCGCCTATCTGATCGACCGCAAGTTCCGCGGCCACGCCTTCTGGACCACGCTGATCCTCATCCCGATGATGCTGTCGCCGGCGGTCGTGGGCAATTTCTGGCGCTTCCTCTACGAGCCGCAGATCGGCCTGTTCGCCTACGCGGTCTCGTTCCTGACCGGCATCCCGACCTCCGAGATCCAGATGCTGGGCAATGTCCATCTGGCACCCTGGGCGATCATCATCGTCGATACCTGGATGTGGACGCCCTATGTGATGCTGATCTGCCTCGCCGGGCTGCGCTCGATCCCGGACTACATCTACGAGGCGGCCGAGGTCGACCGGGCCTCCAACTGGCGGCAGTTCTGGTCGATCACCGTGCCGATGGCGCTGCCCTTCATCATGCTGGCGGTGCTGTTCCGGGGCATCGAGAACTTCAAGATGTTCGACATGGTGAACCTGCTCACCGGCGGCGGGCCCGGCTCGACGACGGAGGTGGCCTCCATCGCGCTCAAGCGCGACGCCTTCGAGGCCTGGGCGACCGGGCGCTCCTCGGCCTTCGCCATCGTCCTCTTCGTCGCGGTGTTCGGCCTCGCCAACATCTATGTCAAGGCACTCAACAGGGTGAAGCAGAGATGAGCGCCGCCAATTCTGCCCATTCGGTCGTCGAGCCGGGCGCTGCCTCCAAGCGCATCGCCGCCACGCTGGTCATCCTCTACGCGGTGATCACCCTGGTGCCGCTGGTGTGGATCTTCCTCACCTCGATCAAGTCGCCGCCCGACTCGATCTCCTATCCCCCGAAGATCCTGTTCACCCCCTCGCTGGAGGGCTACTGCAACCTCTTCACCACCCGCACGCGGCAGACGCCGGAATACATCGCCGCCCTTCCCGAGCCGGACGGCATCTGCGACGCGGTGACCCGCAAGCGCAACATGGTGATCGCCGGTCCATCCAACTTCCTGCCACGCTTCGCCAATTCGCTGATCATCGCCTTCGGCTCGACCTTCCTCGCGGTCGGGCTCGGCACGCTGGCGGCCTATGGCTTCTCGCGCTTCAAGGTGCCGCTGGCCGACGACCTGCTGTTCTTCATCCTGTCGACCCGGATGATGCCGCCCATCGCGGTGGCGATCCCGATCTACCTGATGTACCGCCAGCTCGGCCTCTCCGACACCGCCATCGGCATGATGCTGCTCTACACGGCGGTCAACGTCTCCCTCGCCGTCTGGCTGCTCAAGGGCTTCATCGACGAGATCCCGCGCGAGTACGAGGAGGCCGCGATGATCGACGGCTATTCGCGCCTGCAGGCGTTCCGCAAGGTGGTGCTGCCGCAGGCAACCACCGGCATCGCGGCGACAGCGATCTTCTGCCTGATCTTCGCCTGGAACGAATATGCCTTCGCCTCGCTGCTGACCTCCGGCAGCGCGCAGACGGCGCCGCCCTTCATCCCCACCATCATCGGCGAGGGCGGGCAGGACTGGCCGGCGGTGGCGGCGGGCACCACCATCTTCCTGGTGCCGATCCTCGTCTTCACCATCCTGCTGCGCAAGCAGCTGCTGCGCGGCATCACCTTCGGAGCGGTGCGCAAATGACCGATATTCGCCATGTGGCCGCGCCTCCCGCCACTCCCGCCGCCGGCAAGCCCCGCCGCCCCATCTTCCTGCGGCGGGGACCCATGGAGGCGCTCGCCGTCGCCGTCATCGGCCTCGGTTTCCTCATGCTGTTCCAGCCCTTCGCGCTGGTTCTCTACACCTATTCGCTCATCACCCTTCTGACCGGCACCTTCATGTTCATGATCGTGTCGAAGTTCCCGGAGTAGGCCGATGGCCGAGATCAGGGTCGATCACCTGCGCAAGGCGTTCGGCGAGTTCGTCGCGGTGCAGGATTCGAGCTTCACCGTCGAGGACGGCGCCTTCCTCGCGCTGCTCGGCCCGTCGGGCTGCGGCAAGACCACGACGCTGCGCATGATCGCCGGGCTGGAGCTGCCGACCGGCGGCACCATCTCCCTCGCCGGCGAAGACGTGACCTACAAGCGCGCCAGCGAGCGCGACATTGCCTTCGTGTTCCAGCTCTTCGCGCTCTACCCGCACATGAATGTGCGCCGGAACATCGGTTTCCCGCTGCTGGCGCAGGGCGTGCCCAAGGCCGAGATCCGGACGCGGGTGGAGGAGACGGCGCGCCTTCTCCAGATCGACCACATACTCGACCGTCCGGTCTCGGGCCTTGCCGGCGGCGACCGCCAGCGCGTGGCGCTCGGGCGGGCCATCGTGCGCCGGCCGAAATGCTTCCTGATGGACGAGCCGCTCGGCACGCTTGACGCCGAGTTCCGCGAGGTGATGGTCCGCGAGCTGCGCGAGCTGCACAACCGTATCCACGCCACCACGGTCTATGTCACCCACGACCAGATCGAGGCGATGGCGATGGCCGACCGCATCGCGGTGATGAATCATGGCGTGATCGAGCAGTTCGGCACGCCGCAGCAAATCTATGACCGCCCGGCCTCCATGTATGTCGCCGACTTCATCGGCTCGCCGCCGATGAACTTCATCCGCTTCGACGCCGGCCTGCCCAAGGGCGCGCGCACGGCGCGCATCGGGGCGGCCGAGATCGAGATGCCGGCGCTGCGCGCCGAGGTGGCGCCGGGCGCGCTGGCGCTCGGCGTGCGGCCCGAGCACATCCGTTTTTCCGACGCCTCGCCGCTGCGCGGAGCGATCTACGGCACCGAATATCTCGGCACCAACCAGATCGTCACGGTGGAGACGCAGGGCGGGCTGGTGCGCGCGCGCCTGCCGGCCGGCCAGAGCTACCGTATCGGCGAGCCGGTCGGCCTCTCCTTCAAGAGCGAGCGGCTGTCGCTGTTCGACGCCCGCTCGGGGCGCGTCATCCCCTCCGTACTGCATGAGGGCGCACTGCGCCGGGAGGCCCGCCATGGCTGACGTGACCTTGAAGGGCGTCTCCAAGAGTTTCGGCGACAAGCGCGCCGTCGAAGGGGTGGACCTGCACATCAAGGACGGCGAGTTCGTCGTGCTGCTCGGCCCCACGGGGGCAGGCAAGACGACGACGCTGCGCCTCATCGCCGGGCTGGAGAAGCCGGACGCCGGCACGATTTCGATCGGCGGGCGGCCGATGGAGGGGCTGGCGCCGGCCGGTCGCGACGTCGCCTTCGTGTTCCAGCAATATTCGCTCTACCCGCATCTCACCGTCTACGAGAACCTCGCCTTCCCGCTGCGCTCGCCGGCCCGCCGCATGGATGCGGCGGCGGTCGACGCGCGGGTGCGCCAGGTGGCGAAGATGGTGCGCATCGACCACAAGCTGGAGAACCGCTCGACGCGGCTTTCCGGCGGCGAGATGCAGCGTGTCGCCATCGGCCGCGCGCTGGTGCGCCGCCCGGCGATCTACCTGATGGACGAGCCGCTCTCCTCGCTCGACGCCAAGCTGCGCGGCGAGCTGCGCCTCGAACTCAAGCGCATCCAGAAGGAACTCGGCGCCACGCTGCTCTACGTCACCCACGACCAGATCGAGGCGATGACCATGGCCGACCGCATCGGCATCCTCGCCGAGGGCCGCCTGGTGCAGATCGGCACGCCGCGCGAGATCTACGCCGACCCCGCCAATCTCCACGTCGCCGCGCGCCTCGGCCAGCCGCACATCAACATCGTGCCGGTCGACCTGCTGCCGGGCGCGACGCCCCCGCGCGGGGCCACCGCCATCGGCGCGCGTACCGAGCACATCGCCATCGCCGCCTCCGAGGGCGGCAATGCCCGCGTCGACTGGATCGAGCATCTGGGCGACCAGAACCACCTGCACATCCGGGTCGGCGCGCACAAGCTCGTCACGCTGGCCGACCCGGACATGCCGGTGAACCCAGGCGACCGGATCGACCTGACCTTGAAGAACCCGCTCTATTTCGGCCAGGACGGCCAGCGGCTCGTGTGATGCGTAGCGGCCGCCGGAGCGATCCGGTGGGCCGAACGGATGGGAAGGCAGCCATGAAACATTTCTTCAACCGCCGGGACAGCATCGTCACCGAGGCGCTGGACGGGCTCCTGCGCACGACGCCGCCCGGCCGGCTGGCGCGGCTCGACACCTATCCAGACATCAAGGTCGTGCTGCGCGCGGACTGGGACAAATCGAAGGTCGCCGTGGTCTCCGGCGGCGGCGCCGGGCACGAGCCCTCCCATGCCGGCTTCGTCGGCCGGGGCCTGCTGACCGCCGCCGTCTCCGGCGAGATCTTCGCCTCGCCCAGCGTCGAGGCCGCGCTTACCGCCATCCGCACTGTTACCGGCGAGCCGGGCTGCCTGCTCGTCGTGAAGAACTACACCGGCGACCGGCTGAACTTCGGCCTCGCCGCCGAGCGCGCCCGCGCCGAGGGCTTCAAGGTGGAGATGGTGATCGTCGCCGACGACATCGCCCTGCCGGACATTCCCCAGCCGCGCGGCGTCGCCGGCACGCTCTTCGTCCACAAGATCGCCGGCCACCACGCCGAAGCCGGGGCCGACCTCGCCGCCGTCGCGCAAGCCGCCCGCGCCGCCGCCGCCGACATCGTCTCGCTCGGCGTCTCTCTGTCCTCCTGCTCGATCCCCGGCCAGCCCTTCGAGGCGCGGCTCGGCCCCGACGAGGGTGAGCTCGGCCTCGGCATCCATGGCGAGCCCGGCGTCGAGCGCATCGCCCTGCGCCCGGCCGGCGAGATCGTCGCGCTGATGGCCGAGCGGCTCGGCGCGCGGCTTCAGGAGGGCGCCGATTACGCGCTGCTCGTCAACAATCTCGGCGCCGTGCCGCCGCTGGAGATGAGCCTGATCGCCGAGGCGCTGCTGGCCTCCCCTCTCGGGCGGGATGTGCGGCTCGTCATCGGCCCGGCGGCGCTGATGACCGCGCTCAACATGAACGGCTTCTCGCTCTCCTTCCTGCGCCTCGACGCCGCCCGCGCGGCCGCGCTCACTTCGCCCGCCGAGCCGCTCGCCTGGCGTCCGGCGGCGGCGACGGGCGAGGTCGCCGTCCTGCCGGCGCCTGCCGCGCCCGCCGGCCTCGCCACGACGGCGAGTGCCAACGCCTCGGCGGAAGCGCTGATCCGCGCCGCCTGCGCCACCCTCGCCGGGCTGGAGGAGGAGCTGAACCGGCTCGACGCCCGCGCCGGCGACGGCGACACCGGCTCGACGGTGGCGACAGGCGCGCGTGCCATCGAGGCGCGGCTGGCGCAGATGCCGCTTGCCGACGCCGCCGGCACGCTCAACGCCATCGGCGCCGAGCTCGGCACCGCCATGGGCGGGTCGAGCGGCGTGCTGCTCTCCATCTTCTTCACCGCCGCCGCCAAGGCGTCCGCCGAGGGCGGCGACCTGCCGGCCGCTCTGCAGGCCGGGCTGGACCGGATGATCTTCTATGGCGGAGCGACCCCCGGTGACCGTACCATGGTCGACGCGCTGGCCCCGGCACTGGCCGCGCTCGCTCGCGAGGGCCTCGCCGCCGCCGCCGCTGCGGCGACGGCGGGCGCGGAGGCGACGCAGGCCATGACCAGCGCGCGCGCCGGCCGCGCCGCCTATGTCGGCGCGCGGGATCTGGAAGGTTCGCCCGATCCGGGCGCGGTCGCGGTGGCGCGGCTGTTCGAGGCGCTGGCCGCCCGTTGAGGCGCGGGGAAGGCGGGAGAAAAGCTTGGGCGGGAGGAGAGGACGATGCCGTTCGACGCCGCCGACCTGACCGCGCTGATCGCGCTGTGCCGCGCCGAGATCGACCGGCATGGCGAGCGCCTGTCCTTCCTCGACAGCGCCATCGGCGACGGGGACCATGGCGCGAACATGCGCCGGGGGCTGGAGGCGGTGTATCGCGAGCGCGAGGTCATCGCCGCCCTGCCGCTGCCGGCGGCGCTGGAGCGCATCGGCCTCGTTCTGGTGATGAACATAGGCGGCGCGGCCGGCCCGCTCTACGGCACGCTGATGATGGAGCTGGGGCGCGGCCTGCCGCCCGATGCCGACATGGCCGACTTCGCCACCACGCTCGCCCGCGCGGTCGAGGCGGTGGCCCGGCGCGGGCGCTCCGGCCCCGGCGACAAGACGCTGCTCGACGTGCTCTACCCCGTGCAGGCCGAGGTCGCGGGCCGCGCCGCCCCCGCCCGCATCGCCGAATGCGCGCAGTCGGCGGCCCGCGCCACCGAAATGATGCTGGCGCGGCGCGGCCGGGCGTCCTATCTCGGCGCGCGCTCGGTCGGTCACGAGGACCCCGGCGCGTCGAGCTGCGCCCTGCTCACCGCGACCATCTGCCAGTATCTCAAGGAGCACGCCGCGCCATGACGGCCGTTCCCCCGCCCCGGCCCGCCACTGTGGGCATCGTGATCGTCTCGCACTCGCCGCTGGTGGCGCGGGGCGCGGCCGACATGGTGCGCCAGATGGTGGGCGACGGCGTGCCGCTGGCCTGGACCGGCGGCAATGCGGAAGGCGGGCTCGGCACCCATGTCGCCGGCATTGAGGCGGCGATCGAGGCGGCGTGGTCGGAGGCGGGCGTCGCCGTCTTCGTCGATCTCGGCGGCGCGGAGACCAACAGCGAGATGGCGGTGGAACGGCTCGACCCCGCACGCGCGGCAAAGGTCGCCATCTGCAACGCGCCCATCGTCGAGGGCGCGGTGGTGGCGGCGGCGGAAGCCTCCGGCGGCTCCTCGCTCGCCCGCGTCGTGGCGACGGCGGAAGAGTTGTCGTCCTGATGAGCGAAACCGCCCCCTCCCACGCCTTCACGCGCATCGCCGCCTCCCACCGCTCGCAGGTGGAGGTGGAGGTGACGCACGGCGTCGGCCTGCATGCGCGGCCTTCCGTCGCCTTCACCCGCCTCGCCAAGAGCTTCCCCTGCACCGTCGAGGTGGCGGTGGACGGCTCGGGCGAGTGGCTGAACGGCAAGAGCATCGTGAAGATCATCGGCGCCCGCATAAGGCGCGGCACAAGGCTGCGCATCCGCGCCGAGGGCGCGCGCGCCGAGGAGGCCGTTGCCGCGCTGAGCGAGCTGGTGCGCCGCGATTTCGACGAGGACCGCCGGCACGGCCGGGCGGACGGGCGCGCCGATGGCCGCCCCGCGTGACCTTCCCGGCCGCCCGGCGGCGCCCGGCCGCGCCATCGGCCCCGCCTTCCGCGCCGAGGAGCGCCCCGTCCCGGCGCCCGGCGCGCCGGGCGAGGGCGACGCCCGCGCCGCGCTGGAGGCGGCGGTGGCGCTTGCCGTGGCCGAGCTGGGCGAACTCGCCGCCCGTTCGGACGCCGAGAGCGCCGGCATACTCGACTTCCAGATCGAACTGCTGCTCGACGGCGAGCTGACGGCGCCCGCCTTCGCCCGGATCGAACGCGGCGAGGCGGCGGCGCTGGCCTGGGCCGGGGCGATGGGCGCCCATATCGACACGCTCGCCACCGACGGCGACGCCTTCGCCTTGCGCGCCGCCGACCTCGCGGACCTCAGGAGCCGCGTGCTGGACGCGTTGGCCGGGCGCACGCGCGCCGACTTTCCCGACGGCGCGGTCTATGTGGGGCGGGACATGCCGCCCAGCGTTTTCCTCGCGCATGACTGGTCGAAGGGCGGGGCGGTCGCGCTTGCCGCCGGCAGCCCGGCGAGCCATGTCGCGATCCTGGCGCGGGCGAGGGGCGTGCCGATGGTGGTCGGGCTCGGCGGGCTGTCGGTCGGCAACGGCGACAGGCTGCTCGTCGACGGCACGCAGGGCGTGGTGCGGCTGCACCCGGAAGAGCGCCTCGACGCCCCGCCGCCCGACCTCGCCGTGCGCGCGCCGGCCGCCCTTCTCGGAGGGCAGGCGGGCGGGGCGCGGCTCTTCGCCAATATCGACACGCTGGCCGATCTCGACGCGCTCGACCCGGCGAGCGTCGCCGGCATCGGGCTGGTGCGCACCGAGTTCCTGCTGGCGGAGGCCGCCGAGGCGCTGGACGAGGAACGCCATCTCGCCGCCTACCGCCGCATCGTCGAACGGATGGACGGGCGGCCGGTGACGCTGCGCATGCTCGATCTCGGCGGCGACAAGGCGCTGCCCGGCCTCGTCGCGGGCGATCCCGGCTCGGTGCTCGGCGCGCGCGGCGTGCGCTTCCTGCTCGCCCATCCCGATCTCGCGCGGCTGCAGGCGCGCGCGCTCATCCGCGCCGCCGCGCTGGGGCCGGTGAGCGTGCTGCTGCCCATGGTGACGCTGCCGCAGGAACTCTCCGCCATGGCGGCGCTGTTCGACGAGGAGGCCGCCCGCCTCGCCCGGCAGGGCGTGCCGGGGCGGCGCCCGCCGCTCGGCATCATGGTGGAGGTGCCCGCGGCCGCGCTGACGCTTGACCTGTTCGCGGAGGCCGCCTTTTTTTCCGTGGGCACCAACGATCTGGTGCAGTATCTCGCGGCAGCGGCGCGCGACAATCCGGCGGTCGCCCATCTCCACGCGGGAGCGGAGGCCGCCATGTTCCGGCTGCTCGACACGATCGCCACCGCCGCCCGCGCCGCCGGCCGGCCGGTGTCGGTCTGCGGCGACCTCGCCGGCGATCCGGCCGCCGTCGGACGCCTCGTCGCGCTCGGCCTGCGCGAGCTTTCCCTCGCCCCCTCGCGGCTCGGTGCCGTGCGCGCGGCGCTCCAAGGGCTCACCGGCGGGGCGCCGGGCTGAGATGGCGCGCGAGCCCAGCGACGAGGCGGTGATCGCCTACAAGACGATCCTCGCGGGCCTGCTCGACAACCGGCCCTCCGGCACGCGCCAGCGGCTGGCGGCCGCGCTCGGCAAGCACCGCAGCTTCGTCACCCAGGTGACGAGCCCGACCTACGACACGCCGCTGCCCGCGCGCCACCTGCCGACCATCTTCCGGGTCTGCCATTTCAGCCCGGCCGAGCAGGAGCGCTTCCTCGCCGCCTATGAGGCCGCCCATCCCGGACGGTTGCCCGAGAGCGGCGGAGGGGAGAAGCTGCGCACGCTTTCCATCATGGCGCCGGACCTCGGCGACGAGAAGAAGAACCGCATGTTCGACGACGCCGTCGCGGAGTTCGTCCGCAGCATGGCGTCCCTGCTCAACGGAGGCGACTGATGCCCGCAACGACGCCAGGAATGACGCCAAGAATGACGCGAGGAATGACGCCCTGCCGCGAACGCTCCTTCCACGCCCATCGCCCGGGCGGCTGAGGCGGACGGACCGGAGCGGATGAAGCGGATCATGAACGCGCCCGGCACGCTGGTGGCCGAGAGCCTCGCCGGCTTCGTGGCCGCGCATGAGGATCTCGTCGCCTTCGGCGGCGAGGGCCGTTTCGTGCGCCGGCGCGCGCTCGTGCCCGGCAAGGTCGCGCTGATCTCCGGCGGCGGGGCGGGGCACGAGCCGCTGCATTGCGGCTTCATCGGGCAGGGCATGCTGGACGCCGCCTGCACCGGCCATGTCTTCACCTCGCCGACCCCCGACCAGATCCTCGCCGCGATGGACGAGACCGACACCGGCGCCGGCTGCCTGCTGGTGGTGAAGAACTACGACGGCGACGTGATGAATTTCGAGATGGCCGCCGAGATGGCGGCCGGCCGCCACCGCGTCGAGATGGTGGTGGTGGAGGACGACGCCGCCTCCGGCCCTTCAGTGCGCAGCCGCGGCCGGCGCGGTGTCGCGGGCACGGTGGTGGTGGAGAAGATACTCGGCGCGGCGGCCGAGCGCGGGGACGATCTGTCTTCGCTCAAGGCGCTCGGCGAGGGGCTGTCGGGCCGGATGCGCTCCATGGGCGTCGCGCTGCGCGGCGTCACCGTGCCGGACAATGCCCGCGAGACCTTCGCCCTCGGCCCGGAGGAGATGGAGATCGGCGTCGGCATCCATGGCGAGCCGGGCCTCTACCGCGCCCGCATGGCCGGCGCCGACGAGATCGTGCGGCTGATCTGCGAGCCGATCCTCGACCAGCTCGGTCCGCTCGCGAGCGCCCGGCCGCTGCTCATCGTCAACGGCTTCGGCGGCACGCCGCCCATCGAGCTGCACCTCGCCTATGGCCTCGCGCGGCGCTATCTCGCCGGACGCGGCGTCGCCCCGGCCCGCTCGCTGGTCGGCACCTTCGTCACCTCGCTGGACATGGCCGGCCTGTCGGTGACGCTCGCCTTGCTGAGCGAGGCGGAGTTCGCCCTGTGGTGCGCGCCGGTGGCGACGCCGGTGCTCGCGTGGTGAGGTGAAACAACGCGGGTGAGGGTGTAGAAGGCTCCCGCCTCCCCACCTCCGCACCTGCCGCGAGACGTCCATGACCGAGCCTTCCGCGAGCCCTTCCCCGGCGCAGGCGCTGTCCGGCCTCCGCGTGCTCGACCTTTCCCGCGTGCTCGCCGGCCCCTGGGCGACGCAGACGCTGGGCGATCTCGGCGCCGAGGTGATCAAGGTCGAGAAGCCCGGCGCGGGCGACGACACGCGCGGCTGGGGACCGCCCTGGCTGAAGGACGGCACGGGAAACGACACGCGCGAGAGCGCCTATTTCCTCACCGCCAACCGCAACAAGCGCTCCGTCACCATCGACATGGCGACGACGGAAGGGCAGGGGCTGATCCGCCGGCTGGCGGCGACCAGCGACGTGCTGGTGGAGAACTTCAAGGTCGGGGGGCTGGAGCGCTACGGCCTCGATTATGCGAGCCTTTCCGCGCTCAATCCGCGCCTCGTCTATTGCTCGATCACCGGCTTCGGGCAGGACGGCCCGGAGGCGCAGCGCGCCGGCTACGACTTCATGATCCAGGGCATGTCCGGGCTGATGTCGGTGACGGGAAGCCCGGACACCGAGCCGCAGAAGGTCGGCGTGGCGCTCGTCGACGTGCTTACCGGGCTGAACGCGGCCATCGCTGTGCTGGCGGCGCTGGAGCAGCGCCACCGCACCGGGCGCGGCCAGCACATCGACCTCGCCCTGTTCGACGTCGCCATGGCGAGCCTCGCCAACCAGGCGCTTAACTTCCTCGTCGGCGGCACCGCGCCGCGCCGGCTCGGGAACGCCCATCCCAACATCGTGCCCTATCAGGCCTTCGCGACGGCGGATGGCCATCTCATCCTCGCGGTCGGCAACGACGCGCAGTTCGCCCGCTTCTGCCGCCTCGCCGATCTCGCGGAGCTGGCCGCCGACCCGCGCTTTTCCACCAATCGCGAGCGGGTGGCCAACCGGGCAATGTTGCTGCCGGCGATCGAGGCGGCGCTGAAGCGGCAGGCCACGGGCGAATGGCTCGCCATGCTGGACGCCGCCGGGATTCCCGCCGGACCGATCAACACCATCGCGCAGGCCTTCGCCGAGCCGCAGGCGCTCGCGCGCGGGCTGGCTATGAGCCTTCCCCATGCCAGCGGGGGTGCGGCGCCGGGTGTGCGCAGCCCGCTGCGGCTGGGGGATTCGCCCATCGGCGCGCCGCTCGCCCCCCCGCTGCTCGGCCAGCACACCGACGAGGTGCTGGCGCAGGTGCTGGGCCTAGGCGCCGAGGAGCGCGCCGCCTTGCGCGCCGCCGGCGTGATCTGAGCCGCGTGCCGGAGCCGCCGGCGCCGCGCGTCAGTGCTCCGCCTGCGGATGCACCACCACCGTCGCCGACATGCCCGCCGACAGCAGGAGATCGTCCGGCAGGTTCTTCAGCGCGATGCGCACCGGGATGCGCTGGGCGAGGCGGATCCACTCGAAATTGGGGTCGACCGTGGCGAGCAGCCGGCCGCTGCCGTCGGTGATGTTGGCGATGGCGCGGCTCAGGCCCTGCACCGTGCCCTCCAGCACCCGCCCGCCCGCCATCAGCCGCACCTCGGCCGGGTCGCCGATGCGGATGGCCGGCAGCTTGGTCTCCATGAAATAGGCGTAGATGTAGAAGGAATCGCGGTCGACCACCGCCATCACGCCATTGCCCGTGGTTGCATAGTCGCCGACCGTCGCGGTGAGGTTGGTGACGTAGCCGTTGACCGGCGCGCGCACCGTGCTGCGCTCCAGGTTGAGCTTCGCCGTGCCGAGCTGTGCCTGCGCGAGCTGCAGCGCGGCGCCGGCCTCGTTGGCCCGCGTGCGCGAGGTCTCGACGGCCACGGCGGTGATGGCGCTGGAATCCTCCGCCAGCACGCGGGCGTCGCGGTCGGCGTCGTCCTGCGCCAGCTTGAGCGC
This sequence comes from Ancylobacter koreensis, assembly GCF_023016525.1. GTDB lineage: Bacteria > Pseudomonadota > Alphaproteobacteria > Rhizobiales > Xanthobacteraceae > Ancylobacter > Ancylobacter koreensis. The sequence goes on from NZ_JALKCG010000001.1 coordinate 770,692, forward strand.
GCTCTGGGACTGCACAACGCTGGCCTGCGCCTGTTCCAGCGCGAGGGTGAAGCGCTTCTGGTCGATGACGAACAGCACGTCGCCTTTGTTCACCATCTGGTTGTCAACGACGTTGATCGAATCGACGAGGCCCGACACGTCGGGCGCCACCTCGACCACATTGGCCTGCACCTGCGCGTCCCGCGTCCATGGCGCGAGCGTGTAAAACTGCCACAGCCACCAGCCGGCGGCGATGGCCGCGACGACGGCGACGAGGGTGACGAGGTAGCGCAGGGCCGGCCGGAGTGCGTGCATCGTTCCTACATTCCCACGCGGTTGCCGAGGATGACCAGCCCGCCGAGGCTCAGCACATAGAGGGCGAGGTTGAACAGGGAGCGGTGCCAGACATAGCGGTAAAGACCGAACGCTCCCAAGGCCCAGCGCGCCAGCGCGTAGGGCAGCAGCGCCACCCCCGCCCAGAGCAGCATGGGCGGCAGATAGAAGCCGAGGACATTGACGGTGTGCAGTATGGCGAGGTTCGGCTCGTTCACGCTCAGCCCTCCGCGAAGCTGCGCAGCAGATAGGGGCGGTCTATGTCGAAACGGTCGGCGATGAAGCGCAGCGAGGCCCCCGCGCGCAGCACCGCGCGCGCTTCCTCGCCCGGCGCCGAAGGCATCTGCGCAGCGAGCGCCGCGCGGGCTTCGGCGACCAGCGCCTCCGCCTCGGCGACGCGGGCCGGGCGGTCGGCGCGGCTCGCCGCCAGCCTTTCCAGCGCGCCGGCGAAGGCTCCCAGAAAGCCGGCGAGCGTGTGCGCGGTCTCGGGTGGCGTCGCGCGGTCGGCGGCGACGCCGATCAGCCGGCCGAGCTCCACCGCGCAGGAGGAGGTGCCGAGCGTGCCGCGGAAGAAGTCCTCGTCGCGCAGGCGGTCGAGCGAGAGGCGCGGCAGCAGGCCGGCCAGCATGGTCACGATCTCGCCGGCGGCGCGGCGGGGCTGGACTTTTCCGCGCGCGACCGCCGGCAGCAGCTCGCCGATGGCGCGCTGCCAGCACTGGCCGCGCCGGGCGCGCGAATTCACCGGCATCGCCGCCAGCAAAGCGAGGCAGACCACCATGCCGAGCAGCAAGGCCAGCGCGTTGTTGAAGAAGGCGAGCTCGTCCGGCGTGAAGACGTTGCCGGTGCCGGCCTGCGAGATGGTAAAGCCGCCGAGCGCGATGCCGCCCCAGGCCCGGCTCGGCGTGCCGGCCATCAGCCCGGCCGGCAGCAGGACCAGCATCAGCGCGGCGGCGAGCGCCTCGAAGCCTTCGAGCGCGGGTAGCACCAGCACCATGAGGGCATAGGCCGCCGCGATGCCCGCCATCGACCAGACGAGGAAGGTGCGGGCGGCGGGGATCGGGTTGTCCTGGTTGACCGCGAAGAACAGCATGATCGCCCCGCCCGCCACGAAGCTGAAGCCCGAGGACCAGGCGGTGGCCATCCAGATCGCGCTGAGCGTGACGATGGCGAGGGCGGCGCGCAGCGCGATCAGCAGCGCCTCGCCGCGGCCCTCGGCCGGCATCGCGGCCCGCCGCGCGGCGGGCGCGCGGGCGTCGCGGCGCAGGCTCGCGGCCTCGGTGACGACGACCATGGAGAGGCCGTGCAGCAGGTCGCCGGCGCGGCGCATGATCAGCACCCCGTTGGCGAGCGGCTCGAAGGGCGCCTGCCCGGCCATGGCCTCCAGCTCGCCCGCCGTGGCGGCGATCTGCGCGCGCGCGGCCAGCAGTTCGCGGCGTGTATGGTGCGGGTCCGACAGGGCGGCTGGATCGGCGGCGATGGCCTCCAGCCGGGCGACGGCGCCGTCCAGTGCGGGGCGCATGCGCTCCAGCACGGCCTGGCCGTCCTTCTGGAAGGCATCGAGGCGGAAATAGACGCCGCGCGCCACGGCGAGCACCACGAGGAATTCGCGTACCGAGCGGGCGAGCGCCGGGCCGTTGGCCCGCATCTCCGGCGCCTCGAACAGCGCGTAGGAGCGCAGCGCGTCGAAGGAGACGACCCCCGCCACCATGCGCTGGCGCAGCGCGGCGAACACCGCCGGCGGCTCGGACAGCCGCATCGCCGTCGCCACATAGCGGGCGAGGCCGGAAAAGGTGCCGGCCAGCCCCTCGCGCAGCGCGTCGCCGGCATAGCGCGGCACGACGATGGTGCTGGCGGCGGTGATGCAGGCGATGCCGATCAGGATCTCGCCCGTGCGGTCGGCCGCGACGGTCCAGGCGTTGAGCGGGTCGAGCGACCCCTCATAGGCGACCAGCAGCATCGTGTAGCCGGCCAGCATCACCGCGTAGGCGGCATAGTTGCGCAGCCGCGCGCCGACATAGAAGCAGGTGCCGATGGCGAGCGCGGTGACGCCGACCATCAGCTCCGCCGCCTGCGAGAACAGCGCGACGATGACGAGCCCGGCGAGGCCGCCGGCGAGTGTTCCCAGCGTGCGCCAGGCGCCCTTGGCGACGGCGGCGCCGACGGTGGGCTGGGCCAGCAGATAGACGGTCAGCGTCGCCCATTGCGGGTCGCTGAGCTCCATCCAGTAGGCGATGGCGAGTGCGGCGAGCGCGGCGGCGGCGGTGCGCAGCGCGAAGACGACATTGCGCCAGCCGAGATCGACCGGCGAGGAGGGAAACCACGGGCCGGCCCGGGTCTCCTCGGCGGGCGGGCGCGGCGCGCTCACCGCCTCCGTCCGAACCGTCGTCCGGGATACGCCCATCGCCCTCTCGTCTCCCGGCACCTCGCCGTCCGCGTGCCGATGATGGAGAGGCGGCTCGCGCTTGGCAACGCGGCGCGATGCCCGCCGGTAGGGATTGCCGGCAAGCTCTGCCGGGATGTCCGGCGCCGGGGTGTGTCCCGGCGCCGGACAAGGCGGTGTTGGCGCGGAACGATCAGAACGGGCTGTCGGGGAAGTAGAACTGCGCCGCGTTCTCCGCGGTGATCAGCGTCGAGCCGATGATGAAGCGGCCATAGACCGGCGTGTTGGAGACGAACTTCAGCGCGGTGACCTCGATGGCGGTGGAGATCTGCGCCGGCGTGTAGGACACGTCGACCGGGATCTGCGGGTCCTTGTCCATTACGCGCTTGATGATCTCCTTCATGCCGGCGCCGCCGACGATCCACATCTCCTTCTGGCGGCCGGCCTGCGAGATGGCCTCCATCACGCCGATCGCCATGTCGTCGTCGGCCGCCCACACCGCGTCGATCTTCTTGTGCTTGGACAGGTAGTCCTGCATCACCGAGAAGGCCTTGTCGCGGTTCCAGTTGCCGTGCTGCATGTCGAGGATCTCGATGCCCGAGCCCTCGATGGCGGCCTTGAAGGCGTCGACCCGCTCATTGTCGAGCGTGGTCGGGATGCCGCGCAGCACGACGATCTTGGCGCCGGGCTTGAGGTTGGCCTTGAAGTATTCGCCCGAGACGCGGCCGAAGGCGATGTTGTCGCCGGCGACATAGAGGTCCTCGATGCCGGGCTGCGAGAGGCCGCGGTCGACCACCGTCACCCATTTGCCGGCGTCCTTCACCGCCTTCACCGGGCTGGTGAGCGGCTCGGATTCGAAGGGCAGTACGACGAGCGCGTCGATGTTGCGGGTCGCCACCATGTCCTCGATGTCGTTGACCTGCTTGCCGACCGCGCCGGCGGTGGCGAGCACGAATTCGAGGTTGGGATAGGTGGCCTTCAGCCGCTTGATGGTCTCCTGCGCGTGCCAGTTCAGCCCGCCCATGAAGCCGTGCGTGGCGGAGGGGATCGAGACGCCGATCACCGCCTTCTTGCCCTGCGCCATGGCCGGTACCGAGACGCCGGCCGCAGCGGTGGCGGCGCCGATGGCGGCGGTGGTGAGGAATGTCCTGCGTTCCATAGTGTTTCCTCCCGTTGCTCCGCTCTCAGGCGGATGATGATTTGCCGCGCTGGAGAACCACCGCGAGCACGATGATGACGCCCTGGATCGTCCCGTTGAGATAGGGGGAGACGAGGTCCGCCAGAATGAGGATGTTGTCGATCAGGCTGAGGATCAGCACGCCGATCACCGTGCCCCAGACGCGGCCGTAGCCGCCCTTGAGCGCGGTGCCGCCGATGATGACGGCGGCGATGGCCTCCAACTCCCACAGCATGCCGGTGGAGCCCGAGGCCGAGCCGAGGCGCGGCACGTACATGATGGTGGCAAGGCCGACCAGCAGGCCGAGCAGCACATAGGTCATGAGCCTGATGCGCTCGACATTCACCGCTGAGTAGAGCGCCACCTTGTCGTTGGAGCCGATGGCCTCGCAATAGCGCCCGAAGCGGGTGTGCCGCATGGCGATCTGCCCGGCGACGGCGACGATGGCGAAGACGATGATCGGCCAGGAGATGCCGAACAGGCCGGAATAGAACACCGGCCGGTAGAGTTGCCGGACGCCGAAGTCGAGGCTGATCGTGCCGCCGTCGGCCAGCCACGTCACCAGCGAGCGGAAGATGCCCATGGTGCCGAGCGTGACGATGAAGGGCTCGATGCGCGCCTTGGTCACCAGCAACCCGTTGCCGAGCCCGGCGAGGAACCCCGCCCCGAGCGCGATGGCCATGCCGGCGAGGATGAGCGGCACGCCGACGCCCATGGAGGGCAGCAGCGCGTTCATGGCGAGGATCATCACCCCGGCGATGAAGGCGGCCATGGAGCCGACGGAGAGGTCGAGCCCGCCCGAGGTGATGACGAAGGTCATGCCCACCGCGATCATGCCGATGAAGGCCGAGCGCGCCAGCACGTTGGTGATGTTGCCGGCGGAGAGGAAATTGTCGTTGAGATAGGCGCCGAGCGCGACGAGCAGGATCAGCGCCAGCAACGGGCCAAGCGCGGAAAGGCCCGGCAGTCGCAGGCGGGAGGCGGGGCCGCCGGGGGCCGCGCCGGCGGGGAGCGCTCCGGCGGGGCGCTGCGTGGTATCAGACATGAGGGGCGCTCCCGTGGGCATTGCTGTGTCCGGCCCCCTGCGTGCCGGCCATCAGCGTGCCGGTTTCCTGCGTCCCCATCACGAGCCGCACCACGTCGGTCTCGGTGACGCGGGCGCCGTCGAGCTCGCCGGCAAGGCGGCCATGGCGCATCACCAGAACCCGGTCGGACAGGCCGAGGATTTCCGGCATGTCGGAGGAGATGACGATGACGCTGCGCCCCTCGGCGGCCAGCGCGTCGATGAAGGCGTAGATCTGGCTCTTGGTGCCGACGTCGATGCCGCGCGTCGGTTCGTCGATGATGACGATCTGCGGGTCGCCCAGCATGGTCTTGGCCAGCAGCAGCTTCTGCTGGTTGCCGCCCGAGAGGTTGCCGACCCGCATGTCGCGGCGCGGGGCCCGGATGTCGAAATCGGCGATGGCCTGCGTCAGCGCCGCTTCTTCCTTCTCGCGCGAGATGAAGGGGCTGCCGAAGCGCGGCAGGGTCGAGAGGGTGAGGTTCTCGGTGAGGCTCTTGTCGAGCAAGAGGCCGCGTTCCTTGCGGTCCTCGGTGAGGTAGGCCATGCCGTGGCCGGCCGCCTGCTCGACCGAGCCGATATGGACGGGCACGCCGTGGCAGTGGATCTCGCCCGAGGAGGGGCGCAGCCCGACCAGCCCTTCGGCCAGCTCCGTGCGGCCCGAGCCGACGAGGCCGGAAATGCCCAGCACCTCGCCGCGCCGCAGCGTGAAGGAGACGTCGCGCACCAGCGGCGGCACGGAAAGGCCGCGCACCTCCAGCACCACCTCGCCGGCATGGTGGCGCTTGGGCGGGTAGATGTCCTGCAGGTCGCGCCCGACCATGGCGGTCGCCATGCCGTCCTCGGTCAGTTCGCCGCGCAACGCCCGGCGCACCACGGCGCCGTCGCGCAGCACGGTGATGCGGTCGGCGAGGTGGGTGACTTCCTCCAGCCGGTGCGAGGTGTAGAGCAGGGCGACGCCCTGCGCGCGCAGCCGCTCGATCTGGCGGAACAGCACCTCCACTTCCTTGTGCGTGAGCACGGCAGAGGGCTCGTCCATGATCAGCACCCGCGCCTTGCGCGAGAGGGCCTTGGCGATCTCCACCATCTGCCGGTCGGAGACGGGCAGGTCGCGGATGCGCGCTTCCGGGCGGATCGGGCTGTCCAGCTCGTCGAGCAGCGCCTGCGCGCCTGCCCGCATTGCCCGGTGATCGAGGAAGACGCGGCCCAGCTCGCGCCCGAGCCAGATGTTCTCGGCGACGGTGAGGTCGGGGGCGAGGTTGAATTCCTGGTGGATGACGACGACGCCCGCCGCCTCGGCCGCCGGGCCGCTGGCGAAGGGGGCGCGCGCGCCGTCGACCCGCACCTCGCCGGAGGAGGGCGGCAGGAAGCCGCCGAGGATCTTCATGATGGTCGACTTGCCGGCGCCGTTCTCGCCGATCAGCGCATGCACCTCGCCGGCACGCAGCGCGAAGTCGACGCCGTGCAGCACCTCGATCGGGCCGAAGCTGCGGCGCACATCCACCAGCTCCAGCACCGGGGCGGCGCGCGCGGCGTCCGCCCTCACAGCTTCACCCAGGCGGCGTCACGGCGCGAGGACTGCACGCAGGCCTCGACGAAGCGCATGCCGGCGAGACCGTCCGCCAGCGTCGGGAAGATCACTCCCGCCGGCGCCTTCTCGCCCGCCTGATGGGCGCGGATGGCGCGGGCGGCCTCGGCATAGATGTTGGCGAAGCCTTCCAGATAGCCCTCGGGGTGGCCGGGCGGGATGCGCGAGACGCGGCCCGCCTCCGGCCCCGCGCCCGCGCCGTTGCGGGTGATGCGGCGCCTCGGCTCGCCGAAGGGGGCGTGCCAGAGATAGTTCGGGTCTTCCTGCGCCCATTCCAGCCCGCCCTTCTCGCCATAGACGCGCAGGCGCAGCCCGTTCTCGTTGCCGGGCGCCACCTGGCTCGCCCACAGCATGCCCTTCGCCCCGCCCTCGAAGCGCAGCAGCACATGGGCGTTGTCGTCGAGCGCGCGGCCCGGCACGAAGACCGAGAGGTCGGCGGCGAGCGCCTGCGGTGTCAGGCCGGAGACGAAGCAGGCGAGGTTGTAGGCATGGGTGCCGATGTCGCCGGTCGCGCCGCCCGCGCCGGAGCGCTCGGGGTCGGTGCGCCATTCCGCCTGCTTGGAGCCGGATTTCTCCGCCGCCTCGGTCAGCCAGTCCTGCACATATTCCACCTGCACCAGCCGGATGCGGCCGAGCGCGCCCGCCTCCACCATGGCGCGGGCCTGCCGGATCATCGGGTAGCCGGTGTAGTTGTGGGTGAGCACGAACAGCGCGTCCGCCTTTTCGGCGGCCTTGGCGAGCTGCTTGGCCTGCGCCATCGTCGCGGTCAGCGGCTTGTCGCAGATGACGTGGATGCCGCGCTTGAGGAAGGCGATGGCGGGAGCGGCGTGCATGTGGTTGGGCGTCACGATGGCGACCGCCTCGATGCCGTCCTTGCGGCGCGCCTCGGCCTTCGCCATCGCCTCGAAGTCGTCATAGGAGCGGGCGAGGCCGAGCGCCTGCGCCGACTCCCGCGACTTCTCCGGCGTCGAGGACAGCGCGCCGGCGACGAGGGTGAAGTCGCCGTCGAGCCGGGCGGCGATGCGGTGCACGGCGCCGATGAAGGCGCCCGCCCCGCCGCCCACCATGCCGAGCCGCAGCGGCCGGTTCGGAACGGGGGCGCTCATCGGTCAAGCCCCAGCAAGGCGCGGTTGGCGTCGCGGTCTGTGGCGCCGGCGGCGAAATCGTCGAACGCCTTCTCGGTGACGCGGATGATGTGGCTCTTCACGAAGGCCGCGCCCTCGCGCGCGCCGTCCTCGGGGTGCTTGAGGCAGCATTCCCACTCGACCACCGCCCAGCCGTCGAAATCCATCGCGGCGAATTTCGAGAAGATGGCGCCGAAATCGACCTGCCCGTCGCCCGGGCTGCGGAAGCGCCCGGCGCGCTTCAGCCAGGGCTGGTAGCCGCCATAGACGCCCTTGCGGCCGGTCGGGTTGAACTCGGCGTCCTTGACGTGGAACATGCCGATGCGCTCGGCATAGATGTCGAGATGGTCGAGATAGTCGAGCTGCTGCAGCACGTAGTGCGAGGGGTCGTAGAGCATCTTGGCGCGGGGATAGTTGTCCACCCGCTCCAGAAACATCTCGAAGGTGTCTCCGTCGTGCAGATCCTCGCCCGGATGGATCTCGAAGCACAGATCGACGCCGCATTCATCCGCGTAATCGAGCAGCGGGCGCCAGCGGCGGGCAAGCTCGTCGAACGCCTCCTCCACCAGCCCGGCCGGGCGCTGCGGCCACGGGTAGACATAGGGCCAGGCCAGCGCGCCGGAGAAGGTGACCATGGCGGTGAGGCCGAGATGCTTGGAGGCGGTGAGCGCCTTCTTCATCTGGTCGACCGCCCATTCCTGCCGCGCCTTCGGGTTGCCGCGCACCTGCGGCGCCGCGAAGCCGTCGAACATGGCGTCATAGGCGGGATGCACGGCGATGAGCTGGCCCTGCAGATGGGTCGACAGCTCGGTGACGACGACGCCGTTCTCCGAGGCCTTGCCCGCCCAGTCGGCGCACCAGTCGCGCGAGGCGGCGGCCTGGTCGAGGTCGAGGATGCGCGGGTCGTTGGTCGGCACCTGCACGCCCTCATAGCCGCATTCGGCGGCCCAGCGCGTGATGTTGTGCCAGCTGTCGAAAGGCGCGTCGGCGCCGATGAACTGGGCCAGAAACAGGCCCGGCCCCTTGATGGTCCGCATGTTTTCCTCCCGACCGGACGTTGCCGGCCATTATTCGTTCTTGGATCTTTGGTCCGTAACGTAACGGCGTTCGGCGACCGGCTTCAAGGGAAATTTGATGTACGTACATCATAAGGCCGTCAGACCCCTCGCGGCGCCGGCGGGGAGCGGGCGTCGCGAGGGGCGCTCCTGTCCGGCCGGCGGGAGGCGGATTTCGTGATCGCCGGGAGATTCCGCCTCTGCGCCGTGTCGCCCGATGGCGGACGCGCCGCGCCGGCCGGCGCCGATGCCGCCGGCGCCGGAATTCGTTGAGGTAATTTGATGTGCGCACGTCATCCATTCGTCGCATGACGGGCGTGGCGGAACGGGCGCCCGCGCCGGACGGGCACCCGTTCCGCGCGGGGCGCTAGAAGCCTTCCAGCACCACCTTGCCGATGCTGCGTCCGCTTTCGAGCAGCGCGTGCGCCTCGCGCAGATTGGCGGCATTGATGGTGCCGAGGTTCCGCCGCAGCGTGGTGCGCAGCAGGCCGGCATCGACGAGATCGGCCACCTCGTTCAGCAGTTCGTGCTGCCGGATCATGTCGGGCGTGCCGAAGAGCGGGCGGGTGAACATCAGCTCCCAGTGCACCGACAGGCTCTTGCGCTTGAGCGGGGCGATGTCGAGCGTCGCGGGATCGTCGATCAGCGCCAGCGCGCCCTGCGGCGCCAGCGCGCGCACGATCGCCGGCAGATGCCGCTCGGTGCCGGTGAGGCCGGCGACATACTGCACCTCAGGGATGCCGATGCGCGCGATCTCCTCGTCGAGCGGCCGGTGATGGTCGATGACGTGGTGCGCGCCCATCTGGCGGCACCAGTCGATGCTCTCGGGCCGCGAGGCGGTGGCGATGACGGTGAGGCCGGTGAGCCGGCGGGCGAGCTGGGTGAGGATGGAGCCGACGCCGCCGGCGCCATTGACGACGAGCAGCGCGCCCCCGCCCGTCTTCACGCCATAGGGCACCTTCAGCCGGTCGAACAGCAGTTCCCACGCGGTGATGGCGGTGAGCGGCAGCGCCGCCGCCTCGGCGACACTGAGCGAGGCGGGCTTGCGCCCGACGATGCGCTCGTCGACCGCCTGCAATTCGGCATTGCTGCCGGGCCGGTCGATGGCACCGGCATAGAACACGGCATCGCCCGGCTTGAACAGGCGCGCCTCCGGCCCGACCGCCTCGACGACGCCGACCGCGTCGAAGCCGAGGATGCGGGTCACTCCCTCGGCCGGGGCGGCGCCGGCACGCTGCTTCACATCCACCGGATTGACGGCGACGGCACCGACACGCACCAGCAGGTCGCGCGGGCGCAGCTCGGGCACCGGGGCTTCGAAATCGACGAGGGACTCGGCGGCGGTGACGGGTAGGGGCTTGGCGTAGCCGACGGCTTTCATGGGGATGGTCTCGCAATGGGCGGGCGACGGGCCCGCGATGGGGAGGGGCCGGGGCTGGCGGGCGCGCGGAGCGCGTCGCCTCCGGTCTGTGGAGGCAGGATGGGCGGTTGCCGTCCAGAAGAAAAGCGCATAGTTTTAATATCATTCAGCGGACATACGAATAGGCCATGCGCTATCCCGATCTGGAAATCGATCTGCTCCGGGCCTTCGTCGCGGTGGCCGAGGCCGGCGGTTTCACCGCCGCCGCCGATGTCGTCGGCCGCTCGCAATCGGCGGTGAGCCAGAAGATCCTGCGGCTGGAGGATTTGCTCGGCTGCCGCGTCTTCGAGCGCACGAGCCGCTCGCTCACCCTGACGGCGGAGGGCGAGAAGCTGCTGGTCAGCGCCCGCCGCATGCTGGAGCTGAACGATGTCGCGGTGCGCGCGCTGCTGGAGCCGCGCGTCGGCAGCCTGCGGCTCGGGGTGAGCGAGGATTTCGTGCCCGGCCTGCTGCCGGGCATGCTGGCGCGCTTCCAGCGGCTCTATCCCGGCCTGCATCTGGAACTGCGCACCGGGCTGAGCTGCGACCTGCTCGCCGCCTTCGAGGCCGGCCAGCTCGACGCGGTGATCGCCAAGAAGGACGGCACGGCGCAGCGCGGGCGCGTCATCTGGCGCGAGCAACTGGTCTGGATGGCGGCGCAGGACTACCGCCCAGATTTTGCCCGGCCGGCGCCGCTGGTGCTGCTGCCGCCGCCCTGCACCTATCGCGACGTGATGATCCGCGCCCTCGATTCCGTGCGGCGCGACTGGTTCGCCGCCTGCACCGCCTCCAGCCTCGCCGGCATACGCGCGGCGGTGGCGGGCGGGCTCGGCGTCACCGTGCTGGGGCGCTCCTTCATCGGCCCCGAGATGACGGAGCTGCGCGCGCCCGAGCACTGGCCGGCGCTGCCGATGACCGAGATCGTGCTGCTCGGCGAGGAGCGCGCCGAGGCGGAGTTCGTCCGCCCGCTGGTCGCCTTCCTCACCGAGAGCCTGTCGGCCGCGCCGGGTGTAGCGGCGGCCTGAGGTCTTACGCCGTCTCGCCCCACGCCTGCGCCAGTATCCGCAGCCAGTTGTCGTGGCAGATGGCGGCGATCTCCTCCGCCGCGAAGCCGTCCGCCGCCAGCGCCGCGACCAGCGCCGGCAGGCCGGCCGCGTCGCCGATGCCGGCGGGAATGGTGGCGCCGTCGAAATCCGAGCCCAGCGCGACATGGGCGACGCCCATGCGCTCCACGAGATAGCGGATGTGCGCCACCATGTCGGAAAGCGGGGTCTGCGCGTCCTCGCGCCCGTCCGCCCGCAGCATGGTGGTGGCGAAGTTCAGCCCGACGAGGCCGCCGCTCTCGCGCACCGCGTCGAGCTGGCGGTCGGTGAGGTTTCTCGCCACCGGCGTGAGGGCATGGGCGTTGGAATGGCTGACCACCAGCGGCTGGTCGGTGGTCTTCGCCACGTCCCAGAACCCCTTCTCGGTGATGTGGGCGAGATCGACCGCGATGCGCAGCCGGTTGCAGGCGCGGATCAGCGCGAAACCGGCCTCCGTCAGGCCCGGCCCGGTGTCCGGACCCATCGGATAGGCGAAGGGCACGCCGTGGCCGAAAATGTTGTTGCGGCTCCACACCGGGCCGAGCGAGCGCAGGCCGGCGGCATGGAAGGTCTCCAGCGCCGCCAGATCCGCGTCGAGCGGCTCGCAGCCCTCCAGGTGCAGCACGGCCGCGAACACGCCCTCGGCCCGCGCGGCGCGGATGTCGGCGGTGGAGCGGCACAGCCGCCACGCCCCGGCGCGCTCCAGCCGGAAGGCGATGGCCGCCATCTCCAGCGCGATGTCGAGCGAGGGCGCGCGCTCCAGCGGCGCGGCGAGCTCGGTGGCGTAATGGCCCCGCGCATCGGCCTGCTTGAGCACCAGCGCGCCGGAGGGGATGTAGATCGCGCACAGCCCGCCGATCAGCCCGCCGGCCCGCGCCCGCGGCGCGTCGAGATGGCCGCGCGCCATGCCGTCGAGGAAGTCGCGCACCGGGTCGGCGCCGGCCTTCGCGCGGTTCCACAGCCGCAGCAGCACGTCGTTATGGCCGTCGAAGACGGGTTGGGTCGGTTGGGGCATGGTGGGGCAAGGCTCCTCGCGGCGGGGTGCGCGCGGCGATTCGGGACGGGCGGCGGGCGCGAATCCTACTGGCATTGCGGTCCGCTGTGGCAATTTTGCGCCGGAAGGCCTATCTGTGTGGCCACGCCCGCCGGTTCACGCCGGCTGCCTGCGTTTCATTATCGGGCGAAAGGGCGCATAATCCGCCGTTTCCGGCAATGCCGCCGGGTGGTCGAGCCGGCTTCCGTGCGAAGCCCATGATAGGAAAAGTTTTGCAGGTTCTAGTTCGAGACAACAATGTCGAGCAGGCGCTCCGCGTCCTGAAGAAGAAGATGCAGCGCGAAGGCGTCTTCCGCGAGATGAAGGCCCGCCGCTCCTACGAGAAGCCCTCCGAGCGCCGTGCCCGCGAGCAGGCCGAGGCCGTGCGCCGCGCCCGCAAGCAGGCGCGCAAGCAGGCCATCAAGGAAGGGCTGATCGCCGCTCCGAAGAAGAAGCCGATGGCCCCGCGCCCCGGCGCGCGCCCGACCGATGCGGCGGCGGCGAGATAATTTCGGAAATAAATTTCTTTCAGCTTGTGATTATGTCACAGCGGCTGTAAAGTACACGCATCGATCTTGGACGTTGAACTTTGTTTCGCGCCTCGTGCGCCCTGGCGAACTTCCTCTCAAATCGATGCTCAAAGTGGCGCTCACGGATTCGTGGGCGTCGGTATTTCTATATCGACTGAAAGGATATCGCGATGGCGATCGGTACTGTGAAGTGGTTCAACGGCCAGAAGGGCTTTGGTTTCATTCAGCCGGACAACGGCGGCCCGGACGTGTTCGTCCACATTTCGGCCGTTGAGCGCGCCGGCCTGTCGACCCTCAACGAGGGCCAGAAGATCTCCTACGAGATCGAGACCGACCGCCGCAGCGGCAAGAGCTCGGCCGGCCAGCTCAAGGCTGCGTGACGAGATCGCCTTCGATCTTCGACCACGGATGTACTGGCTTAGATCGTCGAGGCATGGGAGAGGCCGGGGCAACCCGGCCTTTTTTGTTTTCAGGGAGTCGGATGCGATGGCGAAGATCAACCGCGACACGCTCTTCAAGCCGAACCTCAGCAAGGCGGAAAGCAAGGCCGAATCGGTCTCGCGCATCGCCATGTCGATGATCGGGCAGGAGATGGCCGCGCGCGACGCCAAGATGGCGCGGCTGCGCGAGGCACGGCTCGCCGACGAGGCGGCCAGGCAGGCCGCCAAGGCCCCGCCCAAGGCGGTGGGCAAGGCGGGCGCCAAGACGGCTGGCAAGACGGCCGTGAAGCGCCGCGCCGGCAACTGACCTTTCCGTATCGGCACCCGACCCGCGCCGGCGACCGACGCTCTGGCGCCTGCGCGCCTCCCCCGCCGGGCCGCGCTCGGCCGCCACCTCCCGGCGCACCAAAGGCGCGCGCGGCACGATGCCGGCGAAGGGCCGCCGGCGGCTCTCCGATCAGGCGCCCCTTTCAGGACGCGAACTGCGCCAGCAGGGCTTTGTCGACCTTGCAGATATAGGTGTATTTCGGGTTCACCACCTGGGTGCAGCGCGCCTCCGCGATCTGCCCGAGCAGCATGTAGCCCTCGGCGGCGGGGATTCCGTACTCATCCTCCAGCCAGTAGATCATCTCCTGGAAGGCGATGCGCATCGCGTCCTCCAGCGGACGGGCGCAGCCGAGCGTGCAGATATGCGTCGGCGTCTCGATGCGGGGATGACCCAGCCGGGCCGGCGCCGCCTTCAGCGAGACCTTTACGGTGAGCGTCGCCGCCACCTCGATAGCGCCCATGCCGTTGGCCTCGCCGTCGCCCTGCAGCGCATGGCAATCGCCGAGGAAGAGATGGGCGCCCTCGTGGTTCACCCGGAACATCACGATGTTGCCGTCGGTGATCTCCTGCACGTCGAGATTGCCGCCATGGGTGCCGTTGTCGACGGTGAGCACCGCCCCATGGACCGGGGCGACGCCCGCCACCCCGATCATCGGGCGGACGGGGAGCTTCACCTTGTCGCTCCAGTGCACCACGCCGTCACCGATCGCGACGACGCGGGTCTGCATGCCGAATTCCTTCTGCCGCACCCAGTCCGGGAACATGCCGATGCCGGGCCACAGTGCGGTGAAGCCGAGCGTGTCGACCTCCATCTTCACGATCTCCAGCACCAGCATGTCGCCGGGCTTCGCGCCCTTTACCTCGATGGGGCCGGTGGCGCCGTTCACATAGGGAAGCGTGACGTCGGCGGCCGTGAGCTGCTGGCCCACATGACGGATCGTGCCGTCATTGGCGTTGATCGCGCATTCGACGACGAAGGTCTCGCCGGGCGCGACGCTGGCGACGAAGGCGTCGTTCGCCGACAGGGCATATTTGATGTTGCCGGCTTTCGAGACACGCTGGTTCATGGTCACTCCATTGGGCACTGAAACGCGGAAGGTCGGGTTGCTCAGCTAAGACGCCGCCAGGGCATGAGCAGCTTTTCCACCTTGCCGACGATGAAGGTGAGGACGAGGGCGAGCGCGATGGTGGCCACCAGCGCGGCGAACACCTTGGGGATGATGTAGAGCGAGCCGGCCTTGAAGATGGCGTGGCCGAGCCCTTCCGAGGACGACATGAACTCGCCGACGATGGCGCCGATCAGCGCGAAGCCGACGGTGAGCTTCAGCCCGGCGAAGATGTCGGCGAGCGAGGCCGGCACCACCAGCTTGCGGAAGATCTGGAACTTCGAGGCGCCCAGCGTGCGCATCAGGTTGATCTGGTCCTCGTCGACCCCGACCGCGCCCTTGTAGGAGGTGACGAGCGCGACGATCACCACCGAGAGCGTCGACATGGCGATCTTCGAGGTCAGCCCGGTGCCGAACCAGATGATGATGATCGGCGCCAGCGCGATGATCGGGATTGAGCCCAGCGCGATGACGAAGGGCTCGATGACCCGCGAGACGAAGCGCGAGTACCAGAGCGACAGCCCGATCAGCGTGCCGATGACGTTGCCGACCGCGAAGCCCAGCAGCGTCTCGACGCCGGTGACATAGGTGTCGCGCCACAGGCTGCCGTCCTTCGCCATCGTCATCAGGAAGCCGGCGATGGCCGAGGGCGAGCCGAACATGAAGGCCGTCTGCTTGTCGAAGACGGTCATGTATTCCCAGAACGCCAGGAAGGCGGCGAGCAGGGCGACCTGCGAGAGGATGACAAGCGCGGTGGCGCGCCGGCGTGCACGCCGGTGGGCGGCAAGGCGGGCCGCCGCGCGATCGGCGGCCTCATCGGCGGCCGCGTCGGGTTTGGCGGGGGTGAAGGTGGCGGAAGCGTCCATGCCGCTCCTCCTATTGCCGCGTCACGTCGAGATCGGCCCAGATGCGCCGGACATAGTCGACGAATCCCGCGCTCTCGCGGGCGGCGATCATGTCGGTGCGCTCGGTGCCGAGCGCGATGTCGTAGACCGCCTTCACCCGCGTCGGCCGCTTGGTCAGCACGATCACCCGGTCGGCGATGGAGACCGCCTCCTCGATGTCGTGGGTGATCAGCAGCACCGAGCGGCGGCTCTCGCGCACCAGCCGGGCGGTGTCGCTCTCGATCAGCAGCTTGGTCTGGAAGTCGAGCGCGGCGAAGGGTTCGTCGAGCAGCAGCACGTCCGGCTCGTTGACGAGGGTGCGCGCGAGCGCCACGCGCTGGCGCATGCCGCCCGACAGCGTGGTGGGGTAGTGCTCGGCGAAGCCGTGCAGGCCGAGCTTGTCGAGCACCACATGGCTGCGCTCCTCGGCGTCGGACAGCGAGACGCCGCGTATCTCCAGCCCGAGCATCACGTTGCGCAGCGCCGTGCGCCACGGCAGCAGCAGGTCCTTCTGCAGCATGTAGCCGACGCCGGAGGGCTGGCCGGAAATCTCCCGGCCGTGCCAGCGTATGCGGCCGGAATCGGCGCCGATGAGCCCGCACAGCGTGTTGAGCAGCGTGGTCTTGCCGCAGCCGGAGGGGCCGACGATGGCGACGATCTCGCCCTCGTTCAGCGTCAGCGACAGGTCGCCGATGACGGGCACGATGCGCCCGTCCGCGTCGTAGCTCTTGGCCACGTGCTCGACGACGAGGGGCGGCGTGCCGGCCGGAGCCATGCCCACCGCCCCTGCCGCGATGGCGGGGGTGTCCACCGCGTTCACCCGAGCTGCTTGATGGCCTTCTCGGCGAAGGAGTTGTCGATGATCTCCTCGAACTTCACCGTGCCCTTGGCGTTGCCGAGATAGACCTGCATGTCCATCAGGTTCGCCCACTGGTCCGGCTTGGTGATCACCGACTGCGCCGGGATGAGGTACTTCAGCTCGGCGTCGATGGCCTTGTCGACGACCTCGCCCGGCAGGTCCGGGAATTCGAGGCGGGCCACCTTCTTGGCGAAGGCGGGGTCGGCATAGGTCTTGCGCGAGGCCTCCTCGAAGGAGGTCACGAGCGCCTGCACCATGGCCGGGTCCTTCTCGATGGTCGAGGGCAGCACCATGATGCCGGTGTTGCAGAACGGGCCGATATAGTTCGAGAAGTCGAACACGACCTTGGAGCCCTGTGCCTCGGCGGCGGCGACGCTCGGCTGGTAGGCCACCGCCATGTCGGCCTGACCGGCGAGCATGGCGCCGATCTCGGTGCCGGGGTTGACCGGCACGATGGTCACATCCGTGCCGAGCTTCATGCCGGCCTTCTCCACCATGCGCTTGGTGACGGAGAAATTGGTGTTCGGCTCCGGCGAGGTGACGACCTTCTTGCCCATGAGGTCCTTCGGGTCGGTGAAGGGCTCCATGGTCTTGGAGACGCCGAAATAATGGGCGCGCTGCACGACGGTGCCGACGACGACGCCCGGCCCGCCATTCTCGCGCGAGATCTGCGCCATGGTGGCGTCGCCGATGGCGAAGTCGGCCGAGCCGCCGAGCACGGCGGCGAAGGTCTGGGTGTCGCCGCCGGCGGCGGAGACCTTCATGTCCAGCCCGTTCTTCTCGAAGATGCCGGCATGCATGCCGACATAGAGGTTGATGTAGCCGAGGTTGTGCACGGCCTCGCTGAAGTTGACCGTCTTCAGCGTGGCGGCGCGGGCGCTCCCGCCGAGATAGGGCGCGGCGACGAGGCCGCCGGCCACCAGCGCGGAGGTCTTCAGGAAACCGCGACGATCGAAACCCTTGCTCACGATATTGGACATGACGTGCTCTCCGCTTCCCGATGTGGCCTGCCCGATCCGGCGGGCGCCCTGGCAAGGAGGAGAAGACCCCCGGCGGGCGCACACAAGGCAAAATAGAGCGCAGGAAAATGCCGCCGGCGGGGGCAGAAAGCCCCTGCGCCGGTTTGGTGGCATGTTTGACATTACCCGTGCGTGATTCGCGCACCCCGCCCTGCACAGGGGGACGGCATGCCGGCTATTCGTTTCGCGCGCCCATTTCCATTATGGCGCTTTTGACATTTACGCCGCCTAACAAACGCGCAGCCCGCTCACCGCGCGACGCGCACCGAGGCGAAGCGGCCCACGACGGCGCCGCCGCAGCGGTCCGCCGCCAGCACGGAGGCGCGGTGCGGCTGGAGGGGGCCGGCGCCGCGCACGAGATGGGGCTGCTCGCCGGGCAAGGGCGGGTGGTGCAGGCGCTGGGAGAGGTTGCTCACCAGCGCGCGCAGGCGGCGGTTCTCCGCCTCCAGCTCCTTCATCTGCATCACGGCCGGGGCGCTCAGCCCGCCGAAGCGGCGGCGCCAGCGGTAGAAGGTGCGCAGCGAGACCTGCGCGGTGCGGCAGATCTCGTCCACCGGCACGCCCGCATCGGCTTCCTGGATGAGATGGATGATCTCGCTTTCGGTGAACTGCGAACGTCGCATCGGATCGTCCTCATGAAAGTTGACGGATCGGATAACGGTCGGATGTCTCCCTTGCGGCCCGCCGGGCCCCATGCCCGGAAAGCCCGTCGTCGCCCCTGCGCCGCCGGATGAGGCGACGGCCGTCAGCCGCCCATCGGATAAGCATGCGCTTAATATGAGCACACTATAGACGATCGGCCCGCGAGGTGAACGACTTTATTGCGTTGCAGCGCAAGGCCGCCGCCGGGTGAGCGATGGTGACTGCCGGTACCGGGCGCCGCGCCTGCCCGGCACGCCTCCCGAGGCGCCGACACGCGGCGCGGACGCACCCGCACAAGTGGCAATCGTGCCAGAAACCGTGACGGCGCCGGCCTTATGACGCGCCATTGGGCAGGGCTGAACAATATATGAAGTTGTAAGGGAGCCGCCGCTCGACAGAATTCCGGCATCTTGCGAACACTCGAGGTGTCGAACATGGTCAAGTTCTCCCGGCGTTCCTTCCTGCAGGCGAGCGGCCTCGCCGCCGCCGGCATCGCCTCTCCCGCCGTCCTGCGCAGCGCGATGGCGCAGTCCGGCCCCGTCAAACTCGGCTGCCTCTTCTCCTCCTCCGGCACCATGGCCAATCTCGAAGGCCGGCTGAACTATGTGGTGAAGATGGCCGCCGACGAGATCAACGCGAAGGGCGGCGTCAACGGGCGCACCATCGACGTGCTGGTCTCCGATCCCGCTTCCGACTGGCCGCTCTACGCCCAGACCGCCAAGCAGATGCTGCAGCAGGAGAAGGTCTCCGCGCTGTTCGGCTGCTGGACCTCGGTCTCGCGCAAGACCGTGCTGCCGGTGGTCGAGCAGGAGAACGGCCTGCTCTACTATCCGCTGCACTTCGAGGGCGACGAGAACTCCAAGAACGTCGTCTACGCCAACTCGCCGCCGGCCAGCTCCGTGCTGCCCGCCGTCGACTATCTGATGGGCGAGGAAGGCGTCTCGGCCAAGCGCTTCTTCATGCTTGGCTCGGATTATGTGTGGCCGCGCACCATCAACAAGCAGCTCAAGGGCTACTTCAAGTCGAAGGGCATTCCCGAGACCGCCTGGAAGGAGGAATACGTTCCCTTCGGCTTCTCCAACTTCCAGACGCTGGTCAACCAGATCCGCGCCTTCGCGGACCAGGGCGGCGGCCAGCCGGTGGTCATCCTCACCGTGGTCGGAAACTCGATCCCGGACTTCATGCGCGAATTCGCCAACCAGGGCATCCTCGCCACCGATATCCCGGTGCTCGGCCTCGACATGGTGGAGGCCGACCTCGAAGGCCTCGACACCTCCAAGCTGGTCGGCCACCTCAATTGCTGGGCCTATCTGCAGAACGCCAAGGGCCCCGCGAACGAGGCGTTCCTGAAGAACTGGGCGGCCTATGTGAAGGCCAAGAACGTGCCCTTCAGCGGCGACGTCTCCATCGACCCGATGGTCTCGGCCTATGATTCGGTGCATCTGTGGGCGATGGCGGCGGCGAAGGCCGGCTCCTTCGACGTGCCGGAGGTCTCCAAGGCCTTCGCCGGCCTGACCTTCGACTGCCCGTCGGGCTACAAGATCTCGATGACCGGCGAAAACAACTACGTCGCCCGCGGCGTGTTCATCGGCTCGGTCAACGACAAACAGGGCTTCGACATCCTCTGGCAGTCCAAGGACACGCCGAAGCCCGTGCCGTTCAGCCCCTATGGCTGAGCACGGCACGCAACCTTCCTGACCCCTCAAGGGACGGCCGTTCCCCGCCGGGAGCGGCCGTCTTGAGTTCCCGATGACGCAGAAAGTCCCGCCGCTCCTCCTTCTCGGCCTGCTGGCCGGCGCGCTGCTGGCGCCGGCTTCCCCGGTGCGCGCGGACAGTCTCGACCGCGCGGCGCTGGTGCAGGAGCTGTGCGGCGATGCCGGCGCGATGGGCAAGGCCGGCGCCACCCTGGTCACCACCGCCGCCGCCGGCAGCGCGGAGGACCGGGAGTGGGCCGCCCCGCTCGCCCGCGCCGCCATCGACCGCAAGCTCGCCTGCGACGAGGCCGGTGCCATGCTCGACGAGGGCGGTCTCGACGCGGTGACGCGGGCGCCCCGCGCGGCTGCCGGCACGCCGCGCTCGCCGCTGCTGAGCCTGAAGAACCGCCCGGTCTTCGAACTGGCGGACGCCGCCTTCGCGCTGCGCGGCTCCCCCGCCGTCGCCCAGCGCACCGCCGCGCTGAAGACGCTGGAGCGCCGCCCGGCGCTGATCCCCGAAGGTCTTCTGGAAGGCGCCGCCGCCGCCGAGAGCGACGCCGGGCTGAGGGAGCAGATCGACACCCTTTCCCAGACCGCGGCGCTCAACGCCTCGGACCCGGCCGCCCGCATCCGCGCCATCGGCCGGGTGGCGGAAAACCCCAGCCGGCGCGCGCTCACCCGCATCTCGGCGCTGACCGCCGATCCCGCCTACGCGGCGAACCCCGACTTCCGCACAGCGGTGGACGACGCCACGCGCCGCATCGAGCGCGGCATCGCCATCGGCGACACGCTGGCTACGCTGTATAATGGACTGAGCTTCGCCTCGATCCTGTTCATGGCCGCCATCGGCCTCGCCATCATCTTCGGGCTGATGGGCGTCATCAACCTCGCCCAGGGCGAGCTGATCATGATCGGCGCCTATGTCACCTGGCTGGTGCAGCAGGGCCTGCGCCATGCCGCGCCCGGCCTGCTCGACTGGTATCTCGTCCTCGCCATCCCTGTCGCCTTCCTCGCCACGGCGGGGATCGGCATCGCGCTGGAGACGCTGCTGCTGCGCCATCTCTACAAGCGCCCGCTGATGAGCCTGCTCGCCACCTGGGCGGTGAGCCTGTTCCTCGTCAACATCGTGCGCGTGGTGTTCGGCACCCAGAACATGCAGTTCGAGACGCCGTTCTACGTCTCCGGCGGCGTGCCCGTCATCGGCGACTTCATCTTCACCTGGAACCGCATGTTCGCCATTGCCTTCGCCGCGGTGACGCTGGCGCTGACATGGCTGGTGGTGCGCAAGACGCCGCTCGGGCTCAACATCCGCGCGGTGACGCAGAACCGCGACATGGCGGCCTGCATCGGCATCCCGACGCGGCGGGTCGACATGATGGCGTTCGGCCTCGGCTCGGGCCTCGCAGGGCTCGCGGGACTGGCGCTTTCGCCGATCTACAGCGTGAACCCGCAGATGGGGCAGAACTTCATCATCGACAGCTTCATGGTCGTGGTGCTCGGCGGCGTCGGCACCATCGCCGGCACGGTGGTCGCCGCGCTCGGCATCGGCCAGATCAACGTGCTGATCGAGCCGCTCTGGGGTGCCGTCGCCGCCAAGGTCATCGTGCTCCTGATGATCATCGCCTTCCTGCAATGGCGGCCGGAAGGGCTGTTCGCCGTGAAGGGGCGCCGCAAATGAGCCGCACCAGCGCAAATCTGCCCTTCACCCTGCTGATCGCCGTCATCGTTGTCGCGGCGGGCGCCATGCCGGCGCTGTCGGGCACCTCGTTCGAACTGTCGCGCTACCTCACCAACGCCATCGGCCAGCTCGCCGCCTTCGCGGTGCTGGCGATCTCGCTGGACCTCATCTGGGGGTATCTCGGCATCCTGTCGCTCGGCCACGGGCTGTTCTTCGCCATCGGCGGCTATGTGATGGCGATGTACCTGCTCAAGCATTCCTTCGTGGTGACGGGCACGGTGCCGGATTTCCTCCAGTTCATGGGCTGGAAGGAGTTCCCCTTCTACTGGGCGGGCTTCGACGTCTTCCCCTATGCGTTCGCCGTGGCGGTGGCGGTCACGCTGCTGATCTCCGGCATCTTCGGCTATGTGTCGTTCCGCTCGCGGGTGGGCGGTGTCTATTTCGCCATCATCACGCAGGCGCTGGTCTATGTCGCCATGCTGCTGATGTTCCGCAACGACACCGGCTTCGGCGGCAATAACGGCATGACCGGGTTTTCCGTGCTGTTCGGCTGGCCGATGGGCACATCAGGCATGATCACCGCGCTGGCGGTCGCCTCCCTGCTGGCGCTGGCGCTGGTGCTGGTGGCGTGCCGCCGGCTGGTCGGCAGCCGCTTCGGCGCGCTGATGCTGGCGACGCGCGACGACGAGACCCGCCTGCGCACGCTCGGCTACGAGACGCTGCGGCTCAAGCTCATCGTCTGGTGCCTTTCGGCGCTGATCGCCATGCTGGCCGGCATGCTCTACGTGCCGCAGGTCGGCATCATCAATCCGCGCGTGCTCTCGCCGGAACTGTCGCTGGAGATCGCGGTCTGGGTCGCCATCGGCGGGCGCGGGCATCTGGTGGGCGCGGTGATCGGTGCGCTGCTGGTCAATGCGGTGAAGTTCTGGCTGTCCTCGGCGGCGCCGGACATCTGGCCCTTCATCCTCTCGGGGCTGATCGTGCTCGTCGTGCTGGTCTTCCCCAACGGGCTGATGGACCTCGCCAAGCTCCGGCTGACCCGGCCGATGGGCCCCAGGCGCATGGCCACCGAGCTTGAGGAGGCGCGCCCGTGAGCCTCACCGCCATCCTCGTCGACGGCCTGACCGTGCGCTTCGGCAGCTTCCGCGCCATTGACGACCTGTCGCTCGCCATCGATTATGGCGAGGTGCGCGCGGTGATCGGACCCAACGGCGCCGGCAAGACCACGCTGCTCGACGTCATCTCCGGCATCACCCGGCCGAAGCAGGGCCGCGTGCTGTTCGACGGCGGGCTCGACCTGACGCAGGCGAGCGAATCCGCCATCGCCCGCGCCGGGCTGCGCCGCAAGTTCCAGAAGCCGAGCGTGTTCGAGGGGCTGAGCGTGCGCCGGCACATCGCCATCGGCGCCGATGTCGGCTTCCGTTCCCGCCTCGACGCGCCGGCGCTGGAGGACCGCGTGAGCGAGGTGCTGGAGACGGTCGGGCTCACCGATCAGGCGGACCGGCTCGCCGGCGAGCTCAGCCACGGCCAGAAGCAGTGGCTGGAGATCGGCATGGTGCTGGCCTCCGACCCCAAGGTGCTGATGCTCGACGAGCCGGTCGCCGGCCTCACCGACGAGGAGACCGAGCGCACCGCGCATCTGGTGCGCGCGCTGGTGCGGCCGGACCGCGCCATCGTGGTCGTCGAGCACGACATGGATTTCGTCGAGCGCATCGCCGACCGCGTGACCGTGCTGCACGAAGGCCGCACCCTGTTCGAGGGCTCGATGGACCGTGTGCGCGCCGACGCGGCGGTCGTCGACGTCTATCTGGGGCGCTGACATGCAGTTCCGTGTGGAAGCCCTCGACCAGCATTACGGCTCGGCGCAGGTGCTGCGGCAGGTCGGCTTCGAGATCGCGCCGGGGGAGTGCCTCGCCGTGCTCGGCCGCAACGGCGCCGGCAAGTCGACCCTGCTGAAATGCCTGATGGGCGTCATCGCCCCCAGCGCCGGGCGTGTGCTCATCGACGGGGCGGACGCCACCTCCTGGTCGCCCGCCCGTCGCTCGCGCGCCGGCCTCGCCTATGTGCCGCAGGGCCGCGAGATCTTCTCCGAGCTCACCGTCGGCGAGAACGTCGAGGCGGCGGCACGCGCGCACGGCACCTTCGGCACGCCGGCCATGGAGGAGGCGCTCGACCTCTTCCCGGTGCTGCGCGAGATGTGGAAGCGCCCCGGCGGCGCGCTCTCCGGCGGCCAGCAGCAGCAGCTCGCTCTCGCCCGCGCGCTGGTCACGCAGCCGCAGCTCCTCATCCTCGACGAGCCGACCGAAGGCATCCAGCCCAACATCGTGGCGCTGATCGGCGAGGTGCTGCGCGCCCTCAAGGGACGGATCTCGATCCTGCTGGTGGAGCAGTATCTCGACTTCGCCATCGAGACCGCTGACGCCTTCGTCATCCTCTCGCGCGGCGCGGTCGTCGAGACCGGCCGCGCCAGCACGATGAGCCGGGAGCACCTCACCCGCTTCATCGCCGTCTGACCCGCCTTTCCGCGTTATCCATCAGGAGTTCCAGCATGTCGCGCCGCTTCGAAATTCCCGCCACGCCGGAAAACATGGTCTGGGGCTATCTCGACAGCACGACCCCGCCCATTCTCGAAGTGACCTCCGGCGACGTGGTGACGCTGCATTCCTTCCCCGCCGGCGGCAAGGAGACGCTGCCCGACACATTGGCGGTGCCGGAGGACTACGCGCTTGCGCTCGACACGTTGCCGCAGGGCGCCGGCCCGCATTTCATCACCGGCCCGGTCTATGTGAAGGACGCCAGGCCCGGCGATACGCTGCAGGTCGACATTCTCGACGTGAAGGTGCGCCAGGACTGGGGCTTCGTCTCCATCCTGCCGCTGCTCGGCACGCTGCCCGACGAGTTCACCGACTACGAGACCATCCACCCCGTGGTGGACCACGAGAAGAATGTCTGCGTCATGCCGTGGGGCGCCGAGATCCCGCTCGACCCGTTCTTCGGCATCATCGCCACCGCCCCGCCGCCGGCCTGGGGCCGCTGCGGCTCGCCGGTGCCGCGCGCCTTCGGCGGCAACATGGACAACAAGGAGCTGCGCGCCGGCACCACGCTCTATCTGCCGGTGTTCAACGAGGGCGCGCTGTTCTTCGCCGGCGACGGCCACGGCGTGCAGGGCGACGGCGAGGTGTGCATCACCGCGCTGGAGACCGGCGTCACCGGCACGTTCCGGCTCACCCTGCGCAAGGACATGCAGCTCGACTGGCCCTTCGCCGAGAGCGCGACGCACCTCATCTCGATCGGCCTCGACGAGGATCTCGACGACGCCGCCAAGCAGGCGACGCGCGAGATGGTCAAGCATGTGTGCGAGCGCACCAACCTGTCTCGCAACCAGGCTTACATGCTGTGCTCGCTGGCCGGGAACCTGCGGGTGACGCAGATGGTGGACGGCAACAAGGGCGTCCACATGATGCTGCGCAAATCGCTGCTCTGAGCAACCACTGCTCCGACGCTTTCCCGGCGGTTGCCGCCGAACGGGGCGGCTCCCGCCGGCGGGCGCCCCGTCACCCGCGCGCGGCGAGCGCGGCCTTGAGCGCCGCGTTCTCCTTCTCCAGCTCGTCGAGGCGCTGGCGCAGCGGGGCGACGGCGCGGGCGACCTCACCTTCGGTGAAGCGCGGCGTGATGTGCTGCGGGCAGTTCCAGTCGAAGGCGGCCAGCCGGATCTTGAGGATGCGCTCGGGCCGCGCCTTCTGCGTGGGCTCGCCGACGCGTTCCGTCAGCGCCGGGTCGGCGTCGAGCGCCACCGCCTCGATATGGCCGTAGATCTTGAGCCGGGCGCGGCGCGGATAGTCCATCAGGATGAGCGACACGCGGTCGTCGGCGCGCAGATTGCCGAGGCTGATATATTGCCGGTTGCCGCGATAGTCGGCGAGGGCGAGGGTCCTGTCGTCGATGACCTTGATGAAGCCCGGCGCCCCGCCGCGATGCTGCACATAGGGCCAGCCGGTCTCGGAGACCGTCGCCATGTAGAAGCTGTCGCGCGCCGCGATGAAGGCCGCCTCGTCCGGGGTGAAGCGGTCGGAGGTGCGGTCGCCCTGGAAGTCCTCCCACAGATGGTTCGCCCCCATCTCCTCCTGTGCCGCGCGCACGCTGGGCGTCACCGCGATATCCAGGAACCCGTAGGACATGGCCTTCTCCCTTGCCGATGGCGGCGCGCCCGCCGGCTGAAGATGGGTGGTCCGGCGGCCGGGCACAATCGGGCGGCGCCGGGCCGCCGCGGCTCGTCATCCGGCCCCGATGGAGGCACCGTCACCCTTGCGACACAGGCCGGCGACGTTTGATGCTGCGGTGTTGCCATTTCGCGGGCGCGAACTAGCTCCTTGCGCGCCCGCCTCTTCCTCCCGCGAGACCCTTCATGAACCAGCGCCCCCTGCCGGACCGTGCCACGCGAACGCTGGGGCTCGACCCTGCGGTCGCCTTCGCTCTCGCGGGCGCCTTCGTCTTCTTCCTGGTGAGCGGCGCCATCGCCTACATGAACCTGCGCGCGCTGCGCGAGGGCAACGAGAAGATCATCCAGTCCTATGAGGTGATGATCGCGCTGGACGAGCTGCTGTCCAACGCGCAGGACGCGGAGACCGGCCAGCGCGGCTTTCTCCTGACGAACAACGAGAACTATCTGCAGCCCTACAACGCGGCGCTGCGCGCCATGCCCCGCAAGCTCGACGAGATCGAGGCGGCCACCCGCGACAATCCCGTCCAGCACCCCAAGGTCAACGCGCTGCGCCAGCATGTTGACGCCAAGCTCGCGGAACTGAGGGACACCATCGAGATCCGCCGCGCGCGCGGGCTCGACGCCGTTCTCGACATCGTCAATTCCGACCGCGGCAAGGTCGAGATGGACGCCATCCGCACACAGCTCGCCGCCCTCGGGCAGGAAGAGATCGCCCTGCGCTCGCGTCGTCTGGAGGAGATGGCCGGCGCGCAGAGGACCGCGCTGGTCAGCGGCTTCCTCTCGGCCTTTCTCGGCATATTGCTGACGGTGACCATCGCCTTACTGATCCGCCGGGCGACGCTCGCGCGCCGGCGCGAGGAATGGCTCCAGTCCGGCCAGGTGGGGCTGACCACCGCGGTGATCGGCGATCAGCCCATCGACCAGCTCGGCAACAGCGTGCTCGATTTCCTCGCGCGCTATGTCGGCGCAGTGGCGGGAGCGCTCTTCGTCGGCGGGGGAGGGGTCTACCGGCGGGCCTCGACCTATGGCGTGCGCGACACCGCCGACGTTCCCGAGCAGTTCCGCCGGCGCGAGGGCCTGCTGGGGCAGGCGGCGGTGGACGGGCGCCCGCTGCTGGTGGACGACGTGCCGGACGGCTATCTCGCCTTCGGCTCCTCGCTGGGGCACGACAAGCCGAAGCACCTTGTCATTCTGCCGGCAGGTGTCGACGGCGTGGTGAATTCGGTGGTCGAGCTCGGCTTTCTGCGCCCGGTCGAGCCCGCCGTGGTCGCTCTTCTCCAGCAGGCTTCCGCCTCCATCGCCATCGCCGTGCGCTCGGCCAATTACCGTGGCGAGCTCCAGAACCTGCTGGAGGAAACCCAGCGTCAGGCGGAGGAAATGCAGACGCAGAGCGAGGAGCTGCGGGTCTCGAACGAGGAACTGGAGGAGCAGGGCCGGGCGCTGCGTGAATCGCAGGCGCGGCTCGAACAGCAGCAGGTCGAGCTCGAACAGACCAATTCGCAGCTCTCCCAGCAGGCCCAGCAATTGGAGGCGCAGCGCGACGATCTGGAGCGCGCCCACGCCTCGGTGGAACTCAAGGCCAAGGAGCTGGAACAGGCGAGCCGCTACAAGTCGGACTTCCTCGCCAACATGTCGCACGAGCTGCGCACGCCGCTTAATTCCTCGCTGATCCTCTCCAAGCTGCTGGCCGACAATCCCGACGAGAATCTCACGCAGGAGCAGGTCAAATACGCCCAGACCATCCAGGCCTCCGGCAACGATCTCCTCAACCTGATCAACGACATACTCGACCTCTCCAAGATCGAGGCCGGGCATGTGGAGATGCGCCCCGAAACGGTCGTGATGGAGCGGCTCGTCGGCAATATCCGCCAGCTCTTCCAGCCGCTGGCGCAGGACCGGAAGCTCGACTTCAGCATCGAGGTCGCGCCGGGCGGCCCGGAGAGCCTCGAGACCGATCTGCAGCGCCTCGAACAGGTGCTGAAGAACCTTTTGTCCAACGCCTTCAAGTTCACCGAGAAGGGCCAGGTCTCGCTCGCCATCCGGCCCGCCGGCGAGGGGTATGTCGCCTTCTCGGTCACCGATACCGGCATCGGCATCGCCGAGGAACAGCAGCGCAGCGTGTTCGCGGCCTTCCATCAGGCGGACAGCACGATCAGCCGCAAATATGGCGGCACCGGCCTCGGGCTTTCCATCTCCCGCCAGCTCGTGCGCCTGCTCGGCGGCACCATCGAGCTGCGCAGCCGCCCGGGCGAGGGCAGCACCTTCACCGTCACGGTGCCCATCGTCTACGACCCGGCGAAGGTGGCGCCCCGCGACGTGCCCGACGGCGCCCCGGTGATCGCGGCCCAGGGTTTCGCTTCCCCGGGCACCGCTTTCCCGGGTTTGGCCTCTCCCAACGCGGTGCCGGCGTCGCTGGCCGCGTCCGCGCCGGCACGGCGGCTCGACGATGACCGCGACGCCCCCTCCGACGAGAAGCGCGTGCTGCTGGTGATCGAGGATGACGAGAGCTTCGCGACCATCCTGCGCGACCTGTCGCGCGAGATGGGCTTCCGCTCGCTGGTGGCGGGAACCGCCGCGGAGGCGCTGCAGCTCGCCAAGCAGTTCATGCCCAACGCCGTGGTGCTCGACGTCGGCCTGCCCGACCAGTCCGGCCTGTCGGTGCTCGACCGCCTCAAGCGGGATGTCCAGACGCGGCACATTCCCGTGCACATCGTCTCGGCCGGCGACCACATCGAGACCGCGCTCACGCTCGGCGCGGTCGGCTATGCGCTGAAGCCGGTGAAGCGCGAGCAGCTTGTCGACGTGCTGAAGAAGCTCGAAGCCCGGCTCTCCCAGCGCGTCCACCGGGTGCTGATCGTCGAGGACGACCGCGTGCAGCGCGAGGCGGTCGCCAAGCTCCTGACCTCGCACGACGTCGAGACGGTCACGGCCGGCACGGCGGCCGAATGCCTGCAACTGCTGAAGGACGGCACCTTCGACTGCATGGTGCTCGACCTCTCGCTGCCCGACGCCTCGGGCTACTCGCTGCTGGAGACGCTGAGCCAGGAGAGCGCTTATTCCTTCCCGCCGGTGATCGTCTATACCGGCCGCGAGCTTTCGGCCGACGACGAGCAGCGGCTGCGCCGCTATTCCAAGTCGATCATCATCAAGGGCGCGAAGTCGCCCGAGCGCCTGCTCGACGAGGTGAGCCTGTTCCTGCACCAAGTCATTTCGGAACTGCCCGCCGAGCAGCAGAAGATGATCCGCAAGGCGCGCAACCGGGACGCCCTCGTGGAAGGCCGCCGCATCCTCATCGTCGAGGACGACGTGCGCAACGTCTATGCCCTGACGAACATACTGGAGAAGCAGGGCGCCGTCGTCGAGATCGCCCGCAACGGCCGCGAGGCGCTGGACATCCTCGAAGCCACCGCGCAGCAGCCGGCCGGTGCGGTCGACCTCGTGCTGATGGATGTGATGATGCCGGTCATGGACGGCCTGACGGCGACGCGGGAAATCCGCCGCAACCCGGCCTGGAAGAAGCTGCCCATCATCGCGCTGACCGCCAAGGCGATGCCGGACGACCAGCAGCGCTGCATCGACGCGGGCGCCAATGACTACATGGCCAAGCCTCTCGACGTCGAAAAACTCCTGTCCCTCGTGCGCGTGTGGATACCCAAGTGATGGGGAGATCCACATGAACGGCGATCCGGGATCCGAGAAGGTCGAGGATATCGAGATACGGTTGCTGCTCGAAGCGATCTATTCTCAATATCACTACGACTTCCGCAGCTACGCGATGGCCTCGATCAAGCGGCGCCTGCGGCAGGCCCGCGAGCATCTGGGCTTCCCGACCTTCTCGGCCATGCAGGAAAGCCTGCTGCGCGACCCCGCTTTGCTGCCGCGCCTGCTGGGCTATCTGACCGTTCAGGTCAGCGAGATGTTCCGCGATCCCAGCTATTTCAGGGCCCTGCGCGAGAAGGTGGTGCCGCATCTGCGCACCTATCCCTCGCTGAAAGTGTGGGTTGCGGGGTGCAGCACGGGCGAGGAGCTCTATTCTCTGGCCATACTGTTCCGCGAGGAAGGGCTGGAGGAGCGCACGATCTTCTACGCGACCGATATCAACCAGGACGCGCTGCACGCCGCCGAGGCCGGTATCTTCGGCGTCGACCGCATCCCGCTGTTCACCGAGAACCACCGCAAGTCCGGCGGGAAGTCGTCGCTGTCGGACTATTATCAGGCGGCCTATGGGCGGGTGGCGTTCGACAAGACCCTGCGGCGCAACGTCGTGTTCTCCGACCACAGCCTGGTGACGGACGCCGTGTTCGGCGAGATGCAGCTTATCTCGTGCCGGAACGTGATGATCTATTTCGACCGGGCGCTTCAGGACCGGGCGCTCGGCCTGTTCAGGGACTCGCTGGCGCGCAAGGGCTTCCTCGGGCTCGGCGCCAAGGAAAGTCTTCGCTTTTCCAAACACGCGGACGCCTTCGCGGATTTTGTGCGCGAGGAGCGGATCTACCAGAGGCGGTTCGAATGAGCGCGCCGCGAGCCGAAGCCGTGGTCATCGGCGCCTCCGCCGGCGCGTTGGAGGCGCTGTCGGCGATCCTGCCCGCGCTGCCGGCGCGGTTCCCGCTGCCGGTGATGGTGGTGGTGCACATCCCGCCCGACCGGCGCAGCCTGCTGGCCGAGCTTTTCCAGGCCAAATGCCGCGTCATCGTGATGGAAGCCGAGGACAAGGAGCCGATCAGCCCCGGCACGGTCTATTTCGCGCCCGCCGACTATCACCTGCTGATCGAGCACGACCGGACGCTGTCGCTCTCCAGCGACGAGCCGGTGCTGTTCTCGCGGCCTTCCATCGACGTGCTGTTCGAAAGCGCGGCCGACGCCTATGGCGATGCCCTCGTCGCCATCGTGCTCACCGGCGCGAACGACGACGGCGCGAAGGGGATGCGCGCCGTCGTCGAGGCCGGCGGGAGGGCGCTTGTCCAGACCCCGGAGAGCGCCTTCGCCTCCGCCATGCCCCGCGCCGCGATCGACCTGTGCCCGGTGGCCCGCGTCATGCCGCTCGCGGCCATCGCCGCCTATCTCCTGGAGGTCTGACCGCGCATGGGGCCTGTCTCGTTTCTCCTTGTGGACGATCTTGAGGAAAATCTCCTGTCGCTCGAAGCGCTGCTGCGCCGCGACGGGCTTGTGCTTCTGAAGGCCCGGTCGGGAGACCAGGCGCTTGAAATCCTGCTGCGCAACGAGGTGGCGCTGGCGCTGGTCGACGTGCAGATGCCGGGACTCAACGGCTTCGATCTGGCGGAACTGATGCGCGGAAGCGACCGGACGCGGCGCATCCCGATCATCTTCATCACCGCCGGCACCGCCGACAGCCAGCGGCGCTTCCGGGGCTACGAGGCGGGGGCGGTGGATTTCATCCAGAAGCCTATCGAGCCGGACATTCTGCGCAGCAAGACCGACGTCTTCTTCGATCTCTACCGGCAGCGCCAGCAGATCGCCGCGCAGCGCGACACGCTGGAGGCGCAGGCGGAGGCGCTGAGGGAAGCGGGGCTGCGCAAGGACGAATTCCTCGCCTCGCTGACGCTCGACATCACGCAGCACAAACATGCGCGCGCCCAGCAGGACATCCTGCTGCGCGAGATCAATCACCGCATCAAGAACCTGTTCAGCGTCACGGCCGGGCTCATCGCGCTCAGTGCCCGCTCGGCGACGAGCGTGGACGCGTTCGCCGCCGATCTCGGCGCGCGTCTGCAGGCGCTGGCGCGCGCGCACGACCTGACCCTGCCGGACCTGGGCGCGAAGCCGTCGGCGGAAGCGACCACGACGGTCGCCACCCTGATGAAGGCGATCGTGGCGCCGCACGAGCAGGCGGGGCGCCCGCGCGTGTCGATCACCGGCTCGGACGCGCCGCTTTCGGGCAGCGCGCTGACCTCGCTCGCCCTGCTGCTGCACGAACTCACGACCAATGCCGCGAAATACGGCGCGCTGTCCTCCCCGCAGGGCGAGCTGATCGTCGACATCGAGGCCGACGGCGACGTCCTGCGCCTCGACTGGGAAGAGCGCGGCGCGGCGGTCGCAATCGAGGCGCCGGCCCGCGAAGGATTCGGGACCGTTCTGGAGAAGGCGGTGCTGCGCGGGCTGAGCGGCACGCTGTCGCGCGACTGGAGGCCCGCCGGGCTTTCGCTGTCCCTCCAGATTCCGCTCGGGCGTCTGGTGGGCTGAGCGTCCCGGCCCGGCGGGGCCGTGATCCGGGCGGGCCGGATCAGATCTCGACGTGCTGGGCGATACCCTTCCGCCGGGCGATCTCCACCACGGCGGCGGCGACGGCGAGGTCCTGAAGCCCGACACCGGTACCGTCGAACAGCGTGACCTCGGCATCCCCGCGGCCGGGCGAATCCCCGTTCACCACGGCGCCGAGCTCGCCGATGGCCTCCCGTGCGATCAGGCCCTGCGCGATGGCGTGCTGGGTCTCGCCGATGGAGACCGACTGGGCGATCTCGTCGGTGAAGACGCGCGCCCGCGCCACCAGCGCGGGATCGAGCTCCTGCTTGCCCTGGGTGTCGGTGCCCATCGCCGCAATATGGGTCGGGCCCTTGACGTGGGCGTCCATCAGCAGCGGCCCGAAGGACGAGGTGATGGAGATGATCACGTCGGCCTCGGCGCCGAGGCGTTCCAGCTCCACCGCCTCGAAGGGCAGGCCGATCTCGGCGGCGGTGTCCTTCAGCCGGCCCAGCATCTCGGGATGCGGGTTCCAGCCGATCACCTTCTCGAAGGCGTGCACCTTCGCCGCCGCCCGCATCTGGAACGCCGACTGGTGGCCGGCGCCGATCATGCCCAGCACCTTCGCGCCCTTCGGCGCCAGATACTTGATCGAGACCGCGCTCGCCGCCGCCGTGCGCAGGGCGGTGAGAAGGTTGCCGCCCACCGCCGCGCTGACGCGCCCCGTATCGGGATCGAAGAGGAACACCGTCGACTGGTGGTTGATCAGGCCGTGGTCCTGATTGTGCGGCCAGTAGCCGCCGGCCTTCAGCCCGAGCGCGAGGCCCTGCCCGTCGAACCCGCCCTTGAAGCCGTAGAGCGCGTCCGCGTGGCCGATCGCCTCGCGGATGACGGGGAAATTATAGGCCTTGCGCCGCGCCATGGCCGCGAACACCGCCTCGATGGCGGTGAACGCGGCTTCCGGCGTCATCAGGCCGGCAATGTCCTTTTCGGCGACGACGTACATCAGTAGCCCTTTCCGCGCGCCGAGACCGGCCACACCGCCTCGACCTTGCCGCCGCGCACGCCGACATACCAGTCATGGACGTTGCAGGTCGGGTCGCAATGGCCGGGCACGAGGCGCAGCTTCTCGTTGACCTTGAGGACGTGATCCTTGTCCTCGATCACCCCGTGCTCGTCGGAGCACTTGATGTATTTCACGTCGTCGCGGCCATAGACGAAGGGAAGGCCGGAATCGACCGACTGCGCCTTCAGGCCGGCATCGCACACCGCCAGATGCGGCTTGGCGTGGCTCATCACCGAGGTGAGGATGAACAGCGCGTTCTCCCACTCGCCCTTGTCTATGCGCTTGCCGTCCTTGTCGTGGATGCGCCCGTAATCGGCGTCCATGAAGGCGTAGGAGCCGCACTGGAGCTCGTTGTAGACGTTGGAATTCGACTCGAAATAATACGAACCGGTGCCGCCGCCGGAGACGAATTCCGGCTTCAGCCCCGCCGCTTCCAGCGCCTCGACAGCCTCCCTCACCTGGTTGATGGCGGCGTCGAGCTTCTCCTTGCGCGCCTCGTAGCTGTCGATGTGTTGCATCGCGCCCTGATAGGCCTGGATGCCCTTGAAGACGAGGTTCGGCGAGGCGGCGGCCGCCTTGGCGATCTCGACCACGGCTTCCTTGGTGGTGACGCCGCAGCGGCCGGCGCCGCAGTCGATCTCGACGAAGATGCCGAGCTGCGTGCCGTGCTTCTGCGCGGCGGCGGAGATGTCGGCGACATTGGCCACGTCGTCCACGCAGACCGTGACGGTGGAGCCGAACTTCGGCAGCCGGGCGAGGCGGTCGATCTTGGCGGGGTCGCGCACCTCGTTGGTGACGAGGATGTCCTTGATGCCGCCGCGCGCGAACACTTCCGCCTCGGCCACCTTCTGGCAGCATACGCCGACCGAGCCGCCGAGTTCTTCCTGCAGCTTCTGCACGTCGACCGACTTGTGCATCTTGCCGTGGCTGCGGTGGCGCATGCCGTGCGCCTTTGCGTAGTCGCCCATCTTCTTGATGTTGCGCTCGAGCGCGTCGAGATCGAGGATCAGGCACGGGGTCTGGATGTCCGCCTCGCTCATGCCCGGAACGGCGGGAATGTCGTAGCCGACTTCGAAGCCGGAGAAGTCCGGGGAGATGTCCGTCTTGGCGTTCATGGGTGTCTCCTCAGTTCCAAAGG
Organism: Ancylobacter koreensis; assembly: GCF_023016525.1. Taxonomy (GTDB): domain Bacteria; phylum Pseudomonadota; class Alphaproteobacteria; order Rhizobiales; family Xanthobacteraceae; genus Ancylobacter; species Ancylobacter koreensis. The sequence continues at coordinate 804,705 of NZ_JALKCG010000001.1, forward strand.
TCACGAGTTCCACGGCAGCTTGTCGAGGTCGACATTGCCGCCGGTGATGATGACGCCGACGCGCTTGCCGGCGAAGACGTTCGGATTCTTGATGATGGTGGCCAGCGGCACGGCGCTGGAGGGCTCCATCACGATCTTCAGGCGCTTCCAGGTCAGCTTCATGGCGTCGACGATCTCCTCCTCGGTGGCGGTGAGAATGTCGGCGACGTGGTTCTGCACGAAATGCCAGGTGAGCTCCTTCAGCGGCACCTTCAGCCCGTCCGCCACCGTCTCCGGCGCATCGTCGGCGATGATGTGCCCGGCGCGGAAGCTGCGCGCCGCGTCGTCGGCGTTGAGCGGCTCGGCGGCGTAGATCTTCACGGACGGGGCAAGGTTGGAGAGCGTGAGGCAGGTGCCCGATACCATGCCGCCGCCGCCGATGGGGGCGATCACCGCGTCGAGATTGTCCACCTGCTCGATCATCTCGGCCGAGCAGGTCGCCTGCCCGGCGATCACGCGCGGGTCGTTATAGGGGTGGACGAACTCGGCGCCGGTCTCGGCCACCACCTCGGCGAACACCGCCTCGCGCGAGGAGGTGGAGGGCTCGCATTCCACCACGCGCGCACCGTAGCCGCGCACGGCATCCTTCTTCGCCTGCGGCGCCGTGCGCGGCATCACCACCGTGCAGGGAATGCCCCGGCGCCCCGCCGCATAGCTCAGGCAGGAACCGTGATTGCCGCTGGAATGGGTGGCGACGCCCTTGGCCGCCTGCGCGTCCGACAGGCCGAACACCGCGTTGGAGGCGCCGCGCGCCTTGAAGGCACCGGCCTTCTGCAGGTTCTCGCACTTGAAGAACAGCTCCGCTCCGGTGAGCTCGTTGAGCATGCGGGAGGTGAGAACCGGCGTGCGGTGAATATGCGGCGCGATGCGTTCGCGCGCCGCGATCATGTCGTCCAGTGTGGGAATATACATCGTCCTGCCTCCCGGAACCGGTCACGCGTCCGGCGCGCCGGTGTGATGTGCGAGCATTGCCAGCGCCTTGGCAAGGGCCAAGTGGTCCCGTGCGGAAACCGCTCCTGCCATGTGGACAGCGCCGGGTCGGGGATGGCCCGCAGCGCCTTCCACGCCGGTGGAAGGCGGGCGCGTCCGAGGTGTGGTTCTGCCTGTTCCGTCGCCGGTCATGTGCGGCGATGAGATGCCCTTGCCGGCGCAGCGTCAACCGATCGCTGGTGGTGCGATGGCGCTCCCGCGTGTCCGCGTCGGCACGGCTCCGCGTCTGCCGGCTGGCGGAGCCGATCCCGCCGGCGGTAAGGTGCTCACAGGACTGCCGGAGCGGAAATGTGGCTGGAGATCGCGTCAGGAAGGGGCTGCTCGCCGTCGCGCTGTGCGTCGTCGCGCTGTGCGTCGCCGGCTGGGCGACGGCGTGCGAGGCGCGTCCGCTGCGGGTCGTAACGTCGTTTCCCCCCTCGATGATCGAGGTCTATCGCAAGGGCTTCCAGTCCGCGCACCCGGACATCGAGGTCGAGTTCGTCCAGCGCAAGACCACCGCCGCCGTGGCCCAACTCGCCGGCGGCGACCGGCTCGACGCCGACCTGTTCTGGGCCTCGGCGCCCGACGCCTTCGAGCTGCTGAAGCTGGAGGGCCGGCTCTCGCCGCTCGCCCCGCGCACCACCGGCGCGCCCGCCACCGTCGCCGGCTACCCCGTGAACGACCCGGACGGCCATTATCTCGGCTTCGCCCTCTCGGCCTATGGGCTCGCGGTGAACGAGGCCTATCTGGCGCGCCATCGCCTGCCGGTGCCGCGCGGCTGGCGGGACCTGACGGCGCCGGTCTATGCCGGCCATGTCGGCGTGTCCTCGCCCTCGCGCTCGGGGACGACGCATCTCGTCGTCGAGGCGCTGCTGCAGTCGGAAGGCTGGGAGCCAGGCTGGCGCACCTGGCGGCAGATCGGCGGCAACCTCGCCACCGTCACCGCGCGCAGCTTCGGCGTCTCGGCCGGCGTGGCGCGCGGGCGTTTCGGCATCGGCGTCACCATCGACTTCCTCGCCCAGCCGACGGGGCTCGACGCTGACCCGGTGCGCTTCACCGCGCCGGACCCGGAAATCTTCGCGCCCGCCAGCATCGCCCTGCTGCGGGAGGCGCGGAACCCCGAGGCCGCCGACGCCTTCGTCGACTTCCTGCTGTCGGTTCCCGGCCAGCTCCTGCTGCTCGACCCGACGGTGGGCCGCCAGCCGATCCGGCCGGAATTCTACGCCGAGGGGCGGATCGAGGGACCGAATCCGTTCCAGACCGCCGAGAGCGGCGACGGCTGGCGCTTCGACGCCGGCCGCTCGGCGGCGCGCTACGAACTGATCAATCTGATGTTCGACGAGCTCGTCACCCTGCGTCTCGCCGAGACCGCGGCGATCTGGCGGACGGTGAACGAGGTGGAGGCGAGCCTGACGCTGGCGCCGGACGAGACGGCCGCCAAGGCGGCGACGCAGGCGCGTAGCCTGCTCGGCGCCGTACCCTTCGGCGAAGAGGAGGCGAGCCGCATCGTGGAGGCGACGAAGCTGGCGCGCGTGCCGCGCGGGCTGCAGCCGCCGGAGGCGCAGGCGCGGCTGATGGCGCGGCTGCGCGACTGGATCGGCGACAATCTCGCCGCCGCCAGGCAGGCGGCCGAAACGGCACGCGCGCGGCTGGTCTCGCTCGGGCGGCTGCCGGAACCGGCGACGGGGAGCGCGTCGCCGTGAGCCTCCCGGACATGACGGGCGGAATGGGGGAAACCCTCTCGCGCGGCCTGCGCCTCGGCATTGGCGGGCGGCTGCTCGTCGCGTTCATCGGCGTCGGCGCGCTGGCGGTCGTCGCCTGCGTCGTCGGCTGGCTGTCCTATGCCCGGCTCAGCGCCGAGCTGGAATCCACCGCGCGCGGCCATGTGCCGGCGCTGGTCTTCGCGGCGCGGCTGTCGGAGGCCGGTGGCAGGCTCACCGCCGCCGCCGCGGAACTTGCCACCGCCGAGCGGCGCGAGGCGCATGCCGGCGCCATGGCGCGGGCGCGGGCGCGGCTCGACGATCTGCGCGGCCTGCTCGACACCGCGCCCGCCGCCGGCGCGGCGACCGGCTTCGGCGCCCTGCGCCGGCAGGCGCAGGCGCTCGCCGCCAATCTCGACGCGGTGGACCGGCTGGCGTCGCAGCGCTTCGACATCGAGGCGCGCACCCGCACCATCGTCGAGGAGCTGCGCTGGCTGCAGGCCGACCTCGTCGACGAGGTCGAGCCGCTGGTCGACGATGCCCGCTTCAACATCCACGCCGCGCTGGATAGGGTCGGCGAGCCGGGCGCGGCCGCCGCCGCGCAGGAGGTGCTGCGCAGCGAGAACGCCAAGACCGAGGCGATCCTCGTGCTCAACGCGCAGGCCCATCTCACCATCGGCATACTCGGCCGCGTCGCCACGGTGCGCGCGGTGGACGACCTCCGGCAGACCAGCCATTTCCTCGGCGAGGCGGCGGACGAGCTCGCCGTCGAGGGGCGGCGGCTGGAGAGCTGGCCCGACAGCATCACCGTGCGCCAGATCGTCGAGCGGCTCGTCGCGCTCTCCGGCATCGAGGAGGGCCTGCCGGGCCTGCGCGCCGCCGAGATCGCCGCCGCCGACGACGGCCAGCGCCTGCTGGCGGAGAATCGCGAGATCGTCGGCGAGGTCGGCCGCACCATCGCCGAGGTGGCGCGGCGCATCGAGGGCGAAGCGCGCGACGCCGCTGCCCGGGCGGCGGAAGCGATCGAGATCGGCCGCAGCCTGCTGCTCGCCATCGCGCTGCTGTCACTGCTCGGCGCGGTGCTGGTCGGCTGGTTCTATGTCCGCCGCAGCCTGATCGCGCGGCTGGAGCGCCTCACCGTCGCCGCCGGCGCCATCGCCGAGGGCGGCCCGGTGGAGCTTCCGCCGGCGCGCAGCGGCGGCGACGAGCTCGACCGGCTCTCCCATGCACTCGCCGTGTTCCGCCAGACCCGCGACGAGCTGGTGCAGGCGGCCAAGCTCGCCGCGCTCGGACAGATGGCGGCGGGCATCGGCCATGAGCTGAACCAGCCGCTCGCCGCCATCCGCTCGCACGCCCACAATGCGAGCGTGCTGCTGTCGCGCGCGCGGGCCGACGAGGCGGGGGAGAGTCTCGCGCGCATCGAGGCGCTGACGGCGCGCATGGCGCAGAGCATCAGCCATCTCAAGCGCTTCGCCCGCCGTCCCGAGCCGGCCATCGGCCCGGTCGATCTCGGCGCGGCGGTGGAAGGGGCGCTCTCCCTCTTTGCCCGGCGTATCGACGACGAGGCCGTCACCGTCGCGCTCGACATGGCGCCGGGGGTGCGGGTGCTGGCCGAGGAGGTGCGGCTGGAGCAGGTGCTGGTCAACCTCATCTCGAATGCGCTCGACGCGCTGGACGGCGCGCGCGAACGCCGCCTCGCCATCGCCGTCCGACGCGAGGGCGCGCATGTCGTGGTGGAGATGCGCGACACCGGGGCCGGCGTGGCCGACGGGATGCGGGAGGCGATGTTCGATCCCTTCGTGACCAGCAAGCCGCCCGGCGCGGGGCTCGGTCTCGGCCTGTCGCTGTCCTTCAACATCGTGCGCGACTTCGGCGGGCGGCTTATGCTGGTCGAAAGCTCGCCCCAGGGCAGCACTTTCGCCATCGAGCTGCGCGAGGCCGCATGAACGCTTCTGCTTCGAACGATGTCCTGCTGGTCGACGATGACGACGAGGTGCGCCTCGCCTATGCGCAGACGCTGCGCCTCGACGGGCTCGACACGGCGACCTTTTCCGGTGCCGGCGAGGCCCTGCGGCACATCACGCGGGACTTCGCCGGGGCGGTGGTCAGCGATGTGCGCATGGCCGGCATGGACGGACTCTCCTTGCTGGAAGCCGTGGCGCGGATCGACCGCGAAATTCCCGTCGTGCTCGTTACCGGCCATGCCGACGTGCCGATGGCGCTGCGCGCCATGCGCGGCGGGGCGTGGGACTTCGTGGAGAAGCCGGCCGATCCGGTGCTGCTGATCGAGACGGTGCGCCGCGCCCTGCAACACCGCGCGCTCGTTCTGGAGAACCGCGCCCTGCGCGCGCCGGCCGAGCCGGACGACGCCTGGGCGGGCCGGCTGATCGGCCGCTCCGAGGCGATGCAGCGGGTGCGGCGCACCCTCGCCGTGCTTTCCGACGCGCCGACCGACGTGCTGCTGTTCGGCGAGACCGGCACCGGCAAGGAACTTGCCGCCCGCGCGCTGCACGATTTCGGCCGGCGGCGCGGCGCGCGCTTCGTCCCGGTGAACTGCGCGGCGCTGCCGGAGAATATGATCGAGAGCGAACTCTTCGGCCACGAGGCCGGGGCCTTCACCGGCGCGCGGGAGCGGCGCATCGGCAAGATCGAGCATGCCCATCGCGGGACGCTGTTCCTCGACGAGATCGAATCCATGCCGCTGGGCGCGCAGACGCGCCTGCTGCGCGCGCTGCAGGAGCGCTCCATCGAGCGGCTCGGTTCCAATGCCGAGATCCCGGTCGATATCCGCGTGGTGGCGGCGACCAAGGTCGATCTGGTGGCGCGCGCCGCCGAGGGCGGTTTTCGGGAGGACCTCGTCTATCGCCTCAACACGGTGACGGTGCGCCTGCCGCCGCTGCGCGACCGGCGCGAGGACGTGCCGATGCTGTTCCGCCATTTCCTGGTGAAGCTCGCCGAGCGGCACGGCGCCGCCCCCGGCGCGCCTTCGGCCGCCGTGCTGGCGGGGCTGATGGAGCGGCCCTGGCCGGGCAATGTGCGCGAACTGCGCAACGAGGTGGAGCGCTTCGTGCTGGGGCTGGAGGATCTTCCCGGCCTTACCTCGGGCGAGGCGCCGGTCGCCCCGCTGGAGGCGGCGGTCGACGCGGCCGAGCGGCAGGCGATCCTCACCGCGCTGGCCCGCCATGGCGGCCGGGTGGGGCAGAGCGCCGACGCGCTCGGCGTCTCGCGCAAGACGCTGTACCTCAAGATGCGCAAGCACGGGCTGGAACGCGTCGGCATCGAGGACTGATGTTACCGTTCTGACCCATCGGAGCAGGGCACGTGTTACCCGCTCGACCGGCGCCGGCCCGCATGCGTGACCGGCACTCTTGCCTACGCCTTTGAACATCAACGGGTTTCCTCCACGCCCCGACAGTGGCACGGGCGTTGCCAAACAGGGCGCAGCAGCCCTCGGGCCGCCAAGAACCTTTGGGAGTAAACGCCATGATCCGCTCCGCCGCCTTCGCGGCCACCCTCGCGCTCGCCTCGTTCGCCGCCACGGGCGCCTTCGCCCAGGGCAAGGTGACCGTCGTCACCTCCTTCTCCAAGGACGTGACCGACCCGATCAAGGGCGCGTTCGAGAAGGCCAATCCGGGCATCACGCTGGACGTCCAGAACCGCAACACCAATGCGGGCGTGAAATATCTCGACGAGACCAAGTCCAACCCGCAGGTCGACCTGTTCTGGGCCTCCGCGCCGGACGCCTTCGAGGTGCTGAAGGGCAAGGGCCTCCTGCAGAAGTACACGCCCAAGGCCGAGGGCATCCCGGCCAAGATCGGCGCCTATCCGATCAACGATCCGGAGGGCTATTACTTCGGCTTCGCCGCCTCCGGCTACGGCATCATGTGGAACACCCGCTACCAGCAGGCCAACGACCTGCCGGAGCCGAAGGAATGGGGCGACCTCGCCACCGCGCCCTATTACGACCACGTCGCCATCGCCTCGCCGGCGCGTTCGGGCACCACGCACCTGACCGTCGAGACGATCCTGCAGGGCGAGGGCTGGGACAAGGGCTGGGCCACCATCAAGAGCGTGGCCGGCAACTTCCAGACCATCACCGAGCGCTCCTTCGGCGTGCCGGAGGCGGTCAATTCCGGCCAGGTCGGCTATGGCATCGTCATCGACTTCTTCGCCTTCTCGGCGCAGGGCTCGGGCTTCCCGGTCAAGTTCGTCTACCCGACCGTGACCACCGTCGTGCCGGCCAACGTCGCCATCGTTGCCAACGCGCCGAACACCAAGAACGCGCAGGCCTTCGTCGACTTCCTGCTCTCGCCCGCCGGTCAGGAAGTGCTGCTTGAGCCGGCCATCCGCCGCCTGCCTGTGAATCCGGCGGTCTATGCCAAGGCGCCGGAGGGCTATCCCAACCCGTTCAAGGACCCGCGCTTCGCCGCGATGACGCTGTTCGACGTCGACAAGTCCGGCGCGCGTACCGATGTCGTCGACACGCTGTTCGACCAGCTCATCTCCTTCCAGCTCGACAACCTCAAGGGCGTCACGAAGGCGATCCACGAGGTCGAGGGCAAGCTCGCCAAGAAGGACAACCCGCAGGCCCGCGCCCTGCTCAGCGAGGCGCGCGGCCTCATCGCCGCCATGCCGGTCTCCGAGGCCGAGGCGTCGAGCGAGGCGATCCGCGGCGCCTTCACCGGCTCCAAGGAGAAGGGCGCGCGGCAGGCCGAGCTGGAGCAGAAATGGGCCGGCTTCGCCAAGGAGCACTACGCCAAGGCCAAGGCCAAGGTGGACGAGGCGGCGAAGCTCGCCAACTGACGTCCACCTGAGCCGGGGGCGCGGCCGCCGCGAGGCCGCGTCCCCACCCCGCCTGACCCTTCCGCACAGATTGGAGCGCCGTCCATGTCGCTCGCCCTCTCCGGGGCTGCCCGCACGCCCGCGCGGCGCTGGCGCCTGCCCGGCACGCCGGGCCAGATCGCCCTCGCGCTTGGCATCGGCGCGTTCCTCGTCGCCTTTCTCATCGTGCCCGTGGGGTCGGTGATCTATGTCGCATTCACCGAGAAGGGGTCGGGCACCTTCACGCTGGTGAATTTCGCCGATTTCTTCCGCACCGACCTGTTCCTGCGCTCCTTCTGGAACTCGTTCTACGTGTCGGCGGCCACCGTCGTGCTGGCCTCGGTCTTCGCGCTGCCGCTCGCCTACATCACCACGCGCTTCGATTTCCGCGGCGCGGTGATCGTGCAGACGCTCGGCTTCCTGCCGCTCATCATGCCGCCCTTCGTCGGCGCGGTGTCGATGCAGCTGCTGTTCGGGCGCAACGGCACGGTCAACCTGCTGATGATGGACTGGTTCGGCATCCGCATTCCGTTCATGGAGGGGCTGAACGGCGTCATCTTCGTGCAGGCCATCCACTATTTCCCGTTCATTCTCATCAACCTGTCGGCGGCGCTGCGCAACATCGACCGGGCGATGGAGGAGGCGGCGCAGAATCTCGGCTCGTCCGGCATTCGGCTGTTCCGGCGCATCGTGCTGCCGCTCGCCATGCCCGGCTACATCGCCGGCGCCTCGCTGGTCTTCGTGAAGGTGTTCGACGACCTCGCGACGCCGCTGCTGCTGAACGTGAAGGACATGCTGGCGCCGCAGGCCTATCTGCGCGTCACCTCCATCGGCATCGCCGACCCGATGGGCTACGTCATCGCCGTGGTGCTGATCGTCGTCTCGGTCGCCGCCATGTGGATCTCGGCACTGGCGCTGAAGGGTCGCGATTACGCCACCACCCAGCGCGGCGGCGGCGGGCTTGCGCGCCGCAAGATGCGGGGCTGGGAAAGCGCGCTCGCCTATGGCGTCGTCGGGCTGATCCTGCTGCTGGTGCTGGCGCCGCATATCGGGCTGCTGCTGCTTTCCTTCGCCACCATCTGGTCCTACAGCCCGCTGCCGGACGGCTTCACGCTCGCCCATTACGGACGGGTGTTCGGCGAGAGTTCGCTCTACATCAAGAACACGCTGATCTACGCCACCCTCGCCGGCGGCATCGACGTGGTGCTCGGCGTCGCCATCGCCTATCTCGTGCTGCGCACCAAGCTCGTCGGCCGGCAATGGCTCGACTGGGCGGCGATGGCCGCGCTGGCGGTGCCGGGCGTGGTGCTCGGCATCGGTTATCTCCGCACCTTCTTCGGCGTGCACCTGCCGGACGGCACGCCGCTGGCCACGCTGTGGATCGTCATCGTGCTGGCGCTCGCCATACGGCGCCTGCCCTATGCGCTGCGCGCCTGCTACGCCGCGCTCCAGCAGATCTCCGAATCGCTGGAGGAGGCGGCCGAGAATCTCGGCGCCACCAAGGCCCGCACGGTGCGCCGCATCGTGGTGCCGCTGATGACGGGCGGCATCCTCGCCGGCTTCGTCACCAGCTTCGCCACGGCGGCGGTGGAGCTCTCCGCCACGCTGATGCTGGTGCAGTCCAATGCCGACGCGCCGCTGGCCTACGGGCTCTACGTGTTCATGCAGTCCGCCGCCGGCCGCGGGCCGGGCGCGGCGCTCGGCGTCATCGCCGTGCTGCTCGTCGCCGCCTGCACGCTGCTGTCGCAATACATCCTCGACCGTAACCAGAAGAACCGGGGAGCCTCCTGATGACCGCCACCGCCCAGAAGATGGCCCGGCCGACCGCTGCCCCCGAGGCCGCGCTGCACACCGAGGCGCTCGACGTGCGCATCGAGGGGATCAACCTCTCCTACGGCAGCAACCATGTGCTGAAGGACATCGACCTCGACATCCATGCCGGCGAGTTCTTCGCCTTTCTCGGGCCCTCCGGCTGCGGGAAGACCACGCTGCTGCGGCTGATCGCCGGCTTCAACACCGCCGACACCGGCACCGTGAGCGTCGGTGGGCGCGACATAGGCCGCCTGCCGCCGTGGAAGCGCGACGTCGGCCTCGTCTTCCAGAGCTACGCGCTGTGGCCGCATATGAACGTGGCGCAGAACGTCGCCTTCGGGCTGGAGGAGCGCGGCGTCGCCCGCGCCGAGATCCGGCGGCGCGTGGGGGCGGCGCTGGAGATCGTCGGCCTTTCCCATCTTGCTGACCGGCGTCCCTCGCAGCTCTCCGGCGGCCAGCAGCAGCGCGTGGCGCTCGCCCGCACCGTGGTCATCGAGCCCAAGGTGCTGCTGCTGGACGAGCCGCTCTCCAACCTCGACGCCAAGATGCGCGTGCAGGTGCGCCGCGAGCTGCGCGACCTGCAGCAGCGGCTCGGCCTCACTACCATCTTCGTCACCCACGACCAGGAGGAGGCCAACACGGTCTGCGACCGCATCGCGGTGATGAGCGACGGCATCGTCCAGCAGGTCGGTACGCCGATGGAGCTTTATGAGCGGCCGGCCAACCTGTTCGTGGCGAACTTCCTCGGTACCGCCAATGTGGTGGAGGGTGTCGTTTGCGGCAGCGGCACGGCGCGCGTCTTCGAGACGACGGGCGGCTGGCGCCTGCCGGTGGCGAGCGGGGCCGAGGTGCCGGCGGGCGCCCGGCTCGTCTTCCGGCCGCAGGTCGCCCGCATCGTCGAGGGGCAGGCGGGCGTTCCCGCGCTGATGGGCGAGGTCGTGCGCCGCGAGTTCCTCGGCAGCCTCGTCCGCTACGGCGTCGCCTCCGGCGGGCAGGAGATCACGGTGGACGAGCCGTTCCGGCCCGGACAGGGCCAGCACGAGATCGGCGCGCGCGTCGCCGTCGAGGTCCCGATGTCTGCCGTGCTCTGGCTGGCATGAGGCCGATCCGGGCCTCATGAACGGAACGTCCAGAGGGCATGTCCAAGAAGAAAGCCAAAGCCGCCGATAGCGGCCGTCCGGGCGCGCAGGTCGCGGCGCTACCCTTTCGGGTCGCCGGCGGGCAGCTCGAAATCCTCGTGCTGACCTCGCGCCAGACCCGGCGCGCCGTCGTGCCGAAGGGCTGGCCGATGAAGAACCGCAAGCCCTGGAAGGCCGCGCAGATCGAGGCCCGGCAGGAAGCGGGCCTCGTCGGCAAGATCAGCCGCAAGCCGATCGGCAAGTACAGATACTGGAAGCGGCTGCGACGGACGTTCCAGCTCATCGAGGTCGCCGTGTTCCCGCTGGCGGCGACGCGCCAGCTCGACGATTGGCCCGAGCGCAACGAGCGCGCCCATCTCTGGCTGTCAGCGCCGGATGCCGCCCTGCTGGTCGACGAGCCGGAACTCGCCTCGCTCATCCTCGGCTTCGCGGCCTCGGATCACTGGCGGAAATAGCGCCGCGCGCCGGCCCGCTGCCGCGGACGATCAACCCGCCCGCGGGCGCCGGCCGAGGAAGCGGTAAAGCGTGCCCGCCGCGACGGCCAGCACGACGGCATTGGCGAAGACGAACAGGACGGGCGCGAGATAGAGGGCGGCGCCGTCGTCACCGAGCACGACGAGCCGGATGGGCGCGGTGGCGAGCGCGGTGATGCCGAAGGTGAAGGCCCAATAGGAGGGCGCGAAGGGCTCGCGCAGGATCCAGGGCAGCAGCCGCAGGACGATGAGCGTCTGCATCACCCCGTAGCCGATCAGCGCATGGGCGAACAGGAAAGGCGCCTGCGGCGCCACCGCGATCAGCGAGACCGCGCCGACGACGGGCGGCGCGAGCTGGATGCCGAGCGTCGGCCGCAGGGCGCTCGCCAGGGTCGGCGCGGTGAGCATCCGGTGAAGCAGCACGGATTCGATGGCGAGCCAGCCGAAGAGGCCCATGCCGAAGAAATACTGGCCGAGATCGGCGAAGCCGAGCGCACCACCCACCGTGCCGATGACGAAACTGCCGGCGACGGTCGGCAGATAGAGCACCGGTGTCGTGTGGTTGTGGTCGCGCTCGCCGAGCCACAGCCCTCCCGTGCGCCAGATGGCGAAGCCGAGGGTGAACAGCGCGCCGGCGCCATAGAGCACGAGGGCGGCAGGGCGGGAGTAGGGAAGCACTCCCCCCGCCACCAGCATGGTGGCGACCCCCGCGAGGCCGATGAAGCAGCATTGGATCGGGTGCGCCGCCTCGGTAAGCGCCGCCTCGCGCGCCACGAGCCATTTGAGGGCGTAGAGAACGGTGACCGTGACCCAAACCAGCCCGCCGATGAGCATCACGATTTCGCCGACGAGGGCCGGCAGGCCCCAGGCCAGATGGGCGGCGCGCCAGGTGCCGCCGAGGCCGGCGAGGCCGAGGACCATGCCGAAATAGGAGGCCGGCACGACGGGGATGCGGGGAGCTGGCATGAAGGTTTCCCTCGGTTGGAAGGCCGGGCGACGGCCATCGGTCCGGAATGGCGCCCGGCGGCAGATGAGGCGAAGCTGCCATGTTGGCGGCCGTCACTCCATGGCCCGCAGCCTCGCGACTAGTCGCAGGCGATGGCGCGTCGAAGCTCATCGGCTTCGAGGAGCAGCATTTCGCCTTCCGACATCATGATCTCCATGATCTCCGCGAGAATGGCGACCGCGATGGCCGGCGCGCTCCTGGCGCCGGCGAAGAGCCCCGCCGGGCCGTGGATTCGCCGCAGGCTCTCTTCGCCCACCCCCGCCTCGCGCAGGGCGGCCAGCCGGGCCTCGTGCGCGCGGCGGCTTCCCATGGCGCCGATGTAGAAGCTCTCGCTCCGCAGGATCGGCGGGAGCAGCGTCGTCTCCCATTCATGATCGTGGAACATGAGAACGACCGCCGCGTCGCGGTCCATCCGGATCTCCGGCATCCGGTCGGCACGGCTCATGGCGAAGGTCGCGAGGCCCTCGCCTTCGCCCGCCTGCCGCGTGGCGGTATCGGGCGAGAACAGAAGAACGTCGAAGCCGGCGGTTTCCGCCATCCTGCCGAGGCAGACGGGCGCGGGGCCGATGCCCAGAATGATCAGCCGCCGACGCGGGGGATAGTGGCGGATGAGGGCCGGCTCCGCCGCATCGGGCAGCGCCTCGCCGACATTCAGAGAGGCGTATTGCCGGTCCTTCATCCTGCGCTCGACGGCTTCGAGCTCGGCTGCGGATACCTCCACATCGAAATGCAGGTCAATGGCGCTGCCGCAGGGCAGCCGGATGTCGAGATATCTTGAGCCCCGGCCATAGCGCACCCGGCGGTTCTGCCCGTCTCGGATCGCCTCGATCGCCTCGGCGATGACGGCCTGCTCGACACAGCCGCCCGAGAGATAGCCGACCCATCGTCCACTTTCGGCAATGGCCATCTGCGCTCCCAGGGGGCGGGGCGACGCCCCCTCGATGGCGACCAGCGTCACGAGGCAGATGCGCTCCCCGGCCCGCAGGGCGGCAAGGGCGAAATCGACGACATAATCGTCGAAGGGGTCCCATGCCTCGTCAAATCTACGCCTCCGGCTCCGCCCCTGCCGCAAGGGCGCGGGGGCGGAGCCATCGTCGAGGCGAGGGATCGTTCTGGCCGGGCTAGGCACCGAACTTCGCTTTGGCCAGCGGCAGGCTGCGCACGCGGGTGCCGGTCAGCGCGGCCACGGCGTTCACAACCGCCGGACCGATGCCCGGCAGGCCCGGCTCGCCCACTCCGCCCATCGGGGCGCCGCTCTCGACGATCTCCACATGCACGGCCGGCATGTGGTCGCGGGCGAGGATCGGGTAGCTGTCGAAATTGGATGACTGGCGAACGCCGTCGGCATAGGCGAGCTCCTCGAACAGCGTCGACGAGAGGCCGAGCGCGGCGGCGGATTCGACCTGCGACTTCACGATCGCCGGGTTGACGATGCTGCCGGGATCGAAGGCGATCCACAGATCGTGCACCCTGACCTCGCCATCCTTCAGCGACACTTCCGCGACGGTCGCGGTCTCCGATCCGAAAGGCGAGGCCATGGAGACGCCGCGCGCCCGCTTGCCGCCTTCCGCCTCATAAGGCCCGCGTTTCCAGCCGCCCGACAGGGCGCCCACGGTCTGCAGCAGCTTGAGGTGGCGCGGCTTGTCCTTCAGCAGTTCGAGGCGCAGCGCATAGGGGTCGTGGCCGCCGGCGTCGGCGATCTCGTCGAGGAAGCTCTCGTAGAAATAGTCGTTCATGGAATGACCGACCGAGCGCCAGAACGCGATGGTCACGGGATGGGGGAACTTGACGAATTCCATCGAGCGGTTCGCGATCGCATAGGGCTTCTCGACGATGCCCTCCACGGCCGACGAATCGACCGGCCCGCCGAAAATCGCGCCGAACCAGCGCCCCGTAGGTCCCTCTCCCACGGTGCGCACCTGCAGCGCGGTCGGCCGGCCATCCTTGTCGAGTGCCGCCTTGAACCGGCTGAAGCTCAGCGGCCGCAAGGCGTCCATGCGGAACTCCTCCTCGCGCGACCACAGCACCTTGACCGGGCGGCTCGTGGCCTTCGCGAGCAGGATGGACTGGATGAAGGGGTTGGAGGAACCGTAGGCGAAGTGCCGGCCGAAGAAGCCCCCGAGGATCGGCGAGTGCAGGACCACTTTCTCCGCCGGCAAGTCGGCGGTCTTGGCGGCAATGGACTGGAACAGTTCGGGCATCTGGTTCTGCAGCCACAGTTCCAGCGTCCCGTCCGCATTGAAGCGGGCGATCGCGGAGGGCGGCTCGAGCTGGCCATGAGCGAGGTAAGGTGCGTCGTAATCCGCCTCGACGATCTTCGCTGCCGTGGCGAAGGCCGCCGCGACATCGCCGGCCTTCTCCGCTTCGACCCCAGTGCTCGTCTCGGCCTTCAGCGCGTCCAGCAGGCCCTGCGAGGAATAATCGGCCGCAACCGTGGCGAAGCCCGAGGGCGCCGGCGCGCTCCACGTCACCTCCAGCGCTTCCACTGCCTTGCGGGCGCGGAACCAGCTGTCGGCCGTCACCGCCACCGCGCCCGGCAGCTTGTGGATGGAATGCACGCCGGGCATCGCCTTGACGGCGGCCTCGTTCGCAAGGCTCAGCGGTTCGGTGCCAAGATGCGGCGTATGCTGGACGGCGGCGTAGAGCATGCCCTCGACCTTCTGGTCGATGGCGTAGACCGCCTTGCCCGTGGATTTGTCGCGGGCGTCCAGCCTCGGCACCGGCTGGCGGATATAGCGGAACGTGGCGGGGTCGCGCAGCGGCACATTCTCTGCCGGCTCCAGCGCCAGAGCCTCCGCAGCGATGTCGCCATAGGGCAGACGGCGGCCGCTGGCGGCGTGGATGACGACGCCGTCCTGCGTGGTCAGCGTGTCCGTGGCGACGTTCAGCTTCGCGGCGGCGGCGCGGATGAACATGTCGCGCGCGGTGGCGCCGAGACGGCGCAGCACATCGTAGCTCGACCGCGTGGAGAAGCTGCCGCCCGTGAGGCGCAGACCGTTGATGACGGCATAGTCCGGGCCGGGTGGCGCGCATTCCACCGTGAATCGGCTCGGGTTCACATCCAGCTCCTCGCCGACGATCTGGGCCTGGCCGGTGCTGACGCCCTGGCCGCCCTCGACGAAGGGGCTGAGCAGCTTGACGGAATTGTCGGCCCCGATCACGAGGAAGGCTGGCACCCGCGTGCCGGGCTTCACCGCATTGGCCGTCGCCTGGGCGAAGACGCGGCTCGGCAGGGCCGGCAGGAGCACGCCCAGCACCAGCGCCCCGGCGCCGAGCCCAAGCAGGCGGCGTCGGGACAGGTTGGCGATCCCCTCCGCCGGTATCGAGGCAAGGGCTTGTTCGGCCATGGGCGAGGCGAGCAGGTCTTTGGCGCCGCGTTTCGTGGCGAGGATGTTCATGGCTGTGCTCCTCACCCGGCGGCGTGGTTTATGGCGTCGGCGATGCGATTATAGGTGCCGCAACGGCACAGATTGGTCATCGCGTCGAGAATGTCGGCATCGGTGGGATGGGGATTGTGCGTCAGCAGCGCGGTGGCCGCCATTACCTGGCCGGACTGGCAATAGCCGCATTGCGGCACCTGCTGCTCGACCCAGGCCTCCACGACCTTCCGCCCGACCTCATCCTCGGCGATCGCTTCGATGGTGCGGATTTTCGCTGTGCCGATGCTGTCGAGCTGCACCTGGCAGGAGCGGGTGGCCTGCCCGTCCATCAGCACGGTGCAGGCGCCGCACATGGCGATGCCGCAGCCATATTTCGTGCCCGTCAGCCCCAGCGTGTCGCGCAGCACCCACAGCAGCGGCGTGTCGGCTTCGGCGGCGACATCGTAGTCCCGGCCATTGACGTTGATGCGCGGCATGGCGGCGTTCTCCGATTGCGATCGGCGGAATCTAGAACCGCTCCGGGATGCCCCGTAGGACATAGAAACGTCGTTTCCGGCCATAGTTGCGAAGTCGCACGCCGCTCATCGCCGGCCGTGGCGGCGGCGATCCCGGAATAAAGCAGTACGGCCGACCCGGAGGCGCTCCGGGCCGGCCCGTATTCGCGACGTTCGTGGAAGAACTCTCGCTCAGTGCGTGGAGCGGGAATTGCCCTCGATCTGCAGGCGGATGGCGGCGCCCTCGTCGCTGACCGTGCTGCGGTCGAGCGTCACGGCGGCGTTCCGGCCCTCTACTACGGTGCCCTGCAGGGTCTGATGGCCGTAGAGCGAGGGGTCGCGGCCATCGGCGGCCTTGGCGGACAGGACACCGGCAGCGAGGAAGCCGGACAGGGCGACAACGGTCATCATCTTCGCGTTCATCTTGGTTCTCCTTGGCAGCGAGGGCATAAGTGCCCCGCGATCCGATGAGAAGAACTTAGGCGCCGGAGATGGGCGTTGTAATTATCCAGGTGGTTGGGTCGTCTCGCCGCGAAGGCAGGTTCTTAATACCTTGGTTTCGGCAAGCATCGCCCGACGGCCTGCGTGGCGGCGGGATTGGGCAGCGGATGTGCAGGCCTGGTGGCAGGGCGCCCGCACTTCCCGCCCCCGGCCTCAACGCCGGGTCTGCCACTTGCATCTCGGCCATCTGGACCGGGCGCAGGAATCCAGCGGCGAATTCATCTGGCAGAAGGGGACGGTCTGCGACATCCTTGCCTATCGCCCTCCCGACGGCGAGGCCGCCCGCCGGTCCATCGCCGATATCCCGCTCGCCGAACTCGGAGCCGTCGTGCTCGACAACATGAATCTCCTGCACAGGCCCGATCCCGCCCGCGAACTGGCGGGTCTTATTGGCGTGGAGCGCCTTGTCGCAGTGTCGCGCGCCCGTCTGGAGGAGGCGATCGCGCGCGTCCGCCCGCCGGCGGCCGACCGGGGCCCCGGCTAGCCCGATGTTCCGCTTCCTCCATTCGAGCGACCTTCACCTGGGCAAGCGATTCGGCAATTTCGCCGGCGACCTTCCCGGCCGGCTGCGCGAGGCGCGGCACGCGGTCATCGCCCGGCTGGCGCAGCACGCGCGCGAGCAGGGCGCCGACACCATCCTGCTGGCCGGCGATACTTTCGACACCGAGACGCCCGCACCGGAGGTGCGCCGGCAGGCGCTCGCCGAGATGCGCCACCACGCCCCGCTGCGCTGGGTGATCCTGCCGGGCAACCACGACAGTCTGCAGGCCGCGCCGCTCTGGGCCGCGCTCCGGGCCGAGGCGCCGGAGAACCTCGTCCTCGCCACCTCTCCCGCCCCGCTGGCGCTGGCACCCGACGTCTTCCTGCTCCCCGCACCCTGCACCACGCGCCGGCCGGGCCGCGACCTGACGGAATGGATGGACGGGGCCGCGACGCCCGAGGGCGCGCTGCGCCTCGGTCTCGCCCATGGCGCGATCCGCAGCTTCTCCGAGGACACCGCCGCCGGCGACGTGATCGCGCCGGACCGGGCGCAGCGGGCGGGCCTCGCCTATCTCGCGCTTGGTGACTGGCACGGCCCTCTCGAAATCGACGCCCGCACCCGCTACTGCGGCACGCCCGAGCCCGACCGCTTCAAGCATGAGGCCCCCGGCGCGGCGCTGCTGGTCGATCTCGCCGCCCCCGGCGCGCCGCCGCAGGTGACGCCGCTGCCCACGGCGAGCTTCGCCTGGCGCGCGCTGGCGCTCGATCTGCTGGAAGGCGACGCCGCGCTCCCGGCGCTGGAGGCGCAGCTTCCCGACCTGCGGGCGCGCCGCCAGACGCTCGCCCGCGTGGTGGCGCGCGGCCGTACCCGGCTGTCGGAACAGGCGGCGCTGGTGCGGGCGGTGGCGGAGGCGGCGCCCGATTTCGCGTTCCTCGCCCTCGACGAGACCGGGCTCGCCGTTGCCTGCGAGGTGGACGACCTCGACCGCATCGACCAGGGCGGGGCGCTGCGCGAGGCGGCGAATGCGCTGCTCGCCGAGGCGCGCGATCCCGCCCGCTCGGCCGGCGAGCGCGAGGTCGCCGGCGCGGCGCTGGCGCGGCTCTATTCCTACGCGCAGACGGTGCGTCCATGAAGATCGAGGCGCTGCGCCTGTTCAACGTCAAGCGTTTCGCCAATCGCGGCGTCGCCATCGAGGGCATCGGCGGCGGCGTGAACGTGCTGTGCGCGGCCAACGAGTTCGGCAAGTCGACCAGCTTCGAGGCGCTGCACGCGCTGTTCTTCCAGCCGCACTCCGGCACGCCGGGCGAGGTGCAGCGGCTGCGTCCCTACAGCGGCGGCAATCCGCTTGTGGAGGCTGACATCTCCACCGCCGAGGGCCGCTTCCGCCTCACCAAGCAGTATTATGGCGGGCGCTCGGCGCGCGTCGCCGACCTCACCACCGGGCGGCTGGTGGCGCAGGCCGACGAGGCGGAGAACTTCATCGCCGGCCTCATCCGTGGCGGCACGGCGGGCCCGGCGGGCCTGCTCTGGGTGCGGCAGGGCATCACCGGCATCGAGAAGCGCAGCAAAACGGAAGAGGACGGCGAGAAGCAGGTGCGCGCGAGCCTGCTGGAATCCGTGCAGGGCGAGGTCGAGGCCGTGACCGGCGGACGGCGCATGGCCGAGATCATGGCGGCCGTGCAGGAGGCGCTGTCCGAACTCGTCACCGCCACCGGCCGGCCGAAGACCGGCGGCCGCTACGCCGCAGCTATCGAGACGCGCGACAGGCTCGCCGCCGAGGAGCAGCGGCTGGCGGGCGACGTCCGCGCCCTGCGCGAGGCGCTGGATCGGCGCGCGGTCGCCGTCCGGCGGCGCGCCGAACTTGAGAACGCCGAGGAGCGGCAGGCGCGACGCGCCGCCGTCGAGACGGCGCAGGCCGCCTTCGACGCGGCGAAGGCGGGCGGCGAGGCGGTGAAGACCGTCGAGGCGGAACTCCGGCTGGCGCAGGAACGGCGGGACGCCGCCCGCGACCAGCGCGACGCCTTCCGCGAGGCCCTGGCGGCAGCGCGTGAGCAGGACGTCGCGCTGCGGGACGCCGCGCAGCAGCGCGAGGAGGCCGTGGCAAAGCGGCACGGCGCCATCGCGACCATCGAGCAGGCGCGGGCGGAGGATGACGCTGCGGAGGCGGCGGAGCGGGAGGCACGCGCCCTGCTGGCCCGCCTCGACGCCGCGATGAAGGCCCGCGCGGCGTGGGAACGGCGCGCCGCGCTCGCCCAGAGGCTGGCCGACGCCGAGCTCGCGCGTCAGGCGATAGAGGCCGCCGAGGCGCGACGGGCGGTCGAGGCGCTGCCCCCGGCGGCCATCGACGAGGTGCAGGCGCTCGAAATCGAGATCGCCAAGTTGCGTGCCGTCGAGGTGGCGGCGCGCCCGTCGGTGAGCGTTGCCTATGAGCCGGGCGCCCTCGTGCCCGTGACGATGGACGGCATGCCGCTGCGCGAGGGCGAGGAGCGCGGCTATGACGGGCAGGCGCAGCTTGTCGTTCCCGGCCTCGGCGCGATCACGCTGCGCGCCAACCGTGCCGCCCCTAATGACGACCGCCGGGAAAAGGCGGAAGCCCGGCGCCGCGCGCTCCTCGCGGCGATGGGGGTCGAGACTCTCGCCGCCGCCCGCGAAAGGCAGGTGCGGACCCAGCAGATCGACGCCGAGCTGCGCGAAGCGCAGGCACGCCTTGCCTTGCTGGCGCCCGAAGGGATTGCCCGGCTGCGGGAGGAGATGGCGGCGCAGGGCGCGGTGGACCCCGCGACGCTCGAACTGAAGGGCGACCCCGACGGGCTCGCCGCCTCGCTCGCCATGGCCGAGCGTCGGCGCGCCGAGGCGCGGCAGGCCTTGCGCGAGGCCGAACCCCGGCGGAGCCGCGCCGACGAGGCCTTCGTCCGGTCGGAGACGCTCCTCGCCTCGCTGAAGGCGGAGCGGGCGCAGGTGGAGGCGATTCTCGGTCCCCCCGAGGCGCGCGCCGCGCGCGAGCGCGCCCTGTCGGAGCGCCTCGACGCGCTTGAGAGGGTGTGCGTCGAGGCGCAGGCGCGGGCCGAGCGGCTGCGCGCGGTGGCGGGCGATCTTGAGACCGCCGGTGCGGCGCTGTCGCGCGCGCGCTCCGTCGAGGAGGCCGCCGAAAAGGAGCTGGCCGTGCTGCGCGAGAGCGTCGCCGCGCTAAACGCGGAGATCGGTGCGCGCAGCGACGAGGCGGTCGAGGAAGCCTGGGTCGAGGCCCGCGAGGCGCTGTCGGCGACCGAGACGCGCGTCGAGGCGTTCGCCGGCGAGGTGCGCGTGCTCCAGCGGCTGGCCGCCGCGCTGGAAGCTGCCCGCTCGCAAGCCCGCGACCTCTATCTCACGCCTGTGATGACCGAGCTGCGGCCGCTGCTCGCCCTGCTGTTCGACGACGTCTCGATCACCTTCGATGAGAAGACGCTGCTGCCGCAGAAAATCCTACGCAACGGCCATGAGGAGGATGTCGAGCGCCTCAGCGGGGGCATGCGCGAGCAGCTTTCGGTGCTCACCCGCCTTGCCTTCGCGCGCCTGCTCGCCCGCGACGGGCGGCCGGCGCCCGTCATACTGGACGATGCCCTCGTCTATTCCGACGACGACCGCATCGAGAAGATGTTCGACGCGCTCCACCGCCAGTCGCGCGACCAGCAGATCATCGTCTTCTCCTGCCGCCAGCGCGCTTTCCAGAGGCTTGGCGGGAACGTTCTGCAGATGACGGACTGGCAGCCCTAGACGCACGCGCCGGCCATCCCGCCGGGAAGATGGCCGGTCAGACCACTCTGCCCTGCGCTGCGCGCCCCTGAATTGAGGCGGCGTTTCGTCGATCTCTGCCCGCATTGAGCGATGCGGAGGTAAGAATTGCCGCCTGAGATTTCGGCGGAACATTTGGGTACCGTTCGACGTTCTCGCATTGTCCTAACGGAGGCGTTGTCGGTGCACGCGGCTCCGGATTTTCGTATAAGCTGGGCTTCTCCTTGTCTCCGGTCGGAGCGGGCGCGCCGCAATTTGCCCTCTCGATGGAAAAACGTCGACATGCGTAGACCGGACGCCGGGCAGATTGCGATAGCAATCACAGCTCTATTTTTTGCAATGAATGCGATTGTCTTCTATGTCAACGTTACATCGCTGTTTTATTTGAATATACGTATCAATGACACTCTGAGGACAGAGGCGGCAATATCGAGCGTGACGCAGGCCATGCTGGACGCCGAGACCGGCCAGCGCGGATTCCTGTTAACTTCCAATCGATTGTATCTCGCGCCCTATTTCAGGTCGCTGGGCGCGATCAATGCGGGTATGGCCCGCCTCACCAAGTCGATTGGAGATGATGCCCTGCAAAAAGACTTGCTCGATCACCTTAACATGCTGATCGAGCAAAAACTGTCGGAACTCGAAGAATCCATCAGCATCCACGAGAGGTACGGTGCCGAGGCGTCGAAGGAGTATGTCATTCGCAGCTCTGGCATTGCGACGATGGACGATCTCCGCGCGACGCTGCAGGCGATGTCGCGCCAGGAGGCGGTCGATCTTCAGGGCATACAGAGCCTCTATAACGGGCACCGGCAGTGGGCGATCATCGCCATGCTTGGCTTTTTCGCGACCTGCCTCGGCCTTATCGGCGGGTTGGTGGTGATGGCGCGGCGGGAAATCCATGCCCGGCGGCAGGCCGAAGAAGACCACAGCCGCTACGCCGCCACGATTGCCGAGAAAGCGGCCGAGATCGAAGCGGAGCGCAACGAGGTCGCCAGCCTGAACGAGATGGCCAGTTTCCTGCAGAGCTGCAACTCGGTGCGGGAACTCAGCGCGATGGTCGGCGGATTTCTGGCCCGCTCCTTTCCGGGCATGTCGGGCGGTCTCTATATTTTCGCTTCCTCGCGCAACAGGCTCGACCGGATCGCGCAGTTCGGCGGCGCCGACATAGCCGAGGCTGCGGCTCCGGACGCCTGCTGGGGACTTCGGCGCGGCGGCCCCCACAAATTCGCCGCAGGCACGGGAATCCCCCGCTGCGAACACCTTGAGGTCAGCAGCGGTCCGTGCAGCCTTTGCCACCCGCTGATCGCCCATGGCGAGACGGTCGGCCTGCTGACGCTGGAAGGTGCGGGGGAGGCCAAGGGCATGGACCGGCTCGCGTATGCGGCCAGCCAGCATCTCGCCCTCGCCATCGCCCTCGCCAATCTGCGGCTGCGCGACACGCTGAGGGAACAGTCGATACGCGACCCGCTCACCGGGGCCTTCAATCGTCGCTATTTCGATGCCGTCGCGGAGAAGGAGATCGCCCAGAGCCGCCGCTTCGACCGCCCGTTCGCGATCCTGATGATCGATATCGACAACTTCAAGCGCTACAACGACGTTCATGGCCATGCGGCGGGCGACGCCGTGCTGGTCGCCTTCTGCGAGTATCTGCGGACGCAGACACGCGCGAGCGACTGGCTGTTTCGCGTCGGTGGCGAGGAGTTCGCGCTGCTGCTGCGCGAGACCGACTGCAGGGCGGCCGAGCGCAAGGCCGAGCACCTGCGCGAAGGCATTGCCGCGCTGCGCGTCGAGGCGAACGGGACGGCGCTTCCGGCCATCACCGTCTCGATGGGAATTGCCCTGCCGCAAGCCGACGACGAGCGCTTCGAGGATGTCATGGCCCGTGCCGACAGGGCGCTCTACGCCTCGAAGACGTCCGGCCGGAACCGCGTGACGGTCGAGGCGGTCTAGCCGTCCGGTCCCGAGAGCGGGCGAGCCGGGACGTTCATCGGGACCGGTCGATGGCGGAGGGAGCGGGATTCGAACCCGCGATACGGTTTCCCGTATACACACTTTCCAGGCGTGCGCCTTCAACCACTCGGCCACCCCTCCGTCCGCGGGCTGGGCCCGGCGGCTTCGAGGCGCGTCCGGCCGGGGCGGGACGATCCGTCGAAGAGGCGCGGAATATAGCGAAGCGCGCCGTGCTGGCAAGACGCCGCGGGACGCCATCCTCAACTGCGGCGCATTCGCGTGTCGAGGCGCCCGCAAATGGCCTGCCGCACCTGCACGGGGAAGGCTGGCGGCGCAGTCCTACACGTGTGAGGGGCGCCGCCGTGCGTTGCAGGACGGAAGCCGCAGATCCCGTGTGGGCCGCTGCCGCCGCTTTCCGTCGCAGGGGGCTCGGCTGAGACGGACGGGAAAAGCGAACGCGGCCGGCGTTCAGGGCGCCGGCGGGGTGGTGCCGGTGATCGAGCAGGTGGCGCCGTCCGCCTTGGGGCCGAGCAGGTGCACCTGGTCCTGCCCCTTCTCGCCAGCGACGATGTTGAAGATGATCACCCCGGCCGAGCCGACCGGCTTGCCCTTGGCGGTGAAGGCGCACTGCACCCCGACCGAGCCGACCGTATTCGGCGTGTCGTTCACCACCGCCACGTTCAGCACGCTGCCGACATCGTTGGTGAACAGGTCGCCCTGCACGAGCTTGAGTCCGGCATCGTCGGCCAGCGCGGCACCCGCGCCGGAAAGCGGCGCGGCGAGAAGCGCGGCCAGAATCGTGGCGAGGAGGAAGGCGTGCTGTCGCGTCGGATACATGAAGGGCCCCGGCACGGTCCGGGGCGGCGCGCGGACCGTCTTACTGGCTGTGAGGTCGCCGCGCGCGGCAGCCTAGAGCAAGCGCGGGAAATGTCGAGCCGGGGCCGGCGGGCGAGGTCCCGGCATGCCTCGATGCCCTTGGCTTCGATTCGCGCAGGGCCATGGCGGCGCCGGTACCCCAGGTGAGGCTCGCCCGCGCCATGTCATGAAGCCGGGCGTGGGGGCGGCCTCTTCGGATTGCGGAGGTATAATCGCGCCGGCTTCGACGCGCCCCGCACTAAGATAGCCGGCTTCTCCGCCGCTCCGGAAAGCTTCCGGGCGGCTTCACGCGCGAACAACCATGGATATGTTCCGCACGGTTCGGTTCATCATGTCATCGTCCTGACATGGCGGCGTTTCTAAACGTAAATACATTCAAATAGTTACGTCTGGACAACGCTTCCGCCGACTGTATAGTCCGGCTGCGGGGATCGACGTCGGAGGGGAAGAATGGGTCCGAGCGCTTATCTGGCCGGTCGGCGTCGTATGACGGCGGGTCTCGCCGGGGTCGGGATGGCGGCCCTGCTGCTCGCGGCCTGCTCGGAGGAGAACAAATACGTCGCTCCTCCCCCGCCCAAGGTCACGGTGGCGGCGCCGCTCCAGCAGGAAGTGACGCGCTATCTCAACTTCACCGGCAACACCGCCTCGATCAACTCGATCGACCTGGTGGCCCGGGTGGAGGGCTTCCTCGACGCGATCGACTACAAGGACGGCTCGGTGGTCAAGAAGGGCGACCGGCTGTTCCTGATCCAGCAGGACACCTATCAGGCCGATCTCGACCAGGCGAAGGCGCAGCTCGCCTCGGCCCAGGCTCAGCTCACCAACAATCAGGCCGAGTATCAGCGCCAGTCGACGCTCGGCCAGCAGGACTTCTCCTCGCAGGCGACGGTCGACAAGGCGCGCGCCGCCATGGAGCAGGCGCAGGCCTCGGTCGATGCCGCCAAGGCCAATATCGAGATCGCCACCATCAATCTCGGCTACACCACGGTGACGGCGCCCTTCGACGGCATCGCCACCCGCCACCTTGCCGATGTCGGCCAGCTTGTCGGCCATGGCGAGCCGACCAAGCTCGCCACGCTGGTGCAGATGAACCCGATCTACGCCTATTTCAACATCGGCGAGAACGAGGTGCTGCGCATCAAGGATGCACTGGCGGCGCAGGGGCGCACCATCGAGCAGGTCAAGGAGATCGAGATCGATATCGGCCTGCAGAACGAGGGCGAGGACTACCCCCACAAGGGCAGGCTCGACTACGTGTCGCCGGAAGTCGATCCTGCGACCGGCACGCTGCTGGTGCGCGGCGTGTTCGACAACGCGAAGCTGGAGCTGCTGCCCGGGCTGTTCGTGCGGGTGCGCATCCCGGCGAAGAAGATCCCGGACGCCTACCTGGTGCCGGACACCGCCATCGGCTCGGCGCAGCAGGGCAAATATGTGCTGGTGGTCAACAAGGACAACGAGGTCGAGCAGAAGATCGTCACCACCGGCCAGCAGGTCGGCGAGCTGCGTGTGGTCGAGAGCGGCCTCGCGGCGGGCGACCGGGTGGTGATCGGCGGCATCCAGCGCGCCACGCCGGGCTCCAAGGTCGATCCGGTCGCCGGCTCGCTGGAGACGACGGCCGCGCCCGCCGCCTCCACCCCCGCAGCGGCGCCCGCCGCCTCCACCCCCGCAGCGGCGCCCGCCGGCACGGCTCCGGCGGCGGCTCCTGCGGCTCCGGCCAAGACCGGCAACTGAGTGCGTGAGCGCCGGCGCCGTGGGCGCCGGCCGGCCTGCCCGACCTGCGCTTTCCGAACGGCGCTTCCGATCTCCGCTTTCCAACGCCCGGCCCGTCCGAACCGAAGGCCCGTATCATGATCTCACGCTTCTTCATCGAACGGCCGGTTCTCGCCAACGTGCTGGCGCTCGTCTTCGTGCTGATCGGCAGCGTGGCGCTGCTCACGCTGCCGGTCGCGCAATATCCCAATGTGGTTCCGCCGACGATCCAGGTCACGACGCTCTATCCCGGCGCCAGCGCCCGCACGCTGGTCGACACGGTGGCGCTGCCCATCGAACAGCAGGTCAACGGCGTCGAGGGCATGCTCTACATGCAGTCGACGAGCGCCTCCGACGGCAGCTACACGCTGACCGTGACCTTCGCCATCGGCACCGATCCGAACATGGCGCAGGTGCTGGTGCAGAACCGCGTCGCCATCGCGCTCGCCTCGCTGCCGCAGGCGGTGCAGGTGCAGGGCGTGACGACGCAGATCAAGTCGACGGCGATCCTGCAGTTCGTGAACCTCTATTCGCCGGACGGGAGCTACGACAGCCTGTTCCTCGCCAATTACGGCGTCATCAACCTGCAGAACGAGATCGCCCGCCTCGACGGCGTGGGCAATGTCGCGGTGTTCGGGGCCGGCCAGTACGCGATGCGCGTCTGGCTGAACCCGGACGAGCTCCAGGCCCGCCAGCTCACCCCGCAGGATGTGGTCGACGCGATCCAGCAGCAGAGCCAGGAAGTGGCCTCCGGCGTCGTCGGCATGCCGCCGGTGCCGAAGGACCAGAACTTCCAGTTCACCCTGACGATGGACGGCCGGCTCAACGACGCCGCCGATTACGAGAACATCATCGTCAAGGTGTCGAACGCCGATGGCGGGCGCATTACAAGGCTGCGCGACGTGGCGCGGGTCGAGATCGGCGCGCAGACCTACAGCCAGATCTTCACCTATAACGACAAGCCGGCGGCGGCGCTGGGCATCTACCAGCTTCCCGAGGCGAACTCGCTCCAGGTGGCGACCGAGGTGCGCGCCAAGATGGAGCTGCTCGCCAAGAACTTCCCGCCCGGCCTCGCCTACGCCATTCCCTTCGACACCACCGTCTTCGTCAACGCCTCGGTCACCGAGGTTTACAAGACGCTGTTCGAGGCCGGCATCCTCGTGCTCATCGTCATCCTCGTCTTCCTGCAGGACTGGCGGGCGACGCTGGTGCCGGCGACCACCGTGCCGGTGACGATCATCGGCACCTTCGCGGCCATGGCGGCGATGGGCTTCACGGTGAACCTCTCGACGCTGTTCGCCATCGTCCTCGCCATCGGCATCGTGGTGGACGACGCCATCGTCATCGTCGAGGGCGTGGCGCGCCACATCGAGCGCGGCCTGCCCGGAAGGCTTGCCGCCGAGAAGGCGATGGACGAGCTGCTCGGCCCGATCATCGGCATCACGCTGGTGCTGATGGCGGTGTTCCTGCCGGCTGCCTTCATGCCCGGCCTTACCGGCCAGATGTACAAGCAATTCGCGCTGGTCATCGCCGCCACCGCCTTCATCTCGGCGATCAACGCCATGACGCTGAAGCCGACGCAGTGCGCGCTGTGGCTGCGCCCGCCGGTGCCGGAGGAGAAGCGCAACTTCTTCTACCGGGGCTTCAACGCCGTCTACAACAGGGCCGAGCACTGGTACGCCGGCCTGATCCACCACATGGTCAAGGCGAGCTACATCGTGGTCTCGGTCGGCCTCGTGCTGATCGGCCTCGCCATCTGGGGCATCACCCGGGTGCCGACCGGCTTCCTGCCGACCGAGGACCAGGGCTATGTGCTGATCGGCGCGCAGCTGCCCGACGCCGCCTCGCTGGGCCGCACCGCCGACGTGATGGACAAGATCTCCAAGATCGTCGGTGCCACGCCGGGCGTGAAGGACGTTATCGCCATTTCCGGCGTCTCGGTGCTCGACAACAACGCTACCCTGCCGAATGCCGGCGTCGCCTATGTCATGCTCCAGCCCTGGGACGAGCGCGACAAGGCCGGCCAGGGCCTGCTCTGGATGTACGAGACGCTGAACAAGCAGCTGGCGCAGATCGAGGAGGCCCGCACCTTCGTGCTGGTGCCGCCGGCGATCCAGGGCGTGGGCAACGCCTCCGGCTTCACCATGATGCTGCAGCAGAAGGACGGCAGCTTCGATTTCCCCGAGCTGCAGGGCGCGACGCAGCAGGTGGTGGCCAACGCCTCCACCCAGTCGGCGCTGCAGCGCCTGTCCACCTCGTTCCGCGCCAACGTTCCCCAGCTCTATCTCAAGATCGACCGCATCAAGGCGGAGACCCTCGGCGTCACGGTCGGGCAGGTGTTCTCCACCGTGCAGGGCTTCGTCGGGTCGAGCTACGTGACCCAGTTCAACGAGTTCGGCCAGACCTTCCAGGCCTATATCCAGGCCGAGGCCGATTTCCGGCGCACGCCGGAGGAAATCCTCAACCTGAAGATCCGCACGCCGGAAGGCGTCATGGTGCCGCTCGGCACGCTGGCCACGGTGGAGCCCTCGTTCGGACCGCCGCTGATCACGCTCTATAACCTCTATCCCGCGACCACGGTGCAGGGCGCGCCGGCCACCGGCTTCTCTTCCGGCCAGGCGCTGCAGATCATGGATCAGGTCGCCGACGCGACGTTGCCGCCGGGCATGGGCTATGACTGGACGGCCATGTCCTATCAGGAAGTGATCGTCGGCAACGAGGTCTATTACGTCTTCGGCCTCGCCATCCTGCTGGTCTACTTCGTCCTCGCCGGCCAGTACGAGAGCTGGATCCTGCCCTTCTCGGTGCTGCTCGCCGTGCCGCTGGCGCTGCTCGGCACCGTGGCGGCGCTGACCGGGCTCGGCGTCTCCAACAATCTCTACACGCAGATCGGCCTCATCCTGCTGATCGCCCTCTCGGCCAAGAACGCCATCCTCATCGTCGAGTTCGCGCGCGAAAAACGGGCGGAGGGCATGGAGATCATCGAGGCGGCGACCGAGGCCGCGCGGCTGCGTTTCCGGCCGATCCTGATGACCTCCTTCGCCTTCATTCTAGGCGTTCTGCCGCTGGTGCTCGCCACCGGCGCGGGTGCCGCCTCGCGCAAGTCGATCGGCATCGCCGTGTTCTCCGGCATGCTCGCCTCGACCTGCCTCGCCGTGCTGTTCGTGCCGTCCTTCTACACGGTGCTGCAGCGCTTCGAGGAATGGCGCACGCGCGGCAAGCCGGCTGCCGGCACGGTCGCTCCCGGCGCCCCGACGGCGGCGGGCTGAGCGCGCCGGGGCGGGCGGCGCCCGCCTCAATTCGCGCCGTGATGGCGCTTCTCTAGGCGCCCGCCATGGCGGCGGCGTCAGGGCCAGGGTGCCGCGCCGTGCCGCCTGCGGGTGGGCCTCCTGCGGCCGCGCCGCCAAAGGCCCATGCGGACAGTGTGGCGCGATTGCGGCACGATTCATGCGTTCTGTCGGACTGTTCCGTCCGGTCCGGCCCGTCTAGGATCGCCGGTGCCGGTGGTCTTCGGTCTTTCAGTTGGTGCCTATGACAATCTTCGCCAGCCTGCATCACGTCACGGCCTACAAGTACGACCGCCCGGTCGCGCTCGGCCCTCAGATCATCAGGCTGCGCCCGGCGCCGCATTGCCGCACGCCGGTGAAGAGCTACTCGCTCAAGGTCACGCCCTCGAACCATTTCGTGAACTGGCAACAGGACCCGTTCGGAAACTGGATGGCGCGCTTCGTCTTCCCGGAGAAGACGACGGAGTTCCGGGTCGAGGTCGACCTGATCGCCGACATGACGGTCTACAACCCGTTCGACTTCTTCATCGAGGAATATGCCGAGACGCTGCCCTTCGCCTACCCGCCCGAGCTCGCCAAGGAGCTGGTGCCCTATCTGGAGCAGGAGCAGGACGGCCCGCTGATCGACGCCTTCGTCGACGAGGTGCGCCCGGCCGACGGCGACAAGACGGTGGACTACCTCGTCAACCTCAACCAGATGCTTCAGCAGCGCGTCGGCTATCTCATCCGCATGGAGCCGGGCGTGCAGGCGCCCGACGAGACGCTCTCGCTCGCCTCCGGCTCGTGCCGCGATTCCGGCTGGCTGCTGGTTCAGGTGCTGCGCCGGCTCGGCTTCGCCGCCCGCTTCGTCTCCGGCTACCTGATCCAGCTCAAGCCGGATGTGAAGGCGCTCGACGGCCCGACCGGCACGGAGGTCGACTTCACGGACCTGCACGCCTGGTGCGAGGTCTATCTGCCCGGCGCCGGCTGGATCGGCTTCGACCCGACCTCCGGCCTGCTGTGCGGCGAGAGCCACCTGCCGCTCTGCGCCACGCCGAACCCGCAATCCGCCGCGCCGATCACCGGCGGCTTCACGGCGGAGGAGGGCACGACGACCACCTTCGACTTCGACATGCGGGTGACCCGTGTCGCCGAGAAGCCGCGCGTGACGTTGCCCTTCGCCGACGAGGCCTGGGCCGCGCTCGACGCGCTGGGCGACCGGGTCGACGCCGACCTCGCCGCGCAGGACGTGCGCCTCACCATGGGCGGCGAGCCGACCTTCATCTCCATCGACGACTACCAGAGCGCGGAGTGGAACACCTCCGCCGTCGGTCCCACCAAGCGCATCCGCGCCGACGACCTGATCCGCCGCCTGCGCCGGCGCTTCGCCCCCGGCGGCATGATGCATTACGGCCAGGGCAAGTGGTATCCGGGCGAGAGCCTGCCGCGCTGGACCTTCTCGCTCTACTGGCGCAAGGACGGCAAGCCGATCTGGCGCGACCCCGAACTCATCGCCAATGAAGGGCTGACCAGCGCCAATGTCGAGGACGCCCGCGTCTTCACCGAGGGACTGGCCGACCGGCTCGGCGTCGGCGCCGGCTTCGTCTCGCCCGCTTTCGAGGACCCCGCCCACTGGATCCTCAAGGAAGCGGACCTGCCCGACAATGTCGACCCGCTCGATTCCAAGCTGGAGGACCCTGAGGAGCGCTCGCGCATGGTGCGGGTGTTCGAGCGCGGGCTCGGCCGGCCGAGCGGCTATGTGCTGCCGGTGCAGCGCTGGCAGGCGCGCTCCTCGCGCGGCTGGGTGAGCGAGAAATGGCATTTCCGGCGCGGCAAGCTGTTCCTCGTGCCCGGCGATTCCCCGGTCGGCTTCCGCCTGCCGCTCGCCGCGCTGCCCTGGGTGCCGCCGGCGGCCTACCCCTATGTCAACCCGGCCGACCCGATGGCGATCTCCGGCGAACTGCCGGATGCCGAGACGCTGCACCAGCTCTACCGCCGCACCTCGGTCGAGGACGACAGCCAGCAGCGCGTCGACCAGGTGCTGACCGGCACCGGCTCGGTGCGCACCGCACTCGCCATCGAGCCGCGCAACGGCCGGCTCTGCGTGTTCATGCCGCCGACCGAGCGGCTGGAGGATTATCTGGAACTGCTCGCCGCGATCGAGGTCACGGCGGCCGAGCTCAAGCTGCCGGTGCATATCGAGGGCTATACCCCGCCGGTCGATCCGCGCCTGAACGTCATCCGCGTCGCCCCCGATCCGGGCGTGATCGAGGTGAACGTTCACCCGGCCTCGAACTGGAAGACCTGCGTCGAGATCACCCGCGACCTCTATGAGGAGGCGCGCCTTTCACGCCTCGGCACCGAGAAGTTCATGGTCGACGGGCGCCACACCGGCACGGGGGGCGGCAACCATGTGGTGGTCGGCGGCGCCATGCCGGCGGACAGCCCGTTCCTGCGCCGGCCCGACCTGCTCAAGAGCCTCATCACCTACTGGCAGCGCCATCCCTCGCTGTCCTATCTGTTCTCCGGCCTGTTCATCGGCCCGACCAGCCAGGCGCCGCGCGTCGACGAGGCCCGCCACGACGTGCTCTACGAGCTCGAAATCGCCATGGCGAACGTGCCGGCGCCCGGCAAGGGCCAGGCGCCGCCGCCCTGGCTGGTCGACCGGCTGTTCCGCAACCTGCTGACCGACGTCACCGGCAACACGCACCGCTCGGAAATCTGCATCGACAAGCTGTTCTCGCCGGACGGGCCGACCGGCCGGCTCGGCCTCGTCGAGTTCCGGTCCTTCGAGATGCCGCCGGACTGGCGCATGTCGCTCGCCCAGCAGCTGCTGCTGCGCGCGCTCATCGCGTGGTTCTGGCGCGAGCCGCAGGAAGGCCCGCTCGCCCGCTGGGGCACCGCGCTGGCCGACCGTTTCATGCTGCCGCACTTCGTGTGGGCCGACTTCAAGGACGTGCTGAACGATCTCGGCCGGGCCGGCTACGCGTTCGATCCGCTGTGGTTCGAGGCGCAGCGCGAGTTCCGCTTCCCCTATTTCGGGCAGGTCGAGCATGGCGGCGTGTCGCTGGAGCTGCGGCAGGCGCTGGAGCCCTGGCATGTGATGGGCGAAGAGGGCGCGGTCGGCGGCACGGTCCGTTTCGTCGATTCCTCGGTCGAGCGCCTGCAGGTGCGCGTCGAGGGGCTGAACCCGATCCGCCACATCGTGGCCTGCAACGGGCGGCGCCTGCCGCTGCTCGGTACCGGCCGCTTCGGCGAATATGTGGCGGGTGTGCGCTTCAAGGCGTGGCAGCCGGCCTCCGGCCTGCACCCGACGATTCCCGTGCACGCGCCGCTGACCTTCGATATTGTGGACCTGTGGTCGAACCGCTCGCTGGGCGGCTGCGTCTACCATGTCGCGCATCCGGGCGGCCGAAACTACGAAACATTTCCGGTGAATTCGTACGAGGCGCAGGCGCGACGTCTGGCGCGCTTCCAGGATTACGGCCACACTCCCGGCTACCTGTTCGTGCCGCCGGAAGAGGCGTCCGCCGAATTCCCGGCGACGCTCGACCTGCGCCGCCCGGCGCGGATCTGACGCGGCGCATGGCGAGCGCGTGCCAGAGGCCGCGGCCCGTGCGTGCGTTCACGCGCGCGCAGCCACGGACGTCGCGGGCAGGCGGAATGCGTTCCCTTTCGTCGGGCGCGCCGAGGAACGGACATGGCCGGACGCGGTGAGGCGAAGGCCCGGACCCGCCGCTTCGAGGAAGCGGCGGTCGAGGCACTGCTGGCGGATTACAAGCCCTTGCCCGGCGTGCACGACGAGCTCGTGGACGCGGAGGGGCGTCCGCGCGCGCACTGGACGCCGCTGCTCGCGGCGCTGGCCGAGATGGGGGCGGAGGAGGTGCAGCGCCGCTTCAGCGCCGCCGACCGCCACCTCTACCGTTCCGGCGTGTTCTACCGCGTCTATGACGACCCGAACGGCGGCGAGCGGCCCTGGCCGATCTCGCACCTGCCACTCGTCATCGACGCCACCGAATGGCAGGCGCTGGAGCGCGGGCTGATCCAGCGCGCGCAGCTCATGGAGTCTGTGCTTTCCGACGTCTACGGCGCCGGCCATCTATTGCGTTCGGGCGCGCTGCCGGCGGCGGCGGTGGCCGGAAGCCCGGATTTCCTGCGCCCCATGGTGGGCGTCGACCCCCATGGCGGCAGCTTCCTGAAGATCTACGCCGCCGATATCGGGCGCGGCCCGGACGGGCACTGGTGGGTGATCTCCGACCGCACCCAGTCGCCCTCCGGCGCGGGCTATGCACTGGAAAACCGCATCGCCATCGCCCGCGCCATGCCGGACCTCGCGCGCTCGCTGAACGTGCGACGGCTGGCCGGCTATTTCCAGGCGCTGCGCGCCGGCCTCACCCGGCTCGACCGCTCCGGCGAGGGGAGGGTGGGGCTGCTCACTCCGGGCCCGCTGAACGAGACCTATTTCGAGCACGCCTATCTCGCCCGCTATCTCGGCTTCGTGCTGCTGGAGGGCGACGATCTCACGGTGCGCGACAATGTGGTCTATGTCCGCACCGTCGCCGGGCTGAAGCGGGTCGACGTGCTGCTGCGCCGCCTCGACGCCGATTATGCCGACCCGCTGGAGCTGAACCCCGGCTCGCGGCTCGGCGTGCCCGGCCTCATGCAGGCCGTGCGCGCCGGCGGGGTGGCGCTGGCCAACGCGCTCGGCTCCGGCGTCGTCGAGGCTCCCGCCATGATGGGCTTCCTGCCCAAGCTCGGCATGCCCGTGCTCGGCGAGGCGCCGATCCTGCCCAACGTCGCGACCTGGTGGTGCGGCCAGGCGGCCGAGCGCGAGCGCGTGCTGGACGGTCTCGACGATCTCGTCATCGCCCCGGCCTTCCGCCGCACCCTGCCGGGCCTGCTCGACGAGGGCGCGGTGATCGGCGCCGATCTCGATCCCGCCCGTCGGGCCGCCGTCGAGACGGCGATCCGTACGCGCGGCGTCGACATTGTCGGCCAGGAGGCGGTGCGCATGTCGACCATGCCGGTCTGGCGCGAGGGCCGGCTGGAGCCGCACCCCTTCATCCTGCGCATCTTCGTGGCGGCGACGGAGTCGGGCTGGACGGTGATGCCCGGCGGCTTCGCCCGCGTTTCCGAGAGCCTCGACCCGCGCGCGGTGAGCATGCAGGGCGGCGGGCGCTCGGCGGATGTCTGGGTGCTCGACGCCGCTCCCGTCGAGCAGACGACGCTGCTGCCGGCCGCCGGCCATGTCGAGATCAAGCGCCAGACCGGGCCGCTGCCGAGCCGGGCGGCCGACAATTTCTTCTGGCTCGGGCGTTATGTGGAGCGCGCCGAATGCACGCTGCGCCTGCTGCGCACGCTGGCCGGCCGGCTGTCCTCGACCGCCGACGGGGGCGGCGGTTCGGTGCCCAAGCTGCTCGACCTGCTGCAATATTGGGGCGCCGCGCCGGACGACGTGACGCGCGTGCGGCCCGTCCGCCATGTGCTGGCCGCGCTGTCGCGGCGCGACCTGCCGGGCGCGCTGCCCAATCTCATCGAGGCGGCGCGCCACACCGCCTCGGTGATCCGCGACCGGCTGTCGCCGGATGCCTGGCGCACGCTGGCCGACCTCGCGCTGATGATGGACGAGCCCGTGCCGGCCACCAGCGCCGAGCCCGACGCCTATGAGCGCACCGACCGGGCGCTGCGCGCGCTCGCCGCCTTCTCCGGCCTCGCCTCGGAGAACATGAACCGGCTCGCCGGCTGGCATTTCCTCGATCTCGGCCGGCGCATCGAGCGCGCCATCGCCACCTGCCGCTTCGCCTCGACCCTGGTCGGCGAGACGCCCTCCGCCAGCGCGCTCGACGTGCTGCTGGAGCTGTGCGACAGCCAGATCACCTACCGCTCGCGTTATGTGATGGTGGAGAGTCGCGCGCCGGTGCTCGATCTCGTGCTGCTCGACCCGGTCAATCCGCGCTCGCTCGCCTTCCAGATCGAGGCCATCGTCGCCCATATCGCGGCGCTGCCCGGCCATGTCGGCGACGAGCCGCCCCCGCCCGAGGAGCGGCTCGCCGCCCGGCTTTCCGCCTCGATGAAGGCGTTCAGTGCCGCCGAATTCGACGATGCGCGGCTGTGGCAGGTCGAATCCGAGCTGATGGAGCTCTCCAACGACGTCGCCGAGCGCTACTTCATCCAGAACCAGCCGGTGGAGACGCCGTGGGAGCTTCTGGCGTGAAGTACGACATCCACCAGACCACGGCCTATGCCTACGACTCGCCGGTGCCGGTGGCGCGCCACGTCGTGCGCATGGCGCCGGTGGACCGGCCGAACCAGCGCGTCGTCGCCAGCCATTTCACGGTCGAGCCCGAGCCGGTGGAATGGACCGAGACGCGCGACTTCTTCGGCAACAAGGTCGTCCATATCCGCATCGAGACCGCGCATAAGAGCTTCACCGTGCGGACGCGTGCCCGCGTCGAGGTGGAGGAGCCGCCGCCCGTCGATGCCGAGAGCGGGCCGAGCTGG
Source organism: Ancylobacter koreensis (assembly GCF_023016525.1). Lineage (GTDB taxonomy): Bacteria > Pseudomonadota > Alphaproteobacteria > Rhizobiales > Xanthobacteraceae > Ancylobacter > Ancylobacter koreensis. The sequence continues at coordinate 839,636 of NZ_JALKCG010000001.1, forward strand.
GAGGAGGTGCGCGAGGCGGCCGATGCCAGCGCCGACCTCTCCGGGGCCTCGCCGGCGCATCATCTGTTCCCGAGCCCGGCCGTGCCGCTGAGCGAGGACATCACGGCGTGGGCGGGGGAGAGCTTTCCGCCCGGCCGGCCCATGCTGGCCGGCGCCATCGACCTGATGAACCGGCTGCATGCCGAATTCACCTACGACCCGCGCGCCACCGACGTCTCGACGCCGCCGCTGGAGGCGTTCGGCATGCGGCGCGGCGTGTGCCAGGACTTCGCGCACATCATGATCGCCGGCCTGCGCGGGCTCGGCCTGCCGGCGGCCTATGTCTCCGGCTTCCTGCGCACCGAGCCGCCGCCCGGCCGGGAGCGCCTCCAGGGCGCCGATGCCACCCATGCCTGGGTATCGGTCTGGTGCGGCGAGGATATCGGCTGGCAGGGGCTGGACCCCACCAACGCGCTCATCGTCGCGACCGATCACGTGGTGCTGGCGGTCGGGCGCGACTACACCGACGTGGCGCCGATCGGCGGCGTGGTCTTCGGCTCGGGCGGGCAGGAGCTGACGGTGGAGGTCGACGTCATCCCGATCCCGCCGGAGAAGGAAGTGGCCGCGAAGGGATAGCGCGCGCCGGGCCGCCTCGCGGCCTGCGGGACAGAGGGCGCCGGGCGGGGTAGACAGGGGGACCGCGCCGTCCCGAATCGCTCCGCATGGACGCTTCATGACCGATACCGCCAATCCCCGTACCGCCCGCCCCGATGCGCCGCCTGCCCGCGAGGATGACGGCTTTCTCGCCAGCCTCGCGGTCTATCTGCGCCCGCGCGTGCTCATCGTCATCCTGCTCGGCTTCTCCTCCGGCCTGCCGCTGGCGCTGTCGGGAGCGACGCTGACCATCTGGATGGCCGAGGCGAAGGTGAACCTCGCCACCATCGGACTCTTCGCGCTGGTCGGCGTGCCCTATAATTTCAAGTTCGTCTGGGCCCCGCTGGTCGATGCGCTCGACGTGCCGCTGCTCGGGCGCTGGCTCGGCCGGCGGCGGGGCTGGCTGGTGTTCACCCAGCTCCTGCTCGCGGTCGCCATCGTCTGGCTCGGCTTCCAGGATCCGGTCACGGGGCCCTGGCACGTGGCGCTCGGCGCGCTGCTGGTGGCGGCGGCTTCGGCGACGCAGGACATCGTGGTCGACGCCTTCCGCGTCGAGAGCCTGGAGACCCGCGAACAGGCCGCCGGCATGGCCGGCTATGTCGCTGCCTACCGGGTCGGCATGCTGGCCTCGGGTGCCGGCGTGGTGCTGCTGGTGGCCTGGTTCGAGGTGCTCGGCGTGCCGCGCGCCGATGTGTGGCGCTGGGGCTATCTCGCCGCCGCCCTCATGGTCGGCGTCGGCCTCGTCGCCTCGCTGCTCGCGAAGGAGCCGGCGGGCGAGCCCGTCGTCAAGCACGAGGAGAACGTGCTCCGCCGCGTCGGCCAGACGGCGGTCGGGGCTTTCGGCGCCTTCCTGACCCGCAACAACGCGGTGGCGATCCTGCTGTTCGTGGTGCTGTTCAAGTTCTGCGATGCCTTCGCCGGCGCGCTGACCGGCGCCTTCGTCATCGACATCGGCTTCGATAAAGCGACCTATGCCGGCGTGGTGAAGGGCGTCGGCTTCGCGGCGGCGCTGATCGGCGGCTTCGCCGGCGGGGTGATCGCCCGCGCCCTGCCGCTCGCCACGGCGCTGTGGGTGGCGGGCATCCTCCAGATGCTGTCCAACCTCGCCTTTTCCTGGCAGGCGTGGATGGGGGTGGACGTCGCGGCGCTGACGGCGACCATCGTGATCGAGAACTTCACCGGCGCCATCGGCACGGTGATCTTCGTCGCCTACATCTCCGCGCTCTGCGGCGACCGCGCGCATACCGCGACCCAATACGCGCTGCTGACCGCGCTGGCCGCGGTGGGGCGCACCTTCCTCGCCTCCTCCGCCGGCTTCGTGGCGCAGGAGACGGGATGGATGGCGTTCTTCGCCGTGACCTCGCTGGCGGCGATCCCCGGCCTCGCCCTGCTCGGCTGGCTGCAGGCGCGCGGCCATTTCCGCGAGCTGGCGGCGACGAAAGCGTAGCGGGCGCGCCGAGCGGCACAGCTTCGCGGCGCGATCTTCAGAAGCTCGTGCGCGCCCGGATCGCCGCCGCCAGCGTGCCCTCGTCGAGATAGTCGAGCTCGCCGCCGACCGGCACACCATGGGCGAGCCGCGTGACCTTCACGCCGCAATCGCGCAGGAGTTCGGTGACGTAATGGGCGGTGGTCTGCCCGTCCACCGTGGCGCCCAGCGCCAGCAGCACCTCCTTGACGGTGCCGCCGTGCACGCGCGCCACCAGCGTCTTGAGGTTCAGCTCGTCCGGCCCGATGCCGTCGAGCGGCGAGAGCGTGCCGCCGAGCACGTGGTACTTCGCGTTCAGCGCCCCCGCCCGCTCCAGCGCCCAGAGGTCGGAGACGTCGGCGACGACGACCAGAAGCGTCTCGTCGCGCGTCTCGTCGATGCACACCGAGCAGGGGTCGCGCACGTCGAGATTGCCGCAGACGCGGCAGGTCGAGACCTTGCCGAGCACCTCCCCGAACGCGCCCGCCAGCGGCGCCATGAGCTGCTCGCGCTTCTTGATGAGGTGCAGCGCCGCCCGCCGCGCCGAGCGCGGGCCGAGGCCCGGCACACGGGCGAGCAACTGGATCAGGCGTTCGATCTCGGGACCGGCGACGGAGCGGGGCATGGGCATCCTCGGAGCCGGCGGAAGGGTGCACCGGCGGTGTCGCTCCCGGTCTAGCGCAGCGCGCGCCGCCGCGCCAAGGCCGCGTGAGCGCGCGGCGATGGCGGGCGATCACATCGGCGGTGAGCGGGTCCGGTTTTGCTCGACACTGCGGGAGGGGGTTGATACCCCGGAACGACAACAATGACACAGACGGGAGGACCGATGCCGATGACGAGAGCCGCCTTTTCCGCCGCGCCGCTGGCCCTTCTCGGCCTCGCGCTGACAGCGATGCCGGCACTGGCGGCGGAAGGTGGCATAGACGGCGCGACGCTGCCGCTTATCTGGGGCATTCCCTTCGTCGGCATGCTGCTCTCCATCGCCGTCATCCCGCTTCTGGCGGGCCATTTCTGGCATCACCATTACGGCAAGGTCGCGCTGTTCTGGGGGCTGGCCTTCCTCGTGCCCTTCATCGCCGTCTTCGGCGCGGGACTGACCGTCTACGAGGTCGCGCACGCCGCGCTGCTGGAATACATCCCGTTCATCATCCTCCTGTTCTCGCTGTTCACCATCTCCGGCGGCATCCTGCTGACCGGCAATCTGCACGGCAGCCCGGGGGTGAACACGGCGCTGCTCGCCATCGGCACGGTGCTCGCCAGCGTCATCGGCACCACGGGCGCCTCCATGGTGCTGATCCGCCCGCTGCTGCGCGCCAATGACGAGCGGCGTCACAATGTCCACACCGTCATCTTCTTCATCTTCCTCGTCTCGAACATCGGCGGCTCGCTGACCCCGCTCGGCGATCCCCCGCTCTTCCTCGGCTTCCTCAAGGGCGTGTCCTTCTTCTGGACCACGGAGCATCTGTTCCACGACACGGCGCTGATCGCGGCCATCCTGCTCGTCGTGTTCTACCTGCTGGACCGCCATTTCTACGCCAAGGAGGAGAACCTGCCGCACAAGCCCGACCCGACGCCGGACACCGAGCGGCTGGGCCTGCGCGGGCTGCGCAACATCCCGCTGCTGGCCGGCGTCATCGCCGCGATCCTGATGAGCGCGCTGTGGCAGCCGGGCATCGAATTCGACATCCTCGGCACCCATGTGCCGCTGCCGTCCATCGCCCGCGACGTGGCGCTGCTGGTGCTGGCCTACATCTCGATCCGCATCACGCCGGCCTTCATCCGCGAGCGCAACGGCTTCGACTGGGAGCCGATCCGCGAGGTGGCCAAGCTCTTCGCGGCGATCTTCCTCACCATCATCCCGGTCATCGCCATCCTCAAGGCGGGGGCGAGCGGTGCGCTGTCGCCGCTGGTGGCGCTGGTGACGGACGAGGCCGGCGGGCCGGTGAATGCCGGCTATTTCTGGATGACCGGCCTGCTTTCCGGCTTCCTCGACAACGCGCCGACCTATCTCGTCTTCTTCAACCTCGCCGGCGGCGACGCGCAGGAGCTGATGGCGAAATACGCGGTGACGCTGGAGGCGATCTCGGCCGGCGCCGTGTTCATGGGCGCGCTCACCTATATCGGCAACGCGCCGAATTTCATGGTGCTGGCCATCGCCAAAAGCCGCGGCGTCGCCATGCCGAGCTTCTTCGGCTACATGGCGTGGTCGGGCCTGTTCCTGCTGCCCTGCTTCGCGCTGCTGACCTGGCTGTATTTCCTGTAGGCGCTCACGTCGCCGGGCGCGCGGCGTCGAGCCCGGCGAAGCGGGTGCGGAACCAGTCGTTCACCATCGCCTTCTCGAAGCGCAGCGGCTCGGTGGAGCGGATCGCCACCGGGTCCATGAGGTAGTTCATCGCGCGCAGCGTCTCCTCGCCGCGCACGATGACCTTGCCGCCCCGGCGCAGCGTGTAGCGCAGCGTCATCGAGGGCCATGTGTCCTGCCGCATGACGCGCAATTCGCCGGTGCGCGCGCGCACTGGGTCGATCTTGCCGGCGAGATCGACGTCGAGCACCGCGACGTCGATCTCGTAGCCCGCCGGCAGCCGCTTGGCGGCGGCGTTGCGGAAGATGCGCTCCAGCCCTTCCAGCGTCAGGCGCTGGTCGACCGGCCCCCAGCCGAGATTGCCGTCCCGGTAGTTCTGTGGCGCCACGAAGGTGACGGCGCCCGCCGCCTGCGCGGCCGGCGCCAGAAGCAGGACAGCGCCGAGGATGAGTCCGGCGCGGGCGCGGCGGGCAGCACGGGCGGGCATGTCTTCCTCCACAGCTTTCGGCGAGCGGGAACGAGTGTCGCGCTATTCCGCCGCGATGGCCACACCCGGCTGGGCGCCGCGCACCTCCTCGTCGACCGCGCTCTCGAAGCGGGCGAAATTCGCGGTGAACAGGCCGACCAGCCGGCGGGCGGTCATCGAATAGTCGATGCGCGTCGGCCAGGCGCGGGCGGGGTCGAGCAGGGCGCGCTCTACACCTTCCACCTCGACCGGCACCGCGAAGCCGAAATTCGGGTCGGTGCGCGTCTCGCCTGCGTCAAGCGCGCCCGACAGCGCCGCCTCGACCAGCCGGCGGGTGACGGCGAGCGGCACGCGTCTGCCGGTGCCGGCGCGCGAGCCGAGCCAGCCGGTGTTCACCAGCCAGCAGCCGGGCGCGTCGCGGGCCAGCAGCTCGCGTAGCAGGCGGCTCTCCGTGGAAGGCGGAGTCGGCAGCGCGATGGCCGCTCCACCCGGCGCGAAGCGGGCCTGCGGCGCCTCGGCCCCGCTCTCCGTGCTCGTCACGTCGCCCTGGTAGCCCGACAGGAAATGATACAGGGCCTGCGACGGGGTGAGCCGGGCGATGGGCGGCAGCACGCCGAACGCGTCGTGGACGAGCAGGAAGACATGCCGGGGCCGGCCGGCCATCGGCGCGCCGCCGCCGGGCAGGAAGTCGAGCGGGAAGGCGGCGCGGCCTTCCCCGGCCGGCGCGTCGTCGTCGAAGTCCGGCGCCCGTCCCTCGGGATCGAGCCCGACATTGGCCAGCACCGCGCCGAAGCGGCGGGCGGCGGCATGAAAGGCGGGCGCGTTGTCCGGGGACAGGCCGCGCGTGCGCGGATGGCAGCCGGCGCCGACCGGCTCGATGCCGTCCTGCCCCCAGGCCAGCAGCCCGTCGGCGCACAGGGTCCGCGCCGGGCCGGCCGCCAGCGTGGTCGCTCCCGCGCCGGACCGGCCGAGGAACAGCGCGAGATCGCCCGTCGTCCCGGTGCTTCCCTCTTCGACACTTGCCGCGCCTGACAGCACCAGCCGGCCGCGCTCGGCGGGCGAATGGGCAGGCATATGGGCGAGCCCGGCGGCGAGCGCCGCCTCCATCTCTTCGGCGTGCAGCGTGCCGGCGATCAGCACGAGGCCCTGCGCGAGATCGCAGGCGACCGCGCCGGTGCCGCGCACGCCGTGCTTCTCCGGCTCGGCGCGGAAGCCGGGCGTACTGAGAATGGTGAGCTGCGGCACGAAGCCGGCGAGCGCGGAAGGCTCCGGCCGGCGCAGCAGGTTGCGGACGAACAGCGCCTGCCAGGCGTGCTCGGTCAGCACGCGCACGGGCACGGGGTCGGCGCCGGCGTAAAGATCCTGCCCGAACAGGGTGCGCCCGCCGGCATAGGCCAGCATGTCGGCCTTCAGCGTCTCGAAGGACGCGCGCGGCAGCGGATTGGCGCCCTCCCATCGGGCGCCGTCCTCCACGGCCTCGTCGCGGACGACATAGCGGTCCTGCTCGTCGAGGGTGGGCGGGGGCACGGTCGCCACCACCAGAGCGCCGGTGTCGGACAGCCGACCCTCGGCGCGGGCGACGGCGCGCTCGCACAGGGCGGCCTCGCGCAGGTTCCAAAACACCCGTCCGGTGCCGGAAAGGCCGATGGCCTCGGCGCCGTGATCCTCGTTGTGCGTGCCGGTCTGGTTCAAGCTCGGCCTCCTCTTACGCATGACAGGAGGCGGCACCATGGGTGGCCAGTCAGGCCATTTGTCTGAAATTCCGCGCCGAATTCGTGGCTAAACGAGGCCGAAGCGGTGGTTTTCCACCGCGCCCGGTATCATTGGACCAGTGCGGCGCGGGCCCTTTCGGCAAGCTCGACCAGCACGGCGCGCATCTGCCGCGCATCGGTGACGCGCCGTCCGAAGGCCAGCCGGCGCACCTCGGTGCCGCTCATCAGGTCGCAGCCCTCGGGGTCCAGCCCGACCAGCTTCCAGTGGCCGGGACCGGTGCCGAGCAGGTGCATGGCATAGAGCTGGATGGCGTCGGCATGGTCCGCGTTCATGTGCTCGACCGCGCCGGCTTCGGCCGCCAGCACCTCGCCGGCATCCGCGGTCGCGGTGGCGAGCGCCGCGCCTTCCACATCGACAATGCGGCCGAAGCCGGCGACGAGATGCGCGCTGTCGAGCGCGATCCGGTAGAAGGCGAAATCGGAAAAGCCGGCGAATCCCGCCGCGTCCGGGTGGCGGGCGAGGAAGCGCCGGCGGGCGGTGGCGAGGCTTGCCTCGTCGGGGAGCTTCGCGATGCGCCCTTTAAGTCCCGCGCGGGCGCCCTGCAGTTCGTCGCCGGTGCGGCGCTCGTCCACCAGCAGAGAAACGCGCGCGTCGCGGGCGATGTTGCGGGTGTGGCGCGCGAGGCCGGACAGCAGCAGCAGCGGCGCGCCGTCCGGCAGGGTGGCGAGCTGGACCAGCGAGGCATAGGGGCCGCCATCCTCGTCGAGCGTGGCGAGCGCGCCGGTCTGGGCCTCGCGCAGGAGGCGGCGCACCGTGGCGGCGGCGTCGAATTCCTGTTCGGGCGGCTGTTTCGCGGACATGGAGACCCCTCCGTCGGACGTGACTGGACGTGTGCGCGGCACCGTGCTCCGTCACGCCGCAGGATGGCCCTGCGGCGTGTGATTGGCTATGTGCCTTCAGACGCGCTATTTTCAGATGAATCAGGTTGCGTGTCACATTGTGGCCACGCCGGCGCGGTTCACCGCTTCGTGTACCGCTGCCGAACAGGAAAGTGTGCAGATGCCGACCATCGCTCTCGTCGACGACGATCGCAACATCCTGACCTCCGTCTCCATCGCCCTGGAATCGGAAGGCTACAGGATCCAGACCTACACCGACGGCGCGACGGCTCTCGACGGCTTCAAGTCGAACCCGCCGGATCTGGCGATCTTCGACATCAAGATGCCGCGCATGGACGGGATGGAGCTGCTGCGCCGCCTGCGCCAGAAATCCGACATGCCGGTGATCTTCCTCACCTCCAAGGACGACGAGATCGACGAATTGTTCGGCCTCAAGATGGGCGCCGACGATTTCATAAAGAAGCCGTTCTCCCAGCGCCTGCTGGTCGAGCGGGTGAAGGCGGTGCTGCGCCGCTTCGCGCCCAAGGACGGCACGCTGCCGCGCGAGACCGACAGCGCCAAGGTGCTGGAGCGCGGGCTGCTGCGCATGGACCCCGAGCGCCACACCTGCACCTGGAAGGGCGAGAACGTCGTCCTCACCGTGACCGAGTTCCTCATCCTGCAGGCGCTCGCCACCCGCCCCGGCGTGGTGAAGAGCCGCAACGCGCTGATGGACGCGGCCTATGACGATCAGGTCTATGTCGACGACCGCACCATCGACAGCCACATCAAGCGGCTGCGCAAGAAGTTCAAGGTGACGGACGACAATTTCGAGATGATCGAGACGCTGTACGGCGTCGGCTACCGCTTCAAGGAGTAGCGGCTCTTTGCTCGATCCCGAATCGACGCGCTCCGCCGCCGGCGAGGATCGGCCCGAGGCGGAGGCGGCAGAAACGGCGGCGTCCCCCGGCGCGGCCCGAGGCGGTCTGCTCGGCGCGCTGCGCCGGGCCCGCAACTTCGTGGCCTTCAAGAGCTTCTCCAGCCTCACCCGCCGCATCGTGCTGCTCAACCTCGCGGGCATGTGCGTGCTGGTGTCGGGCATCCTCTACCTCTCCGAGTTCCGCGCCGGGCTGATCGACGCGCGCGTGCAGAGCCTGCTGGTGCAGGGCGAGATCATCGCCAGCGCCATTGCCGCCTCCGCGCAGGTCGAGACCAACGCCATCACCATCGACCCCGAGCGGCTGCTGGAACTGCAGGCGGGCGAGAGCTACGGGCCGGGCGAGGAGGGCTTCGCCCCGCTCGAATTCCCCATCAATCCCGAACGCGTCGCCCCCGTGCTGAAACGCCTCGTCGAGCCGACCGGCACGCGCGCGCGCATCTACGACCGCGACGGCGCGCTGCTGCTCGATTCCCGCTCGCTCTATTCGCGCGGCGAGATCCTGCGCTTCGACATGCCCTCGCCCACCACGCCCCGGCCCAACTGGATGGAGCGCGGCTGGAACAGCATGAAGGTGTGGTTCGAGCGCGGCGACCTGCCGCTCTACAAGGAGCTCGGCCCCAATAACGGCAAGGGCTATCAGGAAGTCGTCGAGGCGCTGCAGGGCCAGAAGGCCAGCGCCGTGCAGGTCAACAGCCGCGGGCAGGTCATCGTCTCGGTCGCCGTGCCGGTGCAGCGCTTCCGCGCCATTCTCGGCGTGCTGCTGCTTTCCACCCAGGGTGGCGAGATCGACGGGGCGGTGGCGGCCGAGCGTCTTGTGATCGTGCGCGTCTTCCTCGTCGCCATGGCGGTCATGGTGGTGCTCTCGCTGCTGCTGGCGGGCACCATTGCGGGGCCAGTCCGCAAGCTGGCGGACGCCGCCGAGCGCGTGCGCCGGCGCACCCGCCAGCGCGTCGAGATTCCCGATTTCACCAGCCGCTCGGACGAGATCGGCCATCTCTCCGGCGCGCTGCGCGACATGACCGACGCGCTCTATTCGCGCATCGAGGCGATCGAGAGCTTCGCCGCCGACGTCTCGCACGAACTGAAGAACCCGCTCACCTCCCTGCGTTCCGCCGTGGAGACGCTGCCGCTGGCGAAGTCGGACAGCTCGCGCGAGCGGCTGCTGGAGGTGATCCAGCACGATGTGCGCCGGCTCGACCGGCTGATCACCGACATTTCCGACGCCAGCCGCCTCGACGGCGAATTGCAGCGCGAGGAGGCGGAGCCGGTCGACCTCGTGCGCCTGCTCAACACCGTCACCGGCGTGCAGAACGACGTGGTGCGCGGCGACGGGGTGAGCGTCTCGCTGACGTTTGAGGACGCGGCGGGCGCCGCCGACAGCTTCATCGTGCCGGGTCATGATTCGCGCCTCGGGCAGGTCATCAACAACCTGATCGACAATGCCCGCTCCTTCTCCGCCAAGGGCGGGGAGGTACGCGTCACCTGCCGGCGCAGCCGCGACGCGGTGGAGATCGTGGTCGACGACGACGGGCCGGGCATCCCGCCGCACGCGCTCGGCCGCATCTTCGAGCGCTTCTACACCGACCGGCCGGAAGAGCAGGGCTTCGGCCAGAACTCCGGCCTCGGCCTGTCGATCTCGCGGCAGATCGTCGAGGCGCATGGCGGGCGCATATGGGCGGAGAACCGCCCGGCGGTGGCGGCCCGCAAGGGCAAGGGCACCCGCGCGGCGGCGGCCCGGCCCGGCGGGGCCCGCTTCATCGTCCGCCTGCCGGCGAACTGAGCATGCCGTCCTCCCAGCCCCCCGGTACGGTTCACGCCTCCTGCGTGCGGGTCGGCACGAAGGGCGTGCTGATCCGCGGCGCCTCCGGCGCGGGCAAGTCGCATCTCGCCTTCGCGCTGGTCCTCGCCGGCGGCAGCGGGCTCGTTCCCCCGGTGACGCTGGTCGCCGACGACCGGGTGATTCTGACCGCGCGCGAGGGCGCGCTTTTCGCCGCCGCGCCGCACCATCTCGCAGGGCTGATCGAGATACGCGGGGCGGGGCTGCGGCGGCTGCCTTTCGCTGGGGAAGCGCGCGTCGATCTGGTGGTGGATCTCGGGGCAGACGACGCGGCCCGGCTGCCCGCGCCCGAGGCGCTCGAAACCGTCCTCGAAGGGGTTGAAATCCAGCGCCTGCCGGTGTTTGCCGGCGGCGATCCGGTGCAGCAGGTGCTCGCCCTTCTGCTCGCCGCGCCGGGGTCCGATTAAGTCCTCGTGACCGCCGCGCGGCGGTGCGGAAGACGGGATCCGATTTTACCGGACGGCACTTGCCATTCATGTGCGGCGCAACGATGATGTGCGCCCCATCGAGGCGGGCGCCGGAAAGCTCTACCTCGGACGCCCTACCTTGGACGCCCACCGGGCGGAAGCATTGCAGTCGCGCCGACGGGCGCGCGGCGGAGCAGGATGATAGGTCTCGTACTCGTCACGCACGGACGCCTTGCCAGCGAGTTCCGCGCCGCACTCGAACACGTCATGGGTCCCCAGTCGCAGATCGAGGCGATCACGATCGGCCCGGACGACGATATCGAGCAGCGCCGCAAGGACATTGTGGACGCCGTCGAGGCGGTGAATGCCGGCGAGGGCGTGGTGATCCTGACCGATATGTTCGGCGGCACGCCCTCCAACCTCGCCATCTCGGTCATGACCTCGCCCGATATCGAGGTGGTGGCCGGCATCAACCTGCCCATGCTGGTCAAGCTCGCCACCGTGCGCGGCGAGGTGCCGATGGGCGAGGCGGTGGCGCAGGCGCAGGAGGCCGGCCGCAAATACATCAACATCGCCAGCCGCGTCCTGGCCGGGAAGTGACCGTGACCACGGCCATCCAGCGCGAGCTTGCCATCGTCAACAAGCGCGGCCTGCACGCGCGCGCCTCCGCCAAGTTCGTCCAGACCGTCGAGCGCTTCGACGCCGATGTGCGCGTCACCCGCGCCGGCGAGACCGTGGGCGGCACCTCGATCATGGGGCTGATGATGCTGGCCGCCGCGCCGGGCACCACCATTCTCGTCGAGGCGAGCGGGCCGGAGGCAGAGGCGGCGGTCGAGGCGCTCGACGCGCTGGTTTCCGACCGCTTCGGCGAAGGCGAGTAGCCCGCGCCCGCTTTCCTGTCGGACCTGTCATATAAAGATATCTTTATATCATTATTGTCTTCCCTAGGGCGGGCTGCTATCACGCGGCAGCCCCGCCGCATAAACCGCGCGTCTCATCCGCGTCAGGCAGAAGGAAGCCACGTCATGGCCGTCGCCAGCGAATACATCGTCAAGGATCTCAGCCTGGCCGATTTCGGCCGCAAGGAGATCGAGCTCGCCGAAACCGAGATGCCGGGCCTGATGGCCATCCGCGCGGAATACGGCCCGGCGCAGCCGCTCAAGGGCGCGCGCATCGCCGGATCGCTGCACATGACCATCCAGACCGCCGTGCTGATCGAGACCCTGAAGGCGCTCGGTGCCGACGTGCGCTGGGTCTCCTGCAACATCTTCTCGACGCAGGACCACGCCGCCGCCGCCATCGCCGCCGCCGGCACGCCGGTCTTCGCCTTCAAAGGCGAGACGCTGACCGAGTACTGGGACTTCACCGCCCGCCTGTTCGACTGGCATGGGGGTGGCGTGCCGAACATGATCCTCGACGATGGCGGCGACGCCACCATGCTGGTGCATCACGGCCTGCGCGCCGAGAACGGCGACACCGCCTTCCTCGACAAGCCCGATTCCGAGGAAGAGGTGATCTTCTTCGCCCTCATCAAGAAGCTGCTGGCCGAGAAGCCGAAGGGCTGGTTCGCCGAGGTCGCGAAATCCATCAAGGGCGTCTCGGAAGAGACCACCACGGGCGTGCACCGCCTCTACAAGCTCGCCGAGCAGGGCAAGCTGCTGTTCCCGGCGATCAACGTGAACGACAGCGTCACCAAGTCGAAGTTCGACAATCTCTATGGCTGCCGTGAATCGCTGGTCGACGCCATCCGCCGCGGCACCGACGTGATGCTGGCCGGCAAGGTCGCCTTCGTCGCCGGCTTCGGCGATGTCGGCAAGGGCTCGGCGGCCTCGCTGCGGCAGGCCGGCGCGCGCGTCATCGTCTCCGAGGTCGATCCGATTTGCGCCCTGCAGGCGTCGATGGAAGGCTATGAGGTGACGACCATCGAGAACGCCTTCGAGCGTGCGGACATCTATGTCACCGCCACCGGCAACCGCGACATCATCACCGTCGACCACATGCGGCAGATGAAGGACCGGGCGATCGTCTGCAACATCGGTCACTTCGACAACGAGATCCAGGTCGCGGGCCTGAAGAACTTCAAGTGGACCAACATCAAGCCGCAGGTGGACGAGATCGAGTTCCCCGCCGGCAACCGCATCATCCTGCTGTCGGAAGGCCGGCTGGTGAACCTCGGCAACGCCATGGGTCACCCTTCCTTCGTGATGTCGTCCTCCTTCTCCAACCAGACGCTGGCTCAGATCGAGCTGTGGGCCAACCCCGGCAAGTATGACAAGCAGGTCTATACCCTGCCGAAGTTCCTCGACGAGAAGGTCGCGGCGCTGCATCTCGAAAAGCTCGGCGTGAAGCTCACCACGCTCAGCCCCGAGCAGGCCGACTATATCGGCGTGCCGCAGGCCGGCCCCTTCAAGCCGGATCACTACCGCTACTGAGCCCGTTGCTCGCCGCAGAAGACGTCATCCCGGACGGCCGCAGGCCGATCCGGGATCGTTCTCCGTCGCGGGAGCGGCATGCGATCCCGGCTCTGCGCTGCGCTTCGGCCGGGATGACGGCTTGGCGGGATGACGATGAGGAGGGCGGCGGCGCCCGCCTTCACAGTTCCTTCTGCACGAAGACGAGATCGAGCCGCCGGCCGAACTTGGTGCCGATGCCCGGCAAATGGCCGGTCTCGACAAAGCCGAGGCGCGCGTGCAGGGCGAGCGAGGCCGCGTTGCCGGCGGTGATGCCGCCGATCATCACCTTCTTGCCCAGCGCCCGGGCCGGTTCGAACAGCGCCTCCACCAGCGCACGCCCCAGCCCGCGCCCGCGCGCCGCCTCCGCCACATAGACCGAATGCTCGACGCTGATGCGGAAGCCCTCGAAGGGGCGGAAATCGCTGAAGCTCGCATAGCCCAGCACTTCGCCCTCCTCCTCCGCCACGATGACCGGATAGGACTTCGCCTGACGGTCGCGCAGCCAGGCGAGGCGGTTGGCGAGGTCGGTCGGCGTGTCGTTCCAGATCGCCGTCGAGTTCAGCACCGCGTGATTATAGATGGCGAGGATGCCGGGCAGGTCGGCTTCCACGGCGGAACGTAGCATCATGGGGAACAGCCTATGCGCGAGCCGGGCGAATTTCCACGCCCGCCGCTGGCGGGGAGGGCCCGGCTCTCCCATATCAGCTTTTCGCGGCCCCGCCGCTTCAGGAGGAAAGATCCCGGGATGAGCTCGACCGATCCGTTCGATCGAATCCGTTTCACCGTCAGGCGCGTGAGCTGGTGGCAGATCGCCATCGTCGTCGCCGTGGCGCTGGCGCTCGGCACCGCGCTCGCGCTCGTCGCGGCGAGCGTGTTCCTGGTGGTCTTTCCCATCGTCGTCATCGCCGGCCTCGCCTACCGCGTGTTCGGCGGGCGCAAGCGCGCGACCGGCGCCGGCGGCCCGACCGTCATCGAGGCCGAATATCGCGTGCTTTCGCCCGAGGAGGCGGCGCGCGCCGACGCGGAGCGCTGGGACAAGGACCGGCGCCTGCGCTGAGGCACCGGCCGCCGGCCTTCCGGATCACTTCTCGACGAAGGCCTTCTCGATCACGAAGTCGCCGGGCTCGGTGGTCGAGCCTTCCTCGAAGCCGCGCTCCTTCAGGATGACGCGCATGTCGTCGAGCAGCTGCGGGCTGCCGCACAGCATGACGCGGTCGTCCTCCTTGTCGAGCGCCGGCAGGCCGAGATCGGCGAACAGCTTGCCCGAGGTGATGAGGTCCGTGATGCGGCCCTGGTTGCGATAGGGCTCGCGCGTCACGGTGGGGTAGTAGACCAGCTTTTCCTGCACCAGCTCGCCGAAATATTCGTTCTGCGGCAGCTCGTTCTCGATGAAGTCCTGATAGGCGAGCTCGCCCACCGTCCGCACGCCGTGGACGAGGATGACCTTCTCGTAGTTCTCGTAGGTCTCCGGGTCCTTGATCAGGCTCATGAACGGGGCGAGGCCGGTGCCGGTGGCCAGCAGATAGAGTCGGCGGCCGGGCACGAGATAGTCGACGAGCAGCGTGCCGGTGGGCTTGCGGCCGACGATCACCTCGTCGCCGACCTTGAGGTGCTGCAGCCGCGAGGTCAGCGGGCCGTTCGCCACCTTGATGGAGAAGAACTCCAGCGTTTCCTCGTAATTGGCACTGGCGATGGAATAGGCGCGCAGCAGCGGCTTGCCCTCGACCGTCAGGCCGATCATCACGAACTGCCCGTTCTTGAAGCGCAGCGCCGGATCGCGCGTGGTGGTGAAGGTGAACAGGTTGTCCGTCCAGTGGTGGACCGACAGCACGCGCTCGTGATGCAGGTTGCTCATTTACAAACCGTCTAAGTGAAAACTTCCAACAAACCGGAAGCTGATGTAATTCGTCGTTCCGTTTACTGCGCATTGGCCGCGCTGTCGACCCTTGCCGTGCACGGCCGTGCGACCCTTGCCGTGTGCGCCCGATGCGAGACAATCGCCCGACCCGCCCGCCTTCCATGAGCGCGATCAATGTTCAGCCATATCATCCTCGGCGCGCGCGACCTTGCGCGTCTGACCGTCTTCTACGACGCCGTTCTGGCGCCGCTCGGCCTCGTGCAGGTCGACGAACCGGGCGATGGCGGCCCGCCCGGCTCCCTGTGGGCGCGGCCCGGCCGGCCCTGGCCGCAATTCTACGTGCAGCTTCCCTTCAACGGGCTGCCCGCCACCTGGGGCAACGGCACGCAGGTGAGCTTCGCCGCACCCTCGCGGGCGGCGGTGGACGCCGCGTGGCGTGCGCTGGTGGCGGAGGGCGGTATCGACGAAGGCGCGCCGGGCCTGCGTCCCGCCTATGGCACGGATTATTACGGCGCCTATGGCCGCGACCCCGAGGGCAACAAGCT
The DNA here is from genome assembly GCF_023016525.1 of Ancylobacter koreensis. Classification (GTDB taxonomy): domain Bacteria; phylum Pseudomonadota; class Alphaproteobacteria; order Rhizobiales; family Xanthobacteraceae; genus Ancylobacter; species Ancylobacter koreensis. Next base: position 855,133 of record NZ_JALKCG010000001.1, read on the forward strand.
GTGCTTCGTGCACTGCGCCGCGCTGGAGCCGCTGACGGGTTCGGCAGGCGGCTAGGCGCCGCCGCTCAGCGGCCGGTGTCGCTTTCCCGCTTGGCCGCGTACATCTGCGCGTCAGCCCGCTTGACCACCGATTCCAGCCGTTCGCCGGCAACGCTGGTCGCCATGCCGAGCGACAGGCCCAGCGTGCTGGCGGAATAGAACTGGTTGTTGAGCGACACCAGCTCGCGGATGTTCTCCATCATCGCAGCGCCGCCTTCCTCATCGACGCCCGGCAGCAGCACGGCGAACTCGTCGCCGCCGATGCGCGCGGCGCATTGCGGCTCCTCCACCGCCTTGCCGAGGATCTCGCCGGCGCGCCGCAGCAGCATGTCGCCGGCGGCGTGGCCGAGCTGGTCGTTCACCTGCTTGAGGTTGTTGAGGTCGACCACGATCACCGTGACCGGGAAGGGCCCGCGCCGCTCCAGCCGGTTCAGCTCGTCGACATAGAAGGAGCGGTTGTAGAGCTTGGTCAGCACGTCGTGCTTGCCGAGATATTCGAGATAGGCCTCGGCCTTCTTGCGCGCGGTGATGTCGGTCAGCGCCACCTGCACCAGCGACCAGTCCTGCTCGTGGCCGGGCAGCACGGAGAACTGCAGATGCACGTGCAGCGCGTCGCCGGCCAGCGTGTAGTTCACCACCTCGCGGGTGTGGAACAGCTTGCCGTTCCACAGGTCGATGAGCTGCTCGCGGAAATGGCGCAGCATGTCCTCCCGGAACACGTTCGCCGCGTTGGCGACCAGCTCGGTCTTGGAGGCGGCGCCGAACATCTCCAGCGTGTGGGCGTTCACGTCGAGGATGCGGATCTCGCTGATGCAGCGCTGCACGAATTCGGGGTGCACGTCGGTGAAGACGCGGAAGTCCTCGATGCCCCGCAGGCGCACATCGTCCATGAGCTGCTTGATGGTGGAGAAATCCTCCACCCACAGCGAGACCGGCGAATTCTCGAACAGGCCGCGCGCATAAATCTCCGACTGCGCCGCCTGGCGGCGGGCGACCTCGCGCTCGGACACGTCCTCGATGGCGAGCAGCACCCGCGCAAAGGTCTCCTCGTGCCCGGGCAGGATGGTGCCCTTGAGCTGGATGTCGAGGCGCTGGCCGGCGAGCGTGTAGTTGACCGTGTTGCTGACGAAGGTGGTCGCCCCGCTCCAGAGCTGGCACAATTCGTCGACGAAGGTCTTCAGCATGTCGGCGCGGAACACCTGGCCGAGATTGGCGACGAGGTGCTCCTGGCTGTCGGCGTCATACAGCGAGAGGGTGTGCCGGTTCACCTTGAGGACGCGGATGCATTCCGCGCACCGGACCACCTCGTCGGGATTCTCGGTGAGGTAGTCGCGCAGCGCGGTGACGCCCTGGTCGCGCCAGGCATCGAACTGCGCCTTGAGCTGGGTATAGTCCTCCAGCCAGAGCGAGATCGGCGCGAGCTCGAACATCTCCGCATCGTCGGCGGCGCTGCCTGCCAGGGCGGCATTGGCCGGCACGTCGAGACCGTACGATGTCATTCTGGATTTGCTCGGCTTCATGGCGGAGAACACCGGTCATGCGCTTGGGGGCGACGGGCTCGATCGGCTGATGGATGCCTGCCGCACGCGGCAAGGCGCAACGGCGGCACCGCCCGAAGAAAAAGGACCATTTGGTCTCAATTCTCTTGAAATTACGGAAGAATCACACCGGCGGCAATGCCATATGTCGGGCGGGATCGGCAGGTTGCACGAAGTTATCCGCCACCTATTGCGTTTTCGTAGCATCTCGGCGACCTCTTGAGGAGCCCCGCAGGTGCGACATGAGCGATATCGTCTGCATTTCCCCCATCGACGGCTCCGAGCTTGCCCGCCGCCCGGCGGCCAGCGATGCAGCGCTTGCCCGCGCGGTCGCCGAGGCCCGAGCCGCCCAGCGCGACTGGCGCCACGTGCCGCTCGCCGAGCGGTCGGCGGCGGTGCTGCGCTTCCTCGACGCCATGCTGGCGATGAACCAGGAGATCGTGCCCGAGCTTGCCCAGCAGATGGGGCGGCCGGTGCGCTTCGGCGGCGAGTTCGGCGGCTTCGAGGAGCGCGTGCGCTACGTCGCCCGCCTCGCCCCCGAAGCTCTGGCGCCGGTGGTGCCCCCCGACGAGCGGCCGGGCTTCCGCCGCTATATCAGGCGCGACCCGCTCGGCATCGTGCTGGTGGTGGCGCCGTGGAACTACCCCTATCTCACCGCGGTCAACACCATCGCCCCGGCGCTGATCGCCGGCAATGCGGTGCTGCTCAAGCACGCTGCGCAGACCCTCCTCGTCGGAGAACGCTTCCAGCTGGCGATGGACCGCGCCGGCCTGCCGAAGGGCCTGTTCACCAATCTCGTGCTGACCCATGAGCAGACCTCGAAGCTCATCGGCGCGGGGGCGGTGGATTTCGTCAATTTCACCGGCTCGGTGGAGGGCGGGCGCGCCATCGAGCGGGCGGCGGCCGGCACCTTCACCCCGCTGGGGCTGGAACTCGGCGGCAAGGACCCGGCCTATGTGCGCGCCGACGCCGATCTCGATTTCGCGGTCGAGAACCTCGTCGACGGCGCCTTCTACAATGCCGGCCAGTGCTGCTGCGGCATCGAGCGCATCTATGTCCACGAGAGCCTGTACGACCGCTTCGTCGACGGCTTCGTCGAGCTGACCGCGCGCTACCGGCTCGGCAACCCGCTGGACGAGGACACCACGCTCGGCCCCATGGCGCAGGGCCGCTTCGCCGGGACGATCCGCCAGCAGATCGCCGAGGCGGTGGGCAAGGGCGCGAAGGCCCATCTCGACCCTGCCGCCTTTCCGGCCAATCGCGAGGGCACGCCCTATCTCGCCCCGCAGGTGCTGACCGGCGTCGACCACTCCATGTCGGTGATGACGCAGGAGAGCTTCGGTCCGGTGGTCGGCATCATGAAGGTGAAGGACGACGAGGAGGCGCTGGCGTTGATGAACGACAGCGTCTACGGCCTCACCGCCTCGATCTGGACCGCCGATCTCGACGCGGCGGAGGAACTCGGACAGGAGATCGAGACCGGCACCGTGTTCATGAACCGCTGCGACTATCTCGATCCCGGCCTTGCCTGGACCGGCGTGAAGGAAACCGGGCGCGGCGCCTCGCTCTCGCGCATCGGCTTCGAGATGCTCACGCGGCCGAAATCCTTCCACCTGCGCCACGGCTGAGTTCGCCGTAGCGGCGCGCCGCCTCGACGGCGAGGCCGGTGCCGACCGAGCCGAAGGTGTCGCCTTCCACCACCCGCGCGCCGGGCGCAGCGGCGAGGATGGCCGCGCGCACATGGGCGAGCCGCGTGGAACCGCCGGTGAGGAACAGTGCGTCGATGTCGCCGCTCTTCAGCCCGGCCTGATCGAGGCAGATGCCGACGCGCCGGGCGATGCGGGCGGCGAGCGTGTCGGTGTGCGCCACCAGCTCCGCCGGCGTGATGCCTACCGACAGCCCGGCCTCCAGCCAGCCCAGCTCCACCTCGGCGCGCGCGGCCTCGGCCAGGGCGATCTTGGCCGCCTCCGCCTCCATGGCCAGCGTGTGGCCGCGCTGTTCCTCGATCACCTTGATGAGCCGCTCCACCAGCTCCGGGCGGGCCGCCTCGCGCCGCACCTCGTGCAGTTCGCGCACGGTGCGCGAGGTGTAGAGCCGGTTGATGCTCGACCAGGTGGCGAGCTCGTGGAAATAGCCGCTCGGCACGTCGCGGCCGGGGCGCTTCATCGGGCTGCGGAAGCCGAGCAGCGGCATCAGCGCGCCGAGCGAGAGATGGCGGTCGAAATCCGTGCCGCCGATGCGCACGCCGTCATTGGCGAGAATGTCGGCGCTGCGGTCGGGCCGGGCGCGCCGCGCCGGGCCGAGGCGCACGATGGAGAAGTCGGAGGTGCCGCCGCCGATGTCGGCGATCAGCGCGATCTCCTCGCCGCGCACCTGCCGCTCATAGTCGAGCGCGGCGGCGATGGGCTCGAACTGGGTGGACACCTCGGTGAAGCCGATGCCGGCGGCGATGGCGCGCAGCGTGTCCTCGGCCTTGGCGTTGGCGGCCGCGTCGTCGTCGACGAAGAACACCGGCCGGCCGAGAACCACCGCGTCGAGCGGGGCATCCGCGCTTTCCTCGGCCCGCGCCTTCACCACGCGCAGATAATCGGCGATCACGTCGCGGAAGCCGATGGCGCGCCGGCCGATCTGCGTCTTCTCCTCGATCAGCGCGCTGCCCAGCACCGCCTTGAGGCTGCGCATCAGGCGGCCATCCTCGCCCTCGACATAGCGCGCCATGGCGGCGCGGCCGATGGAGAGCATGCCGGCGCGGTCGTAGAACACGGCGCTCGGCACCGTGACCTTGCCGTCTTCCAGCGTCGCCAGCTCGGGCGAATCGCCGCGCCAGAAGGCCAGCGTGGTGTTGGAGGTGCCGAAATCGAGGCCGCAGAACGCCATGCCGTCGCTCCCGTGGAAAGGTGCCGAAGGGGCGCCTTCCTAAAGGCTCCTTGTGACATCATCAATGGACATGATGTTGACGGCCCGTGCGCGAGGCGCCACAGCTTGGCGGCCGCCACCGGGGCGGCCACAGGGGGAACGTGCCGTGACGCTGCATAACTGGACGATGAAGCACTCGATCGCCGTCGTGGTGATCACCCTCCTGGCGGTCGGCGCCTTCCTGTTCAGCTGGACCTGACGCAGCGCCGGGGCGGGCAAGCGCTCTGTCATTCTGGTCAACGTCACAATCCATCCCTATCTGAAGGCCGAGGGTTGGCGACGCATGAAGCGCGGCCCGGGAGGAGTGACGCCCGCGTGCCCTGCGAACCGCCGAGCGAACAGATCGACCGCGAGACGCGCGAAAGCGCCGCCGCGCCGGCGAGCGAGGAGACGGTGCGTCTCTCCGACGTGCTGCGCCGCATCGCCGCCGATTCGCGGCACGAGCGCATCGCGGTCGGCGACCTGTTGAAGGCGATGCGGGAGCGCGCCTTCGGGCCGCTGATGCTGATCTTCGCGCTGCCCAACGTGCTGCCGACGCCGCCGGGCACCTCCTCGGTGCTGGGCGCCCCGCTGATCTTCCTTGCCGCGCAGCTCGCGCTGGGGCGTTCGCCCTGGTTGCCGCCGCTGATCGCCCGCCGCTCCATCGCCCGCAAGGATTTCGCCGCCTTCGTCGACAAGGCGACGCCATGGCTCGCCAAGGCCGAGCGCCTGCTGCGCCCGCGCCTCGGCGTGCTGGCTCACCCGCCGGCGGAATATGTGGTGGGGGCGGTGTGCTTCGTGCTGGCGGTGGTGCTGGTGCTGCCGATCCCGCTCGGCAACATGCTGCCGGCGCTCGCCATCTGCATCTTGGCGCTCGGCATATTGGAGCGCGACGGGCTGTGGATCCTCGTCGGCGTCGCGCTGGCGGCGCTGTCGCTCTTCGTCGTGTCCGGCGTGGTCTGGGCCTTCGTGAAGGCCGGGCTGTTCCTGCTCCACAGCCTGATCGGCTGAGCGGCGAGCCGTCTCAGCCGCGTGTTTCAGCCGTGCATTTCAGCCATGCGCGCGTTTTCCAGCGCGCGGGTGAGCATGTCGAGGCAGTCCTGCGCCTGCTCGTGCCCGGTGGCGTCGCCGCGCAGCCGGAAAGCGAGGTCGCGCAGGTCGCGTATGGCGACATCGACGGCGGTCAGGAGATCAATGTCCAGCTCGTCTTCGGAGGCGGCGCGGACGGGGAACGGAATGACGTTACTCATCGAACGAAACTCATGAAAAGGGCACTCGCTTTCGGCGAATCGGCCGGGCCTGCTCGTGGAACGATGCCCCGAATTGGTTAACGTCCTCCTCCCGCTACCGTGGATGTACCTTGGCGGGCCTGTCGTCGGTCAGGATTGAATGCAGTCAATATACGGTCATATCATAATTGTATTGACATTGACTGCTGTCATTCCTAGCTAATGATCGTATCGCTCCGGGGCGGTTCGGTCCCGGCGCCGCAGGAGGAACTGCCATGTCCGCCCGTCTTCCCTCCGTTCCGGACCCTCTGGAGGGCTCCTATCCCCGGCTGTCGCCCTTCACCTGCGGCATGCGGGCCTGCTGCCCGCGCTGTGGTCAGGGCAAGCTGTTCGACGGTTTCCTGAAGCTGGCGCCGCGCTGCGAATCCTGCGGGCTCGACTATTCCTTCGCCGATCCGGCGGACGGTCCGGCCTTTTTCGTCATCTGCTTCGTCTGCGTTCCGGCCGTGATCTTCGGCCTGTGGCTGGAGGTGGCGTTCCAGGCGCCCTACTGGGTGCACCTGTTCACCACATTGCCGGTGCTGCTGCTGACCTGCATCCCGCCGCTGCGTCCGCTCAAGGGCTGGCTGGTGGCGAGCCAGTACTATTACAAGGCCGAGGAGGGTCGCCTCGTGGCCGCCGCGCCGCGCCCGGTATCGCAGCCCTGAACCTCTAGGCGCCCGTTTCGCGGAAGCGGGCGGGGCGCAGCCCGGCGGCGGCGAGGTCCTCGCCGCAGGCCCCCGACGCCAGATAGGCGAATTCGCGCTCGCGCGGCTCCAGCAGCGGGTCGAGCCGGCGCAGTTCCTCGTCCACCGTGCCGGGGTGGCAGTGCACCAGCGCGCGCGCGCCCGGCCCCGCCAGCGCGGCGCGGAACACCTCGCGATAGGGCGGGTCCGGCGTGAAGTTGTAGAGCCCGCGAAAGCTGTCGTTCACGGGGAAGCCCGCGCGGGCCGCCGCGCCCGCCGCGCCCGCCGCCAGCGCGCCGATCACCATCGCCTTGCGCCGGCCGATGCGGCGTTGCCGCATCCCGGCGGCGGGTTCGGTGCAGTTGCGCAGCCAGGGCAGGCGCCCGGAATAGCGCGCCGACAGCTCCTCCACCACGATGGCGCGGATGCCGGGCAGCGCATGGGCGTGCTGGTGGCCGTCGAGGAAGTCCGGCGGCGCATCCCACATGTCCTCGAAGGCGTCGAGCTGGGCCCGCAATTCGTCGCGAATCGCCGCGCGCGGAAGCGCTCCGGCAAGCGCGCGCAGGATCAGCGGGCCGATCTCCGGCAGCCGCCCGTCGCGCGCCAGCCCGCGCGCCGGCGAGAGCGGGCGTTGGCCGGTGAGCGTGAAATGCAGGCCGATATCGGCGGGATGCTGGCGCACCAGCGCCTTGAGATCGCCCGCCCGCCGCTTCCAGCCGGGCAGGCCGGTCATGGCGCCGGTGGCGGAAAGCCGCCTCTGCTCGATCAGCGCCTCGATGGCCTCGCTGACGCCGGCGCTCAGTCCGTAATCGTCGGCGCATACTACTATGGGCTTCAGGTTCTCATTCCTTCGAATGCCGCTGACAAACAAAGATCACAATCCGCTCATACGCCAAGGCAAGTTTCGCGCAAGTCGGAAGCCCTTAATTAAACGGGGCGGGACTCGCGTCGCGACGGCCACGCCTTACGTCAAGGCAACCCTCAAGTAAAAACCGATCAAATTCATGGCGAACACTTTCAAGCGCCTGCCCGGCCTGATCTCGATCGTGGTGCCGGTCTACAACGAGGCGCGCTGCCTGGAGGCGCTGCATCGGCGCCTGTGCGCGGCGCTCGACGCCTATCCCGGCATGCGGCGCGAATTCGTGTTCGTCGACGACGGCAGCCGCGACGGCAGCTTCGACCTGTTGGCCGAGATGGGCGCGCGCGATCCCTCGATCAAGGCGCTGCGCTTCGCCCGCAATTTCGGCAAGGAATCGGCGATGGCCGCCGGCCTGCGCGCGGCGGTGGGCGACATCGTCGTGCTGATGGATTCGGACCTGCAGCACCCCCCGGAGGTCATCCCGGCGATGATCGAGAGCTGGGTGCGCGGCGCGCAGATGGTGATCGCGGTGCGCCGCTCGCGCAGCACCGATCCGCTCGGCCGGCGGCTGTTCACCAAGGGTTTCTACGGCTTCTTCCACGCGCTGTGCGAGGTAGACATCCCGGAAGGGGCGGGCGATTTCCGCCTGTTCGACCGCCGCGTGGTGGACGCCATCAACGCGCTGCCCGAGCGCAACCGCTTCATGAAGGGCATCACGAGCTGGGTCGGCTTCCGGCAGGAGGAGATCGAGTTCGAGGTGGCCGAGCGGGCGGGCGGCGAGAGCTCCTTCTCGACGCTGCGCCTGCTGCGCTACGCCATTGACGGGCTGTCCTCCTTCTCCATGGTGCCGCTGCGCGTATGGTCGCTGGCCGGCGTCGTGCTGGCCGGCCTGTCGGGGCTCTACGGGCTCTACCTCATCGGCGAGGCGATGGTCTTCGGCGTGCGCACGCCGGGCTTCCCCACCATCATGGTCAGCATGCTGTTCGTCTCCGGCGTGCAGCTCATCAGCCTCGGCGTGATCGGCGAATATGTCGGGCGCATCTTCACCGAGGTGAAACGCCGCCCGCTCTATCTCGTCGCCGACGAGATCGGCTTCGCGCCGCCGGCCGGGCTGCCGCTGGCCGATCCGGCCCAGGCCGAGCTGAACCTCGCCGCTTCGACCTATGCCGCCCCGCGGCATGTCCCCTCGCTCGTGCCGGACGGTCCCCTCCCGTGAGTCTCCAGAGTTCGGAATTTCCCGCCGCAGCGGCCGCGCCTGCGGCGCATGGCCGGCGCGCGCTGACCCTCACCCGCGTGGTCAGCCTCGCCGTGTTCGCCGCCATTGCGGCCTGGATCGTGCTGACCTTCCGCGATTACGGCATCAGCAATGACGAGTATGTCCAGCACACCTACGGGCAGCTCCTCGTCGCCTGGTATGCGAGCGGCTTCACCGACGACCGCGCTTTCCACTACATCAACCTCTATCTCTATGGCGGCCTGTTCGACCTGGTGGCGGCGGGCCTCGAACATTATGTCCCGCTGCCGGTCTATGAATGGCGGCACCTGCTCTCGGCGAGTTGCGGCTTTGTCGGGCTGATCGGCGTGTGGCGCCTCGCCCGGCTGCTCGGCGGCGAGAAGGCCGGCATCCTCGCCGTGCTGATGCTCGCCTTCACGGGCATGTATGGCGGGGCGATGTTCACCCACACCAAGGACGTGCCCTTCGCGGCGGCGATGGTGTGGAGCCTGTATTTCGTCACCGTCTGCGCGGTGCAGTTCCCGCGCGCGCCGGGCTGGCGCAGCGTGCTCGGCCTCGGCCTCGCCATCGGCAGCGCCTTCGGGCTGCGGGTGGGCGGTGTGTTCGCCGTTTTCTATCTCGTGCTGGCGGTGGCGACGGGAATGGTGCTGCTGCGCGACTGGCGGCTGCCGCTGCGCCTCGCCCCGCGCATCGCGGTGGCGGCGGCGATTGCGCTCGCCATCACGGCGGCGACCTGGCCGTGGTCGATGCTGCCGCCCACCAACCTGTTCAAGGCGATGGGCGCGTTCAGCAATTTCGCCTTCGACATGACGACGCTGTTCAACGGGCAGGAATACCCGATCGACCACATCCCGCCGAGCTACATGCCGGAATATCTCGCCATCAAGCTGCCGGAGATCACCCTGCTCGGCCTCATGGCCGCGCTGGCGGCGGTGCTGGTGGCGGGCTTTGCCCTGCTGCGCCGGGGTGGCGCGCTGGCGGCGCTGCGCCACGCGCTCGCCGCCCATCCGCGCCGGGTGCTCGGCTTCCTGCCGCTGGTGCTCGCCATCCTCGTGCCGATGGCCTTCGCGGTGCTGGACGATCCCCCGCTCTATAACGGCATCCGGCATTTCCTCTTCGTGCTGCCGCCGGTGACGGTGCTCGCCGCGCTTGGCCTGCAGGCCGCCTGGCGGGGGCTGAGCGCCCGCTCGCGCGTCGCCGGGGCGGGTTTCGCGCTCGCCGCGCTGGCGCTGTTCGCCTTCAACGCGGTCTCCTTCCTGCGGATGCACCCTTACGAATATGTCGCCTACAACCAGCTCGTGGGCGGCACCGCCGGCGCCTGGGGCCGCTTCGAGGGCGACTACTGGTCGACGAGCCTGCGCGAGGCGGCGTTGAAGCTGCGGCAGGGTGTCGAGCACGAAGGCCCCGCCGGCCGGCGCTACACCGTCTCGGTCTGCGCCGAAGATGTGCAGGCCTCCACCTATCTCGGGCCGAATTTCGATCTGGTGGAGGAGTGGGACGATGCCGACTTCCTGCTCGCCGCCCGCCATGTCGGCTGCGACGGCGCGCCGGGGCTTCCCTATGCCAGCGTGAGCCGGGAGGGCATCCCGCTTGCGGCCATCGTCGACATGCGCATGCACCGCAAGTCGATCGTTCCGCCGGGCGTCACGCCGTCGGAGGATGACGAAGGCTTCGACCTCGCCCCGCCTGTCGCCACGCTGAAGGACGGCACGGCGCAGGTCGCCAAGGCCAAGCCGTGAGGCGCGCGCGGTGAGCGGAGCGGCGGAGAGCGGGCATATGGAGGCGCTGCTGGCCCGGCTGCGCCACATCGCCCTGTTCGCCGCGCTCGGCGCGCTGGGCACGCTCGCCCATTACACGGTGCTGATCGCGCTGGTGCAGGGCGGTGCGGCGGGGCCGGTGGCGGGCTCGACGGCCGGCTTCCTCGTCGGCGGCTTCGTGAATTACCAGCTCAGCCGCCGCGTGGTGTTCCGCTCGTCCAAGCCGCACCGCGAGGCGATGTCGAAATTCTTCACTGTTGCCGGCATCGGGCTGGTGCTGAACGCGCTGCTGATGGCGCTGCTCACCGGCCCGCTCGGCGCGCCCTACCTGCCGGCGCAGCTTCTCGTCACCGGGCTGCTGGTGCTCTGGCACTATGCCGGCAACGCCGTCTGGACGTTTCGCGAGAGACGCCATGAGGGCCCCCACGGGCGGCGCGACGAGGCCCCCCGCACGTCCGGCTGAGGTGCTCCCTTCCGCTTCCGGAGATCGCCCGCCGCGCCCGCCTTGACTCCCGGCCCGGAACGAGTCGTGTATAGAACAAAGCATGAACACGCCGGGTGCGTGGGCAGGGTGTTTTGGACACGGATCATGGACACGGTTTCCGACATCGCCGCGCTGAGGCGGATGCTCGCCGGGCTGGAGGCCGAGCGGCTGCCCGGCGCCGTCTCGGGCTTTACTCTCGACATGGAGGGAGAAGCGGCGCCCGGCGTCACCCTGGCGCATGGCGCGCTGCACGAGGTGCAGGCGGTCCGCGCCGCCGACCTGCCGGCCGCCACCGGCTTCGCGCTGGCGCTGGCGCTGCGCGCCGCCGCCGGGGAGAGGGCGCGGCCGATCCTGTGGATACGGCAGGACCTCGCCGATGCCGAACTCGGCCGGCTCGACGCGCCGGGGCTGGCGAGCCTCGGCCTCGACCCGGCACGGCTGATTCTGGTGCGGGCCCCCGATGCGGGGGCGGTGCTGCGCGCGGCGGGCGACGCGGTGCGCTGTCCGGGCCTCGGCGGCCTCGTCATCGAGCCCTGGGGCGAGCCGAAGGCGCTCGACCTCACCGCCACCCGGCGCCTCTCGCTGCGCGCGGCGTCCTCCGGCGTGACCTGCTTCCTGCTGCACGCCGTGGCGCGCGCCTCGCCCGGCGCGGTGGCGACGCGCTGGCAGGTGGCGCCGGCCGCCTCCGCCCCTTCCGCGCTGGAGCAGGCGGCCGGCGCGCCCGGCCACCCCGCCTTCGCCGTGACCTTGCTGCGCCACCGGGGCGGGGAGGGCGCCCGCCCGGTGGAGGGCGGCACCTGGAATCTGGAGTGGGACCATGAGACATGTTCCTTCCGCGACATCGCCACGCTACCTCGCGCTGTGGTTCCCGTTCCTGCCGGCCGACCGGCAGGCACGGCTGCGGCGGGCGAGGGGGGCGGGGAGGTCGCCGCGCTCCGCCGCGCCGGCTGAGGCGGCCGGGGCGGGCCATGCGGGGAAGGGCGAGGCCCTCGCGCCGCTGGTCTTCGTCGAGAAGGCGCAGAACGCGCTGCGCCTCGCCGCCGTCGACCGCGCGGCGCGCCGGCTCGGCCTCGCTCCCGGCCTGACGCTGGCGGATGCCCGCGCCCGCGTGCCCGATCTCGCCGTCATCGACCATGACCCGACCGCCGACGCCGCCTTCCTTGAGAAGATCGCCGACGATTGCGACCGCTGGACCCCGCTGGTGGCGCTCGACGGGGCGGACGGGCTGGTGCTCGACATCACCGGCTGCGCGCATCTGTTCGGCGGCGAGCCCGACATGCGCGCGCGCCTGCTCGCCCATCTCAAGGCCCATGACGTGGGCGCCATCGCCGTCGTCGCCGGCACGCCGGACGCGGCGCGGGCGCTGGCGCGCGCGGGTGCCGGGGGCATCGTGCCGCCGGGCGGTGAGGCGGCGGCGGTGGCCGGGCTGCCGGTCGCCCGGCTCGACGTCGATGCGGAGATCGTGACGGGCCTGTCGCGCGCCGGGCTCAGGACCATCGGCGACCTTGCCGCGCGCCCGCCCACCCCGCTCGCCGCCCGTTTCGGCATGGAGCTTCTGACCCGGCTGGCCCGCACGCTGGGGCGCGAGGACGTGCGCATCGTGCCGCGCCGTCCGCTGCCGGCCGCCATTGCCGAGCGGCGCTTTCCCGAGCCCATCGCCCGCGCGGAGGACATCGAGGCGACGCTCGGCCTGCTGGCCGACGACCTCGCGCTCATGCTGGAGGCGCGCGGCGCGGGCGGGCGCGCCTTCGAGGCGAGCTTTTTCCGCGCCGACGGGGCGGTGCGCCGGCTCACCGTCGAGACCGCGCGCCCCTCGCGCGATTCCCGCGCCCTGCGCCGGCTCTATCGCGAGCGCCTCGACGCGCTGGCCGATCCGGTGGACCCCGGCTTCGGCTTCGATCTGGTGCGCCTCGCCGTGCTGCGCGCCGAGCCGCTCACCCCGGCGCAGGTCAGCCTCGACGGCCGTGCGGTGGAAGAGGAGGAGGTGGCCGCGCTGATCGACCGGCTCGCCGTGCGGCTCGGCCGTGCGCGGGTGCTGCGCTTCCTCGAACGCGACACCCACGACCCCGAGCGCGCCAGCGTTCTGGTGCCGGCCGCCGATCCGCGGGTCCCTCGTCTGGCTTCCCCGCATCCGCCGGCGCGGGCGCCTGCGCTGGCCCGCCCGCTCACTCTGTTCGAGCCGCCGCAGCCGGTCGAGGCGCTGGCCGAGGTGCCGGACGGTCCGCCGCTGCGCTTCCGCTGGCGGCGCGTGGTGCATGAGGTGGCCCGCGCCGAGGGACCCGAGCGCATCGCTCCGGAATGGTGGCGCGACGCGCGCCCGGACGGCACGCCGACGCGCGACTATTACCGGGTGGAGAACCGCGAGGGCCGGCGCTTCTGGCTGTTCCGCGCCGGCCTCTACGAGCGTGCCGGGGAGGGCTGGCACGCCGGCGGATGGCGGGAGCGGGCGGGGCAGGCGAGCGTCGGGCAGGCGAGCGTCGCGACGGGTTGGACCGAGGCGCCGCGCTGGTTCCTGCACGGGCTGTTTCCATGAGGCCCGCCATGAAACATGTGACGACGCCCGCGAGGGAATGCGTCACGAGGTTCACCCCCGGCTCGCCCCAAGGTGCGCCCCGCGCGATGCGTGGGCGCGGCAGGTGGTCGGGGCGCGCGGCTTGCCGCGCGAAAGAGTCCGTTATGAGAGCCGCCCATGAGAAAGCCGCCCATGAGAAAGCCGCCTCCCTTCTTCGCGGAGATGGTCGCCGCCTCCAATTTCTCCTTCCTGCGCGGCGCATCGAGGGCGGAGGAACTGGTGCTGCAAGCGTTGCTGCTCGGCCATGCGGGGCTGGGCATCGCCGACCGCAACAGCGTGGCCGGCGTGGTGCGGGCCTATGCGGCGCTGAGAGACATCAGGGAGCGTTTTTCCGGCTTCTGGAGCGTACCGAAGCCGGAGAGGAGACCGCCGGGACAGGGCGAGGAGGACGCGGCCACGCGCCTCCTGCGCCAATGGGCGGAGGCGGCTGCCGATGCCGGCCTTCCCGGCGAGCTGCCGCCCTTCACCCTGGCGGTGGGGGCGCGGCTCGCCTTCGCCGACGGCACGCCGGACATCGTCGCCCATGCACAGGATCGCGACGGCTGGGGCCGGCTGTGTCGCCTGCTCACCACGGGCAATCTGCGCGGCGCCAAGGGTACCTGCCGGCTCTTCCTTGACGACCTGCTCGCCGATGCGCGCGGCCTCTCGCTTATCCTGATGCCGCCGAACGATATGCCGGCTAAAAATATGACCACGCTCGCCCCGCCGCTCGCCCGCCTCGATGAGGCGGCGCCCGGCTCGCTCTGGCTCGGCGCCAGCATGGGCCGGCGCGGCGACGACCGCCGCCGGCTGGCGGCGCTGAAGGTGCTCGCCGCCGGGGCCGGCGTGCCGCTCCTCGCCACCAACGACGTGCTCTACCACCACCCCGACGCGCGCGACCTGCAGGACGTGCTCAGCTGCATCCGCGAGGGCGTGACGATCGAGACGGCCGGGCGGCTGCTGGAGGCCAATGCCGAGCGCCACCTCAAGCCTCCCGGGGAGATGGCCCGCCTGTTCCGTGACGCGCCCGAGGCGGTGGAAGAGACGCGCAACTTCCTCGCCCGCATCGATTTCTCGCTGGACCAGCTGAAATACGAATATCCCGAGGAACCGGTGCCGCCGGGCCATACCGCGCAGTCCCGGCTGGAGGAGCTGACCTGGCAGCGCGCCCTCGTCCGTTATCCCGACGGCGTACCCGACAAGGTGGCGGCCCAGCTCATGACGGAGCTCAAGCTCATCGGCGAGCTGGGCTACGCCTCCTATTTCCTCACCATCCGCGACATTGTCGATTTCGCGGAGAAGGAGGGCATCCTGTGCCAGGGGCGCGGCTCGGCGGCGAATTCCGCCGTCTGCTACGTGCTCGGCATCACCGCGGTGGACCCGGCGAGCAGCAACCTGCTGTTCTCCCGCTTCCTCTCGCGGGACCGCGGCGAGCCGCCCGACATCGACGTCGATTTCGAACATTCCCGGCGCGAGGAGGTGATCCAGTACATCTATGAGCGCTACGGCCGGCACCGCGCCGGCATCGTGGCCACCGTCATCTCCTACCGTCCGAAAAGCGCGATGCGCGATGTCGGCAAGGCGCTCGGCCTCACCGAGGATGTCACCGCGCGCCTCGCCGGCACGGTGTGGGGAAGCTGGGGCCGCGACATCGAGGACAGTCAGGCCCGCGAGGCCGGGCTCGATCCCGGCAACCCGACCGTGGCGCGCGCCCTCGCGCTCGCGTCCCGCCTGCTCGGCTATCCCCGCCACCTCTCTCAGCATGTCGGCGGCTTCGTGCTTACCCAGAACCGGCTCGACGAGACGGTGCCGATCGGCAATGCGGCGATGAAAGACCGCACCTTCATCGAATGGGACAAGGACGATATCGACACGCTCGGCCTGCTCAAGGTCGATGTGCTGGCGCTCGGCATGCTGACCTGCATCCGCAGGTCGCTCGATCTGCTGAAGCAGCACGAGGAGACCGACTGGGGCCTCGCCGAGGTGCCGCGCGAGCAGCCGGACGTCTACGACATGCTGTGCGCGGGCGATTCCATCGGCGTGTTCCAGGTGGAGAGCCGGGCGCAGATCAACATGCTGCCGCGCCTCAAGCCGCGCGAGTTGTACGATCTCGTCATCCAGGTCGCCATCGTCCGGCCCGGCCCGATCCAGGGCAACATGGTGCATCCCTATCTGCGCCGGCGCGACGGCAGCGAGAAGGAGACCTATCCCTCGCCCAGGCCGCCGCATGATCCCGACGAACTGCGCGAGGTGCTCTCGCGCACAAAGGGCGTGCCGCTGTTCCAGGAGCAGGCGATGCAGCTCGCCATGACGGCGGCGAAGTTCACCTCGGAGGAGGCCAACCAGCTGCGCCGCGCCATGGCGACCTTCCGCAATCCCGGCACCATCGGCGGATTCCGCAGCAAGCTGGTCGAGGGCATGGTGGCGCGCGGCTATGAGCGCGCCTTCGCCGAGCGCTGCTTCGAGCAGATCAAGGGCTTCGGCGAATATGGCTTCCCGGAGAGCCACGCCGCCTCCTTCGCCAAGCTGGTCTACATCTCCGCCTTCATCAAATGCCGCTTCCCCGCCATCTTTGCGGCGGCGTTGCTCAACTCTCAGCCCATGGGCTTCTACGCCCCGGCGCAGATCGTGCGCGACGCCGCCGAACATGGGGTGGAGATCCGCCCGCCGGACGTCAATTACAGCCTGCACGACTGCACGCTGGAGCGCGACGCGCCCGGCGTGCCGCTGGCGCTGCGGCTCGGCCTGCGCCAGCTCGACGGTTTCAGCGAGGCGTGGAGCGAGCAACTCGCCCTCGCGCGGGCGGGGGGCTTCTTCGCCGACATCGAGACGCTCGCCCGCCGCACCCGCCTGCCGGCGGCGGCGCTGCGCAAGCTCGCCGATGCCGACGCCTTCGGCTCCATGGGGCTCGACCGGCGCGCGGCGGCCTGGGCCATGCGCCGGCTGCCGGACGACGCGCCGCTGCCGCTCTTCGTCGCCGCCGATGCGCGCGAACTGGGCGAGGATGCCGACGCGCATCTGCCGCTGATGCCGCTGCCCGAGCAGATCGCCGTCGACTACCAGACCACGCGGCTGTCGCTGAAGGGCCACCCGATGGGCATGCTGCGCGCGCTCTTCGCGGCGGAGGGCGTCGCCTCCAGCGCGCAGGTGGCGGCGCTGCGCGACGGTGCCTATGTGCGCGCGGCCGGGGTGGTGCTGGTGCGCCAACGCCCGGGCAAGGGCAACGCCATCTTCATGACGCTGGAGGACGAGACCGGCATCGTCAACGTGCTGCTGTGGACCCGGCAGTTCGAGCGCTACCGCGCGCAGGTGATGGGCGCCCGCCTCGTCGTCGTCGAGGGCCGGGTGCAGAAGAGCCGCGAAGGCGTCGTGCATGTGATGGGCGAGCGGGTGATCGACCGCACGGCCGAGCTGGGCCGGCTGTTCGAGGATCCGCGCCATCTACCCTCGCCGCAGGCCGATCCGGGCGAGGACCCGCGCCTGCGGAAGGCGCGCGCCGGGCAGGGGGGCGCCGTGTCCGCCCCGGCGGCCGGCCATATGCTGGCGGGCCGCCGCTCCGGCCAGGGCCACCCCCGGCAGGTACGCATCCTGCCGAAGTCGCGCGACTTCCACTGAGGGGGAAGGTCATTGAAGGGCAAGCCCATGCGAAGGGCAAGCCCATGCGGGTTCGCGATAGCCACCTTCCCGCCCTCATGGCCGGGCCTGACCCCGCCACGCGGACGTATCGCCGGCGCAGCGGGCAGAGTGCACGGGGCAGATGGGTCCACCGGGCAGGTGGGTCCCGAGGCAAGCCCGGCGCCGGGGAAGGTGAGGTTTCGGGCCGGTCTCAGGAGTGCCCTGTCGCGCTTCCCGTTTTCGGTGTTAGTGATGCGCCGAAATGGCGCGGCGCGCCTTGAGCAACGAGGAGACATCCATGGTCGGCCGTTTCGACGACTGGGAAAAGGACGAGAAGGGTCATCTGAAGGTGTGGCCGATGCTGGCCTTCACCACGGCGCTGTTCGGCGCGGAGAAGGTGGGGCTGCGCGTCGAGATCGGCACCCAGCAGCCCAAGCCCGGCGAGCCGGTGCCCGCATTGCAGCTCGTGCTTGATCCCGCGCAGGTGCGCCAGCTCGCCGAGGCGCTGGCCGAGGCCGAGGCGCGCCTTGCCGACGTCCGCTTCTCCTCGGCCAGCCCGGTCGCGGGCAAGGCATAGCTCCGCTCTCGCACGGACGGCGCCGTCGGCAGCGGGTCCGCCGCGCCGGCGCCCTCCGAGGGCGGGTGGCTACGCGTCCTCCAACCGGCCGTTCGGCGTATAGGCATCAACCGCCTTCGGCAGGGTGCGCGACAGTCGCGCCAGCAGTTCCTCGCGCGACAGGCCGGTCTGTTCCGAGAGCGTCTGCAGCACGTCCGGGCCGATGGCATGCTCCAGATTGCGGTCATCGATCTCCCGGTTCTCGCCGGTGCCGACCCAGGAATCGGCCTCGTCATGGCCGTTCTGGCGGAAGCGGTCGAGCAGTTCCGAAAGTCCGTTCTGCAGCAGGTTGCCGGAGGCGGCGCCGCCGAACAGTCCGCCGAGGCCGCCAAGCAGCCCGCCGAGCCCGCCGCCGCCTTCTTCAGGCTGGGGCTGGCGGGTCTGGCCCGGCAAGCCGGACTGGTTGGGCAAGCCCGCCTCGTCTGGCCTCCCGCCCTGGGTGGCGCCTTTGATCATCTCGGCGATCTTGTCGCGGTTCTGGTAGCCGGCCATCGCCAGCAGGGCGAGAAGCGCCGTCATCGAGGGAAATGCACGGTTGCTCATGATCGTCCTCCGCTGCGTCAGTCCGGGCTTTGCGCCGGTCCAGCTCTACGTCAGTCTCAGGAACCAAATCGGGACGAGACGGTTCCCCTTGCCGGCAGCCAAAAGGAGAAGGGTCATGGGGTTTATCTGGACGATCATCATCGGCTTCGTCGCCGGCGTCGTCGCCAAGTTCATCATGCCGGGCGACAATGAGCCGTCGGGATTCATCCTGACGACCATTCTGGGGATCGTCGGCGCGTTCGTCGCCACCTATCTCGGGCAGGCGCTCGGCTGGTACGGGCCGGACGAGGGCGCGGGCTTCATCGGCGCCGTGGTCGGTGCGCTGATCGTGCTGTTCGCCTACGGCGCTCTGGCGCGCCGCCGCGCCTGACGCGCGGCACGGGTCAGGCCGCGAGGAACTGCGCGTCGGACTGGTCGAGCCTGCGGCGGATCTGGGTGACGATGAGCTGCTCGTCGGGCAGGCAGTTGTCATAGGTCAGCCGCTCGCCGGCCTTGACGGGCTTGAGCACCTTCGCCCGCTCGGCGAGGCCCAGCGGCAGGGCGAAGCTGTCGCGGGCGTCGCGCCAGCTCATGGTGAAGCCGCGATAGTCGTATTCGCCGATCTTGCCCAGCGTCTGGCCCGGCTGCAGATCGCGCTTGGCCACCGCCGTGCACTCGGCGACCGGATGGTCCAGCACCTCCATGTCCGGCGTGCCGTGCAGCACGGCGCGGATCGCCGACAGCGGCACTTCCAGGCTGGTGAGGTGATAGGGGCGGATCAGCGCGAAGCACGGGCCGGGACCGACCTTGAGGTCGGCCATGCGCTCCAGCACGCGCGGATGACGCGGCTTGACGATGCAGAACACGCCCGGCGCCACGCCCTTGCCGAGGGTGAAGTCGACCACGCCCGGGCGCGAGAGGATGCCGCCATCCTCCTTCGTGCAGAGCACCTGTGCCAGCACGTCCTTGTCGGCCGCCGGCCCATGCATGCCCGGCACGTCGGGCACAAGCCCGGTGGCGTTGGCCAGCGCCGTCATCTCCACCATGGTCTTCGAGCCGTCGACGAACTCGACCAGCATGCGCGGGTTCATGTTGCGCGCCTTCGCCTCCTCGACGAACTCGTCGGGGATGGCGTCGGGCTTGAAGGCGTTGTTCTTGGCCTTCCCGGCGCAGACGATCTCGAAGCCGAGCGCCTGGGCGAAGCCGATCAGTTCCACCGTGGCGGCGGGCTCGTCGCCGGCCGCGCCGGTCAGCACCACGCCGGCGGCGCGCGCCTCCTGCTTGAGGAAGCGGCCGATGGTGATGTCCGCCTCCACGCTCAGCAGCACCACGTGCTTGCCGTTGCGGATCGCCTCCAGCGAGACCAGCGTGCCGATGTTCGGGCTGCCGGTGGCGTCGATCACCACGTCGATGCGCCCGCTCGCGCACATGGAGCGGTAGTCGTCGGTGATGACGAAGTGCCCCGCCTCGATGGCGCGGTCGATCTGGCTGGTGGAGGAGGCGGAAACGATGTCCTCGCGCCGGTGGCCGGCCATCAGCGCGGCGTCGATGGCGGCCTGCGCGTTGAGCTCGGTGACGGCGCCGATGCGCACGCCGGGCATGAGGGCGGCCTGCACGATGAGGTCGGTGCCCATCTGGCCGGCGCCGGCGAGGCCGATCGTCACCGGCCCGTGCGTGGCGGTCCACTGCGCCAGTTCGGCCGCGATCCCCGTCCGCACCATCCCGCTTGCACCGAGCATACGCTCAACCCTTCCCTGGCCTTCCGCAGCGCCCGCATCGCCGGCGCCGCCATTGTTCTTCTTCGGTACTCGACATTCGGCCGGAGGCAAATAGCGGCGATGCGTCCCTCCCGCCATTCCGGCGGTCAGTAGTCGGCGCCGACCTCTTCCAGTACCGCGGCCGCCGTCACCTCGTCGGTGATGAACACGGTCGGACGCAGCATGCGCAGCGCGGCGACCACGGCGTGGGTCTTGTCCGGCCCGCCGGAGGTCAGGATGCGCTCGGGCGTCGCCTGCAGCGTCTCGATCGGGATCGACATGACGCGGGTATTGATCGGGTGGTCGACCGGCCGCCCTTCGATGTCGATGAAATTGTAGCACACGTCGCCCACCGCGCCGGCGGCGATCAGCGAGGCCCAGTCGGCGTCGGAGAAGAAGCCGAAGCGCAGCGAGGTGCTCTCCGACTGCATCTCGCCGACGCTGAGCACCACCGCGTCCATCTCGCGGGCGAGGGTGTAGACGGTGCCGAGCCCGCAGCGCTCGATCAGCGCGCGCTTGGTCTCGATGCTGTCGACGACGGCGGGGGCGGCGATCAGGTGGCAGTCGGCCTGGAACAGGCGCGAGAGCTGCCAGGCGAATTCGGAGGGGTTGTACTGCTTGGCCTTGGTGATGCCGCCCAGCAGCGAGATGACGGAGAGGTTAGAGACCGTCTTCTCGTCGATGAAGCCGAGCGCGCGCATCAGCGTGCGGCCCCAGCCGAAGCCGATCTTCATGTCGGAGCGGATGAGGTCGGAGATGAACTGGCCGGTCGCCGCGCCGATGGCGCTGGTCGGGTCGGCGAGCGGGCCGGAGAGCGGCGCCACCACCGCCTCGCGCAGGCCGAACGCCTTCTGCAGCCCCATTTCGAGGCGCGGCAGCT
This sequence comes from Ancylobacter koreensis, assembly GCF_023016525.1. Lineage (GTDB taxonomy): Bacteria > Pseudomonadota > Alphaproteobacteria > Rhizobiales > Xanthobacteraceae > Ancylobacter > Ancylobacter koreensis. The sequence continues at coordinate 875,834 of NZ_JALKCG010000001.1, forward strand.
CGGCGATCTCGCGGCTGAGCGAGATCTTCACCTCGTTCAGCGCGCGCGCATCGGCCAGCAGGCGCACCACGGTGACGCGGCCGATGTCCAGCGCGTCCGCGATGGCGCTCTGCGTCATGCCCTCGACATAGTACATCCACGCCGCACGCAGCCGCAGCCGTGCCGAGCGCCGTCCGGTCGGGCTCAGGTCGGCGAGCGTCTCCGGCTCGCTCAGGCCGCCCGGCCTGGTCGTCGCGGCTCCTCCCGACATCAGCACTTCCCCCGAATGACGCGCACGCGCTGCTATAGAGGAGCGCGGCGCCAATTCAAACAATCCCGACGCACCCCGAGCACCGCCCGGCCGGGCCGGGGCAGGCGGGGCGGCGGAGTTTACGCAAAAACCCGCTTGTCGTCGCGTCACGCACGGGGCACGGTGCCCGCACAGGCACTCTTGGTCCCGGCATGTCCAGCACCGACGAAACACTGAAGCTCGAGGATTTCCTCTGCTTCGCCGTCTATTCCGCCAACCACGCCTTCAACCGCGTCTACAAGCCGCTGCTGGACCGGCTCGGCCTGACCTATCCGCAATATGTCGCCATGGTCACGCTGTGGGCGCAGGATGGCATCACCGTCGGGCAGATCGGCGAGCGGATGCTGCTGGAGACCAACACGCTGACCCCGCTGCTCAAGCGGCTGGAGGCGGCCGGGCTGGTGCGCCGCGTGCGCGATTCCACGGACGAGCGGCAGGTGCGCATCCACCTCACCGAGAAGGGCCGCGCCTTACGCGCGGAAGCCGGCAGCATCCCGCAGGAGATGGGCCAGTGCCTCGGCCGCGACCCGGCCGCCATCGGGGAACTGACGGGCGAGCTGACCCGCATCCGCGACCAGCTCCTCACCCACCTCAAGCCGTAGTCGTCTCCTCGCCGCCGCCGGCGGCCGGACCGGGTTCCGGTGCGGCGGGCGGATTCTCCACGAGCTGGCCCTCGATGAAGCGTCGGTGGCGGGCGATCTCCGTCGCGAGGAAATCGAGGAAGGCGCGCACGCGCGGGGAGTGCCGCAGGTCCGGATGGGTCAGCAGCCACAGATCGGCGGCGTAATCATTGTCGGGCGGGCCGAGCCGGACCAGCGAGGGCCGCGCGTCGCCGATGAAGCACGGTATGTGGCCGATGCCGATGCCGTTCTCGACGGCCTCGGCAAGCCCGAGCACGCTGTTGATCTTGTAGGCCACCTTGTCCGGCGCGACGTGCTCCTGCACGAACTTCACCGTCTTCAGCGAGCCGAGGCTGTCGCCGAGCGACACCCAGTCGCGCGCGTCGAGCTGCTCGGGCGAGACGCTGCCGGGCTCGGGAAAGTCGATGGCGCGCCCGTAAAGCGCCCAGGCGATGCGGGCGACGCGCCGCCCGACGAGGTTCTCCGGCGGGTTGTCGGTGGCGCGCACGGCGACGTCGGCGTCGCGCTTGGAGAGGTTCAGCGGCTGGTTGCTCAGCACGATGTCGAGCCGCACCTCGGGATATTTCTCGCGGAAGGTGGCGAGGATCGGCATCAGAAGGTGGATCAGCAGGGAATCGGGCGTCGTCACCCGCAACTCGCCCGAGGGGGCGGGCTCGCGCCCGGCGAGCTTGCGCCCGACGGCGGTGATCTCCTCGTCGAGCCGATTGGCCAGCGCCACCATCTCCTCGCCCGCCGGGGTGAGCGCGTAGCCGGTGCGGTGGCGCTCGAACAGCGGCGTGCCGAGCTGCTCCTCGATCTGCTTGAGGCGGCGGAACACGGTGGAGTGGTTCACCCCGATGGCGGCGGCCGCCGCCGGCAGGCCCTTGGCGTCCGCCACCGCCTTGATGAGCCGGAAGTCGTCCCAGGCGAGGTTCTTGAAAGGTTCGGCCATGCTGCTCCCCGGTCGCCCCCGACGAATTAAGTGCCTGCATGAGCAGCGAATTTGCCACCTGATGCAGGAGGCCACGATAACAGCAGAAGAGAGATTGCGTCAACGCAATTAAGTTGGAGTGGCATTGCGTCCGTGCCGGGCTATCTCTTGTCGCAGACAGAGCGCCGGTCGCGCTCGAAAGAGGGCAGGACAATGAACCGCAACGGCATCCATCATGTGACGGCGATCGCTGGCAATGCGCGTCGCAACGTCGAATTCTACACCCGGACGCTCGGTCTTCGGCTGGTCAAGAAGACCGTCAATTTCGACGATCCGGGCACGTATCACTTCTACTACGGCGACGAGGCCGGCTCCCCCGGCACGATCCTCACCTTCTTTCCGTGGGACCACGTTGCCCCCGGTCGCCTCGGCATCGGCGAGACGCAGGAAACCTCCTTCCGCGTGCCGGAAGGTTCCATCGGCTACTGGACGCAGCGCTTCGTCGAGAAGGGCGTGGCGCACAGCGCGCCGGTGAAGCGCTTCGGCGAGACCGTGCTGGCCTTCAAGGACCCGCACGGCATGCGTCTTGCGCTGGTCGGCGTTCCCGGCATCGAGAACCAGCCGGCCTGGATCGGCACCGACGTGCCCGCCGAGAACGCCATTCGCGGCTTCCACGGCGTGAACCTTCTGCTCGCCGAGGCGGCGCCCACCGGCGCCATCCTCACCGACGTGTTCGGTTTCACGCAGATCGGCCGCGAGGGGTCGCTGGTGCGCTTCAAGGCCGAAGGCACGGATATCGGCTCCATCGTCGACATCCACGAGGCCGGCGGCTTCCTGCCTGCCCGCATGGGCGGCGGCTCGGTGCACCACATCGCCTTCCGGGCGGCGGACGATGCGGCCGAGTTCGATATGGTCCGGAAGCTGACCGAGAACCACGGCATCCGCACCACGGAGCAGAAGGACCGCAACTACTTCCGGTCCGTCTATTTCCGCGAGCCCGGCCACGTGCTGTTCGAGATCGCCACCGACGTTCCCGGCTTCGCCGCGGACGAGCCGCTGGCGAGCCTCGGCGAGGCGCTGAAGCTGCCCGGCTTCCTCGAAGGACGCCGTGGCCAGATCGAGGCGGTTCTCCCCGAGATCGCCTGAACCTAACCCGCCTGAACCCAAGGTGCCGCCCCGCGTGGGCGGCACCTCCCATTCCAACGAGGAGGCCGCCATGACCGCTCCCGCGCTTTCCTTCGTGCATCGTTTCGAGCCCGCCCGCGAGGCGGGCGCGCCTCCGCTGCTGCTGCTGCACGGCACGGGCGGCGACGAGAACGACCTTCTCCAGCTCGGCCGCATGATCTCCCCGGGCTCGGCGCTGCTCTCCCCGCGCGGCAAGGTGCTGGAAGGCGGCATGCCCCGCTTCTTCCGCCGCCTGCGCGAAGGCGTGTTCGACGAGAACGACGTGCGCGCCCGCGCCGCCGAGCTCGCCGGCTTCATCGCCGAGGCGCGCGAGGCCTATGGGCTCGCCGCCCCGGTGGCGGTCGGCTTCTCCAACGGTGCCAACATCGCCGCCGCGCTGCTTTTGACGCAGCCTGACGCGCTCGCCGGCGCCGTGCTGCTGCGCGCCATGGTGCCGCTCGCCGATCCCCCGGCGGCCGACTTGGCCGGGCGTGGCGTGCTGCTGCTCTCCGGCGGCATGGATCCCATCGTGCCGGAGGAAAACGCCGCCCGGCTCGCCGGGCAGCTCCGCGCCGCCGGCGCGTCGGTCGACCACCGCACGCTGCCGGCCGGGCACGGCCTGTCGCAGGCGGATATCGCGCTGGCGCGCCAGTGGATTTCGGCGCCCCGGCAGGTCGCCGCCTGATCGCAGGGGAACCCGACGCCACTTCCCGCATTGCCGCCACGGCGCGACTGCTTAAGTATCGCCGTGGCGGTCATGGTTCGGGGAGACGCAGATGCGTTGGGAGGATTTTCGGCGCAGCAAGAATGTCGAGGACCGTCGCGGCGAGGGCGGCGGCCTCGGCGGGGGATTTGGCGGCGGGCTCGGAGGCGGGCTCGGGCGCGGCGGCCGCATTGGCGGGCGCGGCGGGCTGGGCATTGGCGGGCTCATCGTCATCGGCCTCATCGCCTGGGCCACCGGCATCAACCCGGCCGTGCTGATCGGCGGCGCCGAGATACTGCTCGGCGACGGCGACAGCAGCGGCTATTCGCAGCCGCAGGGCCAGAGCGCCCCGCCGCGCAATCTCAGCGCCGAGGACAAGAAGCTGGGCGATTTCGCCGCTGTCATCCTTGCGCAGACCGAGGACGTCTGGACGCCGATCTTCAAGGCGGAGGGCGCGACCTACCAGGAGCCCGGCCTCGTTCTGTTCGAGGGCGCGACGGGCTCGGCCTGCGGCAACGCCGATTCGGCGGTCGGGCCGTTCTATTGCCCGCGCGACCAGAAGGTCTATCTCGACACATCGTTCTTCAATGAGATGAGCCAGCGCTTCCGGGCGCCGGGCGACTTCGCCGCCGCCTATGTCATCGCGCATGAGGTCGGCCACCATGTCGAGAACCAGATGGGCCTGCTCGCCAAGGTGCAGGCGGCGCAGCGCGGGGCCTCCCGCGCCGAGGCCAACGCGCTCTCGGTGAAGGTGGAGCTGATGGCCGACTGCCTCGCCGGTGTCTGGGCGCATCATGCCGACGCCAAATGGCGCATATTGCAGGACGGCGATATCCAGGAGGCGATGAACGCGGCCTCCGCCATCGGCGACGACCGGCTGCAGAAGCAGTCGCAGGGCTATGTCGTGCCCGACAGTTTCACCCACGGCACCTCGGCGCAGCGGATGAAATGGTTCAAGCTGGGACTGGACAACGGCTCCGCGCAGCGCTGCAACACCTTCCAGAGCAACATCTGACCCGCGCATATCCCAACGGGCGGCAACCCGCCGCCCCCACCGAGGCCGCGATGACCACCCAGCCCGACCCGCCGCCCTTCGTGCCGCTCGCCATCGCCGTGCTGACGGTGTCCGACACCCGCACCCCGGCCGACGACCGCTCGGGCAACACGCTGGTGGAGCGGCTGGAGGCGGCCGGCCACCGGCTCGCCGCGCGCGATATCGTGACCGACGACGTGGAGGCGATCCGCGCGCGCGTCGCCGGCTGGATCGCCGACCCGGCGGTGGATGTCGTCATCACCACCGGCGGCACCGGCTTCACCGGCCGCGACGTGACGCCGGAGGCGGTGGAGCCCCTGTTCGAGAAGCGCATGGAAGGCTTCTCGACCGTGTTCCACATGGTGTCGTTCAAGAAGATCGGCACCTCGACCTTGCAAAGCCGCGCCACCGCCGGCGTCGCCAATTCGACCTACGTCTTCTGCCTGCCCGGCTCGCCCGGCGCCTGCCGTGACGGCTGGGACGAGATCCTCGTCCACCAGCTCGATATCCGCCACAAGCCGTGCAATTTCGTCGAGATCCTGCCGCGCCTCGATGAGCACCTCAAGCGCGGCAAGCTGCGCGCACCGGCCTGAGGCGGCGAGGGGGGCTCAGCCCTCGGGCAGCAGCATCTGCGAGCGCAGCAGAACCAGCCTCCGCCGGCCGATGCGGGCGAACATGCGCCGTGCGGTGTTCGTCCCCGGCGCGTGCCCGCCCAGCGCCTCGTAGAAGCGGCGGTGAATCAGCAGCCCCTGCTCCGGGCGCGGCCGGCCGGTGAGCGCGTGGCCGAGCACGGCCGCCGCCTCCCTGAGGCGCGGCGCCACGCCGAAACCGTCCAGCGCGAGGCGGAAGGTTGCCGCCCGCGCGCCCATGGCGCCGCTGCGCTCGGCCTGGTCGGTGAAGCTGCGCACCTCGCGCGTCCAGCCGTCCTGCAGCAGCCCCATCGGTTCGAGGAACAGCAGCCAGGGCGCCCGCGCCGCCTGGGCACCGGCGGCGAGCCGCGCGCCGGCATCGGCAGGGCCTTCCAGATATTCGCAGCCCGCCGCGTCGGCGATCTCGGCCACCTCCGGCCGTCCCCCCGAATCGACCAGCAGCACCTCGCGCACGATGCCGGCGGCGGCACCGGGCACCAGCGAGGCGAGCGTGGGAATAAGGAGCCTGGAGGTCTCACCGGTGGGAATGACGACCGAGATCACGCGCGGAGGCACCCTCGACGATGTCGCTGGAACAGGCGGGAAGGCCTGATGGGGGAAGCGTTTCCCTGCCTATCGCACCGATCCGCGCGCGTACAGCCCGGTGGTCGCAATTCAGTCAATGTTCTTGCTATGTTCTCATTGTCCGGTTAGAGATTCACGCCATGGAACGCCGCAGCACCGAGTCCGGATCGACCACCCCGCGCGCGGGCGCCGCCCCCGCCGTGCCGCGCCATGTCGGCCGGCTGGCGCAGGAGCGCCGGGCCCGGCGGGCGGAGGAGGCGGAAGCCGCCGCGCGCGACACCTCCACCCTGTCGGAGCTGGACGCGGCGCCCCCGCCCCCCGTCCCCGGCTGGATGGTGGAGGGCGAACGCCGGCGCGGGCGCGGCGCGCTCTCCAACGCCGCCGGCCGCTTCGAGCCGCATGCGCGCGAGGCGTTCGACGATGGCTGGCAGAGCCTCGACGACCTGCCCCCCTTCCGCACCAGCGTGACGGTGGAGAAGCCGCGCACCATCATCAACCGCAACGATTCGCCCGATGTCGGCTTCGACCGCTCGATCAACCCCTATCGCGGCTGCGAGCATGGCTGCGTCTACTGCTTCGCGCGGCCGACCCACGCCTATCAGGGCCTCTCCGCCGGGCTCGACTTCGAGACGCAGCTCTTCGCCAAGCCGGACGCGCCGGAGCTTCTGGAGAAGGAGCTGTCGAAGCCGGGCTACGAGCCGCGCACCATCGCGCTCGGCATCAACACGGACGGCTACCAGCCGATCGAGCGCGACTGGCGGCTGACCCGGCGCATCCTCGAAGTGCTGAACGCCTTCGGCCACCCCGTCGGCATCGTCACCAAATCGGCGCTGGTGCTGCGCGACCTCGACATTCTGGCTCCGATGGCGGAGCGTGGGCTGGTGAAGGTGGCGCTTTCCGTCACCTCGCTCGACCACAAGCTCGCCCGCGTGATGGAGCCGCGCGCCGCCACCCCGCAGCGCCGGCTCGACACCATCCGGCGCCTCAGCGAGGCCGGGGTGCCGACGGCCGTGCTGGTGGCTCCTGTGGTGCCGGCCGTCACCGACGCGGAGATGGAGCGCATCCTCGACGCCGCTGCGGCGGCCGGGGCATCCGAAGCCGGCTATGTCATGCTGCGGGTGCCGCTGGAGATCCGCGACCTGTTCCGCGAATGGCTGCTGGCGCATTTCCCGGACCGCTACCGCCACGTACTCTCGCTTCTGAAGGAGATGCATGGCGGGCGCGAATATGATTCCACCTTCGGCCAGCGCATGACCGGCTCGGGGCCCTATGCCTGGACCATGGCGCGGCGCTTCGAGATCGCGGCCGAGCGGCTCGGGCTCAACAAGCGCCACACGCGCCTGACCACCCGCCATTTTCGCCGCCCTCCGCGCAAGGGCGAGCAATTGTCGCTGTTCGGGGAGGAGACATGAGCATCGTGGCTATCGAGAATCCGCCGGATGGGAGCGACGCTTCGCCCGACGGACCGGCGGGCACGCAGGCGGAGCCGGCGAGCGGCGGCAGCGAGGAAATCGGGGCGGGCGGGGAAGTCTCGGCCGGCCCGGCTGACGAGGCGGGCGCGTTGCGCCGCCGTGCCGCCGCCCGCGAAGTGCCGCCGCTCCGGCTCTGCCTGGTGACGCTCGGCGTCGCCGATCTGCCCCGCTCGGTCGCCTTCTACGAGGCGCTGGGGCTGGAGCGTCGCATGCCGCAGGCGCAGGGCGTCGCCTTCTTCGACGCCGGCGGCGCCGTGCTCTCGCTGTATCCCCGCCACGAGCTGGCGGCGGATGCGGGCGTGCTGCCGGGCCGCGCGGGACAGTTCGGCGGCGTCGCGCTTGCCTGCAACCGGGCGAGCCGCGCCGAGGTGGACGCCACGCTGATCCGCGCCGTCGCGTCCGGCGGGCGGGCGCTGCGGCCGGCGCAGGCGACCTTCTGGGGCGGCTATTCCGGCTATGTCGCCGACCCGGACGGCCATCCCTGGGAAATCGCCCACAACCCCGGCTTCGGCCTCGACGCCGAGGGGCGGATCGTCCTGCCGGCGTGAGGGGGCTGACCGGACAAGGCGAGGAGAAGCCGGCGAAGAAAGGCGCAAGGTGAGAGGCGGAGAGGCAAGAGTTCGGGTAGTGTCTCAGTTTGAAATCTCGCGCCGTTGACGAGCCTGTCGTCACCGCGCCCAGCGCCCTATATGCTTAGCGAGAAGCATTGGAGCAGCCGATGGCATTTTACAATTCCCACATGTCTCCCGTGAAGCGCGCACGAATTCACAAAGGGACGTGTGTCCATTGCCGTGACGGCAAAGGGCAAGAGAACTAGATAGAACATTCGATAGGTAAATCGAAATGGTAATGAAAAACTTTTATTCATTTTTATTTTATATATTATACAAACTATTAAATCAGTATAGATTTGTATTTTGGTGGTGCTTTGGAATTTTTGCGTTAAATTTAATTCGAGTGTCAATTTGGGAGGCGGGAAATATAATATATGCAATTGTTTGTTCGGTAATGGCTGCGTTGTCTCTTATTCTCTGGTTTGTATTGTTGGCCATTTTTGTGTCCGTATATTACCTTTCTTGGTCGCATGCGCTGCGAGCTGAGATGCAGTTGCGGACATTTAGCCCTTCTCAGGCAGCGGAGAGATATTTCGGAACAGGCGGTCGCCCGAGGTGAGGGCTAGGAATTTAGCGAAAGCCTGAAAGCCATTACTCATTACAGTAGCGTGTCTCTCTTCGAATTTTTATGGCGGCTTAATAACTCACTGGCGTCGCCAACCTAGTTTACATAGGGCGTATACGCGGTCTCACCCGACGGCGCGAAAGAATAGCTCGGGAGCCACAGGATGCTCGGAACCATTCGATACCTCGTCGAGGCTAAAGCCTATATGGCATCTCAGTTCGGCAAATACACAGACACTGGGTTATGCCAGCACTGCAAGCCCGGAGTTGACTGAATGCCTAGAGGTCGCAAAGGCGAGAAGCGCCCCACTGACGTGATCGGCAACGCCGTCCACGGCATGCGCATCGCCACCGGCGAGGATTGACGAGTCCGCCACGGCGCCTATGCCACGGCCGTCACTCCGGCGGTCCATCCAGCCGTCATCCCGGACGGCCCGCAGGGACGATCCGGGATCACATACGTCGCTTGCAGGACGGCGGGCGACTCGGCTCCGTCGCTTACAGGATGGCAGGGATCACAGCCGCTCCACGGCGGCCATCCTGTGGCCGGTGCTCCACGGTCGCCATCGCACAGTCGCACAGCCGTCATCTCGGACGGCCCGCCGGGGCGATCCGGGATCGCACTGTCGCTTGCAGGCCGGCCGGCGACCCGGCTCTGTCGCTTACAGGATGGCCGGGGCCGCGGCTCCGCGCCTCAGGGAATATCGCTTTTCGCCAAGTCTGCTTCTCGCCAGACCTACTTCGCCAGACCTGCCCTCCCGGCGCCTGCCCTGCGCGAACCCGCGCAGCGCCGGCGCCTCGTAGCACCGGCCCTCGGGTCAAACGTAAGCCGGCCCCAAGGCGGGATGTCGTCCCGCTCCCGGCAGCGTCCGCGCGCCCGCTCAGTTGCCGAGCAGCGGCGCCAGTTCCTTGTCGAGATCGGCCGGGCTCATGGCGCCGGACACTTTCTTGCCATTGATGAAGAAGGTGGGCGTCGAATCGACGCCGAGCTGCGAGCCGAGCTTGGCGACCTCGTCGATCTGGCCGGCCAGCTTGGTGTCGTTCAGGCAGGCGTTGAACTGCTGCTCGCTCATGCCGCTCTGCTTGGCGATGGCGAGCAGCGCCTGCGCCGGGTTGTTGCCGAAGGCCCAGCTCTTCTGGGTCTCGAACAGCGTGTCGGTCAGCGGGTAGTATTTGCCCTCGCCGCCGCAGCGCGCCAGCATGAAGCCGGCCTTGGCCACGATGTCGAGCGGGAATTCGCGCAGGATGAAGCGCACCTTGCCGGTGTCGATGTATTTCTCCTTGAGCACCGGATAGGTGGTCTCGTGGAAATGCGCGCAGTGGCCGCAGGTCAGCGAGGCGTATTCGACGATCGTCACCGGCGCGTCGGCCTTGCCGAGCACCTGATCGGGCAGGGCGCCCGGCGCCATCAGCTTGGCGGCATCCACCGTCTGCGCCTCGGCGCGGCCGATCAGGCCCAGCCCGCCGGCCAGCCCGCCGGAGGAGGCGAGGGCGACGAGGGCGCCGGCCGTGAGCGCGGCGGTGCCGATACCTTCGAGGAAGCGACGGCGGTCGATCATGGTTTTCTCCACAGCAAGGCCGGGCGTCGCCGGCCCCAGAATGCATTAGCGCCTACAGCCAGCGCGCGGACATGGCAACGGGCGCGCGCCATACGCAGCGTCACCGCTGCGTGAAGCGCGGGCCGGCGCGGCCGGGCGCGCGCGGCGGCTTGCGCATGTCGCGGGCGACGAGAACGCGGAGCCGGGCGAGCGCGTCGGCCAGCGCGGGGTCCTCGAAGGTGCCGACCTCGCGGTCGAGCCGGCGTCGCGCCTCGGCGCAGGCCCGCGCGTCCGGCTCGACGAAGGCCGCGCGGATGCGCGGGCGCGGCACCGGCCCCTGCCGCAGCGCGATGCGGCCGATGCAGCGCCAGCCGAAATAGCGGTTCACCCGCTCGATCACCACGGGCGCGTCGTGCTGCAACTCGATGGCGAATCCGCCCTCGACCCGCACATGAAGCACGCCCGGCTCCTCGCTGTCGGCGCGTGCCGGCCAGGCGAGCTTGATGGGCACGGCCCGCGCGGCCAGCATCTCGCCGACGATGTCCGCCCAGCGGGTGACGATCTCCACCGAGGCGAGGCCGCGCTGGCGGCAGCTCTCGGCGATGGTGGCGTCGATCAGGTCGGCGAGCGGGCGCGGGTGCGAGCGTGGGGCCATGGGTCGGGAGCTGCGGAAAGCGGATGTCTTGCCGTAGGCGGCCGATGCGGCCACCTTGCGGATTCTTCGCAGAGGATCGCATGCAAGCCGCCGCCAATCCAGCCGCGTTTCCGACTGAACCATCGCCCGCCGCGCTGCTCGCCTGGTACGACCGTCACCGCCGCCGCCTGCCCTGGCGCGCCGAGGGCGGCGCGCGGCAGGAGCCCTACCGCGTGTTTCTGTCGGAGATCATGCTGCAGCAGACCACGGTCGTGACGGTGGCGCCCTATTATGCCGCCTTCCTCGCCCGCTGGCCGGATGTGGCGGCGCTGGCGGCAGCGCCGCTGGAGGAGGTGCTCTCGGCCTGGGCGGGGCTCGGCTATTACGCCCGCGCCCGCAACCTGCACGCCTGCGCCCGCGCCGTGGTGGAGCGCCATGGCGGGCGTTTCCCCGAGACGGAAGAGGCGCTGCTCGCGCTGCCGGGCATCGGCCCCTATACGGCGGCGGCCATCGCTTCCATTGCCTTCGAGCGCCGCGCCGCGCCGGTGGACGGCAATTGGGAGCGGGTCGTCGCCCGTCTCTTCGCGGTGAAAGCGGCGCTGCCCCGCGCGCGGCCGGCCCTGCGCGCGCTGGCGCTCACCCTGCTGCCCCCGGCGCGCTTTGGCGATTTCGCGCAGGCGATGATGGACTTGGGCGCTACCATCTGCACGCCGCGCAAGCCCGCCTGCGCGCTCTGCCCGTGGACCGAGGCCTGCGCGGCGCGGGCTTCCGGTGCGCCGGAGCGCTATCCCGTGAAGGCGGCCAAGGCCGCGAAGCCGACGCGGCGCGGCGTCGCCTTTCTCGCCGTGCGGGCGGACGGGGCGGTGCTGGTGCGCTCGCGGCCCCCGCGTGGCCTGCTCGGCGGCATGAGCGAGGTGCCCTCGACACCGTGGGAGGAGGAGCAGCCCGCCAAACCCGTCGTCCATGCCCCGCTCAGAGCTTCATGGACCGCGCTGAACGCGCCGGTGACGCATGTGTTCAGCCATTTCGCGCTGGAGCTGGAAGTCTGGCGCGCCGCGCTCCCGGCGGCCACGCCTGCACCCGACGGCCATCGCTGGGTTGTGCCCGACGGTTTCGACGCGGAGGCGTTTCCGAGCGTGATGCGCAAGGTTCTTCGCCACGCCGGCTCCGGCGGCGAATGAACCTTCCCGCTCGTGGATCGTTATTCCTGCAACCCGCGCTTACGCGGACGGAAATCAGGAGATGACCACCATGGGCAGCACGATGGACAAGGCCAAGGGCCACGCCAACGAGGCCATCGGCAATGTGAAGCAGGCGGCCGGCAAGGCCACCGGCTCGGAGAAGCTTCAGGTCGAGGGCAAGGCCCAGGAGCTGAAGGGCGAGGGCCAGAAGGCCAAGGGCGAGATCAAGGATGCGGTGAAGAAGGCCGGCAATCTCTGAGGCTTTCCCGCAGAATGTCGAAAGGCCGCCCCGACGGGCGGCCTTTTTTCATGCGTACCGCGCGAGGCCTATTCGGCGGCCAGCGCCATCTCGGAGCGCACGGTGGCGCGCAGGCTGTCGATGGGCCTCAGCCCCTCGCGGGTGGCGATGTGCCAGAAGGTCCAGCCATTGCAGGCCTCGATGCCCTGCGCGAGGGCGCCGGCGCGGTGGATCGAGCCGATCTGGCCGAGGCCCGGCGCGGTCTCCAGCGACAGCGTGCCGTCGGCGCGCACCAGCGCCCGGAAGCGCGAGCGGGCATCGGTGAGCAGCGTGCCGGGCGCGATCAGCCCGCGCTCCAGCAGCGCACCGAAGGCGATGCGCGGCGCCTCGCGAGCCGTCGGCGCGGCGGCCAGCGTCAGTTCCGGCAGCGGCTCCACCGCGTCGATGCGCGCCTGCGCGGCGTCGGCATAGTCGGGATCGCGCTCGATGCCGACGAAATGCCGGCCGAGCCGCTTGGCGACCGCCGCCGTGGTGCCGGAGCCGAGGAAGGGGTCGAGCACCACATCGCCAGGCTTCGAAGCGGAGAGGATCACCCGCGCCAGCAGAGCTTCCGGCTTCTGGGTGGGGTGGACCTTGCGGCCGTCGCCGCCCTTCAGCCGCTCGGTGCCCGAGCAGATCGGGAACAGCCAGTCGGAGCGCATCTGCACGTCCTCATTGGCCGCCTTCATCGCCTCGTAATTGAAGGTGTAGCCCTTGCCGCCCGGCTCGCGCGCGGCCCAGATCAGCGTCTCATGCGCATTGGTGAAGCGCCGGCCGCGGAAATTCGGCATCGGGTTGGTCTTGCGCCAGACGATGTCGTTGAGGATCCAGAAGTCGAGGTCCTGCAGCATGGCGCCGACGCGGAAGATGTTGTGGTAGGAGCCGATCACCCACAGCGTGCCGGTGGGCTTGAGCACGCGGCGCGCCGCCAGCAGCCAGGCGCGTGTGAAGGCGTCATACGCCTCGAAGCTCTCGAACTTGTCCCAGGCATCGTCCACCGCGTCGACGCGGCTGTCGTCGGGGCGCTTCAGCTCGCCCTGGAGCTGGAGATTATAGGGCGGGTCGGCGAAGATCAGGTCGACCGAGGCCGCCGGCAGCCGCGACAGGGCGGCGACACAATCGCCGCGCACGATGGTGTCGAGGGGGAGGTCGGCGGACGGGCCGGGACGACGCGCCGCGCCGGATCGGGATGCCGTGCGGGCCTCCCCGTTACGAACCACCTTCATGGACGCTCAACCCTACTCGCTACCGGACGCAACACTCACGCGGCCGCCGCCGGACCCGAGGGATGCGCGGCGGCGCCTGTCCACAATCTCCGTCGCGCAGGGTAAAGACCGGGTAAAGGTAATCACCGGGGGAACGCGACATGGTCGAAACCATCGGTAAACCATCGCCACCGCCCGAAACGCCGCCCCCCGCAGCGCCGCTGCCGGCCGCCGGCGATCTGCCGCGCTGGCATGGCGACGGGCTGATCGCCCGCTCCGTGCGTTTCGCCCTCACGGTGATGGCGCCGATCGTTTGCGGCCTCGTCGTCGGCGTCGATACCTGGATGATCTACGCCATGCTCACCTGCATCCTCGGCTTTACCCTCGACAAGGGCGGGCCGGTGCTGGAGCGGCTCGTCTGGATCGGCGCGGCGGGTGTTGTGGTGCTCGCCGGCACCGGCATCGGCACGCTTGTGGCGCACCATACCGGCCTCGTCATCCTGGCCTTCGCACTCGCCGGGGCGCTCTACGCTCTGGTGGAGAGCATCGACGCCGGCGCCGCCGCCGCGGCCCGCTTCCTGTGCCTGACGCTCGCCGTCGGCGCGCTCTATGCGCCGGTGCAGCCGCTCGACCTGCCCGTGGTGGCCGGCTTCGTGCTTTATGCGTGGCTGGTGTCGCTCGGATGGGACGTGGCGGTGCGCCTGTGGCGGCCCTCGGCGGCGCCGGACCCGCGCGCGCTGCTGGCGCGGCTGCGCGCCACCGAGCGCGAGCGCTGGATTTTCGCGGGGGCGGTGGCGATCTCGGTGCCGCTCGCCCTGTTCACCAGCCTCGCCCTCGGCCTGCACCGGCCCTATTGGGCGCTGATCGCCATCGTGCTGGTGCTTCGGGCGGATTCGCTGGCGAGCCGGCAGCTCATGCGCCAGCAGATCCTCGGCACCCTGCTCGGCATCCTCGCGGCGCTGGCCTTCGGCTTCCTGTTCACCGCCCATGCCGCACTGCTCACCGGCATGGCGGTGGCGGCGCTGCTGCGCTGGCCGGCGCAGCAGCTCAACGGTACGCTCGGCGCGGCGGCGCTCACCGCCTTCATCATGCTGCTGCTGGAAGTGGTCGCCGGCGGGGTCGGCGGGGCCGCCCGCGATATCGTCGAGCGGCTGGTCGACGTCATGGTGGGCTGCGTCTTCGCCTTCGTCGCGCTGGAGCTCGACCGGCTCGGTCAGCGCCTGCTGCGCCGCCGCTAGGCGTGTGTCAGGCCCCGCCTTCCGGCAGGCGGCGGTCGCGCAGGGCGAGGCCGGCCAGCACCAGCGCGAAGCCGAGGCCGTGATAGAGCTGCATCGCCTCGCCGATCAGCCCGATGCCGAGCGCGCCGCCGAATACCGGCATGAGCTGCAGGAACTGGCCCGCCCGCGTCGGGCCCAGCGTTGCGACCCCGCGGGCCCACAGGATGAAGCCGAGCGTCGGCAGGCTGCCGACATAGAGCACCAGCAACACGATGGCGCCGGGCCGCGCGGCGTCCGCCCCGAGCGTCGCGATCTCCCACAGCGCCACTGGCGCCAGCGCGACGAGGCCGAAGGGAATGCTCACGGTGAGTGCAGCAGCTGGCGAGAGCGTGGTGGGGAAGCGCTTCAACAGCACGGCATAGAGCGCGAAGGCGGCGATGCCGAGGAAGAGCAGCACGTCGCCGCCATGCAGGTCGAGCCGCGCCAGCGTGGCGATGTCGCCGCGCAGCACGATCAGCCCGACCCCGGCGGTGGAGACGGCGAGCGCCAGCCGCGAGCGGGCCGAGGTGCGCTCGCCGAGCAGCAGCCAGCCGAACAGGCCGACAAGGATCGGCGCCGCCGCCCCGATGATCGAGCCATTGACGAGGCTGGTATGGGCGAGGCCGGCATAGATCAGCACGGTGAAGACGCCGATGTTCAGTACGCCGCAGGCGAGCCAGAACGGCCAGCGCCGGGCGATCTCGCCGCGTTTGGCCAGAATCTCAGGGCCGGTGAAAGGCAGCAGCAGGGCGAAGGCCAGCGCCCAGCGGGCGGCGGAGAGGGCTGCCGGCGGCACGATGTCGGCGGCCAGCCGCCCGGCGAGGAAATTGCCCGACCACAGCAGGGCGGCGCCCGCCAGCGCCAGCGCGGCGAGATTGGCCGGCGTGCCGAGCCCGGCGGTGCGGAACGAGCCGGCCGTACGGGAGACCAGCGGGGTAAACGTGTCTGCCACCAATGCCACGACGCGCCTCCCGTGAGTGCCGAGCGGAACAGGGAAAGATGCCTGATTAGGTCAGTGTAATTGACCTAGTTCGGCATGTCCTTGCGTTCTCGGGCGCTTGGAGCCCTGACGGCGGCAGATTCTGCCGTTCAGGCGGGCTTTTTCGGTCGCGTCATCTCGCTGCCTGTCTTTTCGGCAGCGGAATCGGTCGTCGCGACGGGGCGCAGATGGTCGAGCGGCAGATGCCCGCTTTCCTTCACCCGCTTGAGCGCCAGCGAGGAGCGCACGCCGCGCACGCCGGGCAGGCCCATCAATATGTCATGGGCGAAATGGGCGAAGCCGTCGAGGTCCTCGCACACCACATGCAGCATGTAGTCGCTGTCGCCCGTCACGCTGTAGCAGGCGACGACCTGTGGCAGCGCGAGCACCGCCGCCTCGAACGCGCGGGCGGCCTCCTCGACCTGCCGTTCCAGATGCACATGGATGAAGGCGAGCACGCCCAGCCCCAGCCGTCCCGGCTCCAGCCGCGCCTGATAGGAGGCGATCAGCCCCTCCTCCTCCAGCCGGCGTGTGCGCCTGAGGCACGGCGAGGGCGACAGGCCGATGCGCTCGGAAAGCTCGGCATTGGTCAGCCTGCCGTCCTGCTGCAGTTCACGCAGGATGCGCAGATCGAACATGTCGAGCGCTGGAGCGCGCATGATCTGTCTCCATAAGGCCATTTCGCGGCAGAATCGGGCGGCAAGGCGCAGTGTGACGGCAGGAGCCGCGCGGCCGCAATAGGCCATTGGTCAGGCCGCCGGCAGGCGGTCGTGCAGCTCGCAAGCCGCAACATGTCGTGGATCGCCACCCGCCATCCACTTGAACTTGTGGTTGGCCGGCGTCACCCTAGGGCCATGAAGTTCACCCGCCTCCGCCTCGTCGGCTTCAAGACCTTCGTCGAGCCGACCGACATGCTGATCGAGCCCGGCCTCACCGGCGTCGTGGGCCCGAACGGCTGCGGCAAGTCGAACCTCGTCGAGGCGATGCGCTGGGTGATGGGTGAGAGCTCCTACAAGGCGATGCGCGCCGAGGGGATGGACGACGTCATCTTCGGCGGCTCCACCACGCGCCCGTCCCGCAACACCGCCGAGGTGGTGCTCACCGTCGACAACGCCGACCGCTCCGCCCCGGCGGTGTTCAACGACGCCGACTTCCTGGAGATTTCCCGCCGCATCGAACGCGAGGCCGGCTCCTCCTACCGCATCAACGGGCGCGAGGTGCGCGCGCGCGACGTGCAGATACTGTTCGCCGACGCCTCCTCCGGTTCGCGCTCGCCCTCCATGGTGCGGCAGGGCCAGATCGGCGAGATCGTCGGTGCCAAGCCCTCGGCGCGTCGCCGGCTGCTGGAGGAGGCGGCGGGCGTCGCCGGCCTGCATGCGCGGCGGCAGGAGGCGGAGATGCGCCTGCGCGCCGCCGAGACCAACCTCACCCGCCTTGAGGACGTGATCGGCCAGATCGCCGGCCAGCTCGACGCGCTGCGCCGCCAGTCGCGTCAGGCGGTGCGTTACCGCGTTCTCTCGACCGACATCCGCAAAGGGGAAGCCGCGCTGCTCTGGCTGCGCTGGCTGGAGGCGAATGGCGGGCTCAGCGAGGCGACCCGCGCGCTCGACCTCGCCGTGCGCGAGGTCGCCGCGCGCACGCTGGCACAGGGCGAGGCCGCCCGCGCGGCCGGTGTCGCCGCGCACGGATTGCCGGCGTTGCGCGAGGCCGATGCCGCCGCCGCCGCCGCCCTGCAAAGGCTGACGCTGGCGCGCGGCGAGCTGGAGCGCGAGGAGACCCGCGCGGGCGCCCGCCGCGAAGAACTCGACCGCCGCCTGACCCAGCTCGCCGGCGACATGGAGCGCGAACGGGCGCTCGCCGCCGATGCCGGTGCCATGCTGGAGCGCCTTGTCGAGGAGGCGGAGGAACTCGCCTTCGCGCAGGAGCAGGTGGCCGAGCTTGAAGCCGAGGCTGTGGCGCTGCGCGAGGAGGCCGCCGCTCGGCTGGCCGATTCCGAGCGGGACTTCGCCGAGGCGACCGCCGCCAATGCCGAGAGCGCCGCCCGGCGCGGGGCGCTGGAGCGCGCGCTGCGCGAGGAAGGCGAGCGCCTCGCCCGTCTCCAGCGCGAGACGCAGGCATTGGCCGGCGAACGTCGCCAGCTTGAGGAGGCCATCGGCGCCGCCCGGCTCGACGAGCGCCGCGAGGTCGCCGACATGGCGCAGGAGGCCTTCTCCGGCGCCGAGGCCGCCGCGCTCGACGCCGAGAACGCCCACGCGGCCGCCCGCGCCGCGCTCGATCAGGCCCGCCGCCCGCTCGCCGAGGCCGAGCGCGCGGCGCAGCGCCTTGAGACCGAGGCGCGCACCCTCGCCAAGCTGCTCGACGTCGGCGCGCACCGGCAATGGCCGCCGGTGCTCGATTCCATCCGTGTCGCGCGCGGCTTCGAGAGCGCGCTCGGCGCGGCGCTGGGCGACGATCTCGACGCTCCGGCGGATGCCGAGGCGCCCGTGCACTGGGCGCTGGTCGACGCCACGGGCGACGCGTCGCTGCCCGAGGGGGTCGAGGCACTGGCGCTCCATGTCGAGGCGCCGCCGGAACTGGCCCGCCGTCTCGCCCAGATCGGCGTGGTGCTGGCCCATGACGGCCCCCGGCTTTCCGCGCTTCTCAAGCCCGGCCAGCGCCTCGTCTCGCGCGAGGGCGACCTGTGGCGCTGGGACGGGCTGACCGCCGCCGCCGACGCGCCGACCGCCGCTGCCCGGCGCCTAGCCGAGCGCAACCGCCTCGCCGATATCGAGGCCGAGCTGGAGGGCGCGCGCGCCGAGGTGACGATCCACCGCGCCGCGCTGGAGATGGCGGAAGCCTCGCTGCGTGCCGCCGGCGCCCGCGAGAACGCTGCCCGCGAGGGCCGCCGCGCCGCGCTGCGCACCATGGAGGCCGCGCGCGAGGAACTCTCCCGCGCCGAGCGGGCCGCCGGGGAGCAGAATGCCCGCCTCGCCGCGCTCGCCGCCAATCTGGTGCGGCTCGATGTCGAGCGCGAGAAGGCGGAAGCCGCGCTTGCCGAGGCGAGCGAGGCCGTCGCCGCCCAGCCGCCCGCCGCCGAGGGCGAGGCGTGGCTCGCCGAGATTCGCGCCCGCGTGGCGCAGGACCGCGCCGTGCTGGCGGAGGTGCGCGCCCGCGCCGAGGCGCAGCTCCGCGAGCGCGAGCAGCGCGCCCGCCGCCTCTCCGCCATCGCCGCCGAGCGGGCCTCGTGGGAGGGACGCGCGGGCGGCACCGGCGAGCGCGTGGCGGCGCTGGAGACGCGTATCGTCGAGGCTGCCGGCGAGCGCGACGGCCTGCTGGATGCGCCGGCCCATTTCGCGACGCGTCGCCGCGCGCTTTTCGACGAGATCGCCCGTGCCGAGGAGGCGCGCCGCGCCGCCTCCGACGCGCTCACGGCCGCCGAATCGGGGCAGGCCGAGACCGAGAAGGCCGCCCGCGCCGCGCTCGACGCGCTGGCCACCGCCCGCGAGGAGAGCGCGCGCGCCGAGGCGCGCGTGGAGGCCGCCCGCCAGCGCCGGCAGGATCTGGAGCGCGAGATCGGCGAGGTGCTGGACGGCAACCCGGAGGATGCGCGCGAGATCGCCGGGCTGGCGCCCGACGCCGCCCTGCCGGCGGTGGCCGATGTGGAGACCGAGCTCGGGCGCCTCAAGGCCGACCGCGAGCGGCTCGGCGCGGTCAATCTGCGCGCCGAGGAAGAGCTCACGCAGATCGAGGGCCAGCACAAGGGCCTCGCTTCCGAGCGCGACGACCTGACCGAGGCGATCAAGCGGCTGCGACAGGGCATTTACGGGCTCAACCGCGAGGCGCGCGAGCGCCTCCAGGCGAGCTTCATCGTCGTCGACGGCCATTTCCGGCAGCTCTTCTCGACGCTGTTCGGCGGCGGCGAGGCGCAGCTGGTGCTCACCGATTCGGACGATCCGCTGGAAGCCGGGCTCGACATCATCGCCAAGCCGCCGGGCAAGAAGCCGCAGTCGCTCTCGCTGCTGTCGGGCGGCGAGCAGGCGCTGACCGCCATGGCGCTCATCTTCGCCGTCTTCCTCACCAACCCGGCGCCGATCTGCGTGCTCGACGAGGTGGACGCGCCGCTCGACGATTCGAATGTCGAGCGCTTCTGCAACCTTCTCGACGAGATGCGCCGGCTCACCGAGACGCGCTTCGTCACCATCACCCACAACCCGATCACCATGAGCCGGATGAACCGGCTGTTCGGCGTGACCATGGCGGAACGGGGCGTGTCGAAGCTGGTCTCCGTCGACCTCGCCACCGCCGAGAGCTACCGCGAGGCGAGCTGAGCGCGCCCCCGGCCGGCCGCCGGCCGGCTCCTCCATCCGGCGTCATGGGGCGTTCGCCGTATTCCCGCGCCGGCTCTGGCATGCCAAAAACCCGCGAGCGGCTTCCCTTGGTGCGAAACAGGGCCTCCAGCGCCTGCGACAGAGCGTCCACGTCTCCCATTTTCTGTGTCATTTCAATGACTTGAAAGATGTGTTCACATCCTTGACACCCCATGGGGCGAACACTATGGTGCGCCCGGCTTTGGGGGTGGAGAAATCCTTCTCCTGTCAGGCTTGAGCGTGGACGATGGGCGACCGGGACAAGGCGGACGACCAGAAGAGCTCGGGGCTGCCGGAGGCCTCCGAGGCCGAGCTTTCCGGCCGGCTTCACGGCCTCGGCAGTGCGCTGGACAAGGTGCAGGCCGAGCGCAGGGCCGAAGAAAAGGCGTCCAAGGTCGTCGACCGGACGTCCTCGTCGGCCGGCATGACGCTCGCTTTCCGGCTGGGGAGCGAGTTCGTCGCAGGGGTTCTGGTCGGTGCCGGCCTCGGCTGGGGGCTCGACCGCCTTCTCGGCATCGCGCCGTGGGGAATGATCGTGTTCATGCTGCTCGGTTTCGGCGCCGGGATTGTGAACATGATGCGCGCCGCCGGCGAGGGTGGCCGCAAGACGCCGCCGAAGGGCGGCGCATAGGATTTTCGGCGCCGGCCCTCGTGGCGGGCGCCCGGACGACAAGGCGGCGCCGGTTCACGGTGTCTTGGAATGGGGATGCGGTGCCTGCGGGCGCCGCGTGTTGAGGGCAGCGACCGGCGATGGCCAGCGGCAGCGTGATCGATCCGATCCATCAGTTCCAGATCCACAAGATCGTGGAATTGGGGCAGCCCGGCGGCATCGAGCTCGCCTTCACCAATTCCGCCGCGTTCATGTTCGGCATCGTGGCGCTGGTGTTCTTTTTCCTCACCTTCGCCACCCGCGGGCGCACGCTGGTCCCCGGCCGGCTGCAGTCGCTGGCGGAGCTCTCCTACGAGTTCGTCGCCAACACCGTGCGCAGCTCGGCGGGCAATGAGGGGATGAAGTTCTTCCCCCTCGTCTTCTCGCTCTTCATCTTCGTGCTGACGGCGAATTTCGTGGGCATGATCCCCTATGCCTTCACCGTCACCAGCCACCTGATCGTCACCGCCGCCCTGGCGCTGCTGGTGATCCTCACGGTCATCATCTACGGCTTCGTGCGCCACGGCACCCACTTCCTGCACCTGTTCGTGCCGTCGGGCGTGCCGGCCTTCCTGCTGCCCTTCATGGTCGTGATCGAGGTCATCTCCTTCCTCTCGCGGCCGATCAGCCTCTCGCTGCGTCTGTTCGCCAACATGCTGGCCGGCCACATCGCCATGAAGGTGTTCGCCGGCTTCATCGTGATGATGACCGCCTCGGGCGTCGCCGGCTGGTTTGGCGCCGTGCTGCCGCTGGCGATGGTCGTGGCGCTCACCGCCCTCGAATTCCTGGTCGCCGCCCTGCAGGCTTACGTCTTCGCGGTGCTGACCTGCATCTATCTCAACGACGCGCTGCATCCGGGCCACTGATCGGCGCGTCGCGGGACCTCATCCAGCCATTCAACCAGTCTGACTAATCCAACAGGAGAAGATCATGGAAGCGGAAGCCGCCAAGTTCCTCGGCGCCGGTATCGCCACGCTCGGCATGGGCCTCGCCGGCATCGGCGTCGGCACCATCTTCGGCAACTTCCTCTCGGGCGCCCTGCGCAACCCGTCGGCGGCCGACGGCCAGTTCGCCCGCGCCTTCATCGGCGCGGCGCTCGCGGAAGGTCTCGGCATCTTCTCGCTCGTCGTCGCCCTCGTCCTGCTCTTCGTGGTCTGACGCTTTCCGGTCGCGGGCGCACCCTTTCGGTGCGCCCGCGCCGCGCTGAGCCGACGTCCGCATCGATCGAGGAAGCCTGAACCATGTCCGAGACCCAGGGTCCGGCCGGTATCATCGTCGTCGCGCAGGCGACGCCCGCCGGCTCGCCGCCGGCGGCAAACGGCGTGGAGATTGCGGTGCCACCAGCCGAGGCGCACGGCGGCGGCTTCCCGCCCTTCGACGTCCACACCTTCCCCTCGCAGCTCATCTGGCTGGTGATCGCGTTCGGCGCGCTCTACGTGCTGATGAGCCGCGTCGCTCTGCCGCGCATCGCCAACATCCTCGAAGAGCGGCACGACCGCATCGCCGACGACATCGAGGAAGCGGGCAAGCTGAAGGCCGAGAGCGAGGCCGCGGCGGTCGCCTATGAAAAGGCGCTCGCCTCCGCCCGCAACAAGGCGCACGGCATCGCCACCGAGACGCGCGACACGCTGGCGGCCAAGGCCGAGGCGAGCCGCAAGTCGCTGGAGGCCGAGCTTTCCGCCAAGCTTCACGCGGCCGAACAGCAGATCGCGGCGACCAAGACCGCGGCGCTCACCAATGTCCGCGGCATTGCCGTCGACGCGGCCGGCGCCATCGTCCAGACGCTCGTCGGTTCCACGCCCGCCCAGCCGGCGGTCGAGGCGGCGGTCGACGCCGCCATCAAGAACTGAGGGAGCGCACCGTGGGTAGCGATACTTTCTGGGTTGCCGTCGCCTTCGTCATCTTCATGGGGCTGCTGGCCAAGGCCGGCGCCTTCTCCGGCATTCTCGGCCAGCTCGACGCGCGCGGCGACCGCATCCGCAAGGAGCTGGAAGAGGCGCGCCGCCTGAAGGAAGAGGCGCAGAAGCTGGTCGCCGAATTCAAGCGCCGCCAGCGCGAGGCCGAGGAAGAGGCCGAGGCGATCGTCAGCACGGCGAAGGCCGAAGCGGAGCGTCTCGCCGCCGAGGCGAAGCAGAAGCTCGAGGACCTCATCGTCCGCCGCACCAAGATGGCCGAGCAGAAGATCGCCCAGGCCGAGGCGCAGGCGCTGGCCGAGGTGAAGGCCGCCGCCGCCGACGCAGCGGTGAAGGCTTCCGAAACCCTGCTCGCCGCGCATGTCGTCGGCGAGACCGCCGACCGGCTGCTCAACGAGGCCGTCAGCGAGGTGAAGTCGAAGCTCAACTGAGCGAGTTCGCGATACTACGCTATCAAAAGGCCGGGCGATGCCCGGCCTTTTTTTGTGCCGACTATCAGGGGCAATCATCTCGCTGAGCTGTCGATTCGCACCAACAGTCGACGTTGATTGCGCCAAACTTCTCCCGTTGAAGCGTCGGCTGTCGTCGGGCAACTTCCCATTGCCGAGCGAGGCATTTCTTGGAATGAGACCTAACGGGATTGAATTCTTGACTACGAAGATGATCGGCAAGGAGCACTGCGTCGCAGTCAGCGACGGCTAAGTGATAAGCCCCTTGCCGGAACGCTATGATCGCGTGGCTCATAGCGTTGCTTCCCCATCCGTCCAATTCCTTGCCTTGCAGTTCCTGGAAGACGGATGAAATCAAACTCTCCGCATCCGCCCTGGCCTGCTCGGTACGAATACTAGCTTCGTCAGTCCGCATGCACCACATCCTTCGAGGCGCCCAAAGATGCGCGCCAAATGGGATGTCTGTAGAAGAAATCAATACTCATAGCCGATTATCATGCCCACACTCGGCTTGAGTTCGCACAGTCTTCAATTAATCCGCTTTGCCTGAGGTTCTCGTCTAATTTGACCAGATCCCCTACGTCAGCTCGTCCAGCGGCGCGGGCGGTAGAAGGTGTGCTCGCCGATGCGGTCGAGCTTGCGCATCTCGCGGATCCAGTTCGGCCGCACGGAACGCGCATGATAATGCGTCGCCCGCCCGACCTTCTCGTCCCACACCCGCCCGTCGAGCATGTCGGAGGCGATCTCCTTCGCCTGGTCCCACAGGCGCGGCTCGGTCACCACGTCGCGTATGTTGTCGCAGGCGAAGGTGAACTGGCAGGCGAAGCGCCGCTTGGCGTTCTGGTAGACGGCGCGGCAGATGTCGGAGGGGTAGTAGCCCGAGAACACCCGGTTCATCACCACCTGCGCCACCGCGATCTGGCCGCGCCTGGGCTCGCCACGGCTCTCGAAATAGACCGCCTCGGCGAGGCACTTCTCGGCGCGCTCGCGCCGTTTGCCGGAAAGCCCGAGGCGCTCGGCGGGGCTCGGCCCCTCGGCGAGGCGGGCGGCGTCGCCGCTGTCGGATTTCGGCGCCGTCGTGGTGCCGCTGTCGCCCGGTGCGGCGGAGGCGGAAGGCGCGCCGGGGGAGAGGTGGAGGAAAGGCTGCGGCGGCAGCGCCGACTGGTCGAGCCCGAAGATGAAGGCGTTCTGCCGGTAGAGCGGCAGCTCGGGGTCGGTCTCGTAATAGCTGCGGCCGGGCTCGTCCTCATCCTCGTCCATGGCGGCGAGGGCGCCGTCGCCCGGCACGTTGATGTCCACGAAGGGACCCTCGGCGCCCATCGCCTGCGCGGCCTGTTCGAGCTGCGTCGGGTCGCCCGTGGGGTCGCCGGCCGGCACCGAATAGAGGCCGTTGGCCTCCACGCTCGCCATGTCGGTGGTGTCCGCCTCGTCGCTGTCCTCATAAGGGTCCGTGCCGGCGCCGGCGGTGCCGTCCATGCTACCGGTACCCATACCGAACGCCGCTGTCGTCGTCGCGCCGGCGAGGCTGGCAGTACCCGCTCCCGCGAGGTTGCCGGGGGTCATGTCGCCGGCTGTGCCGTCGAGCGGATCGGCGTCGATCGGCTCGATGGAAGCGGGGGCGAGCCGGTCCGCCTTGCCGTCGCGGTTGACGTCGACGGCAAGGGCGGCGACCGGCGGGGCGGGAATGGCCGAGCCGGACATCAGCGCCGAGGCCGAGGGCCAGACGAAGGTGGCGGCCTTCAGCGTGTGCACGGGCCCCCCGAGGATGGAGAGCCGCGCCCGCTCGGCGACGCCGGGCTGGTGGGCCATGCGGCCGAGAATGTCCTGGTAGCCGATGGTGGCGCTGCCGCCCGCCAGCATCACCAGCAGGAGCCCACCCTTCATCCCCCAGCTTCGAACGCGCGTAGAGACCCGCATCCCGCTCCGACGCCCACGCAAACGCAACCACACATTCTGCGGCGTGCCCTGTCGGTGACAGGCAAGGCCCGCGCGCCCCAGCACCATGGTTGTCGCAAATTAACCTTGCGCGACCGTTAATTCCGCACCGTCAAGCGGCGGGAAGCGCGTCTTTTCCGTGGGAAGGTGCGGGTGCCGAGGTTCAGCGCGGCGCGGCAGCCCGGCGCAGGCGGTCGGCGATGGCCTCGCCGAGCCCGTGGCCGGGCAGCGGCACGACGGCGATGCCGCGCGCGCCCGCGCCGTCCAGCAGGCGCAGATACGCGTAGAGATTGGCTGCCGCCTCGACGAGATCGCCCGCCGGGCTGAGGTCGCGCTGCGCCACTGCCTGCCCGAAGCCGGGCGGGCGGGCGCCGGCAAAGGTGAGCAGCGCCTCGCCCGGCCGCACCTCGCGCGCGTCCAGCCGCACCGGGACGGAGGGCGCGTAATGCGAGGCGAGCATGCCGGGCGCCAGCGGAGCGGGATCGTCGTCATCCGTGCCGGCTAACGGCGGTGCGGCGCTGTCCAGCCGCGCACCGAGCACCGCCTCGATGGCCTCGCGCGCCAGCCCGCCGGGCCGCAGCAGCACGGGGGAGGGGCCGGTGCAGTCGAGAATGGTCGATTCTACCCCGACCGCGCTGGGTCCGGCATCGAGGATGAGGTCGATGCGTCCGTCAAGATCGGCGAGCACATGCGCGGCGCTGGTCGGCGAGACGTGGCCGGAGCGGTTGGCGCTCGGCGCCGCGATGGGACGCCCGGCCGCGCGCAGCACCGCCTGCGCCACCTCATGGGCGGGCACGCGGATGGCGACGCTGGCGAGCCCGGCACGGGCGAGCTCGCTGGTCGCCTCCGCGATGGCCGGCACCACGAGCGTCAGCGGGCCGGGCCAGAAGGCGGCGGCCAGCGCCTCGGCGGCGGGGGTGAGGCGCCCAACACCGCGCGCGGCGGCGACGTCAGGGACATGGGCGATCAGCGGGTTGAAGCTCGGCCGGCCCTTGGCGGCGTAGAGGCTGGCGACGGCGTGCGCATCGGTGGCGTCGCAGCCGAGCCCGTAGACCGTCTCGGTCGGTATCGCCACCAGCCCGCCGCCCGCGAGCAGGCGCGCAGCCTCGGCGATGCCGGCGGCGTCCGCCGCGAGCACCCGTGTCTTTCGCGTCATTGCGGGCCGCTGGCTCACGCGCTTTCCCTCATCCGGCGGGCTCGGATAGGATGTCCGCGCCGGCGGGTCAACGGCGCGCGCGCAAGCCGGGCATGAAGGACGGGCGTGAGCGTTGGGCGTGCGGGAAAACGGCGCCGAGGATGCGTGCCATGCTGGCTCCGGGTGGAAACGTGGCATATCGTCCACCATCTCACCTCCAATCAGAAGAACACGCGCCAAGAAAATGCGCTCGCCCCGATCGACCGAAGGAACGCCATGACCACGCTGCTCATCGCCCACGATTCCTGTCTCGAACACCTCACCCCCTCCGGCCACCCGGAGCGACCGGATCGCGTGCGGGTGCTCAACCGGGTGTTCGAGGGCGAGGCCTTCGCGACGCTCGCCCGCGAGCAGGCCCCGGTCGCCGAACGCGCCGATATTGTGCGCGTGCATCCCGAGGATTTCGTCGCGGCGCTGGAAGAGGCGATGCCGACCGAGGGGCTGGTGCGCATCGACGGCGACACGGTGATGTCGCCGGGCACGGGCGAGGCGATCTGGCGCGGCGTCGGCGGCTCGGTGCTGGCGGTCGACGAGGTGCTGTCGGGCAAGGTGGAGAATGCCTTCGTCTCCATGCGCCCGCCCGGCCACCATGCCGAGACGCGCACGCCCATGGGCTTCTGCCTGTTCAACAACGTCGCCATCGCCGCCCGCCACGCCCAGAAGGTGCACGGCATCGGGCGCGTCGCCATCGTCGATTTCGACGTGCATCACGGCAACGGCACGCAGGAGATCTTCTGGTCCGACCCGAGCGTGATGTACGCCTCCACCCACCAGATACCGCTGTTCCCCGGCACCGGCTCGGCCGGCGAGCGCGGCACCAGCGACAACATCGTGAACGCGCCGCTGCGCTCGGGCGACGATGGCGAGCATTTCCGCGCCGCCTTCGAGAGCCGCATCCTGCCGCGCCTCAACGCCTTCGGCCCGGAGCTGCTGATCATCTCGGCCGGCTTCGACGCCCATGCGCGCGACCCGCTCGCCAACATCAACCTGCTGGAAGACGACTTCACCTGGGTCACGCAGCAGCTCATGGAGGTCGCCGACAAGCATTGCGGCGGCAAGATCGTCTCCGTTCTGGAGGGCGGCTACGACCTCGAAGGGCTGGCGCGCTCGGCCTCCGCTCACGTGAAGGCGCTGATGCACGGCTGAGAACCCGCGGGGTGGGCACCGACCGCCGACGCGCTATAAGGGGCGCGACACAGGACCGGAGGATGCGATGAGCGATGCGGCGGATGTGAATGCGCTGAGCTTCGAGAGGGCGCTGGCGGAGCTTGAGGCCATCGTCGGCAAGCTCGAGAAGGGCGATGTTCCGCTTGAGGAATCGATCACGCTCTACGCGCGCGGCGAGGCGCTGAAGGCGCGCTGCGACGCGCTGCTGAAGGACGCCGAGGCGCGCGTGGAAAAGATCACGCTCAGCGCCGACGGCCGTCCGGCCGGCACCCAGCCGCTCGACGGCGAGTGATTCTTTTTCGCGCCGCCGGCTTCCTCCCGTGACCGTCCGGCTGCGCGCGCATCACCTGCTCTGCCTGCTGACCTATGTCGGCAAGGGCTACACGCCCGCCTTCGTCGCCAATTACGGGCGTGTGGTGGCGCGGCTGAACGCCGGGGCGCCGGTCGTACTGGTCGAGGGGCCGGACGAGATCTGCGCCCCGATGCTGGGCGAGCCAGACTGCCATTGCCGCAATGCGAGCGTCGTCGCCCGCGACGCGCAGGCGCTGGCGGACGTCGCCGCGCTGCTTGGCCTCCATCTGTCGGCGGGGTGCGAGGTACGGCTCGACGCCGTCCGCCTCGCGACGCTGCGGGCGGCTTTCGCCGCCGGCACGATCCGCGCCGCCTGCGCGAGCTGTCAGTGGTCGGGCCTCTGCACGGGCATCGCGGCTTCCAGCTTCGCGGGTGTCCGACTGACCGGATAGCGGTCAGCCGGCCTTGCGGGCCGCGCAGTCCGGATTGAACACGCGCGTCGTCGACGCCGGGTGACGCGCCAGCGCTGCCGGCGGGCGCACCGGTCGCCGCACCAGCTCGCCGCCGCAGTTCGGGCAGACGCCGTGCAGCACCTCGGCCGCGCAGGCGGCGCAGAAGGTGCACTCGAAGGTGCAGATCATCGCGTCGCGCGAATCGGGCGGCAGGTCGCGGTCGCAGCATTCGCAGCCGGGGCGCAGTTCCAGCATGGTCTCTCCTCCTGCCGCCCGGCTCGTGCGCCTCAGTAGACGCCGGGGATGAGGCGGGCCGTGCGCGCGCTGTAGGCGCGGTACTCGTCGCCGAAGGTGTCGAGCATCATCTTCTCCTCGCGGCCGATGCGGAAGAGATAGAGGATGCCGAAGCCGACGATGCCGGCGGGACCGGCGATCCAGTTGGGTATGAGGATGAGCTGCGCCAGCGCCCACAGGAAGAAGGCGGAGTACATCGGGTGGCGCACATAGCGATAGACGCCGCCGGTGATCAGCCTGTGGCTGTCCTTGATCTCCAGCGTCACCGACCAGTTCTTGCCAAGGTCCTTGTGGGTGCGGCGGAACAGCCAGAGCGAGAAGATGAAGGTGAGCGTGCCGAGCGCGAACTGCACCGGCGAATAGGGATAATTGGCGAAGTTGAACACCCTGGACGTCGCCCAGAGCAGCGGCGTGATGCCGAGCCCCAGCGTCGAGCAGGACAGCAGGATGAGCTCGCGCAGCCGGTCGCGCGCGTCCACCACCCGCTCGCGCTTCACCTTGCGCTCGAAGGGCAGGCGGATGAGGTACCAGCCGATGACACCGGCGGCCCAGACGATCTTGGCGGCGACGAGAAGCGACATGAAGGGTCCGTTGGTTCAGGCGATCAGGGAGCCGTCCGGCGCGAAGCGGCCGACCGGCCCGTCGGGCCGTGAGGAGAGATCGGGGAAGCTGAGCGGGCCGAGCACGAACATGAAATAGTCGTAGGCGGCTGGCCGCTCATTCGCCAGCAGGAACTGATAGTGGAGCCGCATGGCGTGCCAGCGCAGCTTCCTGAGCTTCTCGTGGCTCAGCATCTGCTTGATGCTGGCCTTGCGCAGAAGCGGCGCGGTGCCGGGCTGGTCGAAATCGGCCCGGCGCAGCGTCACGGGGTGGAAGCGGTAGAAATTGATGGCGTCGTGACGGGCCTGGTATTCGACCCAGGTGAGGCCCGGGGTCGAGGCGGCCCGTGCCGCCTGCCGGCGCACCTTGTCGCCCCGCCGGTGCAAGGCCAGCTTGGGGATGGTGGCGCCGCAGGTGAGCAGGCTGACCTGCGTGCGGCCGGCCGCCAGCCCCGGCTCGCGGTCCAGCGCGCGGTCGATGACGCCGAGCATCAGCGTCGCCCCGAGGCTGTGGCCGACCAGGATCACTTCGTCGTGCCGGCCCGAGCGCACCTCCTCCGCCAGCACGTCGGCGAAGCGGTCGAGCCGGGCGTCGAGCGCGGGCGTGCGGTCGGCGAGATAGTCGCGCGCCAGATCCCAGTCGTCGAGCGCCTGATGCAGCCGCCAGTCTCGCCCGGGATGGCGGAACAGCACGAAGAAGACGGCGACGGCTGCGAGCAGGCCGGCGGGCAAGGCCGCCCATTCCGGCAGGAAGAGGCTCGCGCCCCAATGGACGAGCCAGCCGGCGAGCGCGCCGGCGGCGGCGAACAGCGCGAAGATCACGTAGGGAAAGAAAAAGAAGAAGCCGTAGCGCGGGCTGGCGCGGAAATAGCCGCGCGCCGCGCCGCCGCGCAGAAACTCCCACAGCCCGCCATAGCCGCGCCACAGCCGCACGGGGTCGGGGCGCTCGTCGAGCTCGACCACGAGGTCTTCCCAGCGCAGGATGCGGTAGTCGGTATGGGTCGCCCAGTTGGCGCCCTGCGTGTCGACCTCCCAGCGTGCATAGGGCTGGCGGCCATCGTCGAGGCGTTCGCTCACGGCGGTCCCGACATGCCACAGATCGGCGTAGCGGCCGGCCTGGTTGGCGAAGCGGCCGTGATGGTAGTCCATATCCGTCGGGTCGTGGCCCGGCAGGAACAGCGCCAGCCGCCGCCACGCCGGGCGGGCGGGGGAATGCTCCGCGGGGGCCGCTGCGGTCGCGGCGTCGGGCTGTTTCTCCATGATGTTTTTCTAGAGGAAGCCGGGGCGCGAGGCCAACGCTCCCTCGTCTGCGGGGTGTTGTCTCCACATTCTGTTGCGTCCGGTATCCCGTTGCGGGCGGCGGGTTGTGCTTGCGTTGCGCCATGGCAAGCCTTTGTGTATGCCGTTGAACTTCGTCCGGGTCTGTCCGTTGGCCTGTACGTTGCCCGGACGACTGAGTTTTCGGAGCCCTGATTGACCCGTCCCTCGACGCCGCTACTCGACACGATCCGCGAACCCGCCGATCTGCGTCGCCTGCCCGAGGAGCAGCTTCGCCAGCTCGCCGCCGAGCTGCGCGAGGAGATGATCGACGCGGTCTCCGTCACCGGCGGGCATCTGGGCGCCGGGCTCGGCGTCGTCGAGCTCACCGTGGCGCTGCATCACGTCTTCGACACGCCGGAAGACCGGCTGATCTGGGATGTCGGCCACCAGTGCTACCCCCACAAGATCCTCACCGGCCGGCGCGAGCGCATCCGCACGCTGCGCCAGGGCGGCGGCCTGTCCGGCTTCACCAACCGGGCCGAGAGCGTCTACGACCCCTTCGGCGCCGGCCATTCCTCGACCTCGATCTCCGCCGGCCTCGGCATGGCGGTGGCGCGCGACCTCGAAGGGACGGCGCGCAACGTGGTGTGCGTGATCGGCGACGGCGCCATGTCGGCGGGCATGGCCTATGAGGCGATGAACAATGCGGGTGCGATGGATTCCCGCCTCATCGTCATCCTCAACGATAACGACATGTCGATCGCCCCGCCGGTGGGCGCCATGTCGGCCTATCTCGCCCGGCTGATCTCCGGGCCGACCTACCGCACGCTGCGCGAGACGGCGAAGCAGCTCACCCGTGGCCTGCCACGCTTCCTCGGCAAGAAGGCGGCGCAGGCCGAGGAATTCGCGCGGGGCTTCTGGACCGGCGGCACGCTGTTCGAGGAACTCGGCTTCTACTATGTCGGGCCGATCGACGGGCACAATCTCGACCATCTCCTGCCGGTGCTGCGCAATGTGCGCGACGCGCCGACCGGGCCGGTGCTGGTGCATGTCGTCACCCAGAAGGGAAAGGGCTATCCGCCGGCCGAGGCCTCCGCCGACAAGTATCACGGCGTGCAGCGCTTCGATGTCGCGACCGGCACGCAGAAGAAGGCCGTCTCCAACGCGCCGACCTACACCAGCGTCTTCGCCGAGGCGCTGATCGAGGAGGCGCGGCACGACCCGAAGATCGTCGCCATCAATGCCGCCATGCCGGCTGGCACCGGGCTCGACCTGTTCGCCGACGTCTTTCCCGAGCGCAGCTTCGATGTCGGCATCGCCGAGCAGCATGCCGTGACCTTCGCGGCCGGCCTCGCCACCGAGGGCTTCAAGCCGTTCTGCGCGCTCTACTCGACCTTCCTGCAGCGCGCCTATGACCAGGTGGTGCACGACGTCGCCATCCAGCGCCTGCCGGTTCGCTTCGCCATCGACCGGGCGGGCCTCGTGGGAGCGGACGGGGCGACCCATGTCGGTGCCTTCGACGTGCCGATGCTGGCCACCCTGCCCGGCATGGTGGTGATGGCGGCGGCCGACGAGGCGGAACTCGTCCACATGGTCGCCACCGCCGCCGCCTATGACGAGGGGCCCATCGCCTTCCGCTACCCGCGCGGCGAGGGTGTCGGCGTCGAGCGTCCCGAACGCGGCGTGCCGCTGGAGATCGGGCGCGGGCGCGTGGTGCGCGAGGGGTCCAAGATCGCGCTGCTGTCGCTCGGCACCCGCCTCACCCCCTGCCTCGCCGCCGCCGACCAGCTTGCGGGCTTCGGCCTGTCGACGACGGTGGCCGATGCGCGCTTCGCCAAGCCCATCGACCGTGATCTCGTGCTGCGGCTCGCCCGCGAGCACGAGGTGCTGGTCGTGGTGGAGGAAGGCGCGGTCGGCGGCTTCGGCAGCCATGTGCTGACCCTTCTCGCTGAAGCCGGCGCGCTCGACCGGGGCCTGAAGGTGCGCACGCTCGCTTTGCCGGACCGCTTCATCGAACAGGATGCGCCGGCCGGGCAGCTGCGCGAGGCCGGGCTCGATGTCGACGGCATCGTGGCCGGCGTGTTCGCCGCGCTGGGCCGCACGCAGGACGCCACGCCCGCCCTGCGGCGCGGCTGAGCGCCGCCGGGCGCGCCCGTGAAGCCGGATTCCCCTTCCACGGGACGAGGACGCGCCGACCGCGTGCTGGTGGAGCGCGGGCTGTTCGACAGCCGCGCGCGGGCGCAGGCGGCGATCGCGGCCGGCCTCGTCGTCGCCGACGGGCGAAAGGTCGCCAAG
The DNA here is from genome assembly GCF_023016525.1 of Ancylobacter koreensis. Classification (GTDB taxonomy): domain Bacteria; phylum Pseudomonadota; class Alphaproteobacteria; order Rhizobiales; family Xanthobacteraceae; genus Ancylobacter; species Ancylobacter koreensis. The sequence continues at coordinate 908,353 of NZ_JALKCG010000001.1, forward strand.
CCCTCCGACATGATCGCCGCCGATGCCGCCATCGAGGCGCGCGAGGCCTATGAATGGGTTTCCCGCGCCGGGCTCAAGCTGGAGGCGGCGCTCGATGCCGCCGGCCTGTCGGTCGAGCGGCTGGAGGCGCTCGATGTCGGGGCCTCGACCGGCGGGTTCACGCAGGTGCTGCTGGCGCGCGGCGCCGCGCGGGTACATGCGGTGGATGTCGGGCGCGACCAGCTTCACGCGCGGCTGCGCGGCGATCCGCGCGTCGTCTCGCTGGAGGCGACGGACATACGAGACCTCGCGCCCGGCGCGCTGCCGGCGGCCGGCATCGTCACCATCGACGTCTCCTTCATCGCGCTGGAGCAGGTGCTGCCGGCGGCGCTCGCCCACGCCGCACCGGGCGCGCATCTGGTGGCGCTGGTGAAGCCGCAATTCGAGGTGGGCCGCGACAAGCTTTCCAAGGGTGGCATCGTGAAGGATGCCGCCGCGCGGGAAGCGGCCGCCGACCGCATCGCGAGCTGGCTGGCGGGGAACGGCTGGCCTGTGTCGCACCGGCTCGCCTCGCCGATCCTCGGCGGCGACGGCAATGAGGAGTTCCTGCTCGTGGCGGCGCGGGCGGAATAGCTCCGTCCGCGCCGGTCGTCCTCTCCGATAAGGCGGCGTCAGGCGCGGCGGGCCGCGCCGTCGCTGGCGACGAGCGCCCCGGCGACCTTTTCGGAGATGTAGCCGAAGGCGGCGCCGACGATCATCGACAGCACGATGGTCACCAGCGGGTTGGCGAGGCTCGGCGCGGTTAGCAGCGCGAGCCCGTCCGTGGCCAGCAGCGCGTAGCCGGCGGTGGCCGCGTAGCCATAGACCATCGCCGGAATGGCGGCGAAGGCCGGCAGGTGGCCGAGCAGGATCATTACCAGCACGCCGACGCCGACGCAGATGCCGGCCCACAGGGGCAGGCCGAGCGCCTCACCGAGGCCGCCGCGGCTGACCGCGAGCAGCGTGAGTGCCGCCATGACGGCGCCGGCGATGTTGGCGAGCATGGTGGCCTTGAGGCCGGCCTCCTTGCCACCGCAGTGGAAGAAGCAGGCCCAGGCGATGAAGGCGGCCCAGATCTGCAGGCCGCCGGCGAGAGGTCCGAGGAAGAGCCAGGTGGCGACGCCCCCCAGTACACCGACACTTATGGCAAGAGCCGAAACAAGTGACATTCTTTCCCCCATTGCGTGCGCTTCAAGACTTATTATTATGTGCGCTTGCTAAGTAAACGAAGCTGACCCTTTGAAAAAAGAGGAATCAGCTTCGCCGTCACTATAACAAGTCCCGTGGTTCGGCGTGAGTGTGAAGGTTAGGTGATAAATTGACGCAGAGTATTGCTTCATCAATACATAATATTGCATGGCGTATGACGATCGCGTGCCGGCGATGAGCGTCTCGCGGCTGGACATCGGGCATATTGGCCACCGGGGCGACGGCGTGGCCGACACGCCGCAAGGTCCCGTCTTCGTGCCGCTGACCCTGCCCGGCGAGGCGGTCGAGGCCGAGCGCGAGCACGATCGCGCGCGCCTCGTCGCCGTGCTGGAGCCGAGCGCCGAGCGCATCGAACCGGTGTGCCGGTATTTCGGCGTCTGCGGCGGTTGCGCGTTGCAGCATTGGGCGAGCGCGCCCTATGAGGCGTGGAAGCGCGAGCTGGTGGTCGACGCGCTGGCCCGCGCCGGGGTGGAGGCGCCGGTCGCGCCGCTGTTGCCCGCCCATGGCGAAGGCCGCCGGCGCGCCGTGTTCCACGCGCGCGGCACCGGCGGCGGCGCGCCGAAAGGCCGCGACCTGCTGAGCGTCGGCTTCGCCGGCCGGCGCAGCCATGCCATTGTCGCCATCGACAGCTGCCCGATCCTCGCTCCCGGCCTCGACGGCGCGCTGAAGGCGGCGTGGGAGGTGGCGCAGATGCTCGCCCCGCTCGCCAAGCCGCTCGATATTCAGGTGACCGCCACCGAGACCGGGCTCGACATGGATGTGCGCGGCAGCGGACCCTTGAAGCCGGACCGCGTCGCCGCGCTGGCCGAGATTGCCGGCGCGCATCGTCTCGCCCGGCTTACCCGCCATGGCGAGCTGGTGCTCCAGCGCGAGCCGCCGCTCGTCACCATGGGCCGCGCCCGTGTCACGCTGCCGCCCGGCTCCTTCCTGCAGGCGACCGCCGAGGGCGAGGCGCGGCTGGCGGCTTTGGTGGGCGAGGCCGTGGGGAAGGCCGGGCGCGTCGCCGACCTGTTCTCCGGCGTCGGCACCTTCGCGCTGCGGCTCGCCGAGCGGGCGCGGGTCGCGGCTTATGAGAGTTCCGCGCCGGCGATCGAGGCGCTGGTGAAGGCGACGCGGGGCGTGGCCGGCCTGAAGCCGGTGACGGGCGAGGCGCGCGACCTGTTCCGCCGCCCGCTGCTGCCGCTGGAGCTGAAGGCGTTCGACGCGGTGGTGTTCGATCCGCCCCGGCAGGGCGCGCAGGCGCAGGCCGAACAGCTCGCCGCCAGCAAGGTGCCGCTGGTAGTCGGCGTGTCGTGCGATCCCGTCACTTTCGCGCGCGACGCGGCCATCCTCCTCACGGGCGGCTACCGCCTCGAAAAGGTGACGCCGGTCGACCAGTTCCTCTATTCCGCCCATGTCGAACTGGTGGGCGTGTTCCGGCGCTAGCGAGCGGCTGGGGCGAGGCTAGTTGCCCCAGCGCTCCGTCCACATGCGCTCGCCGATGGCGCACGACATGCGCGGCGCCTCGGCATTGGCGGGGCGCACCAGCGCGGGTTTCGGCGGCACCACGCCGGCGATCTCCAGCACCAGCTTGGTCTTGATGGCGTCGGCGAATTCATGGGTGCCGCGCACCGGGATGACAAAGGCGCCGGGTCCGCCGATCACGCAGTCCTCGTAATAGATGTCGAGCTGGCCGATATCGAGCATCGAGCCGGCCGTCTCCTTGAGCATCAGCGGCAGGCCGTTGATGGTGATGCCGCGCGCCACCACGGCGTCGCGCGTCGCGTCCACCAGCGGGCCCTGATTGTTGGTGCCGTCGCCGGAAATGTCGATGACGCGGCGCAGGCCCCGTATGGCGTTCTGCTCGATGAGGCCGGCGCTGAATTCCATCGCGCCCGAGATCGAGGTGCGGTAGACGCGGCGCAGCGGCGCGCTGCCGATCGCCTGCGCGAAGCGCTCGGCATCGCGCGGGCCGCTGATGAAGGTCCAGTCCACCACCAGCTTCTGCTCGTCGATGCCCGCCCATTCGACATAGGCGATGGCGACCCGGCCATTGGGGCCGAGCTTGAGGGCGTTGAGGAACTCGGGCGACGTCACGGCCTTCATGTAGCCCTCGCGCTGCAGCGCGAGCTCGTCGAGGTCCATGGAGTAGGAGACGTCGACCGCCAGCACCAGCTCGACGTCGACCTGTTCGCCCGCCTTCGAGGCACTCGCAGCGGAGAGGGCGCCGGGAAGAAGCCCGAGGCAGAGGGCCGCAAGGGCCAGCCACGCACGCACGCACGACATCGCGACCTCCGTCGGTGACGGGACCTCGACGTGTCAGAGACGCGTCACAATCATCGTGACACGCCCGGCGGGGGGTCAGAAGTCGAAATTGCAGGCAGGCCCGCCCACGCAATGCCGTTCGCGTGAGCGGCCGCTACCGGGGTAGAGATCAGCCGTCCAGCGTCTCTGTGCCGGTTATCTCGATGCCGAAGCCGGCGACGCCGACATAGGTGCGTGCCCGCGAGGCGAGCAGGCGAATCGAGGAAATGCCGAGATCGCGCAATATCTGCGCGCCGAGGCCGACCTCGCGCCAGTTCTCGTCGCGCAGCTTTGCGGTCTCGATCTTCTCTTCGCCGACGGCGGAGACCGGTACGCCGGTGGTGCCGTCGCGCAGATAGACCAGCACGCCGCGCCCTTCCGCCTTGATGCGCTCCAGCGAGGCGCGGATCGCCTTGCCGCCGGTAAAGACATCGCCGATCGGATCGGCCCGGTGCAGGCGCACCAGTACATCGCGCCCGTCGCCGATCTTGCCGTGGACGAGCGCGATATGGTTCACCGGCTCGAAGGGCGTGACATAGGAGATGCCGTGCATCTCGCCGACCACGGTCGGGGCGGCGAATTCGGCGGCGCGCGTCACCAGCTTCTCGCGGAGCTGGCGGTAGGCGATGAGGTCGGCGACCGAAATGCGCGTCAGCTTGTGGGTGGCGGCGAAGTCGGCGACCTTCGGGCCGCGCATCACCGTGCCGTCGTCATTGACCAGCTCGCAAATGACGCCGACCGGCTCCAGATTGGCGAGCCGGCACAGGTCGACCGCCGCTTCCGTATGGCCCGAGCGCATGAGCACGCCGCCCTCGCGGGCGATGAGTGGGAAGATGTGGCCGGGACGCACGAAGTCGACCGCCCCGGCATTGGGGTTGGCGAGCCCGCGCACCGTGGCGGTGCGGTCCTCGGCCGAGATGCCGGTGGTGGTGCCGTGCCGGTAGTCCACCGAGATGGTGAAGGCGGTGGCGTGCGGGGCGTCGTTGTCCGTCACCATCGGGTTGAGCCGCAGGCGCTTGGCGTGTTCGGCGGTCAGCGGCGTGCAGACGATGCCGGAGGTGTGGCGCACGATGAAGGCCAGCTTCTCGGGCGTGGCGAACTGGGCGGCGACGATGAGGTCGCCCTCGTTCTCGCGGTCGTCATCGTCGGTGACGACCAGCATGTCGCCGCGGGCGAAGGCTTCGATCGCCGCTTCGACGCGGCCCTGCAGATTGTCGGTCATGAATGCCACCTCGGCGCTTTCCAGGCCCAGGAAGTCATTGGGCGTGACCGCCCCGCCGGTGGCGGAGGCGATGCGCGCGCCGGCTTCCCGGGAGATCCAGGCTTGCTCGTCCTTGCACAATGCGGTGATGCTGGCAGGCGACAGGCCGACGGCGCGCGCGAAGGCGCTGCGGGTCGTGCCGGTCATGGTGAGCCAGTCGGCGAGTTTCATGACGGAACGATAAAACCGCCCGCCTTCGGTGGCAATGAAAATCGCGACGATATTTCAGTAATACTGAAAGTTGTGGCGATGCGCTCAGCGCGCGAACGGCCACATCGGCGGCGTGCCGACCTGTCCGCGATGGCGCAGGAAATGGTCCGCCAGCACGCAGGCCACCATGGCCTCGCCCACCGGCACGGCGCGAATGCCCACGCACGGGTCGTGCCGGCCCTTCGTCACCACGTCGGCGTCCTCGCCATGGCGCGTCACCGTGTGGCGCGGGGTGAGGATGGAGGAGGTCGGCTTCACCGCGAAGCGCGCCACTACCGGCTGGCCGGTGGAGATGCCGCCGAGTATGCCGCCGGCATGATTGGCGAGGAAGACCGGGCGGCCGTCATTGCCCATGCGCATCTCGTCGGCATTGCTCTCGCCGGTGAGCGCGGCGCTGGCGAAGCCCTCGCCGATCTCCACGCCCTTCACCGCGTTGATGCTCATCAGCGCGCCTGCAAGGTCAGCGTCGAGCTTGCCGCAGATCGGCGCGCCGAGGCCCGGCGGCACGCCCTCGGCCACCACCTCGATCACCGCACCGACCGAGGAGCCCGCCTTGCGGATGCCGTCGAGATAGTCCGCCATGCGCGCGGCGGCCTGCGCGTCGGGGCAGAAGAACGGGTTGCGGCCGATTTCGGCGTCGTCCCAGTTGGCCCGGTCGATGCTGATCTCGCCCATCTGCACCAGCGCGCCGGTGACGGTGACGCCGGGCAGCACCTTCGCCGCGATGGCGCCGGCGGCAACGCGCACCGCCGTCTCGCGCGCCGAGGAGCGACCGCCGCCGCGATGGTCGCGCAGGCCGTATTTCACGTCATAGGCGTAGTCGGCATGGCCGGGGCGGTAGCTCTCCGAAATCGCCGAATAATCCTTGGAGCGCTGGTCGACATTCTCGATCAGGAAGCCGATCGGCGTTCCCGTCGAAACCAGCGTGCCGTCCTCTTCCGCGAGCGTGCCGGAGAGGATCTTTACCTCGTCCGGCTCGCGGCGCTGGGTGGTGAAGCGCGACTGGCCGGGGCGGCGGCGGTCGAGCGCGCCCTGCACTTCCTCCAGCCGGAAGCGGATGCCGGGGGGGCAGCCGTCGATGACGCCGCCAATGGCCGGGCCGTGGCTCTCGCCGAAGGTGGTGACGCGGAAGAGCTGGCCGAAAGTGTTGAAGGACATTGCGGTTCCGCTGCCGGAAATAAAGGGCCCGCGCGGCTTCTAGGCGCCCGCGCGGCGGGCGTCAAACGCCGTCCGCCCGGCCAATCTTGCCACAGGCCGTGGAGAATGGCGGCATTCGTGCTACATAGCACCAGCCAAGAGGCTTATCCCATCACCCATGCCATTATTTGAAATCGCTGTCGTAATCCTGCTCGTGCTCATCAACGGCGTCCTCGCCATGGCCGAGCTCTCCGTCGTCTCCGCCCGTCCGGCGCGCCTGCGCGCCATGGCCGACAACGGCACGCGCGGCGCGCGTCTCGCGCTGCAGCTTGCCGCCGATCCGGGGCGCTTCCTTTCCACGGTCCAGATCGGCATCACGCTGATCGGCATTCTCGCCGGCGCCTTCTCGGGCGCCACGCTCGGCGAGATGCTGGGCCGCTGGCTCGAAACCCAGGGCGTTTCGCACGGCCTCTCCGATGGACTGGGCTACGCCATCGTCGTCGCGGCGATCACCTATATCTCGCTGATCATCGGCGAACTCATCCCCAAGCGTCTGGCGCTGCAGAACCCGGAGAAGCTGGCGAGCCTCATCGCCCCGTTGATGATGCTGCTCTCGCGGGTCGCCGCACCGGCGGTGTGGCTGCTCGACATCTCCTCCCGCCTCGTGCTGCGCCTTCTCGGCGAGCATGGCCGCGCCGGCGAGAACAACGTCACCGACGAGGAGATCCGCGCCATCGTCGCCGAGGCGGAGACCGCCGGGGTGATCGACCCGGACGAGCGGCGGATGATCGCCGGCGTCATGCGCCTCGCCGACCGGCCGGTGCGCGCGGTCATGACACCGCGCACCGACGTCGACTGGATCGACCTCACCGACGATCCCGATGCGGTGCGCAAGACCATCCGCGAGACGCGCCACACCCGCATGCCCGCCTGCGAGGGCACGCCGGAGGAGAGCGTCGGCGTCATCGACATACGCGACCTGCTGGAAGCCTATCTCGACGGCGAGATGCCGGACCCCCGCCGCTTCGTGAAGCCCGCCGCCGTGCTGGTGGAGACGGCCGGCGCGCTCGACGCCATGAAGCTGCTGCGCCACGCGGAATCGCCGCTGGCGCTGGTGGTCGACGAATATGGCTCGATGGTCGGCATCCTCACCCCGGCGGACCTGCTCGACGCCATCGCCGGCTCGGTGGTGCTCGACGAGGCCGGGCAGGCCAAGCCCGACATGCTGGAGCGCGCGGACGGTTCCTATCTCATCGCCGGCTCGACGCCGATCGACGAGATGGGCGACCTGCTCGGCATCCGCATCCCCGCCGACGCCGATTTCCACACGGCGGCGGGCTTCGTGCTGCACGAGCTCAAGGCGCTGCCGCAGGAAGGCACCGTCTTCGAGACGATGGGCTGGCGTTTCGAGGTCGTCGACATGGACGGCCGCCGCGTCGACAAGCTGCTGGTAAGCCGCGCCGTGACGCCGCGGCGTCACGCGCCGCTGATGGGCTGACCGGCGCGGTGCCTCTCAGCGCAGCGTCGCCTCGCCGGTGACGATCGGGGCGGGAGCCGGCACGCCGCCATAGCGCGTGCCGACCCCGACCACAACGGTGACGATGGCGACCGCGAGGGCGGCGGCGATGAGCCCGTATTCGAGCCCGGTGCCGTGCGAGCGGCGGGCGACGGCGGCGCGGCGCCGCGACGCCAGCCCCCGTCCCGCCAGATCCCGTTCCACCATTTCTCTCATGGTCTGTCTCTGCCTGAACTCATCCGCAGGGCATCTGTCTGAACAGATTTTCTTGTGCGGCCACCGTGCGCCGCAGACCTTGCCCACGCGTTAAAACCCGCGCTCCCGACGGGGCGCGGCGTCCTGTGCTTCGGCCTGTGGTTAATGTTTGCCGCGCCGGAATGGTTAATGCTTCGCGGCGGCGCCAGCGCCTGAGGCGCGTCAGCCGCGCGGCTTGGCGCGACGGGTCGGTTCGGCCTCGGCCGGGTTTTCCGGCCAGGGATGGCGGGGATAGCGCCCGCGCATGTCGGCGCGCACGTCGCGCCACGAGCCGGACCAGAAGGCCGGCAGATCGCGGGTGAGCTGGATTGGCCGGTGCGCGGGAGAGAGCAAGGCGAGAGTGAGAGGCACGCGTCCGCCCGCGATGGCTGGGTGCGTCTTGAGGCCGAACAGTTCCTGAACGCGCACGCTCAGGCTGGGCCCGCCCTCGGCGGCGTAGTCGATGGGCAGGCGCGAGCCGGTCGGCACCTCGAAATGGCTCGGCGCCTCCTCCGCCATGCGCCGCGCCAGTTCCCACGGCACCAGCCCGGACAGCGCGCGGCCCAGTACCTCGGCGTCGATCTGGCCAAGCGCGGTGAGCCCGTCGAGCTGCGGCGCCAGCCAGCCTTCCACCTGCGCGGCGAGGGCGGGCCAGGAGAGGTCCGGCCAGAGATCGGGCGTGCTCGCATGGAGAAAACGGGCGCGGTCGAGCCACTGGCGCTGGTGATCCGACCAGTCCAGCCGTTCCAGCCCTCGCGCGGCCGCGGCGCGCGCGAGGGCGCGCGAGGTTTCGGGACCGGGCTTCAGCGCGGCGGTGCGCTCGGCGAGCACCAGCGAGCCCAGCCGGCGCACATGGCGCGCGCGCAGGGCGCCGGAGGCGGCATCGAAGCCGGTCTCGACGCCCTCGGCGATGGCGCCGCCGAATTCCGTCTCCAGCTCGGCCTCCGCGAGTTCCGCGGCGAGCAGGATGCGCGCCTCATCCGCCGTTCCGGTGAGTTCGGCGACGGCGAGAGTGCGTGCGCGGGCGAGCGGCGAGGCGGGGTCGAGCGCCGCGCCGCGCCCGTTGGCCAGCACGAAACGCCGCCCGTCGCCGCGCCCCCGCGCGATGCGGTCGGGGAAGGCCAGCGCCAGCAAAACGGCCGGCGAGGGGCGTGGGCCTCCCGCGCGGCCGGCGGTCAGCCGCTCCGCTTCGGCTGCCCAGCGTTCCGCCAGCCGGCGGGCCTCCTCGGCGCGGCGCGAGCGGTCGCGGGCGAAATCGTCGAGCCGGTGGGCGAGGTCGGGCGCGTCGCCGCCGAGTCCGCGCTCGGAGACGAGGGCGGCGATCCGGGCCGCCTCCTCGCCGGCACCGCGCCGGGCACCCTCGATCACCATGCGGGCGAGGCGCGGCTCCAGCGGCAGGCGGGCCATGGCGCGCCCGTCCGCGCTCACCTGTCCGTCCGGCTCCAGCGCGCCAAGCGCGACGAGGAGCGCGCGGGCCTCCTTCACCGCCGCGTCGGGCGGGGGATCGAGGAAGGCGAGCGTCGCGGGATCGCGCGCGCCCCAGACCGCGAGGTCGAGCACGAGGCGGGAGAGGTCGGCAGCGAGGATCTCGGGCGTGGCGAAAGCCGGCAGGCTCGCCGTCTCCGGTTCGCTCCACAGGCGCAGGCACACGCCGGGCTCGGTGCGGCCGGCGCGGCCGCGCCGCTGGTCGGCGGCGGCGCGGGACACCCGTACGGTCTCCAGCCGGGTCAGCCCGACGCCCGGCTCGAAGCGCGGTACGCGTGCGAACCCGCTGTCGACGACGAGGCGCACGCCCTCGATGGTCAGGCTGGTCTCGGCGATGGAGGTGGCGAGGACCACCTTGCGCCGTCCGGCGGGCGCCGGAGCGATGGCACGGTCCTGCTCGACGGGGGGAAGCGCGCCGTAGAGCGGGGCGATGTCGACGGCGGGGTCCGCGACGGCCTCGCGCAGCAGCCGCTCGGCACGGCGAATCTCGCCGGCACCGGGCAGGAAGGCGAGGACGGAGCCGCTCTCGCTTCGCAGCGCCCGCAGCACCGCCTCGACGATCTGCCGCTCGACCGGCGCGCGCGGGTCGCGGCCGAGATAGCGCGTCTCGACCGGATAGGCCCGGCCCAGACTCTCGATCACCGGCGCGCCCGCGAGCAGGGCGGCGACGCGGGCGCCGTCGAGCGTGGCGGACATGACGAGAAGGCGCAGGTCCTCGCGCAGCGCGCCCTGCGCATCAAGGGCCAAAGCGAGGCCGAGATCGGCGTCGAGGCTGCGCTCGTGGAACTCGTCGAACAGCACGGCGGCGACGCCGGAAAGCTCCGGGTCGTCCAGCATCATGCGGGTGAAGATGCCCTCGGTGATCAGCTCGATGCGAGTGTTCCGCCCGACCTTCGAGCCGAAGCGGGCGCGGTAGCCGACGCTCTGGCCGGCGGCCTCACCCAGCGTTGCCGCCATGCGCTCGGCCGCCGCGCGGGCGGCGAGGCGGCGCGGTTCCAGCACGAGGATCTTGCGTCCCGCCACCCATGGCTCGCCGAGGAGGGCGAGCGGCACGCGCGTCGTCTTGCCCGCGCCTGGCGGGGCGACCAGCACGGCGGCATTGCCCGCACGCAGGGCGGCAGTCAGTTCCGGCAGGGCGTCGTCGATGGGGAGGGGGGCGAGTGGCGCGGGCATGGCGCAGGGCTATACAGCCGGCTGGCCGATTGCGGAACTGTCGGGCGGGAACGTCATCCCGGAACGGCCTCGGCCGTATCGGGATCTTCCGCGAATTCGGCGCGCGATCCCGGACATTGCCTGCGGCAATTCCGGGATGACGATCTGAGCTTTCTAAGACGTCATCCCCGGGCTTGACCCGGGGATCCATGAGTTTCGGTCAAGCTGTGGACGGCCGGGCCAAGCCCGGCCATGACGGCGTGCCGCCGGAGAAGCTCCGCCGGGCGGCGTTTAGCCGGTCCGCTCAGAAGATCTTGTCGAGCACCCGGCCCATCTTCTCGACGATCTCGCCCATCTGGCTCTCGCTGACGATGAGCGGGGGGCTGACGGCGAAGGTGTCGCCGGCGGTGCGCACCATCATGCCTTCCTCGTGGAACAGGCGCTCCATGCCTTCATAGGCGCGCCGGCCGACGCCGTCCGCGCGCGACTCGAAATCCACCGCGCCGACGAGGCCGACGGTGCGGATGTCGAGCACGCCGGGCTTGGAGCGCAGCGTGTGGAAGGCGTCCGCCCAGATCGGCTCCATCTGGCGGGCGCGCTCGAACAGGCCTTCCTCGCGGTAGAGGTCGAGCGTGGCGAGCGAGGCGGCGCAGGCCAGCGGATGCGCCGAATAGGTGTAGCCGTGGAACAGGTCGATGACCGGATCGTCGCTCTTCACGAAGGTGTCGTAGATGTGCTTGCGCACCAGCACGCCGCCCATCGGCACCGCGCCCGAGGTGACGCCCTTGGCGAAGGTGATCATGTCGGGCACCACGCCGTAGCGCTCGGCGGCGAAGGCATAGCCGAGGCGGCCGAAGCCGGTGATGACCTCGTCGAAGATCAGCAGGATGCCGTACTTGTCGCAGATCTCGCGCAGGCGCTTGAGATAGCCGACCGGGGCGGGGATGGCGCCGGTGGAGCCGGCCATCGGCTCGACGATGACGGCGGCGATGGTCGAGGCGTCGTGCAGGGCGACGAGGTTCTCCAGCGCATCGGCGCGCTCGGCGCCCCACTCCGGCTCGCCCTTCGAGAAGGCCTGCTTCTCGCGGTTATAGGTGTGCGGCAGGTGGTCGATGCCGGGAAGCAGCGAGCCGAACAGCTTGCGGTTCGGCGACATGCCGCCGACCGAGATGCCGCCGAAGCCGACGCCGTGATAGCCGCGCTCGCGGCCGATGAGGCGGGTGCGCGTCGCGTTGCCCTTGGTGGCGTGGTAGGCGAGGGCGATCTTCAGCGCGGTGTCGCCGGCTTCCGAGCCCGAATTGCACAGGAACACGTGGTCGAGATCGCCCGGCGCCAGCGCGGCGATGCGGGCGGAGACCGCAAAGGCCTTGGGATGGCCGTACTGGAAGGGCGGGGCGAAGTCCATCTCGGCTGCCTGCGCCTGGATCGCCGCGACGATCGGGTCGCGGTTATGGCCGGCATTCGCGCACCACAGGCCCGCGGTGGCGTCGAGCACGGCCCGGCCTTCCGGCGTGTAGTAGTGCATGTCCTTCGACCGCGACAGCAGACGCGGGCGCGCCTTGAACGCCCGGTTGGGCGTAAAGGGCATGAAGAAGGCTTCCAGATCGTTCGGGCTGGCGGCGGACGAGTAAGCGGACATGGAGAACTCCGGCTGAAACGGCTGGTGGGACGGGCCGCGCTTTTTTAGTCATGTATAATGCGTGAGCATCGGACGCTCACGAGAAATAATCATGATGTGATCACTTTCCCTTCTGCCGTGTCGCAGGGCGCCTTGACCGCGCACCCCCTTCACGGCCATCAACTCGCCGCAAGCCGTGATAAAGTCACCTTGCGTCAGGATTCCCCGCCTCGCGGAGAAGGCCGCCGGTGCCCGTTCCGGGACCGGACCCAGCACAGGACCGCGCAGTGCCCGAGAGCACGACCGCCGGCAGCGCCGACACCGCCACGGTAACGGCCGCAGTCCCCGTCAGCGTCCCGCCCGAGACGGTGCGGCGGGCGCTCGCGCATGTGCTCGATTCCGAGGAACTGCGCTCCTCGCCCCAGCTCTCCAACATATTGCGCTTCGTGGTCGAGGCGACGCTTGAGGGGCGCAGCGAGGCCATCAAGGGCTACACCATCGCCGTCGAGGCGCTGGGCCGCGACGCCTCCTTCGATCCGCAGGCCGACCCCATCGTGCGGGTGGAAGCCACCCGGCTGCGGCGCGCGCTGGAGCGCTATTACGCCGGCGCCGGCGCGGCGGACGAGATCGAGATCGTGGTGCCGCGCGGCAGCTATGTCCCGCAATTCGTGCCGCGCGGGCTGGCCGCCGGGGAGCCCGTCGCCGAGCTTCCGATCGTGGAAGAGGGGCCGTCCGCCGAGGCGGTGCCCTTGCCGCCGCGCGGGTCCGCCCCATCTCCCGCCGCTCCCGTGCCGCCCGCCGCGCCGCGCCGCCGGCGTCCGCTGCGTGCCGCCGCGCTCGGCCTGTTCGCGCTGCTGGCGCTGATGTTCGTCGCCGGGCTGGCGGCGGAGACCTTCGACCCGCCGGGCTGGCGCGCGCTGATCACCAGCGCCGCCTGGCAGCCCATCGAGCGGGCCAACCGGCTGGGCATCCCGCTGGTCGAGGTGCGCGCCTTCGACGCCACGGGCGGCGCGCCGCTGCCGCCGAGCGAGATCGCCCGCAGCGCCGGCGCGGTGAGCAGCGGCGATTTCACCGCGCGCGCCATCGAGGTGCGGGTGCGCGACGCTCTCGCCCGCTTCGACCTGCTCGACGTGCTGGCGAGCCCGGATGCGCGCCCCTCGCTGCGCTGCAGTGCCGAGGGCACCTCGCCCCATTCGGTGTTCGCGCTCGGCGGGCTGGTGGAGAATCATGACGACGGCAGCCTCTCGCTGCTGCTGCGCCTCTCGGACCTGTGCGACGGCACCATCGTGTGGTCGCACGAATTCGACAGCCTGCGGCGCGGCGGCGACCCGAGCGCGGCCGAGGTGGCGCTGGTGCGCGACATCATGGCCGCCATAGCCGAGCCCTACGGCATCATCCAGGCCCGCGCCCGTGCCCGCGTCACCGCCGCCGGCGGGCCGGCCGTCGCCGGGCCCTATGGCTGCGTGCTGATGGCCTATTCCTACTGGCGCTCCTATGCGCCGGGCGAGCACGACCAGGCGCGCGACTGTCTGGAGAAGGCGGTGCGCGCCGACGCGACCTTCGCGCTCGGCTATGCGCTGCTGGCCGAACTCTATCTCGACGAGGTGCGCGCCGGCGCCAATCCGCGCGCCGACGCGCCGGCGCTGAACCGGGCGCTCGCCGCCGCCGAGCAGGCGGTCGAGCTGGCGCCGACCAGCGCCTATGCGCGCCGCGTGCTGATGGACGTGCATTTCTTCCGCGGCGAGCGCGGCGCCACCGTCGCGGCCGGCGAGGCGGCGCTGGAGCTGAACCCCTACGACGTCGACATCGTGGCCGATTTCGGCGGCCGGCTGGTGGCGCTGGGCGAGGTCACGCGCGGCGAGGCGATGCTGGCGGGAGCGACGCAGGCGGCGCCCGGCATGCCGCCCTGGGTGGACTATCACCGCGTCATCGCCGCCTATCTCAAGGGTGACGCCCCGGCGGCGGCGGCGGCGGCCGACCAACTGATGGGCGAGGGCTATGCGCCGGGCCTGCTCGCCCGTGCGCTGGCCAGCCATATGTCCGGCGAGGACGAGGCGGCACGCACGGACCTGCGCAAGCTGGTCGCCGTCGCACCGGCGTGGAAGGACGAGCCGGAGGCGATGATCCACCGCTTCTTCCCCGATCCGGCGATCGCCCGGCGGGTGCGGGCGGACCTTGCCGCCATCGGCCTGCCCCTGCCGGGCACGGCGGCGGCAGCGAACTGACGCCGCGCCGGCTCCGACGCCGCGTGGCGGGCCGGCGGCGAAGCGGTTATAGCTGTCTGCGCCTTTCCCCGCCTGACATTCGCTACTCGGGACCTTTCCATGTCGGACAGCTTCGATCTCGCCATCATCGGTGCGGGCGTCGTCGGCCTCGGCCACGCCATCGCGGCGCGCCGGCGCGGCCTGCGCACCGTGGTGATCGACCGCGACGCGCAGGCCAACGGCGCCTCGGTGCGCAATTTCGGCTTCGTCACCGTCACCGGCCAGCAGCGGGGCGAGTGCTGGCGGCGCGCCCGGCGTTCGCGCGACATCTGGGCCGAGGTGGCGCCCGCCGCCGGCATCGGGGTGGTTCATCAGGGGCTTCTCGTCGCCGCCCGCCGGCCGGAGGCGGTGGCGGTGCTCGACGCCTTCCTCGCCACCGAGATGGGGGAGGACTGCACGCTGCTCTCCCCCGCCGAGGCGCGCGAACGCCTGCCGGGGCTGACCGGCGACGTTCGGGGTGCGCTGTGGAGCCCGCACGACCTGCGCGTCGAATCCCGCGAGGCGATCCCCAAGCTCGCCGCCTGGCTCGCCGCGCAGGGCGTCGCCTTCCGCCGCGAGACGGCGGTGACGGGCGTCGAACCGGGGTGCGTACACACCTCGTCCGGCAGCATCGACGCCGCCCGCATCGTGGTGGCGCCGGGCGACGATTTCCACACGCTGCTGGGCGAGCGCTTCGCACCCTACGGCCTCACCCGCTGCAAGCTGCACATGATGCGCGTCGCCGACCCCGCGCTCGGCCGGCTTCCCGGCGCCGTGATGACCGACCTCTCGCTGGGGCGCTATCTCGGCTATGCGGAACTCCCCGAGGCCGAGCCGCTCAAGCGCCTTCTGGCCGCCGAGCAGGCCGAGCACCTCGCCCATGGCGTCCACCTCATCGTGGTGCAGTCGGCCGACGGCTCGCTGGTGGTCGGCGACAGCCATCATTACGGCGCGACGCCCGACCCCTTCGCGCCGGAATTCGTCGACGCGCTGATCCTCGACGAATATGCCGCGCTGTTCGGCCGCCGCCCTGCGGTGGTGGAACGCTGGACCGGCACCTATGCCTCGGCACCCGACCGTCTCGCCTTCATCGACCGGCCGCACCCGCATATCCGCCTCGTGGTGGTGACGAGCGGCACCGGCGCCTCCACCGGCTTCGCGCTGGCGGAAGAAGCGGTGGCCGAACTGTTCGACTGAGGCGCTTTTGCCGAAGGGTTTCTCCCGGGTCCCGGATCGGCGCTGCATTTCATGCAGCTTGTCCGGGAAACCCGTGCCCCGGACCAGTGACGCCGCAGGCGGAGCGCCGCTCCGGGACCCAGCGAAGACTCTTCCGCCGTGCCGGTTCCCCCGCGCGGCCATTGCCGCGCCGCGCCCCATCCTCTAAACCCGCGCCGACATTCGTGAAGGACGGCGCCACATGGCCAAGGACAAGCCCACCAAGCTCCGCGCCCGCATGCCGCGCGGCTTCGCCGACCGCGGCCCGGCAGAGCTTGCCCCGACGCGGGCGATGCTGGAGACCATCCGCAAGGTCTATGAGCTTTACGGCTTCGAGGCGCTGGAGACCCCGTTCATCGAATATACCGATGCGCTCGGCAAGTTCCTGCCGGATCAGGACCGGCCGAACGAGGGCGTGTTCTCCTTCCAGGACGATGACGAGCAGTGGTTGTCGCTGCGCTACGACCTGACCGCCCCGCTCGCCCGCCATGTCGCGGAGAATTTCGACCGGCTGCCCAAGCCTTTCCGCAGCTACCGCGCCGGCTGGGTGTTTCGCAACGAGAAGCCCGGCCCCGGCCGCTTCCGCCAGTTCATGCAGTTCGACGCCGACACGGTGGGCGCCCCGACCGTGGCGGCCGATGCCGAGATCTGCATGATGATGGCCGACACGCTGGAGGCGCTGGGCATCGCGCGCGGCGACTACGTGATCAAGGTCAACAACCGCAAGGTGCTCGACGGCGTGCTGGAGGCCATCGGGCTCGGCGGCGACGAGAATGCCGGGCGCCGGCTCACCGTGCTGCGCGCCATCGACAAGTTCGACAAGGTTGGCATTGCCGGCGTGCGCGACCTGCTGGGTGAAGGCCGCTGGGAGAACCCCGAGGCCAAGAGCGGCGACTTCACCAAGGGCGCGGGGCTGGATGAAAATCAGAGTCTTAAGGTTCTTGCCTTCGTTTCTCTTCAAGCCGGATCGGTAGAACTCCAGAACGTGACGTCGAGTGTTCAGGCTGGACTCGCTGTTGAGGGCGAAGTTCTGACGTTTCGCTCTGACGCCGGAAGAGAGTCGTACTTTATCGAGACCAGCAGGGGCGTGCTCGATGGCTTGATGGGGCACTTCGGCGACAACCTCACCTCTCGCGAAGGTATCGAAGAGTTGGCGGAGATCGCTCGACTTACCGAGTCGGCGGGCTATGACCGTGACCGCATCCGCATTGACCCCTCCGTCGTCCGTGGCCTCGAATATTACACCGGGCCAGTCTTCGAGGCCGAGCTGACCTTTGAGATTCCCGACGAGAAGGGCCGTCCCATGCGCTTCGGCTCGGTGGGCGGCGGCGGGCGTTATGACGGGCTCGTCGGGCGCTTCCGGGGGGAAGCCGTGCCGGCGACGGGTTTCTCCATCGGCGTCTCGCGCCTCGCCTCGGCGCTTTCCCGTCTCCAGACCGAGGCAACGCCGGAGTTCGGCCCGGTCGTCGTCGTCGTCATGGACCGCGACCAGACCGCCCATTACATGGGCCTCGTGGCGAAGCTCCGTCAGGCGGGCATCCGCGCCGAGATGTATCTCGGCAACCCGAAGAATCTCGGCAACCAGTTCAAATACGCCGACCGCCGCAACTCGCCTTGCGTCGTCATCCAGGGTTCGGACGAGCGCGCCGCCGGTCAGGTGCAGATCAAGGACCTGATCGAGGGCGCCAGGGCCGCCGCCGCCATCACCGACAATGCCGAGTGGCGCGAAAGCCGCCCGGCGCAGTTCGCCTGCACCGAGGGCGAACTGGTGGAAAAGGTGCGCGAGCTGCTCGACCATCACGGCGTCCCGCACGGCGCCAAGCTGGCCTGAGACAGGGCGATGGCCGGCCGATTTCCCCTCAGCCGCCGGACGCGCGGGGCGATCGCCGGCGGTGCCGGCGCCGTCGCCGGCCTGCTCACGGCGAATGCGCTGAAGGGCGCCTATGCCGATGTGCGCGACAGCGCGGTGCTCTACGCGCTGATCATGTTCCTCGCCTCCTTCTTCTTCATCTGGCTGCTGCGCGCCCTGCTGGACCGGCTGGACGCGGAAGATCGGCATCGCTGACCGGCCGGGCGGGCGCGGGATCGTCCTCCCTACCGGACAGGGCGTCATCCCGGACGGCCGGCAAGGCCGATGCGGGATCGCATGCCGACCGTAGCGCCTCGCGCGCGATTTCATCGAAGGTGCCGGCGCCTTCGGCGGAAGGGTTTTCGCTGGGTCCCGGCGCGGCGCTCCGCCTCCGGCGTCGCTGAGCCGGGACACGGGGAAGCGCGCCCCAGCGCGAAAGGCCCCGCGCCGTTGCCGGCCGGGGGCATGCGCCGTTTGCCTCGCCCGGTGAAGGGCGCGCGGGGCGCCGGGGCGGAAAGCTCCGGCGGTCGCCTGCACCGTGTGGGAAAAGGTGGTGCAAGCATTCAGTCAACCGTCCGACGCGCCGCCTCCGGCGCCCCGCACGCGGTGTTTGAGGCTTGCTCCGCACGCCCCCCGGAGGACTTACCGTTTCTATCCTCCGCTGCGGGAGCGGGCACCGGCGGACCGGCACCCCTCTCCCAGTGAACCGCGGTGAGCGGCCCGGGAACGCACGGCTTGGGCCGCCGCGGGCGCGGGTGCGTTATCCCCCGTCCACGGCCACCGCCCCTTCTCCCGCGCGAGCCGGCCGCTCCGGTTGCGCCCCCTCATCGGGAAAAGGTGCGCCCATTGTCGCCCCGCCGGCCGGGGGTGCGGATAAACTTTTTCCGGGAAAGCGCCGCGCGCCCGCCGGGGACTCTCCGGCACCATGCCGGCAACCATGCCGGCAACCATGTCATGCCCCGTGCATGGACCACGCCGCCCCCCTTTGCTAGAAGCGCGAAACCCGCCGCCCCGCAGACCGGACGCACCCGCATGCCCGCCGCCAACAGCCACGCCGAGGAACTGCTCGCGCTCTATGCGCGCGCCGGCTTCGCGCGCGTGGAGCCGCCCGTGCTCCAGCCGGCCGACGCCTTTCTCGACCTGTCGGGCGAGGAGATGCGGCGCACCATGTTCATCACCACGGACCCGGACGGGCGCGAGCTGTGCCTGCGGCCGGACCTGACGCTGCCGGTGTGCCGCCTCTACATCGCCGACGGCGCCGCGCAGCCGCGCGACTTCGCCTATCTCGGCCCGGTGTTCCGCTCCGACGTGGCGCAGGGCGAGCTCTTGCAGGCGGGCGTCGAATCCTTCGGCCGTCCCGACCGCGAGGCGGCGGACGCCGAGCTGCTGGCGCTGGGGCTGGAGACGGCGGCGCTGTGGGGCGCGATCGACCCGACGATCCGGCTCGGCGACGCCGGGCTGTTCGCCGCGCTGCTCGACGCGCTCGACCTGCCGCCCGGCTGGCGGCGGCGGCTGATCAAGGATTTCGCCCGTTCCGGCGACCTCGGCGCCGACCTCGCCATGCTCAAGCGCGCCCCGGAGGCCGGCGGCGTCACCGCCCATGCCGGTGTGCTCTCGGCGCTGGCCGGCTCCGACCCGGCGGCGGCGCGCGCGCTGGTGACCGACCTGCTCTCCATCGCCGGCATCTCGACGGTGGGCGGGCGCTCGGTCTCCGAGATCGCCGAGCGCTTCCTCGAGCAGGCGGCGCCCGGCGACGCCGAGGGGCTGGCGCCTTCCAAGGTCGCGGTGCTGGAGCGCTACCTCGCCATTCAGGGCAACCCCGACGTTGCCGCGAGCGCGCTGCGGAGGCTGGCCGACGAGGCGGGGCTGGACCTTGCCGCCGCGCTCGATTCCTTCGAGAGCCGCACCAATTTCATCGCCGCGCAGGGCATCGAGCCGGAGCGGCTCTCCTTCGCCGCCGCCTTCGGCCGCCCGCTCGACTATTACTCGGGCATGGTGTTCGAGCTGCACGAGAACGGGGCCGGTGCCCCGCTGGTCGCCGGCGGGCGCTATGACGGGCTGCTGGCGCGGCTGGGCGCGGCCGAGCCGATCCCCGCGGTCGGCTTCGCGGTCTGGCTCGACCGGCTCGACGCGGTGGAGGCACGGCTATGAGTTTCCCTTCCGCTTCCCCGCTCATCGTCGCCGTGCCCTCCAAGGGCCGGCTGCAGGAGAACGCCACCGCCTTCTTCGGCCGCGCCGGCATGTCGCTGAACCAGTCGCGCGGGGCGCGCGACTATCGCGGCACGCTGTCGGGCGTCGAGGGGGTGGAGGTCGCCTATCTCTCGGCTTCCGAGATCGCCAGCCAGCTTGCACAGGGCGCGGTGCATCTGGGCGTCACCGGCGAGGATCTGGTGCGCGAGAGCATACCGGACGCCGATTCCAAGGTGCTGCTGGTCGAGGGGCTGGGCTTCGGCCACGCCAATGTGGTGGTGGCGGTGCCGCAGGCCTGGATCGACGTGCGCACCATGCGCGACCTCGACGACGTGGCGACGCATTTCCACGCCACGCGCGGCCGGCGCGTGCGGGTGGCGACCAAGTACCTGAACCTCACGCGGGCCTTCTTTGCCCGCCACGGCATCGTCGACTACCGTATCGTCGAGAGCCTCGGGGCCACCGAGGGCACCCCGGCGGCCGGCACGGCGGAGCTGATCGTCGACATCACCACGACCGGCTCGACGCTGGCGGCCAACGCGCTGAAGGTGATCGA
This sequence comes from Ancylobacter koreensis, assembly GCF_023016525.1. GTDB lineage: Bacteria > Pseudomonadota > Alphaproteobacteria > Rhizobiales > Xanthobacteraceae > Ancylobacter > Ancylobacter koreensis. The sequence goes on from NZ_JALKCG010000001.1 coordinate 928,529, forward strand.
CGACGGCGTGATGCTGCGCTCGGAGGCCAATCTCGTTGCCTCGCTCAATGCGGACTGGAACGAGGGCGCGCGGGCGAGTGCGCGGGCGCTGCTCGACCGGGTGACGGCGGCCAAGCGCGCGGCGACCATGCGCGAGGTGAAGACGCGCTTTGCCGCCTGCGACGTGCGCGTGGTCGACGAGGCGGTCGCCCGCTTCCGCGCCGTGGCGCCCTTCGGCGCGCCGACCTCGTCCGGCATGGTGACGCTGCACTGCCCGCCGGACACGCTGCACGGGCTCGCCGTGTTCCTGCGCGAGCAGGGCGCGGCGACGGTCTCGGTCGGCCCGCTCGACTATGTGTTCGCCGCCGAGAACCCGCTCTACGAGAAGCTGGCGGCGCGGATCGGGTAGGCCTCGCTGTCCCGGCCCAGCGGAGCCGAAGGCGAAGCGCCGCGCCGGGGCCCAGCGTGAAACCCTTTTGCCGTTCTCTCCGGAAGGTTCAGTCGCTGCGCGGAATCTTTCCTGGGTCCCGGATCGGCGCCGCGCGAGGCACGGCTTGTCCGGGAAACGGGTTTCACCCCCGCGCGGCCTGCGGGTCGTCGTCCTCGGCGGGCAGGGCGAACGCCGCCGCCTCGCCCATCGCATGGCCGAACAGGATGAGGCAGGGGCCGGAGGCTCCTTCCGCCACCGCGCGCTCCAGCGCCCCTGCCAGCGTGCCGACGGTGGCGGGGACCTGCCGCTCCTCCGGCCGTGTGGCGGAAAAGACGGCGATGGCCGGCGTCGCCGGATCGAGCCCGGCCGCCATCGCCTTGCCGGCAAGCTCGCCCCAGGTGCGCTGGGGCATGTAGACCACCGTCGTCGCTGCCCGGTCGGCCAGCGCCTGCCAATCGAGGTCGCGCGGCAGCTTGCCATCGCGGGCGTGGGCGGTGATGAATTGCAGCCGGCGGGCATGGTCGCGATGGGTGAGCGAGACGCCGAGCCGGCTCGACGCGCCCTGCGCCGCCGAGATGCCGGGCACCACCTCCACCGGCAGGCCGGCGGCACGGGCGGCGGCGATCTCCTCGCCGGCGCGGCCGAACACCATCGGGTCGCCGCCCTTGAGGCGGACCACGCGCTTGCCCTGCTTCGCCAGCGAGACCATCAGCGCGTTGATGTCGTCCTGCTTGCAGGAGGGGCGGTAGCCGGTCTTGCCGACCAGCATCCTGCGCGCCTCGCGGCGGGCGACATCCAGCACGGCGGGGGCGACAAGGTCGTCATAGAGCACGACGTCGGCCGATTGCAGCACGCGCACGGCCTTCAGCGTCAGCAGTTCCGGGTCGCCCGGCCCGGCGCCCACCAGCGCCACCGAGCCGCGCGGCGCATCGGTGCGCTCGGCCTCGGCGCGGGCGAGAAGGGTTTCGCGAAGCGCGTCGGACGGCGCGGCCTCCGGCGTCTCCAGCGCGGCCTGGGTGAAGCGCTCCCAGAAGCGGCGGCGGCCCTGATAGGAGAGGGCGAGGGCGGCGACGGAGGGGCGCCAGCCGCGCGCGGCCTCGGCCCAGCGCTTGAAGCCCTGCGGGATCACCGCCTCGATCTTGGCGCGCACCGCCTGCCCGAAGACCGGGGCGGCGCCGTCGGTGGAGATGCCGACCACCAGCGGCGAGCGGTTGACGATGGCGCCGAAGGCGAAGTCGCAGAAGGCGGGCTTGTCGACCACGTTGACCGGCACGCCGGCAGCACGCGCGGCGGCGGCGAAGCGCGCGCCTTCCTCGTCCTCCTCGACGGCGCCGATGGCCAGTGCCGCGCCGGCGAGATCGGCCGGGGTCCAGTCGCGGGCAATGAGCGTGAGCGTGCCGTCGGGCGGGGCGGCGGCGAGTGCGGCGAGGTCCTCGCAGAAGGCGGGGGCGAACACCTCCACCCGCGCCCCGGCGGCGCAGAGCAGCTCCGCCTTCCACGCCGCCGCCTCCGAGCCGCCGGCCAGCACGACACGGCGGCCGCTGAGCGCGAAGAACACCGGCAGCCGGGCGAGCGGCGCCATGCGCGCGGCGGCATCGGCGGCGCGGCGGTCGGCGGAGGGGAAGGAAGCGTCTTGGGTCATCGCGAGCAGGGGGGTGAGGCGGACGATCTTGTCCTTATCACATGATTTAAACGTCTAATGAAGTCAATAAACGGAGATCGTGCGGAAAATGGGTCGGCGCCCGTTCAGTGGGTCTTTTCCGACAGCCGGTCGGTCCAGGCCAGCACCACGCCGGAGAGCACGAAGACGACGTGGATGATGACCAGCCACATGAGCTGCTTCTCGTCCACGCCGCGGTCGAGATTCATGAAGGCCTTCAGCAGCGCGATGGCGGAGATGGCGACGATCGAGGCGAGCAGCTTCTGCTTGAGGCCGGAGAAATCGACCTTGGTCATCCATTCCGGCCAGTCCGAATGGCCCGACGCGTCGATCTTGGAGACGAAGTTCTCGTAGCCCGAGAAGATGACGATGATGACCAGGCTGCCGGTAAAGGTGAGGTCGATCAGCGCGAGGATGCCGAGGATGGTGTCGCTCTCGTCGAACTGCGTCGCGTGGGTGACGAAGTGGAAGAGTTCGTTGGCGAATTTGAACAGCAGCACCAGCAGCGCGATCACCAGCCCGATGTAGAACGGCGCCATGATCCAGCGGCTGATGAAGATGAAGCGTTCGATGAGCTTTTCCATGCCGCCCCCGTCCCGGTCCGCCGCATCTCGCGGCTGCGAGATGGGTGGCACGCCGGCACGAGGACGGCAAGGGGGGCGCCGCGCGGCGCCGGCGGCAGGGCGCGGGCAGCGACGGCCCGGCGCGCCTAGGGGGGCGGCAGCTTCTGGTAGGTGTTCTTGAGATCGTCCTGGATGACGATGGCGGTGCCGGAGGCGACCGCCAGCAGGTCCTGCGCCGGCGTCACGACCGAATAGCGCCAGCCGGCGGGCAGCTTCAGCCGCGCGCCCAGCGCCGGCAGGTCGGCATAGGCGAGCGCGGGATCGACGATCTGCGCGTAGGACTGCATGACATAGGCGGCGCCGTCCGGCGCGATGAGCCGGAAGGTCGGCTTGCCGGCGTCGAAGCGATAGGTGGTGTCGCGCTCGATGGTCTGTTCGGTATAGGCCGGCCCGGTCGCCTGATGCAGCGAGAGGCCGACTTCGGCGCGCTTGGCCATGGTGATGCCGCCGACCGTGATGATCTCGCCGGTCTTCGTCTCGCCGCCGGCGACGATGCCGTCCATGATGAAATGGCGCGGGCCGTTCATCACCACGGCGAGGGTGTCGAACTCCCGGAACAGGTCGCGGCGGGTCAGCGCCTCCCATTTGTCGGCGGGGCAGTCGTCGAATCCGAGCGTGTTGAAGACGTCGGCCTTCAGCCCGTCCAGCGTCACGTGGATCGCCACCAGCTCGCAATAGCGCGCGTCGCGCAGCACCGCCGGGAGGTGCGGCGTCGGCGTCTGCGCAGGGGCGGCGAAGGGGAACAGGACGGCGAGGAGGGGGAGAAGCGGCGCAAGGCGGCGGGCGGGGCGCGGCAGGGTCATGGCGGGGCACCGGCGGGTGAAGGAGAACGCTACGCTAGCGCCGCTCGCTTCCCCACCGGAAGACGAAAAGCCGATGCGACCAGGAATAGACGGGGCGGGGAACAGGCAGGAGCGGCGGCCGGCGCCACCCCGCCAGCGAACCCGCCCCGTCGCCGGGGCGGGAGGGACGGCTCAGGCCGCGACGCCGGTGCCGATGGGGCAGGAAACGCCGGTGCCGCCGAGGCCGCAATAGCCGTTCGGGTTCTTGGCGAGGTACTGCTGGTGATAGCCCTCGGCGAAGTAGAAGGTCGGGGCGTCGACGATCTCGGTGGTGATCGCGGAGAAGCCCTTGGCCTTCAGCGCCGCCTCATAGGCCGCCTTGCTCGCCTGCGCCGGCGCGCGCTGCTCCGGCGAGGTCAGGTAGACGCCGGAGCGGTAGGTGGTGCCGACGTCGTTGCCCTGCCGCATGCCCTGCGTCGGGTCGTGGCTTTCCCAGAACAGCTTCAGCAGCGCGTCGTAGCTGACGACCGCCGGATCGAAGACCACCAGCACCGCCTCGGCATGGCCGGTGAGGCCGGTGCAGGTCTCCTCATAGGTCGGGTTCGGCGTGATGCCGTTGATGTAGCCGACCGCCGTCACCCACACGCCGGGGGTCTGCCAGAACTTGCGCTCGGCGCCCCAGAAGCAGCCGAGGCCGAAGATCGCGGTCTGGAAGCCTTCCGGATAGGGCCCCTTGAGCGCGTGGCCGTTGACGAAATGGCGCTCGGCCGTCGGCAGCGGCTGCGCGCGGCCCGGCAGCGCCTGCTCGGGCGTGGGCAGGTCGGCACTCTTCTTGAAGAAGAACATGGGGAACATCCCTTTATCTGGATGGCCCCAATGTAGGTATCGCGCGCGACATTTGCGAGGGGAGCGGCCTTTGGCGCGCCGGCCCGCCCTATTGCGCCTTCGGCCGGCCGATCAGCAGCAGCACGATGCCGACGACGCCGAGCACGGCGAAGAGCGGGGCGCCGAGCACCGGCACGGCGAGATGCTCCCACACCGCGTTCGACAGGTTCGTCTCGACGGTGGACTGGAAGCGGGCGAGCGTGTCGGGGCTGGTGGCGAGCCAGGTGACGCCGAGCGGGGTGGTGACGATCTCCGAGGCGGCGATGGAGCGAACGCCGTCGAGCACCAGGGCCACGAAGGCGCCGGCCAGTACCCACAGCCCGACGAAGCGGAAGAGAAAACGGATCATGAATGCCGGTCTCCTGACCCCGCCGCGCCTGCGGCGTGCCCCCTCTTAGACGCCATCGCGGAACGGCCGCAAGGGGGCGCTGGTGGGGCGCGGGTGGGACGAGGCCTGTCCGCCGGTCTCGTCCCGGAGGGACAGCGATCCCGGTTCTCAACTGCGCCCCGGCCGGGATGACGACCTTGCGTGGAGGGCGGCCGGCCCATGCGCGTCATTGCGCCGCCGCCTCGCGGGTCCGTGAGAACCCGTGCCCTTGATGCAGATCAAGGTTGCGAGGCCCCCGCGGCGCAAAAGCTCCCGCCACAGCATGGAGTCGTTCCAGATCGGGCGATCGGAGCGTGGAGGATCGCATGTCGCAACCAAACACCCCCGGGGCGGAGTTCAGCGGTTCGGGCGCCACCGAGCCGGGCGTGGACCAGTCGGGCCGCAAGAAGCTGACCTTCGGCGAAGGCGGCCTCGCCATCGTCTTCGCGTTCCTGACGGTGTCGTGCATCACCGTCGCGGCCAAGGCGACGGACCCGGCCTATGCCTTCCACGCCTATCTCTCGGCCTTCGCGAGCCTGGCGACGGTGTTCGTGATCTTCAACCGCTATTTCGACCGGCCGGCGGCGCTGCCGCCGCTCGAAATCGACGGCAAGCCGAACTACAATTTCGGCCCGGTGAAGTTCGCCACGCTCGCGGCGATGTTCTGGGGCATCGCCGGCTTCCTCGTCGGCGTGGTGATCGCCTTCCAGCTCGCCTTCCCGGTGCTGAACCTCGATCTGCCCTGGACCGCCTTCGGCCGGCTGCGCCCGCTGCACACCTCGGCGGTGATCTTCGCCTTCGGCGGCAACGTGCTGCTGGCGACCTCGTTCTATGTGGTTCAGCGCACCTCGCGGGCCCGCCTCGCCGGCTATCTGGCGCCGTGGTTCGTGGTGCTGGGCTACAATTTCTTCATCGTCATCGCCGGCACGGGCTATCTGCTCGGCATCACCCAGGGCAAGGAATACGCCGAGCCGGAATGGTACGCCGACCTGTGGCTGACCGTGGTGTGGGTGACGTATCTGCTGGTGTTCCTCGCCACGCTCTGGCGCCGCCGCGAACCGCACATCTATGTGGCGAACTGGTTCTACCTGGCCTTCATCGTCACCATCGCGATGCTGCACCTCGGCAACAACGCCAGCATCCCGGTCTCGGTGTTCTCGCCCAAGTCCTACATCGTCTGGTCGGGCGTGCAGGACGCCATGGTGCAGTGGTGGTACGGCCATAACGCGGTCGGCTTCTTCCTGACCGCCGGCTTCCTCGCCATCATGTACTACTTCATCCCCAAGCGCGCCGACCGGCCGGTCTATTCCTACCGGCTGTCCATCGTGCACTTCTGGGCGCTGATCTTCATCTACATCTGGGCCGGCCCGCACCACCTGCACTACACCGCGCTGCCGGACTGGGCGCAGACGCTCGGCATGACCTTCTCGATCATCCTGTGGATGCCGAGCTGGGGCGGCATGATCAACGGCCTGATGACGCTCTCGGGCGCGTGGGACAAGCTGCGCACCGACCCGGTGCTGCGCATCATGGTGGTGTCCGTCGCCTTCTACGGCATGTCGACCTTCGAGGGTCCGCTGATGTCGGTGAAGTCGGTGAACTCGCTCTCCCACTACACCGACTGGACCATCGGCCACGTGCATTCGGGCGCGCTGGGCTGGGTCGCCTACATCTCCTTCGGCGCCATCTACTGCCTGGTGCCGTGGCTGTGGAAGAAGCGCGAGCTCTACTCGCTGCGCCTCGTCAACTGGCACTTCTGGATCTCCACCATCGGCATCGTCTTCTACATCTCGTCGATGTGGGTGGCGGGCATCCTGCAGGGCCTGATGTGGCGCGCCTACACCTCGCTCGGCTTCCTCGAATACTCCTTCATCGAGACCGTCGAGGCGATGCACCCCTTCTACCTCATCCGCGCGGTGGGCGGCGTGCTGTTCCTCGTCGGCGCCCTGCTGATGGCCTTCAATCTCTACATGACGATCCGCGAGCCGGGCGCCGCCGAGGCGGACAGCGGCGTGCGCAACCCTTCCCTCGTGCCGGCTGAGTGAGGACGCGAACCATGGCCGACGCAGCCGCTACCAAGAAGTCCACCTCGATCTGGGCCAGGCACGCGTTCTTCGAGAGGAACTCGATCTGGCTCCTGATCGGCATCCTGCTCGTCGTCGCGATCGGCGGTCTCGTCGAGATCGTGCCGCTGTTCTACCTCAAGAGCACCATCGAGAAGGTCTCCGGCGTGCGTCCCTGGACGCCGCTGGAGCTGGCCGGGCGCAACATCTATGTCCGCGAGGGCTGCTACAACTGCCACTCGCAGATGATCCGCCCGCTGCGCGACGAGGTGGAGCGCTACGGCCACTACTCGCTGGCGGCCGAGAGCATGTATGACCGCCCGTTCCAGTGGGGCTCCAAGCGCACCGGGCCGGACCTCGCCCGCGTCGGCAACAAATATTCCGACGAATGGCAGCGCCAGCACCTCGCCGATCCGCGCTCGGTGGTGCCGGGCTCGATCATGCCGGGCTACCCCTTCCTGGCGCAGACCCGGCTGAAGACCGGCGAGATCGCCGCCGACCTGAAGGTGAACGCCGTGCTCGGCGTGCCCTACAGCGAGGAGATGATCGCCGACGCGCTGGCCGACCTGCACGCCCAGGCCGATCCCAATGCCGACGCCGCGGCGCTGCAGAAGCGCTACCCCGGCGCCCAGCAGCGCGACTTCGACGGCAATCCGAAGGAGCTCACCGAGGCCGACGCGCTGATCGCCTATCTGCAGGCGCTCGGCACCATGGTCGACTTCAAGCTCTACGACGACAAGGCAAACATCCGCTGAGGAGGCCGGGATGAACGAGACCTATCGCGCCCTCGCCGAGTTCGCCCAGACCTGGGGGCTCCTGTACTTCGTCGGCCTTTTTGCCTGCGTGCTGTTCTACGCGCTGTCGCCGAAGAACAAGAAGCAGTTCGAAGACGCCGCCCGCCTGCCTCTGAGCGAGGACTGAGACCATGGCCGACACCAATGCGCATGGCGCGCACAAGCATGACGTGGACGCCGTCAGCGGCGTCGCCACCACCGGCCACGAGTGGGACGGCATACGCGAGCTGAACAACCCGCTGCCGCGCTGGTGGCTGTGGACCTTCTATGCCTGCATCGTCTGGGCGGTGATCTACTGGATCGTCTATCCCGCCTGGCCGCTGGTGACGGGTTACACCTCCGGCGTGCTCGGCTGGAAGTCGCGCGAGGCGATCCAGGTGCAGCTCGCGGACCTGCGCACCCAGCGCGCGGCCTTCGCCGACAAGCTGCAGGCCGCCTCGCTGGAGGAGATCGAGGCCAGTCCCGAGCTGCTGGCCTTCGCCCGCGCCCAGGGCCGCGCCGCCTTCGGCGACAATTGCGCGCCCTGCCACGGCGCCGGCGCCGCCGGCTCGCGCGGCTACCCGAACCTGAACGACGACGACTGGCTGTGGGGCGGCTCGCTGGAGCAGGTGCAGCAGACCATCCTGCACGGCATCCGCTCCACCGACGCGGACGCCCATGTCGGCGACATGCCCGCCTTCGGCCGCGACGCCATGTTGCAGCGGCCCGAGATCGTGGCGGCGGCGGACTATGTGCGCTCGCTCTCCGGCCTGCCGGTGCCGCAGGGCGTGACGCCCGACCTCGCCAAGGGCAAGGACGTGTTCGAGGCCAACTGCGCCGCCTGCCACGGGCCGGACGGCAAGGGCAATCCCGAGCTCGGCGCACCCAACCTGACGGACGGCATCTGGCTCTACGGCTCCAGCCGCGACAACGTGATCGCCTCCGTCACCAATGGGCGCGCCGGCATCATGCCGGCCTGGGCGGGCCGTCTCGATCCGACCACCATCAAGGCGCTGACGGTCTACGTCCACGCGCTCGGCGGAGGCCGGTAACAGGGCAGGCCGGGCGCGGCCGGACCGCCGGGTGGGGCGGGACGGCTGCGACATCGGCTCGCATGCGGCGGGACGTTCCAGCGACGTCCCGCCGCATAAGCATTTTCCCGCCCGGCATGGACCGGATCAACGGGCCAGAGTGGCGGCATTAGAAAGCCTCCAGCAAGGTCTCGGGGATTCTCATGAACATGGCGACCAAGGTGGAGACGGCGGTCGAGGAGAGCATCGACGACGTTCCCCTCTACGAGGCGCGGCGCAAGATCTACCCGATCGCCGTGCACGGCACCTTCCGGCGCATCAAGTGGACGCTGCTGATCGTCACGCTGGGCATCTACTACCTGCTGCCCTTCGTGCGCTGGGATCGCGGCCCGAACGCACCCTCGCAGGCCGTGCTGGTCGACCTCGCCAACGGGCGGTTCTATTTCTTCTTCATCGAGATCTGGCCGCAGGAAATCTATTACGTCACCGGCCTGCTCATCCTCGCCGCGCTGGTGCTGTTCCTGATGAACGCGGTCGCCGGGCGGGTCTGGTGCGGCTATCTCTGCCCGCAGACCGTGTGGACCGACCTGTTCCAGGCCATCGAGCGCATGGTCGAGGGCGACCCGCGCCAGCGCCGCGAGAAGCTGAAGAACGCCTCGCGCGGCCAGCGCGCCTTCGAGGCTGCCGCCAAGCATTTCCTCTGGCTGATGGTGGCGTGGTGGACCGGCGGCGCGTGGGTGCTCTATTTTGCCGACGCGCCGACGCTGGTCTGGCAGCTCTTCACCGGCACCGCGCCGCTGGTCGCCTATGCCTGGATCGGCATCCTCACCTTCACGACCTATGTGCTGGCCGGCCACATGCGCGAGCAGGTGTGCACCTATATGTGCCCCTGGCCGCGCATCCAGGCCGCGCTCACCGACGAATACGCCTTCAACGTCACCTATCGCTACGACCGCGGCGAGCCGCGCGGCTCGCTCAAGAAGACCGAGGCGCTCAAGCGCGAGGGCCTGCCGGCGGGCGACTGCGTGGACTGCCGGCAATGCGTCGCTGCCTGCCCGACGGGGGTCGACATCAGGCTCGGCGCGCAGCTCGCCTGCGTGCAGTGCGGCCTGTGCATCGACGCCTGCGACACGGTGATGGCGAAGGTCGGCCGGCCCGCCGGGCTGATCGCCTACGACACCGAGATGAATGTCGAGCGCCGCCAGCAGGGCCTGCCGCCGGTGACGAAGGTGCTGCGCGCCCGCACCGTGCTCTATGCCGGGCTGATCCTCCTCGTCGGCGGCATCATGGTGGCCAGCCTGGCGACGCGCGGCTCGGAGGGCGTGGCGGTGATCCACGACCGCAACCCGCTCTTCGTGCAGCTCTCGGACGGCGCGATCCGCAACGCCTACACGCTGCGCATCGTCAACAAGCAGCCGCAGCCGCGCCGCTTCGCCATCGCGGTGGACGGGGTGCCGGAGGCGCGGCTCGAAATCGCCGGCGGCATCTCGCAGGCCGAGAACGGCCAGCCCGTGGTCGAGGTCGGGCCGGACCAGACCTATGAGCTGCGCGTGCTGGTCTCGACCCACGCGAAGCTGCCGGCCGAGGCCTCGCTGCCCGTCACCTTCCGCATCACCGACGTGGCCGGCGGCGAGACCTCCTCCGCCCCCGACCATTTCAAGGGCCCCTGAGCCCGCCGCACCCCGGAGAGGACGATCATGCCGACCCGCGCGACCTCCCTCGACGACAGCCCTCCCGCCGGCCGGCCGCTGACCGGCCGTGCCGTGCTGCTGTGCTTCGTCGGCTTCTTCGGCGTCGTCTTTACGGCGAATTTCTTCCTCGTCCGCGCGGCGGTGACGAGCTTCGGCGGGGTGGAGACCGAGAGCTCCTACCAGGCGGGCCTCGTCTTCCGGCAGGAGAGCGAGGCGGCGGCGGCGCAGGAGGCGCGCCACTGGCAGGTCGCCGCCCATATCGGCGACGGCCGGGTGGAGATGAGCGCCCGCGACGCGCAGGGGCTGCCGCTCGCCGGGCTCGACGTGGCGATGCGCTTCCACCACCCCACTGACCGGCGCTTCGACGTTACGCTCGCGCCCGAGCCGGCGGGCGCCGGCACGTGGCAGGCGCGCGAGAGCGTGCCGCCGGGCCAGTGGGATCTCGTCATCGAGCTGAGCCGCGACGGCACGCGCCTGTTCCGCTCCACCAACCGCGTGATCGTCCACTAGGGAGGGCTCGCCATGGGTGCGCAGGTCATCGCCTTGCCCGCCGCCGCCCGGCGCGCGCCGGTCGCCGCCCCCGCCGGCGAGGCGACGCAGGACTATTCGCTGTTCCTGCGCCACGATCCGGGCGGGGAGACCGAGATGGCCTTCGCCGTCGAGGGCATCGACTGCGCCGCCTGCATCGACGAGATCGAGGACGGCGCCGAGGCGCTGCCCGGGGTGGCCCGCGCGCGGCTTAACTACACGACGCACCGGCTGACCGTCGGCTGGCAGGCCGGCGCGGAGGCGAAGCCCGCCGAGCTGCTCGCCGCGCTGGCGCGCCTCGGCTACCGCGCCTATCCCTTCGAGGCCGACCGGCTGGAGGAGATCGAGAACGCCACCTCCCGCCATCTGCTGCGGTGCCTCGCGGTCGCCGGCTTCGCCATGATGAACATCATGCTGCTGTCGGTGTCGGTATGGTCGGGCAACGTCACCGACATCACGCCGGAGACGCGCGACTTCTTCCACTGGCTCTCCGCGCTGATCGCCCTGCCGGCCGCCGCCTATGCCGGCCAGCCCTTCTTCCAGAGCGCGTTCCGGGCGCTGAAGGCGCGCTCGCTCAACATGGACGTACCGATCACGCTCGGCGTGCTGCTGGCGCTCGGCGTCTCCGTATTCGAAACGCTGAACAGCGCCCAGCACGCCTATTTCGATTCGGCGGTGATGCTGCTCTTCTTCCTGCTCACCGGCCGCTATCTCGACCACGCCATGCGCCGGAAGACCCGCGCGGAGGCCGGCAACCTCGCCGCGCTGAAGGCGACGCGCGCCAACCGCATCGAGCCCGACGGCTCGCTCGTCACCGTGCCGGCCGCCGCCATACGGCCCGGCGACGAGGTGATGCTGCGCGCCGGCGAGCGCGCGCCGGTGGACGGGGTCGTGCTGTCGGGCGCCGCCGCCGTCGACGAGAGCCTCGTCACCGGCGAGACGCTTCCCCGTGCCGTCGCGGCCGGCGAGAGCGTGCATGCGGGCAGCCTCGTGCACGACGGGGTGCTGCGCCTGCGCACCACGGCGGTGGGCGAGGACACCTTCCTCGACGAGATCGAGCGGCTGCTCGACAGGGCCTCGACGGCACGCGGGCGCTATATCCGCCTCGCCGACCGGGCGGCACGGCTCTATGCGCCGATGGTGCACACGACGGCGCTGCTGTCCCTCATCGGCTGGCTCGTCGCCGGCGCCTCGGTGCACCATGCGGTGCTGATCGCGGTGGCGGTGCTCATCATCACCTGCCCCTGCGCGCTGGCGCTCGCCGTGCCGGCGGTGCAGGTGGTGGCGGCCGGGGCGCTGATGCGGGCCGGCGTGCTGCTCAATTCCGGCGACACGTTCGAGCGGCTGGCCGAAGTCGACACGGTGGCGTTCGACAAGACCGGCACGCTGACCCTGCCCGAGCCGCGCCTCGCCAATGAGGACGCCGTGCCCGCCCATCTCCTCGACGTCGCCGCCCGGCTGGCGCTGGCAAGCACCCACCCGCTGGCCCGCGCGGTGGCGCTGGCCCGGCCCGGCGCGGTGGCCCCGGCGGAGCTTGCCGAAGTGCCCGGCGCCGGCGTCGAGGGCGAGATCGACGGCGTGCCGGCCCGGCTCGGCAGCCCCGTCTTCTGCCGCTGCGAGGCGCTGGCGGCGCGCATCGCCGCAGGTGCGCCCGATGCCTCGCTGGTGGCCGTGCGGCTCGGCGAGGAATGCGCGGTGCTGAAGGTGCGCCAAGCCCTGCGGCCCGACGCCCGGGCGGTGATCGACACGCTGCGCCGCGCAGGCCGCCATGTCGTGCTCATCTCCGGCGACCGCCGCGAGGCGGTGGCGCCGGTGGCGGCGGAACTGAGTATCGAGGACTGGTGGGCGGAAGCCCGGCCGGCCGACAAGATCGCCGTGCTGGACAGCCTTTCCGCCGCCCGCCGCCGCGTGCTGATGGTGGGCGACGGGCTGAACGACGCGCCCTCGCTGGCGAGCGCCCATGTCTCGTTGTCGCCGATCACCGCGGCGGACGTGACGCGCGCCCATGCCGACGCGGTGTTCCTCGGCGAGAGGCTGGCGCCGGTGCTGACCGCGCTCGCCGTCTCGGCCCGCGCGCGGCACCTGATGCGGCAGAACCTGATGATCGCCGTGATCTACAATTTCATCGCCGTGCCGCTGGCCATAGCCGGCTACGTGACGCCGCTGGTGGCGGCGCTCGCCATGTCCGGCTCCTCGGTCATCGTCACGCTGAACGCGCTGCGTGCCCGGCTCGGCACGCGGGGAGGAAACTGATGGGCGTGCTGCTCTATCTCGTGCCGGCGGCGCTCACGCTGGGCCTGCTCGGCCTTGGCGCCTTCATGTGGTCGCTACGCTCGGGCCAGTATGAGGATCTGGACGGCGCCGCCGTGCGCGTGCTGGCCGATGACGACCTCGCCGACGGCGAGCCCGCCGTCGGGGCCGGCCGGCGATGAGCGCGGGCGAGGTTTTCGACGAGGGCGTCGGCGCGGCGCGGGCGGGCCGTCTCGGCTGCGCCTGCCCGGAAGATGCCGGCCCGCTGCGCCGTCCGCTCGGCGCCGGGCGGCTTGCCACCGGCTTCGCGCTGGTGGTGCTGGCGCAGGCGCTCACCCTCGGCGTGCTGCCGCTGGCCGGCGCCATGCTGGCGCCGCCCGCCTCGGCGGTATCCCTCCTCCCGATGGCGCATCTTCCCCTTGCCGCCTTCCTCGCCGGCGCGGCGCTCGCCAGCCTGCCGGCAAGTTTTTTGCTCGACAGTTTCGGCCGGCGCGCCGGCTTCGCGCTGGGCGCGAGCCTGGGCTTCGCCGGCGGGCTGCTGGCGGCCTATGCGCTGCTGCTCGCCAGCTTCCCCATGCTGGTGGTCGGCGCGCTGTGGCTCGGCGCGGCGCAGGGCTTCGGCCTGTTCTACCGCCACGCGGCGGCCTTCGGCGCCGGGGCGGGGGACGGGCAGGGGAACGCGCAAGGGGCCGCACAAGGGACTGCGGTGGCGCGGCTGATCGGCGCCGGCGCGCTGGCCGGGCTCGTCGGGCCGCTGCTGGCCGGCTTGGCCGAGGAGGCCCTCGCGCCCTACACCTTCGCCGGCACGCTGGGGCTCGCCGCGCTCGCCCAGCTCGGCGTGCTGGCCTTCGCCGTGCTGCTGCCGGAGGCGCGCGCCTCGCACGCCGCCTTCACCGTCGAGGCGATGAAGACTTCCGCGCCGGCCGCGCGGCTGCCGTGGCGGGCGATGACCATGCCGACCGCGCTCGCCGCGCTCGCCTGGGGCGCGATGACCGCCACCATGGCCGGGGCGCCGCTGGCCCTCGCCGGCTGCGGCATCGGTGTGCCCGCGATCTCCGGCGTGGTCGCCTGGCATGTGGTGGCGATGTATGCCCCCGCGCTCGCCGCCGGCCGGCTGGCGGCCCGCCTCGGGGCCGGCACGCTGGCGCTCGCCGCGCTGGCGCTGTGCCTCGGCGCGGCGGCGACGGTGAGCCTGTCGGGCGAGGCGCTGCCGATCTCGCTCGCCTTTCTCGGCGTCGGCGCCGGCTGGTCGCTCGCCACCGCCGCTACGACGCTGATGCTGCACGGGCGCGGCGTGCCCTCACGCCTCCAGCTTGGCCTTCACGACGGCGCCCTGCTGCTCGCGGCCCTGGCGGGCGTGCTGGTCTAGCGGCGGCGGGCGGCGTCCCGGGTATCGCGGCGTCGGGTCGATGTGCCTGCGCCCCTCATATCCCGGCCCGTTTCTCGCCGTCATCCCGGACGGCCGCAGGCCGATCCGGGATCGCGGGCCATCGGCGGATGACGATCCCGGCTCTCCGCTTCGCGGAGCCTGCCCTTGGGCTTGCCAATGGCAAGACCCGAGGCGCCGGGATGACGGCTTTCGTCCGGCCGTGATGACGGCGTCGCCGGCGGGATGACAGCTGCGCTCCGGCCGGGATGACGGACTATGGCTCCGACGCCCGCTTTCCCTTACGCTCTATCCGCCCTGCCGCTTCCTTGACGCCCTTCCGATTTTATGTAAGTGATCGCTCACTAACAGAGATGGATGGGGAGAAACGGCGATGTTCACGCGGCTCATGTCGGCACGGCGCTTCGCCCCGCTGTTCTGGTGCCAGTTCTTCGCCGCCTTCAACGACAATTTCGTGAAGAACGCGATGGCGCTGCTGATCCTCTACGGCATCGCCCATGAGAATGGCGGCGCGCTGGTGACGCTGGCCGGCGGCGTGTTCATCCTGCCCTTCTTCCTGTTCTCCAGCCTCGGCGGCCAGCTCGCCGACCGCTACGACAAGTCGCTGATCGCCCGGCGGGTGAAGTTCGCCGAGATCTGGATCGTGCTGGTGGCGAGCGCCGGCTTCGTGCTGCAGTCCATCCCCATGCTGTTCGCCGGCCTGTTCCTGATGGGCGTGCTCAGCGCGCTGTTCGGCCCGGTGAAATACGGCATCCTGCCCGACCATCTCGCCAAGGACGAACTGGTCGCCGGCAATGCGCTGATCGAGACCGCGACCTTCGCCGCCATTCTCGGCGGCACGGTGGGCGGCGCGCTCGCCTTCACCCATACCGGCGACTGGGCGGTGGCCGGCCTTACCTTCGTGCTGGCGGTGATCGCCTGGCTTTCCGCACGCGCCATTCCGCGCACCCTGCCGGGCGCGCCGGACTTGGTGATCGACCGTAACATCTGGCGCAGCACCATGACGCTGCTCAGCGAATTGAGGGCGGAGCGGCCGATCTGGCGCGGCGCCCTCATCGTCTCCTGGTTCTGGCTGGTCGGCGCCGTGGTGCTCTCGCTGCTGCCGACGCTGGTGAAGGAGAATATCGGCGGGCACGAGGGGGTGGTGACGCTGTTCCTCGTGCTGTTCACCGTCGGCGTCGCCCTCGGCTCGACCCTCGCCGCCAAGTTGTCGGAGGGGCGCATCCTCATGGCGCTGGTGCCGGCCGCCGGCATCGCCATGGGCGTCTTCGCGCTCGACCTCGCGCTGATGATGGGTTCGGCCACGCCCGGCGCCGTGCCGGTCGGCTGGTACGACTTCCTCACCTCGGGCCTCGGCATTCACGCCGCCATCGGGCTGATCGGGCTCGCGGCGGCGGGCGGCGCCTTCGTGGTGCCGACCTTCGCCTTCATCCAGGCCGAGGCCGGCGAGGACCGCCGCGCCCGCGTGATCGCCGGCAACAACGTGCTGAACGCCGCCTTCATGGTGGCCGGCGCCGTGGTGGTCGCCGGGCTGCAGATGGCGGGCGTCGGCGCGCCGGCGCTGCTGGGGCTCATCGGCGGCTGCTGCTTCGTGGCGGCGATCCTCGCCGGGCGCGCCTTCCAGGGGCAGGTGCTGCGCGACCTGATCCAGATCGTGTTCCGCGTGCTGTTCCGCGTCGAGGTGACGGGCGCCGAGCACCTCAAGGCCGCCGGCCCCGGCTCGGTGATCGCCATCAACCATGTGAGCTTCCTCGACGCGCCGCTGATCATGGCGTTGCTCGACAACGACCCGGTCTTCGCGGTCGACCGCGCCATCGCCGAGAAATGGTGGGTGAAGCCCTTTCTCAAGCTGGTGCGCGCCTTCCCGCTCGACCCGACCAAGCCCATGGCGACGCGCGACCTGATCCGCCAGGTGCAGCAGGGCGAGCAGCTGGTGATCTTCCCCGAGGGGCGCATCACCGTCACCGGCTCGATCATGAAGATCTATGACGGCTCGGCGCTGGTCGCCGACAAGGCCGACGCGCCGGTCGTGCCGGTGCGCATCGAGGGGCTGGAGCAGACCTATTTCTCCCGGCTCGACAGCCACCAGACCCGCAAGCGCCTGTTCCCCAAGGTGCGCGTCACCATCCTGCCGCCGCGCAAGCTGGCGGTCGACAAGGAGCTGCTCGGCCGCAAGCGCCGGCGCGCGGCGGGCGCGGCGCTCTACGACGTGATGAGCGACCTCGTCTTCGAGACGAGCCACACCGGCATGACGATCTATCAGGCGGTGGAGGAGGCGGCGGTGCGCCTCGGCAAGCACCGCATCGTGCTGGAGGACCCGCTCGGCACCATCCTCTCCTACCGCAAGCTGCTGCTCGGCGTGAACATCCTCGGCGACAAGCTGGCGCGCGAGACGGCGCGCGGCGAGAAGGTCGGCGTGCTGCTGCCCAACGCGGCGGGCATCGCCGTGGTGTTGCTTGGCCTGTCGCGCCACGGCCGCGTGCCGGTCATGCTCAACTACACCGCCGGCGCCCACAATCTCGTGCTGGCCTGCAAGGCGGCGCAGGTGAAGCTGGTCGTCGCCTCACGCGCCTTTGTCGAGAAGGCGCGGCTGGAGGCGGAGGTGGCCGAACTCGAAAAGCACGTGCGCGTGCTGATGAGCGAGGACATCCGCGCCAGCGTCGGCACCGCCGACAAGATCAAGGCGCTGCTGCCGCTGCCCGCGCCGAAGCCGGCCGATCCGGACGAGCCGGCCTTCGTGCTGTTCACCTCCGGCTCGGAAGGCACGCCCAAGGGCGTCGTGCTCTCCCACCGCAACATATTGACCAATGTCGCGCAGGTGGCGGCGCGCATCGACTTCTCGCCCGCCGACATCATGTTCAACGTGCTGCCGGTGTTCCATTCCTTCGGGCTCACCGGCGGGCTGGTGCTGCCGATGGTGTCGGGGCTGAAGACCTATCTCTACCCCTCGCCGCTGCATTACCGGATCATCCCGGAGCTGGTCTACGCCACCAACGCCACGGCCATCGTCGGCACCGACACCTTCCTCATGGGCTATGCCCGCACCGCCAATCCTTATGACTTCCGCTCGCTGCGCTTCGTGGTGGCGGGCGCCGAGCCGGTGAAGGCGGAGACGCGGCGCGTGTGGATGGAGAAGTTCGGCCACCGCATACTGGAGGGCTACGGCGTTACCGAATGCTCGCCGGTGCTGGCGGTGAACACGCCGATGTTCAACCGCGTCGGCACGGTGGGTCGCATGCTGCCGGGCCTCCACCACCGGCTGGAGACCGTCACGGGCATCGAGGAGGGCGGGCGCCTGCAGGTGCGCGGGCCGAACGTGATGCTCGGCTATATCAGGGCCGAGGCGCCGGGCGTGCTGGAGCCGCCCGAGCACGGCTGGTACGACACCGGCGACATCGTGGCGCTCGACGAGGAAGGCTTCGTCGCCATTCGCGGCCGGGTGAAGCGCTTCGCCAAGATCGCCGGCGAGATGATCTCGCTGGCCGCCGTCGACGCCATGGCGGCGGCGCTGCGGCCGGACGGCCAGCATGTCGCGGTGGCGGTGCCCGATCCCCGGCGCGGCGAGCGCGTCATCCTGATGACCACCACGCCCGACCTGTCGCGCGCGGCGATGCAGGAGCTCGGCCGCGAGAGCGGGGCGAGCGAGCTGATGATCCCCACCGAGATCATGGCGATGGACGAGCTGCCGCTGCTCGGCTCCGGCAAGGTCGACTTCACCCGCGCCCGCGTCCTCGCGCTTGAGGCCATCGCCGCGCATGGCGCGGCGGCGGGAGCCGGCGCATGAAGACGGCGCCGCGCGCCGCCGCGCGTCCCCGCCGGGGCCGCACCGGCGACACGCGCGCGCGCATCGAAGCGGCGGCGGTGGCGCTGTTCGCGCGCAAGGGTGTCGACGGCACCTCGGTGCGCGACATCGCCGAACAGGTCGGGGTGAGCGAGGGCGCGCTCTACCGCCATTTCCCTTCCAAGGAGGAGCTGGCGCGCGAGCTGTTCCTCACCCGCTACGCCGCGCTGGCCGGCGAGATCTGCGCCGTCGAGGCGGGGCAGGGGTCGCGGGAGGCGAAGATCGCGGCGGTGGTGGGGCTCGCCTGCCGGCTGTTCGACGCCGAGCCGGCGCTGTTCGCCTATCTCCTCATCCACCAGCACGCCCATCTCGCCCATGTGCCCGACGAGGCCGAGGCCAATGTGGTGGAGGCGGTGGCGCGTCTGCTGCGCGGCGCCGGCGTGCCGGCGGAACGGCTCGGTCTCGCCAGCGCGCTGGCGCTCGGCTGCGTGGTTCAGCCGGCGGTGTTCGCGCTGTACGGGCGCATCGACGGCCCCCTCGCCGCGCAGGCCGACGCCATCGCGGCGGCGGTGACGGGGATCGTCGAGCGCGCGCGCGGACGCTGATCACTGTCATGCCCGGCCTTGGGCCGGGCATCCACGACGTGGTCGGGACAAGAAGGGAAGACGTGGATGGCCGGGCCAGGCCCGGCCATGACGGCGCCTTGCCTGAAGGAGCGTCATCCCGGACGGCCGGAGGCCGATCCGGGATCGTTTTTCAATCGGGAGCGGCACGCGATCCCAGCTCTCGCTACGCTCGGCCGGGATGACGGTGATGGGGGCCGGACGAGGCCCTTTATCCCCCTGCGAGAGGCGGCGGGCGCCCGCTCAGAACAGCTTCATGCCGGGCGGGATGGGCAGGCCGGCGGTCAGCGCCTGCGTCTTTTCCTGCACGAGCCGCTCGCCCTTGGCGCGGGCCTCGGCATGGGCGGCGACGATGAGGTCCTCGACGATCTCGGCCTCGTCGGGGTTGAGCAGGCTCGGGTCGATGCGCACCGATTTCAGCGCGCCCTTGGCGGTGAGGCGCACGGTGACGAGACCGCCGCCGGAGGCGCCGTCGACCTCGATGGTCTCCAGCTCCGCCTGGAGCTGCTCCATCTTGGACTGCATCTCCTTGACCTTGGACATGATGCCGAGAAGGTCTTTCATTCGGGTCTCCTGTTCAGAACTCGATCTCGTCGTCCGCGCCGGGGCCGTCGTCGCGCGCGGCCATCAGCTCGGCATCGCTGGCGAAGGCGGCGTCCGGCTCGTCGGACGCCTGCGTGCGCACATCGACGATGGAGGCGCCGGGAAAGCGCGCCAGCGCGGCGGCGACCAGCGGGTCCGCGCGGATGCCGGTCATCATGGCGTCGCGCTGGGCGGCCGCCTTCTCGGCGAGGGTGGGTTCGCCCTCCTCGCGCGACAGCGCCACCAGCCAGCGCCGGCCGGTCCATTCCGAGAGCTTGGACTGCAGCTCCTGCACGAGATTGGCCGAGCCGCCCGGGGCGAGCGCCAGCTCCAGCCTTCCGTCCTCGAAGGCGACGAGGCGGACATGGTTTTCCAGCGCGAACTTCATGCGCAGGTCGCGCCGCGCCGCCGCCAGCGCCACCAGATCCTCGAAGGTGGCGACGCCGACGCCGGGCGTGGCCTCGGGCGCAGGGGTCGGGGCGGGACGCGGCGTGCCGCGCGCGGCGAGCGAGAGATGGCTGGCGGCTGTGGGCGCCGATAGCGGCGCGGCGCTCGGCGCGCCCTGCGGGGCGGAGAAGGCGCGCGGCGCGGTCGCCGCCATGGCGCTGCCGCCCGATCCGCTGCCGCCCGATCCGCTGCCGCCCGATCCTGCGCCCCCCGAGCTTCCGCCCGAGGCGGTGGGTGCGCGCGCGGCCGGCGCGGCGCCTCCGGGCGCGGGAGTCGTGCCCTCGCTTGCACCCTCGCGCAGGCGGCGCAGCGCCTCGTCGGGGGTCGGCAGATCGCTGGCATAGGCGAGGCGCACCAGCACCATCTCGGCCGCCTGCATGGGCTTGGCCGCCTGCTGCACCTCGGCGAGCCCCTTGGTGAGCATCTGCCACGCCCGCGCCAGCACCCGCATGGACAGGCCCTTGGCGAAGTCCCGCCCGCGCGTGCGCTCGGCCTCGACGAGGGCGGGGTCGTCGGCCGTCTCGGGCAGGATCTTCAGCTTGGTGACGAGATGGGTGAACTCGGCGAGGTCGGTGATGACCACCGCCGGGTCGGCGCCGGAATCGTACTGCTCGCGCAGCTCGGTCAGCGCCTGGCCGATATCGCCCTTCATCACCGCCTCGAACAGGTCGATGACGCGGCCGCGATCGGCGAGGCCCAGCAGCGCGCGCACCTGCTCGCCATGCACGGTGTTGCCGGAGGACTGTCCCCCCGCATGCGCGATGGCCTGGTCGAGCAGGGAGAGCGCGTCGCGCACCGAGCCTTCCGCCGCGCGGGCGACGAGACTTAGCGCCTCGCCGTCGATGCCGACGCCCTCGGCGTCGCAGATGGCGCGCAGGTGCCGCGCCAGCGTGCCGGCCTCGACGCGCCGCAGGTCGAAGCGCTGGGTGCGCGAAAGCACCGTCACCGGCACCTTGCGGATTTCCGTGGTGGCGAAGATGAACTTCACATGCTCGGGCGGCTCCTCCAGCGTCTTCAACAGGCCGTTGAAGGCAGCGGTGGAGAGCATGTGCACTTCGTCGATGATGAAGACCTTGTAGCGCGCCAGCACCGGCTTGTAGCGCGCCGCCTCGATGATCTCGCGTATGTCGCCGATGCCGGTGTTGGAGGCGGCGTCCATCTCCTGAACGTCGACGTGGCGGCTCTCGATGATGTCGCGGCAGTGGCGGCCGAGCACCGGCATGTCGAGCGTCGGGGCGCCGCCACCGGCCGGCCCGTCCGCCGGCTCGTAATTGAGCGCGCGGGCGAGGATGCGGGCGGTGGTGGTCTTGCCGACGCCGCGCACGCCGGTGAGGATATAGGCCTGCGCGATGCGCCCGGAGGTGAAGGCGTTGGAGAGCGTGCGGACCATCGCCTCCTGGCCGATCAGGTCGGCGAAGGTCTGCGGCCGGTATTTTCGCGCCAGCACGCGGTAGGGGGTATTCGACGCGGGGGCTGCAGCCGGCACGGTCGGCAGCGGGCCG
The DNA here is from genome assembly GCF_023016525.1 of Ancylobacter koreensis. Lineage (GTDB taxonomy): Bacteria > Pseudomonadota > Alphaproteobacteria > Rhizobiales > Xanthobacteraceae > Ancylobacter > Ancylobacter koreensis. Next base: position 949,913 of record NZ_JALKCG010000001.1, read on the forward strand.
AGGTCGAGGCCCGGCCCGTCATCGGCCGCGTGCGTCAGGTCGTCGGTGTCCGGGCTGTCGGCGCTCATGGCCCCTTCATAGCATCGCCGGGCGCGAAGGGCGCAACGCCGCGACGACGCGGGCGGGAATTTTCCGGGGATGGCGCGCACCGCCGCGCCCGCCCCAGAGGACGGGGCGCGGTGCCGGCGGCGATGTCGGGAAAGGGTGGGAGGCTGGACAGAGACCCGATCCGGGCTCGTTGGGGCTGCTTCCTTCCGGACCTGACCCGGTTGGCGAGTGGCTCGTCCACCGCCAACCTCCCGGCGCCTATATCGGTCAGAAGGGCGCGCGATGCAAGGGGGAGGGGCTGCGTCCCGGTCAGCCCGCCGCCAGCTTGTCCAGCAGCGCGTAGACCGTCTTCACCCGCTCGCCATTGGGATAGTTGCGGTTGGCGAGCAGCACGATGCCGAGGCGCTTCGCCGGCAGCATCACGGCATAGGCGCCGAAGCCCGAGGTCGAGCCGGTCTTGTTGACGAAGGAGTCCGCCACCGGTGCCAGCGGCGGGTCGAGCCGTCGGGCGGGCTGCGGCTTCAGCGCCATGTCGAGCGAATTGCCCGCCAGCAGCCGGTCGAGCCCGACCGGCCAAGGGTAGCGCTCCCAGATCATCTCCTGCACGTAATTCGCCGTCTCGACATAGCCGGTGTGGGTGGCGGCCAGCGCGCGGGCCAGCTCCGCCGGCACGGTGGCGGCGCCGAGCTGGGCGTCGAGAAAGGTCAGCATGTCGGCGGCGGTGGACTTCACGCCATAGGCTTCCGGCTCCAGCAGCGCCGGGGTGACGCGCACCGGCGCGTTGGCCTTGTTGTAACCCATGGCGTAGCGCGCCTTCGCGCCCGCCGGCACCTCGATGAAGGTGCTCTTCAGCCCCAGCGGGGCGAAAAGCTCGGCCTCGGCGGCGCGGGCGAAGGAGGTGCCGAAGGCCCGCGCAGCGATGAGGCCGAGCACGCCGATGCTGACATTGGAATAGGCGCGCCGCGTCTGCGGCGGCGCCGGTGGGCGCCATTCCCGGAGCCAGCCGAACAGCGCTTCTTCGCTACCGATGCCCTCGGGAAGCTGCAGCGGCATGCCGCCGGTGGAATGGGTGGCGAGGTCGATGGGCGTGAGGGCGCCGAAGGGCGTGCCCGCCACCTCCGGCAGCGCCGTGCCGAGCGGGCCGGAAAGATCGAGCTTGCCGCGCAGCGCGGCCAGCGTCGCCAGCGCGGCGGCGAAGGTCTTGCTCACCGAGCCCAGCTCGAACAACGTGTCGGCCTCGACCGGGCGGCCCTGCTGGCGCGCGGTGACGCCCAGCGACACCGTGGCGTGCCGCCCCTCGCGGGTGACGCCGAGCACGAGGCCGGGAATGTCGTTGGCCTTCATCAGCGCGCGCAGCAGCGGACCGGCGAGGCGTTCCAGCTCGGCATCCTCCGCCGCCCGCGCGGGGGCGGGGCGCAGCGCGGCGGCGCCGAGCGGCAGCAGGGCGCCCGCGAGCAGGGCGCGGCGCGAAAGACGGGTCATGGACGGCCTCTCGGTATTTTATTTGCCGGCGAACTTGTCGGTCGCTCGGATCAGGCGGTCGAGAATGCCGGGCTCGGAATAGGCGTGCCCGGCGCCCTCGATGAGATGGAACTCGGCGTCCGGCCACGCCTTGTGCAGCTCCCAGGCGTAGCGGGCCGGGCAGGGCATGTCGTAGCGCCCGTGCACAATGGCGCCGGGAATGCCGGCCAGCCGGTGCGCGTCGTCGAGCAGCTGGCGGTCCTTCAGCCAAGCGTCGTGGAAGAAATAATGGTTCTCGATGCGGGCGAAGGCCAGCGCGTAGTGCCCGTCATGGAAGGCGTCGGCGGTGGCGGGCTCGGGCAGCAGGGTGATGGTCTCGCCTTCCCAGATCGACCACGCCTTGGCCGCTTCCAGCTTCTTCGCCTCGTCCGTGCCGGTGAGCAGGGCGCGATAGGCGCGCACCGGGTCGGCGCGCTCCTCCAGCGTCGCCAGCGGGGCGAGGAAGCCCTCCCATTTGTCGGGGAACATTTCCGACACGCCGAAGCGGTAGTACCAGTCGAGCTCGGCGCGGGTGACGGTGTAGACGCCGCGCAGGATCAGCTCCGACACCCGCTCCGGATGGGCCTCCGCATAGGCGAGCGCCAGCGTCGAACCCCAGGAGCCGCCGAAGACCTGCCATTTCCCGAAGCCGAATTTCTCGCGCAGCCGCTCGATGTCGGCGACGAGGTGCCAGGTGGTGTTGGCCTCGAGCTCGGCATAGGGGGTGGAGCGCCCGCAGCCGCGCTGGTCGAACAGGATGACGTCGTAGCGCGCGGGATCGAACAGGCGGCGCTGGTTGGGCATCAGCCCGCCGCCCGGCCCGCCATGCAGGAACACGGCGGGCTTGGCGCCCCTGGTGCCGACGCGCTCCCAGTAGATGGAGTGCCCGTCGCCCACATCGAGCATGCCGCTCTCGAAGGGTTCGATCTCGGGATAGAAGCTGCGCAGCGCGCTCATGTCGAAGGTTCCGTGATGGAGGGCTGGGGCGGGCTCAGGCCGCCCGCGACCCGCGCAGGCTCGGCAGGAAGAAGGCGAGCAGGCCGAAGGCCGGCAGGAAGGCGCAGACCTCATACACCGCATCGATGCCGTGGCTGTCGGCGAACAGGCCGAGCGCGGCTGCCGCCAGCCCGCCGAGGCCGAACACCAGCCCGTAGAAGAAGCCGCCGATCAGGCCGATGCGATGGGGCATCAGCTCGATGGCGTAGACCAGGATGGCGGCGAAGGCGCTCGACATGACGAGGTTGATGACGATGGTGAGCACGCCGGTCCACACCAGCCCGACATGGGGCAGCAGGATGGTGAAGGGCAGGGCGCCGAGGATCGAGAACCAGATGATCTTGTTGCGCCCGATGCGGTCGCCCAGCATGCCGCCGAACAGCACGCCCGCCGCCGAGGAGACGAGGAACAGAAACAGCATCACCTGCGAGGTCTGCACCGACACCTCGAAGCGCTCGATCAGGTAGAAGGTGTAGAAGGAGGTGAAGCTCGCGGTGTAGGCGGTCTTCGAGCACAGCAGCACGATGAGAATGGCGAGCGGGAACGCGACCTCGCGGAACGGGCGGTGGGCGATCTCCGGCTCATGCGCGTGGCCGCCCGTCTGGCCCGGCCGGCGGGTCGGCGTCGCCAGCGCGTGGTGGCTGGCGGTCCAGCCGAGCAGCGGCATGGCGATGAGCGCGGCGGCGCAGAACCAGGCAAGGCTCGACTGGCCGTTCGGCACGATGATGAAGGCGGCCAGCAGCGGGCCGATGGAGCCGCCGAACTGCCCGCCGACCTGGAACAGGCCCTGCGCGAAGCCGTGCCGCCCGCCGGAGGCCTTTCGCGCCATGCGCGTCGCCTCGGGGTGGAAGATCGAGGAGCCGATGCCCACGCACGCCGCTGCCACCAGCAGCAGCGGGTAGGAGCCGGCATAGGCGAGCCCGACCAGCCCGACCAGCGTGAAGCCCATGCCCGCCACGGTGGAATAGGGCAGGGGGTAGCGGTCGGTATACATGCCGATGAGCGGCTGCAGCAGCGAGGCGGAAATCTGGAAGGCCAGCGTGATGATGCCGATCTGGCCGAAATCCAGCGCATAGGCCTGCTTGATGATCGGGTAGATCGCCGGGATCAGCGACTGGATCATGTCGTTCAGGAAATGCGCGAGGCTGAGCGCCACCAGCACCGGCATGGCGGCGCGGCGCGCGGTATCGGCCGGAATGTTCAGGCTCATGGCTGTCACTTCACCAACGCGGCGCCGGGGGGAGCGCCTCGCCCATCACTAGGCCAAGGCGGCGCTGTCGACAATCGTCCCGCAGGGGGAGGCTGCCCAGCAGCGTCGGCATTGCCGGGCATTGGCGGGAAGGCCGGGGCGGCGCTATAGCTTCACCGCGCCCGCCGCGTCGTGGCGGCGGCAGGGAGGCCGGAAGGACGAATGGGCGACAGCGAATTTCTCCTCGATCCGCGTCTGGAAGCTGACACCTTCCCGGTGACGGAGCTCGACCTCGCCACCGTGCGGCTGATGGATGATGCCCGCTTTCCCTGGGCGATCCTCGTGCCGCGCCGGCCGGGCCTTTCCGAGCTGATCGAACTGGAAGGCGAGCCGCGCGCCACGCTGACCGCCGAGATCGACCGGGTGAGCCGGGCGCTGAAAACGCTGACCGGCTGCGACAAGCTGAACGTCGCGGCGCTCGGCAATCAGGTTCGCCAGCTTCATATCCATGTCATCGCGCGCTTTGCCGGCGATCCCGCCTGGCCCGGCCCGGTCTGGGGCGTGGGCGAACGCAGGACCTATGCGGCGCCGCAGGCCATGCTGACCGTGGCGCGGCTTCGCGCCGCGCTGGACGCCGCGTGATGGCGACGCACACGCTGGGGGAATGGCCGCATCTGGGCTATGTCGGCTCGCGGCTCGACCGGGGCAGCCTGCGGCGCGGCGAGGCGGCGGCGCTGCTCGCCGATCCGCGTGCCCGCGCCTGCCTTATCGCCGGCGAGAGCCTCGTCCTGAAGCGCCGGCCGGGGATGGCCGAGGGAAAGGGCGCGTTCGAGGCGCTGTTCCCGCTTGAGGAGGCCGTGGCGCTCGGCGGGCGCACGGGCGAGGCCTGCCTGCTCGGGCTCGACGGCGAGACCCCGCATTTCGTGCTGCCGCTGCACGCCGCCGCCCTCGCCCTGCTGGCCGAGCGCGCGGATCTGTTCGTCACCGATCTGCGCGCCATCGCCGTGCAGGAGCTGGTGAGCGCCGAGGAGATCGGCCAGCTCGCCACCGCCAAGGCGATGATCGCCTGGCACGCGCGGCGCAGCTTCTGCTCGAACTGCGGCGAGCGGCTGGTGGTGGGCGATGCCGGCTGGCGGCGCGAATGCCCGCATTGCGGTTCGCAGCATTTTCCGCGCACCGACCCGGTGGTAATCATGCTGACGGTGGACGGCGACGACTGCCTGCTCGGCCGCTCCGCCCGCTTCGCGCCGGGCGTGTGGTCGTGCCTTGCCGGCTTCGTCGAGCCGGGCGAGACCTTCGAACAGGCGGTGCGCCGCGAGACGCAGGAGGAGGCGGGCATCGCCACCGGCGCGGTGCGCTACCTCTGCTGCCAGCCCTGGCCGTTCCCGATGTCGGTGATGATCGGCTTCCACGCGCAGGCGATTTCGCGCGAGATCGTCATCGACCCGAACGAGCTGGAGGGCGCGCGCTGGTTCTCCCGCGAGGAGGCGGCGCTGCTGCTTACCCGCACCCATCCCGATGGGCTGATCGCGCCGCCGCCCATGGCGATCGCGCACCATCTGCTGCGCGCCTTCGTCGAGGGAAGGGACCCGCCGGCGGGGTGAGGGGGCAAACTCCCTCTCCCCGTCGGGGAGAGGGCTGGGGTGAGGGGGACGCCGTTTCGAGGCCGGGTGGCCCCTCACCGACCCGCTGCGCGGGCCACCTCTCCCCCGCGGGGAGAGGGAAGGAGGATGCCCTCAATCGGCCGTCCGGGATGACGGCTGGAGCGATGATGAACGTCATGGCCGGGCTTGACCCGGCCATCCACGCCTTAACCTGCTCGCTCTTACCAACCTCATGGATCCCCGGGTCGAGCCCGTGGATGACGGTGAGCCTGCGGCCGACCGTGCGACCTCGCCGGGAGCCGAATGCCCCCGGCCTCAGTCCCGCGTCCAGGGCCGGAAATGCTTCGAGAGCTTGAGCCCCTGCGCCTGGTAGTTCGAGCCGAGGCCCTCGCCATAGAGCGTGCGCGGGCGCTCCTGCATGCGCTCATAGACGAGGCGGCCGACGATCTGGCCGTCTTCCAGAATGAACGGTACCTCGCGCGAGCGCACCTCCAGCACGGCGCGCGCACCCGATCCGCCGGCCGCGTCATGGCCGAAGCCGGGGTCGAAGAAGCCGGCATAATGCACGCGGAACTCGCCGACCAGCGGGTCGAATGGCACCATCTCGGCGGCGAAGCCGGGGGGCACGTGGACGGCCTCCTTTGAGGCGAGGATGTAGAAGGCGTCCGGGTCCAGCACCAGCTCGCGCCGGCCGCGGGTGAACAGCGGCTCCCAATAGTCCTCGACATCGCAGGCGGCGCGGCGGTCGACGTCGATCAGCCCGGTATGGTGCTTGGCGCGAAAGCCGAGCAGGCCGCCGAAGCCGGCGCCCGACAGGTCCACGCTCACCGCGATGCCGCCGCCCGCCGTGTCCGGCGTCGGTGCGTCGACCAGCTTCTCGGCAAGGTTGAGCGCGCGCAGCCCCGCCTCGTCGAGCCGCGCATCGCCGCGCCGGAAGCGGATCTGCGACAGGCGCGAGCCGCGCCGGGCCAGGATAGGGAAGGTGCGCGGGCTGATCTCCAGATAGAGCTTGCCGCGATAGCCGGCGGGCACCACGTCGAAGGCGCGCGAGCGGTCGGCGATGACGCGCGTGAACACGTCGAGACGGCCGGTGGAGCTCTTCGGATTGGCCGAGGCGGCGATGTCGCCCGGCAGCGCCAGCGCCTCCTCCAGCTCGACGAGATAGACGCAGCCGGTCTCCAGTACCTCGCCGGAGGTGAGGTCGAGCGTGTGCAGGGCAAGGCGCTCCAGGCGGTCGGCGACGCTCTCGCCGGGGCCGGGCAGGAAGCTGGCGCGGATGCGCCACGCCGTCGGTCCGAGCCGGAGATCGAGGCTGGCCGGCTGCACCTGGTCGGCATCGAAGGGTCGCGCGGCGGCGATGGCGCCGGCCCCCGCCAGCGCCTCGATGGCATGGCCCGGCAGGATGCCCTCGCCCTTCAGACCCGAATCCGCCACGCCCGTCGCTCCGCTGCCGAAAAGGAAGGCTCCGGCCGGGGCCGCAGCTCCGTTCGGTTTAACGGACGCGCCCCTTGACGCCAAGCCGGGTGCGGGAGTAATCCCGCCGGGAACGTGGTCATTTGAGCCGGCCGGCTTGCCGCCACGCTAAACAAGGTTGCTAAACAGGCCGGGGCCGCGCAGCATTGCGCGAGCGACCCCGGTTATGCGCGAGAGACCGGAGCCGCGAATGTCCCAGAACGACAAGCTCACCCCCGCCGAGATCGCCCAGCTGCGCCCCGACACCCGGCTCGTGCAGGGCGGCATTCTGCGCTCGCCCTTCGGCGAGACCTCCGAGGCGCTGTTCCTCACCCAGGGCTATGTCTACGACACCGCCGAGCAGGCCGAGGCCCGCTTCAAGGGCGAGGATCCCGGCTTCATCTACACGCGTTACTCGAACCCCACGGCGTCGATGTTCGAGACGCGGCTCGCGCTGCTGGAAGGCGCGGAGGTCGCCCGCGCCACCGCCTCGGGCATGGCGGCGGTGACGGCGGCGCTGCTGTGCCAGCTCAAGACCGGCGACCACGTGGTGGCGGCGCGCGCGCTGTTCGGCTCCTGCCGCTATGTGATCGAGGAACTGCTGCCGCGCTTCGGCATCGCCGCGACGCTGGTCGACGGCACCGACATCGCGGCGTGGCAGGCGGCGGTGCGGCCGCAGACCAAGGTGTTCTTCCTGGAGAGCCCGACCAACCCGACGCTGGAGCTGATCGACATTGCGGCGGTGGCGCAGGTGGCGAAGGCGGCGGGCGCGCTGCTCGTGGTCGACAACGTGTTCGCCACGCCGATGCTGCAGAGCCCGCTGGCGCTGGGCGCCGACATCGTCGTCTATTCCGCCACCAAGCATATTGACGGGCAGGGCCGCTGCCTCGCCGGCGTCATCCTGTGCTCGGAGAAGTTCCTCGCCGATCATCTGCAGGTGTTCCTGCGCCAGACCGGGCCCTCGGTCTCGCCCTTCAACGCCTGGGTGATGCTCAAGGGGCTGGAGACGCTGCCGCTGCGCGTCGAGCGCTCGCAGGCGAGCGCGGCGGCGCTGGCGGACCGCTTTGCCGGCCTGCCGGGCATCGGCAAGGTGATCTACCCGTATCGCGCCGACCATCCCCAGTATGAGCTCGCCAAGCGCCAGATGCGCGGCGGCGGCACGCTCGTCACCTTCGAGATCGCGGGCGGCAAGGCCGGCGCCTTCCGTTTCCTCAACGAACTCAAGGTGGTGCGCATCTCCAACAATCTGGGCGATGCCAAGAGCCTGATCACCCATCCCGCGACCACGACACACCAGCGCTTCACCCCGGAGGCGCGCGCCGAAATGGGCATTTCCGACGGCATGGTGCGGCTCTCGGTCGGTCTGGAGCATGTCGACGACCTGACCGACGACGTGACCCGCGCGCTGAAGGCGGTGTGAGCGGACGCGCCGCTGCTGGCCTCCCGATACCGTCAAAACAGGGGAAAAGCGGCGGCGCCAACGTCCTCGTGAAGCGCTACCGCCTTGATCTCGCGCGGCAAACGCCCTTCATTGGACATGACGGGGCCGATGCGCGGGGCGCCGGGAGGCAGGCGATGTATCGGGCCACCACGAGAGGCGTACAGGTGACGGTGACGCCGCGCTTCGCGCCGGAGCGCTCGGACCCGGACGCCAGCCAGTATTTCTGGGCCTATACGATCGAGATCGTGAATCTCGGCGCCGACACGGTGCAGCTCAGGTCGCGGCACTGGATCATCACCGACGCGCTGGGCCGGGTGCAGGAGGTGCGCGGCGCCGGCGTGGTGGGCGAGCAGCCCGTGCTGCCGCCGGGCGCGCATTTCGAATACACCAGCGGCGTGCCGCTGCCGACCTCCACCGGCATCATGGAAGGCAGCTACAGCCTCTCGACCGACCGGGGCGAGACCTTCGACGCCGAGGTGCCGGCCTTCTCGCTCGACGTGCCGGGCGAGGCGCGCACGCTGAACTAGCCACCGGACAGGGCCGGCGCCCGCTTTCGGCGCTCCGGCGAAGCGGCTATGGTGATTTGCCCCGCCGGGCCTCCATCTTCCGCGCGTCCTCCTCCTGCCGCCGAGCGTCCCGCCGTGCTGAACGGTTGCCTCATCCCGTGATCGACCTGCGCCCGATCGCCGCCATCATCGGCGTTCTGCTCGCCATTCTCGGCACGACCATGATGATTCCGGCGCTGGTGGACCTCGTGGCCGGCCAGCCCGACTTCGTCGTCTATGCCGCCGCCGCCGTCATCACCTGCTTCGTCGGCCTGTCGCTGTGGCTGGCGGGCCGTTCGGGCGAGGTGCAGCGGCTCGACCTGCGGCAGGCCTTCGTGCTGACCACGGCGAGCTGGGTGATGCTTTCCGCCTTCGCGGCGATCCCCTTCATGTGGGCGCAGACCGACCTGCCCTTCGTCGACGCCTATTTCGAGGCGATGAGCGGGCTCACCACCACCGGCGCCACCGTCATCACCGATCTCGACCACCGCCCGCCCGGCGTACTGATCTGGCGCGCCTTCCTGCACTGGTATGGCGGCATCGGCATCATCGTGCTGGCGATCGCGCTGCTGCCGATGATGCGGATCGGCGGCATGCAGCTCTTCCGCGCCGAATCCTCCGACAAGTCGGAGAAGATGCTGCCGCGCGCTGCGCAGATGGCGAAGGGCATCCTCGGCACCTACCTCATCCTCTCGCTCGCCTGCGCCGTGGCCTATGCCGCGCTCGGCATGAGCGTGTTCGACGCGGTGGCCTATGCCATGGCGACCATCTCGACCGGCGGCTTCGCCACGCATGACGCCTCGATCGGCTATTTCAACAGCCCGGCCATCGAATATGCCGCGGTGTTCTTCATGCTCGCGGGCTCGCTGCCCTTCGTGCTCTATGTGCGGGTGCTGGCCGGCGATTTCAGCCGGCTCTTCGCCAACGCCGAGGTGCGGCTGTTCCTGACGCTGGTCGGCCTGTTCACCCTGATCTCGACGCTGCAGCAGGTGCTGGGCGGCATCGCGCAGGGCGAGACGGCGCTGCGGCAGGCGCTGTTCAACGTCGTCTCGATCATGTCGACCACCGGCTTCGTGGCGGCCGACTTCACCAATTGGGGCCCGCCGACCGACGCGCTCTACTTCATCCTGCTGTTCCTCGGCGCCTGCACGGGCTCGACCGCCGGCGGCATGAAGAGCTTCCGCATCGCCATTCTCGGCTCGGCGCTGGTGCAGCACCTCAAGCGGGTGATCTACCCCAACGGCGTGTTCCCGGTGCTCTATGGCGGCAAGCCGATCGGCGACGACGTGGTCGCCTCGGTGCTGTCCTTCGCCTTCCTCTACCTCGCCAGCTTCATGGTGATCGGCATCGTCATCAACGGGCTCGGATTCGACATGATCACCGCCTTCTCCGCCTCGATCACGGCGGTGGCGAATGTCGGGCCGGGCCTCGGCACGGTGATCGGCCCGGCGCAGAACTTCGCCGCGCTGCCCGACCACGTGATCTGGCTGCTCTCCTTCGGCATGCTGGTGGGGCGGCTGGAGCTGTTCACCGTGCTCGTGCTTTTCCTGCCGAGCTTCTGGCGGCGCTAGCCGCCGCCCGCTATTCCCCCTTATGCTGACGCGACGACGCGAAGAGGATTTTCCATGCTGGCCGGACCGACGACGACCGAGGAACTGCTCGCCTATCTGGTCGCCTTCGACACCACCAGCCGGAATTCGAACCTCGAACTTATCGGCTTCGTGCGCGACTATCTCGCTGCCTTCGGCATTGAGAGCACGCTCGTGCCGAACGAGACCGGCGAGAAGGCGAGCCTGTTCGCCACCCTCGGCCCGGCCGGTGTGGGCGGGGTGTGCCTGTCCGGCCATTCCGATGTGGTGCCGGTGGACGGCCAGCCCTGGACCAGCGAGCCCTTCACCCTGACGCCGAGGGACGACCGGCTCTACGGGCGCGGCTCCTGCGACATGAAGGGCTTCATTGCCGCCTGCCTCGCCATGGTGCCGGAGATGAAGGCGGCGCGGCTGGCGACGCCGATCCATCTCCTGGTCTCCTATGACGAGGAGATCGGCTGCATGGGCGTGGTGCCGGCGGTGCGCAAGCTGGGGGTCGATCTTCCCTTGCCCCGCGCCTGCATCGTCGGCGAGCCGACCTCGATGCGGGTGGTGGACGCGCACAAATCCGGCATGGCCTATGTGACGACGGTGCGCGGGCGCGAGGCGCATTCCTCCATGCCGCAGCTCGGCGCCAACGCCATCTTCGCGGCAGCTGAGCTGGTCGGCGAACTCGACCGCGCCCGCGCCGAGCTGGTGGCGGCGGGCGACCCCTCCGGCCGCTTCGATCCGCCCAGCTCCACCGTGCAGGTCACGGTGATCCAGGGTGGCACGGCGGGCAACATCGTGCCGCGCGAATGCGCCCTGCGCTGGAATGTGCGCGGCCTGCCCGGCTTCGACGAGGACGCGCTGCTGGAGCGCTTCGACCGTTTCGCGCAGGCGGTGGTGCTGCCGAAGCTCAAGGCGAGCGCGCCGGAGGCCGAGATCGTCACCGATTTCATCTACAAGGTGCCCCCGCTGGCGCCGCAGACCGGCTCGGAGGCCGAATTGCTGGCGCTGCGCCTCGCCGGCCAGAACCGCACCTTCGCGGTGTCCTACGCCACCGAGGGCGGGCATTTCCAGGCGCAGGGCATCCCGACCGTGATCTGCGGGCCCGGCTCCATCGATCAGGCGCACAAGCCGGACGAATATATCGAAGTTAGCCAGCTAAGGGCCTGCGAGCGCTTCCTGCGCGGCCTGATCGCGGAATGCGTGGGGTAGTTGCTCCGGCGGGCGATCCCGGATCGGCCTGCGGCCGTCCGGGATGACGTCGTGAAGGCGCCGCTCAGGCGCCGGCGGAATCCGGCGCGCCGGCGTCCACGATCTCCTCGGCCTTGAACGCATAGGTCCGGCCGCAGAATTCGCAGGTGACGCCGATCCGGCCGTCCTCGACGAGGCTGGCCCGCTCCTCCTGCGAGAAGTTGGCGAGCACGCCCATCACCCGCTCGCGCGAGCAGGAGCATTTGGCGACCACCGCAGCGGCGTCGAACACCCGCACGCCGCGCTCGTGGAACAGGCGGTACAGCAGCCGCTCGCTGGAGAGATCGGCGTCAACCAGCTCGACATCCTCCAGCGTGCCCACCAGCGACTGGGTTTCCGTCCACGCATCGTCCTCGTCCGCCACCGGCAGCTCGGTGCCTTCCGGTGCGTCGCCCGGATGCAGGTCGACCGGGCGCACCCGGCCGCCTTCCGACGGCAGGAACTGTACCATCAGCCCGCCGGCCCGCCAGGAGGAGGCGGCGCCGCCCGGATGCATCTCCTCGGCCACCGCGAGGCGCACGCGCGTGGGGATCTGCTCGGACTGGGTGAAATACTGGTGCGCGGCGGCTTCAAGCCCGCCACCCTCCAGCGCCACCACGCCCTGATAGCGGTTGACGCTCAGGCCCTGGTCGATGGTCATGGCGAGATGGCCGTGGCCGAGCAGCGCGCCGCTGTCGAAGGCGGCGCCCGCCAGCAGGGACGCCTGCAGCGCGGCGAGCTTTTCCGCGTCGAAGCGGGCATAGGCGCGCACGTCCTGCGGGGCAGCGAAGTCCACCACCAGCAGGTCGACCGGCCCGTCCGTGCGGGTCTGCAGGATGAAGCGGCCCTCGATCTTCAGCGTGGAGCCCAACAGCACGGTGAGCGCCACCGCCTCGCCGAGCAGGCGCTTCACCGGCGCGGGATAGTCGTGATGGGCCAGGACCGCGTCGAGGCTGGCGCCGAGGCGCACAACGCGCCCGCGCGCGTCCAGCGCGTCGACGTGGAAGGGGGTGACGCGATCGTCCACCGCATGGGCGTCGGGCGCGCGGCTCTGGGAGTGAGGATGTGATGTCATGTCGCCCGCCCATATAGGAGCGCGTGTCGGATTGCGCGAGGGGGGCGCACAAGGGCCCCCTCGAACGAAAAGGCCCGCGCGCGGCGGGCCTTGGAAGAACGTCAGGCGCCCGCGCTTTCGAGGCACCAGGCGAGGATGCCCTTCTGCGCGTGCAGGCGGTTCTCCGCCTCGTCGAACACCACGGACTGCGGGCCGTCCATCACCTCGTCGGTGACTTCCTCGCCGCGATGGGCGGGCAGGCAGTGCATGAAGATGGCGTCCGGCGCGGCGCGGCGCATCAGCGGGCCGTTGACCTGATAGGGGCGCAGCAGATTGTGCCGGCGCTCATACTCGGCGTCGCCCATGGACACCCAGGTGTCGGTGACGACGCAGTCCGCGCCCTCGACCGCCGCCTCGGCATCGTGGCCGAACTGCACCTTCGCGCCGTGCTTGCGCACCCAGTCGACCAGTGCCGGGCGCGGCGCCAGCTCGGGCGGGGTCGCGACGTTGAGCGCAAAGTCGAAGCGCTGGGCGGCATGCACCCAGGAGACCAGCACATTGTTGGCGTCACCCGTCCAGGCGACGGTGCGCCCGGCGATCGGACCCTTGTGCTCCTCGAAGGTGAGCACGTCGGCCATGATCTGGCAGGGGTGGGAATCGCGCGTCAGCCCGTTGATGACCGGCACGGTGGCGTGCGCGGCCAGTTCCTCGAGCGCCGCATGGTCGAGGATGCGGATCATGATCGCGTCGACATAGCGCGAGAGCACCTTGGCGGTGTCGGCGATGGTCTCGCCGCGCCCGAGCTGCATCTCCGCGCCGGTCAGCATGAGGGTCTCGCCGCCGAGCTGGCGCATGGCGAGGTCGAAGGAGATGCGCGTGCGCGTCGAGGGCTGGTCGAACACCATGGCCAGCGCCTTGCCGGCGAAGGGCTTCTCCAGCGCGATCTCGCGGCGGCGGCTCTTGAGGTCCTTCGACAGCTCAAGAACGGCGCGCAGTTCGTCCGGCGGCAGCAGGTCGATGTCGAGGAAGTGCTTCATGCCGCCGCTCCCTTGCTGGCGGCGGCCCGCAGGCCCTCCTCGATGCGCGCGCAGGCGGCGTCGAGCTTGTCGAAGGCGGCGTCGATCTCGGCCGCGCCGATGGTGAGCGGGGGCAGCAGCCGCACCACGTTCTCGGCCGCCGAGGGGGCGAGCATGTGCTCCTCGCGCATGGCGGCGATCAGCTCGGTGTTCGGCACCACGGTGCGCAGGCCGAGCAGCAGGCCCTCGCCGCGCACTTCCGCGATGACCGCCGGGTGGCGGTCCTTCAGCTCGGCGAGCTTCTGGCGCAGCCGGGTGGAGGTGGCGAGCACCTGATCGAGGAATCCATCGGCCAGCACCACGTCCAGCACGCCATTGGCGACGCTCATGGCGAGCGGGTTGCCGCCATAGGTGGAGCCATGCGTGCCGGCGGTCATGCCCTTGGCGGCCTCTTGCGTGGCGAGGCAGGCGCCGACGGGGAAGCCGCCGCCGATGCCCTTGGCCACCGCCATGATGTCCGGCGTGATGCCGGCCCATTCATGGGCGAAGAGCTTGCCGGTGCGCCCGACGCCGCACTGCACCTCGTCGAGGATGAGCAGCAGGCCATGCGCGTCGCACAGCGCGCGAAGCTCGCGCAGGAAGCTCCACGGCGCCGAGCGCACGCCGCCCTCGCCCTGCACGGGCTCGATGAGGATGGCGCCGGTCTCCGGGCCGATCGCCGCCTTCACCGCGTCGAGATCGCCGAACGGCACCTGGTCGAAGCCCGGCATGGCGGGGCCGAAGCCCTCAAGGTACTTCGGGTTGCCGCCGGCGGCGATGGTCGCCAGCGTGCGCCCGTGGAAGGCGCCCTCGAAGGTCACGATGCGGTAGCGCTCGGGAGCGCCGTTCGCGGAATGGTACTTGCGGGCCATCTTGATGGCGCATTCCAGCGCCTCGGCGCCGGAATTGGTGAAGAACATCGTGTCGGCGAAGGTCGCGGCGACCAGGCGCGCGGCAAGGCGCTCGCCGCCCTCGATGCGGAACAGGTTGGACAGGTGCCAGAGCTTGCCGGCCTGCTCGGTCAGCGCCGCCACGAGATGGGGATGGGCATGGCCGAGCACGTTCACCGCGATGCCGGCAGTGAAGTCGAGATATCGCTGCCCGTCGCGGGTGAACAGCCAGGCACCCTCGCCCCGCTCGAAAACCAGGTCGACGCGATTATAGGTCGGCAGGATGGGGGTGATCACCTCGCCCCTCCCTCTCTCAGCTTTCGGCACTGCGCCAGGCGCACGCCGGCCCCAAAACGAAACGTGCCGCCCTTGCGGGGGCGGCACCCGATGCTGTGGATTTTATCGAATAGGGGATTGCGGTCAATATTGCAGGGCCCGGCGGGCGCGAATTGCCGCCGGGCCGTGCCGCCCGCGCGGCTGTTCCCGTTCGGCTATTCCTGCTCGGCCTCGAAGATCCAGAGCTCCAGCGTCGGCTGCGGCCGGCCGGCCTCGTCGCTCATACCGAGAAAGGCCGGGATGCGGCGCTGCTGCTCAAGGCTGAGCGAGGCGACCAGCGGCCTGGCGGCGGCGATCACGGTCTTGAGGTCGGCCGCGCGCGCGGCCTCCGCATCGGCGAGGCGCTCCAGCACGTCGAGGAAATCCTGCGCCGGCTCGGCCTTGACGCGCTCGGCCGCGCGGCCTTCGGCGTTCTTGGCCGCCTGCCGGATTGCCGCTTCGAGCGGCGTCCAGAGCTTCTCCTGCTCCGGGGTGAGGCGGATGACGGTCTTCAGCGCGATGAGCCGGGCGTCGAGCGCGGCCTGCGCGTCCTCCGCCGTGTAGAGGTCGACCATCGCCGGGGGCGGCTCGTCGCTCGCCGGCGAGGCGCCCTGCGCCGAAGCGGGTGCGGCCAGCAGGCAAATGCCGAGCAGGCCTGTGGCGAACAGGGCCGCCGGGGCGAGGGCGGCAAGGCGGGTGAGGGGGCGTGTCATGTCGGATCTCCGCTCGTACCGGGGCTCACTGCCAGCCGCCATTGGGCAGGCGGCCATGATAGGGCGTGTCGCGGCAATGGCCCCACGGGCCGCGCCACCAGCCGGGCGGGCAGCCATTGCCGTAATAGACCGGCGCGCCGGGCGGGGCGGCATAGCCGCCGCCGGGCAGCGGCCCGTAATAAGGCGTGCTGCGGCAACCGCCCCACGGGCCGCGCCAGGCGCCGGGCCCGCAGCCCTGGGCGACCGGGGTGACGAGCGGGCGGCTGGCCTCGGCAGCCTGCGTCGCCAGCCCGGTGGCGGCGAGCGGGGAGGCGGCGGCCGGCACGGCGAGGAGGGCAAGCAGGCTGAGGGCGAGAAGGGCCGGGCGCGGGCGTCGGCGTCGGCCGGCGAGCGGCGTGGTGGAGGGTGTCGCGTATGCGTTCACGGGCGTCTCCCATCGCGGCGAAGGATGTCGGCCTATCCTCGTCCGCGTGGAGACGAGGGGCAATGTATTCAGCGTTGCGGGATGAAAATCGGAACGATTCCAGCAGGAAGGGTATTCTTTGCCGGTTGCGCGCGATTGGGGGCCGGGTGCAAGTGCTTGATCCGACTCAGCTTGCTTGCGCAGTGTTGCAGCACGGACTCTAGCTGGGGAAAACGATCGTTTCGGACGTGAACCTACTCGCCGCGAGTCTGTGCATATTGTAGCCTCTGTTCAGTCAGATACGACATCTCGTGCGGCGGCAATTCCCTGGTGGTGTTTGCAGCGTTCAATCCGGTCGGCAGTGCCCGGCCGGAGCGATGAGGGATTCCGTCTTCCCGGTGGGCAGCGCGAAGGAGGCAGAGCGATGAACTGGACGGACGAGCGCGTCGAGCTGCTCAAGAAACTCTGGGCGGATGGGCTCTCGGCCAGCCAGATCGCCGCCGAGCTCGGCGGCGTTACCCGCAACGCGGTGATCGGCAAGGTGCACCGGCTCGGCCTGTCCGGCCGGGCCAAGGCGGTGGCTTCCACCACGCCGCGCCCGCGCAAGCCGCGCCCGGTGCCGAGCGCGGGTTCCCGCCCGGTGGTGGTCGGCAACACGGCGCTCGCCCAGGTGATGCGCCCGATGGTCGAGCCCGAGCCGGTCGAGCTTCCCGATCCGGTCGCCAACGTCGTTCCGATGGCCGAGCGCTGCACCATTCTGGACCTCACCGAGTTCACCTGCCGCTGGCCGGTGGGCGAGCCGGGCAAGTCCGACTTCTTCTACTGTGGCAGCCGCACCAAGACCGGCATGCCCTATTGCGCCTATCACGCGCGCATCGCCTACCAGCCGGTGCAGGACCGCAACCGCCGCCGCGTGGCGCGCTGAGAGCGGGCCGTCCGTCCCTTTCCGGGGCGGGGCGTTGATGGCGGCGGTTGTCCGGCGCCATAATTGGGACCCACTTTCCCGGCCCGCTCGCTCCATGTTGTTCCGAGCTTTCCAGCCCTCGCGACGCCAGACCCAGGCCGAAGCCGAGCCGGGGCATTTCGTGCTGCGCATCGCCGGCGCCGAGGTGTCGGTGCAACTGCGCCGCAACGCCCGCGCCCGGCGCTATACGTTGCGGGTGCGCGCGCCGACCCGCGACGTCGTTCTCACCATTCCCGCCCGCGGCACGCTGCGCGAGGCCTATGACTTCGCCCAACGCCATGCCGGCTGGGTGGAGACCCGGCTCGCCCGCCTGCCCGAGATCGTCGCCTTCGCGCCCGGCGCGCTGATCCCGCTGCGCGGCGCGCCGCACCGCGTGGTCCACCGCCCCGGCGCGCGCGGCACGGTGTGGACCGGGACCGAGGAGGGGGAAGCGGCGCTCTATGTCGCCGGCGAGGCGGCGCATGTGGGGCGGCGGCTCGGCGACTATCTGCGCCGCGAGGCGCGCCGCGATCTCGTCGAGGCGGCGCAGCGCCATGCCGGCGCGCTCGGCGTCTCCATCGCCCGCGTCACCCTGCGCGACACGGCGAGCCGCTGGGGCTCCTGCTCGTCGGGCGGGGCGCTGTCCTTCTCCTGGCGTCTGATCCTCGCCCCGCCTTCGGTGCTCGACTATCTCGCCGCCCATGAGGTGGCGCACCGGCGCGAGATGAACCACGGCCCGCGCTTCTGGGCGACGGTGGACGGGCTTTTCCCCGAACGCGCGGCGGCCGAGCTGTGGCTGAAGAAGCACGGCGCCAGCCTGCACCGCTACGGCGCGGAATAGGGCGGGCGGGAAGACCCGGTACACCGTCATGGCCGGGCTTGGCCCGGCCTCCACGTCTTCAATTGGTTGCTCGGCAATTCGTGGATCCCCGGGTCAAGCCCGGGGATGACGGGGTTCTTTCAGTTTACCGTCATCCCGGATCGACCTGCGGCCGATCCGGGATGACGATGAAGGCCGAGCACTCACCCCCGACCGAACAGCTTGTCGAGCAGCCAGTTGTCGAGACCGGGGCGCGGGGCGGGGGCGCGCTGCGGGCCGCCGGTGACCACCGGGTCCTCCGGTACGTCGGCGGGCGGAAGCTGGCCGGGCGGGGCCGCGTCGAAGCCGGCGCCGGGCAGCGCGATGACCGGCTGGTCCTTGTGCGCCGCCTTCATCAACTGGCTCCAGATCTCGACCGGCAGGCCGGAGCCACCGGCCTTCTTGGTGGGCGATGAATCGTCATTACCCAGCCACACGCCGGCGACGTAGCGGCCGGTATAGCCGATGAACCAGGCGTCGCGGTAATCCTGGCTGGTGCCCGTCTTGCCCGCCGCGGGCCAGCCCGGCAGGTCGGCGCGGCGCGCCGTGCCGGTGAGCAGCGTCTCGCGCAGCATGCGGTTGATCATGGCGACGTGCGGCGGCGCCATCACCATGCCGCGGCCGGGCTCGGCATAGGCGTAGAGCACCTTGCCGTCCTTGTCGCGCACCCGCTCGATGACGTGGGGGGTGACGCCGACGCCGCCATTGGCGAAGGGCGCATAGGCGTCCGCCATTTCCAGCACCGAGACCTCGGAGGTGCCGAGCGCGATGGAGGCGTTGGGCTCCAGCTTGGAGGTGATGCCGAGCCGGTGCGCCGTCTTCACCACCTCGTCCGGGCCGACCTCCAGCGCGAGGCGCACCGCCACCGTGTTGAGCGAGAGGGCGAGCGCGGTCTTCAGGTCCACCGCGCCGCGATATTCCCGCGAGAAGTTCTCCGGCTTCCAGCCCTTGATCTGGATCGGCGCGTCGTCGCGAATGGTCTCCGGGGTGAGGCCGCGCTCCATGGCGGTGAGGTAGACGAAGGGCTTGAAGGAGGAGCCGGGCTGGCGCCGCGCGGTGACGGCGCGGTTGTACTGGCTCTCCTCATAGGAGCGCCCGCCGACCAGTGCGTGGACGCCGCCCATCGGGTCCATCAGCACGACGGCGCCCTGCTCGACGCCGAGCTTCTTGCCCGACTTCGCCAGCGCGTCCTTCAGCGCCTTGTCGGCGGCGGCCTGCAGGGCAGGGTCGACGGTGGTCTGGACGACCAGATCCTGCGTGACCGGGCCGACGAGGGTCTTGAGCTGTTCCATCACCCAGTCGGCGACATAGCCGTAGGAATCCGCGCCCTGCGCCTTCGCCACCGTCGCCGGGCGGGCCAGCGCGGTCTGGCGCATCTCCGGCGTGATGAAGCCGGCATCCAGCATCGCCGCCAGCACCACCTCGGCGCGGGCCTGCGCGCCCTCCAGATTGCGGGTCGGCGCGAGCGCGGAGGGCGATTTGACGAGGCCGGCCAGCATGGCGGCTTCCGACAGCGTGACCTGCCGGGCCGACTTGCCGAAATAACGCTGCGCCGCCGCCTCGACGCCATAGGCGCCGGCGCCGAAATAGACGCGGTTCATGTAGAGTTCGAGGATCTCGTTCTTGCTGTACTTGGCTTCCAGCCAGAGCGAGAGGATGAGCTCCTGCACCTTGCGCGAGAGCGTACGTTCCTGCGTGAGGAACAAGTTCTTGGCGAGCTGCTGGGTGAGCGTCGAGCCGCCCTCGCGCAGCCGGCCGCGCGTCAGGTTGACGAAGACCGCGCGGGCGAGGCCGAGCGGGTCGAGGCCGAAATGCGAGTAGAAGCGCCGGTCCTCGATGGCCACAAAAGCCTGCGGCAGATAGGGCGGCAGCGCGCGCAGCGGCACGTTGGTGCCGCCCATCTCGCCGCGCGTAGCGATCGCCTTGCCGTCCGCGCCCTGGATGACGACGGTGGGCGGGCGCTCGGGAATGGCGAGGTTCTGGATCGGGGGAAGCTGGCTCGCCTCATAGAAGATCAGCCCGGCAAGGCCGATGACGCCCCACAGGCCGAGCACGAAGGCCCAGTAGACCAGCCGGCCGAAGCCGCCGCGCCGGGCCATTCCACGCCGGCGGCCGTTGCGGCCGTTGCGGTCCTCGTCGGACCGGCGACCCTTAGGGCGCGCGCGTTCGCGCCGGCTCTGGCGCGGCTCGTCCTCATAATCGGCATCCTCGGCCTCATCCCATGCGTCGTTGCGGCGACGGCGGGGCGGGGCGTTGGCGGCGCTGCGGGTGGCGGCGCGCTCGCGCGCCAGCGGGGCGGGCGCATAGGCGGGGCGGTCGTCGGGGCCGAGGCGCAGGTCGACGAAGCTGCCGGGTGCCTCAAGCACCGGCTCGCGCCGCTCCCCCCTGCCTCGCCGTCCGAACATCCCGTCCCCAGACCCGGGCGCGTGCGCACCCTCTAACCGCCGGTAAACGAACCCTAAATCAGGGCTTTTAAGGGGGCGTTAAGGGGAGAGATTGGGGCGGGGGCGCCGTGTTCACCAGCGTGGGCGACAGCCGGCGCGGCCGGGGGCCGGAGGCGCCGCGCGGACGCCCCCGGCCCCGTCGGTCAGCCCTTCATGAGCTGCTCGGCCTCGTCGAGCGCCTTCGAGCAGGCGGCGGCATCGCCGGAGGTGTCGGCGGCCTTGGCCCGGCTCATGGCGGCGCTGACCTGCATGGCGGACGAGGCGCCACCCTGCGCGGCGGTGGCGCCGCCCGAGGTTTGCGCGCGCACGTCGGCGGGCGAGGTCGCCTTGTCGCCGACCGTGGCGTTCATGCCGGCGGTGCCGCCGGTGCCGGGCGTCTCGCCGGCCTTCGGCACGCCGGCATCGGGCGCGGTGGTGCGGGCGGCGGTCGAATTGGTCGGGCCAGAACCGGCATCGCTGGTGGAGAGGGTTTTCTCCAGCGTGGCGATGCGGTCCGTGCAGGGGCCGGCGAAGGCGCTGGCGCTGACGAGCGACAGCGCGGCACCGAGGATGAGGGCACTTTTCTTCATGACATTTCCTCCTGGCCGATGGGTCGGCTCAGGGAGAACGGCCCGAACGCGCGCTGCGTTCCCTTACGGTAAGTGGCGGCAGGCGCGGTTGCGTCTACGCCGCGTTGGCCTCGTCGTCGGCGTCGAGTACCTGCAGCAGCGCCCGGCGGATGGCGGAATGGCGCGCGGCGCCCATGATCTTCGCGCCCATCAGGTCGGTGACGTAGAACACGTCCACCGCCCGCTCGCCGAAGGTCGCGATATGCGCGGAGGCGATGTTGAGGTTGAGCCGCGAGAGGGTCTGGGTGAGCCCGTAGAGCAGGCCCGGCCGGTCAAGGCCGGAGACCTCCACCACGGTGTGGCGGTTGGACCACGAATTGTTGAGCGTGACCTCGGGCTCCACCGTGAAGGCGCGCGGGCGCTTGGGGATCTTCTTCGCCACCACCTCGGGCAGCCGGATTTCGCCCGACAGCGACTTCTGGATCGCGCCCGCGATGCGCTCGGCCCGGCGCATCTCGTCCTCGTCCTGCTCGAAGGCGCGGGTGAGCGAGATGGTGTCGAGCGCGCGCCCGTCCGTCGTGGTGCTGATCTGCGCGTCGACGATGTGCGCCCCCGCGCTGGCGCAGGCGCCCGCGATCACCGCCAGCAGCTTTGGGTGATCGGGTGCGAAGACGGTGAGCTCGGTGATGCCGCGCTTCGGGTCGGTGCGCGAGGTGGTCGCCAGCGCCCGGCCTTCCGCCTCGGCGGCGAGGATGAAGCGGGCATGGGCGAGCTGGTGGGCGAGGTCCGTCTGCAGCCAGTAGGTGGGGTAGTGGCGGGCGAGATAGGCGTCGAGCGCCGCGCCGTCCCATTCCTTCAGCTCGGCACGGAAGGCGGCCTGCGCGCGGCCGACGCGCAGGTTGCGGTTGCTCTCGGAGAAGCCGCCGGTGATGACCGGCTCGGTCTCGTAATAGAGCGTGCGCAGGAGCTGGCTCTTCCAGTTGTTCCACACGCCCGGCCCGACCGCGCGGATGTCAGCGGTGGTGAGGATGAGCAGCAGCTTCATCCGCTCCAGGTTCTGCACGACGGCGGCGAAGTTCTCGATCGTCTTACGGTCGGAGAGGTCGCGCGACTGGGCGATGGTGGACATGGTGAGGTGCTGCTCGATCAGCCACGCCACGGTGTCGGTGTCGACTGCCGAGAGGCCGAAGCGCGGGCACAGCTTGCGGGCGACGCGCGCGCCGGCAATCGAGTGATCTTCCGGCCGGCCCTTGGCGATGTCGTGGAGGAACACCGCGACATAGAGGAGCTGCCGGTTCTTGATCTGCTGCATCACCTCGTTGGCGATGCCGTATTCCGGCCGGTCGCCGCGCTCGATCTGCGAGAGCACGCCGATGGAGCGGATGAGGTGCTCGTCCACCGTGTAGGAATGGTACATGTTGAACTGCATCATCGCGACGATGCGGCCGAATTCCGGGATGAAGCGACCGAGCACGCCGGTCTCGTTCATTCGCCGCAGCACGATCTCCGGGCTTTCCTTCGAGCACAGCAGTTCCAGGAACAGCCGGTTCGCCTCCGGATTGTCGCGCACCTTGGCGTCGATCAGCTTGAGCGAGCGGGTCGCGAGGCGCATCGCGTCCGGGTGGAAGGCGAGGCCGTGCTTGCCGGCGAGCTGGAAGATGCGGATCAGGTTGACCGGATCGCGCTGGAAGGCTTCCGGATCGGCGACGTTGATCCGGTCATTGTCGAGGATGAAGTCGGCGCTTTCCTTCAGCGTGCGCCGGCCCGAGCGGCGCAGCCGGGCGATCATGCGGTCGAGCCGGGGCACCGGCTTGTCGTGGCGCTCCTCCAGCGCGGCCGAGACGATGGCGGTGAGGTCGCCGACATCCTTCGCCACGAGGAAATAGTGCTTCATGAAGCGCTCGACATCCTTCAAGCCGGGATGGGCCATGTAGCCCAGCCGCTCGGCCATCTCGCGCTGGAGATCGAAGGACAGGCGCTCCTCGGCCTTGCCGGTGAGGAAGTGCAGGTGGCAGCGCACCGACCAGAGGAAATCCTCGCAGCGGCGGAAGATCTTGGCTTCCTCCGGCGTGAACACACCCTTGGCGACGAGATCGCGCGTCTCGTGCACGCGGTAGACATATTTGGCGATCCAGAACAGCGTGTGCAGGTCGCGCAACCCGCCCTTGCCGTCCTTCACATTGGGCTCGACGACGTAGCGCGACTGGCCGGCGCGCTTGAGCCGGTCCTCGCGCTCGGCGAGCTTGGCGGCGACGAACTCGACCGCCGTGCCCTGCACCACCTCGGCGTCGAAGCGCCGGGTCAGTTCGTCGAACAGCGACTTCTCGCCAAGCAGCAGCCGCGCCTCCAGCAGCGCGGTGCGGATCGTCATGTCGCCGCGCGCCTGACGGATGCACTCGTCGACCGAGCGGGTGGCGTGGCCGACCTTCAGCCCCATGTCCCACAGCACATAAAGGATCGCCTCGGCGACGCTCTCGCCCCAGGCGGTCTGCTTGTAGGGCAGCAGGAACAGAATGTCGGTGTCCGAGCCCGGCGCCATCAGCCCGCGCCCGTAGCCGCCCACCGCGACGATGGCCATGCGCTCGGAGGTGGAAGGGTTGTCGGAGCGGTAGAGGAACTTCACCGCCAGCTCGTGGACGAGCGCGATGATCTCGTCCTGCAGCCGCGAGAGACGCTCGGCGCAGCGCCGGCCGGAGCCTTCCTCCATGAGCCAGCGCTCGGCGGTCTTGTGGCCGTGCTGGTAGGCGGCCTTCAGCCTTTTGGCGAGTTGGCTGCGCAGCTCGATCTCGCGCCCGGCCTTGCCGTCGTCGAGCACCTGCCGGGCGAGGGCTTCGAGCTCCTCGCGCTGGGCGTCGATGTCGAACAGTTCCTTGAAGGGATGGTCGGTGCGGCGGCGGGGTTCGGTCATGTCACGGTCCGGCTGGTCGGATATCCGATGTAGCCGATCCCGTCCGCCCCGTCATCGTGCGGCGCGGCGCAATCGCCGCAAAACGCGACATGCCGAATATGGCGCCAGTTCACGCTGCCGAAAGAGAGCGACGGCGCGAAACCGAACCCCATAACGTGACATGCCCGGCGCGAGGGCCGGGCATGTCCATCCTGACGGCGGGCAAGGCCCAGCCCGTCGCTACGCGTGCCGGCAATGCCGGAGCGACGGGCGGCGAACCGCCCGCGCATCAGGTGCCGGAAATCAGAGGCGTCAGTTGGTCTTCGCCTCGGAGGTCTCGGTGCGGAGCTGCTCCAGCGTCTTGAACTCCGGCGCGTTGTTCAGCTCTTCCTTCGAAAGGGCGACCACGATCTTCTGACCGTTGTCGGTCGGGGTCGGGGTCAGCGAATCGAAGGACACCGCGACCGGCTTGGCGCCGATGCCGAGGAAGCCGCCGACATCGATCACCGCAGCGATGATGCTGCCGTCACGCTCGACCACCACGTCGCTGATCGAGCCGAGCTTCTCGTCGGTCGAGGTCACGACATCGGTGCCGACGAGGTCGGAGCCGAGCCACTGACCGGTGGTCTGGGCGTTCACGAACTTGGGCGTCGAGGGCACCGGGGTGGCCGCCGCGCTGTCCGCCGGGGCGGGGGTGGTGCTCGGCGTGGCCGCGGGGGTGTTCGGCATCTCGGAGGCCGGGGCCTGCGGCGCGCCGGCGTCCGGCTGGGCCGGGCTGGCGGCGGGCGGGGTGGTGGTTTCCGGAGCGGGGCTCTGGCCGAAGGCGACGGCCGGCGCGATCGCCAGGGCGGCGGCGGCGGTCAGGGTCGCAAGCTTGCTGGTCATCGTCATCTCCCGTAACGTGTTTCGTTCATGTGAAGTGATGAAGAACCGATCAGGCGATCGTCTGTACAAGTAACGCGCCTGTATTGTCCTGGTTCCCGCCTCTGAACGAATTCTTCAATTCTGGTAATGAGATAGTGCGATCTCAGTAGATGCGGGCGATGGTCGAGGCGTCCGTCACGCACACCGTCAGTTCTTCGGTGGCGAGATTGGCCCGCGTCACGCCGATGGAGGACAGGCAGCCCTTTGGGGTGCGCATGACCCGCGGCGGCGTGGTGGAAGCGGGGATGGAAGGCGTCGCGTTCTCGACCACCGGATTGACGCCCGGCGCCGCCGGGGCTGCCGGGATTTGGGTGGCCGTGGCGGGAGCGATGTCGAGGCGCGGACCCTTGGCGGCGCGGTTGACCACCGGCGCGGGAACCAAGCTGGCCGGGCCGATCACATCGATGGCCAGCGGCTGGGGGGCGAGGCGGACGAAGCTGCCGCTGCTCACTGCGGCGGCGGTGATCGGCACCATGAGGATCGCGCCGGTGGCGGCACCGAGCAGATAGGCGACGCCGCGCGAGGGCGCGGTCGGGGCCGTGTGCACGACCGGCGCCGCCTTGCGGCGGAGGGTGATTCTGGCGGCAAACCTGCGCGCGGTCCTTTCCATGGCCTGTCCCCTTCGTCTGTCCTTCGCGAGCGTCGCGGGCCGATGGGCACAGGAGCGCCCATGCGGCAGGGATGAACGTCCCCGCCGCGAAAATCTTCCGCGCGCGCATGCTGATGAGAGTGAACGTGGCGGCATTGCCGCCGTCCTATGCTTAACGCACGGAAAGGAATCTGGTTCCCGGCCGCTCTGCGGCCGGTGTCGCGCGCGCTGCCGGGCCTTCGGCGCGGCTAGCGTTCGGCGGTGAGGTGGTGCTCGGGGACGGAGACGTTGCACACCACGCCGGCGACGTCGAAGTTCAGCTCCACCGTGCCGTCGAGGGCGCGGGCGAGGTTGCGCTCGATGACCAGCGAGCCGAAGCCGCGCGAGGTGGGGCGGGCGACCGGCGGGCCGCCGCTCTCGCGCCAGGCAAGCTCGAAGCCGCCCCCCGCCTCGGCGAGACGGCGCGCCCAACGGATCTCCACCCGCCCGGCCGGCACCGACAGCGCGCCGTACTTCACCGCATTGGTGGAGAGTTCGTGCAAAGCGAGGCCGATATTCTGCGCCGCCTCGGGCTTGAGGAAGATGTTGGGCCCGTTCATGGCGACCTGGCCGTTCTCGTTGTCGAGATGGTGGCCGAGCTGCGAGCGCACCATGTCGTTGAGCGAGGCGCCGTGCCAGCTCTCCTGGACCAGCAGGTCGTGCGAACGCGACAGGGCCTGCAGGCGGGCGCTGAAGAACTCGACGAAATCGTCGATCGAGCCGGCATGACGGGCGGTCTGCCGCGCCATGGCCTGGATCACCGCCAGTAGGTTCTTCGAGCGGTGGGTGAGCTCGCGCATCAGCAGCCGCAGATGCTGCTCGTTTTCCTTGCGCTCGGTGATGTCCACAGCGGCGCCGGTAAGGCCGACCGTCGTGCCGGAGAGGTCGCGCAGCGGCTCGATATGGATGTCGTACCAGCGCTTGACACCGTCCTCCTCGACCTCGGTCTCGCCCTTGCGAGCGGCCGAGGCGCCGAACGATTCCCGCTTGAGGAGCGTGACGGGCTGCGCGCGGGCCTCGCCCAGAAGCTCGGCATCGGTGGAACCGAGCACCTGCTCGACGGGATAGCCGAAGAGCGGCTTGCTGATCGAGGTGTAGCGCAGTGCGGCGTCCTGCGTGAAGATCGCCACATTGGAGCCGCGCAGCGCCATCTCGTAGCGCTGCAGCGCGGTGGCGAGCTCAAGCGTCAGACGGCGCTGTTCCTGCGCCACATGGCCGGGTGAGGGCATGTTGATCAGCGCCCGGAAGTTCGCCCAGAGCGCGACGGCGCCGACGGCGTTGAGCGCGGCGATGCCGATGCGCACGCCGGTCTGCAGCCAGGGGACGCTCCGCGTATCGTCCAGGACGACGAGCAACGACAGCAGCCCGAACATCGCCACCAGCGCCACCAGAAGCCAGCCGAGAAGCCGGGCGCGCCCGCTGAGGTCCGGCCGGAGCCGAAGCAGGCGGGCGAGGCCGATGGCAATGGCCAGGGACGACACGATCGTCACCCATCGAGCGGAATCGTCGATGAGGTCGATTGACAGAGACAGCATCTCTTATGCTCAGGCGGTGGCGCGCTGCTCCCGGGGACGCGCCCGCCGCTCGAAGAAGAGCGCCTGGCTGATCACGGCGGCGACGGTGGAAGGCTGGAAGGGCTTGGCGATGAGGAAGGCCGGCTCGGGCCGAACGCCGGTGAGGAAGCGCTCGGGATAGGCGGTGATGAAGATCACCGGAACCTCGACCTTCTCGATCAGCTCGTTGACCGCGTCGAGACCCGAGGAGCCGTCGGCGAGCTGGATATCGGCGAGGATGAGGCCGGGGGCCTTGCGCCGGGCGAGCTCGACCGCCTCGGTATGGGTGCGCGCGATGCCGGTGACGCGGTGGCCGAGGCTTTCCACCAGGCCTTCGAGGTCCAGCGCGATGAAGGGCTCGTCCTCGATGATGAGCACATCGGTGGCGATCTCGGCGGCGAGTTCGCGGCCGGCATCCTCGACCAGGTGGCGCAGGGTCGGCACGTCGACGTCGAGAATGGTCGCCGCGTCTTCCTCGGTGAAGCCTTCGAGGGAGACCAGAAGGAAGGCCTGACGCACCACCGGGGTGATGTGGCCGAGGCGTCGCTCACCCTGCACCTGCAGCGGCACGGGCTCGGTCTGCGCGTTGAGCGTCACCGAATCCCACAGCCGCGTGAGAAGGCGGAACAGCGCCACGCGGGGCTCGAGGTCACGGTCGAGGGTGCCGGGGTCGGCGATGAGGGTTTCGAGCATGGCGGTGACATAGGCGTCCCCCGCCGTCTGGCTGCCGCTCAGCGCGCGCGCATAGCGGCGCAGGAACGGTAGATGCTGCGCGACAAGTTGTGAAATGCTCACTCGCATCTCCCCAATACTGCAAGACTGAAGCGACCGATAACGCACGATCACGATACCGGTTCCGGACGGCCGAAAAAAAATGTCAAAATTTTCGTCGTTTCTGGAACCGTTGTTCCCCGGCGCCGTTATCGCCGGGCAAGGAGCGACGGAGCCGTCACCGCACTCTGACATCTGGGGGCTCAATGTCGGGAAAGAAGACTATGAACGACGATCAGTCCGAGGGCCAGTCCGCCACGGCGGAAGCCTTCATGAATACGCCCAGCCGGGGCGGCGGTACGGCCCTGGGAACCGATATCCAGGCCAAGATCGGGCAGCATTTGCGGGCCATGTATGACGATGTGGTGCGCCAGGGCGTGCCGGATCGCTTCATGGATCTGCTCGCGCAGCTCGACAAGGCCGGTGGCAAGACGCCGGAAGAGGATGGCGGAGGTCGCACGTGAGCACGGTCGATCCGTCGCTGCGCGACGATATCATCGCCGCCATCCCCAATCTGCGCGCCTTCGCCATCTCGCTCAGCGGCAGCGTCGACCGCGCCGACGATCTGGTGCAGGAGACGCTGCTGCGGGCCTTCGCCAATATTTCGAGCTTCCGGCCGGGCACCAACCTGCCGGCGTGGCTGTTCACCATCCTGCGCAACCTGTTCCGCTCGGAATACCGCAAGCGGCGCCGGGAAGTGCCGGATTCCGACGGCGCCTTCGCCGCCACGCTGACCACCAATCCCGACCAGACGACGCATCTGGATTTCGAGGATTTCCGCACGGCGCTCGACAAGCTGCCGTCGGACCAGCGCGAGGCTCTCGTGCTCGTGGGCGCTTCCGGCTTCTCCTATGAGGAGGCGGCCGACATTTGCGAATGCGCGGTCGGCACCATCAAGAGCCGCGTCAACCGCGCGCGCAAGCGTCTCGGCGAACTGCTCGCCATCGAGGACGGGGACGATTTCGGCCCCGACAAGACCACCCGCGCCGTGCTGGCCGCCGAGCGGGCCTGAACGCCTAATCCTTCTTTCCGAATACGTTCCCCCAACCTGAAAATGTCGCCTCGCCGCTGGCTTCCAGCGTCTGCGGGAAAGCGCTCTGCTGCCGGGCCGCCGCCGGCTTCGGCGATTTCATGCTGAGGCGAACCCGGTCGCGGCCCACGGCCACAAACGCGAACGCCCCCGGCAGTGCCGGGGGCGTTTTGCTTCGCCGGTGCGGACGGCGCGATCCGGGTTCAGGGAACCCGGCCGGGACGGCCGCGGAGCAGGCCCACGACGGCCGATACCAGAAACAGGATGATGGCGACGAAAAAGATGATCTTCGCGATCTCGATCGCCGTTCCCGCGATGCCGCCGAAACCGAGAACGGCAGCGATCAGCGCGACGACGAGGAAGGTGACGGCCCAACCCAGCATGTTTGCCTCCGTTTGAGGTGCGGCAGACGCGGCCAGCGCCGCCGCTTCGCGAAGACAACCGCCAAGCCGGCTCAGGGTTCCCGGCTCAGGGTTCCACCGTACCCCCGACGGCGCGACGGGGCTGCCCAGGCGGTGTCATATCCGCCCGGCCAGCGCCGGCGCGATGGCCCGCGCTTCCGCCAGCAGCGCGGTGACGATCGGCGTCATCGGCTCGCGGTCCAGCACCACGAGGCCCATCTGGTGCGAGACCTCGGGCTCCTCGATCGGGATGGAGCGGATGCTGCTGGGAAAGGCGAAGACATCGGCCAGCGTGTTGGCGACGACGCTCGCCCATTTGCCGGTGCGCACATGCGAGAGCAGGGCGATGGTGGAGTTGGCCTCCAGCATCGGCGTCACCGCGTGGCCGGATTCGGCGAGCTGCTTGTCGACGATGCGCCGGTTCTGCATGTCCGGCGTGAGCAGGCACAGGGGCACCTGTCCGATCTCCTTCCACGTCACGCGCGCGCGGTCGCCGAGCGGGGAATCCACCGAGGTGAGGAAGCGGTAGCCCTCGCGGTAGAGCGGCACGGTCTTCACCCGGCCCAGCGGATCGTTGTCGAGATAGGTGACGCCGGCGTCCGCCTCCAGATTCTCGATCAGCCGCAGCACCTCGTTGGAGCTGGCCGAGATCAGCGTGAAGCGCACGTCGGCGTGCTTCTCGTGGAAGGGGGTGGTGAGCTCGGAGAGCATCGGCATGGCGGTCGGGATGGCGGCGATGCGCAGATGGCCGGTGAGGCCCCGGCGCATGCCGGCGATTTCCTGCCGCATGGCACGCACGTCGCCGATCACCCGCCGCGCCCATTGCAGCGCGCGCTCGCCCTCCGGGGTGAAGCCGATGAAGCGCGAGCCGCGCTCGACGAGCCGCACGCCGAGCTGTTCCTCCAGCTGCTTCAGCCCCGCCGAGAGGGTGGGCTGGGTGACGCCGCAGGCCTCGGCGGCGCGGCCGAAATGGCGTTCCTTCGCGAGGGCAAGCAGAAGTTCGAAACGGTCGATCACGCGGGAGGCTTTCTGAGGCGGGTACGATAGAAGGATTCTATCAGACTATCAGAGAAAGCGGTTCCTGCGAATTGGAGTGAAGAGAAGCCGGCAGCGCTATTCCGCCGCGCCGCGCAGGCCGAGCGGGGTGGGCAGGAGCTCCGGCAGCTCCGCCTGTGCGGGCACGGCCTCGCCGAATTCGAGCTGTTCGATGCGCTCGCCGCGCCGGGCTATCTTGTCGGCCGAGGTCAGCGCCTGCGCCACATCCTCGTTCACCTGTCCGAAATGCTTCTGGAGATTGCCCACGCGATCGCGTAGCCGCTTCACATCGTCGACCAGCCGGCCGCATTCGAGCCGGATGAGGTCGGCCTGCTCGCGCATGCGGGCGTCCTTGCAGATCGCCTGCACCACCTGCACCGCCAGCATCAGCAGCGAGGGCGAGACGATGACGACGCGGGCGCGGAAGGCCTGCTGGATCACCTCGTCGAAATGCTCGTGCAGCTCGGCATAGACCGACTCGGAGGGCACGAACATCAGCGCGATATCCTGCGTCTCGCCGCTGACGAGATAGCGCTCGGCAATGTCCTTCACATGCTTGCCGACATCGCCCCTGAGCCGCGCCTGCGCCTGCTTGCGCGCTTCTTCCGTCTGCGCCTCGCGGAAGGCCGTGACGGCTTCCAGCGGGAATTTGGAATCGACCAGCAGCGGGCGCTTGTCGCCCGGCAGGAAGATGGCGCAGTCGGCGCGCCGGCCACTGGCCAGCGTGTGCTGGAAGGCGAAGCTGTCGCGCGGCAGGCCGTCGGCGACCAGCGCCTGCAGCCTTCCCTCGCCGAAGGCGCCGCGCGCCTGCTTGTTGGACAGCGTCTCGCGCAGGCTCATCACCTGACCGGAGAGTTCGCCCAGCGAGGCGCGTGCCTGATCCACCAGCGCGAGGCGCTCGTTCAGCTTCGTCAGGTTCTCGTGCGTCGCCTCGGCCGAGCGGGCGAGGCTCTCGCCCATGCGGTGGGTCGTGGCGTCGAGCCGCTCCGCCACCGCGCGGGCGAGCTCGCCCTGGCGCTGCGCCAGCACCTCGGCCATGGACTGCACGCGCCCGATGGTCTCCGCCTGCGTGCGGGCGAGGTCGGCGAGGCGGAGCTCCAGCTCATCGGCCCGGCGGGCCTGCTCGTCCGCCTCCTCGGCGTTCTGCCGGGCGCCGCGCGAGACCGCGCGCAGCACCGCGAGGAGAAGGAGGAAGGCGAGCGCGCCCGCGCCGGCGAGCGCCTGCACGAGCGTCACCGGGTGGCTGCCGAGAGCGAAGAGCACCTGATCCATGCGCCGCTTCTAGCAGATTCGAAATCGCGATGCGAACGGAGCGGGAACATCGCCCGTTTTCCCCTGTCACGGAAGCAGGGCACGGCGTTGACCGGGGCCGGGCTGTCTACTATCTGAACGGCATGTCGATACGCCCTCTCGTCATCCTTCCCGATTCCCGCCTGCGGCTGATTTCCGATCCCGTCGTGCGGGTGGACGCGCGCGTGCGCGCCATCGTCGAGGATATGTTCGAGACCATGTACGACGCGCCCGGCATCGGGCTGGCGGCGATCCAGGTCGGCATTCCCGAGCGCATCATCACCGTCGATGTCGGCCCGCGCGAGGCCGAGGGCAAGGAAGGCGACGAGGCGAGCGAGGAGAAGCGCCCCATCGCGCTGATCAACCCGGAGATCGTCGCCGCCTCGGACGACATTTCGGTCTATTCCGAGGGTTGCCTGTCGATCCCGGAATATTACGCCGACGTCGAGCGCCCCGCGAGCGTGCGCGTGCGCTACATGGACCTCAACGGCGAGACGCAGGAGATCGATGCCGACGGGCTGCTCGCCACCTGCGTGCAGCACGAGATCGACCATCTCAACGGCGTGCTGTTCATCGACCACATCTCCAAGCTCAAGCGCGACCGGGTGGTGAAGAAGTTCACCAAGCTCGCCCGCGACAAGGAGCGCGACGGGGTCTGATCCCGCCGCCGCGGCTCTAACTTTCCTTTCCATCCGCCGGGAGCCCGCATGCGCATCGTCTTCATGGGCACGCCCGATTTCGCCGTGCCGACGCTGGTCGAGATCGTCGGCGCCGGCCACGAGGTGGTCGCTGCCTATTCACGCGCGCCGGCGCAGGCCGGGCGGCGCGGGCTGGAGCTGGTGCCCTCGCCCGTGCACCGCACCGCCGAGCGGCTCGGCATCCCCGTTCTGACGCCGGCGACACTGCGCGGCGCGGAGGCGGCGCAGACCTTCGCCGCGCATGAGGCGGATGTCGCGGTGGTGGTCGCCTATGGCCGTATATTGCCGCAGGACATACTTGACCTGCCGAGGCTCGGCTGCCTCAACCTGCACGCCTCTCTGCTGCCGCGCTGGCGCGGCGCCGCGCCGATCCAGCGCGCCATCATGGCCGGGGACGCCGAGACCGGCGTCGCCGTCATGAAGATGGAGGCCGGGCTCGACACCGGGCCGGTCGGCCTCGTCGAGCGCGTCGCCATCGGGGCGGATATGACGGCGGGCGAGTTGCACGACCGGCTTATGGTCGTCGGCGGCGACCTGATGGGCCGGGCGCTGGCGGCGCTGGAGCGCGGCGCGCTTTCCTTCGCGCCGCAGCCGGCCGAGGGCGTCACCTACGCCGCCAAGATCGACAAGGCCGAGACCCGCATCGACTGGGGCAAGCCGGCGCAGGCGGTGCACGACCATCTGCGCGGCCTCTCGCCTTTTCCCGGCGCGTGGTTCGAATTCGAGGGCGCGCGGGTGAAGGTGCTGCGCTCGACGCGGGCCGCGGGTTCGGGTTCTCCCGGCACGGTGCTGGACGAGGCGCTGACCATCGCCTGCGGCGAGGGCGCGGTGCGGCTCGTCGAGGTGCAGAAGGCCGGCAGCCGGGCGATGGCGGCGCAGGATTTCCTGCGCGGCACCGATCTCGTGGCCGGCACGGTGCTGGCATGAGCGCGCCGTCGATCCGGGGGCTGACGGCGCAGGATCACGCGCTCTGGCTGCCGCTCTGGCAGGGCTACCTCACCTTCTACGAGGCGTCGCTGCCCGAGGAGGTGACGGCCACCACCTGGGCCCGCCTGCTCGATCCCGCCGCGCCGGTGCACGGCGCGCTCGCCTTCGACGGCGAGGGGCGGTCGGTCGGGCTGGTGCACTGGATCTTCCATCGCTCGACATGGTCGGTCGGGCCGGCCTGCTATCTCAACGATTTGTTCGTGGAGCCCGGCCAGCGCGGCGGTGGGTTCGGGCGCGCGCTCATCGCCCATGTGACGGGCGAGGCGCGGGCGCAGGGCGCCGCCAAGCTCTACTGGCTCACCCACGAGACCAACGCGACGGCGCAGCGGCTCTACAACGCGGTGGCCGAGCGCACGGGCTTCATCCAGTACCGCAAGACGCTGGATTTTTGAGGCGCGCGCGCCGGTGCACGGGCGCTGCGATTGCCGCCGCGCTCCGTCATGGCCGGGCTTGACCCGGCCATCCACGTCTTGGCTACTAAGGGAAATCGTGGATCCCCGGGTCAAGCCCGGGGATGACGTTGTTCCGGCAGGAAAACGGTTCTCCGGCCGGCCGCTGCGCCTCACTTGCCCGGCTGCGGGACCAGGCGCAGATAGGGCTTCAGCGTCTTCCAGCCGCCGGGGAATTTCTCCTTCGCCGCCTCGTCGCTCACCGAAGGAACGATGATCACGTCGTCGCCGTCCTTCCAGTTCGCCGGGGTGGCGACGGCGTGCTGGGCGGTGAGCTGGAGCGAGTCGATCACGCGCAGGATCTCGTCGAAGTTGCGCCCGGCGCTCGCGGGATAGGTGAGCGAGAGCTTCAGCTTCTTGTCCGGCCCGACGATGAACACCGAGCGCACCGTCATGGTGTCGGAGGCGTTCGGGTGGATCATGTCGTAGAGGTCGGCGACCTTGCGGTCCTGATCGGCGATCAGCGGGAAGTTCGGCGCGTAGCCCTGCGTCTCCGCGATGTCGTCCGACCATTTGGCGTGCGCGTCGAGCGGATCGACGGAGAGGCCGATCACCTTGACGTTGCGGCGGTCGAATTCCGGCTTCAGCCGCGCGACCTGGCCGAGCTCGGTGGTGCAGACCGGGGTGAAGTTCTTCGGGTGCGAGAACAGCACGCCCCAGGAAGAGCCGAGCCACTCGTGGAAGCGGATCGGGCCTTCGGTGGTCTCGGCCTCGAAATCGGGGACGACGTCCCCCAGACGGATGGTCATGACAGGCTCCCGGAAGCGGTGAACGAGAATTCTATAATTTTTATATCTTACTGCGCACGACGGCGCGGTGGAAGCGCGATCCTGCGCCTGCCACCGCGCCGATCGTGCGCCCAATCGGGCGCGGATGGAACCGACGGGCCACGCACACGTTACAGCACGGGCGGCCGGACGGCTCTGTGACGACAAGCGGGCGCCCGTGCTTTTCGCGGAAACGCGCGCCGCAGGGCCGCGTTCCGCTTACGCCACGCGAAACGGGCGCCGGACCGCATCGGCCGGGGCCGCCACATCTGGAGGGGATCCATGCTCAAGATCGTTGCGATTTCGGCCGTCGCGCTCAGCCTCGCGGCCTGCACCACCACCGAGCGCCGGGCGACCGGCGGCGCGCTCATCGGCGGCGGCACGGGCGCGGTGATCGGCGGCATCGCCGGCGGCGGCACCGGGGCCGCGATCGGCGCGGGCATCGGCGCCGGCACGGGCGCGCTGATCGGCGCGGCGACCTCGCCGGGCGACTGCTACGCCTATGACGCCTATGGCCGCCGCGTGGCGGTGCGCTGCTGATAGCGCAGCCCCTCGAACGGACCTTAAGGAACGGCCCCCCAGCGGGGCCGTTTTCCTTATGACGGCCGGCAACGCTACTGGCTGGCCCACAGCACGCGGGCGATCCAGGCGATCTCGCCCTCCTGCAGCAGCCGGTCGGGATGCTCGGGGTTGAGCGAGCGCAGCTCGACCGTGCGTGCGGTGCGGCGCTTGAGCTCCTTGGCGAGCACCTCGCCCTCGCGCGTCTTGACGATCACCCGGTCGCCACGGCGCACCGGCGCGGCGGGCGAGACCACCACAAGATCGCCGTCGCGGTACAGCGGCAGCATGGAATCCCCTGAAATCTCCAGCGCATAGGCGTGCTCGTCGCCGACGGCGGGGAAGGCGATCTCGTCCCAGGCACCGCCCACCGGAAAGCCGGCATCGTCGAAATAGCCGCCGGCGCCCGCCTGCGCGAAGCCGATCAGCGGAATGGCGCGCCGCGCCCCGCTTGTGCCGTCCACCATCGCCATGAAGTCGTCGAGGCCGGTGCCGGTGGCGGCGAGGATCTTGGCGATGCTCTCGGTGGAGGGCCAGCGCGCGCGCCCGTCCGCCGCCTCGCGCTTGGAGCGGTTGAAGGTGGTGGCGTCGAGCCCGGCCCGCTTGGCAAGCGCGGAGACGCTCATTCCGTGGCGCTCGGCCAGCCGGTCGACGGCCCGCCAGATCTGGGCATGGGTGAGCATGGGGGCGGCTCGGAATATGGTCGGATGAACAGGAATTATACCCTATTTCGGTCCGCGTCCAGTCCCGTTGCGGCCCCATTCCCGCCCGTGTCCGACGGTCTGGACACGCCGGGAGCGCGGTCTAGAGTGCGCGCCCCCGAGGGAGACACGCCATGGCCGAGCCGAGCGAACACCGCGACAGCGCCACCCGCGCGCTGCTGATGGAGGCCGCCCGGCGCGCCGCCGACTATCGGGACGGCGACGCCGTGCGCGGCCGCCCCTCCATGGGCTATGGCGAGGCGGTGGAGGCCTTCGAGGGCGAACTCCCCGTCGAGGGCGAGGAGGCGCAGGCCGTGCTCGACGCTCTCGTGCGCGCGGCCGAGCCGGGGCTGCATCCCGCCACCGGGCCGCGCTTCTTCGGCTGGGTGATCGGCAATTCCCACCCCATGGGCGTCGCGGCGGACTGGCTGGCCTCGGCCTGGGGCCAGAACACCGCCAACCATGTGGCGGCGCCCGCCGCCGCCGCCGCCGAGACCGTGGCGGCGCGCTGGCTGCTGGAGCTGCTGGCGCTGCCGGCTCAGTGCTCCGTCGGCTTTGTCACCGGGGCGACCATGGCGAATTTCGTCGGCCTTGCCGCCGCGCGCGGCGAGGTGCTGCGCCGCGCCGGCTGGGACGTCGCCGCGCACGGCCTGTTCGGTGCGCCGTGCGTGCGCGTGCTCATCGGCGCCGACGCGCACAGCACCGTTCCCTCCGTGCTCGGCCATCTCGGCTTCGGCCGCGAGAGCATCGTGAGAGTGCCGACCGATACGCAGGGCGCCATCTGTCCCGAGGCCTTCGAGCGGGCGCTGGCCGAGAGCGGCGAAGGGCCGCTGATCGTGGCGACGCAGGCCGGCCAGCTCAACACCGGCGCCTTCGACCCGCACGACGTCCTCGTGCCGATGGCGCAGGCGCGCGGCGCCTGGGTGCATGTCGACGGCGCCTTCGGCCTGTGGGCGCGTGCGTGCCCCTCCCGCGCCGGGCTGGCGCACGGCGTCGAGCTGGCGGATTCCTGGGCGAGCGACGGCCATAAATGGCTGCAGACGCCGTTCGATTCCGGCTACGCCATCGTGCGCGACGGTGAGGCGCACCGGCGCGCCATGACCATCGCCGCAAGCTATCTGCCGCCGGTGCGGGAGGCCGAGCGCGACCCCTCCCATCTGGTGCCGGAGCTGTCGCGCCGCGCGCGCGGCTTCGCGACGTGGGCCCTGCTGCGCCATTTCGGCCGCGACGGCATGGCGGCGATGGTGGAGCGCCATTGCGCGCTGGCCCGCCGCCTCGCCGACCGGCTGGCCGCCGAGCCCGGCATCGCGGTGCTCAATGAGGTGGTGCTCAACCAGATCCTCGTGCGCTTCGGCGACGGGGCGGGCGTCGAGGCGGACGACGCGGCCACGCTCGCCACCATCGCCGCGATCCAGGCGGACGGCACCTGCTTCGCCGGCGGGGCGAAATGGCGCGGGCGCTGGGCGATGCGGGTCTCGGTGATCGGCTATTCGACGACCGAAGAAGACATCGACCGCTCGGCGCGGGCGATGATCGCGGCGTGGAGGTCCGTTGCCAGCGCCGCCGCGCAGGGCTAGAGCCTGAGCCGCGGCTGAACTGCGTCATTGAACTGTGACGTGCGCCGCGTCGACAGCGGGGGCTCCGACTTGACCGAATTCATCTACAAGATCGCGCCGCGCGCGCTCTGGCTGGAAGCCGAGGCGGCCGGCCGCTTCGAGGGCGCGCCGGTCGACATCGCCGACGGCTACATCCATTTCTCGACGCTCGCGCAGGTGGCGGAGACCGCGCGCCGGCACTTCGCCGGGCAGGACGACCTCGTGGTCGTCACCGTCCGCATCGACGCGCTCGACCCGGCGGAACTGCGCTGGGAACCCTCGCGCGGCGGCGCGCTGTTCCCCCATCTCTACGCCCCGCTCGATCTCGGCGCGGTGGTCTCGGTGCAGGCGCTGCGGCTCGGGCCGGACGGGCGGCATGTGTTTCCCGAGCTGGAGGGCTAGGCGATGCGCGCGCTTCTCGATCTCGCTCTGCCGGCGGCCCGCCTGCTCGACCCGGAGACGGCGCACGGCCTCGCCATACGCGCGCTGTCCACCCTGCCGGCCGGCCCGGCGCCGGTCGACGATCCGCGCCTCGGCGTGACGCTGTTCGGGCTTTCCTTCCCCAACCCCGTGGGGCTGGCGGCAGGCTTCGACAAGGAAGCCGAGGTGCCCGACGCGATGCTCGCCGCCGGCTTCGGCTTCGTCGAGGTCGGCACCCTCACGCCGCGCCCGCAGCCGGGAAATCCGCGACCGCGCAATTTCCGCCTCACCGAGGACCGCGCGGTGATCAACCGCTACGGCTTCAACAGCGGCGGCCACGGCCCGGCCCGCGCGCGGCTGACCGCCCGCAAGGGGCGGCCCGGCATCGTCGGGGTGAATGTCGGGGCCAACAAGGATTCGGCCGACCGCGCCGCCGATTACGTCGCCGGCATCGAGGCCTTCGCCGGCCTCGCCAGCTATTTCACCGCCAATGTCTCCTCGCCCAACACGCCGGGCCTGCGCGACCTGCAGGAGGAGAAGGCGCTCGACGAGCTGCTGGCGCGGCTGATGGAGACGCGCGAGCGCGTGGCGCCCGGCGTGCCGCTGCTGCTGAAGATCGCGCCGGATCTCGCGCTGGCCCATCTCGACGGGGTGATCGAGGTGGTGCGCCGGCGCCGCGTCGACGGGTTGATCGTCTCCAACACCACGATCTCGCGTCCGGCGGGGCTGCGCTCGCGCCACAGCATTGAGACCGGCGGCCTCTCCGGCCGGCCGCTCTTCGCGCTCTCGACCCGCATGCTGGCGGAAGCCTATGTGCGCGCCGACGGCGCCTTTCCGCTGATCGGCGTGGGCGGCATCGACAGCCCGGAGACGGCGCTGGCCAAGATCGAGGCCGGCGCCAGCCTGATCCAGCTCTATTCCGGCCTCGTCTATGAGGGGCTCGGGCTGGCCGCGCGCATCAAGCAGGGGCTGCTCGCCCGCCTGACGCGCGAGGGCACGACGCTTCCCGCGCTCACCGGCCGGCGCGCCCGCGAGCGGGTGGCGGAACGCTTTCCCGGCACGTGAGCCGGTTCAGGCGAAGCTGCGCCGTTCCAGCGCCGGCAGGCGGAGGGCGAGGAACACGCCGCGCCCGGCCATGAAGGCGAGATAGGCGATCCACAGCCCCTCATTGCCGAGCGGCAGGGTGAGCCACCAGACGAGGAAGAACAGCGCCACCGCCGGGAACATGAGGTTGCGCATGTCGCGCGCCCAGGTCGAGCCGGCATAGATGCCGTCATAGGCGAAGGCGGCGACGCCGAGCAGCGGGGTCAGCGCCGCCAGCGGCAGGAAGGCGCGGCCGACCCCGCGCACCTGTTCATTCGCCGCCAGAAGGTCGATCAGCGCGCCGCCGCCGACGATCAGCAGCCCGGTGGCCGGGGCGGCGAAGCCAAAGCCCCACAGGAGGACGAGGCGCACCGCGCGCCGGAAGCCCGCCCGGTCCTTCGCGCCGATGCTCTGGCCGCAGATCTGTTCGGCGGCGGTCGAGAAGCCGTCGAGGAAGAAGGCCGTCACCATGACGATGTTGTAGAGCACCGCATTGGCGGCGAGCGTCACGTCGTCATGGCGCGCGCCCTGCGCGGTGAAGAACAGCAGCACGCTCATGATCAGCGCGGTGCGGATCATTATGTCGCCGTTCACCGCCACGGTCTCGAACAGCCGGGCGCGGTCGAGCACGACGCGCCAGGGCAGGCGCCAGTCGCGCCCGATGAGCCTTGCCGCCGCACCGAGCCCGGCCAGCGTGCCGACGACCTCTGCCAGCACATTCGCTGCCGCCGCGCCGGCGATGCCGAAATCCCAGTGCAGCACGAGCAGCAGCGTCGCCACCGCGTTGACCGCGGCGATGAGGATCTGCAGCCCGAGGCCGATATCGGTGCGGGCGATGCCGACCAGCCAGCCGAGCAGGGCGAAATTGCCGATGGCGAAGGGCGCGGAGAGGATGCGCACCGCGAAATAGAGCGCCGCCGCCTCGTGCACGCTTTCGCTGGCGCCCATGGCGAGGAAGGCGAGGTGGGACAGCGGCAGGTGCAGCACGATGAGCGCGAGGCCGACGACGAGCGCGATCAGCAGCGAGCGCAGCAGCACGGCGCGCAGTTCGACACTGTCACCGCGCCCGAGCGCCTGCGCGGTAAGGCCCGCCGTGCCCATGCGGATGGAGCCGAACACCCAGAACACGAAATCGAACAGCAGCGCCCCGACCGCCACGGCGCCGAGCAGCGCCGCATCGCCCAGCCGGCCGATGGCGCCCGTGGCGACCAGCCCGAGCACGGGCGTCGTCATCTGCGCCAGCGTCGCCGGCAGGGCGATGACGAGGAAGCGCCGGGAGGTGACCTCCTCCCGGCCGCCGGACGCGATGTTCACGGTGTCAGCGTCCGCGGCTGGCGATGCGGGTGATGAACCAGAGCGGGATGACGATGACCGCGCCGAGCAGGAAATAGCGCCACAGCCGCTCGACCGTCTCGAAGCCGAAATTGAACAGATGGCGGATCAGGCTTTCGAGGCTGGACAGGATGTTCAGCGGGTCGAGCCCCAGCGCGGCGAGGATGACGCCGACCACCACCGACAGCGCGATGAGGCGCAGCAGCACCCAGAAGGGCGAGCCGCCCATCCAGCGGCCGAGACTGTTGTGGTGGTCGGACATGAATCACGCTCCTTGGGCGGGCGAACGGCCCTTCCCTAGCACGCCGGAGGCACGGCGGGGAGCGTGTCCCTCATCGCCGATCATGCGCTCCAGCGTTTCCAGCCGGTCCGCCTCGCCGGGGGGCTTGTCCCAGCGCAGACGCGCGATGCGGGGAAAGCGCATGGCGAGGCCCGAGCGGTGGCGGGTGGAGCGCGCCAGCCCCTCAAAGGCGACTTCCAGCACCAGCCCCTCGGTCGGCGTGTGGACGACCTCGCGCACCGGGCCGAAGCGGTTGACGGTGTGGCGGCGCACGAAGCGGTCGATCTCGATCAGCTCGGCGTCGGTGAAGCCGAAATAGGCCTTGCCGACCGGCACCAGTTCGCCGGCTTCCGTCCAGACCCCGAAGGTGTAGTCGGAATAATAGGAGGAGCGCTTGCCGTGGCCGCGCTGGGCATACATCAGCACGGCGTCGACGCTGTGCGGGTCGCGCTTCCATTTCCACCACGGCCCTTTCGGCCGGCCGGGGAGATAGAAGCTGTCAGCGCGCTTGAGCATGACGCCCTCGACCGCCTCGGCCTCGGATTGCGCGCCATGCGCCGCCGGATCGGCGCGGGCGGCGGCCAGCTCCTCCCATGACGCGAAGGGCACGAGCGGGGAGAGGTCGAGCCGGCCCGCCTCGGGATGGGCGGCGACCAGCGCCTCAAGCCGGGCGCGGCGGGCGTCGAAGGGCAGCTCGCGCAGGTCCTCGCCCTTCTCGGCGAGCAGGTCGTAGGCGCGGATATGGGCCGGGAACTCGCCCAGCATCTTCGGCGTGACAGCCTTCCGGTTGAGCCGCTGCTGCAGCACGTTGAAGGACTGCACCCGCCCCTCGCGCAGCACCAGCAACTCGCCGTCGACCGCCCCGTCGAAGGCGAGCGCCTCGGCAAGATCGGGGAAGGCGCCGGAGATGTCCTCGCCGGTGCGGCTATAGAGGCGCGTCACGTGCCGCCCGTCCGCGCCGGGCGCCCGCACCGCCTGCACGCGGATGCCGTCCCATTTCCATTCCGCGCGGAAGGCGGCGGGGTCCAGCGCCGCGAAATCGGCGTCCTCGACCGGATGGGACAGCATCACCGGGCGGAAAGGGGCGGGATCGTCGGTCTCGGGCCGCGCGCCATGCCCTTCCGCCCAGGCGAACAGCGCCTCATAGGGCGGGGAGAGGCCGGGCCAGACTAGCTCGATATCGTCCGGCGTCAGCTCGCCAAGCGCGGCCACCGCCGTCTTGGCGAGGCGGGCCGAGACGCCGATGCGCAGGCCGCCGGTGATCAGCTTGAGCAGCGCCCAGCGGCCGGTCTCGTCCAGTCGGTCGAGCAGGCCCGCGAGCACGGCCGGCATTTCGGCGCGGCCCATATGGGTGAAGGCGTGGACGATGGCGGAAAGGGGCGGCGGCTCGGTGTCGTTGCGCCCGTGCGGCGCCGGCCACATCAGCGCCACCGTCTCGGAGAGGTCGCCGACATAATCGTAGGAAAGAGCGAACAGCACCGGGTCGGTGCGCTCGGAGATCAGCTGGCGGATCAGCCCCGGCTTGGCGTTGCGGAACGACAGCGCCCCGGTGAGCGCGGCGAGCGCCCAGCCACGCTCCGGGTCTGGCGTGTGCTTCAGATAGTCGGCTATCAACCTGATCTTGCCGTTGCGGCGCGGCTCATAGGCGAGGCGGTCGAGCAGGGCGGCGAAGCGGTTCACGGCGCGGCCTCCGGCGGGGAGGCTTCCGGCCCCGCGGTCTCTGGCGCCGTGCCTTCCGGCGGCGCGCCTTCCGCCTCCTCCTCGCCATAGCCGACCATGTGCAGCGGCCGCGCCTCCAGCCCGGCGAGGCGCGCCCAGTGCACCAGCGCGTCCTCCTGGCCGTGCGTGACCCACAGTTCCTGGCAGCCGGTGGCGAGGATCGAGGCCTGCAAATCGTCCCAGTCGGCATGGTCGGAGAGGATGAGCGGCAGCTCGACGCCGTTCTGCCGGGCGCGGGCGCGAATGCGCATCCAGCCTGAGGCGAAGGCGGTGACCGGATCGGGGAAGCGGCGCGACCAGACGTCGGTCATCGCGCTGGGCGGGCAGATCACCACCGCGCCGGCGCGCTTGGCCGCCGGGGCGTCGCGGGCGGGGCGGATGTCGCCGAGGTCGATGCCCTGCGCGCGGTAATACTCGGTCAGCCGCTCCATCGCGCCATGGATGAGGATGGGCCGTTCATGCCCGGCGGCGCGCAGCAGCGCCATGACCCGCTGCGCCTTGCCGAGCGCATAGGCGCCGACGAGATGCGCGCGCTCGGGGAACAAAGCGAGCGAGGCGGTGAGCCTGGCGATCTCGCGCGCCGGCGCGGGATGGCGGAACACCGGCAGGCCGAAGGTCGCCTCCGAGATGAAGACGTGGCAGGGCACCGGGGCGAAGGGCTCGGCGGTCGGGTCGGCGCCCGGCTTGTAGTCGCCCGAGGCGACGATGGTGCAGCCGCGCCAGTCGAGTGCGATCTGCGCGCTGCCCAGTATGTGGCCGGCGGGATGGAAGGTGACGCCGACGCCGTTCACCTCGACGCGCGCGCCATAGGCCGCCGCCTGCGTCGTGCCCGCGAAATCCTCGCCATAGCGGATCGCCATGATGTCGAGCGTGCGCCGGGTCGCCAGGACGGCGCCATGGCCGGCGCGGGCATGGTCGGAATGGCCGTGGGTGACGAGCGCCCGCGCCACCGGCCGCGTCGGGTCGATGAAGAAGTCGCCGGCCGGGGAATAGAGCCCCTGCGGCGTGGAGTGGAGAAGCTCTTCCGGACGCATCGCGGAAGATATATAGGGCGGCGCCCCGGTTTTCCGCGAGAGGCCTCGCGGCGGTGTCCAGAGAACCACCCGCATGAATGCAGGCAGGCTCATCCTCTCCTCCGGCGACCCGACCGTGGATCGCCGGATCGACTGGGCGCGCGCGCTGATGGAGGAGGGCAACCCCGCCGACGCCGCCGAACTGCTCGCCGAGGCGACCGCGCGCGCCGGCCATTACGCGCCCGGCTGGTTCCTGCTCGGCGAGGCCCGCGAGGCGGCGGGCGATGCGGCCGGCGCGCGGGCCGCCTTCGAGGGCGCGCTGGCGCAGGATGCCGGCGACACGCTGGGTGCCGCGCTGCGCCTCGCCCGGCTCGACGGCGCGGTGGCGGAGATGAGCGAAGCCTATGTGCGCGCGCTGTTCGACCAGTATGCCGACCGCTTCGACACCGCGCTGGCGCGGCTTTCCTATCGCGGGCCGGAGGTGATCGACGCCGCGCTGGAGGCGGCCTGCGCCGGGCTCGGCCGGCCCTATGCCTTCGCACGCGGGCTGGATCTGGGCTGCGGCACCGGGCTGGTGGCGCTGCGCATCGAGGCGCGGCTCGGCGCGATCGAGGGCGTCGACCTCTCGCCCAACATGATCGACCGCGCGGCAAGGCGCGGCGTCTATGAGCGGCTGACGGCCGGCGAGATGCTGGCCTTCCTTAAGGCGCGGCCGGCGTGCGACGTCGACCTGATCTTTGCCGGCGACGCCTTCTGCTACCTCGCCGAGCTCGGCCCTA
Source organism: Ancylobacter koreensis (assembly GCF_023016525.1). Classification (GTDB taxonomy): domain Bacteria; phylum Pseudomonadota; class Alphaproteobacteria; order Rhizobiales; family Xanthobacteraceae; genus Ancylobacter; species Ancylobacter koreensis. The sequence continues at coordinate 993,619 of NZ_JALKCG010000001.1, forward strand.
TCCTCATGGAGAGCCGCCGCGTGCTGGAGCCGGGCGGGCTTCTCGCCTTCACCACCGAGACGCATGAGGGCGAGAGCGTGTTGCTGCGCGACACGCTGCGCTACGCCCACGCGGTGGACCATGTGCATGCCGGGCTGGCGGCCGCCGGGCTGGGGCTGGTGCATCTGGCGGATGAATGGGTGCGCAAGGAGCACCAGACCCCGGTGCCGGGTATCGTCGTGGTGGCGCAGCGCGCGGAGTGAGCGTGCGCCCCCCGCTTCCGCGTCATCCCGGCCGAAGCGAAGCGGAGAGCCGGGATCGCGCCCCGACACTGCTTCTTCCTGCCCGCGATCCCGGATCGGCCTGCGGCCGTCCGGGATGACGACCGAGGGAAGCTCTGCAAAGACGCGCCCCCTCGCAATTCGCCGCCGAGGCATTAGCTTCTCGCCGTGCCGATGGATGCCGCGCCTGCCCCCGACCTGCCCGACGATCTGCTGCCCGAGCCGTTCCGGCGCTGGTTCGCCGGGCGGGGCTGGGCGCCGCGCGCGCACCAGCTCGAACTGCTCGCCAAGGCGCGCGCGGGCCGCTCGGCCCTGCTGATCGCCCCGACGGGAGCGGGCAAGACGCTGGCCGGCTTCCTGCCGAGCCTCGTCGAGCTGTCGCAGCGGGCCCGTGCCCGCAACAGCGTGCGCCCGCCCGGCGTGCACACGCTCTACATCTCCCCGCTCAAGGCGCTGGCCGTCGACGTCGCCCGCAATCTGGAGCGGCCGGCGGCGGAGATGGACTTGGCCGTCCGCATCGAGACCCGAACCGGCGACACGCCGGCCTCGCGCCGCCAGCGCCAGCGGCGTGACCCGCCCGACATATTGCTCACCACGCCGGAACAGATCGCCCTTCTGCTGGCTTCGGGCGACGGCGAGGCGCTGTTCGGCGATCTCCGCCGCATCGTGCTCGACGAACTGCACGCGCTGGCCGGCTCGAAGCGCGGCGACCTGCTCTCGCTCGGCCTCGCCCGGCTGCGGGCGCTCGCGCCGCAGGCGCAGACGGTCGGCCTCTCGGCGACGGTGGCCGATCCCGACACGCTGCGCCGCTGGTTGGTGCCGCAGGCTCGCGAGGGCGAGATGGGCGATGTGGTGATCGCGCAGGCCGGCGCGGCGCCGGAACTCTCCATGCTGGACAGCGTCGCCCATGTGCCCTGGGCCGGCCACACGGCGCGCCATTCGCTGAAGGAGATCTACGCGCTGATCGCGGCCAACACGACGACGCTGGTCTTCGTGAACACCCGCATGCAGGCCGAGCTGCTGTTCCAGGAGCTGTGGCACATCAACGACGCCAATCTGCCGATCGCCCTGCACCACGGCTCGCTCGATGTCTCGCAGCGCCGGCGGGTGGAGGCGGCGATGGGCGAGGGCCGGCTGAAGGCGGTGGTGTGCACCTCCTCGCTGGATCTGGGCATCGACTGGGGCGCGGTCGACCTCGTGGTGAATGTTGGCGCGCCGAAGGGTTCCTCGCGGCTGATGCAGCGCATCGGGCGCGCCAATCATCGGCTGGACGAGCCGAGCCGCGCCGTGCTGGTGCCGGCGAACCGCTTCGAGGTTCTGGAATGCCGCGCCGCGCTGGAAGCGGTGCGGGCGGGCGCGCAGGACAGCGCGGTCATCCGCACCGGCGCGCTCGACGTGCTGGCGCAGCACGTGCTCGGCATGGCCTGCGCCGGCCCCTTCGCCGCCGACGACCTCTATGCCGAGGTGATTTCGGCCGAGCCCTATGCGGGTCTCGTCCGGCAGGATTTCGACGACGTGCTCGATTTCGTCGCGACGGGGGGCTACGCGCTGCGCGCCTATGAGCGCTTCGCCCGCATCCGCCGCATGAAGGACGGGCGCTGGCGCGTCGCCAACCCGGAGGTGGCGCAGCAATACCGGCTGAATGTCGGCACCATCGTCGAGGCGAGCATGCTGAAGGTGCGGCTCGCCGGCGCCAAGTCGCGCTTCGGCGGCCGGGTGCTCGGCGAGGTGGAGGAATATTTCGTCGAGACGATGAGCCCCGGCGACACCTTCGTCTTCGCCGGCGAGGTGCTGGAGTATCTTGCCATCGTCGACGAGGAGGTGCGCGTCGCCCGCAGCAACGCGAAGGAGCCGAAGGTGCCCTCCTACGCCGGCGGCAAGTTCCCGCTCTCCACCTTCCTCGCCGCGCGGGTGCGCGCGCTGCTCGCCGATCCCGCCGGCTGGTCCGCCCTGCCGGGGCAGGTGCATGAATGGCTGGAGCTGCAGAAGCTGCGCTCGCGCCTGCCGGGCCGGGAGGACCTGCTGGTCGAGACCTTTCCGCGTGGCGGGCGCTACCACCTCGTCGCCTATCCCTTCGAGGGCCGGCTGGCGCACCAGACGCTCGGCATGCTGCTGACCCGCCGGCTCGACCGCGCCGGGCTGCACCCGCTCGGCTTCATGGCCAACGACTACGCGCTGGTGATCTACGGCGCGCGCGACATGTCGCTCGCTATTCAACAGGGGCGGCTCTCGCTCGACGCGCTGTTCGACGCCGACATGCTGGGCGACGACCTTGAGGACTGGCTCGCCGAATCTGCGCTGATGAAGCGCACCTTCCGGCAATGTGCCGTCATCGGCGGGCTGATCGAGCGGCGCTTTCCCGGCCGGGAGAAGAACGCGCGGCAGGTGACGATGTCGACCGATCTCGTCTATGACGTGCTGCGCCGGCACGAGCCGGGCCACGTTCTGCTGCGCGCGGCCCGCGCCGATGCGGCCACCGGGCTTCTGGACATTCGCCGCCTCTCCGACATGCTCACCCGCATCCGGGGGCGAATCGACCATGTGGCGCTGGAGCGGGTCTCCCCGCTCGCCGTGCCGGTCATGCTGGAGATCGGCCGCGAGATGGTGGCGGGCGGCGCCTCCGAGGCGCTGCTGGCGGAAGCCGAGGACGAACTGATCAGGGAGGCGATGGACGGTGCATCGGACGGCGGAAACGGCGCGGGAGACGGATGGCGGGCATGATGGTACGGCGGTGGCCCTGGCCGGCGTCGCGCTCGTGCTCGACGCCGCCGGCGCGCTGTGGTGGCCGGCCGAGCGCATGCTCATTGTCGCCGACCTGCATCTGGAGAAGGGCTCCTCCTTCGCCGCGCGCGGCGTGCCGCTGCCGCCCTATGACAGCCGGGCGACGCTGACGCTGCTCGCCCGCATCGTCGAGCGCCGGCGCCCGCGCACCCTCGTCGCGCTCGGCGACAGCTTCCACGATCGTGGCGGCGCCGATCGGCTGGCCGGCGAGGAACGCGCGACGCTGGCCGCGCTGATGCGCGGGTGCGAGATGGTGTGGATCGCCGGCAACCACGATCCCGATCCGGTGCCGGGGTTCGGGGGCATCTGCGCGGAGGAACTGCGTATCGGCCCGCTGACCCTGCGCCACGAGCCTGCCGTGGAGCCGGGGGAGGGCGAGATCGCCGGCCATTTCCACCCTGTGGCGCGGGTGGTGGTGCGCGGGCGCAGCCTGCGCCGGCGCTGCTTCGCCACCGACGGGCGGCGGCTCGTCATGCCTGCCCTCGGCGCCTATGCCGGCGGGCTCAATGTGCGCGACGCCGCGCTGGCCCGCCTGTTCGCGCCCGCCTATGAGGCGCATCTGGTCGGCGCCGCGCGCACCTACCGCATCGCCCACCACGCCTGCCTGCCGGACCGGTAGAACGCAAAATGCCCGGCCGGAGCCGGGCATCGCGACACTTAGGGGATTGGTTCAGCGCGAGGCGGTCTGGCGCGGGGCGCCGTTGCTCCAGTCGGCCAGCGCGGTGTCGTTGGCCTTGGCGTCGACGGTGAGCGGCGCCCAGTGCTCGACGGCCTGCCGGGCGGCGGCGAGGCTGCGCGCGTCGAGCCGCGCCGCCATCTCGTCGCGCTTGGCGGCGGCCTCGCCGTCCCCGCGCGCGGCGGCCAGCGCAAACCAGCGCCACGCTTCCGAGGGGCTCGCCGCGACGCCGAAGCCGCGGGCATAGAGCACGGCGAGATTGTACTGGCTGTCGCGGACGCCGCGCTCGGCGGCGCGGGTGAACCAGATCGCCGCCGTGCGGTAGTCGGGCTGGCCGTCGACGCCGGAGGCGAGCATCACGCCGAGATTGTGCATGGCGGCGACATTGCCGGCGGCGGCGGCCTGCTCATAGAGCTGGCGCGCCCGGCCGGCGTCGCGCGGCACGCCTTCCATGCCCTTCTCGTAGATGGTGCCGAGCCGATAGGTCGCCGGCACTGAACCATTGGCTGAGGCATAGCTGAACCATTCGGCGGCGCGCGCCGCGTTGGGGGCGACGCCTTCGCCCTCCATGAAGCGGCGGGCGATCTCGAAGGCGGCGGTCGGGTCGCCGGCCAGCGCGGCGGCGCGCAGCGTCTGGCTGGCGATGCCGCCAGGCAGCTCGCTCGGCAGCGACATGCTGGAAGGGCCGATGGGCGCTTCGGATTCCGGCGAAGCGGCCGGCGGGGTGGCCGGGGCCGCGGCGGGCGGGGCCACCTCGGGAGCGGGGGCGATCTGCGGTCGCGTGCCGCCCACCGAGCCGGTGATGTCCTCCGGCGCCGGGGTCGCGTTCGGCAGGGCCGGGCGCGCGCTCGGCGGCAGGACGGCGGTGGAGGAGAGCGCGGGCACGCCGGCGCGCAGCTGCCCCTCGCGCATCTGGGCGAGCAGGTGCCAGGAACCATAGGCCAGCGCCGAGCCGCACAGGCCGATCAGCAGCATGGCGCGGATGCGGGCGAGCCAGCGGCCGGGCTTGCGGCGGTTGCGTTCGGCGATGTGGCTGCGCATCTCCGGCGGCACGGCGCCGGAAGGCTGCGCGGCGCGGCGGGCCTGCGCGATGAAGGCGGTGCGGGTCGGGGTGCCGGCGGCCGCGCGCGGCGCCTCGCCGGAAGCCGGCTTGCGGGTCGCGGCCTCGGCGTCGAGATCGACCGGGTGGAAATCGACATCGTCGTCGAAGGCGGTGACGACGCGCGGGCCGTCATGGCGCGCCACCGGGCGGGCGGCGGGTGCCGGTGCGGCGGCGTCCTGAGCCGGCGCGGCGGCGTGGGCGCGCAGGGCGACGGCGGCGTCGGTGGAGCGGCTGAGCTCCTCAAGCGCCGCGCGCATGAGCTGCGGCTCGAAGGGGCGCGGGATCGAGGCCGGCGGCGGGGCGAAGGCCACTTCCGGCGTCGGTGCGGGCACTTCCGGTTCCGGGGCGGGCTCCGGCGCAGGGACGGGCGCGGGCGCGAAGCTCGCCGGGGCGGCGGCCTCGGGCACGGAGACCGGCGCAGGCAATGGCGCCGCCGCCTCATGCGCGGCTTCGATGCCCGCCATCTCGCGCCGGATGCGGGCGGAGGGACCGTTCGGGCTGCCGCCCGGCGGGCGGGCGCGGGGGCCGGCGGCGAGGAAGGTGGCGCGGGTCTCTTCCATCTGGATGAAGAGGTCGTTCACCGCGCGCTCGATGCTGGAGAGCTGGCCAGCGATCTCGGCGCCGGCGACGGCCTTTTCGATGCGCTGCGTCAGTTCGCCGATCTGCCGGCCGAGCGCGTCGAAGCGCGGGGCTTCGTCGGGCATCGCCACCGGGCGCTCGATGCGCTCGATGCGTTCGGAGAGGCCACGGATCAACGTCTCCATGCCAGCCGGCAGCTCGCGGCGGGCGCTGGCGAGGCCGTTCTGGATGGTGTCGAGGCGGCTGACCAGATCGTCCAGCGGAACAGGACCGGGCTGGCTGACGATCTTGTCGGCCAGCGTGTCGATGCGGCGCTCCAGCGAGCCGAAGGCGGTGCGGATCGCGCGCTCCTCATTAGCGGCGATCTCGGAGACCTTTACCGCCAGCATGGAGACCTGCTCGGCCAGCAGGCGTACCGAATCCGAGGAGAGGGTGCGGGCCAGCAGGTCGCGGATCTCGGTCGCCTGCGCCTGCAGCCGGGCGATGGTGGCGCCGTCCGCCGACTTGGCGCTGACGACATCGACCTTGCGCTCCAGCGTGTCGATGCGGCTGAGCAGCAGCGCGGGATGCTCGGGCAGCTTGAGCCCGCCGATCATGTCGCGCAGCGCCAGCAGCGTGGCGCGCAGCTCCTCGTCGCGCACGCCGGCGCGCTCCACCCGCTCGGCGAGCTGCTGCACGACGCGCTGGAGATCGTCCACCGCGCGGCGCGGCGCCACCGAGGCGAGCGACTGGCGCATCACGCCGAGCTCACCCTGTATCGCGACGAGCGTGTCGTTGGCCGGCCCCGGACGGGGAGTCGACGGTGCGGCCGCGTGGGCGGCGGGGGCGGGCGGAACGGGCGCGGGCTGGGCCGGCGCGGCAGGTGCCGCCGCGAGAGGTGCCGCTGCGAGAGGCGCCGCTGTAACCGGCGTGTGTGCCATCGGCGCTGGCGCGGCGGCGCGGGTGGGGAAGGGGCCGCCGGCGAAGGGATCGCGTACGAAGCGCTCGCTGATGGCGTCGCGCACCGGGGGACGCGCCTCGCGGGCCGGCATTTCGCGCGGCGTCTCGCGGTAGGCCGGTTCGCGAGGGGGCTCGCGGTAGGTGTGCTCGCGATAGGCCGGCTCCCGCGCGGATTCGTGGTGGCGCTGCCCGGCGTCGCGGTCGAGCTCGCTCTGGCGCGCGGCGATCTCCGCCACGGCGGCCTCGATGGCGTTCGGCGAGGGGGCAAAGCCGGGCGGGGCAAAGGGGGGCGGGGGAGCGAAGGCGGGACGGGCGGGCTCCGCAGGCGCCGGCTCATGCCGGGCCATCTCGGCACGGGCGGCCTCGCGCGGGGCGATGAGATGCATCGCCTCCAGCCGCTGGTCGATCTCGCGGATGGCCGCCTGCAGCCGCTGGTCGGCATAGGTCGAGCCGGTGGAGGCCGGGGCCGGAGCGGGGGCGACGACGGGCGCCGGCTGCGGTTCGCTGAAGGGAGCGGGCTGGAGCGGGGCGGCGGGCGGCGCGCCGAAGGGCGCCTGGAGAAGGTCGGCGGCGCTGGGAATGGCGGGGGCCGCAGGAGCGTGCGGCGGCGCCACGGCGCCGAGCTGGTCGATCTTGCCGGCGAGCTGCTCGATGCGGCGCTGCAGCTCGGCGACGCTGCCCGGGCTTTCCCCACCCGGCGCGGAATTGCCGGCGGTGCCGATGAGCTGGCTGCGCAGCCATTGTTCCAGCGGCATGCCGGCGCGCTGCGCGGCTTCGCTCATGGCGCGCCAGGCTTCCGGAGCGATCTGCCCGGCCGTCGAAGGGGCCCCTTGCCTCACCGTTCTCTCCGTCGCGTCGGCACCATGAGCGGCGGGAATCGCCGCGCCAGCTCTTCCGGCTGCCGGCGCAACTGTTTCGAATCTTGGTAAATGGCCAGTTAATGGGTACCGCCGGTCAGCCTTGGCGGCCCGGCGAGGCGCTTCCGAAACCGGAAATCCGGGCGGTAACGGAGCCCGCCGACACGGCCTTACATTGCCGGCAAGCGGATTGTGGGGGCGTGCCGGCCGGCTTTCCCTGCCGCCGGCCGTCTCGCATCATGACAGGGAATATCCTGATGGATCAGCCGGTTGACTGTCGGTTTAACAGTAAGTTGCCCTAACGTCGGGTGTGACTTTCTCCCCTAGCGGCAACCGCTCTGCGACAGTGCGTCAACATCGCTGACGCGCTGCACCAATTCACCCGGACCAGATCCCCACCCGGAGTTGCCGACATGGACTTCACCTCCTTCGAAGCCGATCGCACTGCCGACGCCCACATCGCCCCCGCGGGCGAGCCGGCCTTCTTCACCATCGGCGACCTCGCCCGTGAGTTCGACGTGACGCTGCGCGCCCTGCGCTTCTACGAGGACAAGGGCCTGCTGGCGCCGCGCCGCGAGGGCCTGACCCGGCTCTACAGCGCCGCCGAGCGCGCCCGCCTCGCCATCATCCTCAAGGGCAAGAAGCTCGGCTTCACCCTCGCCGAGATCAAGGCGATGGTCGCGCTGCGCGAAGGCGGCGTGGTGCCTCCGGGCGGCCTCGCCCTCACCCGCGAGAAGTGCGTCGAGCAGCTTGCGCTGCTCGAGCAGCAGAAGACCGAGATCGAGGAAGCGATCGGCGAGCTCCGCCAGATGGTCGCCGCCTTCACCACCCGCACGGCGGCCTGACCAGCCGCGCGCGGCCTTCCAACTCTCTCCTCCCCCGACCACCACCGGCGGCGCCCTCTGGGCGCCGTTGGCGTTTGGGGAGGTCGAATCCCGGCGGGACGATTCCCCGGCACGGCAAAACGAACTAGCGTGCGAGCGGCGCCCCGCGCCGGATTCGCATCCGCCGTTCCCGTTTCGCTTGCCGAGTTGTCCGCATGTCCCGCTCCATCGACTATTTCTTCTCGATCGCCAGTCCCTGGACCTTCATCGGTCACGCGCCCTTTCTCGACGTAGCGCGGCGGCACGGCGCGCGGGTGAATTTCCGCCCCGTCTTCCTCGGTGAGCTGTTCGCCGAGACCGGCGGCCTGCCGCTGGCCCGGCGTCACCCGGCGCGCCAGCGCTACCGGCTGGTGGAGCTGAAGCGCTGGCGCGAGGCGCGCGGCATCGACTTCCATGTCAGCCCGGCGCACTGGCCCTTCGACGCCAGCCATGGCGACCGCCTGATCATCGCCGCGCAGATCGACGGGCACGACGTGGCGCCGCTCGTCACGCGGCTCACCTCCGGCGTCTGGCAGCGGGAGGAAAACCTCGCCGATCCGGCCGTGCTGGCCGCCATCCTCGCCGAGCTCGGTCTGCCCGAGACGCTGCTGGAGGCCGCCGCCAGCGACCGCGCGGCCATCATCTACAAGGCCAACGAGGCCGATGCGGTGGAGGCCGACGTGTTCGGCGCGCCGGCCTATGTGCTCGACGGCGAGGTGTTCTGGGGGCAGGATCGCATCGAACTCATCGACCGCGCACTGGCGAGCGGGCGGGCGCCCTTCACGCCCTGAGCGTCGCGCCCCGCGCGCCCGACCCGAGGAGGCCGACCATGCGGCTGACCGTACCCGAGGTTCCCGCCCTGCTGGCGGGCGCCCTGCTGCTCGCGGGCCCCGCTGCTGCCCAGACCCGCGCCCAGCCTTCCGCCGAGTCGCGAATCGAAAGCCCGCGCTTCACCATGCTGCCGGTCGAGGACGGGCTGATGAAGCTCGACACACATACGGGCACGCTCTCCTTCTGCTCGATGAGGTCCGACGCCTGGGTGTGCGAGGCGGTGCCGGAGGACCGCGCCGCGCTGGAAGCCGAGATCGGCCGTCTGCACGCGCGGATCGCCGCGCTGGAGAAGGGTGGCGCGGGGGGCGGAACCGGCGGCGTGCCCGATATCATGGCGCCGCCCGAGGCCGCCCGTCCGGGCGAACCGCCCGCAGCCTCGCCGCCCGTCACCCCGCCGCCGGCGGCGGATGAGGACAGGCTGCCGCCGGAAGCGGAGAAGCGGCTCGACCAGGCGATGGACATGGCCGAGCGCGTGTTCCGCCGCTTCTTCGAGATGGTCGACAGGCTGCGCGGCGATCCGCCCGCGCAGGGCCAGAGCCTCTAGCGGCGGCTGCTCTCAATAGGCCGTCACGAAGGCGTGGCTGCGCGCCAGCGCCTGATCGGTCAGCGTGCCGGGGAAGCCGATGAAGACGTGGCAGCCGCCGGGATAGACGGCGAGTTCCGCGCCATTGCCGGCGGCGAGCCAGCGCGGCGCCAGGAACAGCGTGTCGTCGAGCAGCGCGTCGCGCGTGCCGATGGAGAACAGTGCCGGCGGCAGGCCCTTGAGGTCGGCGTGCAGCGGCGAGATGTCGGGCAAGGCGAGGTCGCCGCCCTCGCGCAGATAATGGCCGACGAAGACGTTGATGTCGTTCGTGTTGAGCACCAGCGGCTCGTCGCCCCACATCCGCGCGCTGGGGGTCAGCGCGAGATCGTAGCAGCCGGCGGTGAGGTTGGCGCAGCGGAACGGGGCGCGACCGTGCCGGTCGCGCAGCCGCAGCAGCGTGGAGACCGCCAGATTTCCGCCGGCCGATTCGCCGCCGATGGCGTAGCGCTCCGTGCCGAAGCGGGCCGGCCCCTCGCGCAGCAGCCACAGTGCGGCCGCCTCGCAATCGTCCGGCGCCGCCGGCCAGGGATGCTCGGGGGCGAGCCGGTAGTCGACCGAGACGACGGCGAAGCCGGTGCGCTCGACGAAGCGGTGGTTCAGCCCGTCATTCTCGCGCGCCGAGCCGAGGCACCAGCCCCCGCCATGGATGTGGAGATAGACGCCCTTCGCCGGCTCCGGCGGGGTGAGGATGCGCAGCGGCACCGGGCCGTGCGGGCCCTCGATCTCGATCACCTGCGCATAGGGGCTTTCCGGGCTGAGCGGGAAGGGGCCCTTGCCGTCCAGCCGCAGCTTGCGCAGCACCGCCATCGGGAACACCCAGCGGTCCGGGATGGCGCCGAGCGCCTTGACGATGGCGGCGTTCACCGCCCGCGTGTCGGGTGCGATGGCGGCCGGATCGAACAGGGCGGGGTCGATGGTGAGCGGGCCGGACGAGATTGCGGGCGCGGGTGAAGTCGACGGCAGGGAAGTCATGGGGCGGCGACGCTCCGTCAATGGCGGGGGAACGGTTTGTCATCGGGGATGGATCGGCCTATCCAAACCCAGCCGGCCCGCTTCGTCCAGCGCGCGGGCCGAAAAGAGGACGGCTCGATGGCGCGAATCCGGCAAGGCGAGGTGCGCGAAAGCGGCGTGACGCGGCGCTTTGCGGGCTCTCTCACCGTGGACACGGACGGGCGCGGTTTTGTCGAGATCACCCGTGCGGTGGCCGGCTTTCTGGAGGGCATCGGCGCCCGCGAGGGCGAGGTCTCGCTGTTCTGCCGCCACACCTCGGCCTCGCTCACCATCCAGGAAAACGCCGATCCTGACGTGCGGGTCGACCTTTTGACCGCGCTCGACCGGCTGGCGCCCGAGCGTGCCGGCTGGGTGCACGACATGGAAGGGCCGGACGACATGCCCGCCCACATCAAGGCGGTGCTCACCGGGGTGAGCGTCGCCGTGCCCGTGATGGGCGGGCGGATGGCGCTCGGCACCTGGCAGGGGATCTATCTCGTGGAGCACCGGACGCGGCCGCATCGGCGCGAATTGGTGGTGGCGTTTGTCGGCGAGGCCAACTAAAGGTCTTGAAACCCAGCGATGGGGCCGCCGCGAGGCGCCTGAGCGCCGCCCGCCAACCCGCCGGCGCCGCGCTTGCCGTTACGGCTCCACCGCACCATGATCGCGGCGCGGATGTGTGCAGGGCGCATGTTCGCGCGGGAGGGCCGCTGCGCGTGGACACGACGACGAGCTTCCGGCTGGTGATCGCCGACGATCATCCGCTGTTCCGGGGTGCGCTGCGCGAGGCGGTGGCGCGCCAGTTTAGCCAGGTGGAACTGTTCGAGGCCGGCGGCTTCGAGGAATTGCAGACGCTGCTGGAGCGCGAGAGCGACATCGACCTCGTGCTGCTCGACCTCACCATGCCGGGCGTGCGCGGCTTCTCCGGCCTCATGTATCTGCGGGCGCAATATCCCGGCATCCCGGTCGTGGTGGTCTCGGCCAATGAGGAGGCCGGCGTCATCCGCAACTGCATGGAATTCGGCGCCTCGGGCTTCATCCCCAAGACCAGCGCGGTCGAGACCATGCGCGAGGCGGTCGCCGCCGTGCTGGAAGGCCGCACCTGGACGCCGGCCGATGTCGACCTTTCCGGCGGCGCCGACAAGGAGACGCAGGCGCTGGTCTCCCGCCTCGCCACCCTGACGCCGCAGCAGGTGCGCGTGCTGATGATGCTGTCCGAGGGGCTGCTCAACAAGCAGATCGCCTATGAGCTCGGCGTCTCCGAGGCGACGGTGAAGGCGCATGTCTCTGCCATTCTCCAGAAACTCGGCGTCGAGAGCCGCACCCAGGCGGTGATCGCCGCCTCCAAGATCGAGGGCGGCACCTGGGCGCAGGCGGCGGGCTAAGACCGGGCCGCCCCGTCCAGCTCTTTCGTCATCGCGGCGGGCAGCAGGAGCCAAATCGCTCCCCACTCTCGGCACGATCCCGGATCGGCCTTCGGCCGTCCGGGATGACGGGCTTTCTTTCGGGCCGCCCGATTGAAGGAGAACGCCGTCATCCCCGGGCTTGACCCGGAGATCCACGACTTCGTTGGCACTTGTACCCGGACCAAGACGTGGATGGCCGGGTCAAGCCCGGCCATGACGGTGGTCGGGAGGGGCAGACTGGACCTCTTCGCCGTCCGATCCGGCACGCGATCCCGGTCCCGGCCTTCGGCCGTCCGGGATGACGGGGGATTGAGGAGCGCCTACTCCGCCGCCGCGCGCGTGGCGCGGCACTGGGCGAGCAGGGCGCGCAGCGCGGCCGGGCGCACCGGCTTGTTCAGCACCTCCATCTCGGTCGCGCGGGCGGTGTCGCGCACGCGCTTGGTGCGGTCGGCGGTGATCAGCACGGCCGGCAGCGACGGACCGAGCTTCCAGCGCAGCTGCTTGGCGGCGTCGATGCCGTCGCCCTTGTCGAGATGGTAGTCGACCAGCAGGATATCCGGGCTGACGCGCTTCTCGCGGAGCATGGCCAGCGCCTCGCTGACACCCGGCGCCTTCAGCACCGTGCAGCCCCAGCCCGACAGCAGCGTCTCCATGCCGTCGAGAATGGCGGGGTCGTTGTCGATGCACATCACGGTGAGGCCGGCGAGCGTCGCCGCCGCCACCGCCGGGCGCTGCGAGGGCTCCTCGCGCGCCGGCATGGGCGGGGCGGCCGGCAGCTCGACCGAGAAGGCGGTGCCCCGGCCGGGCGTCGAGGCGAGTTGGAGCGGATGGTCGAGCACGCGGGCGATGCGCTCGACGATGGACAGCCCCAGCCCCAGCCCGCGCGCCGCCTTGGCGCCCTCGTCGAGCCGCTGGAATTCCTTGAAGATCAGCTTCTGCTTGGCGGGGGGCACGCCGATGCCGGTGTCGAACACCTGTACCAGAAGCCTGCCGCGCCGGTGCCGCACACCGACCAGCACGCGGCCCTTGGGCGTGTATTTGATGGCGTTGGAGACGAGGTTCTGCAACAGCCGGCGCAACAGCCGGCGGTCCGAGCGCACCGCCGCCGAGCTCGGCACGAAGATGAGCCGCAGGTTCTTCTCCTTCGCCAGCGGGGCGAATTCGAGTTCGAGCTGGCGGAAGATCTCGTCGATGCGCAGCGGGGCGATGTCGGGCTTGAGCGCGCCGGCATCGAGCCGGGAGATGTCGAGCAGCGCGCCGAGGATCTCCTCCACCGCCTCCAGCGAGGCGTCGACATTATGGGCGAGGCGGGTCTCCTCGCCCGCCTGCGCGCGCTCGACGAGGCTGGTGGCGTAGAGCCGGGCGGCGTTCAGCGGCTGAAGGATGTCGTGGCTGGCGGCGGCGAGGAAGCGCGTCTTGGAGATGTTGGCCTCGTCGGCCTCGGATTTCGCCTGGGCGAGCTGGGTGTTGAGCTTCTCCAGCGCCTTGGTGCGCTCACGCACGCGCCGCTCCAGCGTCTCGTTGGCGCGCTCCAGCGCCTCGGCGGCCTCCACGGTCGGGGTGATGTCGGTGAAGGTCACGACGACGCCGCCGTCCGGCATGGTGTTGACGCGCACCTCCATCACCACGCCGCGCGGGGCGAGGCGCTCCTGGAAGGCGACGTTGCGGCGGGCGTAGCGCGCCAGCTTCTCGCGCACGATCTCCTCCACCGGCCCCGGCCCGAACTGGCCGCCGGCGGCGTTGAAGCGGATGATCTGGTCGATGCCGACGCCGATGCGCAAGATTTCCGGCGGCAGGTCCAGCATCTCGCCGAACTGCCGGTTCCAGGTGACGAGGCGCAGGTCGCGGTCGAACACCGCGATGCCCTGGCGCACATGGTCGAGCGCGGTCTGCAGGATCTCGCGATTGTACTGGATGGCGGCGGAGGCGTCGTCGAGCAGCTTCAGCGCCGCCTTGGTGGAGACGGTGCGCTTCCTCAGCATCAGCGACAGCACGAGCCGCGAGGAGGCGGCGCCGATGGCCGAGGCGAGCAGGTGCTCGGCATAGCGGATGAGCTGGAAATCCGCCTCGCGGCCGGAATCCAGCGTCACGCCGCGCATCGCCGAGATGCTCTCGAAGGAGGCACGGGTGCGCTCCTCCCCGAGATAGCGCGAGACGGTGGCGACGAGCTCGCCCACCGTGACCGGCGAGCGCCACAGCCGGAAGCTGGGCGCGGAGGGCGCATGGTCGCTCTCGACGAAGACGCTCGCCTGAAGACGCTCGATGGGGGTCGGCCGGCGCATCAGCGAGACGGCGAAGAACACCAGCACGTTGAGGGTGAGGCTCCACATCACGCCGTGCACCAGCGGGCTCGCCTGCACGCCGAGCAGCGCCTGCGGCCGCAGCGAGGCGAGGCCGAACGGGCCCTCGTGCAGCAGGGTGGTGTCGAACAGGCCGGCATCGGCGAGGTTGGGCAGCAGCAGCGTGTAGGCCCACAGGGCGATGCCGGCGGCGATGCCGGCCAGCGCGCCGAGCGCCGTGCCGCGCCGCCAGATGAGGCCGATGAACAGCGCCGGGCCGAACTGCGCCACCGCCGCGAAGGAGAGCAGGCCGATCTGCGCAAGCTGCGCCTCGCCGGTGACGCGGTAATAGAGATAGGCCGCGAGCAGTATGGCGAAGATGGCGATGCGGCGCACCGTGAGCAGGCGGTGGCCCATGTCCACATGGTCGGTCGGAGCGCCGGCGCGGCCGGCCTCGTCGCCCTCGCGCAGCCGCCGGCCGCGCACCATCAGCGGCATGAAGATGTCGTTCGACACCATCACCGCCAGTGCCACCGTCTCGACGATGACCATGGCGGTGGCGGCGGAGAGCCCGCCGACGAAGGCGACCAGCGCCATCGCGTGGGCGCCGACCGACAGCGGCAGGGTGACGACATACATGTCGCCGTCGATGAAGCCGGGAGGGAAGGCGACGAGGCCGGCCACCGCGATGGGGATGACGAACAGGTTGATCAGCACGAGGTAGAGCGGGAACAGCCAGCGCGCCTTGCGGATTTCCTCCTCGGAAGTGTTCTCCACCACCGCGACGTGGAACTGGCGCGGCAGCAGCAGGATGGCGAGCGCCGAGAGCAGCGTCATCGCCCCCCAGCTTCCCACCGAGAAGCCGTCGGTCAGCACCGGCAGCACGCCTCTCTCGGCGGCCTGCGCGAACAGGTCGAACGGGCCGGAGAACATGCCGAAGACGATGAACAGGCCGACCGCGATGAAGCTGACCAGCTTGACGATGGATTCGGTCGCCACCGCCAGCATCATGCCTTCCTGATGCTCGGTGGCGTCGATGTGGCGGGTGCCGAACAGCACGGCGAAGACGGCCATCGCCACGGCGATGGTGAGCGCGAGGTCGCCGACCAGCGGGTAGTGCAGACCCAGCCCCTCGAAATCGCCGAGCATGGCGAGCAGCGAGGCGGACACCGCCTTCAGCTGGAGCGCGATATAGGGCAGCGAGCCGAC
Organism: Ancylobacter koreensis; assembly: GCF_023016525.1. Taxonomy (GTDB): domain Bacteria; phylum Pseudomonadota; class Alphaproteobacteria; order Rhizobiales; family Xanthobacteraceae; genus Ancylobacter; species Ancylobacter koreensis. The sequence continues at coordinate 1,008,974 of NZ_JALKCG010000001.1, forward strand.
GATGGCGACGCACGCCACCAGCGCGGCGACGCCCTGGCTCTTGCCGTAGCGCGCCGCCACGAAGTCGGCGATGGAGGTGATGTTCTGCGCCTTGGCGAGCCGCACCATGCGCAGCAGGAACGGCGTGCCGAAGCCGAAGACGAGGATCGGCCCGATATAGATGGTGAGGAAGTTGATGCCCTGGGTGGTGGCGAGGCCCACCGAGCCGAAGAAGGTCCAGGAGGTGCAGTAGACCGCCAGCGACAGCGAATAGATGTAGGGCCGCCCCTGCCGCCGGCGCGGCGGCAGCCGCCGGTCGCCGAAGCTCGCCACGGCAAACAGGAAGCCGATATAGACGAGCGCGACGGCGATGATGGTCCATGCCTGAAGCATGAGAACTCCGGGCGGCATGAGGCCGCGCCGCTTTTATGCGCCGCCCCGGCGCGGCTCGGCAAGTTGGGCGGCAGCTGGAGCGGCAAGCCGGTGCGGGCGGGGAGCGGGAGGGTTGCCGTCGGGCGCGGCGCGTATAACAGTGGCGCTACGGAAGTGCTCACAGGGGTATGGCGATGAGCAAGGTTCTGAAGGAGTTCCGCGAGTTCGCGGTGAAGGGCAATGTCGTCGATCTCGCCATCGGCGTGATCATCGGCGCCGCCTTCGGCCAGATCGTGACCTCGATCGTCACCGACCTGTTCATGCCGATGGTCGGCGCAGTGTTCGGCGGGCTCGACTTCTCGAACTACTTCGTCGGCCTGTCCGCCAACGTGACCGCCAATTCGCTGGCAGCGGCGCGCGAACAGGGCGCGGTGTTCGCCTATGGCCACTTCCTCACCGTGGTGATCAACTTCCTGATCATCGCCTGGATCCTGTTCATGGTGGTCAAGGGCATCAACCGGCTGCGCCGCAACGCCGCCTCCGAGCCGCCGCCGCCCGCGCCGCCCACCAAGGAGGAAGTGCTGCTGACCGAGATCCGCGACATCCTCGCCCGCAAGCCTTGAGACGTGAGCCGTGAGCCTCGCGGCGTGAGGCTTGCTGCGTGCAGCGGGCGGATGCCGCCGGCATAGACCAACAGAAGGGTGGGACAGGCGCGCAAGAACGGCTAGAAGCGCGCAGGCCCCGCCGAGTGCATCGCGACATGACGACCTTCACCCGCCTCGCCATTCCCGAAATCGTGCTCGTCCAGCCGGTCCGGCACGGCGATGCGCGCGGCTATTTCTGCGAGACCTACAAGAAGCCGGAATTCGACGCCTTCGGCATCGACATCGCCTTCGTGCAGGACAATGAATCGCTCTCGCGCGAGGTGGGCGTGGTGCGCGGCCTGCATTTCCAGACCCCGCCGCAGGCGCAGGCCAAGCTGGTGCGCGCGGTGCGCGGGTCGATCTTCGACGTCGCCGTCGACATCCGCACCGGCTCGCCGACCTTCGGCAAATGGGTCGGCGTGACGCTGACGGCTGCGAGCGGCGACCAGCTCTTCGTGCCGCACGGTTTCGCGCACGGATTCTGCACGCTGGAGCCCGACACCATCGTCGCCTACAAGGTCGACGCGCCCTATTCGCCCGCACATGACGCCGGCATTCGCTGGGACGACCCGGCCATCGGCGTCGACTGGCCGGTGGAAGCGGGCCGGGCGGTGCTCTCGGGCAAGGACCAGAAGGCACCGCTTCTGGCCGACTACGCCTCGCCCTTCGTCTATGTCGCGGCGGGCGCGTGATCCCATGAGCGAGATCGGCCACACCCGCGAAGTCGACGCGCCCGCGCAGCGCATCCTCGTCACCGGCGGCGCCGGCTTCATCGGCTCGGCGGTGGTGCGCCGTCTGGTGCGGCAGGGCCGGCAGGTGCTGACCTATGACAAGCTGACCTATGCCGGCAACCTCGCCTCGCTGGCCGAGGTGCACAATCTGCCGGGTCATCGCTTCGTGCAGGCCGACATCTGCGACGGGCAGGCGTTTCGCGCGGCGCTGGACGCGTTCCGTCCCGACCTCGTGATGCACTTGGCGGCCGAATCCCATGTCGACCGTTCGATCGACGGGCCGGGCGAGTTCATCCGTACCAATGTGCTGGGCACCTACACGCTGCTGGAAGAGGCGCTGCGCTACTGGCGCGCGCTCGACGCCCCGGAGCGCGGGCGCTTCCGCTTCCACCATATCTCGACCGACGAGGTGTACGGCACGCTCGGCGACGAGGGGCTGTTCCGCGAGGACACGCCCTACCAGCCGAACTCGCCCTATTCGGCCTCCAAGGCCTCCTCCGACCATCTGGTGCGGGCGTGGTTCCACACCTACGGGCTGCCGGTGGTGATGTCGAACTGCTCGAACAATTACGGGCCGTACCATTTCCCGGAGAAGCTGATCCCGCTCACCATCCTCAACGCGCTGGAGGGCAAGCCGCTGCCGGTCTACGGCCGGGGCGAGAATGTGCGGGACTGGCTCTATGTCGACGACCACGCCGCCGCGCTGGAGCTGATCGCCACGCGCGGCCGGCTCGGCGAGAGCTACAATGTCGGCGGCAACAATGAGCGCCGGAACATCGACGTGGTGCGCACCATCTGCGCCATCATGGACCGCGTGGTGCCCGATGCGAAGATCGGGCCGCGCGAAAAGCTGATCACCTTCGTCACCGACCGACCGGGCCACGACGCGCGCTACGCCATCGACGCGACCAAGCTGAAGGATGAGCTCGGCTGGGTGCCGACGCATGATTTCGAGAGCGGCATCGAGGCGACGGTGCGCTGGTATCTCGACAATGCCGCCTGGTGGGAGCCGCTGAAGGCGCGCTACGACCGCCAGCGCATCGGGCTCGCGCCATGACGCGCGTGCTGCTGCTGGGCGCCGGCGGGCAGGTCGGGCGCGAGATCGCGGCGCTGGCGCCGGGGCGCGTCGCGGGGCTGACCGCCTTTGACCGCGCCGGGCTCGACATCACCGACCCCGAGGCGCTCGGCGCCGCGCTGGCCGCCCATCGTCCCGACGTCGTGATCAACGCCGCCGCCTATACCGCCGTCGACAGGGCCGAGAGCGAGCCCGAGGCGGCGAACCTCATCAATGCCGAGGCGCCGGGCCTCATCGCGCAGGCCTGCGCGGCGCATGGCGCGCGGCTGATCCATCTCTCCACCGACTATGTGTTCGACGGCACGAAGGCCGGCGCCTATGTCGAGGACGATGCCGTGGCGCCGCTCGGCGTCTACGGCGCCTCGAAGGAAGCCGGCGAGCGCGCGGTGCGCGCGCGGCTGGAGGCGCATCTGATCGTGCGCACCTCCTGGGTCTACGGCATCTACGGCACCAATTTCCTCAAGACCATGCTGCGCCTCGCGGAAACGCGCGACCGCCTGACCGTCGTCGCCGACCAGCAGGGCTGCCCGACCGCGACGCGCGACATCGCCGAGGGGCTGCTCGCCGGCGCGGCGGCGCTGCATGAGGGGCGGCTGGGTCCGGGCACCTATCATCTCGCCGGCACCGGGATGACGACGTGGCACGGCTTCGCCAGCGTCATCCTCGCCCATGCCGCGACCCATACCGGCCGCCGCCCGGAGGTTGCGCCGATCACGACGGCCGACTATCCCACCCCGGCGCGCCGGCCGGCCAATTCGCAGCTTTCGAGCGAGAAGCTGGCGGGCGCGCTCGGCTTCCGCGCCGCGCCCTGGCAGCGGCGCGCCGTCGAGGTGGTGGACGCGCTGCTCGGCGCGACGGCGCCGCAAGGATCGGGAAGGACCACATGAAGGGCATCATCCTCGCCGGCGGCTCGGGCACCCGGCTCCACCCGATCACGCTGGTGGTGTCGAAGCAGCTTCTGCCGGTCTACGACAAGCCGATGATCTACTACCCGCTGACCACGCTGATGATGGCGGGGATACGCGATATTCTGATCATCACCACGCCGCACGACAGCGGGCTGTTCCAGAAGCTGCTGGGCGACGGCACGCAGTTCGGCATCGCCCTCTCCTACGCCGTGCAGGACAGCCCGCGTGGCCTCGCCGACGCCTTCATCGTCGGGCGCGATTTCATCGGCGCCGACAAGGTGGCGCTGGTGCTCGGCGACAATCTGTTCTTCGGCCATGGCCTTCCCGAACTGCTCGGCAGCGCGGCGGCACGCGAGACTGGCGCCACCGTGTTCGGCTATCCCGTGAAGGACCCCGAGCGCTACGGCGTCGTCGAGATGGGCGCGGGCGGCAAGGTGCTCTCCATCGAGGAGAAGCCGCTGAAGCCGAAGTCGAACCTCGCGGTGACGGGGTTGTATTTCTACGACAACCGGGTGGTGGAGATCGCCGCGGGCCTCACGCCCTCGCCGCGCGGCGAGATCGAGATCACCGACGTCAACCGCGCCTATATGGAGCGCGGCGAACTGGACGTGCTGATGATGGGGCGCGGCTTCGCCTGGCTCGACACCGGCACGCCGGAATCGCTTATCGAGGCCGCGCAGTTCGTGCAGATCCTGGAGAGCCGGCAGGGCCTGCGCATCGCCTCGCCCGAGGAGGTCGCCTTCCGCGCCGGTTTCATCGACGCCGAACAGCTCGGCCGGCTCGGCGCGGCGCAGAGCAAGTCGCAATACGGCGCCTATCTGCTCAACCTGGCGCGCGGCGAGCACTGAGCGCGCCGTACGCTTTCATCGTTTGCGCATCCATCGATTGCGCTCATCCCCGTCTCACGTCTTTTGATGAATGGCGGGCGCCGGCTCGGCTATAGACTGGCGGTCCCTCGCTTCCTCACAGGTCCTTCCATGTCCGCCGAATCCGCGCCCTTCGTCCCCTCTCCCTCGCTGCTCGACCACATCCGCCCGCAGGCGCTCTCGCTGCCGGAGAGCGGCATCGTCGAGGTGATGAATTACGGGCGCGGCCGCGAGGGGCTGATCCCGCTCTGGGCGGGCGAGGGCGACCTGCCGACGCCCTCCTTCATCAGCGAGGCGGCAACGCGCTCGCTGGCGGCGGGCGAGACCTTCTACACCTGGCAGCGCGGCATTCCCGAGCTGCGCGCGGCGATCGCCGGCTACATGCACCGCCTCTACGGCGTCACGGAGGATCCCGAGCGCTACTACGTCACCGGCTCGGGCATGCAGTCGATCCAGATCGCGCTGCAACTCACCCTTTCCGCCGGCGAGGAGATCCTCATCCCCTCGCCGTCCTGGCCCAATGCGGCGGCGGCGGCCGAGGTGATCGGCGCGCGGCCGGTCTATGTGCCCTTCGCCTTCGACGAGGCGCGCGGCTTCTGGCTCGACCTCGACCGGCTGGAGAGCGCGGTGACGCCGCGCACGCGTGTGATCTTCATCAACTCGCCGGCCAATCCCACCGGCTTCGTCGCCCCGCTCGACACGCTGCGCGGCGTGCTGGACATCGCCCGCCGGCACGGGCTGTGGATCGTCGCCGACGAGATCTATGGCCGCTTCTTCTTCGAGGAGGGCGGCAGCGGGCTGGCGCCGTCCTTCCACGACATCATGGAGCCGGAGGACCGCATCCTCTTCGTCCAGACCTTCTCGAAGAACTGGGCGATGACGGGCTGGCGACTCGGCTGGATCGAGGCGCATCCCGCGCTCGGCCCGGTGCTGGAGAACCTGATCCAGTATTCGACCTCGGGTGTCGCCGCCTTCATGCAGCGTGCCGGCGTGGCGGCGCTGGAGCGCGGCGAGAGCTTCGTCGCCCACCAGATCGAGCGGGCGCGGCGCGGTCGCGACATCGTGGCGGCGGGGCTTTCCACCTCCAACCGCGTACGCTTCGCCTCGCCGCCCGGCGCCTTCTACATGTTCTTCGGCGTCGATGGCGAAGCGGACATGCGGGCGCTGGCGCTGAAGCTGGTGGACGAGGCCAATATCGGGCTGGCGCCCGGCACGGCCTTCGGCCCCGGCGGCGAAAACTACATCCGCATGTGCTTCGCGCGCGGCGAGGCGCAGATCAGCGAGGCCACCGCGCGCCTCGTGGGCTGGCTCAAGCGCTGAGCGCGAGCCCCGCGTGCAAAGGTAACTTGCGGCCGGCGGCCGGGCGACGCAAACTGGAATCATGAAAGATTTCAGCGCCTCGCCCGAGCCGCACGGTGCCCCGACGGTTTCCGAAGCCCGGCTGCTGTCGGTGCTCGACACGGCGGCCGACGGCATCATCGTCATCGACGAGCGCGCGCGCATCCTCATCTTCAACAAGGCCTGCGAGCAGATGTTCGGCATTCGCGCCGCCGAGGCGGTGGGGCAGAACGTCAAGATCGTCATGCCGATCGAATACGCCGCCGATCACGACGAATATGTCGGCAGCTATATCCGCACCGGCGTGAAGAAGATCATCGGCATCGGCCGCGAGGTGCGCGGGCGCCACGCCGACGGAACGGTGTTCCCGCTCGAATTGTCGGTGGGCGAGGCGGCGACGCCGGATGGGCGCCAGTTCATCGGCATCCTGCGCGACCTGCGCCCGCGCAAGGAGAGCGAGCAGCGCCTCGCCGACCTGCAGAGCGAGCTGGTGCACCTCGCCCGCGTCTCCGCCATCGACGAGATGGGCGCCGCCATCGCCCATGAGCTGAACCAGCCGCTGACCGCGCTGATGCTCTATCTGCAGGCGATCCGGCGCGCGCACAGCCGCGGCATCGACATCGTCACAGTGGCGGGCGACATCCTCGACAAGGCGGCCGGCGAGGCCGAGCGGGCCGGCCACATCATCCAGCGCATGCGCCAGTTCGTGGAGAAGCGCGATCCCGAGCGCCATGTGCGCCAGCTCGATCCGCTGATCGACGAGGCGATCGACCTGACCTTGCTCGGCCAGCGCCACCGCATCCGCATCGACCGCCAGCAGGCCCCTCGCCTGCCGCCGGTGTCGGTCGACCCGGTGCAGGTCCAGCAGATCGTCGTCAACCTCGTGCGCAACGCCATCGAGGCGGCGGCCGGCACCGGCGATCCGGCGATCGTCATCCGCACCCGGGAGCACGAGGGCAGCGTGATCCTCGAAGTCGAGGATAACGGGCCGGGCATCGCGCCGGAGGCACTCGCCAAGCTGTTCGAGGCCTTCGCCAGCTCAAAACGTCGCGGCATGGGTCTTGGCCTTGCGATTTCGCGGACGATCGCACAGAACCATGGCGGGGATCTTCTCGTCGATCCGGGCGGCCATGGCCGGGGCGCATGCTTCTCGCTCGTCCTGCCGGCGGTGACGGCATCGTCGGAGATCGGGTGAGGGAGCTGGGCATGGCGCAGTTGGGAGAGGTCTTCATCGTCGACGACGATGCCGCGGTGCGCGACGCGCTGTCGCTGGTGCTGAGCCTCGAAGGCTACCATGTGCGCGGCTTCTCGGACGGGGCAGCGTTCCTCTCCGTCGCCCGCACCCACGTTCCCTCCTGCATCGTGCTCGACGTGCACATGCCCGGCCGCTCGGGCCTCGACATCCTGAAAGAGCTGGAGGCCGACCGCTACCCCGCGCCGATCTTCATCATCTCGGGCCAGGGCGATATCCCGATGGCGGTCGACGCCATCCGCCACGGCGCGCTCGACTTCATCGAGAAGCCGTTCGACGCCGACACGGTGGTGGAACGGGTGCGCGAGGCCATCGAGGCGCACAGCCGGCGCGGCTCCGCCGAGCCGGGCGACCTCTTGACCGCGCATTTCCCCGGCCACGACCTGCTGACCCCGCGCGAGCGCGAGGTGCTGGTGCAGATCGCCTCCGGCGCTTCCAACAAGGAGGCCGGGCGTACGCTGGCCATCAGCCCGCGCACCATCGAGGTGCACCGCGCGCGCATCATGGAGAAGCTCGGCGCCAAGAACGCCGCCGATCTCGTGCGCATCGTGCTCAAGGACATGCGGGGCTGAACCGCCACGCGTCTGGCGCGGCCCCGCGCGACGCGCATGCCATGCTGCCGCGCCTCGCGCCCTACGCATCCCTACGAATTGCTGCCGCCGCCGGTCTTTTCCACTTTCGACCGTAAAGGCGGGAGAGATTCAGTGCGCGTTCACGTGGTTGAGGACGATGCCGGGGTGAGCGATTCCCTCGCGCTGATCCTCCGAAATCTCGGTCACGAGGTGATCTCCTATTCCGATGCCGAGAGCCTGTTCAGGGCCGGCATGCCGGAGCCGGCGGATGCCGTCATCGTCGATCTCAGCCTGCCCGGCATACCGGGCGCCCAGCTCGTGCGCTGGCTGCTCGGCCTCGCCGCGCCGCCGCGCGTGGTGGTCATCACCGGCCAGTCGCAGGGCTTCATCGACCACCAGCTGCGCGGCCTCAAGCCGAGCTGGCTGGTGCGCAAGCCGCTCGACGTCGAGGCGATCACCCGCGCTTTGCCGGTGGGGTGAGCCCGCCGCGCGAGAAGCCGCGCGCCGGCGCGCGGCTCTCCCGCATCACCGTTTCCCCGCCCGCTTCCGGAAAGACACTTACGCAGCCCACCGAACTGCGCGGCGCGCGGGGGCGAACTAACGTCGCCTCAGGTTCAAGAGGTGGAGCGACAGATGCGCCAGAACATTGACGAACGCACCGGCAGCCCGACGCGGCAGCCGTCCTTTGTCGAGAGCCACGTCCAGAACCTGCGGGTTGCCGCCCACGTCACCGTGCTGCACGAGGGCGATCCCGCCCGACGCATCATGGAAGTGGTCGAGGGTGCCGTGATGCTCACCAAGCTGCTGCCCGACGGGCGCCGCCAGGTGGTCGAGCTGCTCGGCCCCGGCGACGTGTTCGGCCTCGCCCATGACGAGGCCTATGCCTGCTCCGCCGAGACGCTGACCCCCGCCACCATCACCACCCATGAGCGCAATGCGCTTGAACGCGATCCCGCGCTGGCCGCCCGGCTGCTGCGGCGCTTCGAGGCGCAGCTCTGCGTCATGCATTCGCACGCTCTCGTGCTCGGGCGCATGTCGGCGCTGGAGCGGGTCGCCTTCTTCCTGCTGCGCCTGATGCCGGACGGCATGGTGGGCGGTACGCTGCGCCTTGCCATGACCCGGCAGGAAATCGCCGATTTTCTCGGCCTGACGCTGGAGACGGTGAGCCGGGCCTTTTCCGAACTCAAGCGGCGCGGCCTCGTCGTGCTGCAGCGCGCCGACGAGGTGCGCATTCAGGATCGCAGCAGCATGCGCCGGCTCGCCGGCGCCGCCTGAGGCGAAGGCCCGGCATCGATGCCGGGTGACGTGACGTCCCGAGTGGTCGGTCGACCAATCCCCTCCGAGGCACCCGTCCCGCGTGGACATGGCGGCTCAAGACTGGCGCCCCGCTCACGCTGGGCGCCTTTTCTTTTGGGCATCCGTCCTTCCCGGCGGCCCCGGACCCCGCTTCACACCGCTGCCGAATGGCGTGCCGTCGCGGCTTGCAGACGGTGGTCGAGCGCTGCGGCGGCGAGGCGCACGAAGGGGCGGCCGACCGGCGTCATGGCGACGTGGCGGCCCTCTATGGTCAAGAGCCCGTCCGCCACGAGGTCGGCGAGCCGGGGCGCGGCGTCGGCCAGCGTCGGCGGGTCCAAGTCGACCTCGAGGTCGCACATCAGCCGCTCGATGAAGGCGCCGCGCTTGACGTCGTCGGCGGTGAAGGCGATGCCGCGCACGCTGGCGAAGCCGCCGGCGTCGATGGCGCGCTGGTAGGAGGCGATGTCCGGCGCGTTCTGGGTGAAGCCCTGCGGGAAGCGGCTGATCGCCGAGGCGCCCATGCCGATCAGCACGTCGGCGCGGTCGGCGGTGTAGCCCTGGAAATTGCGCCTGAGCCGGCGCGCGGCGGCAGCCTGTGCCAGCGGGTCATCGGGCCGGGCGAAATGGTCGAGGCCGATCCCGACATAGCCGTTCGCCAGCAGCACCTGCCGCGCCGCCTCGGACTGCTCCAGCCGCTCGGCCGGACCGGGCAGGCCGGCCTCGGCGATCATCTTCTGGTTCGGGCGCATCCACGGCACATGGGCATAGCCGAACAGGGCAAGCCGCTCGGGCGCGAGCAGGGCGGCGAGGCGCGTGGTGCGGCGCATGTCGCGCTCGCTCTGGTGCGGCAGGCCGTACATCAGGTCGAGATTGATCGAGGAGATGCCGGCCTCGCGCAGCAGGCGCATGGCGCGCTCCACCGTGGCGAAGGGCTGCACGCGGCCGATGGCGCGCTGCACATGGGCGCTGAAATCCTGCACGCCGAGGCTCACCCGGTCGACGCCGATGGCGGCCAGCGCGTCGGCGATCTCCGAATCGGTCTCGCGCGGGTCGAGCTCGAAGGCGTATTCGGCGAGCGCGTCGAGATTGAACGCCTCCGCCAGCCGGCCGCCGATCCGGCGCAGCGCATCCGCGCCGAGCAGGCTCGGCGTGCCGCCGCCGAAAGCGATATGGGTGACGGCGCGCCCGCCGACGGCGGCGGCCACCCGGTCGATCTCGCGCTCCAGCCGTTCGGCATAGGCCGCCACCGGCTCGTGCCGGCGCGTCGCCTTGGTGGTGCAGCCGCAATAGAAGCAGAGCGCCGGGCAGAAGGGCACGTGCAGGTAGAGCGAGAGCGTCGCCTCGCGCGGCAGCGAGGCCAGCCAGGCCGCGTGCTGCTCCCGGCCCACCTCCGCCGTGAAGTGCGGCGCGGTGGGGAAGGAGGTGTAGCGGGGCACGGCCCGCTCTGCGTGAATGAGGGTTGAACTATGCATGCAGATGGTTTGACCCGGGCCGGCATTCGTCGCATTGATCCCGCGCAAACCCCGCGCCACCTTTGCTTCGCGCAACCGGACACGGGCACCAGCGACGCCGTCTCCGCCTCTGCCTTCTGCCGCCTCCCGGCCTCCGCCTGTCGTCCCCGCCTCTTGCCCCCGCCTCTTGCCTGCGATGCTTCCTTTCCCATGCCGCTGCCGTCCTTCCTGACCAAGTTCGCTGCCTCGCGCCGGCGAATCGCCTGGTATGCCGCCACGCTCGCGCTCGCCTTTGCCGGCGGCGGGCTGTTCGCCGGGCTGGCCATGCCGGCCGGCTGGCTCTCGGGATCGCTGGTGGCGACGGCGATCGCCGCCCTGCTCGGCGCGCCCATCGATATCGAGCCGCGCATGCGGCACGGGGTCTACATCCTGCTCGGCACCGCCATGGGCTCGACCATCACGCCGGACACGGTGCGGGGCATCACCACATGGCCGACGACGATGGCGGTGCTGGTCGCCTCGGTGCCGGTGATGATGGTCGCGGTGGTCGCCTATCTGGAAAAGGTCGCGGGCTGGGACCGGCGCAGCGCCTTCTTCGCCGCGACGCCGGGCGCGCTTTCCACCGTGCTGGCGATGGCGGAGAGTTCCGGCGCCGACACGCGGCGTGTGGTGTTCGGCCAGTCGCTGCGGCTCTTCGTGCTGGTGGCGCTGCTGCCGGCGGCGCTGGGCGGGCTCGGCCACCAGCCGGCCGGCACGCTGCCGGTGGACCCCGTGGTGCCGGACCTGACGACCTTCCTGCTCTCGGTCGGCGTCGGCATCGCCGGGGCGTTTCTGGCCGAGCGGGCGCGCTTTCCCGGCGGCGCCATGGTGGGATCCATGCTGGCGAGCGGTGTGGTGCACGGCGCCGGCCTCATCGAGGGGCGGCTGCCCGATCTCGTGCTCATCGTCGGCTTCGTCGTGCTGGGCGCCAATACGGGTAGCCGCTTCGCCGGCACGAAGCTCGCCACGCTGCGCCGCTTCCTCGTCGATTCGCTGGTGGCGCTGGCCATCGCCACGGCGGTGTCCTTCGCCTTCGCGGCGCTGGGCGCCTGGCTGTCCGGGGAGCCGCTGGCGAAGGTGCTGATCGCCTATGTGCCGGGCGCGCTGGAGGCGATGACCATCATGGCCTTCGTGCTCGGCATCGACCCCGCCTTCGTGGCGGCGCACCACATTATGCGTTTCCTCGGGCTGGCGCTGCTGATCCCGCTGCTGGCGCGGCTGTTCTTCGGCCGGGCGCCGGTGCCCTCCGAGCGGGTCGAGATCGACCGCACCGAGCCGAAGGACTGAGGGGCGGCGCCTATTCCGCCGCCTGCGCGCGGGTGACGAAGGGCAGGCCGAGCCGGCTCCACACGTCGCTGAGCGCGGCGGCGAGCTGGGCGACCAGCGCGTCGTCGTGGAACGGGCCGGGCGTAATGCGCAGCCGCTCGGTGCCGCGCGGCACGGTGGGGTAGTTGATCGGCTGGATATAGATGCCGTGCTCGGCGAGCAGCATGTCGCTCGCCGCCTTGCAGGCTTCCGCGTCGCCGACCATGACCGGCACGATGTGCGTCTGCGTCACGATCTGCGGCAGGCCGGCGAGATCGAGCGCGCGCTTCACCTTGGCGACCTGCGCCTGCTGGCGGGTACGCTCGGCGGCGGACGCCTTGAGATGGCGGACCGAGGCGGCGGCCGCCGCCGCGACGGCGGGCGGCAGGGCGGTGGTGAAGATGAAGCCGGGCGCATAGGAGCGCACGGCGTCCATCACCGCGCGCTTGCCGGCGATGTAGCCGCCGACCACGCCGAACGCCTTGCCCAGCGTGCCCTCGATCACGTCGACGCGGTGCATCACCCCGTCGCGCTCGGCAACGCCGGCTCCGCGCGGGCCGTACATGCCGACCGCGTGCACCTCGTCGAGATAGGTCATCGCGCCGTAGCGCTCGGCAAGATCGCAGATGGCGCCGATGGGCGCGACGTCGCCGTCCATGGAATAGACGCTCTCGAAGACGATCAGCTTGGGCCGGTCGCCGGCCTCGCGCAGCAGCTCTTCGAGATGGGCGAGGTCGTTATGGCGGAACACCTTCTTGTCCCGCCCGGCCTGCCGCACGCCCTCGATCATCGAATTGTGGTTGAGCGCGTCGGAGAGGATCACGCAATCGGGGATAAGCCTCGCCAGCGTGGCGATGCCGGTCTGGTTCGACACATAGCCCGAGGTGAAGACCAGCGCCGCGTCCTTGCCGTGCAGGTCGGCGAGTTCGGATTCCAGCGCGACGATGGCGTGGCTGTTGCCGGAAATGTTGCGCGTGCCGCCCGCGCCGGCGCCGGCCTGACGGGCGGTCTCGCACATCGCCTCGACCACGCTCGCATGGCAACCCATGCCGAGATAGTCGTTCGAGCACCAGATGACGATGTCGCGCTCGCCCTGCGGCGAGTGCCAGACGGCATGCGGGAAGCGCGCGGTGTCGCGTTCGATTTCGGCGAAGGTGCGGTAGCGACGCTCGTTCCTGAGCGTGTCGACGGCATCCTGGAAGAAACGTGCGTAGTCCATGGCGCATCCCGACTGTGGCCGCCACCTGCGATGGGGATCCGCATCGGGGTGGGGCACTGGGGCGCAACATGAACTTTGGAGGGGTTCCGATCAACCCGGCAAAGTCCCGACGCGGCGATCGGGCGCGCCTATCGGAAAAAGCCGCCGCTCACGTCTGCGCGAGCGCGCGCACCTGCGCCAGCGTCATCGGCAGGCTGGCGCGGCCGTCGAAATAGACGAAGCGCAGCGTGCGCCGACGCGAGACCATGGCGGCGGGCAGCGGGTCGTAGCGGAAGCTGCCGCCGCCCAGATGCGGCATCACCGCGCCGACATCGGTGGTCTCGCCGGTCTCCACCCGCAGCAGGCTGACTCTTGTGCCCTCGGCCGTCGCCGCGTCGAAGGGGATGCGGGCGAGGCGCAGGAAGCTGGTCGGGTCGCTCGCCGAAGCGAAGCCCTCGACGAAGGCCTTCTCGACGAGATCGAGATCGGGCTCGCCGTGCGAGGGCTCCTCCGGCTCCGGCCCGTGCGGCAGATGCGGGGTCTGCCACTGCGCCGCCGGGCGCGGCGAATGGCCGTGATTATGGCCGTGGGAATGAGCGTGCGAATGGGAATGCGCATGCGCGTGCGGGGCATCGTGGCCATGCGAATGCCCGCCCGCGCCGTGGTCGTGAGAATGGTCGTGGCCGCGGTGCATCGCGGTGCCTCCAATTTTCGCCGTCGTCATCCCCGGGCTTGACCCGGGGATCCACTTTTTCCCTGGCCGGTCCAAGACGTGGATGGCCGGGTCAAGCCCGGCCATGACGACCAACAGATGCCTGCGACAATGGCTCAGTAGCTCACCGGCTTGTCGATGATGTGCTTGTGGCTGCCGAGCTTGCCGTGCGCCACCATGGAGCCGAGCGCCTCGACGACGACGCGCAGGCCAAACAGCGCCGTGATGTCGGAGGTGTCGTAGGGCGGCGAGACCTCGACCACTTCCAGCCCACACAGGCCTTCGGCGGCTACCAACCCGAGGATCTTCAGCGCCTCGCGCGGCAGGAAGCCGCCTGGCTCCGGCCAGCCGGTGCCCGGCACGAAGCCGCAGTCGATGCTGTCGACGTCGAAGGAGATGTAGACCGCGTCGGCGTCCTTCCAGGCGAGCTCCAGCGCGATCTCGGCGGTCTTCTCCAGCCCGATCTTCTCGATGTCGTCGATGGTCAGCACGTTGGTGCCGCGCTTGCGCGCCTCCTGCACGCCGTAGCGCGGAACCTGCCAGCCGCCGATGCCGAGCTGGACGAGGTTCTTGGGCGAGACGTTCGGCAGGTTCGTCGCCCAGTACCAGGGCGTGGTGTGCATGCGCTCGTCGAGATCCTTTTCCTGGATGTCGATGTGGCGGTCGAAATGGATGATGCCGATGCGCTTGGAGGTGCATTCGGCGATTCCGCGCACGCAGGGAAAGCCGATGGAATGATCGCCGCCCAGCATGATCGGCAGCGCGCCGGAGGAGAAGACGTGGCTGACGCCCTTCGAGATCTGGTCGAAGCTCTTTTCGAGGTTCGCCGGAATGGTGAACACGTCGCCGGCGTCGCACAGCGTCATCTGCTCGCGCAGGTCGACGCCGAGCTCGTAATTATAGGGCGTGTAGAGCGCGGAGATGCGGCGGATGCCCTGCGGCCCGAAGCGCGTGCCGGGGCGGTAGGTGGTGCCGCTGTCGAAGGGAATGCCCAGCACGGCGGCGTCGTATTTGCCGACATCGCGCACATTCTCGACATAGGGCGCCTTGAGGAAGGTGTTGATGCCCGCGAAGTGGGGCAGCTCGCCGCGCGCGAAGGTCGGGATCGACTTGTCGTTGATGGAATCGGCGCCGGGCAGGCCCATGTCGAGCGCCCATTGCTGCTCCTTGCGCCAGCCATTCTCGGAGAGGCCTTCCTCGGCCTCCAGCGCCTTCCAGCCCTGCATCCCCTTGATCTCGAAATTGGGATGGTGGCGGCGCAGGCGGCGGGGGGCGGGGACGAGGCCCGCAAAGCGGGTGGAACGCTGGGGGAAGTGACGCATGCCGTGTCTCCATGGGCCCCTAAGTGGGCCGAAGGGTCCTTCGACGGCGCTGCGGCAGACCCCGGTTCGCGCCGGAAGATCTGCGCCGCGACCGCCGCCGCGCGAGCCTCCCGGGCTTTTGTCCCGCCGTGGACCCGGCGCAGGGAGCGACCGCCGGGCTGCCCCTCTCGGACCAGACGCGCCGCGCAGCCAAGGCCGCAGGCGCCGGAACCCTAGGGACATTTGCCCCAAACTAGAGCGGGCCGGCGCGAACGGGAAGCCCTGATATGCGGCAGCACGGGGCATCGCCGCCGAAAACTTCGGCGGCGTCCGGCACGCGGCTATTTGGTGCCGAAGATGCGGTCGCCAGCGTCGCCGATGCCCGGCACGATGTAGCCGTGGTCGTTCAGATGGCTGTCGACCGCCGCCGTGTAGACCGGCACGTCGGGATGGGCTTCCTGCATCGCCTTGATCCCTTCCGGCGCGGCGATGAGGCAGACGAACTTGATCGACTGGCAGCCCGCCGCCTTCACCTCGGACACCGCCGCCGCCGCCGAATTGCCGGTCGCCAGCATCGGGTCGAGCACGATGGCGGTGCGCTCGGAGATGTCGCGCGGCAGCTTGAGATAATATTCGACCGCCGCCAGCGAGACCGGATCGCGGTAGAGGCCGATATGGCCGACCCGCGCCGCCGGCAGGATGTCCAGCATGCCTTCGAGGATGCCCCCGCCGGCGCGCAGCACCGAGACGAGGCAGAGCTTCTTGCCCGCCAGCATCGGCGCCTGCATCGTCGTCAGCGGGGTGTCTATCTCGACCAGTTCGGTCGGCATGTCGCGCGTCACCTCATAGGCGAGCAGCATGCTGATCTCGCGCAGGAGCTGGCGGAACTCGTTGGCCGGGGTGCGCGAGCGGCGCATCAGGGTGAGCTTGTGCTGGATCAGCGGGTGGTCGACCACCACGGTGTTGGCGGTCGGGGCGGCCTCTGTCGGGACGGTGGGCGCGTTCATGGTCGCGGCTCTCTCAGGTCTGTGGCGCGGCGTGCGGCGACGGCCGACGCCCTCCTCCGGGGCAGGATAGCGCGAATTGCGATACAAGAAATGGACCATTCCGTCCGAAATTTCGCTTCCCGCCGCCCGCCCCCCTTGCGGAGCGGGGGAATTCGCGCTCACATCCGTTGCTTGCAGCACGCCGGCAACGGTGCCGGATGCAGAAGCGAGCCAGACATGTCCGTCAATGCCAATGCAGGCGGTCGTTCCCGCAACCATATCGTCCTTACCTCGCACGGGGCGTCGACCGGCGTAAATGCCGATGCTCCGGCGCTAAACTGGGGTGCGCCGAACCCGGCCGAGCGCGGGCCGGTGGTCGCCACCCTCACCGATACGCAGCGCCGCAACGCCATCGGCGCCCATGCCGGCGGCTATTCGGTCTACCGCGCACTCGCCATCGCGGCCGGCGCGTTGCCGGCCGACTTCAAGGCGGACCTGACCAACACCGCGCCGTCCGATCCGATAGGCCCGCACCCGCAATGGGGCGACCCGAGGCGCATCGTCTCGCTCGACCCCTATGGCCACATTGCCGGGCAGGTGTTCGCCGACGCCATCGCCGCCGGGCTCGACGTGCGCCCGAGCATCGCCATCACCCGCGCCCATATCGACATGCCGGAAATCCGCGACGCCATCCGCGCCGGCCGGCTGCGCATCGACGGCGACATCATCTCCTCCAGGGGCGACGTGCGCGTCACCAAGGCGGCGATCGATCCGGTGTGGTACCTGCCGGGCATCGCCGAGCGCTTCGGCGTCTCCGAGGGCGCGCTGCGGCGGGCGCTGTTCGAGCACACTGGCGGCATGTTCCCGGAGCTGGTGACGCGCGGGGACCTCAAGGTCTTCCTGCCGCCCATCGGCGGCATGACGCTCTACATGTTCGGCGACGTGGCCAAGATCGGCGACGGCGTGACCCCGCTCGCCTGCCGCGTGCATGACGAGTGCAACGGCTCGGACGTGTTCTCCTCCGACATCTGCACCTGCCGGCCCTATCTCGCCCACGGCATCGAGATGTGCGTGGAGATGGCGCAGCAGGGCGGCGTCGGCCTCGTGGTCTACAACCGCAAGGAAGGCCGCGCGCTCGGCGAGGTGACCAAGTTCCTCGTCTACAACGCCCGCAAGCGGCAGGAGGGCGGCGACCTGCCCGAAACCTATTTCAAGCGCACCGAATGCGTCGCCGGGGTGCAGGACATGCGTTTCCAGGAGCTGATGCCGGACGTGTTCCACTGGCTCGGCATCGCCAAGATCGACCGCTTCGCCTCGATGAGCGACATGAAGTTCAACGCGCTGGCCCGGGCCGGCATCGAGGTGGTGGAGCGCGTGCCGATCCCCGACGAGCTGATCCCGCAGGATGCGCGCGTCGAGATGGAGGCGAAGGTCTCGGCCGGCTATTACGGCGTCGGCTTCCGCAGCCAGTACGACGAGACGCAGGGCCGTGCGCTGAAGGAATAGGGTCTTCTTGCCCCCTTAGCACCGTCATGGCCGGGCTTGACCCGGCCATCCACGTCTTGGTGCTGGCGCGGCGCTGCAAAGTCGTGGATCCCCGGGTCAAGCCCGGGGATGACGGTTGGTCTCTCTTCGCCGGGGAGAGGCCTTTTTTCACCGAGGATGCTGCCCGACATGACCGTGCCCGAACTCGCCGCCGAACTCGCCGCCCTGCGCTCGCCCGCCGCCGTCCGCGCCCGCAGCCATCAGGTGCTCGACCATGTGCGCGCGGGGAAGTCGCCGCATTTCGCGCTCGACGAGGCGGCGCTGGACGCGGTGGCGGACTATGTGGCGCAGGTGACGCGGCAGGACTATCCCGCGCTCGACATCCCCTATCACAGCCGCTGGCGCCATTTCGACGCCGGCGGGGTCGCCCGCTGGGACGCGCTGAAGGCGCGGCTCGGCGCGGTCGGGCGGGACGACCTCGCCCGCCTGATGATCGATCTCGCCGTGGTGAGCGTGCTGCTCGACGCCGGGGCGGGCGATGCCTGGCGCTACCACGAGGAAGCGACCGGCCTCACCCTCGGCCGCTCCGAGGGGCTGGCGGTGGCGAGCCTGCGCATGTTCGAGGCGGGAGGCTTCTCGTCCGATCCGGCGCAGCCGCTGCGCGCCGACGCGGCCGCGCTGATCGCTCTCGATGCGGGCACGCTCGCCCGGCATTTCCAGGTCTCCGACGCCAACCCGCTGGTTGGCCTCTCCGGCCGCGTGGCGTTGCTCAACCGGCTCGGCGCGGCGCTGGCCGCGCGTCCCGACCTGTTCGGCAGCGCGCCGGCGCGGCCGGGCGGGCTCTATGACGCGCTGGTGCCGCAGGCGCGGATCGGCCGGCTGCCGGCCGAGCGCATCCTGAGCGCGCTGCTCGACGGCATGTCGGTGATCTGGCCGTCCGGGCTGGAGGTGGCGGGCGTCTCGCTCGGCGATGTCGGCCGGCACCCGGCGGTGCGCGTCGCCGATCTCTCCGACCAGCTCGTACCGTTCCACAAGCTCTCGCAGTGGCTGACCTATTCGCTGCTGGAGCCGTTCGAGGCGGCCGGGCTTGCCGTCACCGATCTCGACGCTCTCACCGCGCTGCCGGAATACCGCAATGGCGGGCTGCTGGTCGATCTCGGCGCCATCGTGCCGCGCGCGCCCGTCGATCCCGCGCAGAAGCAGGCGGTGTCGTCCGAGCTGGTGGTGGAGTGGCGCGCGCTCACCGTCGCGCTGATGGACCTCCTCGCCGACCGGGTGCGCGCGCGGCTCGGCCTCGATGCCTCGCAGTTTCCGCTCGCCAAGCTGCTGCAGGGCGGCACCTGGACGGCGGGCCGCCGCATCGCCGCCGAGCGCCGCCCGCCCGCCGGCCCGCCCCCCATCGCCATCGACGCCGACGGCACGGTGTTCTGAGGGACGAGGCGCGCCGTTCAATCCAGCCGCGCGCCGGACGCCTTCACGATCGGCGCCCATTTGGCGACTTCGCGCTTCACATGCTCGGCGAGCGCCTGCGGCGTCGAGCCGACGGTGACGGCGCTGAAATCGGCAAGGCGCGCCTGCACCTTCGGCTCGGCCAGCGCCTTGAGCGCGGCGGCGTTCAGCGTGTCGACGATGGCCGGCGGCGTTCCGGCCGGGGCGAACAGCGCGTTCCAGCTATAGGTCTCGTAGCCCGGCAGCGTCTCGGCGACGGCGGGCAGGTCGGGGAAGGAGGGCGCGCGGGTCAGCGTCGTCACGCCCAGCGCCTTCAGCTTTCCGCTCCTGATATAGCCCGAGGCGGTCGGCAGGTTGTCGAACATGATCGGCACCTGGCCGGAGATCACGTCGACCAGCGCCGGCCCGGCGCCCTGATAGGGAATGTGCTGCATGTCCACGCCGGCCATCGACTTGAACAGCTCGCCGGAGAGATGGCCCGGCGTGCCGTTGCCGGCCGAGGCGTAGCTGTATTTGCCGGGATTGGCCTTCAGCTCGGCGATGAACTCCGCCAGCGTATTGGCGGGAAAGCCGGGATGCACCACCAGCGCGTTCGGGACGATGACCAGCAGCGAGACCGGCGCGAAGCCCGTGACCGGATCGTAGGGCAGGTTGCGGTAGAGCGCGGGGTTGAGCGCGTGGGTCGACACCGTGCCCATCATCACCGCGTAGCCGTCCGGCGGCTGCTTGGCGAGATGCGCGGTGCCGAGGCTGCCCCCGCCGCCGCCGCGATTTTCCACCACCACCGGCTGGCCGAGCGCCTTGGCCATGCCCTCGGCGACGAGCCTTCCGACCAGATCGGTCGAGCCGCCGGCGGGGAAGGGAATGTCGAGCGTCACCGGCCGCGTGGGGAAGACGACCTGCCCGGCGGCGGGGGAGACGGCGAGAAGCACGGCGAGCGCCGCGGCGAAGAACAGGCGATGCATGGCGGGGCCCCCGGAACCTTCGCCATGATCCGCGATCCCGGGATGTCTGCAAGCCCGATCAGGGGGCGGGATGACGGCGTTCCCCTGATACATCGCCATCCCGGACGGCCGCAGGCCGATCCGGGATCGCGTGACGTCGCCGAGGGCGATCCCGGCTCGCGCGGTGCTCGGCCGGGAGGACCGTTCAGCTCAGTCGAGCTGCGCGCCGGACGCCTTCACGATGGGCGCCCATTTGGCGATTTCCTTCTTCACGTGCTCGCCCAGCTCCTCCGGCGTCGAGCCGACCGGCGTGGCGCTGAAGTCGTTGAAGCGCGCGAGCACCTTCGGGTCCGTCAGCGCCTTGTTGGCGGCGGCGTTCAGCTTGGCCACCACCTCCGGCGGCGTGCCGGCCGGGGCGAAGATGGCGTTCCACGTATAGGTCTCGTAGCCCGGCACCACCTCGGCGATGGCCGGCAGGTCCGGGAAGGAGGCCACGCGCTTGGCGGTGGTCACGCCCAGCGCCCGCAGCTTGCCGCTCTTGATGTGGCCGGAGGAGGACGGGAGGTTGTCGAACATGATCGGCACCTGGCCGGAGATGACGTCGACCAGCGCCGGGCCGGCGCCCTGATAGGGAATGTGCTGCATGTCGACGCCGGCCATCGACTTGAACAACTCGCCCGACAGATGCAGCGGCGTGCCGTTGCCGGAGGAGGCGTAGGAATACTTGCCCGGCTCCTTCTTGAGCAGGGCGATCAGTTCCTCGGTGGTCTTGGCGGGGAAGTCGGGATTGACCACCAGCACGTTCGGCACGATGGCGAGCAGCGAGACGGGGGCGAAGCTCGTCACCGGGTCGTAGGGCATCTTCTTGTAGAGCGCCGGGTTCAGCGCGTGGGTGGCGACCGTGCCCATGAGGATGGTGTAGCCGTCCGGCGTGGCCTTGGCGACCTGCGCGGCACCGAGATTGCCGCCCGCGCCGCCCTTGTTCTCGACGACGACGGGCTGACCCAGCTCGGCGCTCATGCGCTCGGCGATGAGGCGGCCGACCAGATCGGTGGAGCCGCCGGCGGCGAAGGGGATGACCAGCGTGACCGGCCGGGTGGGGAAATCCTGCGCGGCGGCGGGCGCGAGCGCCAGCGCGGAAGCCAGGAGCGGCCCTGCGGCGGCGGCGAGAAGCGTGCGGAACATGAAGTGACCTCCCAATGGTGATACGCTGGAGCGCGTGATGCGCAACGCGCGGGGACCTCTGCGGGTCCTTGTCGATGTGGCACAGTGCGGCATCGGGGCGGCCGGCTCAATGCTTCCTTGGTTGCCCCTGCGGCAGATCGGTCGTCAGGCCGACGATTGTATGTAATCCTCCGCCGGATTGTACCCGATCTGGGCAACGCAGGGTGGAGCTGCCCAATTCATGGGCGTCTTCGCCGAAGGGGGCGGAAACGGCGCGGCGCCGGGCGGTATCCGGCGCGGGCTTGGGCGGCGAGTGCGCGCCATTGCTCGACTGGCATATCGCTTGCGTTCCTTGACGTGCATCCGCAGCAGCAGGGGAGCTGTGCCGCCGACATGTCCAAGGGCGCCGACATCGAGCTCATCCATGTCACCAAGCGCTACGGCGCGGCCCTCGCGGTCGATGCCGTGTCGCTGAAGATCCCGGCCGGCACCTATTGCTGCCTGCTCGGCCCGTCCGGCTGCGGCAAGACCACGACGCTGCGCATGATCGCCGGCCATGAGAGCATCACCGAAGGCGATGTGCGCCTCGGCCCGACGGTCGTCACCGACCTGCCGCCGGCCCGGCGTGGCACGGCGATGATGTTCCAGAGCTACGCCCTGTTCCCCCATCTCGACATCGTCGACAATGTCGCCTTCTCGCTGAAGATGAAGGGCGAGGAGAAGGCGAGCCGCCGGGCGAAGGCGATGGAGATGCTCAAGCTGGTGCAGCTCGACCATCTGGCCGAGCGGCGCCCCGCACAGCTTTCCGGCGGCCAGCAGCAGCGCGTCGCGCTCGCCCGCGCGCTGATTACCGATCCGCAGGCGCTCCTCCTCGACGAGCCGCTCTCCGCGCTCGACCCGTTCCTCAAGATCAAGGTGCGGCAGGAGCTGAAGAAGCTGCAGCTTCAGCTCGGCATCTCCTTCATCCACGTCACCCACAGTCAGGAAGAAGCGATGGCGCTCTCCGACCTGGTGGTGGTGATGAATGGCGGGCGCATCGAGCAGGCGGCCACCCCGCGCGAGGTGTTCAACCGGCCGGCCACCGCCTTCGTCGCCCGCTTCATGGGCGACCACAACGTGCTGGCGGGCCGCGTCACCGATGTGGCGGACGATGCCGTGACCTTCGAAGTGCCGGGCGGCGCCTCCTTCCGTGCCCCCGCCGGGCCGGGGCTGGAGCCGGGCGCGCCGGTGGAGATCGCCGTGCGCACCGACCGGGTGCGGCTCGGCGCCGGCGCCATGGCCGGCTGCGGGCTGACCGGGCTCGTGCAGAACATCGAGTATCACGGCCAGAAGGTGCAGGTGGCCCTCGCCGCGCCGGGCGTCGACGAGTTCTCCGTGCAGGTGTCGGAGACCGCCTTCTTCGAGGCGCCGCTCGCCGTGGGCGACGCGGTGCCGATCGCCTGGACGCCGCAGGACGTGCACATACTGGAGGCCTCGCCCTCGGCCTGAGCCGGCCGCCGCAAGCCTATGCCGACGCCTTCGTCCCTCACAGACGCAACACCGACCAGAGACGCTCGGGAGACACCAATGAGCCAGAAGACCACGGATCGCACCGGCGCCGCGGGCGCCAACAAGGCAGCGGGCAAGCAGGCGAAGGGCCTGAGCCGCCGCTCCGTGCTGAAGGGCGCCGCCGCGCTCGGCGGCCTCGCCGCCGGCAGCGGCGCCGTCACCGGCTTCCCCACCATCTGGGCGCAGAACCCGATCACGCTGCGCCAGTTCGGCACCGGCGTCTCGAACCTCAACGCCATCGCCGAGAAGTGCAAGGCGGACCTCGGCATCACGCTGCAGATGACCGCGCTGGATTCCGACGCGGTCTCCCAGCGCGTCGTCACCCAGGCCAATTCCTTCGACGTCGCCGACATCGAGTACTGGATCTGCAAGAAGGTGTTCCCGGCCGGCACGCTGCAGCCGATGGATGTCAAGAAGATCAAGTTCTACGACCAGATCGTGCCGATCTTCACCACCGGCAAGCTCACCCCCGAATCCAAGATCGCGCAGGGCACCGCGCCCAACACGGTGAGCTTCGTCGAGGGTGCGGACTCCAAGAAGTTCTCGCCCACCCCGACCCAGTGGATGACGCTGATCCCGACCATCTACAACGCCGACACGCTCGGCATCCGCCCGGACCTCGTCGGCCGTCCGATCAAGAACTGGAAGGACATTCTGGATCCCGCCTTCAAGGGCAAGACCTCGATCCTGAACATCCCGTCCATCGGCATCATGGATGCGGCGATGATCTGCGAGAGCGCGGGCATCGCCAAATATGCCGACAAGGGCAACATGACGAAGGCGGAGATCGATACCACCATCGATTTCCTCATCAAGACCAAGAAGGCCGGCCAGTTCCGCGCCTTCTGGAAGACCTTCGACGAGAGCGTAAACCTGATGGCCTCGGGCGAGGTGGTCATCCAGTCCATGTGGTCGCCGGCGGTGGCGGCGGTGCGCTCCAAGGGCATTCCCTGCGTCTACCAGCCGCTGGAAGAGGGCTATCGCGCCTGGGGCGGCGGCCTCGGCCTCGCCAAGCACCTCAAGGGCGCGCAGCTCGACGCCGCCTATGAATACATCAACTGGTATCTCTCCGGCTGGGTCGGCGCCTACCTCAACCGGCAGGGCTACTACTCCGCCGTGCTGTCCACCGCCGAGAAGTACATGACGCCGGACGAATGGGCGTTCTGGATGCTTGGCCAGCCGGCCAAGACGGACATTCTCTCGCCGGAAGGCAAGGTGATGTACACGGCCGGCGCGGTGCGCGACGGCGGCTCCTTCCAGGACCGCATGGGTGCAGTGGCGTGCTGGAACTCGGTGATGGACGAGGACCGCTACATGGTTCGCCGCTGGAACGAGTTCATCGCCGCGTGAGGCGGGTCCGCTTTTGCGACGTCATCCCCGGGCTTGACCCGGGGATCCACGTCTTTCCGCCGGAAGCCGGCGTGGATGGCCGGGTCAAGCCCGGCCATGACGAACAGTTCGAGGTTCGAGGCCCCGCATGACCCTCTCCCGGATCGCTCCCTATCTGCAGGCGACGCCGCTCACGGCGATCCTGGCGGCGTTCCTCGTGCTGCCGATCGCCACCATCGTGATGGTGAGCTTCTGGGATTACGATTCGATCCAGATCTTCCCGGCCTTCGTCTTCACCAATTACGAGGAGACGATCACCTCGCCGGTGACGTGGAGCATCTATCTCAACACGCTGAAATACACCGTCATCGTCTGGGCGGTGACGCTCGTCATCGGCTTCTGGGTCGCCTACTACCTCGCCTTCCACATACGCTCGGCGACGGCGCAGATGGTGCTGTTCCTCGTCTGCACCGTGCCGTTCCTGACCTCGAACATCATCCGCATGATCTCGTGGATCCCCTTCCTCGGGCGCAACGGGCTGCTCAACCAGTCGCTCATGCAGATGGGGCTGATCGACCAGCCGCTGGAATTCCTGCTGTTCTCCGACTTCGCGGTGGTGCTCGCCATGGTGCACCTCTACACGCTGTTCATGGTGACGCCGATCTTCAACACGCTGATGCGGATCGACCGCGCGCTGATCGAGGCGGCGCGCGATGCCGGGGCGAACGCCTTCCAGATCCTCACCAACGTCATCATCCCGCTGGCCAAGCCCGGCATCGCCATCGGCTCGATCTTCGTCGTCACGCTGGTCATGGGCGACTTCATCACCGTGCGCTTCATGTCGGGCGGCCAGTCCGCCTCGGTCGGGCTGATGATGGCGAACCAGATCGCGCTGCTGCAATACCCGGCGGCGGCGGCCAACGCGGTGATCCTGCTCATCCTCGTGCTGCTGCTGGTCGGCGGCATCCTGCGCATCGTCAACATCCGCAAGGAGCTGTGAGGATGAACTCCGAACGCCGCGGCCTCGGCTTCTACGTGCTCACGGCCTTCTTCGTGCTGTTCGTGCTGTTCCTCTACGGCCCGATGACGACGATCTTCATCCTCTCCTTCCAGGGCCCGAATGGCGGCCTCACCTTCCCGATGAACGGCGTCTCGCTGCGCTGGTTCGAGAACCTGCTGTTCGAGCAGCAGGCGGTGGGCGATTTCGGGGGCGCCTTCGCGCGCTCGCTCATCCTCGGCGTCATGACCATGCTGACCACGGTGGTCGTCTCGCTGCTGGCGGGCCTCGCCTTCCGCCGCCGCTTTCTCGGCTCGGGGCCGCTCTTCTACCTCACCATCGCCAGCCTGATCGTGCCCTCGATCCTGATCTCGCTCGGCATCGGCCTTGCCTTCCAGGTCGTCGGGCTGGAGCCCGCCTGGTACACTTCCGGCTTCGGCGCGCACCTCACCTGGACGCTGCCCTTCGGCCTCCTGATCATGTTTGCGGTCTTCAACCGCTTCAATCCAGCCTATGAGGAGGCCGCGCGCGACCTCGGCGCCACGCCCTGGCAGACCTTCGCCCATGTGGTGCTGCCGATCATCCTGCCGAGCCTGATCGGCGTCGGCCTGTTCGGCTTCACCCTCTCCTATGACGAGTTCGCCCGCACGCTGATGACCGCCGGCACCTTCAACACCCTGCCGCTGGAGATCTACGGCATGACCACCAACGTCACGACCCCGGTGCTCTACGCGCTGGGCACGGTGACGACGGTGTTCTCCATGGCCGTCATCCTCGTCTCTCTCGCCGCCATCGCGGTGCTGCGCAAGCGCCGCGCCCGCCGCATCGCCGGCTGACGCGCGGGCCTTCCGCCCCGTCCGCGCCGGCGCGTGGATGTGATCGCGCGGACCGGCGATCAACGCCGCCGGATTTGCTAGGATGGCGCGCCGTCCCGGCCGGGGCGGCCGTCGCCGGCCCTTCGGGAGAGCCGGCGCTCAATGCGGGGGAGCCCAGTCATGCGCCACATCCTTCTTTCCACCGTCCTGACCCTGTCCGTCGTCGCCCTGTCCGCCGCCTCCGTCCCGGCTGCCGCCCAGGAGACGCCGCGCTCCACCGGCATGAGTTGCTCGGCGGTGAGCGCGCTGGTGCAGCAGCGTGGCCAGGTGGTGTTCGACACCGGCGGCGGCGATCTGCGCCGCGTGGTGAACAATCCCAGCCTGTGCAGCGCCCAGGACGGCGGCGCGCCGGTCTGGATTCCCTCGCAGGACCAGAGCCAGTGCCTCGCCGGCTATCGCTGCGAGGAACGCGAAGGCCACGGCAACTGAGCGCTGGCCAAAGGCGGGCCGCCCGCGCGGCCCGCAGGGGGGCGTTGTGCGAAGCTGGGGTCTTTTGCGGGATACCGTGAAGTGCCGGAACGATGGTGCTGCGAGAGAGGATTGAACTCTCGACCTCTCCCTTACCAAGGGAGTGCTCTACCACTGAGCTACCGCAGCGCCGGCCGTCGGGCGGGCTGTGCCGCCAAGGCGCCGGACGTTTGCCACAGCGCGGCGGCGGGTGCAAGAGTCGGCGCCGCAATTCCCTCGTCCCTGTGCACGCCTTCCCGCCTCGCGTCCCTCCGTAGCGGCCCCGGTACCGCCGGTTCGCCGTGCCGCCCGGCCATCCGCGCGGAGGAGGGGGCACTCTTCCCTGGGGCGCGGGCCTTCTCTATGGCTGGAACGATGCGGATGCGTTGGCGGCAGGTGGGGAGAGCGGGATGAGCGGTTCCGGGGACGATGCGCGCGCCGAGCGCCTTGCCGCCGCGTTGCGCGAAAACCTCAAGCGCCGCAAGCAGCAGGCGCGCGGCCGGCAGGCCGAGGACCGGGTTGCTCCCGCCGGCGGCGCGGCGGACCGGAGCCCCGCTGCCGGGCCGGGCGAACCGCCCCGCGACGGCGGGGATTGAGCCCGCCCGGCGGTTTTCGCACGCACGCTTCGGCGGCGGAGCCCGGCGCACGCGTTGTCCCGCCCCGCGACACGCGCTAGACCTGTGGGGAACAAGGGCGGCGGCGCCACGAATCGGCCCCATCGACCCGTCATGCCGCATCCGACGGCGACGGACCCGGCCGGCGCGCCCTGCGCGGCGGGGGCCCTGCGCGCCTCCCGGGCTGGAAGGAGACGACACTCTCATGGACCGCATCCGCATCGTCGGCGGCAACCCCCTCAACGGGTCGATCCCGATTTCCGGCGCCAAGAACGCCGCCCTGCCGCTGATGATCGCGGGCCTGCTCACCGACGAGAAGCTGGTGCTGGAGAATGTGCCGCGCCTCGCCGACGTCTCGCTGCTCCAGCGCATCCTCGGCAATCACGGCATCGACATCACCGTCGCCGGCAAGCGGCGCGGCGACGACGCCTATGCCGGCCAGACGCTGGAGATCGACGCCCGCGTCATCGTCGACACCACGGCGCCCTATGAACTGGTTTCCAAGATGCGGGCGAGCTTCTGGGTCATCGGCCCGCTGCTGGCGCGCATGGGCGAGGCCAAGGTGTCGCTGCCGGGCGGCTGCGCCATCGGCACCCGGCCGGTCGACCTGCACATCGCCGCGCTGGAGGCGCTAGGCGCGCAGATCGACATCGACGGCGGCTATGTGCTGGCCCGCGCCCCCAAGGGGCTGAAGGGCGGGCGCATCGTGTTCCCGAAGGTCACGGTCGGCGCCACCCATGTGGCGCTGATGGCGGCGAGCCTGGCGGATGGCGAGACCATCATCGAGAACGCCGCGCGCGAGCCGGAGATCGTCGACGTCGCCGACTGCATCAACGCGATGGGCGGGCGCATCGAGGGCGCTGGCACCTCGACCGTCCGCGTCGTCGGCGTGCCGCGCCTCAAGGGCGCGCGCCACTCCGTGCTGCCCGACCGCATCGAGACCGGCACCTATGCGATGGCGGTGGCAATGACGGGCGGCGACGTGCTGCTCTCCGGCGCACGGGCGGACCTGCTCAGCACGGCGCTCGACACGCTGCGCGCGGCGGGCGCGGAGATCACCGTCTCCAACGAGGGCCTGCGGGTGAAGCGCAACGGCGCCGGCATCGCCCCCGTCGAGGTGACGACCGAGCCCTTCCCCGGCTTCCCGACCGATCTGCAGGCGCAGCTCATGGCGCTGACGACGCGCGCCGGCGGCACTTCGCGGATCACCGAGACGATCTTCGAGAACCGCTTCATGCATGTGCAGGAGCTTGCCCGCCTCGGCGCGCGCATCCATCTCGACGGCGAGACCGCCACCATCGAGGGCGTCGAGCGGCTGAAGGGCGCGCCGGTCATGGCGACCGACTTGCGCGCCTCGGTCTCGCTGGTGATCGGAGCGCTCGCGGCCGAGGGCGAGAGCATGATCCACCGGGTCTACCATCTCGATCGCGGCTTCGAGCGGCTGGAGGAGAAGCTCTCCGCCTGCGGCGCCGAGATCGAGCGCCTCGCCGGCTGATCGCGAGGGCCGGCAGGTCGCGTTCTAGGTACTGTTACGCGTCTGCTTCGCGCCCCCTTGCCGCAGCGGCGGGAAGGCGCCATCTGGGCGGCATAAGGCGTTGCGGAGATGAGAACATGGCCGGACTGAAGCTGGTCGCGCTCGATGGCGAGGACCTCGCGGTCCTCTCGGTGCATTTGCAGGACGCGGTGGTGGCGGTGGGCGAGATGACCTACCTGCCGAAGGAGCGGCGCTTCGTGCTGCTCGCCAACCGCTTCGACTGGGAGAAGGCGATACAGGCCGAGGCGATGGCGGATGCCGACGCCCCGCTCGGTGCCGCTGCAGCGGCCGTCGGCCCCTGCGTGCGCCGCCGCGCGGGCCTGCGCTTCGAGCGGGTGCTGGGCGCGCGGGTGCGCGGCATCGACCTCACGAAGAAGCAGGGCATGCTCAACCTGCTGGCTCTGACCTATGAAGAAATCGACGCGCCCTCGGGTACCGTCACCTTCCTGTTCTCCGGGGGCGGCGAGGTGCAGCTCGATGTCGAGTGCCTCGAAGCCGGGCTGGAGGATCTGGGACCCGCCTGGGACGCGCGCGGCACGCCCTGCCACGAGGTGGAGTGAGCCGGACCTGCGCCGCCGCCCGCGCCCGGCGCGCAAAGTCACGGCGCGCAAAGGCTCTTGTGTTCGGCGGTGCCGGTTGCGATAGGACGGGCTGACGGTCGCCCGCTCCGGCGCGCGGCGACGCGATGCCCCCGCGACCGCCATCACGCCCTTCAAGGCCGCCCGCAGGACACGACATGCCGATCCGCCTCGACACCCGCACCCCCGATTTCACGGAACGCTTCCGCGCCTTCCTCGGCACCAAGCGCGAGGTCTCGCAGGATGTGGCGCAGGCGGTGGCGCGCATCGTCGAGGAGGTGCGCCAGCGCGGCGACGCGGCGCTCATCGCGTTCTCCAGGACCTTCGACCGCGTGGACCTTGCCACGCTCGGCATCCGGGTGACGCCGCAGGAGGTCGCGGCGGCGGTGACGCAATGCGATGCCGCGACGCTGGAGGCGCTCGCCTTCGCGCACGGGCGCATCCGTTCCCATCACGAGCGGCA
Source organism: Ancylobacter koreensis (assembly GCF_023016525.1). GTDB lineage: Bacteria > Pseudomonadota > Alphaproteobacteria > Rhizobiales > Xanthobacteraceae > Ancylobacter > Ancylobacter koreensis. The sequence continues at coordinate 1,038,426 of NZ_JALKCG010000001.1, forward strand.
GTTGCCAGAGAGCGGGCGCTATGTCGACGCGGCCGGCGTGGAGCTCGGCCATCGCTGGACGGCGGTGGACGCGGTGGGGCTCTACGTGCCGGGCGGCACGGCGGCCTATCCTTCCTCGGTGCTGATGAACGCGGTGCCGGCCAAGGTGGCCGGCGTCGAGCGCATCGCCATGGTGGTGCCGGCGCCCGACGGCGTGCTGAACCCGCTGGTGCTCGCCGCCGCCGATCTTGCCGGCGTCGACGAGATCTACCGCGTCGGCGGCGCGCAGGCCGTGGCCGCGCTGGCGTATGGCACCGAGACCATCGCCCCGGTGGCCAAGATCGTCGGCCCCGGCAACGCCTATGTCGCCGCCGCCAAGCGCCATGTCTTCGGCACGGTCGGCATCGACATGGTGGCCGGCCCCTCCGAGGTGCTGGTGATTGCCGACGGGGCGCAGAACCCGGACTGGATCGCCGCCGATCTTCTGGCGCAGGCCGAGCACGACACCGCCGCGCAGTCGATACTGATGACGGACGATGCGGGCTTCGCCGATGCGGTGATCGCCGCCGTCGAGCGCCAGCTCGCGAGCCTGCCGCGCCGCGAGATCGCCACCGAGAGCTGGGACGAGTTCGGCGCGGTCATCACCATGGCCAGCCTCGACGAGGCGCCCGCGCTGTCCGACCGCATCGCCCCCGAGCATCTCGAAATCATCACGGAAGACGCCGAGGCGCTGGTGGCCCGCATCCGCCATGCCGGGGCGATCTTCATCGGCGCGCACACGCCGGAGGCCATCGGCGATTATGTCGGCGGCTCCAACCATGTGCTGCCGACGGCGCGCTCGGCGCGCTTCTCCTCCGGGCTCGGCGTGCTCGACTTCATGAAGCGCACCTCGATCCTCAAATGCGGGCCGGAGCAGCTTCGCGCGCTCGGCCCCGCGGCCATCGCGCTGGGCGAGGCGGAAGGGCTCGGCGCCCATGCCCGTTCGGTGGCGATCCGCCTGAACCTCTGACGGATACGCCATGGGCGAGGCCGATCCGCACGCCGCGACCCGCCGCCTGATCGCGGTGACGCTGGACAGTGCGTCCATCGGCCGTTCGAACAGCGATGTCGAGCACGAGCGGGCGATCGCGATCTACGACCTCATCGAGGACAACAGCTTCGCCCCGCTCGGCGACCCGCAACCCGGCCCGTACTGCCTCGCCATCGCGCTGATCGAAGGGCGCCTGAGGCTCGACGTCACGCGCGAGGATGGCGCGCCGGTGGTGCAGCATTATCTCTCGCTCAGCCCGCTACGCCGGGTGGTGCGCGACTATTTCCTCGTCTGCGAGAGCTATTATTCCGCCATCCGTACTGCGAGCCCCTCGCAGATCGAGGCCATCGACATGGGCCGGCGCGGCCTGCACAACGAGGGCTCCGAGCTGCTGCGCGAGCGGCTGAAGGACAAGGTGACCCTCGATTTCGGCACCGCCCGGCGTCTGTTCACGCTGGTCTGCGCCCTGCACTGGAAGGGCTGAGCGTGGAGTCCCCAGGGGCGCCCCTCACCGCCCACGCGCCGGGCGCCACCCGGCGCACCGAGCGGCCGCAATCGGTGCTGTTCATGTGCGGTCAGAACAGCGTGCGCTCGCCCATGGCCGCCGTGCTGGCGCGGCACCTGTTCGGCCGCTCGCTCTATGTCGGCTCGGCCGGCGTCATCAGGGGCGAGGTCGACCCCTTCGTCACCGCCGCCATCGACGAGGTGGGGCTCGACCTCTCCCGCCACCGTCCGCAGACGCTGGAGGAGCTGGAGGAGAATGAGGGGCTGGCCTTCGACCTCGTCATCACCTTGTCCCCCGATGCCCATCACCGCGCGCTGGAGCTGACCCGCACCAACGCCATCGACATCGAATACTGGCCGACGCCCGACCCGACGCTCGTCACCGGCAATCGCGAGCAGCGGCTCGACGCCTACCGCGCGGTGCGCGACGAGCTGGAGATGCGCATCCGCACGCGCTTCCGCCCGCGCTGAGCCTGCGCGATGCTGCCTGCGCGATGGGCGCCCGCAAAAACCGTTCAACTTTTCCGGCACATGCTCTAGCTTGCCGGCCGAAACGCACCGCCGGGCCGCCGGCGGAAGAGGAGTGACCGCGTGAGCGCCCGCCCGAAACTGGTGCTGGCCTCGGGCTCGCCGCGCCGCCTGGCGCTGCTGGCCCAGGCCGGAATCGAACCCGACGCCCTGCTGCCCGCCGACATCGACGAGACGCCCGAGCGCGGCGAGCTGCCCCGCCGCCTCGCCCTGCGTCTGGCGCGCGAGAAGCTCCTTGCCTCCGACGCGCGCCGCAAGGCCGCCGGCGAGCACGAGGGCGCCTATCTCATCGCCGCCGACACGGTGGTGGCGGTCGGCCGGCGCATCCTGCCCAAGCCCGAGGTCGCCGAGGAGGCCGAAGACTGCCTGCGCCTGCTCTCCGGCCGCGCCCACCGTGTCTATACCGGCCTCGCCCTGATGACGCCGAAGGGCGGCGTGCGCACCCGCCTCGTCGAGACCCGCGTGCGCTTCAAGCGGCTCTCCGGCGAGGAGATGACGGCCTACATCGCCGCCCGCGAATGGCAGGGCAAGGCGGGCGGCTACGCCATTCAGGGCATCGCCGGGGCCTTCGTGGTGAAGCTGGTCGGCTCCTATACCAATGTGGTCGGCCTGCCGCTCACCGAGGCGGTGGCGCTGCTCGCCGGCGAGCGCTTCCCCGTGCACCAGCGCTGGGGCAACCCCGAGTGAGCGCGGACGAGAAGGTGCCGGCCGGCGGGAAACCGTGCCCGATCTGCGGCAAGCCGCCGGCGGAGAAGTACAAGCCCTTCTGCTCCAGCCGCTGCGCCGATATCGACCTGCACCGCTGGCTCACCGGCGCCTACGCCATCCCCGTAACCGAGGACGACGACGAGGACGGCGAGGAGCCCTCGCTCGCCCCGAAGCCCCCACGCGAGGGCTGACCGGGGCGGTCTGCGTGGGGGAGGGGGCTGCTGCTGTGGCACAGCGAGAGGTACTCCCCGGGCTGTGGGTGTGGGCCGAGCCCCTGGCTCCGGCCACGGAGATGAGGCTCGGCGGAACATCCCTTCAGGCTGGCGTGCGAGGGCTGAAAAAGGTGTACGGCGTCGGGTTTCGGTGCGGCGTCGCGCTCGCCGATGCCGCTCGGATGTCTGTTGATCCCGCTGGGGACAGGCGCGATTTTCCGGTTTCCGGCATATGGACAGGGGGCGAGCGAGACTCTATAACCCGCCCGCTCCGCACGGCCCAAGGCCGATGCCGGCTACGCCCAGGTAGCTCAGTTGGTAGAGCATGCGACTGAAAATCGCAGTGTCGGCGGTTCGACTCCGTCCCTGGGCACCATTTCCCCGCTTTAGGTGGCTCTAGAAAGCTCAAAAAAGCGGGAAATTTCCTCAACTGAGCTGAATTCGAAGCTCGCGGCGGCTCGCCGGGGCTCGTTGGCATTCGCGGATGCCAAAAATCGCGATGCCAGGAAGGCCGGCTTCGATACCGTTGACCGGCTTTGCAATCCGCCGGCCCAGAGCGTGGAGCAGCCGTTCAAGCCGCCACATGGAGGCCTTCGGCGAAGGACGTCTTGGCTGTGCTGTCGGCCCGTGCGGCCGGGCAAGTGTCGATTTCCGGCCAGCTCAGATCGCGGCCGAAAATCGACACTGTCGCAAGGTCCCGTCCGAGCCGGCCGTCCGTTTGGCCGGTTGCCCGTCAGGCGCTCGCCAGCGCACTCGGCGCGTTCGCGCTGCGGCGCGGCGCGGCGGCCAGGACGCGCATCACGTCGAAAGCCGCCTGAATGGCGCCGGGGTTCGCCTTGCCCTGCCCGTAGATGTCGTAGCCGGTGCCGTGTGCCGGCGTGGCGATCGGGATCGGCATGCCCCCATGCACCGTGACGCCGCGCGAGAAGCCCATCAGCTTCATCGCGATCTGCCCCTGGTCGTGGTACATGGTGACGATGGCGTCGACATCCTTCGCCCTGAGAAAGATGGTGTCGGCCGGGTACATGCCGACCACGGGCAGGCCAAGCGCGCGGGCCTTCTCCACCGTCGGGCCGATGATGTCGAGCTCCTCGCGGCCGAAGCTGCCATTCTCGCCATTATGCGGGTTGAGGCCGCACACGGCGATGCGCGGGGCGGCGACGCCGGCGCGGATCAGCGTCCCATGCACGAGGCGGATGGCGTCGAGGATGCGCTCCTCGGTGATGAGGCCGGAAACATCCTTCAGCGGCACATGGCTGGTGACGCGGCTGGTCCACAACCCGTCCAGCGTGTTGATCTCGCCGACCGGCCCGGGGGCCTTGAGCAACTCGGCGAACCAGTGGGTCTCGTCGGAATGGCCGATACCGGCCAGGTGCAGCCCATGCTTGTTCAGCGGCGCGAAGCACATGCCGTCGGTGATGCCGGCCATGGTGAGTTCGGCGGCCTTGCGCAGCGTGTCCAGCGCATAGCGCCCGCCCTTGGCGGTGGCGACGGCTCGCTCGAAAGGCGGCTCCGTCGCGCCGCGATAGTCAAGCAGCACCGGCACGCCGGGGGTGAAGGTCGGATGCCCATCCCCGTCGGCGAGGCGGTAGTCGAGGCGGACCCCCGCGATCCGAAGTCCCTCTTCCAGTTCGCCGCGGTCGGCGACAAGCAATATGTCGGCGGCCATGCGGTTTTCTTCGCGGGAGAGCAGGCGGGCGACGATCTCGGGGCCAATGCCGGCGGGATCGCCGAGAACGAGGGCGATGCGGGGCTTCATGGAGCTTCTCCTTCAGACGGCGTGCTGGGACGGTTCACCGCCGCCCACGATGTGCGATTTCGCAGATGATGGGGCGTCCGCGGCGACCGGGTGGCTGGCTGCCACGCCGAAGAAGGCCGCGTCCTGGTAGCGGCGCAGGGTCAGCAGTTCGGAGCCTTCCTCCACCGCGATATCGGCCATGGTGACGAGTTGCCCGGCCGTCACGGGCCGGACCAGCGCGCGGTTGGCCGCGAGATAGAACGGCGCCGGCGCCTCCGGCGTCAGCGGCGCGGCCGGCACAAGCTCGGCCGAGGTGCCCTCGATCGTGTGGTGATGTCCGCCCATGGCGAGGGTGCCGCCCGCGGGCAGGTCCACCAGTGCCCGGGCGACCAGGTCGAGATGCGGGCACGGGTCCATGCCGCCGCCGGAGGCGCCGTGCAGCGCCGCGTCGAGGATCGTGGTCGCCGCTTCCAGCCCGAGCAGGTGGCGCGGCAGATAGAGCATGGCGGTGGCCCCGGAGCGGCTGACCACGTGGCCCTTCTCCGCCAGCATCTCCCAGGTCGCCCGGTCGGTGCAGCGCACCACCACGAACACGCCGCCGGCAAAGCTCGGCTCATGCGGCGCGCGCAGGCAATGGAACACGTCTATCCGCTCCTCGCCGGCGAGCAGGCCGCCTTCCTCGCGCCGCGCGAAGAGGTCCGGCACCTCGCCGATGCGGGCGATGGGGGCATGCAGGTCCGGCCGGTCGGGCCGGAAGCCGGTGGCGTTGCCGACGATGAGAAGTTCGCACAGATCCGGCACGGCGCGCTGCGGCAGCATGGCGGCAACCGACGCACGGGCGGCGACGGTCTCGGTCACCGGACGGGCACCGAGGGCGAGATGTGCGGCCATTCCGGGGGCGGCGATGGAGCGGCCATTGCTGGTCAGTTCCTCGCCCGCCGCGTCGTACACGAAGTCGTATTCGCTCGACTTGCCGGCGGCGACGATCTCGAAGCCGAGCGTCTGCGCCCAGGTGACGAGACCGATCAGGAGGCTCGGCTGATCGCCATCCACCGGCGTCGCCACGACGCCGCGCTCCGCGGCCATGCGGGCGAGGCCGGGGCCGACGACGCTGTCGAGTTCCTTGGAAACCACGGCGAGGTGCTTGCCGGCCTCGATGGCGAGGCGGGCATGGCGTGCACCCGCCTCGGGATGGCCGGTCGCCTCCACCACCACCTCGACGGGCAGGTCGAGCACGATGGCGAGGTCTCCCGCCGCCACGAAGTCGCCGGCGGCGAAGGCGGCCTTTGCCTCGTCCGGGGTCGTGCAGACGTGGATGCGCGACGGCTCGATGCCGACCGAGGCGAGCGCTTCCGCCGCGATGGCGGCCTCCCGGTCCACCGCCACCCGGCAGCGCATCAGCGGCACGCGCAGCCCCTGTGCGAGGAAGCTGCGGCCGAAGCCGCCGGTGCCGATGACGCAGGTTTCGACCGGGGCCCGGTCGGCGGCGAAATAGCGATGGAAGTTCATGCCTGATCTCTCCGCCGGCGGGGCATCGCCGGGACGGGATGAAGGCAGGCGGCGCACGGCGCGGCGCCGGCAGCTTGCCCTCGCTCCATTTCCTCGTTTGCGCCGCCTCTGCATCAGGCAGCTTCAATCACTCGTCTAATTGCATGCAATAATGCGATGAAGTCAAGGGATATGGACGGCGAACGCAGGAGGTGCAACTGTAGTTGCATGCAATATGCTCCTGATCCGCATCCCGACGAATCCCCGCTTGTGCCGGCGGCCGGCCTGCGCGGCCGCAGTGCCGCCCATGTCGCGGAACGGCTGCGCGACATGATCCTGGCCGGCGAACTGCCGCCGGGCGAGCGCCTGTCCGAGCGCATGCTGACCGAGGGGATGGGCGTTACCCGCACGCCGCTGCGCGAGGCGTTCAAGATACTGGAGGCCGAGGGCCTACTCGTCATTGCGCCCAATCGCGGGGCGCAGGTGGTCAAGCTCTCCCCCGCCGATGTCGACATGGCGATGGAACTGCTCGCGGGGCTGGAAAGCGTGGCGGCGGAACTTGCCTGCGCCCGCGGCACGGCGGAACAGTTCGCGCAGGTCGCGGCGCTTCATGCGCGCATGGTGGCCTGCCAGCGCGCGGGCGATCTGGTCGGCTATTTCCGCATCAACCAGAACATCCACCAGAACATCGTCGACTGCGCCCATAATCCGGCACTGTCGCGCGTCTACCGAGCCGAGAGCGCGCGTGTGCGGCTCTATCGCTTTGCCGGCAACCGGGTGAGCGCGCGCTGGAGCCGGGCGGTGATGGAGCACGAACAAATCCTGCTCGCCTTGCAGCAGCGGCAGGGCCCGCTGCTGCGCGAGTTGCTCCGTGTCCACCATCTCAATGGCTGGCGCGTCACCCGCCTTGTGCTGGAGAACGAGGTGCAGCCCGACCTCTGAGCCGCTCTACTTCCCCTGCCACTTCGGCAGCGCCTTGGTACGGGCGAGGAAGGTCTCCACACCGAGGCGGAAATCCTCGCTGCCATAGACCTCGGAGACGATGTCCTCGATGTCCGGCAGATTTTCCAGCGCCAGCTTGCGTATGGTCGCCTTGCTGGCGCGCGTGGTCAGCGGGGCATTCTCCGCCGCCCGGCGGCACAGCGCGTCGAGTTCGGCATCCATCGCCTCAGGCTCGACGATCTTCAGCAGGAAGCCGCTGTCGCGCATTTCCTCGGCGGTGACGATCTCGCCCAGCAGCACCATGCGCTTGGCGACCGGGATGCCGATGGCGCCGCCGATCCGCGCCATGGAGAGCGCGGAGAGGCAGTTGCCCAGCGTGCGGCCGATCGGCGAGCCGAAGCGCGCGCCGGGCGTCGCGAGGCGGAAATCGCAGGCCGAGGCGATGTTGAGCCCGCCGCCCACCGCCCAGCCGTCCACCACGGCGACGGTCGTCACCGGAATGGCGTCGACCGCCGCCATGCACTCGTCGATCCGGTGCTCATAGGCGATGCCGTCGGCGCCGCTGGTGAACTTGGTGAAGCCGGAAATGTCGGTGCCCGAGACGAAGGCCTTGCCGCCGACGCCCCGGAACACTGCGACGCGGATCGAGGGATCGGCGGCGATGGCGAGCGCGGCGTCGCGCAGGCCGAGCCACATCTCGGTGGTCAGCGCATTGTGCGCGCCCGGATTGTTGAAGCGAACGAAAGCGGTCTCGCCGACCTTCTCGAAATCAATGCACGGAGGGCTCATCACGCGGTCTCTTTCGTGGTGGCGGGCGCCAGAAGGCCCTTTTCCGTCAGTTCGCGGCGGATTTCGTCGCCATGCTCGTTCAGCAGCGGCGGCGGCAGGCGGATTTCCTGCGGCGTGGCGCTCAGCTTCACCGGGAAGCCGAGCGCACGGAACTCGCCCTCGACAGGGTGCGGCACCATCTGCACCATCTCGCGAGCCTTCGCCTGCTCGCTGACCACCGCCTCGCCATAGTCGAGGATGGGGGCCGTGGGTACGCCGGCCTCCATCAGCAGGTCGATCCATTCCTGCCGCGTGCGGGTGAGGAAGGTCGGCGCCAGCGTCTCCATCAGCGCGATGCGGTTCTGCACGCGCCCCGCATTGGTGGAGAAGCGTGCATCCTGCTGCAGTTCCTCGCGCCCGAGCACCTTGAGGAAGGTGAGCCACAGCCCCTGATTGGCGGCGCCGATGACGAACCAGCCGTCGGAAGCTTCGACCGCCTGGTAGGGCGCCGACATGCGGTTGGCCGAGCCGATGGGGGTCGGCGACGCGCCGGTGCCCCACAATTCGGTGGTCTCCCAGACCGACAGCGCAAGTGCCGCCTCGAACAGCGAGGCGTCGACATACTGTCCCTCGCCCGAGGCCTGCCGGCCGATCACCGCGCTCAGCACGGCGTAGGCGGTGAACAGGCCGGCGCCGAGATCGGCCACGGCGATGGAGTTCTTTGCCGGCTCCATACCGGGGAAGCCGTTCGAGGAAAGGACGCCCGAGACGGCCTGCGCGATCAGGTCGAAGCCCGGCCGCTGCGACCATGGCCCGGTCTGGCCGAAGCCGGAGATGCTGGCATAGACGAGGCGCGGGTTGAGCGCCTTCAGCGTTGCGTAGTCCATGCCCAGCCGCGCCGCGACGCCGGGGCGGGCGTTCTCGATCAGCACGTCGGCGGTCTTCACCAGTGCGTAGAGCACCTCGCGGTCCTCGGAGGACTTGAGGTCGAGGGTGATGGAACGCTTGTTGCGGTTCAGCGCGAGGAAGCCGGGGCTGTCGGAGCCCTTCAACCGGAAGCCCATGGAATGGCGGGTGGAATCGCCGGTGCCCGGGGGCTCGATCTTGATGACGTCGGCGCCCATATCCGCCAGCAGCATGCAGCAGAACGGCCCGGCCATTACCTGCGAAATGTCGAGCACCCTTATGCCCGCAAGAGGCAACGCCATGATCGAAACCCTCCGTTCTTCCCTGACTTCTGAATTTCCGGGGGCCGGCATGCGCGCCTTCGCGACACCGGAACCCAGGAGCGTGGCGTCTTGTCCTGGCGGGAGACGGGCCTGTCGCCCTCCACGCCGCCGGGCGCCTATGTCTATATCATATATGATCTTGACGTTGACACTGTCAAACGCCGGGTTGGCGAAACCCATGCGGCGAGAGGCGTTTTTTCAGCGCCGCCGGCGGCCGCGGCCGCCGCGTGCGGCCCGTCCGTCGTCCACCGGGTCCGTGGCGGGCTGGCGTTCCTGCTCCGCAAAGGCCGCGTCCATCCGCTTCTGCGAAGCGACCAGATGCGCGCGCATCGCTTCCTCGGCAGCCGTCGGGTCGCGGGCGAGCAGCGCGTTGATGATGGTCTCGTGCTCCTTCACCGCCTCGGTCTGCGCGTTCGTCTTGTAGAGGAAGCGGAAGATGTGGAGGTGGACATGCAGGCCCTCGATCGTCTCCGCGACGAAGCGGTTACCGCTCGCCCGGGCGACGAGGTCATGCAGCCGGGCATCGCCCTCGGCGAACTGGGCATAGGCGAGCTCGTCGCCGTTCTGCACGCGCTCCATCTCCTCGGCGAGCTTGGCGAGCGCGCGCAACGCGTTTGCGTCGGCGCTCTCGGCGGCCCAGGCGGCGGCCTTCGGCTCGATCAGCTGGCGCAGCGCGAAAAGCGCGTTGATTTCCTGCCGCGTCAGAAGGTCGGCGGCGCGGAAGCCGACATTGGGCGTCTTGTAGGCGAGCTTCTGCGCCTCAAGGAGCGTCAGCGCCTCGCGGATAGGCGTCTGGGAGATCTGCAGCTCCCGCGCCAGCGCTTCGATGCCGATATGCTGGCCGGGCGCGATCTTCATCGTCACGAGCATCGAGAGAAGCTGCTCATAGGCCAGTTCGACCAGCGTCTGCGGATAGACGGGACGCCTCTCGTCGAGCGCGACCAGCCGGGCGAAGGAGAGCGGCTCCTGATTATTGGCAACCATTAGAATCAGCCCCAGCTTGTAACGATATAGGATATACAATCCTTTCGTCGGCGAAGCGAAGGATCGGAGCCGCAGGCCGGCCGCTTCGCCCCGACGCCGGCTCGCGCCGGGGCCGGGGCGGGAACGGCTACCAGCTCACCGCGATGTACTTGGCCTCGGTGAATTCGAGCAGGCCGTGATGGGCGCCCTCGCGCCCGAGACCGCTCTGCTTCACGCCGCCGAAGGGCGCCGCGGGGTCGGAGACGAGGCCGCGATTGAGCGCGACCATGCCGTACTCCAGCCGCTCGGAAATCTGCATGCCGACCTTGAGGTCGCCGGTATAGACATAGGCGGAAAGGCCGTACTCGGTGTCGTTGGCCATGCGGATGGCGTCCTCGACATCCTTAAAGGGCACCACGGCGGCGACCGGGCCGAAGATTTCCTCGCGGATCAGCGTGGCGTTCAGCGGCACGTCGGCCAGCACGGACGGCGGATAGAAGAAGCCCGCACCCTCGGCCGCCTTGCCGCCGAGCTTCACCTTGGCGCCCTTGGCCACGGCGTCGTCGACCAGCGAAGTGATCTTCTCGATCGCCGCGCGGTTGATCATGGCGCCGCACTGGGTGGTGCTGTCGGTGCCGGCGCCGAGCTTGAGCGCGCCCATCTTCTCCACCAGCTTCTCGACGAAGGCCGGGTAGATGCCTTCCTGCACATAGAAGCGGTTGGCGGCGGTGCAGGCCTCGCCCGCATTGCGCATCTTGGCGATCATCGCGCCCTCGATCGCCGCGTCGAGGTCGGCGTCGTCGAGCACCAGGAACGGGGCGTTGCCGCCGAGCTCCATCGAGGAGTTGATGACGTTGTGCGAGGCCTCGCGCAGCAGGATCTTGCCGACCTCGGTGGAGCCGGTGAAGGAGAGCTTGCGCACGCGCATGTCGCGCAGGATGGCGCTGCACAGCGGGCCGGGATCGGAGGTGTTGACGATGTTGACGACGCCGGCCGGCACGCCGGCGCGGCGCAGGATCTCGCCCACCGCCAGCGCGGTCAGCGGCGTCTCCTCGGCCGGCTTCAGGATGCAGGTGCAGCCCGCCGCCAGCGCCGGGGCGATCTTGCGGGTCGCCATCGCCGCCGGGAAGTTCCACGGCGTGATCAGGAGCGAGATGCCGATCGGCTGGTACTGCACGACGATGCGGTTGCCGCCGGCCGGCGCGATGGCGAGGTCGCCATTGATGCGCACGGCTTCCTCCGCGTACCAGCGGAAGAACTCGGCGGCGTAGAGCACCTCGCCGCGCGCGTCCGGCAGCGCCTTGCCATTCTCCAGCGAGATGATCTGCGCCAGCCAGTCCGCGTGCTCCAGCATCGCCTGAAAGCAGCGATGGAGCACATTGGCGCGGGCGCGCGGAGGCGTCGCGGCCCAGGAGGCGGCGGCTGCTGCGGCGGCGTCGACGGCGGCGAGGCCGTCCGCCACGGTCGCGTCGGCGACCGAGGTCAGCACGTCGCCGGTGGAGGGGTTGAGGACGTCGATCCGCTTGCCGCCGGTGCCGGCGGTCCACTTGTCCGCGATGAGCAGGTCGGTCGGGATGGCAAATCCGCCCTTGGCGTCCGGCACCGTGAAGGTGTGGCCGGCGTCGATCGGGTTGAGGCTCGCAGTGCTGCTAGACATGTCGTTCCGTCCTGGTGATCAAAGGTCGCGCAACGCGGCGCGCTGGCCGGTGAAGGCGGCCTGGGTGATGTGGAGCATCGCGGCGAGGTCGAGCGGGCGCGGGTTGTTCTTGACCAGCCGCTCGGCCTTGAGGGCACCGGCGGCGACGTCGTTCTCATGGCCTTCGCCCAGGCCCAGCGCCTGCAGCGAGCGCGGAATGCCGATCTCGGCGAAGAGCTGCGCCACCTCGTCGATGAAGAGCTGCGAGCGCGTCTCGACGCTCATCGAAGCGGTGCCCAGCCCGACGACCTCGGCGAGCTCGGCGAATGCCTGCGGGTTGGCGGAGCGGTTGAACTGCATGACGAAGGGCAGCAGCGCGCCGACGCCGTCGCCATGCGAGGTGTGGGTAAGATTGCCGACCGGATATTGCAGCGCGTGCGCCGCCGCCGTGCCGGCCGTGCCGAAGGCGCAGCCCGCCGCCAGCGACGCGAGCATGAGCCCTTCGCGCGCCTCGATGTCGCTGCCGTCCTTGCAGGCGCGGGCGAGGTAGGCGAACACGTTGACCACCGCCAGCTTGGCGAAATGGTCGGAGAGCAGGTTCTTGCCGATGAAGACATGCTGCTCGGTGAGCAGCGGCTCGGCCGGGCGGGTCTTGCTGGTGAAGGCCTCGACCGCATGGGCGAGGGCGTCGGCGCCGGAGCAGGCGGTCAGCCCGCGCGGGCAGGTGAGCGTCAGCTCGGGATCGCAGACCGCCATGTAGGGGATGATGTAGGGGCTGGCGACGCCGATCTTGGTGCCGCGCACCTTGTCGAGCACCACGGCCACGGGGGTGACCTCCGAGCCGGTGCCCGAGGTGGTCGGCACGGCGATCAGCGGGACCACCGGGCCGGGCACGGCGAACTCGCCATAATATTTGCTGACCTCGCCGCCATGGGTGATCAGCACCGAGACCACCTTGGCGAGGTCGATGCAGCTGCCGCCGCCGATGCCGATGACGACGTCCGGCTTGAAGTCGGCGACGCTCGCCACGCAATCGTCGATACAGTCGAGCGGCAGGTCGGCGATGGTGCGGTCATACACCCGCGACTCCACGCCGTGCGCCGTCAGGTCCTCGATGAGGGCGGCGAACTCGGGGAGCTGCGAAAGCCGCGCATCGGTGCACACCAGGGCACGCCGCCCGATGCGCGCCGCCGCCGTGCCTATGGCGTGGCGCTGACCGTTGCCGAAGAGGATGGTGTGGGGCAGGCGCAGGGCTCCGAACATGGCTCACTCGTTCGTTCAAGGTGGGACGGCGGCGCGGCCGCCGCCGATGATGTCGCCGGTCTCAGGCGTGCCGGCCGTCGCCCGCCTCGGCTGCGTTCCCCTTGCCGAGGACCGCGCCGGCGAAGCGGCTGATGAAGGGCAGAAGCAGCAGCAGGATGCCGATGGCCATCATCGTCGCCACCAGCGGCGTCTCGAAGAAGACGCTGAGCGAGCCGCCGGAGGAGAGCATCGACTGGCGGAACGCGTCCTCCGCCTTGTCGCCGAGCACCACCGCCAGCACGAAGGGGGCGAGCGGGTAGTCGAGCTTCTTGAAGGCGTAGCCGACGATGCCGAAGGCCAGCGCCAGCCAGATGTCGAACATGTGGTTCGCCACCGTATAGGCACCGATCACGCAGATGATGGCGATCAGCGGCCCGACCACGGTGAAGGGCGCGCGCAGGATGAAGGCGAACAGCGGAACGGTGGCGAGTACGAGCACCACGGCGATCAGGTTGCCCATATACATCGAGGCGATCAGTCCCCACACGAAGTCCGGGCGGGTGGAGAACAGCATCGGGCCGGGGTTGAGACCCCAGATCATCAGGCCGCCCATCATCACCGCGGCGGTCGCCGACCCCGGCACGCCGAGAGCCAGCATGGGCAGCAGGGCGCAGGAGCCGGCCGAGTGGTCGGCGGTCTCCGGGGCGACGATGCCCTCGGGCTCGCCCTTGCCGAAATACTTGCCGCGGCGCGAGAAACGGCGGCCGAGCGCGTAGCTCATGAAGGAGGCGGCGGTCGGGCCGCCCGGCGTGATGCCCATCCAGCAGCCGATCAGCGCGCTGCGCACGATCGTCACCCAGTAGCGCGGCATCTCCGCCACCGTGCGGAAGATGGTGGACAGCTTGAGCTTGGCCTTCACGCCCTCGAACTTGTAGCCCTCGTCGATGGTGAGCAGCAGCTCGCCGATGCCGAACAGGCCGATGACGACGACCAGGAAGGAGATGCCGTTCGACAGTTCGCGAAGGCCGAAGGTCAGGCGACCCTCGCCGGAGATCGTGTCCATGCCCACCGTCGCCACCGCGAAGCCGAGCATGATCGAGACCAGCGTCTTGAAGGGCGAGCCGCCGGCCATGCCGATGAAGCTGGCGAAGGCCATGAAATAGACGGCGAAATATTCCGGCGAACCGAAGCGCAGGGCGAAGTTCGCCACCCAGCTCGACAGCAGCGTGATGACCAGCACGCCCACCAGCGCGCCGATGCCGGCGGAGGTGAAGGCGAGGGTGAGGGCGCGCACCGCCTCGCCCTGCTTGGCCATGGGATGGCCGTCGAAGGTGGTGGCGACGGAAGAGGGCTCGCCGGGAATGTTGAACAGGATGGAGGTGGTCGAGCCGCCGAACAGCGCGCCCCAGTACATCGACGTCAGCAGGATGATCGCCGAGATCGGGTCCATGGTGAAGGTCAGCGGCAGCAGCAGCGACACGCCGTTGGGCGCGCCGAGCCCCGGCAGCACGCCGACGACGAGGCCGAGCAGAACGCCCAGCACCATGATCATGACGTGGTGGGTGGTGAGGGCGATGGCGAAGCCATCCATCAACTGGCCGAAGTTACCCATGGCGCGTCTCCCGTTTTTCTTTTCTTGTTCAGTAGATGCCGAAATATTCGAGGATCGGCCCCTTGAGCAGCGGAACCATGAACAGCTTCTCGAAGACGATGAAGTTGGCCGCGACCACGATCACCGTAGTGAGCAGGCTGCTGTAGAGACGGAAGCCGGCTGCGAAATACATGGCGTAGAAGATGTAGAGCGCCATACCGATGTAGAGGCCGAGCCACGCGGAGATGGCGGTCATGGCGACGATCGGCAGGAAGAAGGCGGCGAGCGTGCGCAGGCCCGGCCCGTTGATGAAGGAGTCGGCATGACCGGACTCGCCGGCAGGGCCGGCGGCCAGGCTCTTCCAGGCGACCTGGCCCAGCGTGGCCGTGCTGCCGATCAGGATCAGGCAGCCGATGGCGAAGGGGAAATAGCCGGGCTTGGGGCCGCTTTCGGTCCAGCCGATGCCGTTCTCCATGGCGCCGTAGCACACGGCGGCGCCTGCCAGCGCGGTCACCAGGGCTGTCGCGACTTCCATGGCATTGCGCGAGATATTCATACCAGCTGCTCCACCAGGCCAACTGCTTCACCGGTCGAGACGCGGGGTCAGGCCCCGCGTCCCGCACGTGCTTAAGGGCGAGTTCTCAACAGCGACGCGTCACTGGCTCGGGAGGAGCCAGCCATTCGCCTTGTAGATCTCGTTGTAGTTGGCAATCTGCTGGTCGAGGAACGCCTTATACTTGTCGCCGGTCTGAAAATCGACGATCTGGACGTTGCGCGCCGCGTATTCCTTGAACTCCGGCGTATCCATGACCTTCTTCATCAGGTCGGTGTAGTAGGCAGCAGCCTCGGCGGGAGCGTCCTTGCCCATCCACACGGTGCGCGGCTGGAGGAAGTTCTTCACGTCGATACCCGCCTCGACGCAGGTCGGGATGTCGGCCCAGCTCATGCCGTCAGCGACGACGGTCTTGTCGGCAAGGCGCTCGCTGGTGAAGACGCAGAGCGGCTTCTGGTTGCCGGCCTTCCACTGCTCGAGGCTCTCGCTCGGGTTGTTGGTGTTGGCCTCGATATGGCCGCCGGCGACCTGGATCGCCGCTTCGCTGCCGCTCTTGTAGGGGATGTAGGCGATGTCGGTGCCGGTGGCGCGCTCGATCAGCGTGACCACGGTCTCGTCGGCGTCCTTCGCCTTGGCGCCCGCCGCGCGGATCTTGCCCGGGGCGGCCTTGGCCTTGTCGACGAACTCCTTGGCGGTGTTGATGCCGGAAGCCTTCGGGTTCGACCACAGGATGAAGACGTCGGACACCATGGCGGCGAGCGGCTTCAGGTCGCTATAGGCGTAGTTCACCTTGGTGGTGAGCGGCAGGACGTAGGCATCCTGCGTGCCGAAATAGACCTTGTAGGCGCTGTCCGGATTGTCCTTGGCGTAGGCGAAGGCTTCCGAGCCGCTGCCGCCGGGCTTGTTGACCACGAGGAGCGGGACCTTCACCAGGTTGTTCTTGGTGATCGCGGCCTGTACGACGCGGGTGAAGATGTCCGAGCCGCCGCCCGGACCGGCCGAGACGACCAGCTCCACGGGACGGTCCGGCTGCCATTCTGCAAGGGCTGCCCCCGGCATGGCGAAGCCGCAGCCCAGCGCCAAAGCCACCATGGCGCCTGCATGAGAAATGCGAATTGTCATGTCTTCTCCTCCCAGATTCCTGCGTGGCGCAAACATTGCCCAAGCGGTTTTCGTGAGCCGGAAAGTGCCCGCCGCCCGTGGATCGGACGCCTGGCGGGTCTCCGGCTCAATTCCCCTGATGGCGATCGGGCTTGCGGCCGTCCTGGCCGAAGTTCCGGCGCTCCAAGGATTGTTGTTGGCGAGGCTCGAAAGCGCCGCAGATCGTTCAACCAGGCCGGTTCGCCCTGCTCGCGGGGCCAACCGGCATCCGTGTATCATATATGATCTATGATAATTTGCACGGAAAGATCAAGCCCTGTGCGGCGGTCTTTGCCCGTGCCCTTGGCGCAAAAAGTCAAACAGTATGACTATTCAGCCGCGGTCTCTTGTGCCATAGATTCCCCCGTCCAGAAGCGTCCGAGACGTGGCGCGCAGACGACTTCACGGGAGAACGCCATGAAATTCAAAGCTTTGCTGCTTGCGACCGCCTTGTCCGGCACGCTGTTCTCCGTCGGCGCCCATGCCGCGGAGCTGACGGTCGGCTTTTCGCAGATCGGTTCGGAATCGGGCTGGCGCGCCGCGGAGACCACGGTCTCCAAGGCCGAGGCCAAGAAGCGGAACATCAATTTCAAGATCGCCGACGCCCAGCAGAAGCAGGAGAACCAGATCAAGGCCATCCGCTCCTTCATCGCGCAGGGCGTGGATGCGATCTTCCTCGCGCCGGTCGTGGCGACCGGCTGGGACTCGGTGCTGAAGGAGGCCAAGGAGGCCAATATCCCGGTCGTGCTGCTCGACCGCGACATCGACCCCTCGGGCAAGGAACTTTACCTGACCGCCGTGACGTCCGACAGCGTCGCCGAGGGCAAGGTCGCCGGCGAATGGCTGGTGAAGGCCGCGGCCGGCAAGCCGTGCAACGTGGTCGAGCTCCAGGGCACGGTCGGCGCCTCGGTCGCGACCAACCGCAAGAAGGGCTTCGAGGACGGCATCGCCGGCGCCTCGAACGTCAAGATCGTGCGCAGCCAGACCGGCGACTTCACTCGTGCCAAGGGCAAGGAGGTGATGGAGAGCTTCATCAA
This sequence comes from Ancylobacter koreensis, assembly GCF_023016525.1. Taxonomy (GTDB): domain Bacteria; phylum Pseudomonadota; class Alphaproteobacteria; order Rhizobiales; family Xanthobacteraceae; genus Ancylobacter; species Ancylobacter koreensis. The sequence continues at coordinate 1,055,714 of NZ_JALKCG010000001.1, forward strand.
GGCCGAAGGCGGCGGCAAGAACATCTGCGCGGTCTATGCGCATAATGACGACATGATGGTCGGCGCCATCCAGGCGATGAAGGAAGCCGGCCTCAAGCCGGGCACCGACGTGCTCACCGTGTCGATCGACGCGGTGCCGGACATCTTCAAGGCCATGGCGGCGGGCGAGGCCAACGCCACGGTCGAGCTGACGCCGAACATGGCCGGCCCGGCCTTCGATGCCGTCGTCGCCTACAAGGCCAAGGGCACGGTTCCCCCGAAGTGGATCCAGACGGAATCGAAGCTCTACACCCAGTCGGACAACCCGATGGCGGTCTACGAATCCAAGAAGGACCTCGGCTACTGAGCCGACCGCGCCGGGCGCCACGGCGCCCGGCCCTGCTCGGCCGTGGCGCGTCCTCGCCGGCGCGCCACGGCTGAAGGTTCCCTTGGAGGCCCCCATGCAGTCCCCCGATCCGCTCGCCGCGCCGGCCGCGACCGCCGATCCCTCGCCGCCGCTTCTCGACGTTGCCGGCTTCAGCAAGTCCTTCGCCGGCTTCGTTGCGCTCGATGGCGTGAACTTCACCCTCCGGCACGGGGAAATCCACGCCCTGCTGGGCGAGAACGGCGCCGGCAAGTCGACCCTGATCAAGGCGATGACCGGCGTCGTGCAGCGTGACGGCGGAACCCTGCACCTCGAAGGCGAGGAGATCGCCCCGCGCTCGGCCGCCGAGGCGCTCAAGGCGGGTATCGCCACCGTCTATCAGGAGGTGAACCTCGCCCCGAACCTCTCGGTGGCGCAGAACCTGTTCCTCGGCCGCCAGCCCACCCGCTTCGGCCTGGTGCGCGAGCGCGAGATGCGCCGGCGCGCGGAGGCACTGCTGTACGAATTCGGCCTTGCCATCGATGTCGGCGCGCCGCTGGAAAGCTATTCCGTCGCCATCCAGCATATCGTCGCCATCGCCCGCGCGGTCGACCAGTCGGCGCGCGTGCTGATACTGGACGAGCCGACCGCCAGCCTTGACGCCCATGAGGTGGAGGTGCTGTTCGCCGTCATGCGCCAGCTCACGGCGCGCGGCATCGGCATCGTCTTCGTCACCCATTTCCTCGATCAGGTCTACGCTGTCTGCGACCGCATCACCGTGCTGCGCAACGGGCGTCTGGCGGGGACCGCCCCCATTGCCGCGCTGCCACGGATCGAGCTGGTCAAGCTGATGCTGGGCCGCGAACTGAGCCGGGCGACTTCCGCGCGCCCCATGGCCTCCGCCGCGTCCGTGGAGCCGCCCGTCGCGGTCTTCGAGGGCTACGGCAAGGCGGGCTATGTCGCGCCCTTCGATCTTTCGCTGCATGCCGGCCATGTCGTCGGCCTCGCCGGGCTGCTCGGCTCGGGCCGCACCGAGACGGTCCGCCTGGTGTTCGGCGCCGAGAAGGCCGATTGCGGCACCGCGCGGGCGGGGGAGGGGGCGGTGGCGGTCGGCTCTCCGCGCGAGGCGATGCGGCTGGGCTTCGGCTACTGCCCCGAGGAGCGCAAGACCGAGGGCATCGTCGCCGAGCTGTCGGTGCGCGAGAACATCGTGCTGGCGCTTCAGGCCCGGCGCGGGCCGCTGAGGCCGCTGTCGCGCCGCGAACAGGACGAGATCGCGGCGAAGTTCATCCGGCTGCTCGACATCCGCCCGCCCGACCCCTCGCGCCCGATCGGCCTGCTCTCGGGCGGCAACCAGCAGAAGGCGCTGCTCGCCCGCTGGCTCGCCACCGTGCCGCGCCTGCTGATCCTGGACGAGCCGACGCGCGGCATCGATGTCGGCGCCCATGCCGAGATCATCAAGCTGATCCGCGACCTGTGCGCCGAGGGCATGGCGATGCTGGTGGTCTCCTCGGAGCTGGAGGAACTCGTCACCTATGCCGACGAGGTGGTGGTGCTGCGCGACCGCGCCCATGTCGCCCGGCTGCGCGGCGAGGAGATTTCGGTGCCGTCCATCCTTGCCGCCATCGCCGAGGCGCCGGCTTCCGCCGCGCTGCCGGCATGAGGGCAAGCAGCATGAGGGTGAACGGATTGGCACGGCGCCTTCCCTCCATCGGCACCTCGCAGATCGTGGCACTGCTGGTGATCCTCGCGGCGAACTGGATCGTGTCGCCGCAGTTCTTCGACATCCGCATGCAGGACGGGCGGCTGTTCGGCAGCCTCATCGACGTGCTCAACCGCGGCGCGCCGGTGGCGCTGCTGTCCATCGGCATGGTTCTCGTCATCGCCATGCGGGGGATCGACCTGTCGGTCGGCGCGGTGATGGCGATCTGCGGCGCCATCGCGGCCAGCCTCGCCGACAGCCACGCGCTCCCGGTGGTGCTGGCGGCGGCGCTGGGCGCTGGGCTCGCCTGCGGCCTGTGGAACGGCTTCCTCGTCGCCGTGCTCGGCATCCAGCCCATCGTTGCGACGCTCATCCTCATGGTGGCAGGCCGGGGCATCGCCCAGCTCATCACCGAAGGGCGCATCGTCACCTTCACCTCGCCCGACCTCGCCTTTCTCGGCGGCGGCTCGGTGCTCGGCCTGCCCACGCCGGTGGTGCTCACGCTCGGCATGCTGGTGCTGACATTGCTCATCGTCCGCGGCACCGCGCTCTGCCTGATGATCGAGGCGACCGGCGGCAATCCGCGCGCCGCCGCGCTGGCCGGCATCGGGACGAAGCTGATCACGGTCGCCGTCTATATGTGGAGCGGGCTGTGCGCCGCGCTCGCAGGCATCGTCGCCAGCGCCGACATTCTCGGCGCCGACGCCAACAATGCCGGGCTGTGGCTGGAGCTCGATGCCATCCTCGCCGTGGTGATCGGCGGCACCTCGCTGTTCGGCGGGCGCTTCTCCATCATCCTGGCGGTGGTCGGCGCGCTGATCATCCAGGCGATGAACACCGGCATCCTGCTCTCCGGCTTCCCGCCCGAGACCAATCTGGTGGTGAAGGCGGTCGTCGTGCTCACCGTGCTGCTGGCGCAGTCGCCCCGGCTCGGCGGCTATTTCGCCGGCCTGCCCTTCAACCGCCCGAAGCCGTGAGGAGGCCGCCGTGAAGCGTTCGCCCGCCGCCTCACTTCTTGCCCGGCTCATGCCGGTGCTGGCGACCACCGCCGTCTTCATCGCCGGCTTCCTGATCTGTTCGGCGGCCTATCCGAACTTCGCGTCGCTGCGCGTGGTCATGAACCTGCTCACCGACAATGCCTTCCTCGGCATCGTCGCCGTGGGCATGACGTTCGTCATCATCTCGGGCGGCATCGACCTGTCGGTCGGCTCGGTCATCGGATTCACCACCGTGTTCCTGGCGCTGGCGATCGAGCGGTGGGGTTTTCCGCCGCTGCTTGCCTTCCTGGTCATCCTGGCGGTGTGCGCCATCTTCGGCGCCGCCATGGGCGCGGTGATCCAGTATTTCGAGCTGCCCCCCTTCATCGTCACGCTGGCCGGCATGTTCCTGGCGCGCGGGGTGAGCTTCCTGCTGTCGACCGAATCGATCCCGATCACCGCCGATCTCTATTCCCATCTCGCCGACCATGCCGTGCGGCTCGGCGGCGGGGCGCGGCTCACCGTGCCGGCCATGATCATGCTCGCCGTGGTCCTCGGCGGCATGGTGCTGCTGCACCTCACCCGCTTCGGCGCCAATGTCTATGCGCTCGGCGGCTCGCGCACGGCCACCGGCCTGATGGGCATCAACGTTCCCCGCACCACGGTGGCGATCTACACGCTCTCCAGCGTGTTGGCCGGGCTCGCGGGTATCGTGTTCTCGCTCTACACCTCGTCGGGCTACTCGCTCTCCGCCGTCGGCGTCGAACTCGACGCCATCGCGGCGGTGGTGATCGGCGGCACGCTGCTGTCGGGCGGCTACGGCTTCGTCTTCGGCTCCTTCCTCGGCGTGCTGATCCAGGGCCTCATCCAGACCTACATCAGCTTCGACGGCTCGCTGTCGAGCTGGTGGGCGAAGATCGCCACCGGGCTGCTGCTCTTCGCCTTCATCGCGTTCCAGCAGCTCACACTCCATCTCGCCCGCCGCCCGAGGCGCCGCCCGCGCCTCGCCACCGCAGGAGCCGCGCCGTGACTTCGCAGATCATCGTCATCCCGGCCCGCCGCTCCCATTCCAACCATGCGGAAGTGGCCCGCACCATCGGCATCGACATCATCGCCGGCCGTTATAGTGAAGGCGCCAAGCTGCCGGGCGATGCCGAACTGACGCTGATCTTCGGCGTGTCGCGGCCGGTGCTGCGCGAGAGCGTGAAGACGCTGGTGGCCAAGGGCCTGCTCTCGACCAAGGCGCGCGTCGGCACGGTGGTGCGCGAGCGTGCCGCCTGGAACATGTTCGACGCCGACGTGCTGGCCTGGCATCTCGATGCCGGCATCGACAAGCGCTTCCTGCGCGACCTCTCGGAAATCCGCCTCGCGGTGGAGCCGCGCGCCGCCGCGCTCGCCGCCGAGCGCCGCAGCGAGGACCAGCTCGCGCTGATGCGCCGCGCCGTCGCCCGGATGAAGGACGAGCCCGGCGCCTCCGAAGGCTTCGCCGAAGCCGACCTGACGCTGCATGTGGAGGTCGCCGCCGCCTCGGGCAATCCATTCATGCGCTCGGTCGGCGCGGTCATCGAGGCGGCGCTGCGCGCTTCCTTCGTGCTCTCCGCCCCGGGCGACGCGCGCGAGCACGACATCGCGGTTGCCGCCCATGAGCGCATCGTCGAGGCCATCGCTGATGCCGATGGCGAGGCCGCCGCCGCCGCCATGACCAATGTGATTTTCAACGGCCTGCGCCGCCACGGCGCGGCCGGCTGAACGGGTGCCGATATGAGCGATGACGGAACGAGCAACGACGACAGGAAGACGCTGCGCAGCCAGAAGCCTTTGCGCAGCCAGGCCTGGTTCGGCCGTCAGGACAAGATGGGCTTCTACTATCGCTCGTTCCTGAAGAATTCCGGCCAGCCGCAGGACCGTTTCGACGGACGCCCGGTGATCGGCATCTGCAACACCTGGTCCGAGCTCACCCCCTGCAACATCCATTTCCGCGACCTTGCCGAGCATGTGCGGCGCGGCGTGCTGGACGCGGGCGGCTATCCCCTGGAGTTCCCTGTCTCCTCGCTCGGCGAGGTGACGATGCGCCCCACCGCCATGCTGTTCCGCAACCTCGCCTCGATGGATGTGGAGGAAGCGATCCGTGCGCACCCGCTCGACGGCGTGGTGCTGCTGATGGGCTGCGACAAGACCACGCCGGCCCTGCTGATGGGCGCGGCCTCGGCCGATCTGCCGGCCATCGGCGTCTCCGGCGGTCCGCAGCTGCGCGGAAATTATCGCGGGCAGATCATCGGCTCGGGCACCAACATCATCTCGATGAGCGAGCAACTGCGCGCCGGCGAGATCACCATGGCCGAGTTTCACGAGGCGGAAGCGGGCATGAACCGCTCCTCCGGCTCCTGCATGACCATGGGCACCGCCTCCACCATGGCCTCGATGGTGGAAGCGCTCGGCATCGGCCTGCCGGAGAACGCCGCCATTCCGGCGGTGGACGCCCGCCGCAACCTGCTGGCCCGCATGGCCGGCCGGCGCATCGTCGAGATGGTGCAGGAGGACCTGAAACCCTCCGACATCCTCACCCGCGCCGCCTTCGAGAACGCCATCCGCACGCTGGCGGCCATCGGCGGTTCCACCAATGCGGTGGTGCATCTGCTCGCCATCGCCGGCCGGGTCGGCATCGAGCTGACGCTGGCCGATTTCGATCGGCTGGGGCGCGACATCCACTGCCTCGTCGACCTGATGCCGTCCGGCCGCTTCCTGATGGAGGATTTCTACTATGCCGGCGGCCTGCCGGCGGTGCTGCGCGTGCTCGGCGAGCGCGGCCTGCTCAACAAGGACGCCCGCACGGTGAACGGCCGCACGATCTGGGAGAATGTCGAAAAGGCGCCGAACTGGAACCCGGAGGTCATCACCCCCTTCGAGGCGCCGTTCAAGCCGGAAGCCGGCATCGCCATCCTCACCGGCAACCTCGCCCCGGACGGCGCCGTCATCAAGCCGTCCGCCGCTTCGCCCGAGCTGATGCAGCACACCGGCCGGGCCGTGGTGTTCGAGAGCGTCGAGGAGATGCACCATGCGGTAAACGACGAGACGCTCGACATCGACGCCTCCTGCATCATGGTGCTGAAGCATTGCGGGCCGAAGGGCTACCCCGGCATGGCGGAAGTCGGCAACATGCCGCTGCCCGCCAAGCTCTTGCGCGAGGGCGTGCGCGACATGATCCGCATTTCCGATGCCCGCATGTCCGGCACCGCCTATGGCACCGTGGTGCTGCATGTCGCGCCGGAGGCCACCGCCGGCGGGCCGCTGGCGCTGGTGAAGAACGGCGATCTCATCACGCTCGACGTGCCCGCCCGCTCGCTGCACCTGCATGTGAGCGCCGAAGACCTAGCCGCCCGCCGCGCCGCCTGGGTGGCGCCGGCCCCGCACGCCACGCGCGGCTACCAGCGGCTCTACATCGACCATGTGCTGCAGGCCGATCGCGGCGCGGATTTCGACTTTCTGGTCGGGCGTTCGGGTTCGCCCGTTCCCCGCGACAATCACTGAGGTGCAGGATGACCAGCCTTTCCGCCGCCGGCCCATATAAGGGCGTGTTTCCGGTCGCGCCGACCGTGTTCGACGCCGAGGGCCGGCTCGACCTCGCCGGCCAGCAGCGCGCCATCGACTTCATGATCGATGCCGGCTCGCACGGCCTGTGCATCCTCGCCAATTTCTCCGAGCAGTTCGTGCTGGCGGACGACGAGCGCGATCTCGTCATGACCACGGTGCTGGAACATGTGGCCGGCCGGGTGCCGGTCATCGTCACCACCACCCATTTCGCCACCCATATCTGCGCCGAGCGCTCGCGCCGGGCACAGGAGGCGGGGGCGGCGATGGTGATGATCATGCCGCCCTATCACGGCGCCACCTTCCGCGTGCCGGAGCCGGCGATCTACGATTTCTACCGCGCGGTTTCCGACGCCATCGACATCCCGATCATGGTGCAGGACGCCCCCGTCGCCGGCACGCCGCTCTCCGTGGCGTTCCTCGCCCGGATGGCGAAGGAGATCGAGCACCTCGCCTATTTCAAGATCGAGGTGCCGCAGGCGGCGAACAAGCTGCGCGCGCTGATCGAGGCCGGCGGCGATTCCATCGTCGGCCCGTGGGACGGCGAGGAGGCGATCACCCTGATGGCCGACCTCGATGCGGGGGCCACCGGCGCCATGACCGGCGGCGGCTATCCCGACGGCATCCGGCAGATCCTCGACCCCTATGTCGCGGGCGACCGCGAGGCGGCGATCGACGCCTATATGCGCTGGCTGCCGCTGATCAATTACGAGAACCGGCAGGCCGGCATCGCCACCGCCAAGGTGCTGATGAAGGAGGGCGGCGTGATCGCACACGACACCATGCGCGCGCCGCTCGCCGGGCCGCACCCCGCGACCCGCGCCGGGCTGATCGAGATCGCCCGCCGCCTCGATCCGCTCGTGCTGCGCTGGGGCAAGTGAGAGGGGAAGTGAGATGATCACCGGCGAAACCCTCATCGGTTCGCGCGACGTCACCGCACCGGCGACGTTCCGCGCCGTCGATCCCGCGCGCAACGTCGCGATCGAGCCGGCCTTCAGCGAGGCGGGGCCGGCCGAGGTCGACGTCGCCGCCGGCCTCGCGGCCGAGGCCTTTCCGGCCTATCGCGCGACCTCGCCGGAGGTGCGCGCGGCCTTCCTCGATCTGATCGCCTTGAGGATCGAGACCCTCGGCGACGCGCTGATCGAGCGCGCCATGCTGGAAACCGGCCTGCCGGCCGCGCGGCTCGCCGGCGAGCGTGCCCGCACCACCGGCCAGCTTCGGCTGTTCGCCAGCTGGGTGCGGGCCGGCGGGGCCGACGAGCCGCGCCTCGACAGCCCGCTGCCGGATCGCATGCCACTGCCGCGCGTCGATCTGCGCCTGCGCCATATCGGCATCGGGCCGGTGGCGGTGTTCGGCGCCTCGAATTTCCCGCTCGCCTTCTCCGTCGCCGGGGGAGACACCGCCTCGGCGCTGGCGGCCGGCTGTCCGGTCATCGTCAAGGGCCATCCCGCCCATCCCGGCACCTCGGAGCTGGTGGGCCGGGCGATCCGCGACGCGGTTCAGGAGAGCGGCCTGCCGGAAGGCGTGTTCTCGCTCCTCACCGGCCGCTCGAACGAATTGGGCGGCGCGCTGGTGGCCGATCCCCGCATCAAGGCGGTGGGCTTCACCGGCTCGCGCGCCGGCGGGCTGGCGCTGTGCCGCATCGCCGCGAACCGGCCCGAGCCGATCCCGGTCTTCGCCGAGATGAGCAGCATCAACCCGGTGTTCCTGCTGCCCGCCGCGCTGGCGGAGCGGGCCGAGGCGCTGGCCGCCGGTTTCGTTTCCTCGCTGACGCTGGGCGCCGGGCAGTTCTGCACCAATCCCGGCCTCGTCATCGCGATTGCCGGCGCGGGCCTCGACCGCTTCCTCGCCGCCGCCGGCAAGGCGGTGGAGGCGGCACCGGCCGCGACCATGCTCACGCCCGGCATTGCGGACGCCTATGGCAAGGGCGTCGCGACGCTGGAGGGGAGCGCGGAGGTGACGGAAGTCGCGCGCGGTGCCGAGGGCGGACCGAACGGCTGCCGGCCGGCCCTCTTCGTCACCGAGGCGGCCGCGTTCCTGCGCGAGCCGGTTCTCTCCCATGAGGTGTTCGGCGCCTCGTCGCTGGTCATACGCTGCGCCGCCGCCGACGAAATGCTTGCCGTCGCCCGCGCGCTGGAAGGCCAGCTCACCGCGACGCTGCATCTGACGCCGGCGGATCACACCCTCGCGGCGCGCCTGCTGCCGGTGCTGGAGGAAAAGGCGGGGCGCATCCTCGCCAATGGCTGGCCGACCGGCGTCGAGGTCTGCCACGCCATGGTGCATGGCGGCCCGTTCCCCGCCACCTCCGACCCGCGCTCGACCTCGGTCGGCACGCTCGCCATCCGGCGCTTCCTGCGACCCGTCTGTTACCAGGACCTGCCGGAGAACCTGCTGCCCGCCGCCGTGCAGGCGGGAAATCCGCTGCGCCTGCCGCGCCTCGTCGACGGCGCGCCCGAAACCTCCGGGGAGGCCCGCCCGTGAGCCCGATCCGCCTCGCCCTTGTCGGCCTCGGCAAGATCGCCCGCGACCAGCACCTTCCCGCCATCGCCGCGACGGAAGGTATCGAGCTGGTGGCCGTGGCAAGCCGCAACGCGACCCTCGACGGCGTCGCCCATTTCGCCACGCTGGCCGATCTGCTGGCGAGCGGCGAGGCAATCGACGCGGTGGCGCTGTGCACCCCGCCGCAGGGCCGGCACGAGCTTGCCGCGCTGGCGCTCAAGGCCGGCAAGCATGTGCTGCTGGAAAAGCCGCCCGGCGCCACGGTGAGCGAGCTCGGCCCGCTGATCGCGGCGGCGCAGGCGACGGGGCGCACCCTGTTCGCGACCTGGCATTCGCGCTTCGCGCCGGCGGTGGAGCCGGCCCGCGCCTTCCTCGCCGCGCGCGACATCCGCTCCGTGGCCATCGAGTGGAAGGAGGATGTGCGCGTCTGGCATCCGGGGCAGGAATGGATCTGGGAGCCCGGCGGGCTCGGCGTCTTCGATCCCGCGATCAACGCGCTGTCGATCCTCACCCGCATCCTGCCGCGCCCGGTGTTCCTCACCGGCGCGAATCTCGCCTTTCCCACCAACCGGGCGGCGCCGGTCGCGGCTGAGCTGGACATGGCCGACACGGCCGGCGTGCCGATCCGCGCCGAGCTCGATTTCCTGCAGACGGGCCCGCAAACCTGGGACATACGCGTCGAGACCGATGCGGGCGACCTCACTTTGTCCTCCGGCGGCGCGAAGCTGTTCCACGACGGACGGCCGCTGATCGACGAGCGGGACGCCGAATATGCCGGCATCTACCGGCATTTCGTCGAGCTGATCGCGGGCGGTGCCAGCGATGTCGACGTCACCCCGCTCGCCCTCGTCGCCGACGCCTTTCTCCTCGGGCGGCGCAGCATCGTCGCTCCCTTCGAGTACTGACATGAGCACCCCGCACGGCAAGCCTCCCGCATCCGAGCGCCCGCTCCGCTCCCGCGCCTGGTTCGACAACCCCGATAACATCGACATGACGGCGCTCTATCTGGAGCGCTACCTGAATTTCGGCCTCAGCCAGGAGGAATTGCAGAGCGGGCGGCCGATCATCGGCATCGCCCAGACCGGCTCCGACCTCTCGCCTTGCAACCGGCACCACCTCGAACTCGCCAAGCGGGTTCGCGAGGGCATTCGCGAGGCGGGCGGCATCGCCATCGAGTTTCCGGTGCATCCCATTCAGGAAACCGGCAAGCGGCCGACCGCCGGGCTCGACCGCAACCTCGCCTATCTCGGCCTCGTCGAGGTGCTCTACGGCTACCCGCTCGACGGCGTGGTGCTGACCATCGGCTGCGACAAGACCACGCCGGCCTGCCTGATGGCGGCGGCGACCGTCAACATTCCCGCGATCGCGCTCTCGGTCGGGCCGATGCTCAATGGCTGGTACAAGGGCGCGCGCACCGGCTCGGGCACCATCGTGTGGAAAGCCCGCGAGCTGCTCGCCACCGGGGAGATCGACTATCAGGGCTTCGTAAAGCTGGTCGCCTCCTCGGCGCCGTCCACCGGCTACTGCAACACCATGGGCACGGCGACGACGATGAACTCGCTCGCCGAGGCGCTGGGCATGCAACTGCCCGGTTCCGCCGCCATTCCCGCGCCCTATCGCGACCGCCAGGAAGTCGCCTACCGCACCGGCCTGCGCATCGTCGAGATGGTCCACGAGGACCTGAAGCCCTCGGACATCCTGACCCGCGACGCCTTCCTCAACGCCATCCGGGTCAACTCCGCCATCGGCGGCTCGACCAACGCGCCGATCCACCTCAACGCCCTCGCGCGCCATGTCGGGGTGGAGCTCTCCATCGACGATTGGCAGACCTATGGCGAGGACGTGCCGCTGCTGGTGAACCTCCAGCCGGCCGGGGAGTATCTCGGCGAGGACTATTACCATGCCGGCGGCGTGCCGGCGGTGGTGAACCAGCTCATGGCACAGGGCCTGATCGCCGAGGACGCGATCACCGCCAATGGCCGCACGCTGGGCGACAATTGCCGGGCCGCGCGCATCGAGGACGAGGCGGTCATCCGTCCCTATGAGCGGCCGCTGAAGGAGAAGGCCGGCTTCCGCGTGCTGCGGGGAAACCTGTTCTCCTCCGCCATCATGAAGACCAGCGTGATCTCTCCGGAGTTCCGCGCCCGCTATCTCTCCAACCCGGACGACCCCGAAGCCTTCGAGGGCCGGGCCGTGGTGTTCGACGGGCCGGAGGACTACCACGCCCGCATCGACGACCCCACGCTGGCCATCGACGAGACGACCGTCCTGTTCATGCGCGGCGCCGGCCCGGTGGGCTATCCCGGCGCGGCCGAGGTGGTGAACATGCGGGCGCCGGACTACCTCATCAAGGCGGGCGTGAACGCGCTGCCCTGCATCGGCGACGGCCGGCAGTCGGGCACCTCCGGCTCGCCCTCCATCCTCAACGCCGCGCCCGAGGCGGCGGCGGGCGGCGGGCTCGCTGTGCTGCGCACCGGCGACCGGGTGCGCATCGACCTGAGGCGCAACAGCGCCAACATGCTGGTGCCGGAGGAGGAGCTGGAGCGGCGCCGGCAGGAACTGGCGGCGGCGGGCGGCTACGCCTACCCCGAAAGCCAGACGCCGTGGCAGGAGATCCAACGCCGCTTCGTCGGCCAGCTCGACACCGGCGCGGTGCTGGAGCCGGCGGTGCGCTACCAGCGCATCGCCCAGACCAAGGGGATGCCGCGTGACAATCACTAGCGCATCACCCTCTGCCATCCTCCCGGCGCCTGAGACCGTGCCCGTCACGGTGCTGTGCGACGAGCGCTGCCATCTCGGCGAAGGACCGGCCTATGATGCCGCCAGCGACACCGCCTGGTGGTTCGACATTATCGAGCGCCGCCTGTTCGAGGCGCGGCTCGGCACCGGCGAGATCGTGGTGCACGCGCTGCCGCTGATGGCGAGCGCGCTCGCTACGGTCGACGACGGCCGCCAGATGCTGGCCACCGAACAGGGCCTGATGCTGCGCGACATCGCAACCGGAGCGCTGGAGATGCTGGCGCCTGTCGAGGCCGCCACGCCCGCCACGCGCTCCAACGACGCGCGGGTGCATCCGAGCGGCACCTTCTGGTTCAGCACCATGGGCCGGCAGGCCGAGCCCGGCGCCGGGACGATCTACGCCTATCGCGCCGGCACCGTGCAGGCGCTGTTCCCCGGCATCACCATTCCCAACGCCATCTGCTTCTCGGCCGATGGCGCGACCGGCTATTTCGCCGATACGGCGGCGAACGCGCTCTACCGCGTGCGCCTTGACCCGGCGACCGGCCTGCCGCTGGAGGCGCCGGCCGTTATCCATCGCCATCGCGATGAAGGTGGCCTCGACGGCGCCGTGGTCGATGCCGAGGGCCTGCTCTGGTGCGCCATATGGGGCGGCGCCCGGCTCAATGCCTATTCGCCCGAGGGCGATCCCGTGCGCAGCGTCGCTGTTCCCGCGCGGCAGGCGAGCTGCCCGGTCTTCGTGGGCCCCGCCTTCGACAGGGTGCTCGTGACGTCGGCCTGGCAGCATATGGACGAGGCGGACCGGGCCGCCGACCCGCATCACGGAAAGACGTTCCTCCTCGACATCGGGGCGCGCGGGCGGGCAGAGCCGCGCGCCCGGCTGGGGGCGATGTGATGGCGGGCGTCGCGCATGTGGTCGTCGACTGGGGAACCTCTTCCTTCCGCCTATGGGCGCTTGATGGCGATGGCCGCGTGCTGGGGGAACGGCGCAGCGCGCAGGGGCTCGCCGCCTCCGGGGCCGAGGGGTTCGAGGCCGTGCTGGAGGATCACCTCGCCGCGCTCGGCATCGGCGAGGGCGTGCCGGTGATGATGTGCGGCATGGTCGGCTCGCGCGCGGGCTGGGTCGAGGCGGCCTATGTGGATACCCCGACCCGGCTCGACGATCTCGTGCGGCGGGCCGTCACCGTGCCCTCGGCGAGCCGCCGCATCTGCATCCTGCCCGGCCTCGCGCAGCGCGACCCGTCGCAGCCCGATGTGATGCGCGGCGAGGAGACGCAGCTACTGGCGCTCGCGCAGGAGAGCTTCGACGGCATCGCCTGCCTGCCCGGCACCCACAGCAAATGGGTGGCGATGGACGGGGGCGATGTTACGCGCTTCGCCACCTTCATCACCGGCGAACTGTTCCAGCTGCTGCGCAGCGGCTCGGTGATCGCGCCGGCCGTCGCCGGGGCGGGGGATGCCAATCCTCTCGACGCTGCTTTCGCGCTGGGCGTGGGCGAGGGGCTCGGCAGTCCCGAGACCCTGAGTGCCGCGCTGTTCCGGCTGCGGGCGTCGTGGCTTCTGGCCGCGACGGCGCCCTCAGCCGGCCTGTCGCGCCTCTCCGGCCTGCTGATCGGCGCGGAACTGGCGGGTGCCGCGCGGCTCTTCGGCGATCTGCGCGCCGTGGCGCTGGTGGCGTCTGGACCGCTGGCGCGCGCCTATCGCGTGGCCTTCGAAACGGCCGGAATTGCCGACCCGGTTCTGTTCGAAGCCGAGGGCTGCGCGCGCGCGGGACTGCACGCCGCCGCGCTCGCCGCTTTCTCCAGGGAAAGGAGCGTCGCATGAACTCGGCCACGCCAGTCCGCATTCCCTGGCCGGCGCTGCGGCGCCCGCTGGTGGCGATCCTGCGCGGCCTGCGGCCGGACGAGGCGGAGGGCGTCGTCGGTGCCCTGATCGAGGAAGGCTTCGAGGCGATCGAGATTCCGCTGAATTCGCCGGACCCGTTCGCCTCCATCGAGGCCGCCGCCCGCCTCGCCCCGCCGGGCGTGCTGATCGGCGCCGGCACGGTGCTGACGGTGGAGCAGGTCGACCTGCTGAACTATGCCGGCGGGCAATTGATGGTGAGCCCGAATGTCGATGCGCAGGTGATCGGCCGCGCCAGCCGGCACGGCATGGTGACCATGCCCGGTGTGATGACCCCGACCGAGGCCCTCGCCGCGGTGAAGGCGGGCGCGTCTGCGCTGAAGTTCTTTCCGGCAAACCTGCTCGGTCCCGCCCTCATTCAGGCCATCGCGGTGGTCCTGCCGCCCGGCACCGTCGTCGGCGCGGTGGGCGGCGTGGGCGAGAGTGAATTCGCCGCCTATGCGGGCGCCGGCATCCGCACCTTCGGGCTCGGCTCCAGCCTCTACCGCCCCGGCGCGACCGCCGGCGAGGTGAAGGCGAAGGCCCGCGCCGTCATCGCGGCCTATGACGCCGCCATCGACCTTTCACAGGAGACACAGCGCGCCGGCCGGTGAGGCGCGCCCCCGGATGCGGCCTGTCCGCCAACAACCCGGCACGCCAAAGGCGGCCAAGGAAACGCAGAACATGGAACGCTCAAGGAGCTGACGATGACACGCCTCACGACGCTTTTCTCCGCCGCTGCGCTCGCGCTCGGCGCCGTCTCCCTCGCCCTTCCGGCCTCGGCCCAGGACAAGGGCACGGTCGGCATCGCCATGCCGACCAAATCCTCCGCGCGCTGGATCGCCGACGGCGACAATATGGTGAAGGTGCTGAAGGAGCGCGGCTACACCACCGACCTGCAATATGCCGAGGACGACATTCCCAACCAGCTCTCGCAGATCGAGAACATGGTGACGAAGGGCGCGAAGGTGCTGGTGATCGCCTCCATCGACGGCACCACGCTCTCGGACGTCCTCAAGCAGGCGCACGCCCAGGGCATCAAGGTCATTGCCTATGACCGGCTCATCCGCGATACGCCCAACGTCGACTACTACGCGACCTTCGACAATTTCCAGGTCGGCGTGCTGCAGGCGGAATCGCTGCTGAAGGGCCTCGGCTATCCCCAGAACAAGGGGCCGTTCAACGTCGAGCTGTTCGGCGGCTCGCCGGACGACAACAACGCCTACTTCTTCTACGACGGCGCCATGTCGGTGCTGAAGCCGCTGATCGACAACGGCACGCTGAAGGTCGCCTCCGGCCAGATGGGCATGGACAAGGTGTCGACCCTGCGCTGGGACGGCGCCACCGCCCAGGCCCGCATGGATAACCTGCTCAGCGCCTACTACACCGACAAGAAGCTCGACGGCGTGCTCTCGCCCTATGACGGCTTGTCCATCGGCATCCTGTCGTCGCTGAAGGGCGTCGGCTACGGCTCGGGCGGCCAGAAGATGCCGGTCGTGACCGGGCAGGACGCCGAAGTGCCCTCGGTCAAGTCGATCCTGGCCGGCGAACAGTACTCCACCATCTTCAAGGACACGCGCGACCTCGCCAAGGTGACCGCCGACATGGTCGACGCCACCCTGTCGGGCAAGCAGCCCACGGTCAACGATACCAAGACCTACAATAACGGGGTCAAGGTGGTGCCGTCCTATCTCCTCAAGCCCGTCGTGGTCGACAAGGGCAATTGGGAGCAGGTGCTGATCGGCTCCGGCTACTACAAGCCGGGCCAGGTCAACTGAGGTCTGAACTGACGTCGCGTACGGGCGTCGACGTCCGCGCCGGCCGGTGGCCGGCGCGGGTTCGGCGCGGGAGAACCGCATGAACGCGCTTCTGGAAATGCAGGGCATCAGCAAGCACTTCGCCGGCGTCAGGGCGCTGAGCGAGGTGACCTTCACCGTCGAGCCCGGCGAAATCCACGCCCTTGTCGGCGAGAACGGCGCGGGCAAGTCGACGCTGATGAAGGTGCTGAGCGGGGTCTACCCGCACGGCTCCTATGACGGCGCCATCGTCTTCGACGGCGAGGAGCGCCGCTTCGGCGACATTACCGACAGCGAACGCCTCGGCATCATCATCATCCATCAGGAACTGGCGCTCATCCCGCTGATGTCGATCGCCGAGAACATCTTCATCGCCAATCCGCCCGGGCGCTTCGGCGTCATCGACCGCGGCGCGGTGCACCAGCGCACGAAGGCGCTGCTCGCCAAGGTCGGGCTCGACGAGGCGCCCGACACGCTGGTGACCGATATCGGGGTGGGCAAGCAGCAACTGGTCGAGATCGCCAAGGCGCTGTCCAAGCAGGTCCGCCTTCTCATCCTCGACGAGCCGACCGCCAGCCTCTCGGAGAAGGACAGCGCGGCGCTGCTCGACCTGCTGCTGGAATTCAAGGCGCAGGGCATCGCCTCCATCCTCATCTCGCACAAGTTGAACGAGGTCTCGAAGGTCGCCGACCGCATCACCGTGCTGCGCGACGGCCGCACCGTCGACACGCTCGACTGCCGGGATGGCGCGGTCGAGGAGGACCGCATCATCGTGAAGATGGTCGACCGCGACCTGGAGCACCGCTACCCCAGACGCGAGCCCCAGAGCGAAGAGCCCGGCATCGGCGAGCCGATCTTCAAGGTTTCGGACTGGTCGGCCTATCATCCGCTGCATGGCGAGCGGCAGGTGATCCGCCATGTCGACTTCGAAGTCCGGCGCGGCGAGATCGTCGGCATTGCCGGTCTGATGGGGTCGGGGCGAACGGAATTCGCCATGAGCATTTTCGGCCGCTCCTGGGGGCAGAAGATCAGCGGCCGCGCCGAGATCGAAGGCCGGGAGGCGGACCTCTCCACCGTGCGCCGCGCCATCGACGCCGGCCTTGCCTATGTCACCGAAGACCGCAAGCAACTCGGCCTGCTGCTGGCCGAGGACATCCGCAAGAACGTCACGCTCGCCAATCTGCCGGCGGTCGCTTCCTCGCAGGTCATCGACGATCTGCAGGAGCTGCGCGTCGCTTCGGATTACCGCAGCCGCATGCGCATCCGCAGCCACAGCATCTATCAGGAGACCGGCAAGCTCTCCGGCGGCAACCAGCAGAAGGTGGTGCTGTCGAAATGGCTGTTCACCGACCCGAAGGTGCTGATCCTCGACGAGCCGACGCGTGGCATCGATGTCGGCGCCAAGTATGAAATCTACTGCATCATCAACGAACTGGCCGATGCCGGTAAAGGCGTGGTGGTGATCTCCTCCGAAATGCCGGAACTGCTCGGCATCTGCGACCGCATCTGCGTGATGGCCGAGGGCGCCTTCGTCGGCGAATTCCCGGCCGCCGAGGCGACTCAGGAGCGGATCATGCGCGCCATCATGCGCAAGGGAGAGCAACGTTCATGAGCGAGACCAGCGAGAGCGCGCTGAAGAAGCCGCACCATGCCGGCTTCCTGAAGAACAATCTGCGCGAATACGGCATGCTGATCTCGCTCTGCGCGATCATGGTGTTCTTCGAGGTGGTGACCGGCGGCACGCTGATGCGTCCGCTCAACCTGACCAATCTCGTGCTGCAGAACAGCTACATCGTTATCATGGCGCTGGGCATGCTGCTGATCATCGTCACCGGCCATATCGACCTGTCGGTCGGCTCGGTGGCGGGCTTCATCGGCGCGGTGGCGGCGGTATTGATGGTGCGGTTCGACCTGCATCCCATTCCCGCCGTGGTGATCTGCCTGGCGCTCGGCGGGCTGATCGGCGCGGCGCAGGGCTATTGGGTGGCCTATTTCAAGATCCCGTCCTTCATCGTGACCCTCGCCGGCATGCTGGTGTTCAAGGGGCTCGCGCTCGCCATCCTCGCCGGCCAGTCCGTCGGCCCTTTCCCCACCGGGTTCCAGCGGCTCTCCTCCGGCTTCATTCCCGAATTCGTCCCCGATGCCGGCGCGCTCTACCCCACCTCGCTGGCGCTCGGCGCGGTGCTGGCCGTCTCGCTGGTCTGGCTCAATTTTCGCGGCCGCGCCCGGCAAGAGGCGCATCACATCGAGACCGAGCCCTACGGCTTCTTCCTGGCCAAGAACGCGGTGCTGTTCGCCATCATCGTCTATTTCGCCTACCTCATCGCTTCGCATCGCGGCCTGCCCAACGTGCTGGTGATCATGGCGGCGCTGATCGCGCTCTATGCCTTCGTGACGACGCGCACGACCATCGGCCGGCAGATCTACGCCGTCGGCGGCAATGAGAAGGCGGCGAAGCTCTCGGGCATCAAGACCGAGCGGCTCACCTTCCTCACCTTCGTGAACATGGGCGTGCTAGCCGCGCTCGCCGGCCTGATCTTCGCCGCCCGGCTGAACACCGCGACGCCGAAGGCCGGTCTCGGCTTCGAGCTGGACGTCATCGCCGCCTGCTTCATCGGCGGCGCCTCGGCCTATGGCGGCGTCGGGCGGGTGGGCGGCGCCGTCATCGGTGCGCTGATCATGGGCGTGATGAACAACGGCATGTCGATCCTCGGCATCGGCATCGACTACCAGCAGGTCATCAAGGGCCTGGTCCTGCTCGGCGCGGTCTGCCTCGACGTCTACAACCAGAAGCGGGCCTAGCCGGGCGCGGCGATCGGCTCAGAAGCCCATCGCCGCGCCGTCGCTGCGGGGGTCCCCGGCGCCTTCGAGCGTTCCGTCGGGGCGCCGGACGATGGCGCCGGCATGTCCCATCATCGCGTCGAAGGCCGGCACCATCTCGACATCGTGGCCCGCCGCGCGAAGCGCCGCGACGAGCTCCGGCGGGAAGCGGTCTTCGAGCTTCAGCGAGACGGTCTCCGCCCCCCAGGTCCGCCCGAGCAGCCAGCGCGGCGCGGTGATCGCCGCCTGCAGCTCCTGCCCGAAGAAGGCGTAGCGCGAGAACAGCGCGGCCTGCGTCTGCGGCTGGCCCTCGCCGCCCATCGTGCCATAGACCATGTGCCGCCCGTCGGCGAAGCTGGCCATGGCGGGGTTCAGCGTGTGGAACGGCTTGCGGCCCGGCGCGAGGACGCGCGGCCCGGTGCCGGCGAGGGCGAAGCTGGAGCCGCGATTCTGCCAGACGATGCCGGTCTGCGGCAGCACGACGCCCGATCCGAACTCGAAATAGATGCTCTGGATGAAGCTGGCGGCGAGGCCCTCGCCGTCGATGGCACCGAGCCACACCGTGTCGCCGGCGGAGGGCGGCACCGGCCAGGGCAGGGCACGGGCGGGGTCGATGCGGGCGGCGAGACGGTCGAGGACAGCCGGGTCGAGGAAGGTGCGCGGGTCCTCGCTCATGGCGTCGGGATCGCCGACCACGCGGTCACGCACCAGAAAGGCCTGCTTGGTAGCCTCGACCAGCCCGTGCAGATGCGCGAAGCCCTCCGCCTCGCGCACGCCGAGCCGGCTGAACAGAGCGAGGATCATCAGCGAGGCCAGCCCCTGCGTCGGCGGCGGGAAGTTGAACAGCCGGACGCCGGGCAGATCGACCTGAAGCGGCGCCACGCGCGTGGCGCGGCAGCCGGCCAGATCGTCTTGCGTCACCGGCGAGCCGGCGGCGGCGAGATCGTGGGCGATGTCGCGGGCGAGCGGGCCGCGATAGAAGCTCTCGGTGCCCTCCCGGCCGAGGCGCTCCAGCGTGTCCGCCAGCGCGGGGAGCTTCATCGTCGCGCCGGTGGCGGGCGCGGCGCCGTCCGCCAGAAAGGTGTCGGCGAAGCCCGGCACGTCGGCGAGTTCCGGCCGCTTCTCGGCGGTCAGCTGGCTCTGGCTGGCGGTGACGGCGAAGCCGTTGCGGGCATGCCAGGCGGCATCCTCAAGGAGGCGGGAGAGCGGCAGCCGCCCGCCGCGCCCGGCGCTGAGCGCCAGCGCCTCCCCCCAGCCGGCGACGGTGCCGGCGGTCGTATTGGCCGCCAGCGGCCCGCGCTGGGGTATCGCCGACAGGCCCGACCGCGCATAGAGCTCCGGCGTCGCGGCGGCCGCAGCGCGGCTGCAGGCATCGATGCCGACCGGGGTCTCTCCCGGCGCACCGATCAGCCAGAAGCCGTCGCCGCCGATGGCGGTCATGTGCGGATAGACCACGGCCAGCGCCGCCGCCATGGCGAGCGTCGCCTCCACGGCGTTGCCGCCCTCGCGCAGGACGCGCAGCCCCGCCTCGCTGGCGAGATGGTGCGGGGACGTCACCATGCCGCGACGGGCGCGAACAGTATTCAGCATCTGGATGGACTCCGGCTACCAGCCGATCGCCTTCGGCAGCCAGGTCGCCACCGAGGGGAAGGTGAAGAGCAGCGCCACGGCCAAGATCTGCAGCCCGATGAACGGAACGACGCCGCGATAGATGTCGCCGGTCGATACTTCCGGCGGCGCCACCCCGCGCAGGTAGAACAGCGCCCAGCCGAACGGCGGGGTCAGGAAGGAGGTCTGCAGCACGGTGGCGATGAGCGCCGCCGCCCAGACGAGGTCGACATGCGCGTTGATCATCAGCGGCAGGAACATCGGCACCACGATGTAGCTGATCTCGATCCACTCGATGAAGAAGCCGAGGATGAAGATGATCAGCAGCATGAAGATGAGGATGCCGTCCGTGCCGCCCGGCACCAGCGCGAAAGCGTCGTGCACCAGCCTCTCGCCGCCGAGCCCGCGAAAGGCGAGGGCGAAGACCTGCGAGCAGATGAGCACGAAGAACATCATCGCGGTGATGCGCGCCGTGCTCTGCACCGTCGCCACCAGCGTCTTCACGGTGAAGCGGCCGGAGACGGCGGCGACCAGTATGGAGCCGAGCGCGCCCATGCTGGCGGCCTCCGTCGGCGCCGCGACGCCGCCGATGATGGACCCGAGAACGGCAAGGACAAGGCCGATCGGCGGCAGGCCGACCTTCAGTGCCTTCAGCCACAACTCCTTGCGCGGCATGGCGCGCCGCTCTTCCAGCGGAATGGCGGGCACTTTTTCGGGCCAGACGATGCCGACCACGATCATGTAGATGCAGAAGATGCCGGTCAGCATCAGGCCCGGCATCAGCGCGGCGGCGAACAGCGTGCCGACGGATTCGCCGAGAATGTCGGCGAGCAGGATCAGGATGGTCGAGGGCGGGATGAGCTGGCCCAGCGTGCCGGAGGCGCAGATGGCGCCGCAGGACAGGCTCTTGTCGTAGCCGCGCCGCAGCAGGGTCGGCAGGGTGAGCAGGCCGAGCGTGACGATGGTGGCGCCGACGATGCCGGTAGTGGCGCCCATCAGCATGCCCACCAGCACGATGCCGAGTCCCATGCCGCCGCGCAGCCCGCCCGAGAGATGGCCGATCACCTCCATCAGCTCGTCGGCGAGGCGCGACTTCTCCAGCATCACGCCCATGAACACGAAGAGCGGGATGGCGATCAGCGTGTAATTGGCGGTGACGCCGTAGATGCGCGCCGGCAGCAGGCCGAACAGCGTCGTGCCGAAGCCCAGCCAGCCGAAGAAGAAGCCGCTGATCGCCAGCGTGAGCGCCACCGGCACGCCGATGATCAGCATGACGAAGAAGGAGGCGATGCAGGCGATCGCCAGAATCTCGTTATAGGGCATGGGAAGGCACCGGCTCCGAGGGCGCCGCCGGCGGCGCGATCGGGTTGAGGAGGGCGGCGAGCGCGCGCGCCGTGGCGGCGAGGCTCTGCAGCAGAAGCAGCACGAAACCTGCCGGGATCATCGCCTTGAGGATGAAGCGGTAGGGCAGGCCGCCGGGATCGGGCGAGCCCTCCCCGATGTTGTAGGACTGCATCACGTAGCGCCAGGACAGCAGGATGATGATGACCGACAGCGCGACCACCGCCAGCGCCGAGAACAGGTCGATTGCCTGCTGCACGCGCGCCGGCAGGCGGGCGAACAATATGTCTACCCGCACATGGCCTTCATGCTTGATGGTGTAGGCGATGCACAGCAGGGTGAGCGGGCTCATCAGGTGCCATTCCAGCTCCTGCATCGCCACCGATCCGGTGTTGAAGGCGTAGCGCAACAGAACATTGCCGGCCATGACGAGGACGAGCGCGAGGCCCGTCCACGCCGCGATCCAGCCGCAGACCTCGACGACGAGGTCGAGAGCGCGGGCAAAGCTTTCGAGAACGCGGTTCATGCGCCCCTGCGGATCTGGGTCTGGTAGACGGCCTCCGACAGGCCGGCCCACTGGCTGTGCTTGGCCGCGAAGGAGGTGAAGCTGTCATAGACCTTCTTGATCTTCGGGTCGGAGTCGGCGAGCTGCTGCAGCGTGGTGGCGGTGACGTCGCGCAGCTTGTCGACCACCGGCTTCGGATAGGGGCCGGCGATGACGCCCTGGTTCTGCACGAGGTCGGCCATGGCCTCGCCATTGGTCGCTTCGCACCAGGTGTGGCTGATGACGTTGCAGGCCGCCGCGGCGGCGCGGACAATCTCCTTGAGGTCGTCGGGCAGCGAATTCCACGCCGTCTTGTTGACGATCAGCTCGGTGACGTTGTTGGGCTCGTGCCAGCCGGTGGTGTAGTAATACTTGGCCGCCTTCTGCAGGCCGAGGCGCCGGTCCTGATAGGGGCCGACGAACTCCGCGGCGTCGATCACGCCGCGCTCCAGCGCGGGGAAGATTTCACCGCCGGGCAGCAGCTTCACGTCGACGCCGAGCTGCGCATAGACCTTTCCGGCAAGGCCGGGGATGCGCATCTTCAGGCCCTTGAAATCCTCGACCTTCTCGATCGGCTTGCGGAACCAGCCGGACATCTGCACGCCGGTATTGCCCAGCGGCATCGGCACGAGGTTGAAGGGGTCGTACAGCTCCTCCCAGAGCTGGAGGCCGCCGCCATGGTAGATCCAGGCGTTCTGGCCCTGGAAGTTGAGGCCGAAGGGCACGCAGGTGAAGAACTGCGCCGCCGGCACCTTGCCCGCCCAGAAATAGGAATTGGCGGCGTTCATCTCGACCGTGCCGGAGGACACGGCATCGAAGCCTTCCAGCGCCGGGATCAGTTCGCCGGCCGCGAAATGCTGGATGGTCAGCCGCCCGCCGGACATCTTGCCGACGAGTTCGCAGAAATAGGTCGGGCTGCCGGGACCGGTGACGTAGAAGGGAGCGCCCGGCCCGTAGGCATTGGTCATCTTCCAGCTGAAGCTCTGCTGGGCGCGCGCGACATGCGGCGCGGCGATGGTGGCGACGGCGGCCGTACCCGCCAGCCCGGCGCCCAGGAATCCACGACGATCCATTGTTGTTCCCCTTTGGTCCGGATAGCGCCCGCTGCGGCGCCTCGATCAGGCGCCACTAAGCCGCCGTCGCCCGGCAGGGGCAATGCCCCCAAAGAGGCAAACCGTCCACAGAGCCTCAACGTCTTTGGCGGACTATAAGATGAATATGATATTTTTATCAGATACTTATGTGATCATGACGATGATTTGTGCAGCGCGGGGCCTTGGGCCCGCGACAAGTTTTTGTGCGCCATTCGTCAAAGTGCTTCACTGGCGATCCGGCGTGCCCCGGTCCATTCCTTCGCCACCGTGAGCTGGCTGCCATGAACCGCACCGTACCCATTTCGATAAACGCGTTCCCCGCCTCCAAGCAGGAGGCGGCATGGCGGGAGACGCTCGCCTCGCTCGGGCTTGCCGCGGAGCTCTCCGATGCCGATGCCTTTCATTTCGGCGAGGTCTCCATCAAGCGCTCGCCGACGCAGGCGACCTTCGCCCTGCTGCGCTCGACGACCCAGAAGCTCACCGCGTCGGGGCCGGCCTCGCCGAAGGCTCGGGAGCCGGGGAGGAGCGAGGCGCCGATCCTCATCGGCTTCGTCACCTACGGGCGCGGGCATCTCACCGATTCCGGCCGCCGCGCCGCCGAATTCGCCGATGGCGACCTCTGGGTCTGCGATCCGGCGACTCCCTTCTCCGTGCAGTTCCGCAACGATTTCGAGCTGCTGCTGCTGTGCCTGCCGCGCGAGCGGCTGGCGGGCCGTTTCGGCCGCGCCGCCACCGTGCCGACGCTGGTGCTCGGCGAGACCGTCTCGGCGGCGGCGGCCCGTCCGCTGATGCGGGCGCTGGCCTCGCATTTCGCCTTCATGGAGGATGGCGACGTGATGGCCGCCGAGCCGGCGGTGACGGAACTCGTGCTTTCCGCCCTGCTCGTCGGCGCCCGGCCGGAGGAGGACAGCGCGACGCAGGTGCAGGCGGCGCATTTCGCCCGCATCTGCGCGCAGATCGAGGCGCGTCTGCGCGAGCCCGACCTGTCGGTGAACGATATCGCGAGCGCCGAGGGTCTCTCGGCCCGCTATATCCAGCGGCTGTTCGAGGGACAGGACCGCTCCTTCTCCGATTACGTTCGTCATCGCCGGCTGGAACAGTGCCGGCTCGATCTCGTGAACCCGCAGCACGCCGACCGTTCCATCGCCGAGATCGGCTTTCGCTGGGGCTTTGCCGATCAGGCGCATTTCAGCCGGGTGTTCAGCGCCGCCTATGCCATCTCCCCGCGCGACTACCGCAAATCCTCCGGCGCGACGGTGGAGACGCGCTGGACCCGTGGCCGCCCGATGCATTCGGGTGCGCGCCCTGTGCGGCCGGCTCCCGCAGCAACGGCGACCACCGAAGCTACCGACCTGCCCGCGCCGGTGCGCCCGCGCGAGGTGATCGAGCCCGGTCATCATCACCTGCCGGTTTCCCGCGATACGGTGCATTGGGGCTACCTCTCGCGCAGCATCGCGCCCGCCCTGAGGGTGCGCTCGGGGGCGCGGGTGACGGTTGAGACACTGACGCAGCACGCCTATGACGACCATGAGCGGATGATCGCGGGCGATCCGGGCGCGGAGAGCGTGTTTCGCTGGACCGCCGACTACAAGGCGGTGGACCGCCGCGGCGCCGGGCCGGTCAACGCCTCCATCTTCGGGCGCGGGGCGGGGGAGGGCTTCGGCGTGCATATCTGCACCGGCCCGATCTTCGTCCACGGTGCCGAGCCCGGCGATGTGCTGGAAGTCGAGATTCTCGACCTGAAGCCGCGCCCCAGCGCCAACCCGGCCCATGCCGGCTACGCCTTCGGCTCCAACGCCGCCGCAGCGTGGGGCTTCCACCATGACGACATTCTGGACGAGCCGCGCAAGCGCGAGGTCATCACCATCTATCGCACCGACGCCGCCGGGGAGAGCGGGTTTGCGGAGGCGGTCTATTCCTTCCGCTGGGCGCCGCAGACCGATCCGTTCGGTGTCGTGCACGAGACCATCGACTATCCCGGCGTTCCCGTCGATCACCGGCTGATCGAAAAGCGCGAGGGCGTGCTGGCCGGCGCCCGCATTCCGGTGCGTCCGCATTTCGGCTTCATCGCCGTGGCCCCGCGCGAGAGCGACATGGTGGATTCGGTGCCTCCCGGCTATTTCGGCGGCAACATCGACAATTGGCGCGCCGGCAAGGGCTCCTCCGTCTATCTGCCCGTGGCCGTGCCCGGCGCGCTGCTTTCCGTCGGCGACCCCCATCTCGCGCAGGGCGACGGCGAAATCAGCGGCACGGGGCTGGAATGCTCGCTGACCGGCGAGATACGCCTCGTGCTGCACAGGCGCGGAGAGACCGACAAGAGCTTCCTGAACGGGCTGAACGCCCCGCTCATCGAGACGCCCGAGGCCTGGCTGCTGCACGGTTTCAGCTACACCAACTATCTGCGCGAACTCGGCCGCAACGCGCAGTCCGAAGTGTTCAAGCGCTCGTCCCTGAGCCGCGCCCTGCGAAGCGCCACGCGCGAGGCCCGCAAGTTCCTGATGGGGCGCTACGGCCTGGACGAGGACGAGGCGATCTCGCTGATGTCGGTGGCGGTCGATTTCGGCGTGACGCAGGTCGCCGACGGCAATTGGGGCGTCCACGCACGGATCAGCAAGAGCATTTTTCCGTAAAGCCCACGGCGTCTCGTCCGGCGACGCCCCGCTCTCGCTCCTCGCCCGCGCGGCCGGCGATTCATCCCGGTCGGTAAATTGATCCCTCGGCGGGCTTGGCAGGCGGCTCGTGTGGTTTCAGGTTATCTCCCGGCCGCGCCGATGAGCGCGGTCCAATGAAAGTGGGGAAACCGTCCATGAACGAGGACAACGCCATCACACCGCCGGGAGGGCCCGGCGGGCCGGCCCGCTGGACGTCGAGCGCCAAGGTGGGTGTCGGCACCGCCCGCACGGCGGCGAGCCGCCTGTGGTTCACGCTGAGCCACGGCATTCTCAACGAAATCTACTATCCGCGCGTCGATGCTGCCTGCACGCGCGACTTCGGCTTCCTCGTCACCGGGCCGGACGGCTATTTCACCGAGGAGAAGCGCGACGCCGAGCATGAGGTCGGCGTGCTGGAGCACGGCGCGCCGGCCTATCACCTGCTCAATACCGCGCGCGACGGGCGCTGGCGCATCCAGAAGCAGATTCTTGCCGATCCGCGCCGCGAGGTGCTGTTGCAGCAGGTGACCTTCGAGGCGCTGGCCGGCGATATCTCCGACTACCGTCTGTTCGGCCTGCTGGCACCGCACATCATCAATGCGGGCGCCGACAACACGGCCTGGGTCGACGACTACAAGGGCACGCCGATGCTGTTCGCCTCCGGCCGGCGCGGCGTGTCGCTGGCGCTGGCCTGCTCGGTGCCGTGGAAGGCGCGCTCGGTCGGCTATGTCGGCGCCTCCGACGGCTGGCGCCAGCTGAACGAGGCGGGTTGCCTCGACGAGCGCTACCAGCGCGCCGCCGACGGCAATGTCGCGCTCAGCGCCGAGCTCGACCTCGCCGCCGGCGACGGCACGATGCTGATCGCGCTCGGCTTCGGCGCCCGCCCGGAGGAGGCGGGATTCCGCGCCGTCTCTAGCCTGCAGGAGGGCTTCGAGGAACTGCGCCGCACCTATGTGCAGGGCTGGCGGGCCTGGCAGGGCACGCTGCTGCCGCTGGACCATCCGCAGAACCGCTCGAACATCAACACCTACCGCGCCAGCACCATCGTGCTTGCTACCCACCAGCCGCCTTCCGTGCCCGGCGCCATCATCGCCAGCCTCTCGATTCCCTGGGGCTTCAACAAGGGCGACGAGGACCTCGGCGGCTATCACCTCGTCTGGCCGCGCGACCTGGTAGAGAATGCCGGCGGCCTGCTCGCCGCCGGCGCCATCGACGACGCCAAGGCGGTGCTCGGCTATCTCCGCGCCATACAGGAAGCGGACGGCCACTGGTCGCAGAATGTCTGGCTGGACGGCTCCGCCTATTGGGGCGGGGTGCAGATGGACGAGTGCGCCTTCCCGATCCTGCTCACCGACATGATCCGGCGCGGCGGCCATTTCGCCCATGGCGAACTGGCGTCCTATATGGACATGGTGGAGCGCGCGGCGGCCTTCATCCTGCGCAACGGCCCCGTCACCGGGCAGGACCGCTGGGAGGAGGATGCCGGCTATTCGCCCTTCACGCTGGCGGTCGAGATCGCCGCGCTGCTCGCCGCCGCCGACATGATGGAGATCGCCGGCCGCCGGGACGAGGCCACCTATCTGCGCGAGACCGCCGATGCGTGGAACGATTCGGTCGAGCGCTGGACCTTCGCCACCAACACCGAGCTGGCCGAGAAGCTCGGCGTCGAGGGCTATTATGTGCGCATCGCGCCGGTGGAGACGGCGGATGCCGCCTCGCCGCTCGACGGCTTCGTGCCGGTGAAGAACCGGCCGCCGGCCGACACCGACCGGCCGGCCGCGCAGCTCATCTCGCCCGACGCGCTGGCACTGGTGCGCTTCGGCCTGCGGGCGCCGGACGACCCGCGCATCCTCGGCACGCTCAAAGCGATCGACGCGCTCCTGAAGGTGGAGCTGCCGCAGGGCCCGCTCTGGTATCGCTACAATGGCGACGGCTATGGCGAGCATGAGGACGGCGCGCCCTTCGACGGCACCGGCATCGGTCGCGCCTGGCCGCTGCTGACCGGCGAGCGCGCGCATTACGAGATCGCCGCCGGCAACCTCGTGCGCGCCGGCCAGCTGCTCGTCACACTGGAGGATTCCGCCGGCCCCGGCGGGCTGCTGCCGGAACAGGTGTGGGACGGCGAGGACATACCCGAGCGCGAGCTGTTCAAGGGGCGCCCCTCCGGCAGCGCCATGCCGCTGGTGTGGGCGCATTCCGAGCACATCAAGCTGATGCGCTCGCTGCGCGACGGCAAGGTCTTCGACATGCCGCCGCAGACCGTGCAGCGCTACCTCAAGGACAAGGTGACGTCGCCGCGCCGGCTCTGGCGCTTCAACGAGAAGCTGCGCTCCATTCCCGCCGGCCTGACCCTGCGTATCGAGCTGCCGGCGCCGGCGCTGATCCACTGGTCGCTCGACGGCTGGGCGACCACGCACGACACCCCCACCGCCGCCAACGCCTTCGGCCTGCACGTCGCCGACCTGCCCACGGCAGGCGCGGCCCATGGCCGGCATCTGCGCTTCACCTTCTACTGGCCTGACGCGGATAAATGGGAGGGGGAGGATTTCGCGGTCGCCGTCGACGGCGACGAATCGATGTTCCACGGCAGCCAGGACCCGGCGGCGCCCGACGCCTCGCGCCGCGTCGCCGAGCCTGCCGAGACCGCCGAGCCGGCGAAGTGAGGGGAAGACGATGAACGAAAAGACGGCCGGCACCACGCCGGCGGGTATCCTCGCGGTCGATGTCGGCGGCACCGGGCTGAAATGCGCTGTCATCGACGACCACGGCACCATGATCTCCGAGCGCGAGCGGGTCGACACGCCCCATCCCTGCCCGCCGCAGGCATTGCTCGACGCCTATGCCGGCATGGCGCCGAAGCTGCCGGCCTTCGACCGGATCGCCATCGGCTTTCCCGGCGTGGTGCGCAACGGCACCGTGCTGACCGCGCCCAATCTCGGCGCCGAGGCCTGGGCCGGCTTCGCGCTGGCCGACGCCATGGCCTCGCGCCTCGGCGCGCCGGCACGGCTGATCAACGATGCCGAGATGCAGGGGCTCGGCATCATCTCGGGCAAGGGACTGGAAATGGTGCTCACCCTCGGCACCGGCGCGGGCACGGCACTGTTCCGCGATGGCGTGCTGATGCCGCATATGGAACTGGCGCATCATCCCGTGCACGACAACCTGACCTATGACGAGTATCTCGGCGTCGCGGCTTACGAGAAGCACGGGCGCAAGCACTGGAACCACCATGTGGGCCGTGTCATCGAGCTGCTCTACGTCCTGCTGCATTACGACCGGCTCTATCTCGGCGGCGGCAATTCCAAGCATGTCGACCTCGACCTGCCCGGAAATGTCGTCATCGCCTCGAACGATGCCGGCCTCACCGGCGGCGCCGCGCTCTGGCGCGGCGGCTGACCGCGAAACGTCCACGCGCCGCGTCGCCACGTCCTCGTGACGCTCCCGCCGGCTGTGGTAAGCATCGGCGGCGGCGTGCGCTGCGCGCCCCTCAGTTTCACGCTTACGGCGAATGGAGAAGCCTCGCATGACCCTTGCTCGCGTAATTCCGGCGGCGGCCCTGACCCTCGCTCTGGCCATCGGCATGGCGCAGCCCTCGCACGCCGCCGGCGCCTTCGAGTGCCCCGCCAAGCCGCTTGAGGCCAAGCAGGCGGCCGCCATCAAGGCCGTGCTGCCGACGGGCGACGCCTTCGACAATGTCGGGCAGCTCAATGCCGCCGTCACCGAGCTGAAGGCGAGCGGCGTCGGCCCGGTGCTGATCATCGACAACCTGATCGCCGCCTATTGCCCGACGGTGGCCGCGCAGGGTGAATTGAGCGACGCGAAGAAGGCCTCGCTGGTCAACCGCTTCGCCGCGCGCATCACCCGCGTGGTGTATTCGCTCGAAGGCGCCGACGAGGTCATCCTCGACGTTTCCTTCCCGCCGGCCATCGTCGACGCCATCAATGTGAAGGCGCAGGCCGCCGGCGTCTCGCAGCAGGCCTTTATTCGCGGCGCCGTCGACAATGCGCTGAAGTGAGCCCGGCGGCGGGCGGGGCATCGGCTCCGCCCGCCCTCCGGCCCCGCCCGGGGGCGGGGACGAAAGACGAGCCTGTGCCCTATGGGGCAGGCCGGGACGAAACGGCAAGCGGGTCGCTCCGATGCCGTTGCCCGAGCTTAGGAACCCCGCCCATGTCCGATAGCGCCGCCTCCGCCACTTCCGCCGCTGTGGAGCCCGGCATGGTGCGCCTGTCGCTCGCCGAAGTGCACGCGCTCGCCCGCGACACGCTGGTCGGCGCGGGGCTCGGCGTGCCGCATGCGGAAGCCATCGCCCGCTCCATCGCCCGTGCCGAGGCGGATGAGTGCCATTCGCACGGGCTCTACCGGCTGATCGGCTATGTCGCCTCGGTGCGCAGCGGCAAGGCGGAGCGCACGGCGCTGCCGGTGCTGACCCGCGCCACCTCCGCCGTGCTGCGCGTCGACGCCAGGCGCGGCTTCGCCCCGCTCGCCATCGAGACCGGCGTTCCGGCGCTGATCGAGGCGGCACGCACCTATGGCATCGCGGCGCTGGCGATCCATGACTGCTACCATTTCTCGGCGCTGTGGGCCGATATCGAGCCGGCTGTGGAAGCCGGGCTGGCCGCCTGGTGCTTCACCGTCGGCCAGTGCTGCGTCGCCCCCGCCGGCGGCGCGCGCCCGCTGCTCGGCACCAACCCGATGGCCTTCGGCTGGCCGGTGCCGCAGGGCCAGCCCTTCATCTTCGACTTCGCCACCAGCGCCGCCGCGCGCGGCGAGATCGAGCTGAAGCGCCGGGCCGGCGCGACGCTCCCGCCCGGCTGGGCGGTGGGGCCGGAGGGCGCGCCGACCACGGACCCGGCGAGCGCGCTGGCGGGCGCGCTGCTGCCCTTCGGCGGCCACAAGGGCTCGGCGCTCTCCATGATGGTGGAGCTGATCGCCGGCCCGCTGATCGGCGACCTCACCAGCCGGCAGGCGCTGGCGGCGGAGAACGGCGATGGCGGCCCGCCGCTCGGCGGCGAGCTGTTCGTCGCCATCGACCCGGCGGTGTTCGGCACTGAGAGCCTCGCCTCCCGGCTGGCGGAAGGCGAGGCGCTGTTCGCCGCTGCCCGCGAACAGCCCGGCGTGCGCCTGCCGGGCGAGCGCCGCTACGCCGCCCGTGCGCGCAGCGGCAACGGCGTGCTGGTGCCGGCGACGCTTTACGCCGAGCTCAAGGCGCTGGGCCGGCCCGCCTGAATGTGCCGAGCCGGCGAAGGAGTGGCGGGCCGGCGCACCGCATGGTCTATGTCGAGGGGCGAATGAGGGAGAAACGCGCATGCCGGACGCTGCCGATGCGCCCGCTGCCCCGCGCCTGCTCGATGCCGGCGAGGCGGGGCTCGTCGTCGAGTTCGGCGACGCCATCGACGAGGCGCTGAACCGGCGGGTGATCGCGCTCGCCGACGCGCTGGAGGCGCGTGCGCTGGAAGGCGTGCGCGAGCTGGTGCCGACCTATCGCTCGCTTCTCGTGATGTTCGATCCGTTGGTGCTGGCCAAGGCGCGGCTGCGCGAGGAGATCGCCGCTCTATGGGCGACCGGCGAGGATCGCGCGGGGGAGGACGCGCCGCGCGGCGTCTGGCATGTCCCGGTGCTCTATGGCGGTGTGCACGGCGTCGATCTCGACGCGGTGGCGCGGCTGCACGGGCTCACCACGGACGAGGTCATCGCGCTGCATGCGGGCGCCACCTACCGCGTCTACATGATCGGCTTCGCGCCGGGCTTCGCCTATCTCGGCGGGCTGCCGGAGGCGATCCACACCAGCCGGCGCAGCGACCCCAGGCTGAAGACGCCGCCGCGCTCCATCTCCATCGGCGGCAGACAGGCGGCGGTGGCGCCGCCGCTGGAGATACCGAGCGGCTGGCATCTGCTCGGCCAGACGCCGGTGCGCTCCTACGATCCCGCGCGCACCGCACGCCCCTTCCTGTTCACGGCCGGCGATGCGCTGCGCTTCGTGCCGGTTTCGCCGGCCGAATATGAGGCACTGTGCCGGGCGGTCGAGGCGGGCGAGGCCGTCGCCGAGCGGAAGGAGGCGTGATGGGCGCGCATCTCGTCATCGAGCGGCCCGGCCTGTTCTCCACCCTTCAGGACGCCGGCCGCTTCGGCTATCAGCGCTTCGGCATCTCGGCCTCGGGGGCGATGGACCCCTTCGCGCTGGCGCTCGCCAATGCGCTGGTCGGCAATCCGCGCGGCATGGCGGCGGTCGAGCTGACCATGCTGGGCCTTTCCGCCACCGTCGAAGGCGGGCCGCTGCGCCTCGCGCTGGCCGGCGCCGACATGGCGCTTACCATCGACGGCCGGCCGGCGGAGGGCTGGCGCGCTTATGCGCTGCAGCCGGGCGCGCGCATCGAGATCGGCCCCGCACGTGCCGGCATGCGGGCCTATCTCGCCATCGCCGGCGGCTTCGCGGTTCCGCCGACGCTGGGCAGCCTGTCCACCCATTCGCGCTCCGGCATCGGCGGGTTGGAGGGCCGCGCGCTGCGCGCCGGCGACCGGCTGGCGCTCAACGGAGCGCCGGCCGGCCCGCTGCTCGCCCTCCCGCCGTCGCATCGGCCGGCCGCGCGCGGGCCGTTCCGCGTGCTGCTTGGCCCGCAGGACGACCATTTCACGCCGGAGGGCGTCGCCACTTTCCTGTCGTCGGACTACCGCGTCTCCGACAAGGCCGATCGCATGGGCGCACAGCTCGACGGGCCGCAGATCGCCCATCGCGACGGCTTCAACATCGTTTCGGACGGCATCGTCAACGGCGCCATACAGGTGCCCGGCCACGGTCGACCGGTGGTGCTGCTGGCCGACCGGCAGACGACCGGTGGCTACCCCAAGATCGCCACCGTGATCGGGCCGGACCTGTGGCGGCTCGGGCAGGCGCGGCCGGGCGATGTGCTGCGCCTTTCCGCCGTCACCGCCGAAGAGGCCGAGGCGGCGTCGCGCGCGCACGAGGCGGAACTCGCGGCCCTCATTGCGGCGATGGTCGAGGAGGCCGGGCCGGCAGGGCTTTCCAGCGAGCGCCTGCTGTCGCACAACCTTGTCGGCGGCGTCTGCTCGGCGCTCGATACGGACCACGCGTGAACGGAGCCCGGCATGAAGCGGATCGACCTCAATTGCGACATGGGCGAGAGCTTCGGCGTCTATGAGCTGGGCGACGATGCCGGGATGCTGGAGATCGTCACCTCCGCCAACATCGCCTGCGGCTTCCATGCCGGCGATCCCTCGGTGATGGCGGCGACGCTGGCCAAGGCCAAGGCGCGCGGCGTCGCCTGCGGTGCGCATCCCGGCTTTCTCGACCTGTGGGGTTTCGGCCGCCGGCAGATCCTCGGCCAGAGCCCGGCCGAGATCGAGGCGCAGCTCATCTACCAGATCGGCGCGCTGCAGGCGCTCGCCCATGCGCAGGGGCTGCGTCTGGAGCATGTGAAGGCGCATGGCGCGCTCGGCAACATGGCCAATGACGACATCGAGCTCGCCCGCACCGTGGCGCGGGCGGTGCGCGCGGTCGACCGCGAACTCATCCTCGTGGTGATGCCGGGCCTGCCGAGCGAACGGGCCGGCGAGGAGGCGGGGCTGCGGCTGGCGCGCGAGATCTATGCCGACCGCGCCTATGCCGCGAGCGGCAATCTCGCCCCGCGCAAGCTGCCCGGCGCGGTGTTGCACGACGCGCAGGAGGCGGCCGCGCGGGTGCTCTCCATCCTCGATACCGGTGAGGTGACGGCGCTCGACGGCACGAGCATCCCGGTGCGCGCGGATACCGTGTGCGTGCACGGCGACACGCCGGACGCGGTGGCGATGGCGCGCGCGGTCCGCGCGACGCTCAAGGGCGCCGGCTACGCCGTGCTGCCGATGGAGGAGTTTCTCTGAAGCGTTTTCGAGCGAAGGGACATCCGGTTCGCGTGAAGAAAACGCGTGAAACAACCAGCTGGAGCAATCCCGCAACCGGAATGCTCTAGCCCCGCCAGCCACGGCTGCGGGCGACGGCTTCCGCGAAGCGCGCGCGCTGCTCGCCCGTGACCGAGCCGTCCGGCGTAAAGTGGCGGGCCTCCGCGCGGGCGTCGGCGACATCGGCGCCGCACAGCTCGGCGAGGCCGAGCGCGGTCATCTCGTGCAGCGCCGGCACGCGCACGCTGCGCCCGCTGGCGGCGGCGAGGAAGCCGGCGAAAGAGGCGCTCTGCGACAGGCCGCCGTCTATGGCGATCTCGCTTATGCTCCCCACCTGCGCGGCGGCCGCCTCGATCAGCCCGACGGTGAGCAGGGCGATGCCCTCCAGCGCCGCGCGCACCATATCGCGCCGGCCGGTCGCCGCGTCCATGCCGATGAAGAGCGGCGCGGCGGCGCGGTCCCAGTGGGGCGCGGCAAGGCCGGACAGGGCGGGCACGAAGACGAGGCCGCGACTGAGCGCGGACGGGCCCTCGAAGCCGTCGAGTTCGTCCGTTCCCGTGAACAGGCCGAGCCGGCGCAGCCATTCGAGCGCCGAGCCGGCATCGTAGACCCCGCCTTCCAGCGCGAAGACCGGCGCCTCGCCCGCGCGTTGCCAGCCGACCGTCGGCAGAAGTCCGCCGCCGGCCAGCCGCTCGTCTCCCGTCACCGCCAGCAGGAAGGCGCCGGTGCCGAAGGTGATCTTGGCGTCGCCCGGCCGGCGGCAGCCATGCCCGTAGAGCGCGGCCTGCTGGTCGACGATGGAGGCCTTCACCGACACGCCGCCGATAGTGCCGAAGTCGGTATCGACCGGGACGACGGGCGGCAGGCAGGCGAGCGGCACGCCGTGCAGCGCGCACAGCTCCTCGCTCCACGTGCCGGTCGAGAGGTCGAGCAGCCCGGTGCGCGAGGCGGTGGCGCTATCGGTCGCGAAGGTGCCGGCGAGCCGGTCGAGGAAGAAGGCGTCGGTGGTGCCGAGCCGCAGCCGCCCGGCCGCCTGCGCGCTGGCGACGGCCGGGATGTTGCGCAGCAGCCAGGCGAGCTTGGAGGCGGAGAAATAGGGATCGAGCGGCAGGCCGCAGATCGCGGAGGAACGCGCCCGCGCGTCCGGCCCCAGCGCGGCGAGCGCCTGCGCGGTGCGGGCGTCCTGCCAGACGATGACGGGGGAGAGCGCCTCGCCTGTGAGCGCGTCCCAGGCGAGGCAGCTTTCGCCCTGATTGGCGAGGCCGATGGCGTCGACCGGCCCGGCCGCCGCCAGCACGGCTGCGACATTGGCGACAAGCTCCTCCGGGTCATGCTCGACCCGGCCGGGGGCGGGATAGGACTGTGCATGGGTGCGGCTCGCCGCCACCCGCGCCTGCCCGCCGCTTTCCACGACGAGGCAACGTGTCGAGGTGGTGCCCTGGTCGATGGCGGCGACGCGCATCAGCCGGTCTCCCGGAAGCGGAAGCGCACGGAGCCCGCCCTCGCGGCGCCCGGTGGGATGGGCACGAGGATGCGCCGTTCCGGCCGCCATGTGCCCGCGCGCGCCCATACCTCGCGGCCGTCGATCTCCAGCGACAGGCGTCCGGATGCGGTGCGGGAGAAGCGGAGCTGGAAATCGGGCAAGGCCGGCACGGCATTGGCGCCGGCGCGCAGCAGGCTCGGCACGACGAGCTTGATCGGCGCCTCGAATCCGACCGGGATCGGGACGCCGGCCTCGGCATCGCGGGCCAGATCCTCCGCGATGGCCATGCCCACGGCACGTCCCTCGCGGAAGGCCCAGCCGCCGGTTTCCACCGCGCGCAGAAGGTTGCCGCCAGCGAAGACGAGGGGATCGCGGCTGCGTCCGTCCTGGTCGACGGCCGGGCCGGCGCTACCGGGCTCGACGCCGACGGCGGACTGGCGGAACAGCGCCGATTCCGGGGTGAAGCGGCCGGTGAGCAGCACGCCGTCGCAGGCGAGCGTGTGGGCGGTGCCGTCGGCGAGGCGGATCGTGACCTCCTCGACGCGAGCGGTGCCGCGAATGTCGGCGATGTCGGCACCCAGATGAAAGGGTACGCCGACGAGGCGCGGGAACCAGTTGAACGGCGCGCGGGCGAGGGGATGCGGGCCGGGCTCGATCATCGCCACGGGGCGGGCGCCATGGGTCAGGCAGGTGAACAGCGCCGACTGGCTCACCAGTTCCGAGCCGACGATGAGCGGGCGGCGGAACGGCATCAGGCCGTGAAAGGCGGCATAGGATTGCAGCGTGCCGGTGGTGACGATGCCGAGCGGACGGTCGCCGGGGATCAGCCGGGCCGAGCGCGGCGTCTCGCGCGCGCCGGTGGCGATCAGGATGCGGCGGGCGGATAGGGTGACGACGCCGGAAGAGGAGGCGACCTCCAGCCTTCCGCCGGGCTCCAGCCGCACCACGGAATGGCCGGTGCGCACCTCGACGCCCGCCTGCGCGGCTTCTGCCGCCAGACGGCGGCCATAGGCGGCGCCGAGATAGACCCGGCCGAATTCGCGCATGCCGAAGGGCGAATGGGCGCAATGCCGGGTGGCGCCGCCGAGCTCGTCCTCGCGGTCCAGCAGCACGACGTGGGCGACGCCCTGCCGGCGCAACTCCACCGCCGCCGCGACTCCGGCCGGGCCGCCGCCGACCACGATGACGTCGGCGGTTGCGCTCTCGAAGGGGCCGCTCATTCCTCGCGCTCCCCGACGGCGAGCGGTGGCGCGAGGCGGCCCTGCGTCATCTCAGCCAGCCGGGCGTTGCAGTAGAAGCCCTGGCAGCGGCCCATGCCGGCGCGTGTGCGCCGCCGCAGCCCGCCGAAATCGCCGGGCGGAATCGCGCTGTCGAAGGTCGCCTCGATCTCGCGCCGCGTCACCAGTTCGCAATGGCAAACGATCTCGCCATGGTCCGGCCGCTGCCAGTCGCGCTCGCGCGTCTGCGCGAGGTTGGGCAGGCAGACGGCCGGCGGCTCGGCGGGAACGGTCGCCGGCAGGCCGAAATCCTCATGCAGCTTCAGCGCATGGCTGGCGAGGCCGAGCGCGGCGGAAAGCCCTGTCGAGCGTATGCCGCCCAGCGTGATGGCGCGCCGCTCCGGCCGGGCGATCACCCGATAGGCCTTGCTCTCTGTCGCCGGGCGCAGCCCGGCATAGACCGCCGTCACCGGAATGCCGGCCAGCGCCGGCACGATCTCCGCGCCGCGCGCCAGCAGGGCCTCCAGCGCGCCGGTCTCCACCGTCGCGCGGGTGCGGTCCTCCTGCTCCTCGGCGGTCGGGCCGATCAGCACATTGCCGAAGGCGGTGGGGCAGACGACGACGCCCTTGGTGATCTCGGTCGGCACCGGCAGCACGATGCGCGGCACATGGGCGAAGGCCGCCTTGTCGAGCACGACGAACTGGCCCTTGCGGGGGCGAATCTCGAATTCCGGTTTGAGGCCGAGGCGGGCGTCGACGAGATCGCCGTAAAGGCCGGCGGCGTTGACGACGGCGGCGGCGCGCAGCGTGCCGGCGGAGGTTTCCAGAATCCAGTCGTCCTCGAAGCGCCCCCCGATCAGCTCCGCATCGCGCAGCAGACGGGCGCCGAGCGCCACCGCCTGCGTCAGATAGGCGAGCGGGGCGCTCCACGGGTCGATGACGTGCTCGCCCGCCACCTCGATGGCGGCGACGAGGCGTTCGGACAGGCCGGGGCAGGTGGCGCGGGCCTCCGTGCCGGAGAGCAGGCGCAACTCGTTGACGCCGTTGGCGCGGCCCTGCGCGGCGATGGCGTCGAGCTTGTCGGCCTCCAGCGCGTTCCAGGCGCAGACCAGCGCGCCGGTCTCGACGAGCGGCAGGCCGAGGCTGTCGCGGATGGCGAGATATTCCGCGCGACCGGCCTGCACCAGCTCCAGTTCGAGACTGCCGGGCGGGGCGTCGAAGCCGGTGTGCAATATGGCGCTGTTGGCCTTGGACGCCCCGGAGAGGATGTCCGCGCCCTTCTCGATCACCACCACCCGGGCGCCGGCAAGCGCGAAGCGGCGCGCCACCGCGCAGCCGACCACGCCCGCGCCGATGACGGCGAGGTCGTAAGGTCCGGCGAAGTCGGGGGAGGGGGTATGGAGCACGGGCGCTCCCTTCCAATCAAACATCGCGCGGGCATCTGGCCCGCCGCGTCACGCGAACGGCCCGCCGGGGGCGGGGAGGCGGCCCCGCCCGGAGGGCGGAGCCGCAATGTCGAAGGTCGGCCGCCGCCGCTCAGCGGTAGGGGTAGCCGGCCTTCTGCATGGTCTCGTCGTACTTCTTGAAAGCCGCGACGACCTTGCCCGCGCGCGGGCTGGAGGCGGCGACCTCGTCCCAGAAGCCCTTGGAATCGGCGACGACCTGCGCCCATTCGGCCGGCGGCAGCGACGTCAGTTCCATTTTCTGGCCTTCGACGCGCAGCTTGGCCTCGCCGCCCCAGTACCAGACATCGCGATAATAGTGGGACTGGTCGATGCTCATCAGGAACAGCTCCTTAAGATGAGCCGGCACCTTCTCCCAGCTCGGCGTGTTGGCGAAGTAGCTGCCGAACCAGGCGCCGGTGACCGAGTTGGTGAGCGCGTAGTTGCACACATCCGCCCAGCCCACCTCATAGGCCTCGGTGAAGCCGCACCAGGCGACGCCGTCAAGCTCGCCGGTCTGCAGCGCGACTTCCACATTGTCCCACGGGATCGTCACCGGCACGAGGCCGTATTTGGAGAGGAACTTGCCGGCGGTCGGCACGCCGAAGACGCGCAGGCCCGCCATGTCGGCAAGGCTCTTGATCGGCTTGTTGACGGTGAAGATGTGCAGCGGGTCCCAGGCGCCGGTGGACAGCCAGGTGACGTTCGGCACCTCGGCATAGGCTTCCGCCCAGATGTCCTTGAGGCCGTAGTAGCGGAACAGCGCCGGCACATCGAGGCTGTAGCGGGTGGCGAAGGGGAAGTAGCCGCCGAACACGGCGATGTCGACCGGCGAGGCCATGGTGGCCTCGTCCGACTGCACCGCGTCGAGCGTGCCGGTCTGCAAGGCGCGGAACAGGTCGGAGGTCGGCACGAGCTGGTCGGCGTAATAGAGCTCAATCTCCATCGCGCCGTTGGCCGCCGCGTTGAAGGCGTCGATCTGCGGCTTGATGACATGGGCGCCGAGCGGGGCGCCCGAATAGGTCTGCAGGCGCCACTTGATGGTGCCGGCCTGGGCGATGACGGCGGGCGCGGCCAGCGTCGAGCCGGCCAGCGCGGCGCCGGTGCCGAGCGCCGCCTTGCCGAGGAAGCTGCGGCGGGTGGCGAGAATGGCGTCGGCGGCGGGGTCGATCTTCTTGGGGAAGGGCTTCTTGGTCTCGTCAGTCATCTTTTTCTCCTCTGGAAGGGGGAAGGATGGGCTGTTGCTCAGCCCTTGACGTTCATGTGCTCGGGCAGCCAGAGCGCGATCTGCGGGAAGACCATCAGGATGACGATGGTGAACATCATGATCGCGGCGAACGGCCAGATCGACCGATAGATGTCGACCAGCGAAATCTCCTTCGGCGCCAGCGAGCGCATCAGGAACAGGTTGTAGCCGAAGGGTGGGGTTATGTAGGCGATCTGGCAGGTGATCGTGTAGAGGATGCCGTACCAGATCAGCTGGTTGTTGAAGCCAAGGTCGAGCGCCTTCACCAGCGGGATGTAGAGCGGCGCGACGATGACCAGCATCGCGGTGTCGTCGAGGAACATGCCCATCACGATGAAGCTGAGCTGCATCATGATGATGATGGTCCAGGGGTTCAGGTCCCACTGCTTGACGAACAGGAACTCGATCGCCTTCACCGCGCCGAGCCCGTCGAACACCGTGCCGAAGGCAAGGGCGGCGAGGATCAGCCACATGAACATGCAGGATACGTTCAGCGTCTTCAGCGAGGTGTCGCGCACCACCGGCCAGTTGAACCGTCGCTTGTAGATCGCCGCCAGCGTCGCCGTGGTGGCGCCGACCGCCGAGCTCTCGACGAGGCTGGTGACGCCGAAGACGAAGAGGCCGGTCATGAAGAAGAAGATAGCGAAGGGGATGACGCCCGCCCGCGCCAGCGCCAGCTTCTCGCGAAGCGGCATGTTCAGCTCTTCGTCGGTGAGCTTGGGCGCCAGCTTCGGGTTCAGCTTCACGCGGACATAGATGTAGATGATGAACAGCGCGGCCATCAGCAGGCCGGGGCCGACGCCGGCGAACCAGAGCTTGGAGACCGGCTGGCGGGCGATCATGCCGTAGAGCACCAGCACCACCGATGGCGGGATGAGGATGCCGAGCGAGGAGCCGCCCTGGATGACCCCGGAGATCAGCACCTTGTCGTAGCCGCGGCGGATCATTTCCGGCAGCGCGATGGTGGCGCCGATCGCCATGCCGGCGACGGAGAGGCCGTTCATCGCCGAGATGATGACCATCAGGAAGATGGTGCCGATGGCGAGGCCGCCGGTGAAGCGCCCGAACCAGACATGCAGCGCTCGGTACAAATCCTCCGCGATCCCGGATTCCGCGAGGATGTAGCCCATGTAGATGAACATGGGCAGGGTGAGCATCGCGTACCAGTTGAACAGCTTGAAGACCTGGTTGAACGGCAGGTCCATGGCGCCGGGGCCGTAGAGCAGCAGCGCGGCGGCGGAGGCGACGAAGCCGATGCCGGCGAAGACGAGCTGCCCGCTGATGAGCGCCAGCACCATCGAGGCGAACATCAGCAGCGCGATCAACTCATAAGACATCAGAACTTCTCCCCGCGCAGCGTGGCGATGTGCTTGAAGACGAGGGAGAAGGCCTGCAGCAGCATCAGCACGAGGCAGGCGGTGAGCAATGCCTTGATCGGGATCACCGAGGGGTTCCAGATCGAGAAGCGCTTCTCGTTGGTGGCGATGGCGTATTGCAGGCTGGAGATCGAGCCCGTCAGCATGACGCCGAGATAGAAGATCAGGCACCAGACGGTGGCGAGATCAGCCTTGGCCTTGCCGCGCTCGGAGAGCGAGGAATACCAGAGGTCCATGCGGACATGTTCGTTGTTCTTCAGGGTGAACGGGCCGCCCATGAAGTAATAGGCGGCGAGCGTGAACTGCGTGAGTTCCACCGCCCAGTGCACCGGCATCTTCAGCAGGTTGCGGGTCACCGCGTCGAAGATCAGCACGCCGCCCATCATGAAGATGAGCGAGGCGGCGAGATAGCCGACATAGTCCGAGATGCGGTCGATGAAGCGCACATAGTGGCCGATGGCCCCCCAGATGCCTCCCGGCCTCGCCGGCGCCGCCTGTTCCACGTTCACGCTGTCGCTCCGTTGACGGTCGATCGGATGCGCCGGCGGCCGAAGGGCCGGTTGGCGGCGCGCGGACGCACCGGACCCGTCGCGAGCGGGCCGTCAGCCCCGCTCGCGGGTGCGCGATGCGGATGGTTGGATAGCCTTGCGGAGGAAGCTTCCGGGTCCGGCGGCGCGCTGCACGCCCGGCCCGTTTCCGGCAGCCGCCCCGGTCGGGCTATGCGGCCGGCGTCGGAATGGTGGTCATCTGCAATCCCCTCGTGCGCGGTCTTGCACCTCTTATGTGCATGCTCGCTTTTTTCGCACTTTCGGCACTCTAGCCGGTTTTTTCCGGAAGGGAAGTCCGAAATTCGCCCATTTCGCCCAAACGGTCAATGTATCTTCGCTCGAAGTGACCGTTTGGGAAGTTGCCGTGCCTTAAAGTTGACCGTTCGGTCATATTCTGGTCTTCTTATCCCAAGGTCGGGGGTGGGCGGTCTCGTGCTGCGGGCGATGTCTGCCGTTGCGGGACGATTGACCGCCCTTGCCGCACCACTTAACCGACCGGTCGGGAGCGGCGGCGCCTGTCAGGCGCCGGCCGGTGTCGCCGGTTGTCCCTCAAGACCCGGGGCCGCGCCCGGTACGGCAGGATGACGACGTGCAGCCCACCTCGCGCCATGAACAGATCGTCGCGCTCGTCGCCCGTTCGGGCGAGGTGAGCGTGGAGGCGCTCGCCGAAGCGCTCGACGTCTCGCGCGAGACCGTCCGGCGCGATCT
Source organism: Ancylobacter koreensis (assembly GCF_023016525.1). Lineage (GTDB taxonomy): Bacteria > Pseudomonadota > Alphaproteobacteria > Rhizobiales > Xanthobacteraceae > Ancylobacter > Ancylobacter koreensis. The sequence goes on from NZ_JALKCG010000001.1 coordinate 1,097,210, forward strand.
CGCCCGGCTCGACGCCGACGGGCAGCTCCGCCGATTCCACGGCGGCGCCCGCGCGCTCGGCGTGCGGGCGGCGCCGTCCGCCGCCGTGACCGAGAAGGAGTGGCCCTTCGCCCAGCGCATGGCGCAGAACGCCGCCGGCAAGGCGCGCATCGCCGCCGCCGCCTGTGGTCTGTTCCAGCCGGACGATTCGCTCTTCGTCGACACCGGCAGCACGACGGTCGCCTTCGCCGAGGCGCTGGCGGCCTGCCCGCCGCTGGTGGTGATCACCAATGCGCCGCGCATCGCCTCCACCCTCGCGCAGGGGGGCGGGCACAAGGTGTTCCTGATCGGCGGCGCCTATGGCGCGGATGCCGGCGAGAGCCTCGGCCCGCTGGCGCTGGAGCAGATCGGCAAGTTCCGCGCCCGCCACGCCGTGCTCACCGTCGGCGCGGTGGACCAGGCCTGCGTGATGGATTTCGACGTGCAGGAGGCCGAGGTCGCCAAGGCGATGATCGAGCGCGCCGACCGCGTCACCGTGCTGGCCGACCACAGCAAGTTCGACCGCCGCGCCGTTTTCGAGGTGGCGCCGCTGGCCGGCATCGACACGCTCGTGACCGATGTGACGCCTTCCGAGACCATGGCGCGCGCGCTCGCCGCCGCCGGCGTCGAGGTTATCGTCGCCGATCCCGCTTGAGCGATGCGTGCGGACGGACGCTGCGCAGGCGGGCTCTTTCCGGAGGATATTTGCCGGCGATGCTTGCCATTGCCGCATCGGTGGCTAGGCTAGGTGGCCTGGAGTGACGTCGGCCGAAAACAGGGCCGGCGGTTGAGGGAAGTTCGGAAATGCGCAAGGCCTATGTTACGCCGGCACTCGTGAAGGTGCAGTCCCTGTCCGCGATCACGGCGGCTCCTGCGCCGGTAACTTCGGGCTATACCCCTCCCGTCACCTGATCCTCCGCGACCTACCGGTTTGCCGGCACAGCATTTCCGTGGCGTGATCCTTACCCTGCGGAAGGGTCGCGCCGCGCCGGTCGCCTGATCGAGCGCTTTCGCGGCGCGGGCTGCTATCGCCCTGCGTCGCAGCTCCGGCTTGCGGGTCGTTTACGGCTTGAAAAGCGGGCGCTGCCTTGGCAGGGTCCGTCCGGGATCGCGCGCGTGAGCATGGAAGAACATGTCGGCCATTGAATCGACCACCGTCCTCGTGCTGGCGCCGATGGCGTCGGTGCAGTCGGTCGGGGAGGGCGCCGTCGTGCTGCTCGCCGACAGCGGCCAGCTCTTCACCTGCAACGAGACCACCGAGGCCTTTCTCGGCAAGCTCGACGGCCGGCGCAGCTTCGCCGAGGTGATCGAGCTGATCGGCGGCGAGTTCGAGGCCGATTCCGATACGCTGAACGCCGATTTCGCCGCCCTCGCGCTCCAGCTCCTCGACGAGCGGGTGATCGAGCGGGCCGGCTGAGGGCGCCATGGCGCCCGCCTCCCGCGCATCCTCCCCCGGTTCGCTGTGGCGCCGGCTGCGCTTCCGCGCCGATGTCTGGCTGGCGGCGCGGCTGCTGCCCCTGCGGCTGCGCGGACGCCGTTTCGAGGAGGTGCTTCACACGGTGCCGGTGAAGCCGTGCCCGCGCTATGCCGGACTTTCCGCCGAGTTCATCAGCCGCACCGTGTTCCGCGTCACGCGCCGCCCGCTGCTGATGCGCGACCGGCGCTGCCTGCGGCAGGGCCTGCTCGGCTTCGGCTACATGGCGCAGGCGGGGCTGAAGCCGGAGCTGCATTTCGCGGTGGCGCGCGATTCCGTTCCCACCGGCCGGCTCGCCGCCCATTGCTGGGTGTGCATCGACGGGCAGCCGGTGTTGAGCGACCGCACGCCGGACATGGTGACGATCTATGTCCACCGCCTCTGAGCCCGGCGCTCCGGCCCTCGGCGCTTTCCTCGCGCAGTACGATATCGGCGGCCATCTTCTGGCGCTGGAGGCGCAGACCGCTGCGCTGCTTCAGCCCCTCGATCTCTTCCTCGCCCCCTTGCGGGTCGAGCCCGACCGCACGCCCGATTTCCGCCTCCTGCTGCGGCACGGGCCGCATCCGGCCGTGCAGGCGGGCGACGTCCCGCTCTTCGCGGGGCCGCTCCTTACCGAGGGCGAGTTCGAAGGCTTCCGCCGCAGCGAGGGGCTGCTGCTGCGCGGGCCGGACGTTTCCGCGCTGATCGAGCCGGCCCGGCGGCGGGCGGTGATCGTCACCGCACCGGGCGCCGAATTCCGCACGGCAAGCTCGGCCGGGCTGATCGCGCTGGAGATGGTGGTCGACGCCTTCGGGCAGGCGCTCGTCCATGCCGCCGGGCTGACCCTGCCGGACCGCGACGCGCTGGTGCTGCTGCACGCGCCGAGCGGCACCGGCAAGACGACGACGGCGCTGGCGCTGGCGGGCGCCGGCTTCGGCCTGTGCGCGGATGACGCCATCGTGCTTCGCGACGGCGAGGCGGGAATTTCCGCCTGGGGCCTGCCGCGCTTCGTGAAGATCCATCGCCGCACGGCGGCGTTGCTGCCCTGGCTCGCCCCGGCGCTCGGCCCGGTCTGGGACGCGGGTGGCGAGCAGGCGGTGCCGCTCGCGGCGCTCTCCCGCCATGCCCGCATCGAGGACCGGCGCCCGCGCGCTGTCGCTGCCCTGTTCATGGTCACGCGCGGCGAAGGACCGACGCAGGTGCATGCGCAGCCACGGGTCGACGCGCTGGCGGCGCTGGCGGCGGACAATGTGCGGGGCGGCATCGCCGGGCTGGAAGCGCATCAGGCGCGGCGCTGGGCGCTGCTGGCGCGGCTGGTCTCGGCGACGCCGGTGTTCGAGTTGCGCGTCGGGCCGGATGTCGGGGAGATCGCCGCGCGGGTGCGCGAGGCGCTCGCGCTCTAGTCGAGAAGTTGCAGCCAGCGAAAGCCGTGGCGGCGCAGATGCGAGGCGCGCGAGGTGCGCGGGGCGGCCTCGAGCACCGCGTCGACGCCGAGCAGCCGCCGGCCGAGGGCGCCACGGCGGCCGGCGGGAAAGCGGGCGGCCAGCGCGGCGGTGCGCCCGTCCCCGAACAGCGCCGCCGTCACATGCAGTGCGGCACCGACTTCCAGCTCCGCGCCGACGCGCCCGACCGCCTGCACCAGCGCGTCCTCGTCGGTGACATGGCGGGCCGCCTGCAGCAGGTCGACGGCGAATTGCAGCCGGTGGAACTTGTGGCCGCCCAGCGCATGGATCGCCGCGACGAGAAGCATCCCGGCCGGGCTCGGCTCGGTGTCCGGGCTCACCGCCTTGAGCTGGGTGTAGCCAAAGGACAGGCGCCGGCGCAGCGCGGGGTAGTGCACGAGGTCGCCCTGCGCCTCGACCATGAGGTTCGGATTGCCCTTCAGGAACCATTTATATTCGAGGTAGCGGGCCGAATTGTCCCAGACCTTCTCGTGCAACTCGAAGCCGCAATCGGCCAGCGCCGCGCCGATGCCGTCGAGGTCGGAGGGGTCGGCGAGGAGGTCGATGTCGGTGAAGGTGCGGTCGGAGGTGTGCGCGTAGAGCCTGTCGGCGAAGACCGGGCCCTTGACGATTTCGGCGGGGATGGCGCGTTCTCGCAGCCGCTCGCCGATCCGTGCCGCATGGTGGCGCAGCAGCATGGCGCGTCCGACCGTGAAGGTGTGCTCGGTTTCCAGCCGCTCGACCTCGGCGCGGAACGTTTCGCCGCGCCCCTCGCGCCGCGCGGCACCGCGCAGCTTGCGCCAGACGATGGCAAGCACGCCATGGCCGCGGGCGTGCTCGAAGATCGCCCCCAGCCGCGCATCGGGCCAGTCCGCCGCCTCGGGCGCGGGGGCCTGGGGATCGGCGAGCCGGCAAAGGACGCGCTTCTCCTCATTATCCAGTGACAGGGGCGCGGCCTCCGGTGCGGCGGGAGGCGAGGCTTATCACGCCGTCCGCCGGGCCGACCAGCCCGGCCGACAGACGGACCTCGTTCCTGCTTCCAGACCGGCCGGCAGGCGGATGTCAGTCCGCCATCCAGACAGGCCACGTGTCGGAGAGCCGGTAGCCGGTCGGCCACGGATCTTCCGGATCGAGCATGAGCTGGGCGGTATGCGTCACCCAGGCGCGCCCCATGATGGAGGGGAAGATCGCCGGCCGGCCGCCGACGCTCGTCTCGCCCTCGATCCGGCACTCGAAGCGCGAATCGATGATGGAGCGGCCGATGAAGGTCTCGCCGACCTTGAGCTGGCCCTTGGCGTGCAGCACCGCCATGCGGGCCGAGCAGCCGGTGCCGGTGGGCGAGCGGTCGATCTTGCCGGGGCGGATGGCGACCGCGTTGGCGCCGGTCTTAACGCCGTTCTCCTCCACCACGGGGGCGGCGAACTGGCAGAAGGAGATGTGGTTCCAGTCGGCATTCTCGGGGTGCTTGAAGCCGAGCTGGCGGTTGGCCGCCTTGACGATCTTCATGCCGGCCTCGGCGAGGTCCCTGGCTTCATCCGGGCGGATGGAGAAGCCCAGCGCATGGGCGTCGACGATGACGAAGCTGTCGCCGCCATAGGCGGTGTCGACGGTCAGCGTGCCGAGCCCCTCGACCTCCAGCTTTGCGTCGAGCTTGTCGGCGAAGGAGGGATGGTTGCGCACCTTGATGCGCTCGGCCTTGCCGTCGCGGCAATAGGCGGTGGCCTCGATGAGACCGCCCGGCGCCTCCAAAACCATGTGGGTCTCCGGCTCGACCATCGGCACGATGCCGGTGTCGAGCAGCACGGTCGACACGCAGATCGAGTTGGAGCCGGACATGGGCGGGGTGTCTTCCGGCTCCATGATAATCCAGGCGGCGACGGCACGCGGGTCCTTCGGCGGCACCAGCAGGTTCACATGGCGGAAGACACCCCCACGGGGCTCCTGCAGCACGAAATTGCGCAGCGTGTTGTCGGAGGCGATAAAGCGCGACTGCGCCCACACCGTGTCGCCGGGCGGCGGGGCGACCCCGCCGACGATGACGTCGCCGACCTCGCCCTCGGCATGGCAGCCGACGACGTGGATGATTTTGCTGGTGCGCATGGAGGGCAGCCTCGTCGGTTGGGCCTATGTTACGCTTACCGGAATCGGTCACTGGGACAACTCAGATGCGCCCCGACGACATCCAATATGCAGACGATGAAATGCCGAAGCGTTTCGTTGTATATCGACTCGATATCGACAATCGGCCGTCCTCTGTCGAAGGCGAGTACGATACAATCGAAGAGGTGTTAGCTCATAAGTGGCGGCTAGATCGCAGCTACTCGATACGTGTCGACCGGATACACATGAACCGAATTGAGTTCGACCGCTGGGTGTTGCTTCAGAAGAAGCACTAGATCACCACCACCGGGTCGCCGAGCACGTCGAACAGCGGCGCGATGCCGAGGCCCGGCGCGTCGGAGGCGGTCATGAAGCCGTTCACGCGCTTCGGCGCGCCGCTCGCGATGTCGACCGTGCCGTAGCTGTTGAAGTCGGTGGCGGAGAAGGAGAACTCCTCCGGCGTCGAGCGTGCGAGGTGGGCGATGGTGGCGGTCACGATGTCGCCGCCCCAGGTGTCCTCGATGGTCATCGGCGTGCCGGAGGCGACGCAGATGTCGCGCATCAGCCGCGCCTTGGTGAGGCCGCCGACCTTGGAGATCTTCAGGTTGATGATGTCCATCGCATCGTCCGCCAGCGCCTTCATCAGCGTGCCGACGCCGTCGATCACCTCGTCCAGCACGAAGGGCCGGGCGGTGCGGGCGCGCACCGAGAGGCATTCCTCATAGGTCGGGCAGGGCTGCTCGATATAGACGTCGAGATCGGCGACGGCGGCGGCGATGCGCGCGGCTTCCGCCCGCGTCCAGCCGGTATTGGCGTCGGCCACCAGAATGTCGGAGGCGTCCAGAATCTCACGGGTGGCGCGGATGCGGTCGATGTCCTGATCCGCGTCACCGCCGACCTTGAGCTGGAACTTGGTGTAGCCCTCGGCCTTGTAGCCGGCGATCTTCTTCGCCATCGCCTCGGGCGCCTCCTGCGAGATGGCGCGGTAGAGCGCGACCTTTTCCTGCGCCGCGCCGCCGAGCAGCTTGTAGACCGGCAGCCCCGTGACCTTGCCGAGAATGTCCCAGCAGGCGATGTCGATCGGCGCCTTCACATAGGGATGACCGCGCAGCACCGAATCCATGTGCCGGTTCAGCACGTTGAGGTCGGTCGGGTCGAGGCCGATCACCTTCGGGCCGATTTCCTCAAGTCCCGCACGCACGCCATGGGCATAGGCGGGCAGATAGGCCGAGCCGAGCGGGCAGCACTCGGCATAGCCGGTGATGCCGGCGTCGGTCTCCACCGCGACGACGGTGGAATCGAACACCTCGACGAAATTGCCGTTCGACCAGTTGTAGCGGCCTTCCTTGAGCGGGAGGCCGACCTTGTAGGCCTTGATGCCGGTGATCTTCACGTCGTTTCTCCTCAGACCACCACGAAGCCGTGCGCGAAGGGGTCACGGTCGTCGATGAAGATGGTGTTGTAGCCGGTCATGCGGGCCCAGCCGCCGATGGAGGGGATGATCGCGTCGCGATCCCCCACCTTCACCGCCGCTTCCACCCGGCCCTTGAACAGCGAGCCGATGATGCTCTCATGCACGAAGTCGTCGCCGACCTTCAGCCTGCCGAGCGCGGCGAGCTGGGCCATGCGCGAGGAGGTGCCGGTGCCGCAGGGCGAGCGGTCGATGGCCTTGTCGCCGTAGAACACGGCGTTGCGCGCATGCGCCTGCGGATCGCGGGCGGCGCCGGTCCAGAGGATGTGCGAGAGGCCGCGGATTTCCGGCTTCTCGGGGTGCACGAACGTGTATTTCTCGTTGAGCGCGCGGCGCAGGCCCGGGCTCATGCCGACGAGCTGGCCGGCGGTGAAGTCCGCCATGTCGCGGAAATTCGGCTGCGGTTCGACGATGGCGTAGAAATTGCCGCCATAGGCGACGTCGACGGTGATCTCGCCGAGCTCCGGGCACTGCGCGGTCAGGCCCTGCGCGTAGAGGAAGCCCGGCACGTTGGTGATGCGCACCTCTTCCACATATTGGCCGACCTGCTTGTACTCGGCCTTCACCACGCCAGCGGGCGTGTCGAGCATCAAGACGCCCGGCGTCTTCGGGGTGACGAGCCCGTGCTCGATGGCCATGGTCACGGTGCCGATGGTGCCGTGCCCGCACATGGGCAGGCAGCCCGAGGTTTCGATGAACAGGATGGCGACGTCGCAGTCCGGCCGGGTCGGGGGGTAGAGGATCGAGCCGGACATCATGTCGTGGCCGCGCGGCTCGAACATGAGACCGGTCCTGATCCAGTCGTACTCCGCGAGGAAGTGCGCCCGCTTCTCGATCATGTTCGAGCCGACGAGGTTCGGCCCGCCGCCGGCCACCAGCCGCACGGGATTGCCGCAGGTGTGGCCGTCTATGCAGAAGAAGCTGTGTCGCGCCATGGGTCTACTCGTGAAAAGGGCTTTGATCGTCAGAAGCGGTCGGGACGGAAGGGGTCGAGAGGGATGGAGGGTGTCCGGCCGGCGACGAAGTCGGCGACCAGCTTGCCCGTCGCCGCGCTTTGCGTGAGGCCGAGATGGCCGTGGCCGAAGGCATAGAGGACGCGCGGGCTCGCGCGCGAGGCGCCGATCACCGGCAGGCTGTCCGGCAGCGAGGGGCGGAAGCCCATCCACTGCGTGCCGCCCCCGGTGCGCAGGCCGGGCAGGAAGGCGGCGGCCTTCTTCAGCATGGCCTCGGAGCGCTGGAAATTCGGCTTCAGCTTCAGCCCGCCGAGCTCGACGGCGCCGCCGACGCGGATGCCGGTGACGAGCGGCGTGACCACGAAGCCGTGGCCGCCAAAGGTGAGCTGGCGGCGCAGGTCGAAGGCGCCGGGCGGCAGTGTGGTGTTGTAGCCGCGCTCGGTTTCCAGCGGGATGGCATCGCCGAGCGCGCGGGCCAGCGGGCGCGACCAGGCGCCGCCCGTCAGCACGGCGCGGCCGGCCTTCAGCACCGTCCCATCGGCGAGGCGCAGATGGACACCCTCCGCGTCGGGTTCGATGGCGCGCACCTCGCCATGGGTGAGTGCGGCGCCGCGCTCCATCGCCGCGCGGAACAGCGCGAGTGCGAAACGGTAGGGGTCGTTGACCGTCTGCCAGTGCGGGGTGAAGGTGCCGGCGATGAAGCGCGGGGAGAGGCCGGGCTGAAGTTCGGCGAGGCGCGCGCCGCGCACATGCTCGAAGGCGATGCCCTCCCGCGCCCGCGCGTCCCAGCCGGGCTGGGAGGCGGCAAGCTCGGCCTCGCTCTCATAAAGCTGGAGATTGCCGTCGTGCCGCACATGGCTGGACAGGCCGGCGGCGTCGATCATAGCGCCCATGGCGGGGGCGGCGAAGCGCATCAGGTTGCCCTGTGCTTCGAGCGAGGCGCGGTAGCGGTCCGGCAGGCTGGCGCGCCAGAAGCGCACGAGCCAGGGCGTGATCTGCGGCAAATAGGAGGGCGGGATGGCGAGCGGACCCAGCGGGTCCAGCAGCCATTTCGGCGCTTTGCGCAATATGCCGGGCGAGGCGAGGGGAAGGATATCGGTGAAGGCGAGCGCTCCGGCATTGCCGAAGGTCGCCCCCTCCGCCACGCCGCCACGCTCGACGAGGCGCACGCGATGGCCCTCCGCCAGCAGATGGAAGGCGGTGGCGAGGCCGACGATGCCGGCGCCGATGACGGCGACGTCTTCACTCATTCTGTTCTGCTCGTGTAACGGAACATTCGTACCGGCCCGCCCCTGCGACCGTCATCCCGGAACGGCCGCAAGGCCGTATCCGGGATCGCATGCCAATGGAAAGCGATCCCGGCTCGGCGGATTGGCCTTGGCGGTATGACGCGAACGTATCAGGCCGCCTTGGCGAGGGCCGGACGGCGGGCGAGGGCGTCGGCGACGATCTTCTCGACCTTGGCGCGCATCTCGCCTTCCAGCGGCAGGCGGGGCGCGCGCACGCGCTCGGTGGTGCCGGTGACCAGCGCCTCGACCAGCTTCAGGTTCTGAACGAGATAGGTCGACACGTCGAGGTCGAGCAGGGGGCGGAACCAGCGGTAGATCGCCAGCGCCTCGTCGTAGCGCTTGGCCTTCATCAGCCGGTAGATGGCGACCGTCTCGTGCGGGAAGGCGATGACGAGGCCGGCGACCCAGCCGACCGCGCCGACGGCGAGCGCCTCATAGGCGAGATTGTCGACGCCGGTGAACACGTCGTAGCGGTCGCCCAGCGCGTTGAAGATCTCGATGGTGCGGCGGATGTCGTCCGAGGATTCCTTGATCGCGACGAAGCGCTTGTCCTTGGCGAGATCGGCCATCACCTCGACGGTGACGTCGACGCGGTAGGCGACGCGGTTCGAATAGATCATCACCGGCAGGTCGGCGGCCTCGGCAATGGAGGAGAGGGTGGCCACCGTCTCCTTGTGGTTGGTGTGGTAGACGAGGCTCGGCACCACCATCAGGCCGTCGGCGCCGGCCTGCGCGGCGCGCTTGGCGAGGCTCGCGCAGTCGCGCGTGGCGGAATCGGCGATGGTCATTAGCACCGGACGCTTGCCGGCCACGGACTTCGCGGTCTTCAGCACCGCGAGGCGCTCGTCATGCGAGAGCATCGGGCCCTCGCCGAGCGAGCCGTTGACGATGAGGCCGTCGACGCCGGCCTCGATCTGGAAGGCGAAGCTCTTCTCCATCTCCTTGTGGTCGAGGCTGTCGTCTTCGTTGAACTTCGCGGTAACGGCGGGATAGACGCCCTGCCACATGGAACTGCTCCTTGGTGCTCGATCTGAACGGGTTCGTCTCAGAGGACGGATTTGAGGAAGTCGATGGTTTCCGGCTGCTGCGGGTTGCCGATGACCTGCGAGGGCGGGCCGATCTCGTGGATCCGGCCCTTGTGGAAGAAGGCGACGCGGTTCGACACCTCGCGGGCGAAGGCGATCTCATGGGTGACGACAATCATCGTCATGCCCTCGGAGGAGAGCAGGCGCATCGTGTCCAGCACCTCGCCGACGAGCTGCGGGTCGAGTGCCGAGGTCACCTCGTCGAAAAGCATGTAGTCCGGCGACATGGCGAGCGCGCGGGCGATGGCCATGCGCTGTTGCTGGCCGCCGGAGAGCTTGGAGGGATAGACCTTCAGCTTTTCGGCGAGGCCGACATGGGAGAGCTTCTCCACCGCGATGGCCTCGGCTTCGGCCTTCGACTTGCCGAGCACCTTGCGGGGGGCGAGCATCACGTTCTCCAGCACGGTGAGGTGCGGGAAGGCGTTCCACTGCTGGAAGACGATGCCGATCTTCTGGCGGAGCCTGTTCAGGTCGGTGCCGCGGGCGTGCACGTCGGTGCCGTCGACGAGGATGCGGCCGGAATTGATCGGCTCCAGCCCGTTGATGCACATGAGCAGGGTCGACTTTCCCGAGCCGGAGCCGCCGATGACGGAGACCACCTCACCCTTCTCGACGGTCATGGTGACGCCCTTGACGACTTCGAGCGAGCCGAAGGATTTGTGGACGTCCTGGATATCGATCGACATGTCTGGTCCTCACTCGTTCTCGCGCCAGCGCTTCTCAAGCCGGGCGCCGAGGCGGGCGATGGGGAAGCTCATCAGGAAATAGATGAGTCCGGCGATGGAGAGTACGAAGAGCGGCTCCTGGATGCGGGTGACGATCACCTGCGAGGAGCGCAGCAGTTCGACGATGCCGATCCACCAGACCATGGCGGTGTCCTTCATCACGCCGAGCGTCAGGCCGATCCAGCTCGGCAGGGCGACGCGCAGTGCGATGGGGAAGACGATGAAGCTGAGGTCCTGCCAGTAGCTCATGCCGAGCGAGCGGGCGGCGCGGCGCGTCGTCGTCGGGACGGCGAGGAAGCCCGAGCGCACGATCTCCGTGCAGTAGGCGGACATGTACAGCGCCAGCACCACGCAGCCGACCGTGAAGGGCGGCCAGTTGATGCCGACGATGGTCTTGAACGAGTTGGCGACCACGAGCTGGATCAGCAGCGGCACCGAGCGGAACACGTCGAGCACCGCGCCGAGCGGGGCGTTGATCCACCAGGGCGAGACCGCGCGCACCACGCCGAAGACGACGCCGAGCAGCGTGCCGCCGATCACCGCCCAGAAGGTGAGCGCGAGGGTGACGCCGGCGCCCTTCAGCATGAACCACAGGTCGTTCAGCGAGAAGGAGGTGTCGAGCAGGGAGGAGAACATCGCGCGTCTCCTCAGTAGCGGAACAGGCGCCACGCCATCAGGCGGGCGGAGACGGTGACGAGCTTGGCGAGCAGGTAGTAGATCACGGCCGCGAGGGCGAAATATTCGAAGGTGCGGAAGGAGCGCACGTTCAGCTCCTGCGTCACGCCGGTGAGGTCGCTGTTCAGGCCGACGACGACGCCGAGCGACGTCATCAGGATCGCCCACACCATCTGGTTGGTGAGGGGATAGAAGACGATGCGGAACATCTGCGGCATCACCACCAGCCGGAACGCCTGCACCTGCCCCATGCCGAGCGAGCGCGCCGCGCGCATTTGCGTCGCCGGCACGGCGCGCAGGCCGCCACGGAAGGTCTCGGCGAGGTAGCCGGCATTGTTGAAGGTGATGCCGGCGAGCAGCGCGACGAAGCTGTCGAGATGAATGCCGAGCGAGCCGAGGCCGAAATAGGCCATGTAGATCTGGAACAGCGCCGGCGTGTTGCGGGCGAGCTCGACCCAGCTGGCCGCCGCCCCACGCAGCGCGCGGTAGGGCGAGTTGCTCGCGACCGCCAGCACCACGGCGAAGAACACGCCGAGCAGCATGGAGAGGAGGGCGATCTCAAGCGTCACCAGCGCGCCCCACAGCATGTCGGGCAGGGCGCGGAAGGCGGGCAGCCAATGGAAGGTGTAGTGCATGGTTCGCTCGTCGCCCGGCGGAAGCTGCAACCTGTCGTCGTCATATCACGGCCGTCATCCCGGCCGGAGCCGCAGGCGGAGAGCCGGGATCGTCGTTTCAATTCCGGTCAGAAGCCCGCGCGATCCCGGATACGGCCTGACGGCCGTTCCGGGATGACGGTGTCGTGGACGATCAGCGATAGACGCCGGGCACCGTCAGGTCGGGCGCCTCGCCGAGGCCGATCCACTTGTCGTAGAGCGCCTTGTAGCGGCCGGTGCGGACCTGCTGGTTGACGAACAGGTTGAGGTAGTTGATCAGGCCCTGCTCGTTGCGCAGCGCGATCAGCGCGACGTAGTCGATGTCGTAGGGGGCATCGCCGCCCATCATCAGGCCCTTGTACTTGCCTTCCTTCACGATCGCGGCGGCGACGGTGGAGGTGACGACGGTGGCCTCGATCTGGCCCTGCGAGAGGGCGAGGAACACGTCGGCCTGCGTCTGGTAGCCACGGAACGAGCCCGTGCCCCACGCCTTCACGTCCTTCTCAAGCGCCAGCGCCTCGAAGGTGCCGGAGACCGAGCCGGTCTTCTTGCCCTTCAGGCTGGCGTAATCCTTGATGCCGAGGCCGTCCTTGGTGAGCACGACCATCTTGAAGGCGAAGTAGGGGATGGTGAAGCCGGCGGTCTTGGCGCGCTCCAGCGTGTCGGAGGTCGAGGCGACGCCGACATCGACGCGGCCGGAGACCAGCGCCGGGATACGGTCGGGGAACGGCGTCTCGACGATCTCGGCCTTCACGCCGAGCACCTTGGCGAGGTCGTTGCAGTAATCGACGTCGAAGCCGATCGGCTCGTTGTTCGCGTCGCGCGAGCCCATCGGCGGGAAGTCCAGCACCACGGCGCAGCGCAGCGTGCCGGAGGCGATGATGTCGTCGAGCTTGTCGGCCTGCGCGGGCATGGCGGCGGCGAGCGTCAGCACAGCAGCGGCGAGAATGCCGATTCCCTTAGCCATTACGGCTCTCCTCTGAGGAAGGTTTGATTGGCTGTTAGTGGCCGGCAGCATCGGCGGTCGAACGCCGTCCGGCGACAGGGAAAGCTTCCGATTTTTGGATCCAAGTTTCAATATCCTTTTTGCGCTCACTGTGCGAATTTATGCGGCAACGGGTGCCCTCTGGTGCGCAGGCTGGCGAAAAGGCAGTCTGTACGGGATGTTCGGCACCCCGAATCGGCACCAAGGCCGGCCGGGCCGGCGGCGTCGCAGGGGGTATGAAGTGAAGGTGAAGGCCACGGACATCGCGCAGATGGCATCCGCTTCGGACGTCATTTTCGATGCCCTGCGCGAGGCGATCGCCAAGGGCGACATCGCCGAGGGCCAGACCCTGCGGCAGGACCATATCGCCCGCATGTTCAACGTCAGCCGCATCCCGGTGCGCGAGGCGCTGACCCGGCTGGAGGAGCAGGGCCTCGTCTCGACGCAGCGCTATCGCGGCGCGGTGGTGACGACGCTCTCCACCGACGAGATCCGCGAGATCTTCGAGTTCCGCGCCGTGCTGGAGCCGGAGGTGCTGCGTTATTCCGTCGAGCGTATCACCGAGGCGGGGCTGGAAGTCGCCAAGCGCTTCGCCGACGCCTTCTGGACCGAGACGGATTCCTCGCACTGGGGCGAGCTGAACCGGCGCTTCCACTACAGCCTCTACGAACCCTCCGGCCGGCCCTATTACCTCCAGACCATCAGCGCCGCGCTCGACCGGGTGGACCGCTATTTGCGCGCCCAGCTCGTGCTGACCTCCGGCATGGCGCGCGCCCGGCGCGAGCATCAGGGCATTCTCGACGCCTGCATCCGGCGCGACGCCGACGAGGCGGCACGGCTCACCCGCGAGCACATACTGGGCGCCAGCGTCTCGCTCATCAGTTTCCTTGAACGTACGCGCGCCGAACAGGCGGGCGAGGCGGGCGGCGCGAATGGGGCCGCGCGCCCGCGCGACTGACGGTCCCGACGGACTGGCGCGATCCGGAGCACCGGCGGCCGGGAAGTGCCTCTCCCGGTCCAGCCGAGACGGATACCCCGATATCGCCCCGTTCGAGCAACGGTCGGAAACATTCGGACGTAAGACCGCAATCCGGGGGGGGGCGAATTTGGCGGTGTCCGGGCGGCGGGCGTCGCGCCCGTGCCCCCCACTAAACGCATGCGCGTCGTCCGGGCACCCTTCCAGCATCGCCGTCGACGCCATCCGGCCGGCCGCCTCGTCCGGGCGGCATCCGCGTGTCGTGGAACTGTCACAGCTTCGTCGTGTTGGCCGGCTTAAACAGGTCGCCGGCAGTGTTTGCCGCAGGTGCGCAAGGCCCCCCGCGCCTGTCCTTCCGCAAGCCAGATCAGGGACGCCCCATGTCCAGCGACACCAAAGACCAGTTCGCCCGCATCCGCGAAGAGATCGCCGACAGCTTTGACGAGGAGCTGGAGACCCAGCTCGACGAGGACCGGCTGGACGAACTCGTCGCCGAAGGCATGGGGCTGGGAGCGGCCACGCTCGACCGCCGCATCTATTTCCGCGAGCTGTTCCGTCTCCAGCATGAGCTGATCCGCCTGCAGGACTGGGTGCAGCACAAGAAGCTCAAGGTCGCCGTGCTGTTCGAGGGGCGCGATTCCGCCGGCAAGGGCGGCGCCATCAAGCGCGTGACCCAGCGCCTCAACCCGCGCGTCTGCCGCGTCGTCGCGCTGCCCGCGCCGACCGAGCGCGAGCGCACCCAGTGGTATTTCCAGCGCTACGTGCAGCACCTGCCGGCCGGCGGCGAGATCGTGCTGTTCGACCGGAGCTGGTACAACCGCGCCGGCGTCGAGCGCGTCATGGGCTTCTGCACGCCGGACGAGCTGGAGGAGTTCTTCCGCTCCGTGCCGGATTTTGAGCGCATGCTGGTGCGCTCGGGCATCATCCTGATCAAGTACTGGTTCTCGATCACCGACGAGGAGCAGGAATTCCGCTTCCGCATGCGCATCGAGGACCCGCTCAAGCAGTGGAAGCTCTCGCCCATGGACCTGCAGAGCCGCGTCCACTGGGAGGAGTACACCAAGGCGAAGGAGGAGATGCTGGAGCGCACCCACACCGGCGACGCCCCCTGGTGGGTGGTGCAGGCGGTGGACAAGAAGCGCGCGCGCCTCAACTGCATCCAGCACCTCCTGGACCAGATCCCCTACGAGACCGTGCCGCGTCCGGAGATCGTGCTGCCCGAGCGCGTGCGCAACGCCGACTATCTGCGCCACCCGGTGCCGCCGGAGATGTATGTGCCGGAGGTCTACTAAGCGTCGCCCGAAAGCCCCGGCGACCCGGCGCTCGACATTCCATAGGCCGGCACGATAATCGCCCGTTCGATCATCGCGCCGGTCTATGCCATGAAGCCTTATGAGCAGCGCCTGCCCTTCCATCTCGACTGGAACCTGCTGCGCACCTTCATGGTGGTGATCGAGCAGGGCGGCATCACCCGCGCCGCCGAATTCCTCGGCCTGCGCCAGCCCACCGTGTCGAGCGCCCTCAAGCGGCTGGAAGAGACGGTCGGCAAACGACTCCTCGACCGAGGGCCCAGCCATTTCGCCGTCACCGAGGCGGGCCGCATCCTCTATCGCGAGGCCCGCTCGATGTTCGAGGCGGTGACGCAGATCCCCGGCCTGATGAGCGCCGCCGAGGGGCGGGTGAGCGGACATGTCGCCATCGCCATGACCAGCCACGTCGTCTCGCCCCATTTCGACGCGCTGCTGGCGCGCTTCAATGCCGCCCATCCCGACGTGACCTATTCCATCGTCGTCACCGAGAGCGCCGAGGTGCTGAACCGGCTGCGCCAGAACCGCGCCACGCTCGGCCTGTGCCTGATGAGCCGGCCCGATCCGGCGCTGGCGGCCCGCGTGCTGTTCCGCGAATATTTCGGCCTGTTCTGCGGCCCCGGCCATCGGCTGTTCGGCCGCGAGGAGCTGGTGCTCGCCGATCTCGAAGGCGAGGAATCGGTCTCCTTCCAGACCGACATCGAGGGCGGCTCGCTGCATTCGGTCACGCAGCTGCGCGAGCTCGCTCTGCTGCGCCCCAAGCTCAAGGGCGTCTCGGCCAACCTGCCGGAGGTGCTGCGCATGATCGTCGCCGGCATCGGCATCGGCGCGCTGCCCGTCCATGTCGCCCGCCGCGAGGTGGAGGACGGCCGGCTCTGGCCGCTGCCGCCCCGCGACGGCCTGCCGGCGGTCGACGTGTTCCTCGTCGCCAACCCCCAGCGCAGCCTGAACCCGGCCGAGCGTCTCCTCGTCGAATGGCTCGGCGCGATGCTGGACGAGGTGCCGCTGGAGGAGCGCAGCTACGCGCAATGACATAGCCGTGCTCTATGCTCGGCATGGCTATTATCTATTTGCGCGATGACGGCGGGCCGGCCACGCTTCTCCTACCGGGCTCCGCTCTTGCGGACGGCCGAACGCAGCGAGCGTGCGATGAGCAATCCTCCTCCGTCCAACCTGTTCTACCAGACCCGCCTGCGCCGCCCGGTGCTGGCGCGCGGCGAGGGCGTCTATCTCTGGGACAGCGCGGGGCGGCGCTATCTCGACGGATCGAGCGGCGCCATGGTCTCCAATATCGGCCATTCCAACCCGGCCGTGCTGGCGGCGATGCGCCGGCAGATGGACCTCTCCACCTTCGGTTATCGCCTGCATTTCGAGAACGAGCCGGCCGAGGCGCTCGCCACCCGCATCGCGCAGCGTATGCCGGAGGGGCTGGACCGCGTGTTCTTCGTCTCCGGCGGCTCGGAGGCGGTGGAGAGCTGCCTCAAGCTCGCCCGGCAATATAAGCTGGCGCGCGGCGAGGGGCAGCGCTGGAAGGTGATCTCGCGCTTCCCCTCCTATCACGGCTCCACGCTGGGGGCGCTCGCCGTCACCGGCATGTCGCTGATGAGCGCGCCCTTCGCGCCCATGCTGCGCGAGATGCCGAAGATCCCCGCGCCGACCTGCTATCTCGACCGCGACGGGCTGAGCCATGAGGCGCGCGGCCTGCGCTACGCCCGCCTTTTGCGCGAGGAGATACTGGCGCAGGGGCCGGAGACCGTGCTCGCTTTCATCATGGAGCCGGTCGGCGGCGCCTCGACCGGAGCGCTTGTGGCGCCCGACAGCTACTATTCCGAGATCCGCGCCATCTGTGACGAATTCGGCATCCTGCTGATCAGCGACGAGGTGATGAGCGGGGCCGGGCGCACCGGGCGCTACCTCGCCGGCGAGCACTGGGGGCTGCGGCCCGATATCGTGGCGCTCTCGAAAGGCTTCGGCGCCGGCTATGTGCCGCTAGGCGCCATGGTGGCGGACCGTCTCATCGCCGAGACGGTGATCGACGCCGGCGGCTTCGTGCACGGCCACACCTATGCCGGCAACCCGCTGGCCTGCGCGGCGGGCCTTGCCGTGCTCGACGAGATCGACCGGCTGGACCTCATCGCCGCCGCCGCCCGGCAGGGCGCGGCGCTGAAGGGGCGGCTGGAAGGGCTGATGGCCTGCTACCCCTTCATCGGCGACGTGCGCGGCAAGGGGCTGCTGCTCGCCTTCGAGCTGGTGGCCGACCGCGAGACCATGGAGCCTCTGCCGACGGGGCTGAACGCGCATCTGCGCCTCGTCGACATCGCCTATGAAGCGGGGCTGATCATCTATTCGCGCCGCACGCGCGGCGGGCGGATCGGCGACCATTTCCTCGTCTGCCCCCCGCTCATCGTCAGCGACAGCGAGATCGACGAGATCATGGAGAAGCTCGACCGCGCCCTCGCTCTCTTCGCCGCCGAGGCCGGCCTGCCCGTGGAGGCCCGCCCATGAGCCGTCCGGTCATTATCACCTGCGCCGTCACCGGGTCGATCCACACCCCGACCATGAGTCCCTATCTGCCGCTCACGCCGCAGGCCATCGCCGATCAGGCGGTGGAGGCGGCGCAGGCGGGCGCGGCGATCCTGCACCTGCACGCGCGCGATCCTGCGACCGGCCTGCCCTCATCCGATCCGGCGCTGTTCGAGGAGATCGTCGGGCGCATCGGCGCGCGGTGCGACGCGGTGCTGAACCTCTCGACGGGCGGCTCCTCGCGCATGACGCTGGACGAGCGCCTCGCCGCCGCCCGCCGCCTGCGCCCGCAAATGTGCTCGCTCAACATGGGCTCGATGAATTTCGGCCTGTTCCCGCTCGCCGGCCGCTACACCGACTGGAAGCACGACTGGGAGCCGGGCTTCCTGGAGGCCACCCGCTCGGTGATCTTCAGGAACAGCTTCGAGGATATCGAGACCATTCTGGGCGACCTCGGCGGCGCGGGCGGCGCCCGGTTCGAGCTGGAATGCTACGATGTCGGCCATCTCCAGACGGTTGCCTTCTATCTGGAGAAGGGGCTCATCAAGGCGCCTGTCTTCGTGCAGTTCGTGTTCGGTGTGCTCGGCGGCATCGATGCGGCACCCGAACAGCTCATGCACATGAAGGCGACCGCCGACCGGCTGCTGGGCACGAACTACCGCTTTTCCGTGCTGGCCGCCGGCCGCCACCAGATGCCGCTCGGCACGATGGGTGTCATTCTCGGTGGCCATGTTCGCGTCGGGCTGGAGGACAATCTCTCCATCGCGCGCGGCCGGCTCGCCACCAGCAATGCCGAGCAGGTCGCCAAGATCCGGCGCATCGTCGAGGAACTGGGCCACCGGATCGCCACGCCCGACGAGGCGCGGGCGGAGCTCGGTATCGGCACGGGCGGGTAGGGGAGCGCGATGAAGGTCATCTATGACGAGGTGCAGAAGCGCCACCATCCCGGCTTCTTCCTCACCAGCGGGGCGCGGGCGCCCAATCCCGAGACGCCGGCACGGGCGGACATGCTGTTCGCCGCCGCCACCAAGGCCGGGCTGATCCACGAGGTGCCGCCCGATCTCGGCCTCGCCCCGGCGGCGTCGGTGCACACGCCGGAATATCTCGCCTTCCTCGCCACCATCTACACGCGCTGGCAGCGCATCGAGCTTGCTTCCGAGGAGGTCATCCCGAACATCCACCCGGACCGGCGGGACGGCGCCTATCCGCTCTCGGCGGTGGGGCAGGCCGGCTATCACATGGCCGACACTTCCTGCCCCATCGGCGCCGATACCTATGAATGCGCCCTGCGCAGCGCCCATGCCGCCGCGCAGGCGGCGCGGCTTGTGAGCGCCGGCGATCCGGCGGCCTATGCGCTGTGCCGCCCGCCCGGCCACCACGCCTTCGCCGACCTCGCCGGCGGCTTCTGCTACCTCAACAACGCCGCCATCGCCGCGCAGGCGCTGCGCGCGACGGCGGATCGGGTGACGATCCTCGATGTCGACCTGCATCACGGTAACGGCACGCAGGGCATCTTCTACGCCCGCCCGGACGTGCTCACCGTCTCGATCCATGCCGATCCGGCGCGCTTCTACCCCTTCTTCTGGGGCCATGCGGACGAGCGCGGCCGCGACGCCGGGCTCGGCTACAATCTCAACCTGCCGCTGGAGCGCAAGACCGGCGACGAGGGCTTCCTCGCCGCGCTCGACCGCGCGCTGGAGCGCATCGCCGCCTTCGCGCCGGGCGCGCTGGTGGTGGCGCTCGGGCTCGACGCCTATGAAGGCGACCCCTTCGCCGGGCTCGCCGTCACCACGCCCGGCTTCGGGCGCATCGGCGCGCGCATCGCCCAGCTCGCACTGCCGACCGTCATCGTGCAGGAGGGCGGCTATGCCTGCGAGGCGCTGGGGGCGAACCTGGTATCTTTTCTCGACGGTTTCCGCGCCGGCCATCGCGTGGGTGTCGCGCTTGGCGGAGAACGGCCGTGACGATCCGGACCTTCCAGGGCGTGGTCTATCCCGCCCAGTGCGACGCCATGGGGCACATGAACGTGCAGCATTATGTCGGCGTGTTCGACCAGGCGACATGGCACCTCTTCGCCGCCTGCGGCTACGATTCCGGCTGGATCGAGACGCGCCGCGAGGGCTGGGCCGATGTGCGCCACGAGATCGACTACCGCCAGGAGGTGCGGGCGGGCGAGCTCTTCGTCATCGACAGCGCCGTGCGGCGGGTGGGCACCACATCGCTCACCACCTGGCACCGGCTTTCCACCGCGCGCGGGGTTAGCGCCGAGATGCTGGCGGTGACGGTCTATTTCGATCTCGCGGCGCGGCGCGCCCGCGAGTTGCCGGAGGGCGTGCGCGCGGGCGCGCGGGCGCTGCTCGAACCGGGCGAGGGCGCATGAGCCTCCTCATCCGTCCGGTGGAGCGGGAGGACCTGCCTGCCGTCGCCACCCTGCTGGCGCGGCTCGCCGACCATGTGCAGCCCGGCAAGGTGCCGCGCGCGGGCGTCGCCGAGCTCGAACGCTACGGGCCGGCCGGGCTTGGGCTCTTCGAGGCGCTGGTGGCGTGGCGCGGGGAGGCGGCGGTGGGGCTGTGCCTCTATACCTACACCTTCTCCGGCTGGCGCGGCCGTCCCGGCCTGCGGGTCGAGGACCTCTATGTCGAGCCCTCCGAGCGCGGCGGCGGGCTCGGCCGGGCGCTGCTTGCCGCCGCGCTCGGGCGCGAGGCGGACAAGGGCTGCGCCTATGTGAAGCTTGCCGTCGACCGGAGCAACGAGAGCGGGCTCGGCTTCTACCGCCGGCTCGGCTTCACGCTGGAGGAGCACGACCACGAGATGCTGATCGAGGGCGCCGCGCTGGCGGCGCTCCTCGATCCGTAGGGGCGAGCCTCAGGCGTTCTCGCTCTCGATGGCCTCGATCACGCCGGCGGTCACGTCCGCCGTGCGGGCGGTGCCGCCGAGGTCGGGCGTGTGGAAGCGCGTATCGCCCGTCACCCGCTCGATCGCCTTCATCAGCCGCGCCGCAGCGGGCTTCTCGCCGAGATGCTCCAGCAGCATCACCGACGACCAGAAGGTGCCAACCGGATTGGCGATGCCCTTGCCGATGATGTCGAAGGCCGAGCCGTGGATGGGCTCGAACATGGAGGGGAAGTTCCGCTCCGGGTTGAGGTTTGCCGTCGGCGCGATGCCGAGCGAGCCGGCCAGCGCCGCCGCGAGGTCCGACAGGATGTCGGCGTGCAGGTTGGTGGCCACGATGGTGTCGAGGCTTTCCGGCTTCATCACCATGCGCACGGTCATGGCGTCGACCAGCATCTTGTCCCAGGTCACATCGGGGAAGCCGGCGGCGACCTGCGCCGCCACCTCGTCCCACATCACCATGGCGTGGCGCTGGGCGTTCGACTTGGTGACGACGGTGAGGTGCTTGCGCGGGCGCGAGCGGGCCAGCTCGAAGGCGAAGCGGATGATGCGCTCGACGCCGGCGCGGGTGAACATGGCGACGTCCGTCGCGACCTCGATCGGCTGGCCCTGATGGGCGCGCCCGCCGACGCCGGCATATTCGCCCTCCGAGTTCTCGCGCACGATCACCCAGTCGAGTTCGGGCCCGTCGACCTTGCGCAGCGGCGAGGTGATGCCGGGCAGGATGCGGGTCGGGCGCACATTGGCGTACTGGTCGAAGGGCTGGCAGATGTTGAGCCGCAGGCCCCATAGCGTGATGTGGTCCGGGATTTCCGGGTGGCCGGCCGAGCCGAACAGGATGGCGTCGTGGTGGCGGATCTCGTCGCGCCCGTTCTCCGGCATCATGCGGCCGTGCTTCTTGTAGTACTCGCCGCCCCAGTCGAACGTGTCGACGGCGAAGGAGAAGCCGCCGTCGCGGCGGGCGAGGGCGTGCAGCACCTCGACGCCGGCCGAAATCACCTCGTCGCCGATGCCGTCGCCGGGGATGGCGGCGATCCTGTAGGTCTTCATGGGGTCTCCTCCGGCACGAGCCGTTCGCTGCGGCGCCTGAACGGCGCTCATCGGGGCGCGGAGACTGGGCCGCTCTCCCGCGAAGCTCAATGCGGTTTTAATTGTACAATTAAATGAAATAATATCGTTCGCCATGGCGCCCCTGCGGCGCATGGCGGAGCCGGACGGCCTCATGGACCTTCATCAGTTGCGCTGCTTCGTGGCGGTGGCGGACGAGCTGCATTTCGGCCGTGCCGCGCGGCGGCTGGAACTGATGCCCTCGGCGCTCGGCCGGCAGGTGAAGCTGCTGGAGGAATCGCTCGGCGCCGCCCTGCTCAGCCGCACCACCCGCTCGGTCGCCCTCACCGCCGAGGGCGCGGCGCTGATCGAGGAGGCGCGCGCCCTGCTGGCGGAGGCGGACGCCATGGCGGCGCGCTTTCGGGCACGGGCCCGGACGCGGGCAACCACGCTGCGGCTGGGCGCGGTCGACACCGCCGCCGCCGGGCTGGTGCCGCTGCTGCTGCACGATTTCCGCGAGCGACATCCCGATATCGCCGTCGAGCTGGTGGAGGACAAGACCATCCGCCTGCTGCCGCGCCTGCTGTCCGGCCGGCTCGACCTCGTCTTCATCCGCCCGCCGGCGGTGCTCGGGCGGCAGATCGAGGCGCGCATGCTGTTCCGCGAGAGCGTAGTCGTCGCGATGCGCAGCGACCACCGGCTGGCGCGCCGGCGCTCGGTCACGGTGGCGGCGCTGGCCGATGAGCCGCTGATCGTGCCGGACCGGCGCTCGCGCCCGCACAGCCACGATCTCACCACCAAGCTGTTCGCGCAGGCCGGGCTGCGCCCGGCGGTGGCGCAGGTCGCCGGCGAGAAGCAGACCATTGTCGGCCTCGTCGCCGCCGGGCTCGGCGTCGCGCTGGTGCCGCGCTGGACCGCGCGCCTCTCGCTCGCCGGGGTGCGCTACGTGCCGCTGGCCTTCGAGGGCGCCGAGGCTTTGAACATATTGCCGCTGGCCGCCGCCTGGGCGCGGGGCTCGCGCGATCCCGCCCGCGAGGCGATGCTCGCCCTGTTGGCCGAACGCCTGCCGGACTACTCCCGCGAGGCGTGAGCGCCCGCGTGCCCGAAGGCGGGAATGACTTCTTCCAGATCGTCGAAGATCATGCCGGCGCCGATGGTTTCCAGCGTGCCGGCGCGCTCCAGTATCTCCATCGGGTCGCGGTGCAGTTCGGCGATGCCGAGCGCCACGCCCTGGGCGGCGAATTCCGCCTGCACCTCGGCCAGCATGGTGGCGGCGGTTGAATCCACCTGCGCGATGGCGCTGGCATCGATGACGAACCAGCGGGTGCCCGCCGGCAGCGCGCCGAGATGCGCCTTCAGCAGTGCGCGCACATAGTCCACATTGAAGAACAGCAGGCTGCCCTGGATCATGCACACCGCGAGCCCCGGCACCGGCCGGGCGCGTGGCTCGCGGTGCAGCTTGTAGAAGCCGGGATGGCCGGGAAGGCGCCCGAGCATCGCCTCGCGCGGGCGCATCTCCTTGAGCAGCACATAGGCGAGCGTGGCGGCCACGGCGATCATCACCCCGTTCAGCACGCCGAGGGTGAGCGCCCCCCACAAGCTGATCAGCGCGAAGGCGAACTCCATGCGGCTGATGCGCCAGAGCTCGGCGAAGCCGCGCAGGTCGATCAGGCTCAGCGCGGCGGCGCCGAGGATGGCGCCGAGCGCAGGCACGGGCAGGAGGCGCAGCGCGTCGTTGAGATAGAGCAGCAGCACCGCGAGGCTCAGCGCCGCCACCAGACCGGCAAGCTGCGAGCGCCCGCCGACCGACAGGTTCACGGCGGTGCGCGAATCCGACACCGTGACCGGGAAGCCGCTGAACAGGCCGGCGGCGATGTTGGCGGCCCCCAGCCCGGTCAGCTCGGCATTGGGGTCCACCTCGAACCGGCCGCGCGCGCCGAAGCTGCGGGCGGCGACGATGCCGGAGCCGAAGCTGACCAGCCACACGGCGGCGGCGCCGAGCAGCACCTCCTTCAGCGGCAGGCCGGCTTCGAGCGGCAGGGAGAGGGCGGGAAAACCCTGCGGGATCGGCCCGACCACCTTCATCCCCAGCGCCTCGAAGCCGAAGGCCCAGGAGGCGAGGATGGCGAGGGTGACCGCCGCCAGCGGACCCGGGATCGGCGATTTCCAGCGGTTGAGCAGCAGGAGCAGGACGAGCAGCCCGCCGCCCAGCGCCGCCGAGGGCCAGTGTATGCCGCCGGCCTTGCGCGCCAGCTCGATGAGCGGGGAAATCAGCCCGTCGCTCTCGATCCTCAGCCCGGTGAAGCGGCCGATCTGGCCGACGAGGATGGACAGCGCCACGCCGCTGATGAAGCCGAGCAGGATCGGCCGCGAGAGGAAGGCGGCGACCACCCCGAAGCGTAGCCGCCCGGCGATGAGGCACATCACGCCGACGGTGAGGGCGAGGAGCGCGCTCGCCGCCACGCGGTCGGCCGGCGTCGCGGCCGTCAGGCTGGCCAGCACGCCGGCGAGCACCGTCATGGTCGGCGCGTCGGGTCCCACGATGAGCTGGCGCGAGGGACCGAACAGCGCGTAGCCGATGAGCGGGAAGAGGCTGGCATAGAGGCCCACCTCCGGCGGGAGGCCGGCAATGGCGGGATAGGCGATGGCGCTCGGCACGGCGACGGTGGCGATGGCGAGGCCGGCGGGGACGTCGGCGCGGATCCAGCCGGGCGTGAAGCCGGCGAAGCCTTTCAGGATGGGAAGCCTGTCCAGCATGGGAAGCCTGTCCATCATGGCAGTCCTCTCGCTGCGGGCTCTGCCGCCGGCGGGCGCGGGGTGCGCGCCGCGTCAGCGGTCGACCACGCTCCAGTCCGGTCCCGGATCGAAGCGCCTGATGCCGGGCGCCAGCTTCGCCGTGTCGGGCCCGAGATTGCGCTCGAAGACTCCGCCGCGCTGGTCGCACAGGAAGGTCATCACGCCGGTCTCCTGCCAGCGTTCGGGGTAGGCGAGCATGGCGAAGCCCGCCAGTAGCCGGCCCTTGACGAGGTAGCTGTAGGCGCCGCCCGGCGCGTTCGGCCCCTGCGCGGTGAGGATGCGGTAGACATAGCCCTCATAGGCGCGCGGGCCGGTGCCGCGCGCCACCTTCTCCCGCGCGGCGGCGGCGAGGCGCGCGCCGAGCGGGCTGCGGTCATTGGCGTTCTCGGGCGGCCAGTAGAGGCCGTCGTGACGGCCGGGCGTGCTGATGAAGCGCCGGGCATATTGCTGCACCGGCTCGTCATCGTGCAGCGCGCCGAAATACTCGTTCTGCGCCGCCACGAAATCGGCGCAGGCAGCGATGGCGGCATATTCGTTGCGTCCGATCGTCCGGTCGGTGATCTCCTGCCGGCCTGCGGCGAGGTCGAAGGACCACGTGCCGTCCTTCTGCGCCAGCGGAATGGGAAAGCGCCAGCCGATGCGCCCGAGCACGACGACCTTCTCGCCCTCCGGCCCGTCGGCAATATTGACGGAGCCGGCGGCGAGGCCGAGGAACATGTCGCGGCGCCGTGCATCGATGTCGGCGTCGCCGCTCCCCAGCACGTCACGGGCGCCGGCGCCGAAAAGCGCGTCGAGCCGGGCGGCGTCGCCCGCCCGCACGCCCTCGACGAGGGCGGAGGCCGCCGCCTCGGGCGAGGGGAAGCTTTCCTGCGCACGGGTCGGAGAGGTGAGGGCGAAGCCGACGAGGGCCGCGAGAAGCGGCAGCGTACGGCGAGGGCGATGATCCATCACGTTCTCCTCACCGCCGGCCGCCAGGACCGCCACCGCCGCCACCACCACCACCGCCGCCCGGCCGGCCGGCGCGCGGCGGCACGGGCGGACGGGACACCGACTGCCGGCTGGAGGCGCCGCGCTTGGCGAGGCCCGCCGCATTGCCGCCGGCGCCGATGTCGCCGAAGGCGGAAGGACGCTGCGGGCTCGCCGGCCGTCCCGTCGCCGGGCGATCGGGCCGCGGTGCCGGCTTGGTCGCGGGCTGTGTCGCAGGCTTGGTCGAGGGTTTGGCCGACGGTCCGGTCGACGGCATGCCGCCGGGCGCCCCGCCCGGCTTGCCCGGTCCGCCAACATTCGGGCCTCCCGGCCCGGCGGGTTTTCCCGGTCCGCCAAAGTTCGGTCCGCCGGCACCGCCAACCCCGCCCGGGCCCGGATTCCCGGGTCCACCGGCATTCGGGCCTCCGGGACCAGCGGGTCCGCCGGGCCTTCCGGGACCGCCGACATTGGGTCCACCCGGTCCGCCCGGCCGGCCGGGTCCGCCGATGCCCGGCTTGGTGCCCTGGCCGGGGCGGTAGCGGTCCGCGTCCGGGCGCCAGGGGCGGGTATTGCCGCCACCGATGTTGATCTCGTTGCCGATATTGATGTTGCCGTTGTTGATGCCGCCGGGACGGTAGGCGGGATAGCCGGGCCAACGCGGCGGGTAGACCCAGCCATAGCGCCAGTCCCACGGATCGCTGACCGCCGCGCCGACCGCGACGCCGAGCCCGAAGCCGATCAGCCCGGCGGCGACCGCCGCGCTGCTGTCATAGACCGTCGCCGGATTATAGGTCGGCACATAGATGACGCCCGGCTCGGCGGGCTCGATGATGACGTAGCTCGTCGTGCCCTGCGTCTCGGTCACGACGCGCTGCTGCGGCGTGGTCTTGAGGGAGCCCGACTTCTGCGCCCGCCGCCGCAGGTCCTGGATCGCCGCCGCGATGTCCTGCGGCTGGTAGACGAAGGCGTCGCCGAGATCGGAGGTGGCGTCGAGGTCCTCGTTCAGACGGGCGATCACGTCGGGAAAGCGCGCGAGAGCCTTGACCTCGGGGGTCCAGCTCTGCGCGTCGATGCCGCTGAAATCGCCCTTCGCGACCACCTCCTTGTTCTTCTCCAGCCAGCGTGCCGCCTGCACGATCTCGATCGGGTAGGCACTGGCCGGCAGGAGCTGGGCAAGGAGGTCGTCGGGATAGAGCGCGTAGGGCGCCACCAGCTTGGCGATCTCTTCCTGCGAGAAGCGGACGACGTTGGCGTCGTCCGGCGCCGGCGCGGGGGGAGGCTGGACTGGCGCCGGCGCCGGCACGGTGGCGGTGGGATCGCCGGCGGAGGGCGGCGCCGTCTGCGCCCGCGCGGGGCCGGGCGCGCCGGCGACCAGCACGGCGAGGGTCAGCATCGATACCGTCGCCCGCAGCCCCGTCGGTTTCAGTCCCGTGGCCTTTAGCCCTCGCGTCATGCGTTCCCCGTACGTGCCGCCGGCATTGGGCATCAATGGCCTCCCGAGAAGACGAGGGTCTGCACCGGCAGGATCAGCGCCTGGATGCGCAGCAACAGGGCATGGACCAGCGCCACCGCATCGACGCCGTGCAGATAGAGCGCGGTCAGCCCGCCCACCTTGCCGGAGGCGATCAGTTCGTGATTGCTGGAATAGGCATTGGCGACGCAGCTCGATCCCGGCGGCACGCCATCGAGCCCGTCCTCGTAGAGCGGTTCGAGGAAGACGGTGATCGTACCGGGGGCGGCGAGCTGCTGCGCGTCGACCAGCGTCTCGCTGGCGCGCAACTGGCCGGCGGCGATGACGTCCTGCACGCTGGTGACGACCATCGGGATGATGGCGAAGGGCTTCGAGAAGCAGGTCGCCTCCGCCACCATGCCGACCTTCATCACCTGCGCCTCGATCTGGCCGAAGCCGGCGATCAGCCGTTCGCGGCCGGCCCCGTCCGGGATCAGCACGCCGGCCGGGCGCATCAGCGGGTTGACGAGGTCGCCCACGCGCAGGGTGAACTGCTCGACCCGGCCGGCGACCCCGGCGCGGATCACGGTCTTGGCGAGCGCCACCTCGGCCTCGGCCAGGGCGGCCTCGGCGCTGGCCTTCTGGGCGGGCAGCAGCGTCTGCGCGCGCAGCAATGCGCCCTCCTTGGCCGCCAGCACGGCATCGAGCGTGCCCTGCCGGCCGTCGACCACGGTCTGAAGCCGCTCCAGTTCGCGGCGCGAGACGACGTCGGCATTGCGCCGGTTCAGCTCGGCCTTGGTGTCGAGCTCGTCGCGCGCCTGCTGCAGCGCCTTCTCGGCCTGGACGATCTGGCCCTCGGCAGCGGCGACCTCGGTGCGCGCAACCACGATGGACGCCTCGGTCTCGGCGATGCGCCGGCGCGCGCTTTCCACCGCCGCTTGCTGGGCGGCGTCGTCGAGCCGGAAGATGACGGCGCCCTTCTCGACGTGATCGCTGACGCCTACTTCGATCTGCGCCACCCGGCCGATGGTCTCGGGCACGATGGGCACGGTGCGGAAATAGGCGGTGACATTGCCGGAGGATGGGTGGTTGTAGAAAATGATGGTGATCAGCGCCACCGTCAGCATGAGGCAGGTGGTGATGCCCCAGCGCAGCTCGAACCACACCGAATAGAGCGTGATCTCCCGACCGATCCGCTTGCCCTGCGCATAGCGGCGGTAGAGGTAGTCGGGAAGGATGGTCAGCACGGAGCACAGCAGCAGCTCAAGCATGGCCGTGGCTCCCGCTCTTGGCCGCTTCCGCCTCGGCCGGCGTGGGCGGCTCGGGTTCGGGTGGCGGCAACCCGGCGATCTTCTCCGAGGCGCGGGCGATGCGGTTCATCGGCGCCAGGAAATCCGGCAGGTCGATGAAGGCCAGCAGCAGCGCCGCCACCCACAGCACATGGGCGTGGGTGAACAGCGCCAGCAGGCACATGACCGCGACGATCTCGAACTGCAGCTTCTGGCCCTTGTGGGCCAGCCGCTCGGGCAGCGAATGGATGTGCAGGAAGAGCACGCCCGCCAGCAGCACCGTCGCCACCAGCGTGACGGCGGCGACGCCCAGCAAGATGTCGGAATGTCCCGGCGCGGTGATGAAGAAGGGCAGATGCTCGGGGGCGAGCGGGTGCGGCAACGGGCTCATGCCCTTACTCCTGGAACATGCAAGGCGGCAGGCACGGCATGGACGGGCCGCACCGGCGTCGGTGAGGTCGGGATTATTTCTTGCCCCAGGTGAGGAACAGGCCGACGTCGCCGGGCATGCCGTTCGGCCATTCGACGATCATCGCGGCGAGGCCGTAGCCGGCGGCCCTGAGATGGTCGCGCCACAGCTCATAGGCCTGACGGGGGCGGCCGGTCAGCGTCTCCGGCCAGCCTTCCTCGGTGTTGTTGATGGCCCGCCCGTGATCGGTGCACAGGCTGTTGGGGAAGCGCATCACCATGATCTCGGTTTCGCCGCGCTCGGCGGCGGCGCGCAGCTTCACCAGCAGGCCCTGGGTGATCTCGTGCAGCTTGGCCGGGGTCAGGTCGATCGGCTCGGCCAGCGTCTTGGCCAGCGCGTCCTTGGCGTGGCGGGCGCGGTCCATCGCCTCCACCGCTTCCTCGGCGCGGGCGGCTTCCAGCTTGTCCATGTAGCCGCGCAGCTCTGTGGCGGACATGAAGCTCTCGTCGCCGAGCTGGTGTTCCTTTTCGGGGGTCTGGCGGGCGCTCTCGCTCATGGGCGTTCCCTCGTCGATGTGGCTGACGGCCAACGGGTATCAGAACAGTTCAGGCACGTGATGACGCAGATCATCGGGCTCCACATAGCCGTCCGCCTTCTGGCGCTTGGGCAGCTTCACCTTCTCGCGCCTGGGCGCGACATAGGGCACCTTCGACAGGAAATGGGAGATGATGTTGAGGCGGGCGCGCTTCTTGTCGTTGGAATCGACGACGTACCAGGGCGCCCAGCCGCTGTCGGAAGCGGCGAACATGGCGTCGCGGGCACGCGAATAATCGTACCAGCGCCCGTAGGACTTCAGGTCCATGGGCGAGAGCTTCCAGGTCTTGCGCGGATCGTGGATGCGCTGCTCGATGCGCCGGGTCTGCTCTTCCGGGCTGACTTCCAGCCAGTATTTCAGCAGGATGACGCCGGAATCGATGACCGCCTTCTCCACCGCCGAGATGGTCGAGAGGAACTTCTCGGCCTGCTCCTCGGTGCAGAAGCCCATCACCCGCTCGACGCCGGCGCGGTTGTACCAGGAGCGGTCGAAGATCACGACCTCGCCCGCCGCCGGCAGGTGCGGCAGGTAGCGCTGGGCGAACATCTGCGATTTCTCGCGGTCGGTCGGGGCGGGCAGGGCAACGACGCGGAACACGCGCGGGCTCACCCGCTCGGTCAGCGCCTTGATGACGCCGCCCTTGCCGGCGGTGTCGCGCCCTTCGAACAAGATGCAGACCTTGGCGCCGGTCTCCTTCGCCCATTCCTGCAGATGCACCAGCTCGCCGTGCAGCCGCTTCAGCTCGGCCTCATAGGCCTTGCGCGAGAACTTCTCGCGCGGCGCCGGGGCTGCCGTCTCTTCGACCGCCGTTGAATCCGCGGCGTGATGACGGTTCTTCCTGTGATCCTTCGTGCCCATGGCCCGACCCGCAAACCTTCCCGACACCTTCCCGGCCTCAGGTGGATTTGCCACCCTGCCAGCCGGACAGGCGACAGCCGCCCCCGCAGCCGTCCGGGCGCATGATACCGCAGCCGGTCGCGCCGCGCTGCATGCCGCCGACCCTGCTTCGTTGTTTTTCTTTGGTGCGCCGCGGCAAAGGCGCGCGAGCCCCCTCAGCGGGAGAAGACGCGCCCGAGTTCCTCGATCTGCCCGGCGGTGAGCAGCTGAGGGCGGCTGTCGCGCAGCAGGAACAGCAGCTTGGCGGTTTCCTCCAGCTCTTCGGCGGCATAGACGGCGGAGGCGAGGTCGGGACCGGCGACGACGGGGCCATGATTGGCCAGCAGCACCGCCGCGCAGGCCCCGCCCAGCGCGCGGATCATGTCGCCCATGGCGGGGTCGCCGGGCCGGACATAGGGCAGCAGCCGCACCCGCCCCACGCGCATCACCACATAGGGCGTCAGCGCGGCGATGCAGTCGTCCGGGTCGAGGTCCGGCAGGCAGGACAGCGCGGTGGCGTAGGTGGAGTGCAGATGCACCACCGCGCCGGTGCCGGGCCGTGTCTCGTAGAGGGCGCGGTGCAGGAAGACCTCCTTGGAGGGCGCGTCGCCCGACACGTGCCGCCCGTCCCGGTCGAGCTTGCAGATGCGCGCCTCGTCGAGGAAGCCGAGGCAGGAATTGGTCGGGGTGATCAGCCAGCCATCGTCGAGCGCGACGCTGATATTGCCGGCCGAGCCGACGCAGTAGCCGCGCTCGAACAGCGAGCGGGCGAGGCGGACGATCTGCGCGCGGGCCGCCTCTTCGCTCACGCCGCCACCCTCCCGGCACCGGCGAGCGCGTCGAGGGCGCGAGCGAAGAAGTCCTCCCCGCCGAAATTCCCCGATTTCAGCGCCACGCCGAGGCCGCTGCCGTCCTCCGCGACCAGCACCGGCACGCCGGGGTCGATTTCCGGCCCGATGCGGAACGAGGTGACTCCGAGCGCGGTGACCACGGCGCCCGAAGTCTCGCCGCCGCCGACGACGATGCGCCGCGTGCCAGCCGCGACGAGCACGCGCGCGGCCTCGCCGAACAGCGCGTCGAGCGCGTGGGCGACCGGCTCGCGGCCATAGGTCTCCTGCAGCGCGGCGACCCGGTCGGGGTCGGAGGAGGAATAGACCAATGGGCCGGCGCCGCGATGGGCGTCGACGAAGGCGACGATATCGGCGGGGCCGAGGCGCCCTTCCATCACGGCGTCGACGTCGACCGCCAGCACCGGATGGCCGGCGCGGTGGCGCTCGATCTGCGCGCGGGTGGCGCGCGAGCAGCTTCCCACCAGCACCGCCTCGGCGCCGTCGACACCGTCCACGGCCGGCCGTCCGCCGCGCGCCAGCCCGGCGCGGATGAGGTTGCGCGGCAGGCCGCGCGCGATGCCGGAGCCGCCGGTGATCAGCCGTGCCTCGGCGCAGGCCTGCGCCAGCACCAGCAGGTCGTCATTGGAGATCGCGTCGGCGATGACGAGGCGCTCGCCCCGTCCGGCGGCTTCGGCCAGCGCGTCGCGCGTCGCCCCGGCGCCCTGCCGGATGACCGGCCAGCCGACCAGCCCGACCGGATCGGTGCTCTGGCGGGTGAGCCAGCGGCGCAGGTCCGGGTCGGTCATCGGGTTGAGCGGGTGGTGCTCCATGCCGGAATCGTTCAGCAGCCGGTCGCCGACGAACAGGTGGCCCATATAGACCGAGCGGCCGGCATCCGGGAAAGCCGGACAGGCGACGACGCCGAGCACGCCGAGCCGGCGCGCCAGCGCCTCGGCCACCGGCCCGATATTGCCTTCCGGCGTCGAATCGAAGGTCGAGCAGTATTTGAAGACGATCTGCCGGCAGCCCTGCGCCAGCAGCCAGTCGAGCGCGGCGAGCGACTGGGCGACCGCTTCGCCTGCCGGGATGGAGCGGCTCTTCAGCGCGATCACCCCCGCCTCGACGTCCGGCGCGGCCGGGTGCGGCGGCACGTTGAGGTACTGCACCGTGCGCAGCCCGCCTTCCGGCTCGACGCCCTTGGCGATGGTGTTGGCGATGTCGCTCGCCCCGGTGAAGTCGTCCGCAATGACGCCGATGATCATCTCAATGCTCCGGTAGGCAGGTTCGTGTCGGCCTGCCGCGCCGGGCAGGGACATGCCACCGGCGCGCGCGGCTCACATGTCGGTCCTCTTCTGGAGCACGTCAACCATCTCCTTCAGGTCGCGCAGCATGGCCGGCACGCGGGCACCGCCCGCCGGGACCTGCTCCTCGCCCTCGGTGTGCACGAGGCGGTTGCGGGCGGCGACGATGTGGCGGCGCATCAGGATTTCCGCCATCTGCCCGTCGCGCTCGCAGATCGCCTCGATGATGCGGATATGGTCGCGATAGGCCGGCACCTGATCGGGGCCGGTGGTGCGGTAGCGGCACAGCCGGATCAGCGAATAGAGATCGCCGCACAGCAGCCGCTTCAGCAGGTAGGAGCCGGCGCCCTTGGCGATTCGGTAATGAATATCCTCGTCGCCGAAGGCCTGCGGGTAGATCCGCCCCTCATGGCTGGCGAGGTCGAGATGGTCCTGCAGCAGCGCCTTGAGGCGGACCAGTTCCTCCTCGCTCATGCGCTCGGCGGCGAGCCGGGCCGCCAGCCCTTCGAGCACCTCGCGGATCTCGTAGATCTCGGCGAGGTCGGAGTTGGAAAGCTCGACCACGCGCACGCCGAGATGGGGCAGGCGCACCACGAGGCTGCCGCCCTCCAGCCGGCGCAGCGCCTCGCGCAGCGGGCCGCGGCTCACTCCGAAGCGGGCCGCCAGCGTCTCCTCGCCGAGCTTGGTCCCCATCGGGAGCTTGCCGCTGACGATTTCGAATTCCAGCTCGCGGAAGATGCGGTCGGAGCGCGTCGTGTTGTCTGGCGTGAGCATGGGTACGGTATCCGAGCTTGCTGTCAGCAATCTAGAGGCCCGGTCCATACGGTCAAAGCGTCCCTTTGGCGGCAGGGTGCGCGTGTTCATGTCACGACATTCCGCGGCGCGCCGCGCCAGAAGAGGTTGATATTCTCGACGAGCTGGTCGGCGAGGCTCTGGATCGCCTCGCGGCTCGACCAGGCGACGTGCGGCGTCAGGATGAAATTGTCATGCGCCAGCAGGCGCATCATCACATGTTCGCGCGGAGGCGGCTCGACGGTGGCGACGTCGAAACCGGCACCGGCGATGCGGCCGCTCTCCAGCGCATCGGCGAGCGCCTCCTCGTCCACGAGGCCGCCGCGCGCGGTGTTGATGATGAGCGGGCGGCATTCCATCAGCGCGAATTCGGCCGGGCCGATCATGTTGCGCGTCGCCGGCGTCAGCGGCGCGTGCAGGGTGAGGATGTCGGCGCGCCGCAGCACCTCCTCGAAGGGGGTGTAGAGCGGCCCCATGCCCTCGACGCCCTTGTAGGACGCATAGAGCGGGATCATGCCGAAGGCCCGCCCGATGGCGGCCACCGCCTGGCCGATCACCCCGTCGCCGAGGATGCCGAGCACCGCGCCGGAGAGGTCGTGCACGGGATAGTCGAAATAGGAGAACTGGTTGGTCTCGATCCAGCGGCCCCGGGCGACGGAGCCGCGATAGGCCAGCAGGCTGCGGCGCAGCGCGAGGATGAGCGCGAAAGTGTGCTCGGGCACCGTGTTGATCGCGTAGTTGCGGATGTTGGAGACGACGATCCCGCGTGCCCGGCAGGCGGCGAGGTCCACCACGTCGTAGCCCGTCGCCGCGACGGCGACGCATTTCAGCCGGTCGGCACCCTCGATGACATGGGCCGGCAGCCGCACCTTGTTGGTGACGACGATGTCGGCCCCGGCGATGCGCCCGGCCACCTCGGCATCCGTCGTGGAATCGTAGCTGCGCCATTCATGCTCGAAATCGAGCCTGGGCAGGATGATCTCGGGCGGCAGGGTCTCGCGGTCGAGAAAGACGACCACCGGCGTGTGGTGTGACAAGGAAGTCTCCGCAAAAAGACGCGACGGCAGAGAGGATCAACCGTCGCGCTGAAAGTTGAGCCGGAAAGGCCGCTGGGCTCAGGCGACGGCTTCGCCGAGCTCGGCCAGCTTCTCGCGCCCCTCGATCATGTCCTGAAGGGTGCCGAAGGCGTTCATGTAGTGGCCCTGGAAGCCGAGCTCGTCGAGCCGGCGGAACAGGTAGGGGAAGTCGAAGTCGCCCTCGCCCGGCCGCAGGTGCTCTTCCTTGCCGTTGCGCCAGCAGTCGGCGAGGCGCACCTCGTCGCAGCGCTTGATGTCGAAAGCTTCGAGGAAGGCGTCGACACCGTCCTCGACGATGTGGGCGTGGTTGGCGGTGAAGGCCCAGCGCAGCTTCGGCGAGTCGAGCCGGTCGAAATAGTAGCGGGTCTCCTCGACATTGTGGGCGAGGTAGTGGACCTCGGCGTCGTCCGGCTCCCAGTTCATGTTCTCGAACAGCAGCGTGAGGTCGATCTTTTCGGCATAGTCGGCCAGGCGCTTGATGCGCTCGACGCCGGCTTCCATGCGCAGCTTGACGTCGGAGGTGAAGTGATAGCCGGCATGGATGACCATCCATTCGCCGCCGAGCCGCTTGCACGCGTCCATGTGGGTGATGAGATAGCGCTCCACGCCATCGCGCACGTCCGGCGCGTATTCGGCCATGTTGACGGCGGACATGGTGTGGATGCCGACATGGATGCCGTGCGCGTCGCAGGTGTCGCGAATGCCCTTGACCCGCTCCGCGGTCAGCGTCTCGATCGCGTTGGGCGCCACGTCGATCTTGAGGTCGAGATACTTGATGCCGTGCTGGACGGCGGCGGCGAGCCCATCCTCGATCTTGTTGCGCTGGCCGAGGTCGACTCCGATCCGATCCCGCAAGTTCATGTCTGCTCTCCCTTTGTCGAGCCGACTGCTGTCCACGACGGCCCGTTGTTGACAATGACCGGGAAAAAAGCACCGACCTTCCGACATGTCAACAATGGCACCGCTGCCATTCTGCGCTGCGCCGCAAAAACGGTCGAACGTCGCTAAAAATCGTCATCTTCCGAAATTCGTTGTTGACAATGAGACTGAGGGTGCGAGGCTTGGCTCCGGAAACGCACGTCCGGTGCAAACAGGCGCCGGCATCGCCATAGGGCTCGGCAGGCGACGTCAGATCGCTGCGGCCCGGGGAGGAGCAATGAAGGTCGGTTTCGCCGGCCTCGGCGCCATGGGCGCGCCGATGGCACATAATCTCATCAAGGCCGGTTTCTCGCTGACGGTGCATTCGCGTCGCCGCGAATCCGCCGAGCCGCTGCTGGCCAAAGGCGCCGAATGGGCCTCGACGCCGCAGGAACTCGCCCAGCAGTCCGACATCGTGCTCACCAGCCTGCCCGACCCCGCGACCGTCGATGCGGTGATGGACGGCGAGACGGGCCTGCTCGCCGGGCTGCGGCACGGGAGCTGCTTCATCGACCTGTCGACCAATGCGCCCGCCTCGGTGCGCAGCCTGTCGCAGAGACTGGAGGCGCATGGCATCGGCATGCTGGACGCCCCGGTCAGCGGCGGCCCGAAGGGCGCGGCCTCCGGCAAGCTGGCGATCTGGGCCAGCGGCAGCCTCGCCGCCTTCGAGACCAGCCGGCCGGTGCTGGAAGCCATGGGCGACCAGGTGCGCTTCCTCGGCGAGATCGGCAACGCAACCGTCGCCAAGCTGGTGCACAACTGCGCCAACTACACGATCAACCTCGTGCTGGCGGAGGTGTTCACCCTCGGCGTGAAGGCCGGCGTGCCGCCGCTCGAACTTTTCGCGGCCGTACGGCAGGGCTCCCTCGGTCGCCAGAGCACCATCGACCGGCTGGCCGACCACTTCTTGCCGGCGCTTTTCGAGACGCCCTCCTTCGCGCTGAACCTCGCGCACAAGGACGTGGCGCTCGCCACCGGGCTGGCGCGCGACGTCGGCGTGCCGATGCGGCTGGCCAATCTCGCCTACGCCGAAATGACGGAAGCCCTCAACCGCGGTTGGGGCGCCAATGATTCACGCTCGGCCATGAAGCTCCAGACGGAGCGGGCCGGGGTGGAGATCGAGGTGCCGCAGGAGAGCCTGCGGGCCCTGATCAAGAACGAGCCGCTCGACCGGCGCTGACGCCGGACGGAGGAAATGACCGGCGAAAAAACAACAGCCGGATTGGAGGAGGAAAAGACCCATGGCAACTCGCATTGCGTGCACTTTTGCAGCTCTCGCCTCGCTCGCGGCTGTCGCCGCGGCCGGGCCGGCCCTCGCCGCCGACAAGATCGCCTATCCCGTCACGACAGGCACGATGATCATGCAGTCGAGCCCCGGCTCCGGCGGCGACCTGTTCCTGCGCGCGGTGGCCGACGCTGCGAACCGCCAGATCGGCGCGAACTTCGCGGTCGAGAACGTGACCGGCGGTTCCGGCGCCAAGGCGATGGCGCTGCTCGGCAAGAGTCCCGGCGACGGCAGCATGCTGATGGGCGTCTCGCCCACCTATGTGAACACCTCGCTGCTCAGCAAGCCGCCGGTGAGCTACACCGACCTGCAGCCCATTGTCCGCCTGTTCCTCGACTCGGTCATCGTCGTGGTGCGTGAGGACAGCCCCTACAAAACGCTGAAGGACGTGATCGAGGCGGCGAAGAAGGCGCCGCATTCGGTGAAGGTCGCGGTGGGCGAGCCGGGCGGGCTCGAAACCCAGACGATGATCGAGCTGATGCAGAAGACCGGCACCCAGCTCACCGTCATCAGCCATGACGGCGGCGGCGACGCGCTGCTGAGCGTGCTCAACGGCACCGGTGACATGGCCATCGGCGAGGCGGCCGAGCTGAAGAGCCAGCTCGACGCCAAGCAGATCCGCCCCATCGCCGCCTATACCGAGGCGCGCATCGCCACCTTCCCCGACCTGCCGACCGCGCGCGAGCAGGGCATCGACATGGTGGTGCAGAAGTTCCGCGGCATCATCGGCCCGAAGAACGTCTCTCCCGAAGTCATCAAGGCGTGGGAGGCCGCCGTTCCCAAGATGCTGAACGATCCGGCGTTCAAGAAATGGTACGAGGAAGGCGCTCTCATCCCGGCGTTCCAGCCTCATGACCAGTTCGAGGCGTTCATCGACAATTTCGGCGCCAAGCAGAAGCAGTTCTTCCTCGACAACAACATGATCAAGGGCTGACGCCCGGACGTCGGGAGGAGTACGACATGCTCACGAGAATCGTCACCGGCCTCGCGCTGATCGTCCTGTCGGGTCTCTACTGGCTGCAGGCGGACGCCATACCCCAGAGCCCGATGAGCGGAAGCGTCGGCGCCGACGGACTGCCCAAGCTGCTGGCTCTGGTGCTCTGCGGGCTGTCGCTCATCTTCGTCGTGCAATCGATCCTGGTGCGGCAGCCCCTTGCCGCACCAGGCATCCCCGAAGACGACCAGGACGAGGACGACGCCGCCTTCACGCGGCGGGGCCACGTGCTGGCGGGGGCGCTGCTCGCCATCTCCATCGTCTACTCGGTGATCCTGCCCTATGCCGGCTACACCGTGGCGATGGGCTTCCTGCTGCTGGCGGTCGGCGTCTTCTACCACCGCCGCATGAGCGCGGGGATCGCGACCTTCGCCATCCTCGGTGCCGTCGTCTTCCACCTCATCTTCATCACGCTGCTCGGCGTGCGGATGCCCGAGGGCATCTGGCCGAACGTCCTTGCTTTCCTTCACGCCCACACCGCGTGACCGGACGGAGAGACCGCAAGTGACCAATCTCTATTACATCTGGGAGGGGCTCACCTCCCTGCCGATCCTGCTCGCCGCCATGGCCGGCGTGCTGTGGGGCATGTGCGGGGGTGCCCTGCCGGGCATCTCGACGGCGATCGCCATGTCGCTGGTGCTGCCCTTCACCTATGGCATGGACCCCTCGGCGGCGCTGGTGCTGCTGGGCGCCATCTATATCGGCTCGGAATATGGTGGCTCGATCCCGGCCATCCTGATCCGCACCCCGGCATCGGGCTCTTCCGCCGCCACTGTCGTCGACGGCTATGCCATGCAGCGCCAGGGGCGGGGCGGCGAGGCGCTTGGCCTGTCGCTGGTCGGCGGCACCATCGGCGGCTTCGTCGGCCTTCTGCTGCTCAGCCTGCTGACCCAGCAGCTTTCCAAGGTGGCGCTGTGGTTCACGCCGCCGGCCTATTTCGCGCTCGGCATCCTCGGCATCAGCGTGATCGCCTCGCTGTCGGAGCGCAACGTGATCCGGGGGCTGATCGCCGGCGTGCTCGGCCTCATGGTGGCGACCATCGGCACCGACCCGGTGTCCGGCGTGATGCGCTTCACCTTCGGCTATCCCGAGCTGATGGGCGGCGTGCCGGTCATCATCGTGATGATGGGCGTGTTCGCTGTCACCGAGCTGATGATCCAGGCGCGCGAGCGCGA
This sequence comes from Ancylobacter koreensis, assembly GCF_023016525.1. Lineage (GTDB taxonomy): Bacteria > Pseudomonadota > Alphaproteobacteria > Rhizobiales > Xanthobacteraceae > Ancylobacter > Ancylobacter koreensis. The sequence continues at coordinate 1,135,556 of NZ_JALKCG010000001.1, forward strand.
CTACTCGGAAGACGTCACCGAACGCTCGACGCGGCTCAAGCTGCCGAGCCTGAAGAAGCTGTGGAGCCTGCGCGTCCCGCAGATCATTGCCATCGTCTTCGGCACCATTGAGGGCCTGACGCCGGGCGGTGGCGGCTCCATCGCGGCCTTCATGTCCTACAACGAGGCCAAACGCTGGTCGAAGGAGCCGGAGAAGTTCGGCAAGGGCTCCGAAGAAGGCGTCATCGCGCCCGAGACCGCCAACAATGTGGTGGCCCTGACCGCGCTCATCCCGACGCTGAGCTTCGGCATTCCCGGCACGGCGACCGCGGCCATCCTGCTCGCCGCGCTGCTGATCCACGGCCTGCATCCCGGCCCGAACCTGTTCACCAGCCATCCCGAAGTCGTCTACCAGCTCTTCAGCGGGCTCTTTCTCGCCAATCTCGGCATGTTCGTGTTCGGCCTCATCATCCTCAGCCCGATCATCTGGCTGGTGAACCGCCCGCGCGCCTATCTGCGCGCCGGCATCTTCGGGCTGATCTTCTCCGGCATCTATTCGGTCAATGGCAGCGAGTTCGACCTCTATCTCGTGATGGCCATCGGCGTGGTCGGCTACCTGCTGCGCTCGCTGCGCTTCCCCTTCCTGCCTTTCGTCCTCGCCGTGGTGCTTGGCTACATGATCGAGGCCAATTACCGCCGGTCGCTTCTCATCACCAATGGCGACCACATCGTGTTCCTGCAGAACCCGATCAGCGTCTGCCTGCTCGCGCTCTCCGCCCTCTTCATCGTGCTTCCGCTCTACCGGCAGTTCCGGCAGCGGCGCCGGTCGTCACAAGCCGCCCATCCTCAGCAGCCGTGAATACAAGGAAAGGAAACCCTATGGTCCCCGCGATCTCCAACAAGAAGTTCATCATTCTGGCGCGCGTCAACGAGTACAAGATGCGCGACAAGAACCCTCACATCCCCTTCACCCCCGACGAGATCGCCGACGCGGCGGTGGAGTGCGAGGCAGCGGGCGCGGCGATCATCCATTTCCACGCCCGCACCCCGGACGGCGGCAAATGCTACGATCCCGAAGTGTATCTGGAGATCGCCCGCAAGATCCGCGAACGCACCAGCCTCATCATCGATTCGACGCTGGGCCAAAACACGATCAAGGGCGACGAGGCGCGCTCGGCGCATATCGTGAAGATGGGCGAGGACCCCGATGCGCGCGCCGACATGGCGGCGATCGACGTGGGCAGCACCAATCTCGACGTCTACGACTACGAGACGAAGCAGTTCGAGACCACGGACCACACCTATGTGAACACGGTGAAGACCACCATGTTCCTGGCCGAGCGCATGCACGCCAACGGCATCCGCCCGCATCTGTCGTGCTGGACCATCCCGTTCCTGCGCCAGACCGACGCGCTGCTCGACATGGGCGTGTTCAAGGAGCCGGGCTTCATCCAGCTCTGCTTCTGCGAGGGTGGCATCGTCGGCGGCCACCGCTGCACCACGGACGAGGCCATGGCCTATATCCGCGCCATGCCGACCAGCAAGAAGGTCGAGTGGACCTGCAACTGCAAGGAAGGCAACCTGCTGCCGGCCGCCACCCTCGCCATGGAACTGGGCGGCCACATCTCCATCGGCATCGGCGACTACGAATATCCCGAGCTCGGCTACCCCACCAACGGCCAGCTTGTTAAGTTCTTCGCCGATCTCGCCCGTGGCTACGGGCGTCCGATCGCGACGCCGGCCGAGGCGCGCGAGATGCTCGGCCTGCCGGCGCAGGAGAAGCGCATCACCCGCGCCGCCTGAAGCCTTCCCGAGTGCCTTGGGCCGGAGCGCTTGCGGGCGCTCCGGCATCCGCCAACGAATACAGTTGCAATGACCCGCTCAGACTTCGGGCGAAGTGCCCTCGACACCGCTGTCGCGCTCGCCATAGGCGGGGCCGGCGGGACGCTGTTCTTCGTGCTGCATTCGCCGCTTCCCTGGACGCTCGGCTCGCTCTTCGCCACGGCGCTCGTCACCGGTTTCGGCGGCAGATGGTTCCTGCCGCGCTTCGCCTGGGCCTTCGCGCGCCCCTTCGTCGGCGTGCTGGCGGGCAGCGCCTTCACCCTGCCGGTGATCTTGAGCATGCCCGGCTGGTGGGACTCCATACTGGCGCTCGTCGTCTATTCCGGCGTCATCACCGTGCTCGGCTGGCTGCTCTTCACCCGCGTCTGCAAATATGACGACGTGACGGCGTTCTTCGCCTCGGCGCCCGGCGGGCTCGGCGAGCTGTCGCTGCTCGGCAGCACGCTCGGCGGCAAGGTGCGCACCATCGTGCTCATCCATGCGGTGCGTATCGTGGTTGTCGTGTTCACCGTGCCCTTCCTCGTGCAGTGGCTGATCTGGCCGACCGTGCTGCCCTCGGGCGGCGCGGCGGCGAACCATGCCTCGGTCGGGCTGGAGCTTTCCGACTGGCTGGTGATGACGGCCTGCGGCGTCGCCGGCTATTTCATCGGCCGCCCGTTCCGCAGCTTTGGCGGCGTGATGCTGGTGCCGATGGCGCTGAGCGCCGCCGTGCACATCGCCGGCCTCACCGCCGTCTCGCCACCCTACTGGCTGGTCGCGGCGGTGCAGGTGGTGATCGGCGCCATTTCCGGCGCGCGCTTCGCCGGCACCACCTGGAACGAGCTGCGCACCACCGCCTTCTTCGCCTTCGTCTGGGCGATCGTCATCCTCGTCACCGCGCTGTTCGCCGCCTGGCTGTGCACCTTCTTCTCCGACGCGCCGCTGGTCGCGCTGGTGCTTGCCTTCTCGCCGGGCGGCATCGTCGAGGTGACGGTGATGGCCTATGCCATCGGCCTGCACGTCGCCTTCATCGTCACCTGCCAGATTTGCCGCACCACCCTCGTGCTGCTGATCACGCCGGCGCTGTTCCGGCTGGCGCGCATAACCGGGCGCCTGCACGGCGACGAGATGGATTGACGCCCATGCCGCATTCCATCCCAGGCCGCGCCGCTCCCCTCTCAGGCCGTCGCGCCCTCGATCAGGATGAAGCCGAGGTCGACCGTCGCGGCGGGCTCGTCCGCAAGCGCGAGGCGTGCCGCCTCGCGGCCGATCTCCACGCGCGGTGTCAGTATGGTGGCAAGCGGCTGCGGCGCGAGGCGCGCCACGTCCAGCCCGTTGAAGCCGAACAAAGCGAGGCGTTCGGGAATGGCGATGCCGCGCGCGACGCAGTGGAAGTAGCCGCCGATCGCCATGTCGTCATTGGAGAAATAGACCGCGTCGAGCGCCGGCGCGCGCGCCAGCAGCCGCTCCAGCCCGTCGCGCCCGGCGCCGATGGAGGAGGGGCCGGCGTGCAGCTCGCGCGCGACCAGCGCGAGGCCGTGCCGCGCCAGCTCCGCCTCGAAGCCGGCCAGCCGCTTGCCCGCGCGCGTGTCGCGGGAAATCTCGTGGCCGACATAGCCGATGCGCCGGTAGCCGCGGCCGATGAGATGGCGGGCGCTCGCCTCCGCCGCCGCGCGGTTCGAATAGCCGACAACAATGTCGAGCCCCTCGCCGTCGACATCGAGCATCTCGACCACCCGCGCGCCGGAGGAGCGCAGCCTGTCCGGCGTCGCCCGCTCATGCTCCAGCCCGGTGATCATCACCGCGGCCGGGCGCCAGGCGAGCATGGAAGCGACAAGCTCGGCCTCGCGCGCGCCGTCATAGTCGCTCACCCCGATCACCGCCTGGTAGCCCATCAGGTCGAGCTGGCCGGCGGCGCCGCGCAGCAGATCGGGAAACACGATGTTGGTCAGCGAAGGCACCACGATGCCGACCACGCGCGAGCCGGCCGCCGCCAGCGTGCCCGCGATGCGGTTCGGCACATAGCCGAGCGCCGCCACCACCTGCCGCACGCGCGCGCGCGTCTCCTCCGACACCGAGCCGCTGTTGCGCAGCACGCGCGACACCGTGCTCTCGCCGACGCCCGCGGCGGCGGCGATGTCCGACAGGCGAAGTGATGGAAAGTCCTTCCGGGTCATGGCCGGGTCTTACCACGCGCCCCTGCCGGCGGGGAGGGGAGGGGCCGTCATGGGTGTTGGCAGCGCTGCCAATGCGTGCAAACCTTCATCATCGACACGCGTAAGGGCGGCCCGCACATGGAAATCGCAGTCATCGGTCTCGGCTCCATGGGGCTCGGCATGGCGTGCTCGCTGCTGCGCGCGGGGTTTTCCGTCACGGGTTGCGATCCCGTCGCCGCGCAGGGCGAGCGGCTGGCGGGCGAGGGCGGGCGGGTCGCCGCGACGCCAGCGCAGGCCTGCGCGGGGGCGGATCTGGCGGTTCTCGCCGTCATCAACGCCGCGCAGACCGAGGCCGTGCTGTTCGGCGAGGAAGGGGCGCTGACGGCGCTGGCCGAGGGCGGCGTGGTGATCTCCTGCGCCACCATGGCGCCGGAGGCGGCGCGCCGGCTCGCCGAGCGCACGGCGGCGGCCGGCTGCCACTATCTCGACGCACCGATGAGCGGGGGCGCGGCCCGCGCGGGCAGCGGCGAGCTGACCTTCCTCGTCTCCGGCGGCGGGGCGGGGCTGGACAAGGCGCGGCCGGCGCTGGAGGCGATGTCCGCGCGCATCTACGAGCTTGGGGAGGAGCCCGGTACGGGGGCGGCGTTCAAGATGATCAACCAGCTGCTTGCCGGCGTGCATATCGCGGCGGCCTGCGAGGCGATGGCCTTCGCCGCCCGGCAGGGGCTCGATCTGGCGCAGGTCTATGAGGTCATCTCCAACTCGGCCGGCAATTCCTGGATGTTCGGCAACCGCGTGCCGCACATATTGGCGGGCGACTACACGCCGCTGAGCGCGGTCGACATCTTCGTGAAGGATCTCGGCATCGTGCAGGAGATGGCGCAGTCGGCACGTTTCCCGGTGCCGGTGAGCGCGGCGGCGCTGCAGATGTTCCTCGCCACCTCCGGCGCCGGCATGGGCCGCGACGACGATGCCTCCCTCGCCCGCCTCTACGCCCAGATCGCCGGCGTCGAGTTGCCCGAAGCGATGCCGTGAGCTGAGCCCGGCGGTATCCATCCCGGCAACGCCGCGATGCGAGGGTCGAGATGGCGTGGCAATGGCCGGCGATGCGCGGGCGGCTTGTCTATGGCGGCGCCCTCCGCGCCGGCGGCCGATGCTCGTCTTCGCGAACAATGCGCGGGTCTGGGCCGCGCCGTCGACGGGCAGGCGGCGGGGAAGCCAGCCCGGCATGATCCTTGCGTTCCCGTAGATTCACAAAGGCGCGCGCTGAACCCTGCAACATTGAGTTGAGTCTGACAAAAACTTGTCGCTATAGTGATGGGAATGGGGCTTTGCGGATATTGCCGACATGCCGGATTTGTTTATTTGTTATTCGGCCAAGGACAGAGAGCAAATACGCCCCATCGTCGCAGCATACCGACGTGCCGGCCTCGATGTTTGGTGGGACCAGTGCCTGGAGGAAGGGGATTGGGGCCCGCAAATCGAAGCAGCCCTGAAGGGTGCGCGGCGTGTGCTGGCCTTTATCACGCCCTATGCTGTCCGTTCTGAAAATCATTTCATTGTAGCCGAAATCGCTCAGGCGCATCTCGCCGGCAAGCTCATACCGGTGAAGGTCGGCGAATTCGAGATTCCCTATATCATCCAGGGATACGTTTTCGGCAAGCAGATGGCGCTCGTGAGCGATTTCGAGGCTTTCGTTCGCGGGCCGGATTTCGAGCGGGTATCCAGCATTTTATCGAGGGTGAGCGGAGCAGCCGCTGCGCCCGAAGCGAATCCAGCGAGCGAACTGGTCGATCAATATGCCGACCCCGCGAGCCTCGCCCTGGCCCTCGCAGTGGCGGTTGCGGAGAACGCGCCCCTCGCGGCGATCACTGAAATTGCGGAAGATCTGGAGCGGCGGTTCACCAAGCTGATCGCCCCTGCCCCGACAGAGACCGGGGGGCAGCCTTTCTCGGCGTTTCTGCAGAGTAACGCGCGGCGCTTGCAGGGCATCAGCGCCGAAATCCATTATCGCAAGCACCGGCGCTACAACACGAATGTCGAATGCGTCCGTTTCACGGATTCCGAGCGTGCGGCAAAGCTGCTGGAGCGTGTCTGGCGCGAGCTTGACGGGTTACGTCCTACGCTGATCGAGTGGCTGGACCATCTGTCCCACACGGCCAGTGCGCCGTTGCGCCAGCGCATTGCACTGGTGCTCGGCGTCTTGGCGCGGACGCCGGCGACCTTCGGCTCGGTCTATGATGGGCTGTTTGATCGATGGATCGTCCATGAGGGAGCCGCCGCCCGCGAACTTGTGGATCTGGCCCTGTGCTTCGTGGTGCTCGACAAGCGGTTGGAAGCGACCATAAGCCAGCGTGTCCGCGAGTATGCGAGAAGCCAACGTCCCGATCGGTTGCGCGCGGCGATCGAGCTGGCCTGCGGCTTCACCGGCTCGCGCATTCAGGGGCTTCCGGTCGAAATCCTCAAGACGGTCGCCCAATCTCGGCACAAGGACTTCAAGGTGCTGAAAGCCATGGACGACGCGATCACCTTCATGATCGCGTCGAGCGGCGAGAGGGACGATGCGAGCCTGCTCGACTGGCCCCGGCTCATCAACGACCTGTCGGACTGGGCGCGGAGCCCGGATCAGCGGACTCCGCAACGTCTGCCAATGTATCTTTTCCTCAGCCTGATGGGAAAGATGTCGCTCCGTTCCCACCCGAGCGTTGCCGGGGTTCTCTCGCTTGAGGCTCTGGTCGAGGCAGATGCGCAGTCGTTCGAGCGGTCTGTGTCGGTGCTTGAGCCGACCGCGAGAGTCTTCGAGGCGGCGCTCCGTGATCCGGGAGACGAAGAGTTCCGGCCGCGCGACGCCGCTCTCGCGATCCTCAAGGACTGGATCGCAACGAAGCCAACGGCGACCGCCGTCGATCCGCTTCTTACCCTGCTTCGAGAGATCCATGCCGCTTGCCCAACGACGCGGGACCGAGATCGCCTGATCTACGCCGTGCGCAGCCGATATGAGCGGGAGCAGATTTCCGTAGGTGGCAGGGCGCCGGCTCCGGCTATCGTCGAAAGGGGCGTCGCGTGACGGAGTGCCTCGATTCGATGGTCGAGCCGTCGGCCGTGCCGTCTCGTTTCGGTGGCGCAGAAAGTGTGGCGGATCCGCCCGCCGTCGGGGTGCCTCTGCCGACCACAGCTCTGCTTTGCAGCAGTATGGTTCACGTCCCGCGCAAGATTTGAGGCGAGCATGGCGCTTTTCGAAGGACCGGATTCCAGACTTCCCAGCTTTCGTGCCGGTTTCGTCGTGGTCGCGGCGGGTCCGAAGGGAATTCGATCGCTCGCCAATGGAGCACGTCTCACCTGGGGTGAACGCGTCTTCGGTGGGTATAATGCGTTCTATTATGTCGATATCGGCGTCAATTCATACACCAAGTCAATCAAGTGCTCTTCAAAGGCGATTGGGATCGACTTCGACGTGGTGGTTCGCCTCAGCTTCACAGTCGAGGAACCAACACGCGTCGTTCAGTTCGGCCTCGGTGATCCGGAGGCGCTTTTCGGCGCACCGGTGCATCGCCTCGTCGCCGATGCGGTCAGCCGCTTCACCGTCGACCAGTCCGCCGACGCCAAGAAGGCTGTCGACATCGCCTTTAAGAAGCTGGCGGCCGACCCGGCCGTGAAAGTGCTCAACGCCACCTCGGAGGTGAAGGCGGATGCTGCTGCGCTCCCATTGCTGCGGACCATCGCGGAGGAGGGCATCTCAACGATGGCACACCAAGCCACCGCACGCCTCGACAAGGCGCGACGGGACGAAATTCTGGCGCTGCTGGATTCACCGAACCATCTGCTCGCCCAGAGTATGATCACGCGGGATCCCGCCTTCCGCGAGGCGCTGAACTACAAACTCACGGAACTCAACAGCGACCGCCAGCGGCAGATCGATCTGCTGAAGATGCTGATCGCTGAGAAGATCATCGAGCCGCACGATTTCGAAGGCAGATACCGCCCGCTCATCGAAGCGGCGATGGCAACCTTACGCGGCCCTATCCTCCCGGCACCGGAGCCCCCCGTCGCCAGTATCGCCGCGCCTCCAGGCAACCGAACGCCGGACTGACAGGCAAGATGCTTGACTACATAGCTCCGCCTTTTCTCGCATTGTCCATACGGCAGCTGGTTGAGGCGATCCCCAATCCGTATCAGGCCGCAGCCTTTGCTTTCATCTTGTCTCTGTATGTCTACGTCGTCGTGCGGGTCGCGGCCTTGGGATATTGCTACGCCGACTACGCGATCGCGACCTGGCTTCGGCAGCGGAATGGCCGCCCCTCGGCAGTCCAGTACTGGCTCGGGGATCGGATCGAGGTGGTCCATAACTATGTCGCGCTGGCAGGAACCCTGCTGACGCTGGCCGCAGTCGCTTACGAGGTCGTAGCGTTCGGTGTTCAGCCGAGAGAAGGCACGTTTCTGTTCCAGTTCAAGACGCTTGTCTTGGATTTCATCATGTTTCTCTGGAAGGCGTGAGCCGATGCTGACCGATCTTCGAAGGTCGGAAGCCTTTCTTTTTTCATTTGAATCGACGGGTGCCTGAATCTCGACCGATACGCGCGACGGCAAACCGTCCGCCATTCCTCTGGGTCTTGGCTTCGCAGTGGCCTGAACGTGGGGTTGGACAGATGATGTACTCTAATGATCTCCATCCGTCGGCGGGGCGATGCGTCCGGGCGCTGGCTCTCACGCTTTTCTTTTCCGTGCCCGCCGAGGCCCAGACGAGTTCCGTCGGCCAACCGCAGGCTGCGGCTGCGGAAAAGTTTCAGGGGGAGTGCGAAAGGGTGCAGAATGTCTCCCTTACGATCCGCGAACCGCTCCCTGTTTTCTCCGAGTATGGCCACGTCCGCCAGCAGGCGGTCTCTCGGGCCAGAAAGCAGGCGATCGAGCGGGCGATGGACCTTGAGGCCGCCTCGTCCAGCGACATCAGGAACGCGCTGAGCAACGAGCTGGTCGACAGCGCGCCCGCCGACAGCACCTCCGGCGGGTCGAGCGGCCTGGTGCGGCCGCGCATCGAATCCGAGAAGGTCAGGCAGATCGACGGCGGCAATGTCATGGAACTCGCGGTCCTGGTTTCAATCTGTATCCCCAGGACGCTGAAGGTTCCTCCGCGCCGGATCGCCGATCCGCCCGGCAACTTCTTCGACCCTCTGTCCGGTGCGGCCACCGTCTGGTACTGGCGCTCTGCCGAGGGCGACTTTGAATTCTACGACAATCAGGGCTTTCACCCCGGAACCGGTGACGCGCTCAAGCCGATGACGCGCGAATTGGTCGCCGAATGGCGGGAGCAGGAACAGCGCAGGATCGAGAAGGGGCGGCAGCAAAAGGAGCAGGAATTCCGCGAGGCGCAATCGCTGACGCGCTGCGACGAGTTGGCGGCCAACCCTCATGATCTTCAACGCCCGAATACGATACCCGGCGCCGAATACGCATTTCTCAAGCTTAACGGCCGGGAGGCGGTTGACGCCTGCCGGGACGCGCTGAAGCGGAACCCCAGGGATGGAAGAATTTCTTACCAGCTAGGCCGCGCGCTGCAGGCCCAGCGCGATCTGCGTGCGGCCGTGAAATCCCTCACGGTCGCGATCCAGCTCGATCACGTCGTCGCGTATGACAATCTCGGTTGGATCCTGCTTGGGCAGGGAAAGCTCGCCGAGGCTCGCTCGATGTTTGTCAAGGGGGCCGCTGCGGGCGATCCCTCCTGTATGGTCAGCCTTGCGGGCCTGTATGAAGAGCAGGCGAGGTCAGGCAGCTATGACGCCATGATGACCCAGGCAATCCGTCTCTACGAACAGGCGGCGGCGCTCGGCAACAGCGTGGCGCAACGCCGTCTTGTCGAATTGCCGGCCGAGATGCGGGCTCGCAAAGAGGAGGAGAATCGTCTGGCACAGGAACAGGCCAGACAGCGGGAAATGGAAATTGAGCGCAACCGGCGGGCGATGGAGTTGATGAACCATATGATCGGTACATTCTCGCGTGGCATTGGGGTGCGCTGACGCTCGTCTACACGGAAGGTATCCGGTGCGTGCCGGGGCGCGTGCTTTCACGATAGTGGAGCGTTGATCTAGCGACGCATCTACGCCAAGCGTGCAGGACGGGTGCGGTACGAGGGTGCCGATCGGTGCTCACGATCGGTCGCCGGGTCGCCAGTATCGCTCGGTGACTTCTGCCGGCTGCAGGTCCGGCCGCTCAAAGCGACGCTCACGCACCGAAATGCCCAGTTGGCGATGAAACAGAGCGACGAAGTCGCGATCACCAGCCAGATCGGTGGAAGCACCGCCGAGCGCCTCGACAATCTTGAGTGCGGCTCCTCCCGTCAGACTGATCGGCACGATCTTCGCCTTCGGTTGTTGACGGCTGAACAGTTCGTATTCTTCGAGAACGCCGTCCATGCCACCGATGAACACTGCGGAAGAGAACTGGACTTCGCTGAACATGCGCTCGCGCATGTGTCGAAGGCTCGCCTGCCGATCGTTCGGCGTCGCCTCGGTAAAGGTGACGTTGGCGAAGCGCTCATTGTCCTTTGGGAATTCGTCCTCGAAGAATCGCGACTGATAGAGGCGAACCCATCGGCCATAGTCGACGCCGATGTCCTCGGCGAATACGAGGATCATCGGTGTGATCGCAGGCTGGCCACCCCAGACCAAAGGGCGGCGGCCAAGCACGACATGGATCAAGGCCGAGACGGCAGCGGTGATGGCGACCGTATCGGCGGTGGCCGCGTATTCAGGCCCGCGCCGCGGATCGGGCACGCCGGCGGAGAGGAAGATGGCGTCTTTCATGCCTCGGGCTCCCAGCCGGCCAATCTCCATCCTGCCTCCGCCACCTTGAGTGCGCGCACCGATTTGATCTCGTTGTCGAGCCAGCTCAAGTGGTTGCCCCAGGCCGCATGGATGCCGATGTGATCATAGACGAGCACCGGCGTCTCCAGCTGGTCCGCCATTCGTGCCTTGACGGCGATATCGTTCAGGGTTTCAGCAGTCGGTACGCCGACGACAGGGTAGGCCCAAAAGCGTCGACCGTCGAACAGTCGCACGGAGATCGCTCGATGAGCACCGATCGCCTCGATCGTTCCGCCGATTTTCTCGACATCTGCGCGCAGCTTGCCTGTAATCGCCATGTAGCGGGCGGAGATGCTCCGGCTGCGCAGCCGCTCGACCTGGAGGGCGATTGCGTAGACCTTGTTCTCGACGATCGGGCCGTCGGGGTCTTTCAGATCGGCGGAGTCGAGATGCAGCGTCTCGGAGAGGTCGGTCATCCTGCTCGGCGTGTGGGCGGGCCAGACCACGCGCAACACCTGAATGTCCTTCGCCCGCGCCCTGCCGATCTCCTCCCGTGTCCAACGGCTTTCGAAATAGGTTGGCGTGTCGAGCATCACCAACACGTCGGAATCCACCAGGCGGTGCCATAATACATCCTGAAAGGGGTCGCCGGGGCGGATGCGGTGGGTGTCAAGGAAGACGTCGAACCCTCGCGCACTGAGCAGGTCGTGCAACTGGACGGCAGCGGCGCGTGCCTCGGTGCGACGATAGCTGACGAAGACCCGTCGCTGGCGGTGGAGAAGACCAACGCATTCCAGAAGCGCACTGGCGAGCTCGACCATCTTCGGATCGTCGAGGCGGCGCTTGAGGCCATTGGCCGCCTGGAGCATTGCCGGGACCTGAGCGAAGCTGCCGCTCGCCGCGATGGTCGGAATAATTGGCATGCTTGCCGAGATGAGACTGCCGACCGCGCCGATATCGGCATTGCCACCGGCCGCGAAATACGCCGCAGCGAACGCCACGCGAGGATCTCTGTCGCCGACCGTGGCGGCGTCGAGAAGGTTCACGTCGGTGCCGAGTTCAAGTTCGAAGTCGGCGATCATCTCGCGGAGCGTATCCGCCAGGATTTGTCGTTCCACGGCGTCGATGTCGCCGAGGATGGCCAACTGATAGACGCCATAAGCAGCGGGAGGCGGGCTGTTCATCGTTCGGTCCTTCAACGCCCGGCCAGACCGGCTGCCGTCTCGATCCAGCCGGCGATGTTCTGCTGTCCGTTCTGTGTGGCGAAGTCGTAGCGCATGCAATGTGCCGACAGCGGAATGACGGAGGCCGAACTTGGCGGATCGAACCACAGGCACGTGGCGGGAACGGCGCTCGTGTAGTCGCCATATTTAATCCATTCACCGTTCGAGACTTCTGCGAAGAACATGCCGTTGTCCGTCTTATAGAGTCCGACGCAGCTCAAAGGATCGCGCCCTTTGTCCGCAACGTAGCCGCCTTCGTTCTTGACCCCGTCGATATCGATGGTGAGAAGACCGTTGCCTTTCAGAATCGCGCGCACGATTTCGTAGCGGACCCAGCGGCGTTCCGAGGTGCGGGCACCTGACAGCACGCAGGTTACGGAGGAGCTCTTCATGCCGTCGCGGAGGAAAGCTTTGAGGCTGGCTTCGCTCTCGCGCTTCGATGCTTCAAACACGCTGTTGTCGAAGAAGCCGTCGACGGCCTCTTCGGGCATGAATTTCAGGCACTTGCGGACATTCATCGCCCGCCAGACATCGGGCAGGTAGTGAAAGGAGAAGAAGGTACGGCGGGCCATCTATGTGTCCTCGAGCGGCAGGGCGAACCCTGCACGGGAGACGTGCCATCCGCGTATGCTGGCATATGGGAGCATCCCGTATATACCATTCCGTGCACCCCTCCGCGCCGCGTCAAGGCCATGCCAACGTCGACATGGACAAGGTGAGGAAGAACGTCGTTGCTGGCCGGCGCGCCTATAGTCGCGATGTACCACGGTCGTTTCCTACCGCAGCATTGAAGCCTCCCTCGCAGCGCAGATCCTCAACAAGGTGTTGGGGGGCAGCGTGAGGGTAGCGGTGCATGCGCGAATCTCGTCGCCGCCCGCTTTGCGCGACGGTCCGCTGCCACAGGCTGCAGTCAGCTTCCGCAGCAAGTCAGAGGCGTATAGCCCCGAAAGGGCGCTTTGATAAAGCCCTGATTTTACAATAGAAAATTGGCGCACCCGGCACGATTCGAACGTGCGACCTTTGCCTTCGGAGGGCAACGCTCTATCCAGCTGAGCTACGGGTGCGTGCGGCGCGCGGAGCACCGATGCAGCGTCTTCATAGTCGAACGGCCCGGTGTGGGCAACCGGCTCCGGTCAGCCTCGGCAGGCGTCGGCGCCGCAGAGGCCGCCTGCGCGTGGCGCGGCGATGGATCGTTGCTATATAGCGGCGGTGATGAGCACCAATGCCCCCGCCGACATCAGCAACCCTGCCACCGCGCGCAAGCCCTTCTTCTCGGCCGAGGAGGTGGAACGCTACGCCCGCCATCTCGTGCTCGGCGAGATTGGCGGGCCGGGCCAGCAGAAGCTGAAGAAGGCGAGCATGCTGGTGGTAGGGGCCGGTGGCCTCGGCGCGCCCGCGCTGGTCTATCTCGCCGCCGCCGGTGTCGGCCGGCTGGTGGTGGTCGATGACGACGTGGTGTCGCTGTCGAACCTGCAGCGGCAGGTCGTCCACACCACGGCGGATATCGGCCGGCCGAAGATCGAGAGCGCCGCCGACTTCATCGCCGCGCTCAACCCGCATGTGATCGTCGAGGGCATTGCCGGGCGCATCGATGCCGGCAACGCGCTGGAAATGGTCGCGGGCGTCGATGTGGTGATCGACGGCTCGGACAATTTCTCCACGCGCTATCTCGTCTCGGACGCCTGCGCGCTCGCCGGGCGGCCGCTGGTGACGGCGGCGCTCGGGCGCTTCGACGCCACGGTGACGACGCTGCGCCCGCACGAGAAGGGCGCCGACGGCACGCCGAACCCGACCTATCGCTGCCTGTTCCCCGAACCGCCGCCGGCCGGCACGGTGCCGAGCTGCGCGGAGGCGGGCATTCTGGGCGCGGTGGCCGGGGTGGCCGGTTCGCTGGTGGCGCTGGAGGCGATCCGCGCCGTCGTGCCCTTCGGCGAGGGGCTGGTGGGGCGGCTCTTGATGATTGACACCCGCTCCATGCGCTTCGAGACGCTGAGCTATGGCTGGGACCCGGACAATCCGCTGACCGGCGAGAACCCGACGATCAGGGATCTATCGGGGCACCCGCGCTGAGGCCCCGCCGCCTCACAGCATCGCGGGCAGCACGCGGTCGGGGAGGCGGTGGCCGTCCATGAAGGCGCGGATGTTCACGATCACCTTCTCGCCGGTGTCGATGCGCGCCTCGACGGTCGCCGAGCCCATATGCGGCAGCAGCACGACCTTGCCGGAGCGGGCGAGCTTGAGCAGCTTCGGGCTCACCGCCGGCTCGCGCTCGAACACGTCGAGCCCCGCGCCGGCAATCTCGCCGGCCTCGATCATGCGGATCAGCGCGTGCTCGTCGATCACCTCGCCGCGGGCGGTGTTGACGATGTAGGCGTCGGGCCGCACCAGCTTGAGCCGGCGCGCCGAGAGCAGGTGGAAAGTCGCCGGCGTGTGCGGGCAGTTGACGGACAAGATGTCCATGCGCGCCAGCATCTGGTCGAGGCTGTCCCAGTAGGTCGCCTCAAGTTCCTCCTCGATATGGGCGGGGAGGGGGCGGCGGTTGTGGTAGTGGATCTGCAGGCCGAAGGCGCGCGCGCGGCGGGCCACCGCCTGGCCGATGCGGCCCATGCCGATGATGCCGAGCCGCTTGCCCCAGATGCGGTGGCCGAGCATCCAGGTCGGCGACCAGCCGGGCCAGTTGCCGTCGCCATTGGTGATGAGCGCAGCGCCCTCGGTGAGCCGGCGCGGCACGGCGAGGATCAGCGCCATGGTGAGGTCGGCGGTGTCCTCGGTCAGCACGCCGGGCGTGTTGGTGATGGCGATGCCGCGCTGGGTGGCGGCGGCGACGTCGATATGATCGACGCCATTGCCGAAATTGGCGATCAGCTTGAAGTTCGGGCCGGCGGCCTCGATCACCCGGGCGTCGATGCGGTCGGTCAGCGCCGGCACCAGCACGTCGGCGGTGGCGGCGGCCTCGATCAGCGCGGCCTGGCTCATGGGAACGTCATCGACGTTCAGCCGGGCGTCGAACAGCTCGCGCATGCGGGTTTCGATCTTGTCGGGCAACCGGCGCGTCACAACCACCAGCGGCTTCTTGCGGGCCATGTCGCTCCCCGTACAAATCCGCCCGCGGTCAAGCTCCCGTTAACGCTACGGGCCCACACTCGCGCCGACCGGGCGAAGCGTTCCTTAGCAGACGGGTCGGTGAAACACAAAAATGCACCGATTCAGCGTGCAGGCGTGTGGCCCGGCGTGTCTGGGCATGTGTGGATCTGTCCGGAAAACGTGCCGTGCCGGTGGACGAATGGGTGAACGGGTGATGCGTAAGGACTGGCTTCGAGGCCGGGCGAAGCTGCGGAATATGAAGCTGCGAAATATACTGGGCGTTCTAACGCTGGGCGGGCTCCTCGTCGGAGTGCCGGGCGGCGCGCGCGCGCAAGAGGCCGCCCCGGAAGAGGCGAGCGGCCCGGTGGGGCGCACCAGCGGGTTGCCGGTGCCGCGCTTCGTCAGCATCAAGGCCGACAAGGTGAATGTGCGCTCCGGCCCGACCCGCGACCATGCGGTGGCCTGGGTGTTCACCCGCGCCGGACTGCCGGTCGAGATCACCGCCGAGTTCGAGAACTGGCGGCGCATCCGCGACGCGGATGGCGCCGAGGGCTGGGTCTACCATTCGATGCTGTCGGGCCGGCGCACCGCGCTGGTGAGCCCCTGGAAGGGCGGCGAGCCGACCGCCCTCTATGCCGAGCCCAACCGCTCCGCCAGCATGCGCGCCCGGCTGGAGCCGGGCGTTCTGGGCAAGGTCGAGCATTGCGACGGGCGCTGGTGCCACTTCTTCGAGAGCGGCTTCGACGGCTTCGTCGAGCAGGAGCGCCTTTGGGGCGTCTATCCCGGCGAGAAGGTGGAATAGCCCTAGCTGCGGGGTCTGGCGCTGTCGGGCGCGGGGCGGGCGGCGATGTAGCGGCGCTCCTGGGTGAGCCCGCCATAGCCGTAGGCATCCGCCCGCGCCTCCACCACATGGACATAGCTTTCCGGGTGCAGCGGGCCGAGCAGTTCGGCCATCGCCGCGAAGGTCGCTGCGACGAAGGCGGCCTTCTCGTCCTTGGTGTTGGTACCCTCGGTCACGCGGATATCGAGCCAGGAGGCGGCGAGGCCCTCCTGCGCGAGGGAGCGGCCGCCCACAAACCAGTGATGTGCCTCGGCCCGCTCGACCAGCACGGCGGTGACGGTGGGATCCTTTCCCAGCCATTGCGCGGCGAGCGCGGCGGCTCGGGCGGCGATGCCGGCCTCAAGCCCGGTCGCAGGGGAAGAGGCAGGGGCGGCGAATCTGATCTGGATCATCGGCATGTCGGCCTCCTTCATCGGTTGAGGAGGATTGCCTACGACGTTCCCTTAGATAAGATAATCATATCATTTTATCTATCAGTGATAATGAACGGATATGATCGAGCGGCCACTGGACCTCGAACTTGTGCAGGCCTTCGTGCGGGTGGCGGAACTGGCGAGCTTTACCCGCGCCGCCGAGACGCTGGGCACCACGCAGGCAGCGGTGAGCCTGCGGCTGCGCAGGCTGGAGGAGCGGCTCGGTCGCCCGCTGCTGGAGCGTTCGCCGCGCCATGTCCGCCTCACCGCCGACGGCGCCGCCTTTCTGGAGCGGGCGCGGCGGCTGCTGGCCGCCGACCGCGAGGCGCGGGTGTGGCAGGCGGCGGGGCCGGCGCGGCTGCGCCTCGGCATTTCCGATCACACCACCGGCGACACGCTGCCCGCCCTGCTGCGCCGGGTGGCGGCGGCGAGCCCGGAGGTGGTGTTCGAGGTGCGCATGGGTTTTTCGCGCACGCTGCTCGACGCCTATGACGCCGGCGAGCTCGACGCCGTGCTGGTGCGCCGCGAGGGCGACCGGCGCGACGGCGAAGAGGTGCGGCGCGACGCCTATGGCTGGTTTGCGCTGCCGGGCGCGCTGCCGCCTAAGGGCGCCCCGCTGCCGCTCGCCCTGCTTGCCCACCCCTGCGGCGTGCGGGCCACGGCGATACGCGCGCTGGATGGCGCCGGCATCGGCTGGCGGGAGGCTTTCGTCGGCGGCAGCGTTTCCTCGGTATCGGCGGCGGTGACGGCCGGGCTGGCGGTGGCGCCGCTCGCCGCCCATCTCGCCCCGCCCGGCAGCGCCGATGCCGGCCCGCGTCTCGGCCTGCCCGGCCTGCCACCGGCGCGTGTGGTGCTGATCGGGCGGGCCGGGGAGCCGGCCGCGAGCGGCGCGTTGCGTGCCCTCGCGGCCTTCCTGCGGGCGGGCTGACGCCGCCCTACTGCTTCTTCAGCGTGAAGCAGGAGACGACCTTGTTCTTGGGGTAGAGGTGGTCGTAGCAGACGTCGATGGTGCCGGCGTCGCGCACGCTCACGCTGTAGCGCCCGTCATCGTCGAGCATGGTGCCGGAGGTGAAAGCCGGCGCCTGCAGCGCACCGATCAGCGTTTCCTTGCCGCTGCCCGAGCTCATATTGCCGATGAAGCGCGCGCCGTGCTGCTCGGTGATCGTGTAGGTGAACTCCATCTCCTTGTCGAAGAATACCGGCCCCGGCCCGTCGGGCAGGCGATAGGGCGTCGGGCCGATGCCGACGGCCTGCGCCATGCCCTTCCACGTTCCGACCAGATTCGGCGGCTCCTGCGCCTGCGAGAGTCCTGTCGACATCAACAGCAACGCGGACGCGATGACATAGGCACGCATGAGAGTCCCCCCAACTATATGGCGGGCGGACGATAGCACCGGCGATGGGGTCGGCAAGGGGGTAGGGCAGCGAGGCGGGCTCAAACGAAACGCCCCGGCGAAGGACCGGGGCGTGAATTCGGGGCAGGCTGGCGCGGGATCGGTCGCGGGGATCAGCCCCGGCGCTTGGGGCGCAGGCGCACCACCACGTCGACGCGGGCGATCTCGTAGCCTTCCGGCGGCTCGGGCACGCGCTCGACTTCCACCGCCGCGCTCGGGATGTCGACGAGGTTGTTCTCGCCCTCGAGGAAGAAGTGGTGGTGGTCGGAGGGGTTGGTGTCGAAATAGGTCTTCGAGCCGTCGACCGCCAGTTCGCGCAGCAGCCCGACCTCGGTGAACTGGTGCAGCGTGTTGTAGACGGTGGCCAGCGAGACCGGGAAGCGCGCCTTGATCGCCTCCTCGTGCAGGATTTCCGCCGACACATGGCGGTCGCCCTTGGCGAAGAGCAGCCAGCCGAGCGCAAGGCGCTGGCGGGTCGGGCGCAGGCCGACGTCGCGGAGCATGTGGCGCACGTCGTGGAACGGGCAGCCGGTGCGGCTCGTGCCGGCGCCGTCGCGCAGCCGGGCGACCGGAAGCACGGGCTCGTCATCCTCGATGAGGACGCGGGAGACGGCAATGTTGTGAGGGCGGACGCCTTCAGTCATCTTGCATTCCGAACCATTGTAAACCGGCCGTCCGGCGCGCCATCGGGCTCCGGCGCGGCCGATCCGCAACATACCTGCACCGTCGCCGGCCGCCGGACCGAGGTCCCCACGTGGCCGCGCCGATGCGTTTTTCATCGGGGATTATATCTGCACGCCAAGCGCAGGGGCAATATCGCGGCGGATAATCGTAATCGTTCCAATCTGTGCCGGTATCCCGGCGCGCGGGGGGCATGTGCCCTCTTCGTGCCGGCTCCGTCACACCCGTGACATTTTGATTGGCGCGCCCGCCGCGCCGACGGCTTTGATGGGGCAGGACGCTGTGATAGGAAGCGCCGAGCGATCGGCGGCCGGCCGGGGCGTTGCCCCCGCGACCGCTGCCGGGAGGGGAGCCGGCGGCGAGGCCGCTCAAAGCAAAGAAAGTGGCAAGCGTGGGTAACACCGATACGATGGTCGAGCGGCAGACGAGCTTCACTTACGAGGAACTGCTGGCGTGCGGGCGCGGCGAGCTTTTCGGGCCGGGCAACGCGCAGCTTCCCGCGCCGCCGATGCTGATGTTCGACCGCATCACCGAGATTTCCGAGACCGGCGGGCCGAACGGCAAGGGCCATGTGCGCGCCGAGCTCGACGTGAAGCCGGAGCTCTGGTTCTTCGGCTGCCACTTCATCGGCGATCCCGTCATGCCGGGCTGCCTGGGCCTCGACGCGCTGTGGCAGCTCGTCGGCTTCCATCTCGGCTGGCTCGGTGCCCCGGGGCGCGGGCGCGCGCTCGGCGCCGGTGAGATCAAGTTTTCCGGTCAGGTGCTGCCCAGCGTGAAGAAGGTGGTCTACGGCATCGACTTCAAGCGCGTCATGCGCTCGAAGCTGGTGCTTGGCATTGCCGATGGCTGGCTGGAGGCCGATGGCGAAGTGATCTACCGCGCGAGCGATCTCAAGGTCGGTCTGTTCCAGGCCTGAGCCGCGCGTCACCTGCGGCCCTTGCGGGGCGCCCTTCGCGGTGCCATCTCGCGCGGTGCCATCTCGCCTGCACTGAAGGAAAGGAAGCCTATGCGCCGCGTTGTCGTAACCGGAATGGGCATCGTCTCGTCGATCGGCAACTCCACGCAGGAGGTGCTCGCCTCGCTGCGCGAGGGCAAGAGCGGCATCACCCGCAGCGAGAGCTACGCCGAACTCGGCTTCCGCAGCCAGGTCTTCGGCGCGCCCCAGCTCGACGCCAGCGAGATCGTCGACCGCCGCGCCATGCGCTTCCACGGCGGCGGCACAGCGTGGAACCATGTCGCCATGGATCAGGCGATCCGCGACGCGGGGCTTGAGGAGCATGAGGTTTCCAACGAGCGCACCGGCCTCATCATGGGCTCGGGCGGTTCCTCGACCCGCACCATCGTCGAAGCGGCGGACATCACCCGCAAGAACAATAGCCCCAAGCGCGTCGGCCCCTTCGCGGTGCCCAAGGCCATGGGCTCGACGGCGTCCGCCACCCTCTCGACCTGGTTCAAGATCAAGGGCGCGAGCTATTCCATCTCGGCCGCCTGCGCGACGACCAACATCTGCATCGGCAACGCCGCCGAGCAGATTCGCTGGGGCAAGCAGGACATCATCTTCGCCGGCGGCTGCGAGGATCTCGACTGGACGCTGTCCTGCCTGTTCGACGCCATGGGCGCCATGTCGTCCGACTATAATGACCGCCCGGCGGTCGCCTCGCGCCCCTATGACAAGAATCGCGACGGCTTCGTGATCTCCGGCGGCGCGGGCGTGCTGGTGCTCGAGGAACTGGAGCATGCGAAGGCGCGCGGCGCGCGCATCTATGCCGAGGTCGTCGGCTATGGCGCGACCTCGGACGGCGCCGACATGGTGGCCCCTTCGGGCGAGGGCGCGGCCCGCGCCATGCGCCTCGCGCTGCAGGAGGCCGGCGGCGCCGGCATCGACTACATCAACCCGCACGCCACCTCGACCCCGATCGGCGATCTCAAGGAGATCGAGGCGATCCGTGCCGTGTTTGGTGACAAGGCGCCGCCGATCTCGGCCACCAAGTCGCTCACCGGCCATTCGCAGGGCGCGACCGGCGTGCATGAGGCGATCTATTCGATCCTGATGATGCAGAACGGCTTCATCGCCGCCAGCGCCCATATCGACGAAATCGACCCCGCCTTCGCCGACATGCCGATCGTGCGCGAGCGCGTCGACAATGCGAATCTCGGTCGCGTGCTCTCCAACGGCTTCGGCTTCGGCGGCACCAACGCCGTGCTGGTGCTGCAGCATCCCGAAGCGGCGTGAGCGCCCGAGCGGAAGGAACATCGAGCATGAGCCTGATGCAGGGCAAGCGCGGCCTGATCATGGGCGTCGCGAACGATCACTCGATCGCCTGGGGCATCGCCAAGTCGCTGGCCGCTCAGGGCGCCGAGCTCGCCTTCACCTATCAGGGCGAGGCGCTCGGCCGCCGGGTGAAGCCGCTCGCCGAGCAGCTCGGCAGCGACACGGTGCTCGCCTGCGACGTCGAGGACATCGCCTCGGTCGACGTCACCTTCGAGGCGCTGAAGGAGAAGTGGGGCACGCTGGACTTCCTCGTCCACGCCATTGGCTTCTCCGACAAGAACGAGCTGAAGGGCCGCTACGCCGACACCACGCGCGCCAATTTCACCCGCACCATGGTGATCTCCTGCTTCTCCTTCACCGAGCTCGCCAAGCGCGCTGCGGCCCTGATGCCGGATGGCGGCTCGCTGATCACGCTGACCTATGGCGGCTCCACCCGCGTCATGCCGAACTACAACGTCATGGGTGTGGCCAAGGCGGCGCTGGAGGCGAGCGTGCGTTATCTCGCGGCCGATTACGGCCCGCAGGGCGTCCGCGTGAACGCGATCTCGGCCGGTCCGATCCGCACGCTGGCGGGGGCGGGCATCGCCGATGCGCGGCTGATGTTCAATTACCAGAAGCGCCACGCCCCGCTGCGCCGCACCGTCACCATCGACGAGGTGGGCGGCGCCGCGCTCTATCTGCTGTCCGACCTGTCGACGGGCGTCACCGGCGAGGTGCACTTTGTCGATTCCGGCTACAACATCATCTCGATGCCGCACCCCGACGCGCTGAAGACCATCGAGGACGCCGAGGAGCGCGCCGCCGGCAGCGCCGCGGCGGAATAGCCTCCGGAGGGTGGGTCATCCCGGACGGCCGCAGGCCGATCCGGGATCGCATGACGTCATGGAGGCCGATCCCGGCTCTCGCTACGCTCGGCCGGGATGACGTGAACAATGGGCGGGACTACGCCCGCAGCGCGACGCGGTAGGCGTGCGCGGGGTAGACGCCCAGAATCCGCACTTCCTTCGAAAAGAACGACAGTTCCTCCAGCGCCAGCTTCAGGCCGGGATCGTCCGGGTGGCCGTCGACATCGGCGTAGAACTGGGTGGCGAAGAACTCGCCGTCGAGCTGGTAGGATTCCAGCTTCGTCATGTTCACGCCATTGGTGGCGAAGCCGCCCAGCGCCTTGTAGAGCGCCGCCGGTACGTTGCGCACGCGGAACACGAAGGTGGTCACCGTCGGCCCGTTATTGGCCGGCGCCCAGTCGCCCTCCTTGGCGAGGATGATGAAGCGCGTGGTGTTGTGCGCCTCGTCCTCGATGTTCTCGGCGATGATGTCGAGCCCGTAGATCTCCGCCGCCAGCCGTGAGGCGATGGCCGCGCGGGTGGGGTCCTGCGCCTCGGCGACGAGGCGGGCCGAGCCGGCGGTGTCGGCGCCGACGATGGCCTTGAGCCCCAGCTTGCGGATGATGTTGCGGCACTGGCCGAGCGCCATGACATGGCTTTCCGCCGACTTCACCGTCGCCAGCGTGGCGCCGGGAATCGCCATCAGCTGGTGCGACAGCGGCAGGAAGAACTCGCCGATGATGGTGAGCCCGGAGGTCGGCATCAGGTGGTGGATGTCCGCCACCCGGCCGGCGACCGAATTCTCGATCGGGATCATGCCGAGATCGGCCTCGCCATTCTGCAGCTGCGCGAAGGCGTCTTCGAAAGTGGGGCAGGGCACCACCTCGTGGTCGGGATAGACCTCGCGGCAGGCGATGTGCGAGTTCGCGCCCGGCTCGCCCTGGAAGACGATGGTGCGGCGGCTGGTCATGACGGCGTTCCTGTCAGGCTCGTTTCACGCGCGAGAAAAGCGCGCGCCTTGTCCAGATCCTCCGGCGTGTCGACGCCGAGCGGGACGGTATCGACGATGGCGACGTCGATCCGCATGCCGGCCTCCAGCGCGCGAAGCTGCTCCAGCTTCTCGCGGCTCTCCAGCGGCGAAGGCGGCAGCGCGACGAATCGCTCCAGCGCCGCCCGCCGGTAGGCATAAAGGCCGATATGGTGGAACAGCGGGCCCTCGCCATGCGGGGCAGTGGCGCGGGAGAAATACAGCGCGCGCAGCCGGCGGGGCGCGACCGGGCTGCCGATCACCTTCACCACGTTGGGGTTGGTGCGTTCGTGCGGGTCGGTGATCTCGGCGGTCAGCGTGCCGATATCCACCATCGGATCGTCGATGAGGTCGACGGCGGCGCGGATCAGCGCCGGGTCGATGGTCGGCAGGTCGCCCTGCACGTTGACGATGCGCGTGGCGCGGCCATCCGGGTCGACATGGCCAAGCGCCTCGAAGATGCGGTCGGAGCCCGAGGCGTGGTCGGGGCGGGTCATGACGACGGCGAATCCGGCGTTTTCCACCGCTTTGCGCACGTCCTCGTCGTCGGTCGCCACCACCACGCGGCCGATCTGCGCCGCGGCGGAACGCCGCGCCACCTCGACGATCATCGGCCGGCCGCCGAGGTCGGCGAGCGGCTTTCCCGGCAGCCGGGTTGAGGCCATGCGGGCTGGAATAAGAATAAGTGTGTCCTGGGCGGACATTTCAGGGCCTTGTCACCGTCACATAGCGCGCCCGCGCGCCGGCCCTCAGGGTGGCGAAACGTAGCACCGCGGCGCGCTTATACGGGTTGCACGGCAACCGTCAAAATGATTAGTTCCGCCGCGCCATTGGCGGTCGACGCAGGCGGCTGTTACATTTGCGCGCGGGGCGTTGGCGGGCCAGCCGGATGGTCGCCGCGTCGGGTGAGGGAGCTAATATTTCGATGGACAGCTTCGAGCTGAACAAGATTGCTGGTGCGGTTCTGGGTGTGCTCACCTTCACGCTCGGCCTGAACGTGTTCGCCGACATCCTGTTCTCCAGCCATGCGCCTGAGAAGGCCGGTTTCGAGATCGCCGTGCAGGAGGAACTGACGGGCCAGGCCGAGGCCGCCCCGTCCGTCGTGCCGCTTCCCCTGCTGCTCGCCTCCGCGAGCCCCGAGAAGGGCGCGGCCGTCGCCAAGAAGTGCGCCGCCTGCCACAACTTCGTCGAAGGCGCCGGCGCCAAGGTCGGTCCGGACCTCTACGGAGTCGTTGGCCGCCCGGTCGCCAGCGCGGAAGGTTTCGCCTATTCCGCCGCGCTGAAGGCGCATGGCGGCAACTGGACCTTCCAGGACCTGTCCGACTTCATCAAGAACCCGAAGGCCGATGTTCCCGGCACCGCGATGGGCTTCGCCGGCATCGCCAAGGACACCGAGCGCGCCGACCTTCTGGTCTATCTGAACACGCTCTCGCACAGCCCGCAGCCGCTGCCCAAGCCCGAGGAGGCCGCCCCGGCCGCCGCTCCTGCGGCTGCCGAGCCGGCGCCCGCCGCTCCCGCGCCGGCGGCTGCTCCGGCTCCTGCCGCCCCGGCTCCGGAAGCCCCTGCCGTTGCCCCGGCGCCCGCGCCCGAGGCCACTCCGGCTCCCGCGCCGGAAGCACCTGCGGCTCCGGCTCCCGAGGCGGCGCCCCCCGCGCCGGCTCCCGAGACGCCGGCTCCGGCAGCGCCCACGACTCCCTGAGAAAAGGCGCGCCGCAGGGCGCGCTTTTTTCACGATCACGTCAGGCCGGCGACGCAATGCGTCGCCGGCCTTATTCTTTTCCGAAGCGCGCCCTTCATAGTTGCCGTTCCCGATCGTCGCCAAAGCGTCGGCGATCGGTATTGTGGAACGGATGCGCCCGCATCGACGTGCAAGGACGTGCAAGAGGGATATGTGCATGCAGAACCGGCCCCGTCGCCCCGACATCTCCGCTTCCGCCCCCGCCGCCCGGCGTCCGGCGGGGAGGCTGCCGGCGGGGAGGCTGCCCGCGCTCGCCGCCGTTCTGCTCGGCCTGTGCCTGACGGCTGCGCCGTTGATGGCGCAGGAGGGCACGGCGCCGTCGGCGCCGCAGTGGCGGCACGGCCTGTCACTGATGGGGCAGCCGAAATACCCGGCCGATTTCAAGCATTTCGACTATGTGAACCCGCAGGCGCCGAAGGCCGGCCTGCTGCGTCTCTCGGTCGACGGCACCTTCGATTCGCTGAACGACATCGTGCCGCGCGGCACGCCGGCGTCCGGGCTCCAGCTTATCTACGACACGCTGATGACCACCGCCTATGACGAGGTGGCGACCGAATATGGCCTGCTCGCCGAGGCGGTCAGCTACCCCGCCGACTTCTCCTCCGTCACCTACCGTCTGCGCCCCGAGGCAAAGTGGCACGACGGCCAGCCGGTGACGGCGGACGACGTGGTGTGGTCTTTCGAGCAACTGACCAAGAACAACCCGCGTCAGGCCTATTACTACAGCCATGTGAAGTCGGCGGCGAAGACGGGCGAGCGCGAGGTGACCTTCACCTTCGACCAGGCGGGGAACCGCGAGCTGCCGCAGATCGTCGGCCAGATCCGCGTCATGCCCAAGCACTGGTGGACCGGCACGGACGCCAACGGCAAGCCGCGCGACATCAGCCAGGGCACGCTGGAGATCCCGCTCGGCTCCGGCCCCTACAAGGTGAAGCAGGTCACCCCCGGCCGTTCGATCTCTTTCGAGCGGGTGCCGGACTACTGGGGCGCCGATCTGCCCGTGAACATCGGCACGAACAATTTCGCCGAGCAGCGCTACGAGTATTTCCGCGACAACACGGTAGAGCTCGAAGCCTTCAAGGGCGACCAGTACGATTTCCGCGTCGAGACGTCGGCCAAGGATTGGGCGACCGCGTATGATTTCCCGGCGGTAAAGGCTGGCAAGGTGGTGCTCGAAGAGTTCCCCGACCGTGCCTCGGGCTCCATGCAGGCCTTCGTGCCGAACCTGCGCCGCGAGAAGTTCCAGGACCAGCGCGTGCGCCGGGCGCTGAACTACGCGCTCGATTTCGACGGCATGAACCGCACCCTGTTCTTCGGCCAGTACAAGCGCACGTCGAGCTATTTCCAGAACACCGAGCTCGCCTCCTCTGGTCTGCCGACCGGCAAGGAGCTGGAAATCCTTCAGAGCGTGAAGGACCAGGTGCCCGCCAGCGTCTTTACCCAGCCCTACGAAAATCCCCCCGCCGGCGGCGAGGATGTGCGCCGCGCCAATCTGCGCGAAGCGGCGAAGCTGCTTCGCGAGGCCGGCTACGAGATCAAGGGCGGCAAGCTGGTGAACGCCAAGGGCGAGCCCTTCACCATCGAGTTCCTGCTGGCCAGCCCCGCCTTCGAGCGTGTCGCACTGTTCTACAAGCCGACTCTGGAGCGCCTCGGCATCACCGTGAACGTCCGCCAGGTCGACATCTCGCAATACATCAACCGGCTGCGCGCCCGCGACTTCGACATCATCATCACCGGCTGGGGCCAGTCGCTCTCGCCCGGCAACGAGCAGCGCGATTTCTGGGGTTCGGCGGCGGCCGACCGCGAGGGCTCGTCCAATTATGCCGGCATCAAGGATCCCGGTATCGACGCGCTGATCGAGAAGGTGATTTACGCCAAGGACCGCGAGGAACTGGTCGCTGCCACCCACGCGCTCGACCGCGTGCTGCTGGCGCATGACTATGTGATCCCGAGCTGGAACTACCCGGCCACCCGCACCGCCCGCTGGAACCGCTTCGGCCGCCCGGAGAAGCTGCCCGAATATTCCTTCGGCTTCCCGGACATCTGGTGGTGGGACGCGGCGCTCGCTGCCAAGACCGGGGGTACGCAGTGAGCGGCGCGGGAAGGGGCTCGTCGTCATCCCGGCCGCAACCGGAGAGCCGGGACCGCCCGCTCTGTCTGTCGTCGGAGCGCGATCCCGGATCGGTCGTTCCGGCCGTCCGGGATGACATCCTTTTCATCTCCCGCCGCACGTTGCTCGCGCTGGCGGCCGGAGCCGGGTCCGCCCTCGCCCTGCCGCGCGGCGCCTCCGCGCAGGATGCGGCGCCCGTCGATGCGGTGCCCGGAGTGCCGACCTCCGCATCGGCCGAGCGTCACGGCCTCTCCGTCTTCGGCGACCTGAAATACCCCGCCGACTTCACCCATTTCGATTATGTTGACCCCGCCGCGCCCAAGGGCGGCACCTTCTCGCAGATCGGCTCGACGGCGGCGTTCAACCAGTCCTTCCAGACCTTCAACTCGCTGAATGGCTACATCCTCAGGGGCGACGGCGCGCAGGGCATCGACCTGACCTTCGACACGCTGATGACACGCGCCTTCGACGAGCCGGACGCGATCTACGGCCTGGTGGCCCGCAGCGTTTCCGTCTCGCCCGATGGCACACTCTACCGCTTCCGCCTGCGCCCGGAGGCCCGCTTCCACGATGGCTCGAAGCTGACCGCGCAGGACGTCGCGTTCTCGCTGAACCTGCTCAAGGAAAAGGGCCACCCGATCATCGCGCAGAACCTGCGCGACCTGACCGGCGCCGAGGCCGAGGGCGAGGAGGTCGCGGTGCTGCGCTTCGCCCCGACGCGGGCGCGCGACGTGCCGCTCTTCGCTGCTTCGCTGCCGATCTTCTCCAGGGCCTATTACAGCGTGAAGCCGTTCGAGGAGAGCACGCTGGAGCCGCCGCTCGGCTCGGGCCCCTACAAGGTCGGGCGCTTCGAGCCCGGCCGCTACATCGAGTACCAGCGCGATGCCGGCTACTGGGGGAACACGCTGCCGGTGAATGCCGGCGTGAACAATTTCGATGTGCTGCGCTACGAATATTTCCGCGACCGCGAGGTCGGGTTCGAGGCGTTCAAGGCGCGGACCTATCTGTTCCGGCAGGAATTCACCGCCCGCACCTGGGCGACCGGCTACGATTTCCCCGCGCTGCGCGAGGGCCGGGTGAAGCAGGCCGTGCTGCCTGACCGCACGCCCTCCGGCGCGCAGGGCTGGTTCCTCAACCTGCGCCGACCGCATTTCGCCGATCCGCGCGTGCGCGAGGCATTGTCCTATGCTTTCGACTTCGAGTGGACCAACAAGAATCTGATGTTCGATGCGTATAAGCGCACGACCTCCTTCTTCGAGAATTCCGACCTCAAGGCGGAAGGCGAGGCGGGGCCGGACGAGGTGGCGCTGATCGACGCGCTGGGCAGCGCCGTCACGCCGGTGGAAATCGCGGTGCTGAAGGCACCGCCCTGGAGCCCGCCGGTTTCCGACGGTTCGGGGCAGGACCGCGCTTTGCTGCGCAAGGGCACCCAGCTTCTGCGCGAGGCCGGCTGGACGATCCGCGACGGGCGCCTCGTCGGCCCCGACGGCAAGGGCCTGACCATCGAGTTCCTCGACGACGAGGGCTCGCTGGAACGCCACACCGCGCCCTTCATCAAGAATCTGCGGCTGCTGGGCATCGAGGCGAATTTCCGGCTCGTCGACCCCCCGCAATATCAGCGCCGGCTCAACGAGTTCGACTTCGACACCACGGTGCGGCGCTTCTCCGTTTCCACCGTCCCGGGCGAGTCGCTGCGCAACTATTTCGGCTCCGCCTCGGCAAAGATTTCCGGCTCGAACAACCTGTCGGGCATCGCCGATCCGCTCATCGACCTGCTGATCGAGAAGGTGATCGCCGCGCCGGACCGCGCGCAATTGCGCACCGCCTGCCGGGTGCTCGACCGGCGTCTGCGGGCTGGGCGCTACTGGGTGCCGCAATGGTACTCGGCCGAGTTCCGCATCGCCTTCTGGGACGAGTTCTCATGGCCCACCGCCGAGCGCCCGACCTATGCCCGCGCCATTCCCGAGATCTGGTCGGCGCGCACCCGTTCGGCGGGGTGAGGCATGTTCGCCGGTCGGCCTTGGTGGACCGTCATCCCCGGGCCTGGCCCGGCGATCCATGCCTCCGGTTCGCGAGGCGAGTCGTGGATGGCCGGGTCAAGCCCGGCCATGACGGCAAAGAGCGCAACCGCATCGCCGCGCATGAACGGACGTTAAGTTGACGCGGCTGCGGCCGCCCGCCACCTTGAGCGCCATGGCCGGAAAGGCCGGAGGAAGCCAGATCGCATGCTCGCCTATATCGTCCGACGCCTCGCGCTGATGGTGCCGACCGTCATCGGCATCATGCTGGTCTCCTTCCTGGTGGTTCAGTTCGCTCCCGGCGGCCCCGTCGAGCGGGTGATCGCCGAATTGACCGGGCAGGGCACCTCCGCCACCGCCCGCATCTCCGGCGGCGGCGGCGATTTCGGCGGCATGCCGCAGAATTCTCCGGCCGGCGATCCGGTTTCCTCCAAATATCGCGGCGCGCAGGGGCTCGACCCCGCCTTCATCCAGCAACTGGAGAAGCAGTTCGGCTTCGACCGGCCGGCCCATGAGCGTTTCCTGAAGATGATGTGGGACTATGCCCGCTTCGACTTCGGCCGCTCCTATTTCCGCGACATCTCGGTCATCGACCTGATCGCCGAGAAGATGCCGGTTTCCATCTCGCTCGGCCTGTGGATGACGCTGATCACCTACGCGATCTCGATCCCGCTGGGCATCGCCAAGGCGGTGCGCGACGGCTCGCGCTTCGACATGTGGACCTCGGCGATCATCATTGTCGGCTATGCGATACCGAGCTTCCTGTTCGCGGTGCTGCTCATCATCCTGTTCGCCGGTGGCTCGTTCTTCTCGTGGTTCCCCTTGCGAGGACTGACCTCGGACAATTGGGACCAGCTCTCGCTCGGCGCCAAGATCCTCGATTATTTCTGGCATCTCGCCCTGCCGATCACCTCCATGGTGCTGGGCGCCTTTGCCACCATGGCGCTGCTGACCAAGAATTCCTTCCTCGACGAGATCCGCAAGCAGTATGTCGTCACCGCGCGGATGAAGGGCCTCTCCGAACGGGCGGTGCTCTACCGCCACGTCTTCCGCAACGCGATGCTCATCATCATCGCCGGCTTTCCCGGAGCGTTCGTGGCCGCCTTCTTCTCGGGCTCGCTGCTGATCGAGACCATCTTCTCGCTCGACGGGCTCGGCCTGCTGGGCTTCGAGAGCGTGCTCAACCGCGACTATCCCGTGGTGTTCGCCAATCTCTACATCTTCTCGCTGGTCGGGCTGGTGGTGAACCTGATCTCCGACCTCACCTATACCTGGGTCGATCCGCGCATCGACTTCGACACGCGGGACGTCTGACGATGGACGCCGCGAACGCCACCCTGCCGCCGACCGCCCCGGCCACGTCCGCGACGCCCGCCCGCCCGCGCCTGTCGCCGCTCAACCAGCGCCGCTGGGCGAACTTCAAGCGCAACCGGCGTGGCTGGTGGAGCTTCTGGATCTTTTCTGTGCTCTTCATCCTGAGCCTGGGCGCCGAGTTCATCGCCAACGACAAGCCGTTCCTCGTCGAATATGACGGCGGCTATTATTTCCCGGGGCTCAAGGCCTATCCCGAGACGACCTTCGGCGGCGATTTCGAGACCGAGGCGGACTATCGCGATCCCTACCTACAGAAGCTCATCGCGTCGAGCGGCGGCTGGATGATCTGGCCGCCGATCCGCTATTCCTATTCGACGCATAATCTGGACCTTCCCACCCCCGCGCCGTCGCCTCCGACCTGGATGCTGACGGACGCGCAATGCGCGCCGGTGGTGGAGCGGCTGGGCCGCACCGGCGGCTGCGGCGCGCTGGAGTGGAACTGGCTCGGCACCGACGATCAGGGCCGCGACGTGCTGGCCCGGCTCATCTACGGCTTCCGCTTGTCGGTGCTGTTCGGCCTCGTGCTCACCATCATCTCCTCGGTGATCGGCGTGGCGGCGGGGGCAGTGCAGGGCTATTTCGGCGGCTGGACCGACCTTATCTTCCAGCGCGTCATCGAGATCTGGACCTCGATTCCCGCGCTCTACCTGCTGCTGATCATCTCCTCGATCCTCGCTCCCGGCTTCTGGGTGCTGCTCGGCATATTGCTGCTGTTCTCCTGGGTGTCGCTGGTCGGACTGGTGCGGGCCGAATTCCTGCGTGCGCGCAACTTCGAATATGTACAGGCGGCGCGCGCGCTGGGCGTGTCGAACCCGGTCATCATGTGGCGGCACCTGCTGCCCAACGCGATGGTGGCGACACTGACCATGCTGCCCTTCATCGTCTCGTCCTCGGTGATGACGCTGACCGCGCTGGACTTCCTCGGCTTCGGCCTGCCGCCCGGCTCGCCCTCGCTCGGCGAATTGCTGGCGCAGGGAAAATCCAACGTGCAGGCCCCCTGGCTTGGCCTCACCGGCTTCTTCACCGTGGCGATCATGCTGAGCCTGCTGATCTTCATCGGCGAGGCCGTGCGCGACGCCTTCGACCCCAGGAAGACCTTCCAGTGAGCGAGGCGCCGTTGACTGACACCCCCCTCCTCTCCGTCCAGGACCTCTCCGTCGCCTTCACCCAGGGCGGGCGGACGAGCGTCGCGGTCGATCGCGTGTCGTTCGAGGTACATCGCGGGGAGACCGTGGCGCTGGTCGGCGAGAGCGGGTCGGGCAAGTCCGTCACTGCGCTCTCAGTGCTGAAGCTGCTGCAATACCCGGCCGCCAGCCACCCCTCCGGCGCCATCGTCTTCAATGGCGAGAATCTGCTCGCCCTGCCGGAGCACGAGATACGCCGGGTGCGCGGCAACGACATCACCATGGTGTTCCAGGAGCCGATGACCTCGCTCAATCCGTTGCACACGGTCGAGCAGCAGGTCGCCGAAATCCTGTTCCTGCATCGCGGCATGCGCGGCCCGGCGGCGCGGGCACGGGTGATCGAGCTTCTGACCGAGGTCGGCATCCCGGAGCCGGAGACCCGCCTCGGCTCCTACCCGCACCAGCTCTCCGGCGGGCAGCGCCAGCGCGTGATGATCGCCATGGCGCTCGCCAATGAGCCCAAGCTCCTCATCGCCGACGAGCCGACCACGGCGCTGGATGTGACCGTGCAGGCGCAGATCCTCACGCTTCTGAAGGATCTTCAGCGCCGGCTCGGCATGGCGATGCTGTTCATCACCCATGACCTCGGCATCGTGCGCCGCATCGCCGACCGGGTCTGCGTGATGAACCATGGCAAGATCGTCGAGGCCGGCCCGGTGGCGGACATCTTCGCCCGGCCGGAGCATCCTTATACCAAGGCGCTCATCGCCGCCCAGCCGCGCGGCAACCCCGCTCCGCCGCACCCGGAAGCGCCGGTGGTGCTGGAAGCGAAGGACCTCAAGGTCTGGTTCCCGATCAAGGCCGGCGTGCTGCGCAAGACGGTCGGCCACATCAAGGCGGTGGACGGCATTTCGGTGGAGATACGGCGCGGCGAGACGCTTGGCGTCGTCGGCGAGAGCGGGTCGGGCAAGACCACGCTCGGCCTCGCCCTGCTGCGGCTCATCTCGAGCGACGGGCCCATCGTCTTCATGGGCCGGCAGATCGACGTGCTGAACTTCAAGCAGATGCGCGGCCAGCGGCGCGAAATGCAGGTGGTGTTCCAGGACCCGTTCGGCTCGCTCTCCCCGCGCATGTCGGTGTCCGACATCATCGGCGAGGGGCTGCGCGTCCACCAGCCGGGGCTCAGCGACGAGGAGCGCGAGGCCCGCGTCATCGCCGCGCTCAACGATGTCGGGCTCGATCCCGAGGCGCGCCACCGCTACCCCCACGAATTCTCCGGCGGCCAGCGCCAGCGCATCGCCATCGCCCGCGCCATCGTGCTGGAGCCGTCCTTCGTGGTGCTCGACGAGCCGACCAGCGCGCTGGACATGATCGTCCAGGCCCAGATCGTCGACCTGCTGCGCGACCTGCAGAACAAGCGCGGCCTGACCTATCTGTTCATCAGCCACGATCTGCGCGTCGTCGCCGCGCTGGCCTCGCAGGTCATGGTCATGAAGGGCGGCGTGGTGGTGGAGAAGGGGCCGGCCTCCGAACTCTTCGCGGCGCCGAAGACCGACTACACCCGCGCCCTGTTCGCCGCCGCCTTCAATATCGAGACTGCCGCGTCATGAGCGCACGCGCACGGCCGGAGCCGCTGGCCGACCGCGCGATTCCCGTCGAGACCAGCGCGCCGGAATCGGTCGGTACGGGCTTCCGCCCCTATCACCGCTTCCGGGCGACCTTTGCGGGTGCCGGCGGCGCGCCGCTCTCCCAGCAGCGCGACATATTGCGGGTCGGCCCGGTGGTCGGCGTGCTGGCCTACGATCCGGCCAAGGACTGCTTCGTGTTGATCCGCCAGTTCCGCCTCGGCGCCGAACTCGCCACCGGCAGCGGCGAACTGGTCGAGATCGCTGCCGGACTGATCGAGCCGGGCGAGGATGCCGCCGTGGCGGCCGGGCGGGAATGCCGAGAAGAGATCGGCGTCGCCCCGCGCGCGCTGCTGCCCATGCTCAGCTTCCTGCCGTCGCCCGGCGTCACCGACGAATTCGCCACGCTCTATCTCGGCCTCGTCGATTCGCGCGACGTGCCGGCCGAGGCCGGCGAGCCCGGCGAGACCGAGCACACGCGGCCGTTCCTCGTGCCGGTGGACGAGGCGATGGCGGAACTGGCCGCGCCGTTTCCCGCGCGCGTCGCCAATGGTTTCGTGCTGATCGCGCTGCAATGGTTCGCGCTGAACCGGGCGCGGGTGGCCGCCTTCGTGGCGGAGGCCGGCTAAAGACGGCGCACGCTGCGCAGCTTCGTGCCGCCGGCCTCGATGCGGGCGAGGGCGGCGGCGAGCGGCTCGTGTACCACCGACATGGTGAAGGCGGTGGCGTGCAGCAGGGTCGCGCCGTCCTGGACGATGCCGACATGGCCGGGCCAGAACAGCAGGTCGCCGCGTTGCAGCGCGTCGAGGTCGCCCGAGAAGTCGACCGACCGGCCGACCGCCTTTTCCTGCATGTCGGTGTCGCGCGGCGCCGCGATGCCCGCGGCGGCGAGCGCGACCTGCACGAGGCCCGAACAGTCCAGCCCGAGGCTGGAGCGGCCGCCCCAGAGATAGGCGGCGCCGAGGAAGCGCGCGGCGACCTCGACGAAATCGGCCTCCTGCGTCTCCAGCGGGGCGAGGTGGTCGGCGAAGATGAAGCCGCCTGCCTCCGTCACCGCGAAGCGCTCGCGCGTGCCGGTGATCGCCAGCCGACTGCCAAGCGAGAGGAGTTCTGTCGGCGGCAGCTTTATCGACGGGCCGGGGAAGACCGGCGTTCGCAGCGCCCGCACGCGATGGGTCGCCGACGCGCCGGGCGGGAAGAGCGCTTCGGCGGGCAGCCAGCCGACATAGGCGTCACCGTCGAGCTGGCCCCAGGCCCAGCCTTCCATCGTGGTCTCGTAGACCGTGACGGTCTCGCCGAAGAGGGCTTCCGTCGCCAGCGGCGCCAGCGGATCGGGCTCCTTGCGCACCGGCACGCCGGGCCGGCTGACCAAGCGCCGCTCGCCGGCGACGAAGCTTTCCGCCTCGACGAGGCCCTTGAGGTGGAGGGCGGCAACGTCCGGGCGGGCCGGGGTCAGTCGCGGGTCGAGGCCGTCGGGCAGAGAGGTCATCGGGTAGTCACTCGGTAGGAAGATCAGACGCGGAAGGTCAGCGCGGCAGCGCGCGGGCGGTGGCGACCACGAGATCGCCGAGCCGCTCCACGAAGAGCGCGCCTTCCACCGTACGCTGGATGATGACGTTCCGTCGATCCGCCTCGTCGCGGCGGCGCGACAGCAGCCCGAGATGGCCCATCGTGTCGAGGGCGCGGGTGATCACCGGCTTGGTGACGCCGAGCCGGGCGGCCAGGCCGCGCACCGTGTGCGGCGGGGCTTCCAGATAGACGCCGAGCAGAATGGCGAGCTGGCGCGGGCTGAGGTCGGGCGCGTCGTCGCGCACCTGCGCGAGCGAGAGCTCGTGCAGGAGGCGCAATGCCTGCGATGGTCGCAGCTCGACCGCCATGATGGCCCGTCCCCGGCCCCTGAACCGCGCCGCAATCGTTACGGCTACGGATTGTTCGCCGGAATATGCGGCGCGCGCGCCGAAGAAATCCTTAACAGGCGAGGGAGATGACGCAGCGTCTGCGGGGCGCACGCCATGGGGGCAACAGAGCCGAAGGCGGCGCGCGGTCTCCTCCCATCACACCGTCATCCCCGGGCTTGACCCGGGGATCCACGACTTGAGGCGCCGCCACGCCGCGAGAAGGCGTGGATGGCCGGGTCAAGCCCGGCCATGACGGTGCTTATTGCCCCCCGCGCGGCTCGCGAGCGGCTGTCCCGTCAGCCAAAGCGCTCCGCAATCAGCGCGTCGAGGGCGCGGATGGTCTGCGCTTCCCCGCCTTCCGGCCGGCCGGGGCGGGAGGAGGGGTTCCAGGCATAGATGTCGAGATGCAGCCAGGCGCCGGCGCGCTCGACGAAGCGCTGGAGGAACAGCGCGGCGGTGATCGAGCCGGCGAAGCCCCCGCCCGGCGCGTTGTTGAGGTCGGCGATCTTGCTGTCGAGCATGGAGGCATAGGGCTGCCAGAGCGGCAGCCGCCAGGAGGGGTCGGCCTCGGCAGCGCCGTGGCGGGCGAGGTCGGCGGCGAGGCCGTCATCCTCGGTATAGGCGGGCGGAAGCTGCGGCCCGAGCGCCACGCGCGCCGCGCCGGTGAGCGTCGCGAAGTCGATCAGCAGTTCGGGCGCCTCCTCGTCGGCGAGGCTGAGCGCGTCGGCGAGGATCAGCCGGCCCTCGGCGTCGGTATTGCCGATCTCGACGGTGAGGCCCTTGCGCGAGGGGAACACGTCGCCGGGGCGGAAGGCCGAGCCGTCGATGGCGTTCTCCACCGCCGCGATGATGAGGCGCAGGCGCACGGGAAGCCCGCGGCCCATGATCATCTGCGCGAGGCCGAGCGCATTGGCCGCCCCGCCCATGTCCTTCTTCATCAGCAGCATGCCGCTCGACGGCTTGATGTCGAGCCCGCCCGTGTCGAAGGCGACGCCCTTGCCGACCAGCGTCACCTTGCGCGCGTTCGGGTCGCCCCAGCTCAGGTCGATGAGGCGCGGGGCGCGCGGCGAGGCGCGCCCGACCGCGTGGATCAGCGGGAAATTGGCGGCGAGCAGGTCCTCGCCGGCCGTCACATTGATCTCGGCGCCGAAGCGGGCGGCGAGTGCGCGGGCCGCCGCCTCGATCTCGGCCGGGCCGAGGTCGTTGGCGGGGGTGTTGACAAGGTCGCGGGTCAGCGTCACCGCCTCCGCCGTGCGCCGCACATAGGCCTCGTCCACGCCGTCGGGAACCACGAGGCGTACATCGTTGCCTGGCCGCTTGCCGTAGCGGGTGAAGCGGTAGCCGCCGAGCAGGAAGCCAAGCGCGGCAAGGCGCGGATCGGCCGGGGGATGAGCGACGGCGTAGTCGCCGGCCGGCAGGGCGGTGGCGAGCTTGCCGAAGGCGAGCGGATCGCGTGGAGCAGCCTCGGTGCCGAACAGCACGCCGGCGATGGAGCCGTCGGCGGCGGGCAGCACCAGCAGCGCGCCGGGCTCGGCCTTGTAACCCGATGCCTCGGCGAAGGCGAGCGCGGGGGCGGCCAACAGGCCCGCGACCTCGCGCCAGTTCTGCGGCCTCACGCACCAGATCGGGCGGGGATTGGCGGCCTCCTCGGCCCGGATCAGCGCGGCAGCCATGGCGACATCTCCCTCAGGCGGCGTCAGGCGACGGCCAGCTCGAACGCCCCGTTCTCGATCAGGTAGACCGCGCCCTGGCGCACGGGCAGCTCCACCGCCTCGGCGGCCGGCATGCCGGCGAAGGCGTGCAGCATCGCCCGCACCACCCCGCCATGTGTCACCACCACGCTGTCGCCGGTCAGCTCGGCGATGGCGGCGAGCACGCGGGTGGAAAGGTCGACATAGTTCTCGCCGCCCGGCGGGGTGTAGTTCCACGGATCGGCGTCGCGGGCGGCGAGGTTTGCCGGGTCGCGCCGGCGCAGCTCCGGCCAGGTGGAACCCTCCCAGCGGCCGAAGCTGATCTCGCGCAGGCGCGGGTCGCGGCGGAAGCCGTCCGGCGGCAGGCCGAGCTCGCCGCGCAGGATCGCCATGGTCTGCGAGGCGCGGCTCAGCGGGCTCGCCACGAAGTCGAGGCCGCGCGCGCCGCGGCTCAGCCGCTCCACCACGCGCGCTGCATCGGCCGCCTGCTCGCGTCCGAGATCGTTGAGCGGGATGTCGTGCGTGCCCTGCAGCCGGCCGGCAAGGTTCCAGTCGGTCTCGCCATGCCGGACGAGGAAGATGCGTCTCATCATTTCGAGGGGAGCGCCACGACGTGCGTGTAGCTGGGGCCGTTCAGCGGGTAAGTGACGCGCAGCGTCACGCTCGACCCGCGCGGTGCACGGCCGGTGGCGAAGACGCGCGCGCCGCCCGCCATGCGGCCGACGCAGCGGCGCGCGCCGGCATCGGTGCCGGTGGCGAGGAAGGAGCCGATATCCTGCGTGATCTTCACGCCGGCCGGCGCGCTCATCACGCGGATGCGGGGGGTCTGCGTCATCTGGCACAGCCGGTCGGCGGTGCCGGCGGCGAAGATCATGCGGCCCTGGCCGCCGCCGGTGAGGAAGGCGACCCGGTCGCGGTCATTGCGCCCGTTGCTGGGGCTTACATAGCCGGGAAAGATCGCGCCGCCGAAGCCGAAGATGCGGTCGAGCAGCGGGTATTGCTGGAAGTTGGGCGGGACGCCGCGATCCTGCGCGTCCGGGCCCGGCACGAAGGGCAGACCCGAGCCCGGCGGCGGGCCGATGACGATGGAGCCGTCCTGCTGCGCGCGCGCGGGCGCGACGAAGGCGGGCATCGCCAGCGCGGCCAGCGCGGCGGCAGTCAGCAGAAAACGCGATATCCGGGAAAGGCCGGCCTTCGACATGACGCCATGCTCCGCGATTGGGCGCTTCACTCGCGATCGAGGGTGAGGTCGGGCGCCTCGGGGTTCTTCATCCCGACGATATGATAGCCGGCGTCGACATGATGTACCTCGCCGGTCACAGCGCGGCCGAGATCGGAAAGGAAATAGACGCCGGCATCGCCGACCTCGTCCACCGTCACCGTGCGGCGCAGCGGCGCGTTCAGCTCGTTCCACTTCAGTATGTAGCGGAAATCGCCGATGCCGGAGGCGGCCAGCGTCTTGATCGGGCCGGCCGAGATGGCGTTGACGCGGATGTTCTTCGGGCCGAGATCGGCGGCGAGGTAGCGCACGCTCGCCTCCAGCGCCGCCTTGGCGACGCCCATGACGTTGTAGTGGGGCATCCACTTCTCGGCGCCGTAATAGGTGAGCGTCAGCATGGAGCCGCCCTCCGTCATCAGCTTCTCGGCGCGCTGGGCGACGGCGGTGAAGCTGTAGCAGGAGATCAGCATGGTCTTGCTGAAATTGTCGGCCGTGGTGTCGACATAGCGCCCGTCCAGCTCGTTCTTGTCCGAGAAGGCGATGGCGTGGACGAGGAAGTCGAGCCCCCCGAGCTGGCGCTGGGTCTCTTCGAACACCGCGTCGATGGTCGCGGGGTCGGTGACGTCGCAATGGCCGACGACGGCGGCGTCGAGCTCGGCCGCCAAAGGCTCGACCCGCTTCTTCAGCGGTTCGCCCTGATAGGTGAAGGCGAGCTTCGCGCCCTGCGCATGGGCGGCCTTGGCTATGCCCCAGGCGATGGAGCGGTTGTTCGCCACTCCCATCACCAGGCCGCGCTTTCCGCTCATCAATCCGCCCGATGCCATGCTCACGCCATGCTCCGTCCACGTTACCCACCTTGCGGTGGCGCTGGTTCCTATCGCACAGCAGCAACACCCGCTCAAGCGAGCGCTGGAGAAGCGTTGCGGGCGGCTCACCGGCCGCGGCCGGCAAAGGTAGCGGGCGCCCGCTCAGGCGCCGCCACGGCGGTGTCCTCGTTTCGGTCAGGCGCCGCCGTCGCGGCAAGAGTTCTCAGTCAGGCACCGCGTCGCGGCGAGGTATTCCAGTCAGGCGCCGCTGTCGCGGCGCCGGCGCATCAGTTCTTCAAGCTCCGGGTCGGCCGTCTCGGACAGCACGATGCGGGTGGTGGCCAGCAGGTCGCCGGACGAACCGTCGGCCTTGGGCAGGCCCTTGCCGCGCAGCCGGAAGGTACGCCCCGAACTGGTGCGGGCGGGCACCGAGAGTTCCACCTCGCCGGCGAGCGTGGGCACGCGCACCTTGCCGCCGAGCACCGCCTCGGTGAGCGGCAGCGACACATCGGTGCGCAGGTCCGCGCCCTCGACACGAAAATGGCGGTGGGGCGCGTAGGCAACGATCACATAGGCGTCGCCCGGCGCGCCGCCGAAGGCGCTCGGCTCGCCCTGGCCCTTCATCCGCATGCGGTGGCCCTCGGCCACCCGGGCGGGAATCTTGACCTCGACGGTGCGCCCGTTCGGCAGGTGGACCTTGACCGGCCCGCCTTCGATCACGCGCTCCAGCGCCACCGGCACGGTGATCTCCACATCGTTGCCGCGCGGCGCCTCTCCGCCGCCACGGGCGCGTCCGCGGCCGCCGAGGCCGCCGAGAATATCGGCGATCACGTCGTCGAAGCCGCCGGCCTCGTGAGGGCCGTGGCCGGAGCGGCGCGCGCCCTCAGGGCCATAGGAGAAGCTCTCGAAGATGGTTTCGCCGCGCGGGCCGCGCCGGAAGCCGCCCGGCCCGCCACCGCCGGGGAAGCCCTCGAAGCCGCGCGGTTTGCCCTCGGCGTCGATCTCGCCCCGGTCGTACTGGCCGCGCTTCTCGACGTCGGACAGGATCTCGTGGGCCGAATTCAGCTCGGCGAATTTCTCCTGCGCCTTCGGATCGTCCTTGTTGGCGTCCGGGTGCAGCTTCTTGGCGAGCTTTCGGAAAGCCCGCTTGATCTCGTTCTGGTCGGCGTTGCGGGCAACGCCGAGAATGTCATAGGGATCGCGCATGGATGACCGTTCTCGTCCGGCAGTTCCGGCTCTCCGTCCATGTAGGCACGGTGTTGCCGCAATGCAACGGTCGGACCGTACCGGAGGTCAGCTTCGCTCCAGCATCCGCGCCTGATCGACCTTCCAGGCCCCCTTGGCAGCCTTGCACGCTTCGCCCTGCAGCCATTCCTCGCGCTCCTCGCGCACGAAGCTCATGAGGAATTCGCGGCATTTGCCCCCGCCGTCGGCGGTGCGTTCGGCGAGCGGGGTGACGGTGCCGCGCGTCGAACCGGCGAGGTTCTCCCACGGCACGCTGGGCGCGGAAGCCTTGGTTCCCAAGGCTTCGGTGAGCGCGCCGCGCGCGGCGGTCCAGTCCTCGGTGGCGATGCCCTTGGGGATCGGCTCGCGGGCATAGGCGCTGGTGCGTACCGGCACGGAGCCGGTCGCCATGGTGTCGACGGGCGGCAAGGAGGAGCAGCCCGCGAGCAGCAGCGCGCAGGCGGGCAGGCTCATTGTCGATGCTGCTGTGCGGAACGACGCCGCACGCTTATATGGAGTGTCGCGGTGCGTCGAGGCATCGCCCGTCCGCCCCGCCGTCGTCCGCCGCCTGTGGAACATGCCCATGGGTTCCGTGGTCCAACCGCCGAAGATGCCGCTATGGAAGCCCCCGAAGAGTTAAAATCCGGTGATTTCACCGCCGCCTCCGAGCCGTTTCGTCTGTTTGAGGAATGGTTTGCCGAGGCGAAGGAAAGCGAGCCCAACGATCCCAACGCCATGGCGCTCGCCACCGTCGACGCCGACGGGCTGCCGGATGTGCGCATGGTGCTGCTGAACGCGCGCGACGAGCGGGGTTTCGTCTTCTTCACCAACACCGACAGCGCCAAGGGGCGCGAGCTTGCCGCCGTGCCAAAGGCGGCCGTCGTGTTCCACTGGAAGTCGCTGCGCCGGCAAATTCGGGTGCGCGGCCCGGTCGAGACAGTGAGCGACGCCGAGGCGGACGCCTATTTCGCCACCCGCCCGCGCCTGTCGCAGATCGGCGCCTGGGCGAGCCAGCAGTCGCGCCCGCTGGAAGGGCGCTTCGCGCTGGAGGGGGCCATCGCCAAGGTGACGGCGCAATATGCGCTGGGCAGCGTGCCGCGCCCCCCGCACTGGACCGGCTTCCGCATCCGCCCGCTGCAGGTCGAGTTCTGGCACGACCGGCCGTTCCGGCTGCATGACCGCGTGGTGTTCCGCCGCGAGGCGCCCGGCGAGGGCGAATGGATCCGCACCCGGCTCTTCCCGTGACGGCGACGTCACGCCCTTCCGCTACGCTTTGCCCCTGACACCACCCCCGCGCTGAGCTAAGACAACCGCCATGAACTCCAATCAGCCCCGCCGCACCCTGCTGCTCACCGGCGCCTCGCGCGGCATCGGCCACGCGACCGTCAAGCGCTTCTCGGCCGCCGGCTGGCGCGTCATCACCTGCTCGCGCCATGCCTTCCCGGAGAACTGCCCGTGGGAGATGGGGCCGGAGGATCACATCCAGGTCGACCTTTCCGACCCGCAGGACACGCTGCGCGCGGTGGACGAGATCAAGAGCCGGCTGCCCGAGGGCGAGCTGCACGCGCTGGTGAACAATGCCGGCATATCGCCAAAGGGCACGGGCGGCACGCGCCTCGGCACGCTCAACACGCCGGAGGAAGACTGGCGGCGGGTGTTCCAGGTGAATTTCTTCGCGCCGATCCTGCTCGCCCGCGGCTTGCTCGAAGAGCTGAAGAAGACGCATGGCGCGGTGGTGAATGTCACCTCCATCGCCGGCTCGCGGGTGCACCCTTTCGCGGGCGCCGCCTACGCCACCTCCAAGGCGGCGCTGGCCGGGCTGACGCGCGAGATGGCGGCCGATTTCGGCCGTCTCGGCGTGCGCGTCAACGCCATCGCGCCGGGCGAGATCGACACCTCGATCCTCTCCCCCGGCACCGAGAAGATCGTCGAGCAGATCCCCATGCAGCGCCTCGGCACGCCCGACGAGGTGGCCAAGATCATCTATGTGCTGTGCACCGAGACGTCCTCCTACCTCAACGGGTCGGAGATCCACATCAATGGCGGCCAGCACGTGTGAAGGTGCCTGCGATCATCCCGATGGGATGACCGCGCGCCTCACAGCCATTTCTTCCATTTGAAGAACAGGTAGGGAAGCACCGCCGCCAGCGCCATGGCGCCGAGCGCCAGCGGGTAGCCCCAGCGCTCGTCGAGTTCCGGCATGTGCTGGAAGTTCATGCCGTAGACCGAGGCGATCAGCGTCGGCGGCATCAGCACCACCGACAGCACCGCGAAGATCTTGATGATGTTGTTCTGCTCGATGCCGACCATGCCGAGGGTGGCGTCGAGCAGGAAGGTGATCTTGCCGCCGAGATAGGTGAGGTGGTCGCTCAGCGAGGCGACGTCCCGCTGCATGCTCTTCAAGAGCGCGCGCTGCTCCTTGTCGAAGCGCTGTGCCTCCCCCTCGGTGGCGAGGAAGGTGACGAGCCGCCCGATGGAGACGAGGCTCTCACGCGCCTTGGACGCGAGGTCGCCGCGCCGGCCGAGCTGCTTGAGGATGACGCGGAAGCGCTGGCTGTCGCCGGCGCGGGCGCTTTCGCGCTCGAACACCTGATGCGACACCGCGTCGATTTCCTGCGACAGCCGTTCGATGATGTCGGCGGCGCGGTCGATGATGGTGTCGAGCATGACCAGCAGCAGCCGGTCGCCCTTCATGCCGTCCGGGCAGGTGCGGTCGAGCGTGGCGACCACGACCTTGAAGGGCTTGGGCTCGTCATAGCGCACCGTGGCGAGGCGGCCGCCGGCGAGGATGAAGGTGACCTCGGCGAGGGCGGGAAGCTCGCCCTCGCTGTTGCAGATGACGGAGGCGGTCATGTAGCGCGCGCCGTTCTCGACCCGCAGGCGGCTCGACGGCTCGATCTCGACCATCTCCTCGCGCGTCGGCACGCTGATGCCGAGCGCGGCCTCGACGATGCGGTCCTCACCCTCGCCGGGCTTGAACAGGTCGAGCCACACCGCATCCGGCGGCAGCGCCTCGTCGGGGCCGAGCCGATGGGGCACGAGCGCGCCGGCGCGCACGCTGTAGGCGGTGATCATGCGGTCTCCGAGGCTCCCTCGCTGGCGCCGAACATGCGACGGAACCGGGCGGACCGCCAGCCGGCACGGCGCCGCGCAGGACCGCAACGATTCCCGCGCCTTGCCGTTCCCGACAACGGAACGAGCGCCCGGACGACGGCCTGCGCGCGGATGCGCGCAGGCGGCACCCGGCGAGGGGCGCACCGTCTTCCTTCAGCTCAGGGAGATGAGGCGGCTGTGCGGCACGGCCCTGCGGCCGGCGGCGTCAGGCCGCGAAATATTCGACGTCGCGAAGCGTGACGATTTTGGCTTCCGCGTCTTCGGTCCGCGCCGCGCCCGTCGCAACGGGGGCATCGGATACCGTCTTGGTGGGGCCGGCATAGCGGGCTGCGGCGGCAACCGCGGAAATTCCGATCTCGCGCCATTGGCTGGCTTGCTGCGAACGCTCCCAGCGCTCGCTCGGCCGGCTCGGCTGAGCCGGGGATTCTTCGGTCGACATGTCTTCCTCCGGTGTCTGCTGTCCCGATGAACGGGCAACTGCCGATGAAATGATCGGCGAGTGCGTCGAAAATAAGCAGAATCGCGGTCCCGGATAAGGCCTCGCAGCGCTCTGGAGCGGTTTTCGGCGGGTTTTCGACCTCTTCCAACGTAACTGAGGTATTTCCGCAACAAGTTGCGCCGACAAACTCATGGCGACGTCGTGGCCCCTTCAAGGCCGCACCCACATCGGCTAATCGACATATGGGCTGAGAGACACGCATCCAGGCGTGCAGGCGATTCGGAGCATCGAAAATGGTTTTGCGCGGGGCGGTGGTTGTCCTGTTGGCGGTTCTGCTGGGCGCGTGCAGCAATGCGCAGCGTCAGCCCGCACCGGAGGCGTCGCTGACGCCGCGTGACAAGCAGCTTCTGGCGAATGCGCCCTACAAAAAGGTGCTGCCGCCGGAGATGTACCAGCGCTCGCTCGTCGACTATGCCGGTACCGAGAAGCCGGGCACCATCGTCGTCGATACCGAGAAGAAGTATCTCTATTACGTGCAGGACGGCGGCAAGGCGATCCGCTACGGCGTGACCGTCGGCGAGGAAGGCCTGGCGTTCAAGGGCGAGGCCAAGGTGGGCCGCAAGGCCGAGTGGCCGACCTGGACCCCGACCGCTGAGATCAAGGAGCGCCTGACCGGCGTGCCGAACTTCGTCGGCCCCGGCCCGCACAACCCGATGGGTGCCCGCGCGCTCTACCTCTATCAGGGCAACAAGGACACGCTGTTCCGCATCCACGGCACCAACCAGCCCGAATATATCGGTCAGGCCATCTCCTCCGGCTGCATCCGCATGCTCAACGAGGACGT
Source organism: Ancylobacter koreensis (assembly GCF_023016525.1). Classification (GTDB taxonomy): domain Bacteria; phylum Pseudomonadota; class Alphaproteobacteria; order Rhizobiales; family Xanthobacteraceae; genus Ancylobacter; species Ancylobacter koreensis. The sequence goes on from NZ_JALKCG010000001.1 coordinate 1,179,292, forward strand.
GATCGACCTCTACACCCGCGTGCCGGCCGGCACCAACGTGGTCGTGCTCTGAGCCGACCCGACGGGTTCCGATACGACAAGGGCGCTGCTGACGGCAGCGCCCTTTTTGTTTGTGCGGTCGTGTTTGTTTATGCGCTCCTGCGCCGTTATCCCGGACGGCCGCAGGCCGATCCGGGATCGTCGCCGGAATGGGGAGCGATCCCGGCTCCCGCCTGCTGGACCGGGATGACGACGATCCCGGCGCGGCTCACGCCGCCAGCAGCTTCTCGCGCACGGCCCAGTCGAGTGTCCTGTCGAGCGCGCGGGTGAGGCGATCGAACAGTTCGTCGATTTCCGCCGGCGAGATCACCAGCGGCGGGCAGATGGTGACGGCATCGCCGAACACGTTGCGCAGGATCAGCCCCTCCTGCTGGCAGAACGCCACCGTCTTGGCGGCCACCCCCAGCTTGGGGTCGAACTGGTGCTTGGTCTTCTTGTCGGCCACCAGCTCGATGCCGGCGACGAGCCCGGCGCCGCGCGCCTCGCCCACCAGCGGATGGTCTTCCAGCGCCGCGCGGCGGGCGGCGAACTGCGGGATCTTGGCCCGCACCCGCTCGAAGATGCTCTCGCGCTCGTAGATTTCCAGCGTCTTCACCGCCACGGCGGCGGCCACCGGATGGCCGGAATAGGTGTAGCCGTGGCCGAAGCTGCCGAGCTTGGCGCTCTCCGTCAGCAGCGCCTCGTACATGATCTCCGGGATCATCACCGCGCCGATGGGCTGGTAGGCCGAGGACAGTGCCTTGGCGATCGAGATCGAGTCCGGCTTCATCTCCATGGCCTCGGAACCGAAAGTGGTGCCGAGCCGGCCGAAGCCGCAGATGACCTCGTCGGCGATGAAGAAGACGTCGTACTTCTCAAGCACCGCCTGGATCTTCGGGTAGTAGGTCTTCGGCGGCACGATGACGCCGCCCGCGCCCATCACCGGCTCGGCGATGAAGGCGGCGACCGTCTCCGGCCCCTCGGCGAGGATCAGCGCCTCAAGGTCGGCGGCGAGGCGGGTGGCGAAATCTTCCTCGCTCTCCCCGGCCTCGGCGAGGCGGTAGTGGTGCGGGCAGGTGGTGTGGCGCACGCCGGCGATGGGCAGGTCGAAATCATTGTGGTTGCCGGCGAGGCCGGTGAGCGAGGCCGAGGCGATGGTAACGCCGTGATAGGCCCGCATGCGCGAGATGATCTTCTTCTTCTTCGGCCGGCCGAGCGCGTTGTTCATGTACCAGACGAGCTTCATCTGGGTGTCGTTGGCTTCCGAGCCCGAGCAGGTGAAGAACACCTTGGAGATCGGCACCGGGGCCATCTCCTTCAGCTTCTCCGCAAGCTCGATGGCCGGGTCGTGGCTCTTGCCGCCGAAGATGTGGGTGAAGGGCAGCTTGCGCATCTGCTCCGCCGCCGCCTCGACCAGCTCCTCATTGCCGTAGCCGAGCGCGGTGCACCACAGGCCGGCCATGCCTTCGAGATAGGGCTTGCCGTCGACATCCGTCACCCACACGCCCTTGCCGCGCTCAAGGATGAGCGGGCCCGTCTCGCGCACCGCGACGAGATTCGTGTAGGGATGGATCAGGGTCTCGACGTCGCGAGCCTGAAGATTGGTGAGCATGGCCGTAACTCCGCCGGCAGGGGTGTCGTAGGCGCTCACCCTAGATCGCCGGAGCCCATGCCGGAAGCGCACCCTTGGTCGGAGCGGGGCGCTATCGACCGGAATCGCCGCCCGACGCTGCGGTATCGGGCGCGGGAGCATCCTCCGGCGCGTCCTCCGCAGCCTCCGGCGTCTCAGCGGCGGCGGGCGTTTGCGGCGGTTTGGCGGTCGGCTTGGGCACCCGCGCCACGGCCGGGCCGGTCGCCCAGCGGCAGAGCACCGCACCCGAGCGCCGCTCCGCGCGGTCGACATGCAGGTGCTCCTCGTGGAAGCCGTCCGAGCCGGGGCCGAGAATGGTGGTGAAGCCGGCGCAGGCGCTGGTCTTCAGCCGTTCCTGGAAGGCGACCGGCATCGCCGTCTCGCCGCTGCCGGCCCGGGGCGCGCCGATGACGAAGCGCCGCCCGTCCGTCAGCACATAGCCGCGCGTGTCGAGCGCGTTGCCGCGCCCGTGCTCGCTGATCTTCGCGCCGGCAACGCGGTTGCGCGGCCGGCACTGCTGGGAGGCGGCCACCAGCACCTTGTCGAGCGGCGCGCCGAGCGTGGCGACCGCCGGCTCGACCTCGTCGCGCAGCCAGTTCGCCACGGAGGCGGCCATCTCGCAGCGGAGCACGGCGGCCGGCTCCAGCGTGACGAGGCGCCCGTCCTTCATGCGCACGGCGGAAAGGCTCACGCCCCGGTCGACCGTGCACGCGCTCTTGGTCGCCGTCACGGTGACGGTGGTGAAGACGCCGATATCCTCGTTCGAGAGTTCGGGGCAGACGGTAGGCACCGGCTCCTTGGCCTCGGCAGCCATCTCGGTGGAGGGCTGTACGGCTGCCGGGGGCAGCGCAGCGAGGCGCTCCGGCGCCGGGGGCGGCAGCGGCACGGTTCGCGTCGCCGGCGGCGCGGCAATGGCGGGAGCGGAAGCGGCGGCCTGGGGCGGGACAGGCCCGGTCGCGGCCGGCGCCGTTGCGACGGGTTTCTCGGGCGCTGGCGCGCGGGCGGCCGTCTCTGTCGCCGGGCGGGGCTCGGGACGCGGGGCCACGGGCGCTGGCGATGGCGCGGCCGCCTGACGGTCGGCGGCCGGCGGGGGAACGACCTGCGGGGCGGCGATCTCCGGCGCGGGCAAGGATGCCGGCGCCGCCTCGACATCCGGCGCGGCGGCGGCCTGCTCTTTCGCCTCAATCGGCCGGCGCGGCGGCAGCGGCATGGCCGCGGCGCTCGCGGCCGGCTTCTTGGCGCGCGTGGAGGGCTTGCGCGGCGTCGCATTCTGCGGCCCGACCCCGAGCCAGTCGCCGAGCTGGCGGTTGATCGCGGTGCCGGTCTGGTCGATCGACTGACGCAGTTCCTCTCCCTGGGCAGGGCCCGTGAGGGCGAGCCCGAGAGCGACGAGGGCGGCCCAGGGCCGCAATGGGAGGCTGTGGAATTTCATGCTATCAGGCCCCCTCGAACGACTGCAAAACGGCTGCACCCACATATGAACGCCCCGCGCGCCATTCTGTTCGACAAGGACGGAACTCTTGTCGATTTCGACCGTACCTGGGGCCCGGCTGCCGGTGAGGTGATGCGCCGGCTGGCGGACGGCGACGGCGCGGCGCTGAAGGCGCTCCAGCAGGTCAGCCACTACCTGCCGGAGGAGCGGCGCTTTCTCCAGACTTCGCCGCTCATCGCCGGCTCCTCGCGGCAGTACGGCCCGCTCTGGGCCGACGTGCTCGACCGGGTGGCGGACCTCGATTTCTACCGCGAGGTCGACCGCCTGTTCCGCGAGGAAGGCGAGCGCCATCTCACCCCGCTCGGCCAGCCGGCGCAGTCCCTCGCCCGGCTGCATGCGCTCGGAATGCCGCTCGGCATCGCCACCAACGACGCCGAGCGCGGCGCGCGGCTGCAGGCCGGGCGGCTCGGCCTCGATACCTATCTGAGCGCCATTTACGGCCATGATTCCGGCTACGGCTCCAAGCCCGCGCCGGGCATGGTCGAGGCGTTCTGCCGCTTCACCGGCCTGCCGCCCGGCGACATCGCGCTGGTCGGGGACACCCGCCATGATCTCGATACCGCCCGCGCTGCCGGTGCCCGTGCCATCCTCGTGCGCTGCGGCCCCGGTCCGGTCGATGCCTTCGCCCATGAGGCCGACCTCGTCGTTGACACGGTGGAGGAGCTGGCCGACATCATCGTCGCGCGCGCCGAGGCTGCGGCGTGACGAGAGGCAAGGGAAGGAGCGCGGCCCGATGATCCGCCGGCGGCTCTATGTCGAGGAACGCATGTCGCGGCTCGCGGTCTGGAGCCTGCGCACGGCGGTCTTCGCCTTTCCCGTGACCTTCATCGGGGCGGTGCTGTTCGCCACCGAGACGCTGGATTTCCGCAGCGCCGCCTACACCGTGCTGGCCGGCGTCGGCGTTTCCGTAGTGGCGCTGCTGCTCGCCTTCGCCGGCTTCGTCGTCATCTGGAACGAGGGGCTCAAGGGCCTTGGCCGGGTGCTCGGCGCCGCCGCGCTGGCGCTGATGCTGATCATGCCGACCGCGACCATCGCCGCGCTGGGCATCGGCAAGCGCACCCTGCCGGATGTGACCACCGACACCGAGGATCCCCCGGATTTCGTCACCCTCGGCGCGGTGCGCTCGCGCGCTTCCAACGCTCTCGCCTATCCCGGCGAGGCGCTTTCCGGACGCCAGCTCGACCTCTATCCCGGCATCAAGCCGCTGAGCTTCGATGCGCCGCCGGAAGAGATCTACCGCGCCATGCTGGCGCTGGTAACGCGGCACAAATGGCTCGTCGTCGACGCCGTGCCGCCGCGCGGCGAGCGCGACGGGCGCATCGAGGCGGTGGCGCGCAGCCTGCCCTTCGGCCTGCGCGACGACCTCGTGGTGCGGGTGCGCCGCACCGCCGGCGGCGCGCGCGTCGACATCCGCTCGGTGGCGCGCAATGGCGAGCGCGATTTCGGCTCGAACGCCCGGCGCGTCGACCAGATGCTGTCGGAGATCGCCGACCAGCAGGGCCGCCCGCGCCGCCAGTGAGCGCGGCTCTCACGGCAGCCGGTAGAGACCGCCGAGCACGGCCGGGCCGTCGGTGAGCACGTCGCCGCGCTCCGTCAGGTCTTCCATATGCGCAAGCGTCGACAGGCCCGCCGCATGGGCGAGGCGCGGATCGAGCCCGAAATAGATCGCCCGCACGATATCGGGTATCGCCATCGGCCCGCGCTCCAGCGCGCGCAGGATCGCGCGCTCGCGCGACTGGCGGTGGCGCAGGAAGCGCTCGACGAAGGCCGGCCCCTGCCGGATCGGCCCGCCATGGCCGGGCAGGTAGAAGCTTTCGGGCCGCGCGTGCAGCCGGCGCAGCGAATCCATATAGGCGCTCATCGAGCCGTCGGGCGGGGCCACGATGGTGGTGGACCAGCCCATCACATGGTCGCCGACGAAGATGACGCCTTCGGATCGCGCCGCATCGGCTTCGAGGACGAACGCCATGTGATTGGCGGTATGGCCCGGCGTGGCCAGTGCCGTCAGCGCCCAGCCGGCGCCTTCCACGCGCGCGCCATCGGCCAGCGCGACATCGGGCAGGAAGGAGCGGTCGCCGGAGGCGTCGAGCGTGTTCACCTCCTGCGCGTGCAGCCTCCGCGCGGCGCGGTGCGGCCCCTCGGCATAGGTCGGCGCGCCGGTCGCCGCCTTCAGCGCCGCCAGCGCGCCGCTGTGGTCGCGATGGGTGTGGGTGAGGAAGATGTGGGTCACGCTCTCGCCGGGAATGGCCGCGAGCACGGCGGCCAGGTGATCGGCATTGTCCGGGCCGGGGTCGATGATCGCAACCTCGCCTTCGCCGACGATATAGGTGCAGGTGCCGGTGAAGGTGAACGGTCCGGGATTGGGCGCCAGCACGCGCCGCACGCCGGGTGCCACCATTTCGACCGCGCCGGGCACGGCATCGAAGCGCCGCTCGAAGGGAATGTCCTCAGCCATGGTCTCTTCTTCCCCAGCGTAAGTATCGGCGGGCGCAGCCGGATCGCGCGCGGCCGTTTGCGTGCCGGCCCCGGCACGGTTATTCACTAATGCGCGGCGTGCCTATCGCAAGGGTGACGGATGGACAAACTACTGGACGGCTATCGCCGGTTTCGCGCCACCTCCTGGCCGGACCGCAAGGCGCTGTTCGAAAGGCTTGCGGCTCTCGGCCAGAAGCCGCAGACGCTGGTGATCGCCTGCTCGGACAGCCGGGTCGATCCCAGCATGATCTTCGACGCCGGGCCGGGCGAGCTCTTCGTCGTGCGCAACGTCGCCAATCTGGTGCCGCCCTACACCGCCCCCGACAACGCCCATCACGGCACCAGCGCGGCGATCGAGTTCGCCGTGCGGGTGCTGGAGGTGCGCCAGATCGTCGTGCTCGGCCACGCCCTGTGCGGCGGCGCCGGGGCGCTGATCGACGGGGCGCCGGAACAGGCGCAGGACTTCCTGCCGGACTGGATCAAGATTGCCGGCCCGGCGCGCGATATCGCGCTGAACCTCAGCGACGATCCCGCCGAGCAGCGCCGCATCCTGGAGCACCAGTGCGTCAAGCTCTCGCTGCGCAATCTGGAGACCTTCCCCTGGCTGCGCGAGCGTCTGGAAGACGGTCGCCTGACGTTGCAGGGCGCCTATTTCGCGGTGGCGACGGGTGTGCTGGAGCGCCTGAAGCCGGACGGCACCTTCGCGCCGGCCTGACGCAGCGGCGCCGCGCGGGCGAGGGGCCGCGCGGAATGCACGCAGCCGGCTAAACGGCCGGGGTTAAAACCCTTTGCCGGCGTCAGGTGGCACGTGCGTCGGCCCCGTCGCGCAGTGCCGCCGCTAGCCGTTCCGGGTCGGCGGCGAACTGCTCGACCTCGACCCAGCGGTTCCAGTCCGGCGCCAACGACCAGCCGGGCCGGCCGACATGGGCGACTGGAAGCCGGTAATGCAGCACGGCGCGCGGCTTGGCCTTGCCGCGTATGCGCGGAGCGACGTGTTCGGGAAACAGGTGCAGGAACAGCGGCAGCAGGTCCAGCGCGCGATGGCGCGTCGGGTTGGCGAGAACATAGTCGTCCGCGAGCTGCCGCAGGTCCGGCCGGTAGGCAGGCGAGAGTACCCGCGCCGCATAGCCGGCGGGGTAGGGCGCCGGCGCGTGCCAGCGCGCCGCCGGGCTGGTCAGGCTCTGCGCCCGCAGCCGCGCCTCCAGCAGCAGGAAGGCCTGCAGCACGGTCAGCACGCGGGCCGCGTCGGGCGCCGCCGCTGCGATGTTGAAATGCAGCCCCAGCGAGCCGAAGGCGTTGGCGCCGTCCCCTGCAGCGCCGGCCCGGCGCAACGGCTCCAGGGCGGCATCGAGCGCAGGCAGCGATTCCGGTAACAGCGGCCCCGTCACCAGCTCGCGCGGGACGAAAGGGTGCACGGCGGCGCCGAGCCAGCCGGCAACGGGACGAAGCCACGGCAGCGGATAGTCGGCGCGCTGGGGATGCACATGGCGCATGTCGAGCTCGACTCCAAGGCTGCCGAGCCGCGAGCCGTCCACGCGAAAGGCGTGCGGCCCCTCCTCGACCACTACGCCGCCCAGCGCGCCGGCGAGGCAGAGCGCCGCCGCGCACTCGGAAAGACGGGTGAACTCGATCTCGACGCCGATGCGGCGCGGCACGCCGTCCGGCCCGAGCGGGACCGGAAGGGGCTGGAAGCGGTAGGGAGAATCTTTCAAGCGCGGAGCGGACCTAAGGGAAGCATCATCCGCATATGGGAGCGCCGGCCGCCTTGTCCAGACGCCGTCCGCAGCGGGCGCCCGAGGGCGTACGCTTCGCTTCGGCAGACAGCTGGAAAATCTCGGGAAATTAGTGGTCGGAGTGGCAGGATTTGAACCTGCGACCCCCTCGTCCCGAACGAGGTGCGCTACCAGGCTGCGCTACACTCCGGCATGGCGCGAGCCTCTAGCATGCCCCCGCGCAGCCCCGCAAGGGGCGGGTGAAGATGTCGGTGGATGATTGTGCACAAGCATGCCGCTCCTCGACGGCGGCATGTTGCCGATGCGGCCCCCCGCGGCGGTTCCATGCGGTGCCGAGGTTGAAAGGCGCGGCAAGCTGTGGCTATGTCCGCGCCCACGGCCGGCGCCGGCGCGCCCGGCCCGTTGGGGCGTCGCCAAGCGGTAAGGCAGGGGATTTTGATTCCCCCATGCGGAGGTTCGAATCCTCCCGCCCCAGCCAGCGCCCGTGCTAGAAGCGCACACGTCCCCTCCACGCGGCAGGCCGTCCCTTGCGCATCCATCTCGTCAATCCCAACACCACCCGTTCGATGACCGACAAGATCGCCGCCGCCGCGCGCGCCGTGGCCGCGCCGGGGACCGAGATCGTGGCGGCGACCTCCGTCATGGGGCCGGCCTCGATCGAGGGCCATTATGACGACGCGCTGGCGCTGCCCGGCCTGCTGGCGGCGATCGGCGAGGCCGAGGCGGCCGGCGTGGATGCCCATATCATCGCCTGTTTCGACGATACCGGGCTCGACGCCGCCCGCACGCTGGCGCGCGCGCCGGTGGTCGGCATCGGTGAAGCCGGCTTCCACATGGCGAGCCTGATCGCGCATCGCTTCTCGGTGGTGACGACGCTTTCGCGCTCGATCCCTGTGATCGAGGCCAATCTGATGCGTTCCGGGCTCGACCGGCGCTGCGCCGCCGTGCGCGCCTCGGAAGTCGCGGTGCTGGAACTGGAGGCCCCCGCCTCCGACGCACGCGCCCGCATCTCCGCCGAGATCGGCCGCGCGGTGCGCGAGGATCGCGCGGAGGCGGTGGTGCTTGGCTGTGCCGGCATGGCGGACCTTGCCCGCGCGCTGGGCGAGGAGCATGGCGTTCCCGTCATTGACGGCGTGGCGAGCGCGGTGGCGCTGGCCGAGGGGCTGGTGAGGGTGGGGCTTTCCACCTCCAAGGCCGGCGCCTATGCGTCGCCGCGCCCGAAGCCCTATGCGGGGATACTCGCGGCCTTCGCGCCGCGCGGCGGCTGACCGGCGCGCACTCAGCCGAGCTTGCGCAGCAGGCGCACAACCTGGAGGCGCTCTTCCTCCGTGAGCGGCTCCAGCGTCGCGTCGGTGATCTCCTCGGCCACCACGATGGCGGCGTCGGCAACCGCACGGCCGCGCTCCGACAGGCCGACGGCGCGCCGGCGCCGGTCCAGCGGGTCGTCGGCGGTCAGCACGAAGCCGCGCGCGCGCAGGCGGTCGACAACGCCCTTGATGGTGGCCGCGTCGAGATAGACGAGCCGGCCGAGCCGGTTCTGCGAACACGGGCCGATCTCGCGCAGCTTGGCGAGCGTAGCGAATTGCGGCGGCGTCAGGCCCTCGATCATCCGCGCCGCGAACAGCGCCGTATGGCGCTGGCTGGCGACACGCATGAGAAAGCCCACCTGCTCGCCGAGCCGGTACGAATCAATCGCCGAAGCCGTGACGTCCGCAACCTCGTCAGGGCTGTCCGGATCCATTGGCCCTCTTCCCCCCGAAGACAACCGTTATCGCCGCCATCAGAGCACAATTGAGCCGGCTCGCAAACGCAAGAGTCGGAAAGAGGATAAAACTACTTCAGCTTAGTGAATAAACCGACGGAATCGCTTCCGGCCGGAAGCGCATCAATCCCGCCCTGCCATCGCATCTCGCCCTGCTCCATGACATAGGCGCGGTTACATATCGCCTCGCAGAGCAAAGAATTCTGTTCCGAGATCAGGAAGGACATTCCGCTTGCCTTGAGACGCAGCAGCGCCCCGATCATTTGTTCTACAATGATCGGCGCAACTCCTTCCGAGGGTTCATCGAGGATTAGCAACTCAGGATTGCCAACAAGAGATCTCGCGACCGCCAACATCTGCTGCTCGCCGCCCGACATGCTTCCCCCCGCCCGCGCGCGCAGCCCCGCCAGATGCGGGAACAGCTCGAAGATGGCGGCGTCGGTCCAGAGCGAGGCGGCGCCCGGGCGGCGGCCGAGGTCGAGATTTTCCGCCACGGTCAGATCGGTGAAGATGCGCCGGTCCTCCGGCACGTAGCCGATGCCGAGCCGCGCCACCTCATGGGTCGGCAGGGCGGCGATGTCGCGGCCGGCAAAGGCCATACGGCGGGCGCGGCGCCGGACCAGCCCCATCAGCGCTTTCATCGTGGTGGACTTGCCGGCGCCGTTGCGCCCGACCAGCGCTACGGCCTCGCCGCGCCCTACGGTGAAGGACAGGTCGAACAGGATCTGCGCCTCGCCGTACCAGGCGGCGAGGCCCTCGATGTCGAGCAGCGTCGGCACCGACCTCATGGCCGTGCCTCCGTCGGAGCGCCGCCGAGATAGACCTCGCGCACCAGCGGGTCGCGGCGCACCTCATCGACGCCTCCGTTCGCAATGAGGCGCCCGCGCGCCAGCACGATCACCCGGTCGGCATGGCCGAACACCACATCCATGGAATGCTCGGTGAACAGCACGGCGAGGCCGCGCGCGCGGGTGAGTGCCTGCACCAGCGCGATCATCTCGCGCCGCTCGGTGCCCGCCATGCCGGCGGTCGGCTCGTCCATCAGCAGCAGGCGCGGTTCGCCGGCCAGCGCCATGGCAAGCTCCAGCCGTTTGACGTCGCCATAGGCCAGCGTGCTGGCCGGGCGGTCGGCCTGCGCCGCCATGCCGGTCTGGGCCAGCAGGTCGAGCGCCTGTTCCCGCCCCAGCCGGCGCGCGGGGCGCCAGAGGTCGAAGGTGCCGCCCCGTGCGGCGGCGAGCGCGGTCTGCACATTCTGCGCCGCCGTCATCGAGCCGAACACGGCCGCGACCTGAAAGGTGCGCCCCACCCCCAACGCGGCGATGCGACGGGGCGGCAGGCCGGTGATGACGCGCCCGCCGAGGCGCACCGCGCCGGCATCCGGCCGAAGCTGGCCGTTGACGATGTTGAAACAGGTCGACTTGCCCGCCCCGTTCGGCCCGATCAGCGCCAGCAATTCGCCGGCGGCGACGTCGAAGCTCACCCCGTCAACCGCGCGCACGCCGCCATAGCTCTTGGTCAGGTCGCGTACTTCGAGCACGGGGGCGCCGGCGTTCATCGGGCATTCCCGGCGCGCCGCAGGCCGCCGGCGATGCCGGAGGGAAACAGCAGCACGACGGCGAGGATGACGGCGCCGAGCAAGGCACGCCAGTAATCGGTCTCGCGCATCACCATGTCCTGCAGCAGGGTGAAGCCGCCGGCGCCGAGCACGGGACCCATCAGGCTCTGAACGCCACCGAGCAGCACCATCACCAGCCCATCGATCGAGCGCCCGACCGAGATCGCCTCCGGCGAGATCGAGCCCTTGGCGAAGGCGAACAGCGCCCCGGCGGCGCCGCACAGCGTGCCGGCGAGCGCGAAGGCGAGCCAGCGCACCCGCGCCACGGGAATGCCGGAGGCTTCCGCCCGTAGGCTCGAATCGCGCCCCGCCCGCAGCGCGAAGCCGAAGGGGGCGAAGACGACGCGGCGTATCAGGAAAAGGCCGGCGAGCGTCACCGCCAGCGCGGCGAGGTAGAGGCCGGCCGGCTCGTCGAACGGCGCCTGCGGCCAGACGCCGAACATGCCGTTCGAGCCGCCCGTGACCTCCTCCCACTGATAGACGATGGACCAGACGATCTGCGCGAAGGCGAGCGTCAGCATGGCGAAATAGACGCCCTCCAGCCGCACGCAGAACCAGCCGAACAGCGTCGCGCCCATCGCCGCCGTGCCGATCCCCATCGCGAAGGCCAGCGGGGTCGGGGCGCCGAGCCGGGTGGCCGCGAAGGCCGCTCCATAGGCGCCGAGGCCGAAATAGGCGGCGTGGCCGAAGGAGGCCATGCCGCCCGGCCCCATGATGAAGTGCAGCGAGGCGGCGAACAGCGCCGCGATCACCATGTCGAGCGCCAGCACCGGCGCATAGGCGAAGAACTGGCCGATCAGCGGCACGGCAGCGAACAGCGCGACGGCAACGAGCACGAGGACAGCGCCGCGCCTGCCGAGCGGGGCGGGCGCCGGCTCGGCACGGGCGCGCGTGGTGGCCGGCGGCTGCGGGCGGCCGAACAGGCCGTGCGGGCGCAGGATAAGCACCAGTGCCATGACGAGGAACTCGGCCACCAGCGTGAGGCGCGACATGTTGAAGGCGTAGCCGGCGATGTCGACGACGCCGAGCGCGGTGCACAGCGCCTTCACCTCGGCCACCAGCACGGCGGCGAGATAGGCGCCGCTGATCGAGCCCATGCCGCCGACCACCACCACGACGAACGCGTCGCCCAGCACGGAAAGGTCGATGGCGAGATTGGCCGGTTCGCGCGCCATCTGCAGCGCGCCGCCGAGCCCGGCGACGCCGGCACCGAGCGCGAAGACGGCGGTGAACAGCAGCGCCTCGTTGATGCCGAGTGCGGCGACCATCTCGCGGTCCTGCGTGGCGGCACGGATCAGCCGCCCGAAGCGCGTGCGCCTCAGCAGCAGGTGCAGCCCGAGAAGCACCGCCGGGCCGGCGAGCGCGAGGAAAAGGTCATATTGCGGCAGGCGGCGGCCGAGGAGATCGACAGCCCCGGAGAGGCCGGGCGCGCGCGGCCCCAGAATGTCCTCCGGTCCCCACAGGAACAGCACCGCGTCGCTGATGACGAGCAGCAGCGCGAAGGTGGCGAGGAGCTGGTAGAGCTCGGGCGCGCGATAGAGCCGGCGCAGCAGCACCATCTCGACGAGCGCGCCGAGCAGCGCCACCGCCAGCGTCGCGACGAGGATGCCGCCCCAGAAGCCGGCCGCGCCGCCGATCCACGGCGAGAGGGCGGGGGCGAGCGTGACGGCGAGGTACAGCCCCAGCATGTAGAAGGAGCCATGCGCCATGTTCACGATGCGGGTGACGCCGAAGATGATCGACAGGCCGGCGGCGACGAGGAACAGGCCGGAGGCCGAGGCGAGGCCGTTGACCGCCTGGAACAGAAGTGAATCGAGCGACATAAGCCGTTTCCGACCCTCGGCCTTGCGCGCTCAGTCGGCCGCCGGGCGCAGCTTTGCGGTCTCGGCGTCGGAGGGCAGCACGCTCGCGCCGTCGACATAGACGGGATCGAGCATCACGCCGCGTCCCTCCTTCACCCCCAGCGTGCCGACATAGGCCCCAAGCGTCGCCTGATGGTCGCTGGCGCGGAAGGTGAAGGGCCCGAACGGCCCGTCGACGGCGAGGCCCGAAAAGGCGGCGACCAGCTTCTCGGTATCGGTGCTGCCCGCCTTCTCGATGCCGGCGGCAATGGACTTGATGGTGGTGTAGCCGACGATGGAGCCGAGCCGGGGATGGTCGCCATAGGCGGCCTGATAGGCATCTAGGAAGGCTTTATGCTCGGGCGTGGGGATGGCGTACCAGGGATAGCCCGTCACCACCCAGCCGGCCGGGGTCTCGTCCTTGAGCGGGTCGAGATATTCCGGCTCACCCGACAGAAGGCTGACCACGAAGGCGCCATCGAGCGCGCCGCGCGTGTTGGCCTCGCGCACGAAGCGGGCGAGGTCGGGGCCGAACAGCACGTTGAACACGGCGTCGGGCTTCGCGTCGGCGATGGCCTGCGTCACTGCGCCGGCGTCGATCTTGCCGAGCGGGGTGGCCTGCTCGGCGACGATTTCGACATCGGGCTGGGCGGCCTTGAGGAGCGTCTTGAAGGTCTCGGCGGCGGACTGGCCGTATTCGTAATTGGGATAGACCAGCGCCCAGCGCTTGCGCTTGGCTGCGGTCGCGGCCGGCAGCAGCATCGCCACCTGCATGTAGGTGGAGGGTCGCAGGCGGAAGGTGTAGCGGTTGCCGTCGCTCCAGGTGAGCTTGTCGGTCAGCGGCTCGGCGGCGAGGAAGAACACCTTGCGCCGCTTGGCGTAGTCGGCGACGGCGAGACCGACATGCGACAGGAAGGTGCCGGTGATGAGGTCCACCTTCTCGCGCGTCACCAGCTCTTCCGCCGCGCGCACCGCATCGCCCGGGTTGCCGCCGTCGTCGCGCGCGATCAGCTCCAGCGGCCGGCCGAGCACGCCGCCGGCGGCGTTCACCTGATCGAGCGCGAGCTGCATTCCCTTGCGATAGGGGTCGAGGAAGGCGGGCTGCGATTTGTAGCTGTTGAGCTCGCCGATTCGGATCGGCTCGGCCGCCCGGCCCGGCACAGTGTCGACGAGCAGGCCCGCCACCAGCGCGGCCGCACCGAAAAGCGCCGTGCGGAAGAAGCGCGAACGGCTCAAGCTCGTGGGACGCATGCGGACTCTCCGGTGAACGCGGCCGGCGGGGAGGGGAGATGTTGTCGACAGCCTAGCGTCTCCGGCCCACCGGTCCAGCCCCGTCTTGCCGCACCGGCGCCCTCACGGGCCGATTTCGACCTCGGGCTCGGGCACGGAGGAAGCGCGGCGGGAGGCGACGAGCGCGCCCCCGACGATGAGCGCCGCGCCGAGCAGCGTGCCGGCGGAAGGGATTTCGCCGAAGGCCAGCAGCCCGATGCCCACCGCCCAGACGAAGGCGGTGTATTCCAGCACGCCCAGCCGGCTGGCGTCCGCCCGTCCATAGGCCCAGGCCATGCACAGGTGCCCCGCCGTGCCGAGCGCGCCGATGGTGAAGAACACCAGCACCTCACCGAGCGTCGGCAGGGTCCATTGCACGATGCCGAGCGGAGCGAGCAGCGTGCCGGCGAAGGCGTTCTGCAGCAGCACGATGGTCGGCAGCGGATCGCGCGCGGCGCGGCTCTTCAGCGTCACCATGGCGAGCGCGTAGGTGATCGCCGAGGCGATGGCGGCGGCGAGGCCGAGCGCGTTGGTGTCGCCCCCCGCGTGCGCGGCGGGCTCGATCTCGCTCCACAGCACCACCAGCACGCCGATGAAGCCGAGCCCGAGGGCGATGAGGATGGAGCGCCCCGGCCGCTCGCCCAGCAGCGCGGCGGCGAACAGGGCGATGAAGATCGGCGAGGTGAAGGACAGCGCCAGCGCCACCGCGAGCGGCAGCACCGCCAGCGAGTAGAAGAAGAAGAACGCGGTAGCCGCGACCACGACGGAGCGCCAGGCGTGCGGGCGCACGATCTCCATGGAGGGCAGGGCGGTGCGTGTCGCGCGGAACACCGCGAACGCCACCAGCGCGCCGAAGCCGTAGCGCATCAGCGCGATCTGGCCGATTCCATGCGTGCCGGCGGCGTATTTGATCAGCCCGTCCATGACCGACAGGATGCCGATGCCGGCCACCGCCACCATGGCGGGGCCGGCCTGAAACCTGGCCATGTTCTCAGCTTTCCATCGCGGGCAGGGGCATCGCAGGCGGCGCGAGGGCGCGAGCCGGCGTCAGCCGGTAGGGATATTCGAAGGTGGCGGACAGGTCATGGCACTCCCGCGCGCCCGGCCCGCGAACGAAGCCGCAGGCCTCGTAGAAGCGGTGGGCGTCGGTGAAGCGGGTGTCGGTCCACAGCCGCACCTCACCGGCGCCGGCGGCTTCCGCACGGGCGAGCGCGGTCGCCATCAGCGCGCGGGCGACGCCGCGCCGGCGGGCGATGCGGGCGACGTAGACTTTGACGATCTCCATCGCCCCCTCGGGCGCGTCGGCGTCGCGGGCCGGCAAGAGGCCGAGCGAGCCGATGACCGTGCCGCCGTCCTCGGCGACCCAGATCGTGCCGCCGCGCGCGGCGAAATGGCCGGCGATGGCGTCGAGCTCGGGGAATTCGGCCGCGCGGTCGAACACGCAGCCCTCATATTCGGCAAAGGCCGCAGCGATGAGGCCGGCGATGGCGTCGCCATCGGCGTCCGTCGCCGCGCGGATGAGGAAATCATTCACCTGGGACACTCCGGCCCGACGCTCGGCCCATTTTTCCGCCACAGCTTGCGGAAGGTTCGACGTCGGGGCGCGGCCGGACTATGTTCGGCTGGCCTTCTGGCGTAAAGCTCAATCATTATGCTGGAGTCAGATTCCGGAGGGCTGTCGCGTCCGCGTCGCGTCGCCGTCCGGCAGCCATCCGTTCCGGAGTGCTCAATGATCGCATCCTACCGTGTCGTCCGCCTGGCTTTTCTCGCGGCTCTCGCGGCCATCCTCGCGGGCTGCGCGAGTTCGCCGGCCCCGCAGCGCGTGGAGCCGGCCATGCCGCGCTACACCTCGCCGATCACGCCGCAGCAGGTCGTGGGCAAGTGGGGTCTGGCCGCCTATCACCGGCCGGAGGACGCGGCGCGCACGGAAGCCCAGGCCCGGCAGGGCTGCCGCCAGCCCTATGTGATCAATGCCGGCCCGTCCGGTGGCTTCATGATGTATCTGGCCGACGATTCGCAGCCTTCCGAGGTGGTGTCGAAGCAGGTCGGCACCGGGCCGATCTATATCGGCCTGCCGAACGAGCCGCCCGGCGCGCAGTCCGACCGCGAGGTGGTGCGCTTCGACGGTCAGGTGCTGGTGCTCAAATGGCTCGACCCCGAAGTGGCCGGCCGCTACGGCACCATGGTCTATGTCCGCTGCCCCTGACGGCGACGGATCGAACGCGTTGCCACGCCGGCGCGGCAGTCGCCTGACGCGCCGGATTTCCCTGCGCTCCTAAGGGTCCATTAACCATAGGGTATCACCCTACGGTCAATTCCCTGGGGGCTGCAGCGACATGCGCGGTGATTCGATTTCCGCCCGGTTCCGATCCGGCCTGAGCGCGGGCGCCTCGCGGCGCAGCGCTTTGGTTCTCGCCACCCTCGTCGTGACGGCCGGCCCGGCGGCGGCGCAGAGCGGCGGCGGCATTTACGGTTACCAGTCCTCCTACCAGCTTTATTCGCGCGCTGCGGCCTCGGGCGGTTCGGGCTGGCGGCCCGGCGCCGGCCTCGTCTATCCCGGCGGCAATGTCTATCCGCCCCCGCGCCCGAGCGTCGATGTCGGCGTGCCCGATTCCGGCGGCGTGTACGGCTATGCCGGTGCGCCGGACGGCTCTCCCGGGGGCTATGCCGCGAGCCCGGCGCCATCTCCCGCTCCCGCGCGGACGCCTCCGCCGGCGCGCCCCGCCGGCAGCCGCACGGCGGCGCTCGCCACCGGCTACGCCGAGGTCGAGCCGGATTATTACGAGGAGGACGCCGCCCCGATGCCGGTCTACCGGCGGGCGACCGGCGCCAAGGGCGTCGACCGCAAGTTCGACCGCAAGCTGGTGCGCTACACCAGCGCCGACCCGGCCGGCACCATCATCGTCGATACCGGGGCGCGCTATCTCTATCTCGTGCAGGGCAACGGCACGGCGGTGCGCTACGGTATCGGCGTCGGCAAGGAAGGCTTCCAGTGGTCCGGCAGCGAGCGCATCGCCCGCAAGGCCGAGTGGCCGGAATGGCGCCCGCCGGCCGAGATGATCCAGCGCCGGCCCGACCTGCCGCGCGTCATGGCCGGCGGCGAGGACAACCCGCTGGGCGCGCGCGCCCTGTATCTGGGCAAGACGCTCTACCGCATCCACGGCTCCAACGAGCCGGAGACCATCGGGCAGGCGGTGTCCTCCGGCTGCATCCGCATGCGCAACGAGGACATCATCGACCTCTACGATCGGGTGAACATTGGCACGCTGGTGCGGGTCATCTGACGCCGCGCACCTTTTCCCCGCCCGTAACCACATCGGCCGCGCCCGCTTGGATGCGCGCGGCCACTCCGCTATGGTCCGCGCCGACTTCGCCTCGAACGCGGGAGCCGTGAGCAGATGGCTCAGGACAGTTTGGCCGACGGCGGCCGCACCGACACCCATTTCGGCTACCGGACCGTGCCGCTGGACGACAAGCAGCGCATGGTCGACGAGGTGTTCCATTCGGTCGCCCGCCGCTACGACCTGATGAACGACCTCATGTCGCTCGGCCTCCACCGGGCATGGAAGGACCTTCTGGTCTCCCGTCTGCGCCCGCCGCGCGGCGCCCGCCCGTTCCACCTGCTGGACGTCGCCGGCGGCACCGGCGATGTTTCGTTCCGCACCGTCGAGGCGGGCGGGCCGACCACCCGCGCCACCGTCGCCGACATCAATGGCGGCATGCTGGCGGTAGGCCGCGAGCGCGCGGCCTCCCTCGGCCTCGCCGACCGGGTGGAGTTCGTCGAGGCCAATGCCGAGGAGCTGCCGTTCCCCGATAAGAGCTTCGACGCCGCCACCGTCGCCTTCGGCATCCGCAACGTGCCGCGCATGGACAAGGCGCTCTCCGAGATGCGGCGGGTGCTGAAGCCCGGCGGCACGTGCTTCGTGCTGGAATTCTCGCGCGTCGATGTGCCGGTGCTGGACGCGATCTACGACGCCTATTCGTTCAAGCTGATCCCCGGCATGGGCAAGCTCGTCACCGGCGACGCCGATTCCTATCAGTACCTCGTCGAATCGATCCGCAAATTCCCCCCGCCGGAGGTGTTCGCGGAGATGATGCGGACGGCCGGCCTGCGCCGCGTTGCCTGGACGCCGCTCACCGGCGGCGTCGTCGCGCTTCATTCCGGCGTGCGGATCTAGCGGCGTGGCCACTCCCCTCGGCGATTATCTGCGCCTCGCCCGCGCCGGCTTCGTGATGGCGCGCGAGGGCGTCGCCACGCAGATCGACCCCGCCATGCGCCCGCCCGGCTCCGAGCCGCTCTTCGCGTTGGCGGGCCTCATCGCGCGGCGCGGTCCGGCCTCCAGCGCGGCCCGCCTCGGCGCCGCGCTGTCGCAATTGGGCCCGTCCTATGTGAAGCTCGGCCAGTTCCTCGCCACCCGTCCCGACGTGGTGGGACCCCGGATGGCGCACGACCTCGAACTGCTGCAGGACCGCATGCCGGCCTTCCCGCAGGAGGTGGCCGAGGCGACCATCGCGCGCAATTTCGACCGGCCGGCGAGCGTGGTCTATACCCGGCTCGGCCCGCCGCTCGCCGCCGCCTCCATCGCGCAGGTGCATCAGGGCGAGGTCATCGACCCCGACGGCATGGCGCGCCGCGTCGCGGTGAAGGTGCTGCGCCCGGACGTGCAGCGCCGCTTTCGCGTCGACCTCTCCTCCTTCTACCGCGCCGCTCGGCTCGGCGAGAGCGTGACGCCCGAGGGGCGCCGCCTGCGCCTTGTCGCCGTGGTCGACACGCTCGCCCGCTCGGTGACGATGGAGATGGACCTGCGGCTGGAGGCGGCCGCGCTCTCCGAGCTGGCGCAGAACACCGAGGCGGACGACGAATTCCGCGTGCCGGCGGTCGACTGGGACCGCACGGGCCGCGAGGTGCTGACCACCGAGTGGATCGACGGCGTCAAGCTGAACGACCTCGACGGGCTGCGTGCCGCCGGCCACGACCTGCCGCGCCTCGGGCGCATCGTCATGCAGTCCTTCCTGCGCCACGCGCTGCGCGACGGCTTCTTCCATGCCGACATGCACCCGGGAAACCTGTTCGTCGATGCCGACGGGCGGCTGGTGGCGGTGGATTTCGGCATCATGGGCCGGCTCGGGCCGAAGGAGCGGCGCTTCCTCGCCGAAATCCTGTTCGGCTTCATCACCCGCGACTGGCTGCGCACCGCGCAGGTGCATTTCGAGGCCGGGTACGTGCCGCCGCACCATTCGGTGGAGGATTTCGCGCAGGCGATCCGCGCCATCGGCGAGCCGATCCATTCGCGCCGCGCCGACCAGATCTCCATGGCCAAGCTGCTCACCCTGCTGTTCGAGGTGACGGCGCTCTTCGACATGAAGACGCGGCCGGAACTGCTGCTGCTGCAGAAGACCATGGTCGTGGTGGAGGGTGTCGCCCGCAATCTCGACCCGCAACTCGACATGTGGAAGACCGCCGAGCCGGTGGTGCGAAGCTGGATCGAGCGCAATCTCGGCCCGGCCGGGCGGATCGAGGAGGCGGCGGCCGGCGTCGGCGCGCTCGGCCGCTCGCTGCAGGCGCTGCCGGAGCTGATCGCGCAAGGCCAGCGCATCGCCGCCCAGCTCGACCTTGCCACCCGCGACGGCCTCACCTTGTCGCCGGAGACCACCGATGCCATCGGCCGCGCCGAGGGGCGTGGCAACCGCTGGATGACCATCGGCCTGTGGGCCATCGCGGCGCTGCTGGCGGGGCATCTGCTGTTCTGAGCGGGGAGGCGCTGCGATGAGCCTCGTGCACAACGAGCGGACGAAGCTGTCCGCGACCTATCTGAACGGCGTCGCCATTGCCGTAATGGCGTCGGCGGGCTTGGTCCGGTTGTGTCGGTTCTGAACGGTGGCGCCGCACCTGTGCTGGGTATCGCCGCCGTCAGCGTGATTTGCCTCGCAGGCAGCGTCGCCCTACATTTCCTTGCGAGGCGTCTCCTCGGGAGTCTCTTGCCATGACCACCGCGGACTTCCTGCTGCTGCTTATCATGCCGGTCGGCGCCCTTGTCGTCGGCGGCATCGTCTATCTTGTCGCCTCGCGCGGCCATCATCCCCACGCCGGTCCGGCCGAATGATTCCGGTTCTTCGTCCGGCTGCCTCTGGGCTGCTCCGCACGGCTGAGCTATAGGCCACGCAGGCAACAACAAGGCGCAGGCAAACCCGCATGCTCGCCGGCAAGCGCATCCTGCTCGTCATAGGCGGCGGCATCGCCGCCTATAAGAGCCTCGACCTGATCCGCCGGCTCAAGGAGCGCGGCGCGGGCGTGCGTGTCGTCATGACCGCCGCCGCCCAGCATTTCGTCACCCCGCTCGCCGCCGGCGCGCTCAGCCACGACCGGGTGTTCACCGAGCTGTTCGACCGCGAGGCCGAGCACGACATCGGCCATATCCGCCTGTCCCGCGAGGCCGACCTGATCGTCGTGGCGCCCGCCACCGCCGATCTCATGGCGAAGATGGCGCATGGGCTGGCCGACGACCTCGCCACCGCGGTGCTGCTGGCGAGCGACCGGCCGGTCCTGCTCGCCCCGGCGATGAATCCGCTGATGTGGGCGAACCCCGCCACCCGGCGCAATGCCGCGCAGCTTGCCGCCGACGGAATCGCCTTCGTCGGGCCCAATGCCGGCGCCATGGCCGAGCGCGGCGAGGACGGGCCGGGCCGCATGGCCGAGCCGCTGGAGATCGCGGCGGCGGCCGAGCGGCTGTTGGCGCCGGCCGGGCCGCTGAAGGGCCGGCACCTGCTCGTCACCTCCGGCCCGACCCATGAGCCGATCGACCCGGTGCGCTACATCGCCAACCGTTCCTCCGGCAAGCAGGGCCACGCCATCGCCGCCGCCGCCGCCCGCGCGGGCGCGCAGGTCACCCTGGTCTCCGGCCCGGTGAGCCTGCCCGATCCCGCCGGCGTCGATGTCCGTCATGTGGAGAGCGCGCGCGAGATGCTGGCGGCGGTGGAAGCCGCGCTGCCGGCGGACGCGGCCGTCTTCGCCGCCGCCGTCGCAGACTGGCGCGCCGCCAGCGAGGCCGCCGAGAAGATGAAGAAGGACGGCGGCACCCTGCCGCCGCTGACCCTTACCGAGAACCCGGACATCCTCGCCACCATCGCGCATCTGTCGAACCGGCGCCCGCGCCTTGTGGTCGGCTTCGCGGCGGAGACGCAGAACGTCGTGACCTATGCCCAGGCCAAGCGCGCCCGCAAGGGCTGCGACTGGATCGTCGCCAACGACGTCTCCCAGCGCAGCGGCATTCCCGGCGGAGTCATGGGCGCCGACAGCAATGAGGTGCATCTGATTTCCGCCGAGGGCGTCGAGCACTGGCCGCAGGCTTCGAAGGCTGACGTGGCCGAGCGTCTGGTCGGCCGCATCGCCGCCGCGCTCGGTCCGCTGGAGGCAAGCGCGTGAGCGTCGAGGTTCCCGTCCGCGTGCTGGCGCATGGCGAAGGCCTGCCGCTGCCGGACTACGCCACACCCGGCGCTGCCGGTCTCGATCTGATCGCCGCCCTGCCCGAGGGCGAGCCGCTGACGCTCGCCCCGCTCGCCCGCGCGGCGGTGCCGACCGGGCTCTGCCTCGCCCTGCCGGACGGCTATGAGGCACAGGTGCGCCCGCGCTCGGGCCTTGCGCTGAAGCAGGGGCTGACCGTGCTCAACGCACCCGGCACGGTCGATTCCGACTATCGCGGCGAGGTGAAGGTGCTGCTGGTCAATCTGAGCGATGCGCCCGTCGTGCTGGAGCGCGGCCAGCGCATCGCGCAGATGGTGGTGGCGCCCGTCACCCGGATTCATCTGGCCGAAGCCGGTAATTTAACCGAAACAACACGGGGCGATGGTGGATTCGGTTCGACGGGGCTCGACGGCCGGCAAATATCGCGCTAGCCAAGGGGCATGCCGCGCCTCTCCGACAAAAGCCTCCTCGCCATCGCCGCCGTCGTGGACGTCGCGCTGCATGCCCGCGGCATGCCCGTTGCGGCCAAGGCGCTGGCCGCCCGCCACGAATTGCCGCCCCGCCATCTCGAACCCGTCCTTCAGGCGCTGGTGCATGCCGGCGTGCTCAAGGGCGTGCGCGGTCCGCGCGGCGGCTATGAGCTGGCGCGCGAGCGCCGGCGCATCACCGTCGCCGAAGTGGTCCGCGTCGTCGAGGCGGAGAGCGACGCGGCGCTCGACGGCTTCCCGCCCATCGTGCGCGACATCGTGCAGCCCGCCGTTGCCGAGGCCGAACGCGCCTTCGAGGCGGCGCTCGACGCGGTGACGGTCGAGGATCTGTGCCGTTCAGCGGCGCAGAACACGCTGCGCCGTGGATTGCCCGAAGGCATCGATTTCACAATTTAGTTTCGTTTAAATTTTGTTTTCTCGACTTACTGTCGTGAATATGGTAGCCGACAGGGCGAAAATCGTTCGCCAATAAGGGGCAGGGCCGCCATGCGCCCGCCCCATACATGCTGGAGGCACCCATGACCGAGACCGTCGCGAAGAACCCCGGGCGGGGCCGCATCTACGGGTCGATCACCGAGACCATCGGCGACACGCCGCTGGTGCAGCTCAACCGGCTGCCGGCCGAGCGCGGCGTGAAGGCGAAGATCCTCGCCAAGCTGGAATTCTTCAACCCGATCGGCAGCGTGAAGGACCGTATCGGCGTCTCGATGATCCAGTCTCTGGAAGAGGCGGGACTGATTCGCCCCGGCACCGTGCTGGTCGAGCCCACCTCCGGCAATACCGGTATCGCGCTCGCCTTCGTCGCCGCCGCCCATGGCTACCGCCTCATTCTGGTGATGCCGGAATCCATGTCGGTCGAGCGCCGCAAGATGCTCGCCCTGCTCGGCGCCGAGCTGGTGCTGACCCCGGCGGCGCAGGGCATGCGCGGCGCCGTCGCCCGCGCCGAGGAACTGGTGAAGGACCTGCCGGACGCCATCATCCCGCAGCAGTTCCGCAACCCGGCCAACCCGGCCATCCACCGCCGCACCACGGCGGAGGAAATCTGGAACGACACGAATGGCGAGGTCGACGTGGTGGTCTCGGGCGTCGGCACCGGCGGCACCATCACCGGCATCGGCCAGGTGTTGAAGCCCCGCAAGGCGAGCCTGCGGATGGTCGCGGTGGAGCCGGAGGACAGCCCCGTGCTTTCCGGCGGCCAGCCCGGCCCGCACAAGATCCAGGGCATCGGCGCCGGCTTCGTGCCGGAAGTGCTCGACCGCTCGGTGATCGACGAGGTGGTGACGGTCGGCAACCAGACCGCTTTCGAGACCGCGCGCGCCATAGCCCGGCTGGAAGGCATCCCGGTCGGCATCTCCTCCGGCGCGGCCATCGCGGCGGCGCTGGAGATCGGCGCGCGGCCGGAAAACGAGGGCAAGACCATCGTGGTCATCATTCCATCCTTCGCCGAGCGCTATCTTTCTACTGCCCTGTTCGAGGGGCTCTGACAGCTCCCGCGCGGCGTCGGCGCGCCGGCCCTTCTAGTGCGACTCCGGCTTCGGTAAAGTCTCGGTGATTCGGCGCGCCCTCGCGGGCGCCGCCGGCCGGGGGACGGCAGTCGGCAAGGGGAGGCGGGCGCGGATGGCGCATCCGGCCGGCATGGGCGGAACGGTAGGCAATGGGCGTCGGGCAGCATCCGCCCGGGGCCGGCGTCTCCGCCACCCGATGGCCGCTGCGGCCCTGTCCGGAGCGCTGCCGCTCACGCTCACCCCGGCCCATGCGCAATCCGACCTGCACGGCGTCACCGCCGGCGCCTTTTCCGTGCTGGCCGGGCAGGACCCGAGCGCGCTGATCGGGCTGGCGCTGGTCGTCGGGCTCATCGTCTTCGCCACCACCACCGCCATCGTGCATCTGCGCTACCGGCGCCAGTCGCTGCGCCGCGAGGCCGAGGCGTTCGGCGAGATTTCCCGGCTGGAGTCGCAGATCGAGGAAGCGCGGGCGCTGCTGATGGCGGAGCCGCAGATCGTCGTGGTCTGGCGCGACCCTTCGGCCGACCCCGAGATCATCGGCAACACGCCCGCCTTCACCGGCGTCGCCGCGCCCTTGCGCATCCTTGCCTTCGGCGCCTGGCTGACGCCCGGTTCGGCGCGCGAGATCGAGGCGGCGGTGGAGCGCCTGCGTGCCCGGGGCACCCCGCTCGCCGCCACCCTCGCCACGCAGGACGGGCGCTTCGTCGAGGCGGATGGCCGACCGGTCGGGGCGGCCGTTGTGCTGCGCCTACGCGACATCACCGGCGTCCGGCTGGAGC
This sequence comes from Ancylobacter koreensis, assembly GCF_023016525.1. Classification (GTDB taxonomy): domain Bacteria; phylum Pseudomonadota; class Alphaproteobacteria; order Rhizobiales; family Xanthobacteraceae; genus Ancylobacter; species Ancylobacter koreensis. Next base: position 1,203,361 of record NZ_JALKCG010000001.1, read on the forward strand.
AGGCGCAGCTCCAGGAGGCCTATCGCGCGCTCGATGGCGAGAGCTCGGCGCTGCGCACCCTGCTCGACGCGCTGCCCGCCCCCGTGTGGGTGGGCGACGAGGACGGCCGGCTGCGCTGGAGCAACGCCGCCTATGCCCATGCGGTGGAGGCCCGCGACGGCCGCGACGCCGCCGTGCGCGACCTCTTCCTGCTCGACCGGCAGAGCCGCGAGCAGGCGAAGAAGGCGCATGGCGACGCCTTGCCGTTCAAATCCCGCCTGCCTGTCGTGGTCGCCGGCTCGCGCCGCGTGCTCGACGTGCTGGAAGTGCCGACCGGCGGCGGCGCGGCGGGCATCGCGCTCGACGCCACGGAGGCCGAGAGCGTGCGGGCGGAGCTCGCCCATGTGGTCGGCGCGCACCGGCGCACGCTCGACCAGCTCGCCACGGCGGTCGCCATCTTCGGCGCCGACCGGCGCCTCGTCTTTCACAATGCCGCCTATGCCGGCCTGTTCGAGCTCGATCCCGCCTTCCTCGACGACCGGCCGGACGACGGCGCCGTGCTCGACCGGCTGCGCGCCGCCCGCCGCCTGCCTGAGCAGGCGGATTTCCGTGTCTGGCGCGAGGACCTGCACGCGGCCTACCGCGCCATCGAGCCGCGCGAGCACTGGTGGCACCTGCCGGGCGGGCGCACGCTGCGCGTCGTCACCGCGCCGAACCCGGAAGGCGGCGTCACCTATCTGTTCGACGAGGTGACCGAGCGCCTCGCGCTGGAGAGCCGCTACATCTCGCTGACCCGCATCCAGAGCGAGACGCTGGACGCGCTGGCCGAGGCGGTTGCGGTGTTCGGCAGCGACGGGCGGCTCGGCCTGTTCAACTCCGCCTTCCGCCGGCTCTGGCACCTCGACGCGGCGATGCTCGATGCCCGCCCGCATGTCGACAACGTGGCGCAGGCCTGCCGCCGCCTCACCACGGATGCCGCCGTCTGGGGCCGGCTTTCCGCCGCCGTCACCGGCATCGAGGCACGCGTGCCGACCGAGTTCCGCATGGAGCGCAACGACGGCGCCATCATCGACGGCTCGACCCAGCCGCTGCCCGATGGCGGCACGCTGGTGACGCTGCGCGACGTCACCGACACCGCGCAGGTCGAGCGCGCGCTGGTGGAGCGTAACGACGCGCTGGTCGCCGCCGACCACCTCAAGAGCACCTTCGTCAGTCACGTTTCCTACGAGCTGCGCTCGCCGCTGACCACGATCATCGGCTTCGCCCAGCTTCTCGACGACACCGGCGTCGGCCCGCTCAACCCCAAGCAGCGCGCCTATGTGAACCACATCACGGAGTCGAGCGCGGCGCTGCTGGCGATCATCAACGACATTCTCGACCTCGCCACCATCGACGCCGGCGCGATGACGCTCGATCTCGCCGAGGTCGATGTGCGCGCCGCCATGGAGGCCGCCGCCGAGGGTGTGCGCGACCGTCTGGCCGAGGGCGATATCCGCCTGTCCATCGAGCTGCAGAACGCCGCCGGCAGCTTCCGCGCCGATGCCAAGCGGGTGCGGCAGATCCTCTACAACCTGCTCTCCAATGCGGTCGGCTTCGCCCCTGACGGCTCAGCCGTCACGCTGTCGGCCGAGCGCCACGAGGACAAGGTGGTGTTCCGCGTGCGCGACCACGGCCCGGGCATCCCGCCCGAGATCGGCACGCGGGTGTTCGACCGCTTCGAGAGCCACACCGCCGGCTCGCGCCATCGCGGCGTCGGGCTCGGCCTGTCCATCGTGCGCTCGCTGGTGGCGCTGCACGGGGGCACGGTGAGCATCGGCCCGGCGCAGGGCGGCGGTACGCTCGTCACCTGCACCTTCCCGCTGGAAACCGGCGCCAGCCGGGACGCGGCGGAGTAGCGGCATGATCGACAGCCGCAGCACCGGCTCTGTCCCGACCAACCCTGTCGCCCATTGGGACGTGACCCTGCCCGACGAGGGCGCCACCGGCCGCCTCGCCATGGACCTCGCCGCCATGCTGCGGCCGGGCGATCTGGTGACGCTCGACGGCGATCTCGGCGCCGGCAAGACGACGCTGGCGCGCGCGCTGATCCGCGAATTGGCCGGCGACCCGGAGCTGGAGGTGCCGAGCCCCACCTTCACGCTGATGCAGGGCTACGATCTGCCGCGCCTGCGCGTCGTGCATGCCGACCTCTACCGGCTGGGCGACGCGTCCGAGCTCGACGAGCTCGGCTGGTCCGAGCAGACCGACGGCGCGGTCACGCTGGTCGAATGGCCGGAGCGTGCGGGCGGCGCCATCCTCCAGCCCGACCGGCTGGAAGTGCACATCGCCCTGCCCGTCGGCGGTCCCGAGACCCTGCGGCGGCTGCGGCTGTTCGGCTTCGGCCGGCTCGCCGGCGCGCTGTTCCGCATGAAGTCGATCCGCGCGCTGATCGACCAGACCGGCTTCGGCCCGGCCCATCGCCGGCATCTGCAGGGCGACGCCTCGACCCGCAGCTATGAGCGCCTCGTCGGTGCGCGCCGCAACGCCGTACTGATGAACGCGCCGCGCCGGCCGGACGGGCCTCCGGTGCGCGGGGGCAGGCCCTACAGCCAGATCGCCCATCTCGCCGAGGACGTGAAGCCCTTCGTCGCCATGGCGCGCGGCCTGCGCGAGCGTGGCTTCTCGGCGCCGGCGATCTATGGCGGCGATCTCGAAGCGGGGCTGCTGATCATCGAGGATCTCGGCGAGGAGGGCGTGCTCGGCGGCACCCCGCCCGCACCGCTGCCCGAGCGCTACGAGGCGGCGGTCGACGTGCTGGCGGCGCTGCACGCCATGGAGCTGCCCGACACGTTGCCCGTGGCGCAGGGCATCGACCACCACATCCCGGCCTACGACCTGCAGGCGCTGCTGATCGAGGCCGAGCTGCTGCTCGACTGGTATCTGCCCCATTCCGGCGTCTCGCTGGCCGCCGATGCGCGCCAGTCCTTCCGCCAGCTCTGGACCGTGGCGCTTGCCCCGGCGCTGGCGCAGAAGCCCGTCTGGGTGCTGCGCGACTATCATTCACCCAACCTGATGTGGTTGCCCGACCGCGACGGGCTGGCCCGCGTCGGCCTGCTCGATTTCCAGGACGCGGTAATGGGCCCGGCGGCCTATGACGTCGCCTCGCTCGGGCAGGATGCCCGCATCGACGTGCCGGAGGCGCTGGAACTCGCCTTGCTTGGGCGTTACGCGAAGGCGCGGCGCGAGGCGGATCCCGCCTTCGACGTGCGCGGCTTCGCGGCCTCCTACGCGGTGATGGGCGCCCAGCGTGCCACCAAGATCCTCGGCATCTTCGCGCGGCTCAACCACCGCGACCGCAAGCCCGCCTATCTGCGCCACCTGCCGCGCATCTGGAACTATCTCCAGCGTTGCCTCGCCTTCACCGAGCTGGAGGCGCTGGCGAGCTGGTACAAGGACCATGTGCCGGCGCCCGGCGCGCGGCCGCGCTTCGAGGCGGGCGCTGCCGGCCTCGCGACCCGCACGCCTGCGCCCCCGCCTCCGGCGTCCCCCTTGCCGGAGCCGGCGGCGCCTTCCGCTGCTGCCGCCCCCTCCGCCGAGGTTACCGCCGACGCTCCCGCGCCATCGACGCCCGAAACGCCGAACGATTCCAGCTCCACATGACCGCGATCACGACCGCCATGGTGCTCGCTGCCGGCCTTGGCAAGCGCATGCGCCCGCTTACCGACCGCATTCCCAAGCCCATGGTCGAGGTGAACGGCCGCCCGCTGGTCGATCACGTGCTGGACCGGCTCGCCGCCGCCGGCGTGACGAAGGCGGTGGTGAACCTGCACTGGCATGCCGATGTGCTGGAGCGCCATCTCGCCGGGCGCAAGAACCCCCGCATCGTCTTCTCCGACGAGCGGGGCGAACTGCTGGAGACCGGCGGCGGCATCCGCAAGGCGCTGCCGGAACTGGGCACGGAGCCTTTCTTCGTCGTCAACGCCGACACCATCTGGATCGAGGGCATCCGCCCGAACCTCGCCACGCTGGCGCGCAAATTCGATGCCCGGCGGATGGATTTCCTGCTGCTGCTGGCCCCCGCCGCCACCTCGATCGGCTATGAAGGACGCGGCGATTTCCTGATGGACGGCGAGAGCCGGCTCACCCCGCGTCCCGAGCGCGAGATGGCGCCATTCGTCTATGCTGGAGCCGCCGTGGTGGCGCCGGATGTCTTCGCACAGACGCCGGAGGGTTCGTTCTCGCTGAGCCGGCTGTTCGTTCGGGCCGCCGAGGCGGGGCGGCTCTTCGGCGAGCGGATGGAAGGGGTGTGGATGCATGTCGGCACGCCGGAGGCCATCGACGAGGCCGAGGACGCCATTGCGCGCTCCAAGGACTGAACGCGCCTCCGCGCCGGCCGCCGCCCGCGCGGAGGGCCGCCGGTGAGCCGCGCCACGCCGAACCTCTTCACCATCCCGCCGTCGGCGCCCTTCGTCGCGACGCTCGCCGACGCGCTGCTCGACGGTCGGCTGATCGAGGGCTTCGCCCCGCGCGGCGATCCGATGGAGCTGGCGGGCGCGACGATCTTCCTGCCGACCCGCCGCGCCGGCCGTCTGCTCGCCGAGGCGCTGCGCGAGCGCGCCGGCTGCGGCGTGACGCTGCTGCCGCGCATCGTGCCGCTGGGCGATGTCGACGAGGACGCGCTCGCCTTCGCCGAGAGCTTCACCGATCCACCGCGCGCCGTGCCGCCGACCACCCGCCGCCTTGCTCTCGCCAATCTGACGCGGCGCTGGCGCCGGGCACTGCGCGGCGATGACGGGCGCGTGGCGGTGGCGGCCGGGCCGGGCGCCGAATTCGCTCTCGCCGACGCGCTTGCCAAGCTGATCGACGAGATGGCGGCGCAGGAGGTGCCGTGGGAGCGGCTCGACACGCTGGTGCCCGGCGAGCACGACCGCTACTGGGACATGGCGCTCGACTTCCTCAAGATCGCCCGCGACTTCTGGCCGGCCTTCCTCGACGGTGAGGGCCTCGTCGACGCCAGCGTGCGCCGCGACCGGCTGATCTATGCCGAGGCGCGCCGGCTCGCCGCCCTGCCCGATGCCGGTCCGGTCATCGCCGCCGGCTCGACCGGCTCCATGCCGGCGACCGCCCGGCTGCTCGCCGCCGTGGCGCACCTGCCGAAGGGGTGCGTGGTGCTGCCGGGCCTCGACCTTTATCTCGACGCCCGCTCCTGGGAGGCGTTGACCGACGACGAGGCGTCAGCGCCGAGCCATCCGCAATATGGCCTTGCCCTGTTGCTGAAAGCCCATATGCGCGCCGGCCGTGAGGCCGTGCGCGAGCTTGCCCCGCCGGCGCCGCACGGACGCGAGCGGCTGCTCTCCGAGGCGCTGCGCCCGGTCGCCTCCACCGAGGCGTGGGCCAGCCTCGGCGAGCGGCTGGGACCCCCCGCCATCGACGCGGCGCTCGACGGCGTGAGCGTGGTCGAGGCGGACGATTCGCGCGAAGAGGCGCTCGCCATCGCCGTCGCGCTGCGCGAGGTGCTGGAGCTGCCGGGCCGCACCGCCGCGCTCATCACGCCCGACCGCGATCTCGCCCGCCGCGTCACCGCCGAACTGCTGCGCTTCGAGGTGGGTATCGACGATTCCGCCGGCGAGCCCCTGTCGGAGAGCGTGCCGGGCCGCTTCGCCCGCCTCGTCGCCGATGTCTGCCACCAGCGGCTGGCGCCGGTACCGCTCTCCGCGCTCTTGCGCCACGCGCTGACCCGCTTCGGGCTGGAGCGGCCCGCGCTCGACGTCGCAGCTGACGCGCTGGAACTCACCGTGCTGCGGGGCCCGCGCCCGCGCGCCGGGGCGGACGGACTGGTGGCGGCCATCGCCGGCTTCGACGCGAAAGACCATCACCCAAGCGATGCACGGGCCTCCGTGAGCGAGGAAGACCGCGCCCGCGCCGCCGATCTCGCCGCCCGCCTGGCCGGGGCGCTCGCCCCGCTTCTGGCGCTGGGGGAGGGCGAGCACGCCTTCGCCGCCCTGCTGGAAGCGCACCGCGCTGCCATCGAGGCCGTCTGGAGCGGCCCGGATGCCGCCGCGCCGGAGGAGGAGCCGGCGCTCGCCACGCTGGCCCGTGCCTTCGCCGCCCTTTCCGAGGGCGCGCCGCTGGCGCCCGCGATGACGCTGGCCGACTATGCCGCCGCGCTGCCCTTGTTGCTGGCCGACCAGCCGGTGCGCCCGCCGCTGGTGCCCGGCGCGCGGCTGCGCATCCTCGGCCCGCTGGAAGCGCGCCTCATCGGCGTCGATCGGGTGGTGCTTGCCGGCCTTGTCGAGCAGACCTGGCCGAACGCGGTGCGGGCCGATCCCTGGCTCAGCCGGCCGATGCGCGCGGCGCTGGGGCTGGAGGCGCCGGAGCGGCGCATCGGCCTGTCCGCCCACGACTTCGTGCAGGGCTGCGGCGCGCCCGAGCTCGTGCTGTCCTATCCGCGCAAGCTCGGCGGCGCGCCGAGCGTGCCCTCGCGCTTCCTCCAGCGCCTCGCGGCGGTGAGCGGGGACGCGCGCTGGCGGGCGGTGGTGGCGCGCGGCGACCGCTTCCGCCGGTTGGCCGGGCTGATCGAGGAGGAGCCGGCGGCCGCGCGTATCGCACGGCCGGAGCCCGCCCCGCCGGTCGAACTTCGCCCGACGCGGCTGAGCGTCACCGAGATCGAGACCTGGCTGCGCGATCCCTACACCATCTACGCCCGCCACGTGCTGGGGCTGCGCCCGCTCGACCTGTTCGACGAGGCGCCCGGCGCCGGCGAGCGCGGCACGGCGATCCACGACGCGCTCGGCAGCTTTGCGCAGGCCTTCCCCGAGGCGCTGCCGGAAGAGGCCGAAGCGGCGCTGCGGACGCTGGGACGGCGCGCCTTCGCCCCGCTCGAAGCCTTCCCGGCCGAGCATGCCCTGTGGTGGGCGCGCTTCGAGCGGCTGGTGCCGCGCTTCATCGCGTGGGAGCGCGGGCGTCGCCGCGCCGCACGGCGGCTGTTCGCCGAGCAATATGGCCGGCTGTCGCTGGCCGGCGGGCGCTTCACCCTGACCGGCCGCGCCGACCGCATCGAGCAGCTGCGCGAGGGCGGGCTCGCCATACTCGATTTCAAGACCGGCGCGGTGCCGACGGCGAAGCAGACTGCGGCGCATTATTCGCCGCAGCTCCCGCTGGAAGCCGCCATGGCGGCGGCGGGCAGCTTTCCGGACCTGCCGGCCGAGGAGGCCGCCGCGCTCGCCTATGTGAAGCTCGGCACGGCGGAGCTGAAGGAGGTGAGCGCCGTCGACAGGGACCAGAGCGCCGCCGGCCTTGCCGCCTCCACGCTGGAGCGGCTGGAACAGCTCGTCGCCGCCTTCGAAAATCCCTCGCGCGGCTATGCCTCGCTGGCCCGGCCGATGTTCCGCGCCCGCTTCGGCAATTACGACCATCTGGCGCGGGTGAAGGAATGGTCGACCGGCGGGGAGGGCGAGGAATGAGCGACCCGAACGTACTCGCCCCCGGCCCGCTGCGTGCCGCCACGGCCTTGCAGACCACCGCCTCCGATCCGATGCTGTCCGCCTGGGTCTCGGCAAATGCCGGCTCGGGCAAGACCCATGTTCTGGCGCGGCGGGTGATCCGCCTCCTGATGCGCGGCGTGCCGCCCGGCCGCATCCTCTGCCTTACCTACACCAAGGCCGCCGCCGCCAACATGGCGAACCGCGTGCTCGGCGAGCTGCGCCGCTGGACGACGCTCGACGACGAGGCGCTGGACGCGGAGATCGTGCGCACCGATGGCGGCTCGCCCGGCGCGCTGCGGCGGGCGCAGGCGCGCCGGCTGTTCGCGCAGGCGCTGGAGACGCCGGGCGGGCTGAAGATCCAGACCATCCACGCCTTCTGCGGCGCGCTGCTGCACGCCTTCCCCTTCGAGGCCGGGGTGCCGGCGGGCTTCGGCGAGCTGGAGGAGGCAGCGCGCCTCGAACTACTCGCGCGCGTGCGCGAAGAAGTGGTGCTGGAGGCCACCGGCGCACCGGACAGCGATCTCGGCCGCGCGCTCGCCCTGCTGGTCGGCGTCGCCTCGGATGAGGGCATCGGCGAACTGATCCGCGAACTGGTAGCCGATGCCGCCGCGCTGGAGGCGGAGGAGGAAGACCTTGCCGCCGCCGTGGGGCTCGATGGGCCGGTCGCAGCCAGCGAGATCGAGCGCGCCATCGTCGAGGACGCGCTCATTGCGCGCGGCGCGTGGCGGGGGCTGGGCGAGGCGCTGGCTCTTGAGGCCGGCAATGCCGCCCGGCGCGGGCGGGCGCTGATGGACGCCGCCGCCGCCCCGCCGGATGCGGTCGCCGACGCCTATGCCGGCGTGTTCCTCAAGGACGATGGCGAGCCCTATGGCGACAGCCAGTTCGGCGCCGCGCCGGTGCGCGCAAAATTCCCCCAGCTTCTTGCCGAACGCGACCGCATCGCCCCGCTGGCCCGCCGCCTCGCCGCTGCCCGCGCCTTCGAGCGCAGCCGCGCGGTGCTGGCGCTGGGGCGCGAGGCGGCGCGGCGCTATGAGCGCGCCAAGGCCGCGCGCGGCGTGCTCGACTTCACCGATCTGATCGACGCGGCGCGGCGCCTGCTCGCCTCGGGCGCCTCGGCCTGGGTGCATTACAAGCTCGATCAGGGCATCGACCATGTGCTGCTCGACGAGGCGCAGGACACCAGCCCCGAGCAGTGGGAGGTGATCCGCCCTCTGGTCGCCGAGTTCTTCGCCGGCGAGGGCGCCCGCGATGGCGCCGCCAGCCTGCCGCGCACGCTGTTCGTGGTGGGTGACGAGAAGCAGTCGATCTTCTCCTTCCAGGGCGCCGACCCGCGCCGCTTCGATCTGGTGCGGCGCGAGTTCCACGCGGCGGCGGGCGCGCGTTTCACCCATGTCGAGCTGCAGCATTCCTTCCGCTCGGCGCCGGGCATTCTGGAGGCGGTGGACGAGGTGTTCGGCGCCGAGGCCGCCTATCGCGGGCTTTCCGCCGAGGGCAAGCCGCCCGTCCATGCGCCGATCCACGCCGCGCTGCCCTCGCTCGTCGAGATGTGGGAGCCGGAGGCGCCGAGCGAGAAGGTGGATGTCGACGCCTGGCAGCGCCCGCTCGACGCGCCCGCTTCCGACGACCCGAAGGGCCGGCTCGCCCGCAAGATCGCCGCCCATATCGCGGCACGCATCCGCGACGGCTTTCCCGTTGCCGGCCGGCACGGCGCGCGGCCGGCGCGGCCGGGCGATTTCCTCATCCTCGTGCGGCGGCGCGATTCGCTGTTCGAGGCGATCATCCGCGAGCTCAAGCATGCCCGCGTCGCGGTGGCCGGTGCCGACCGGCTGGTGGTGGCCGAGCACATCGCGGTGATGGACCTGATGGCGCTGGGAGATGCGCTGCTCTCCCCGGACGACGAGCTGGCGCTGGCCTGCGCGCTCAAGAGCCCGCTGTTCGGCTTCGACGACGCCGACCTGATGGCGCTGGCGCCGCGCCGGGCCGCGCGGCTCGAACGGGTGCTCGCCGCCCGCGCCGGCGAGAATCCGCGCTGGGCCTCGGCGGCCCAGCGGCTGGCGCGGCTGCGCGGCGAAGCGCGGCGGCTGAGGCCGTTCGACTTCTACGCCCGCGTGCTGGGGCGCGAGCGCGGCCGCGCCGCCATGCTCGCCCGGCTCGGCCCCGAAGCCGCCGACGCGCTCGACGAGATGCTGGCGCTGGCGCGGGCCTATGAGAACATCGAGGCGCCCTCGCTTGCCGGCTTCCTCGCCTTCCTGCGGCGGGGAGGGGCCGAGGCCAAACGCGACATGGAGGCCGGCCGCGACGAGGTGCGCGTGATGACCGTGCACGGCGCCAAGGGGCTGGAGGCGCCCTATGTCATCCTCGCCGACACCACGTCCGGGCCGATGACCCGCCGCAGCGCCGGCCTCTTGCGCGTCGAGCGCCCGGACGGGCGGCGCGTGCTGCTGCACGCGCCTTCCAAGACCGCCGATACACCGGCCATGGCACTCGCCCGGCAGGCGGGCGACGCGGCGCAGCAGGACGAATATCGCCGCCTGCTCTATGTCGCGCTCACCCGTGCCGAGACCGCCCTCGTGCTGTGCGGAGCGGACGGCGTGCGCCGGCGCCCGGCCGATTGCTGGTACGAACTCGTGCGCGGGGCGCTGGAGCCGCAGGCGGCCGAGCACCCCGCCGCCGGTTTCCCCGGCACCGTACTGCGCTGGCGCGGGGCGCAGCCCGGCGGCGGCGAGGCGGGCAGCGCTGCGCCGGCTCCCGTCCCCGCCGCTCCCGCCGATACGCAGGAACGCGCGCTTGCCCGCGCGCTCGCCCGCCCGCTCGCCGAGACGGCGGCGGCCCGCCCGCGTCTGCGCCCTTCCGCACCCGGTCCCGATAACGAGGGGTCGCCGGATGCCATCGCCGCCCGCGCTATCGAGCGCGGCGACCTCCTTCACCGCCTGATGGCGGCGCTCGCCGGCCTCCCGGCGGCGGAGCGCGGGGCGCCCGGCCGCCGCCTGCTCGCCGCCGCCTCGGACTGGCCGGAGGCGGCGCGCGAGGAACTCTTGGCGGAGGCGCTCGGCGTGCTCGGACTGGCCGGTCTCGACGCGCTGTTCGCGCCCGGCAGCCTCGCCGAGGTTCCGCTCGCCGGCACGCTGGAGGACGGCACGCCGGTGACGGGGCGCATCGACCGGCTGGTCGTCGGTTCCGATCGTGTGCTGGTCGCCGACTTCAAGACCGACCGCCACGTGCCGCGCGTGCCGTCGGCGGTGCCTCCGGCCCATCTGCGCCAGCTCGGCCTCTATGCCGCCCTGCTGGCCCGGCTGTTCCCCGGCCGGGAGATCGCTGCGCAGCTCGTCTACACCGCCGGCCCGCTCGTCCACGCGCTCGACGCGGGCACGCTGGCGCGCGCGGTGGAAAGCGTCACTTCGCCGTGACGCTGCCTTGACGCGCGGGGGGGCGGATACCTACCTTGGCTGCAACTTCCCCTGAATTCTCAAGATTCTCGAAAGGTGTCCAAATGGGCGTCGAAAAGGTGTCGGATCAGAGCTTCGAGTCCGACGTGATCAAGTCCGATGGTCCGGTCCTCGTGGATTTCTGGGCCGAATGGTGCGGCCCCTGCCGCATGGTCGCTCCGGTGCTCGACGAAGTGGCGGGCGAACTCGGTGACAAGCTGAAGATCGTCAAGCTCAACGTCGACGAGAACCCCGCGACCGCTTCCAAGTACGGCATCATGTCGATCCCGACCCTGCTGCTGTTCAAGGACGGCCAGCTCGCCTCGCGCCAGGTCGGTGCGGCGCCGAAGGCCAAGATGCTGCAGTGGATCAACAGCGCGATCTGAGCGCACGATGATTCGCATGAGCCGATAAACACGCCCCGGCCGGGTCTCCCGCGCCGGGGTTTTTCATTTTCCCGCCCGCGCCCGTCCGCCTTGCCGGCGGCGAGAAGGCGCGTGGCCGATTCCCCTTCTGGAGCCTTCCATGTCGCTTTCCATGTATGACGCCTCCGTTCCCGTCTTCCAGCGCGGGCTCGGCAATCTCGATGCCATTCTGCGCAAGGCCGAGGAGCACGCCGCCGCCACCGGTCTCGACCTCGCGGAGCTGGCCGGCGCGCGGCTCGCGCCGGACATGTTCCCGCTGACCGGCCAGATCCAGAGCGCCACCGATTCCGCCAAGTTCGGCGCGGCCCGCCTCACCGGTACCAGCGCGCCGAGCTTCGCCGATACCGAGACGACCTTCGAGGAACTGCACGCCCGCATCGCCAAAACGCTCGACTATCTCGCCAGCGTCGATCCCGCCGGCTTCGAGGGCGCGCAGACCCGTGAGATCGTGCAGAAGTCGCGGCGCGGCGAACGGCATTTCGTCGGCACAAGCTATCTCCTGACCTTTGCGCTGCCGAACTTCTTCTTCCACGTCACCACTGCCTACGACATCCTGCGCCACAAGGGCGTGCCGGTCGGCAAGGCGGATTATCTCGGCGCATTCTGATCCGTGGACATATGCACCCCGCCCCGGTGCGCAGCCGGGGCGGGGTGGCGGTTCCCCGGCATTCGTGGAATGATTCCAGTCACGGGTGCGCCAACGGGGGGATCGTCATGTCGCGCGGATGGAAACCGGGCCTTGCGCTGGCCTTGGGGCTTGCTTTCGGGCTCGCGGCGTCTGCCCTCGGCCCGGCCGCCGCGCAGGCGCCGGCCCCGGAGCCCGACGATGCGGCGCTGGTGGCGCGCGGCGAATATCTCGCCCGCGCCGCCGACTGCATGCCCTGCCACACCGGCGATCCCAAGAAGCCCTATGCCGGCGGGCTGGCGCTGAACACACCCTTCGGCGCGATCTACTCGGTCAACATCACCTCGGACCAGACGACCGGCATCGGGAGCTGGAGCTTCGAGGACTTCCGCCGCGCGGTGCATGACGGCATCCGCAAGGATGGGGCCTATCTCTACCCGGCCATGCCGTTCGACGCCTATGCCGGCATCACCGGTGACGATCTGAAGGCGCTGTGGGCCTATGTGCGGCGCATTCCGGCGGTGGAATCGCCCAACCGCGAGAACGGCCTCTCCTTCCCCTTCGACGTCCGGCTCGGCATGCTGGCCTGGCGCGAGCTGTTCTTCCACCCGCAGACCTTCACGCCCGCCGCCGGCAAGAGCGAGGCGTGGAATCGCGGCGCCTATCTCGTCGAGGCGGTCGGCCACTGCTCGGATTGTCACAGCCCGCGCAACGTGATGGGCGCGATCAAGGGCAAGGCGATGTTCACCGGCGCCGAGATCGACGGCTTCTACGCGCCCGACATCGCCTCCGCCGCGCTGGCGAAGAACTGGACGCAGGACACGCTTGCCCAGTTCCTCAAGACCGGCTCGGCCCCGGGCAAGACCACCGTGTTCGGCCCGATGGCCGAAGTGGTGCATGACAGCCTCGCCTATCTCACCGACGCCGACATCACCTCCATCACAACCTATCTGCTCGACAGCCCGCCGCCCCCCGACGCGCCGGCCCCGCAGAAGGCCTCCGCCCTGCCGGCGGACGTCTATGCCCGCACCGCCCGCCTCTTCGTCGACAATTGCGCGGCCTGCCATCAGGCGCAGGGCACGGGCCTGCTCGGCGCCATTCCGCCGCTGGCGCACAATCCGGCGGTGACGGCGGCCGAGCCCTACAATGTCGTCGCGGTGGTGCTGCAGGGGCTGAAGGCGGATGCCCGCTTCGGTGCCATGCCCTCCTTCGCCGGCCGGCTCTCCGATCCGCAGATCGCCGACCTCGCCAACTATGTGCGCACGAGCTGGGGCAACGCGGCGGCGCCCAACGCTACCCCCGCCATGGTGGCGACCTGGCGGCAGACCATGAGCGTGCCGGACTATGGCACCCAGGCCGCCTCCGCCTTCGATTGCGCCGAGGTCGGCGGCGCGCCGGGCGCGGCGGGGCCGGACCCCAAGGCGGTCGCCGCGCTCAGCGCCGCCATCGCCGGCGGCAACCGCGACTTATCCTCGCTGGTCGCCAGCTATCAGGGCGCCGCGCCCGACGCCGCGCCGGCGCAGGTTGTCGACGCGCTGATGGCCGCCTACTGCCCGGTCGTGGCGGCCGGCGGCGGCGAGGCCTACCAGAAATACGCCCGGCTGCGCGCCTTCACTCTGCAGGCGGCGGCCGACGTGTCGTTCCGCACGCAGCCGAACCTGCCGGATGTGCCGGTGGTGTGGGCGAGCCCGGCCGGTAAATCGCTGGTGGCGCACCAGCCCCGCAGCCTCGCCGGCCCGCTGACATGCCCGGCGGCGACTGGCGTGCCGTCCGATCTGACATCTGCCGCGGCGCGCCTGCTCGGCTCGCCCGCCCTGCCTGTGCCGGACGGAAAGGGGAGCGACCTCGCCCGTGCGCTGGCGGCGCAGGAGCCGAAGACGCGCCTCGCCGACGTGGCGAACGCGCTGATCCTTTCCTATTGCGGTCTCGTTGCCGCCGGCCCGGGGCTGGAGGAGGCGCAGCAGCACGCCTATGTCGAGGGCTTCGGCCAGCAGGTCATCCAGACCCTCCAGGTCCAGCCCTGACCGACCATCGGGTCAGCACTCAGCGGCGCGGCGGGAAGGCGAGCACCTGCCTTGTATAGCTCTCCACCAGCGCGCTGAACGGCGTGCCGTCCGGCAGGGTCAGCACGGCGCGGTGCTCCAGCAGGAAGTCGGGGAGTTCCAGCGCGCCCGGCCCGTCCGGCGGCAGCGCCGCGCCGCTCTCCCATCCCTCGGGCAGCGGGCGCCACAGCAGGCGCGCGGCGAGCGTCGTGCGGCGGAAGTCGAGCGGGCGCACCACGCGGCCGAAGGAGGTGTCGGTGGTCTCCAACAGCCGGTTCATCTCCGGCGTGAGGCGGCCGGGCACATACCAGTTGTCGGCCTCCGACAGCACGCGCGCGCCGCAGCGCAGCCGCACCCGGCGGTAGCGCACCGGCTCCTCGGCGCCGACCTTCAGCAGCGCCCGGACGTCGTCGGTCGCCGGCTTGTCCTGCCCGCTCACCCGGTCGGCGAGGATGGTGGGCTCGCTCGCCAGCCGGTGCGCGGCGCACCAGCGGTCGAGGGTGAGGGTGGCGCTGGCATTGGCGAGCAGGTCGGCGTTCAGCGTCTGGATCAGCGCCAGCGCTTCCAGCCGGGCACGGAAATCATCCGGCCAGCGCGGCATCTCTTGTGCCGTATCCTGGGCCATCTCCTGCGCCCACGCCGCCGGCGATACCCACAGGCACAGGCCGAGCGCCACGGCCGCCGCGCCGCGCGCCTTTGCCTGCCGACGGCCCGCGAATCGTCCCGTGTCCATGAATCCCCCTGCGTGCCCGCGCGTCACCGAGGGCGGGATGACGTAAAAGCGCGAAATTGTCGAGCCGCCGCAAGGGGGCTGCGGTTTCAGCCGCCAAAACGTCTCGACAAACATATATATGTTCTTCTATATACGATAAGTCGATGAGTCTGACGTTAAGGGATGCGGCGGCGGCGATGAGCGAGGAATTGACGGCCCTGAGCGGTGGCGAGCAGGCGACGCTGATCGCGCGCCGCGAGATTTCCCCGGTCGAACTGGTCCGGGCCTATCTGGCCCGGATCGAGGCGTCCGACGACACCCTGCGCGCCTGGATCACGGTCGACGGCGAGCGGGCGCTTGCCGCCGCCAGGACAGCCGAAAGCGAGATCGCCGCCGGGCGCTATCGCGGGGCCCTGCACGGCATCCCCTACGGCGTGAAGGACCAGATGCACGCGGTCGGCTTTCCGACCACGCTGGCGACCCGCGTCCTCGATCCCGAGGAGATGGTCGCCCCTCACAACGCTGCGGTGATCGAGCGGCTCGACGCGGCGGGCGCCATCCTGCTGGGCAAGCAGAACCTGCACGAATTCGGCAAGGGCGGCACCATCGATTTCCCCTATGGCCAGCCGCGCAATCCGTGGAACCCCGCCTATTCGGCCTCCAGTTCCTCCACCGGCTCGGGCATCGCGCCGGCCGCGCGCATGTGCACCTTCTCGCTCGGCGAGGACACCGGCGGCTCGGTGCGCGGGCCGGCGGCGATGAACGGCGTGGCCGGGCTGCGCCCGACCTATGGCCGAGTCAGCCGCTACGGCGCGGTGATGGAGGCCTATACGACAGACACGATCGGGCCGCTGGCACGCTCCGTTGCCGATATCGCCACGGTTCTCGGCGCGATCGCCGGCCATGACCCGCGCGACCCGCTGACGAGCCCGCGCCCGGTCGAGGATTACGCCGCCGGGCTCGGCCGCCCGCTCAAGGGCCGGCGCCTCGCCATCGTGCGCGAGATCGCCTGGGGGCCGGGTACGACGGACGAGGTGAAGACCGTGTTCGCGGCGGCGGTCGAGGTGCTGCGCGGGCTCGGCGCCGAGATCGAGGAGGTTTCTCTGCCGCTCGCGCTCTATGCGGTGCCGCTGCAGCTTCTGAGCACGGACGCGGATGTCGCCGCCACCTTCGTGAAGAAGTATCTGCGCGAGCGCTATGAGCGCTTCGACACCGGCACGCGCACGCGCCTGGCGGCCTCCTCGCTCATTCCCGCGACCGTCTACAACCGCGCCATGCGCGCGCGGGCGATCGTGCGCCAGCAGGTGCTCGACGCCGTCCGCCGCTATGACGCGCTGATCGGTCCGACCATGATCCGCCCCACCAAGCCGATCGAGCAGGAGCAGGAGAAGGTCGAATCCTCCGACGAGGCGGTGATGCGGCTGATGGAGCGGCGCATCGGCGTCTATCCCTTCAGCCTCGCCAACGTGCCCGCGCTCTCGGTGCCGATGGGCTTCTGTGCCAACGGCCTGCCGCTGGCCCTGCAATTTGCCGGCAAGCCCTTCGACGAGGCGACCCTGCTCAACATCGCCTACGGCTATGAGCGCGAGGCGGGCTGGTGGCGGCAACTGCCCGATCTCGAACGGACACTGGCGCCGATGGCGGCTTGAGCGGAAAGGAGCGCATCCATGTATGAGGTTTCCGAGGAATATGTGCGCGCGGCGCTCGCGTTCCAGGGCGTTCCGGTGCCGCCCGACGAGCTGCGCAACGTTCATTTGCGCCTCTCCCTGTGGATGAAGGCCCTCAATGAAATCGAAGCCGTGCTCGGCGAGCAGATGAATGATGTGGACCCGATCCCGCCCGTCTATCCTCAAGAGGAATTCTGACGGGCGGACATGAGAATGGCGGACGCGGCAGAGGCGACGAAGCCTCTTTATCTGAGGATGCAGGAAGACCTGCTGCGCCGGGTGCAGAGCGGCGAGTGGCGTCCGGGCGAATTGCTGCCGAGCGAGAACGCGCTGGCGGCGGAATATGGCGTCAGCGTCGGCACCGCCCGCAAGGCCATCGAGGACCTCGCCGACCGCCGCCTGCTGGTGCGCCAGCGCGGGCGCGGCACCACGGTCGCCATGCACACGCACCGGCAGGAGGTGCTGCGCCATTACCGCCTGGTGAGCGCGACGGGCGAGCGCGTCAACGAGAACACCGCCTATCTCGACGTCACCCCGGCGCGCGCCTCGGCGGTGGAGGCCAAGGCGCTCGGCATCAACCGTGGAACGGCGGTCGCCCGGGTGCGCCGGCTGCGCACCTACCGCACCCAGCCCGTCGTCGTCGAATATCTGACGCTGCGGGAAGATCTGCTGCCCGGCATCGGCGCGCTGATCGACGCCAGCCGCCCCGAGGTGCTCTATTCGATGCTGGAGCGGCAGTTCCACATCATCATCGGCAAGGTGCAGGAAAAGGTGACGGCGGTGCGCGCCGAGGCCGCCGACGTCGAACTGCTCGGTGTCGAGCTCGGCGAGCCCATGCTGGAGATCGAGCGCATCGCCTTCGACCTGCGCAGCCTCGCGGTGGAGCGACGGATCATGCGGGCGCGCGGCGATACGCACTACCTCTCCGAATTCGCCTGATCCCACGACCGTTCAGCGGCCGACGTTTTGACCATCATGCCTGCGCCGTGCCCCGGCGCAGACGGAATTCCATTGTCCGCGGCCCCTCAACCCCCAAGGAGGCTCAGTCCGTGCAGTCGCCGACCTCACCGTCCATCCCCACCTATTCGCCCTCCACGTCTCTGCCGAGCTTTGCGGCGCTGCGGCCCGCGTATCTCGCCGGCACGCGCACCCCGCGCGAGGATATGGAGGCGACCATCGCGCGCGTGCTGGAGCGCGAGCCGAGCCTTTCCGCCTTCGCCCATCTCGATGTCGAGGCCTGCCGGCGGGCGGCCGACGCCTCCACAGCGCGCTATCGCGAGGGGCGGCCGCTCGGCTCGCTCGACGGCTGCCCGGTCGGCATCAAGGACATCATCGAGACCTTCGACATGCCGACCGGCTACGGCAACGCCGCCTTTGCCGGCCGCAGGGGCGAGCGCGACGCAGCCTGCGTGACCGCGCTGCGCGAGGCCGGGGCGATCCCCTTCGGCAAGACGGTGACGACGGAATTCGCCATAGGCGGTCCCGGACCGACGGTGAACGCACATGATCCCGCGCGCACGCCGGGCGGCTCGTCGAGCGGATCGGGCGCGGCGGTCGGCGCCGGGCTGCTGCCGCTCGCGCTGGGCACGCAGACGCAGGGCTCCGTGCTGCGGCCCGCCTCCTATAATGGATGCTTCGGCTACAAGGGCACGCTGGGCCTGCTGCCCACCGGCGGCGTGCACCCGCTCTCCGCCAGCCATGACCATCTCGGCCTGCTGGGCGGCGGGCTCGACGACATCTGGGCGGCGGCCAGCGCCATCGCCGCCATTGGCAGCCCGGGCCATGCCGGCCTGCCGGGCGCGGGTGGTCTGCCTCCCGTGCGCCGTTCCCGCCGGCTCGTGCGCCTGTATCTTCAGGGCTGGGAGGAGGTCGAGGCGGCGCATCGCGGCATCGTCGACGCGCAGTTCCGCGCGCTGGAGGAGCGCGGCGTCGAGATCGTCAGCCGCGAGACCAGCGACGCCGTGCATCGCCTGGAACGCCATCTCGACGACGGCATCGCCGGCTCGCTCGCCATCGTCGCCTATGAGATGCGGTTCCCCTATCGCGACTACGTGGCGCGTCACGGCACGGCGATCGGGCCGCGCATCCACGAACTGCTGGAGCGCTCGCGCGACATCGACGCGGGCCGATACGCGCAGCTTCTGGCGGAACAGGCCGCCGCGCGCGATCTCGTCGCACGGACCCTCGTCCATCTCGACGCCGATGCCTACGCCATGCCGGCGGCCTCCGGCCCGGCGCAGAAGGGTCACGCCTTCACCGGCAGCCGGACCTATCTGGCCTATTGGTCGTGGCTCGGCTTTCCCGCCTTCAGCCTGCCCCTGATGGTGGCGGACGGCATGCCCTGGGGCCTGCAACTGGCCGGCACGGCGCACGGGGATGCGCGGCTCTGTTCCCTGGCCCGCTGGGTCTGCGGGGAGGACGAGGCGTGACGCCGCCAAAGGCCGGCGATCCTCGCCTCCGCGACATCGCAGACCTCGCCGGGACGGCCAGCGAGGCCGACATCGAAGACGAGATCAGCGAGGAAATCGAACAGGAGATCGGGCGCGATCTCGACGCCGATCCGGACGTGCCGCCGCTGGCCCGGCGCCTCAACCGCCTGCCGGGCTGGCTGCGGGTCGGCATGGGCGGCGCACTGGCGCTGGCCGGCGGCTATGCCTTCCACCTCTGGCATGTGCCGCTGGCCTGGCTGCTCGGGGCGCTGTTCGGCACTGCGGCGCTCAGCATGGCCGGCGTGTCGCTGCCGATCCCGACCTTCGTGCGCCAGTATGGCCAGAGCGTCGCCGGCTTCGCCGTCGGCGTGTTCTTCACGCCGGAGGTCGGCCAGCGCGTTCTCGAACTGGGCGGCGTCATCGTGGCCGCGGGCGTGGCCTCCATTCTCGTCTCGGTCGTCCTTTCCGTGCCGCTGGCCCGGTTCGGCGGCTGCGACCGCCGCAGCGCCTTCTTCGCCACCATTCCCGGCGGGCTCGCCGAAATGGCGGGCTTCGCCCACCAGTTTGGGGCCGACATCACCACCGTCTCGGTGGTGCAGAGCCTGCGCGTCGTCGTCACCGTGCTGATGCTTCCGGCCGGGCTCGCGCTCTACATGCACCACGCTGTCGAAGCCGGCATCCGGCATCCCCCGGAAATGGCGACGCTGGCGCTCGCCGGCGGCGTCGTGGTTTCCATCGCGGCGGCGCATCTGCTGAACCGGCTGCGCATTTTTAATGCGTTCCTGCTCGGTGGGCTGGCAGTCGGCATCGCGCTCGGCCTTTATGTCGATGCTCCGGTCGCGGCGCCGGACTATGCCCGTGCGGTGGCGCAGATCGCCATCGGCGGGGCGCTCGGCGCGCGGTTCCACTGGCTCACCCTGCGCCGGCTTGGCCCACGGCTGGTGCCGGCGGCGCTCGGCTCGACGCTGCTGCTCATCGCCGCCAATGTGGGCATCGCCTGGGTCGTCTCGGGCCATGTCGGCTTCCCCACAGCCGTGCTCGCGGCCTCACCGGGTGGCATCGCCGAAATGTCGCTGAGCGCCGAGGCGCTTGGCCTGGCACCGCCGATCGTCGTCGCCTGGCATCTCGTGCGCATCGTGCTGGTGGCCCTGCTCACGGGGCCGCTGTTCCGCCTCATGGAACGGGGGCTCGATCGGACGCCGGATGAGGCCTCCGATGCCTGTGCTGTGCGCCGGGACGGCACGCGCCGCTGACTTCACCACTGGCGGATATTACCTCCCGCGCGCCGAAATGGCGCGCGGGGTTGCGCTGCCATGGCATGTTGCAATGCGGCGCGATTGCCTTCGCATCTGCATCATCTCGTTCCAGATGCGCAAATTTTACGCCGCCCATGCTCGTCATTCGGGCGTCGGGTGCGTTGACGCCTTCTCTTAAACACTAGATGTTAAACACTATAGAATTGCTGATGGGAGTGGTTCGATGAAGCTTGGAATCGGTTTGAAGTTGATGGCAGGGCTGGTGGCCGCCGCTCTCGCGGCAGGCCCGGCGCTGGCCGAGGGCACGTTGCGTGTCGCGATGACGCTGGCGGATATTCCGCTGACGGACGGCGCGCCCGATCAGGGCACCGAGGGCGTCCGCTTCGCGGGCTACACGCTCTACGATCCGCTGATCTCCTATGACCTGTCGCGCTCGGACAAGTCGGCGGACCTGCGCCCCGCGCTCGCCACCGAATGGCACACCGTCGAGGGCGACAAGACGAAATGGGTCTTCAAACTCCGCCAGGGAGTGAAGTTCCATGACGGTTCGGACTTCAACGCCGACTCCGTCATCTTCAATCTCGACCGCGCCTTCAACAAGGAATTCCCGGCCTACGACCCGTCCTTCGAGCGCCAGCTGAAGATCTACCTGCCGAGCCTGAAGAGCTGGCGCAAGATCGACGACTACACGGTCGAGCTGACCACCAAGGCGCCGGACTCGCTGTTCCCCTACCAGATGCCGCGCCTGCTGATCGCCTCGCCCGCGCAGTACGAGAAGCTCGGCAAGAACTGGGACGCCTTCCGCAGCCAGCCCTCGGGCACCGGCCCGTGGAAGATCGGCGAACTGGTGCCGCGCCAGCGGCTCGAACTGCTGCCGAACAAGGATTATTGGGACAAGGACCGCGTGCCGAAGCTCGACCGGCTCGTGCTGCTGCCGATCCCGGAGGTTTCCGCGCGCACAGCGGCGCTGCTGTCGGGCCGCGTCGACTGGGCGGAGAGCCCCTCGCCGGACACGGTGGAGAAGCTCACCTCGGCCGGGATGGTCATCTCCACCAACGCCATTCCCCACGTCTGGCCCTATACGCTCAGCGAACTGCCGGGCTCGCCCTTCGCGGACATCCGCGTGCGCAAGGCGATCAACCTCGCCATCGACCGCGAGGGGCTGGTGAAGGTGCTGAACGGCCTCGCCGTTCCCGCCGCCGGCAACGTCTCCAAGCAGAGCGCCTGGTTCGGCAAGCCGACCTTCGAGGTGAAGTACGATCCCGAGGAGGCCAAGAAGCTCCTCAAGGAGGCCGGCTACGGTCCCGACAACCCGCTCAAGATCAAGGCGGCGATCTCCACCTCCGGCTCCGGCCAGATGTATCCGCTGCTGATGAACGAGTTCATCCAGGAGAACCTGCGCGACGTCGGCGTCGAGCTGGAACTCGAAGTCTTCGAGTGGGAGGCCCTGCGCGGCCGCCGCCGCGTCGGCGCGCAGGCCCCGGAGAACGAGGGCATCGTCATCCTGAACAACAGCTACAGCACCAACGACCCGTATGTCGCGGTCCTGCGCTACCTCACCCCCGAGGAGATCGCGCCGAAGGGTTCGAACTGGGGCAGCATCCGCGACGAGGAAATCGAGCGCCTCGCCAAGGAGCTGCGCAACGAGTTCGACGCGAAGAAGCAGGACGAGATCATCGCCCGCATCCACCAGCGCTTCGTCGACCGCGCCGACTTCGTGTGGGTGGTCCACGACGTGGGTTCGCGCGCGCTGTCGCCGAAGGTGAAGGGCCATGTCCACGCCCAGAGCTGGTTCGTCGACTTCTCGCCGATCTCCATCGCCCCCTGATCGGAAACCCGGCCGATGCTCCTCTATATCCTCCGCCGCATCCTCTACGCGGTTCCGATCGGCATAGGCGTGACGTTCATCGTGTTTTCCCTGGTGCACATCGCACCGGGGGATCCGATCAGCGCGCTGCTGCCGAACGAGGCCACGCAGGAAATGGTCGAGGCGGCCCGCAAGGAGTTCGGCCTGGATCGGCCCTTCCTCGTCCAGTACGCGATCTGGCTGGGCAATGCCGCCATGGGCAATCTCGGCACGTCCATCGGCAGCGGCCGGCCGGTGGCGACCGAGGTGGCCAGCGCGGTCGGCAACACCTTCATACTCGCCGTGAGCGCGGGCCTTGTCGCCTGCGTGCTCGGCTTCCTGCTCGGCATCGTCGCCGGCCTGTGGCGCGACCGCCCGGTCGACCATGTGGTCAACCTCATCACCATCGCCGGCGTCAGCGTGCCCCATTACTGGCTCGCCATCCTGCTGGTGATCGTCTTCGCCGTCGATCTCAACTGGCTGCCGCCGCTCGGCATGGGACCCGACAGGTCGGGCGGCTGGCAGTTCGACTGGGCCCATATCAGCCACCTCATCCTGCCCACCATAGCCACCGCGGCCATCCCGATGGCGGTCATCGCCCGCACGCTGCGCGCCAGCGTGGTCGACGTGCTGGACCAGGATTTCGTCACGACGCTGCGCGCCAAGGGCCTGCCCCGCCAGCGCCTGCTCTGGCACGTCATCCGCAACGCGCTGCCGACGGCGCTGGCGGTGATGGGGCTTCAGCTCGGCAACATGCTGGGCGGCTCCGTGCTGGTCGAGACCGTGTTCGCCTGGCCGGGCACCGGCTTCCTCCTCGCCTCGGCGATCTTCCAGCGAGACCTGCCGCTGCTGCAGGGCACCATGCTCGTGCTGGCCATGTTCTTCGTCTTCCTCAACCTCGTCGTCGACCTCGTTCAGAGCGCGACCGACCCGCGCATCAGGAGGGCGTGATGCACGGTACCTTCGACAGCTCCGACATCGACGCGGTGATCGTGCCCGTGCGGCACTTCAGCTACCGCCGGGTCGTGCTGGGCCGCTTCATGCGCCAGCCCATCGCCATGACGGCGGCGCTCATCCTGCTCGCCATCGTGCTGGCGGCGATCTTCGCCAATGTCGTGGCCCCGGCCGACCCGTTCCAGACGCGGGTGGCGCGCCGTCTCGCCGTGATCGGCACCGAGGGGCGCTGGCTCGGCGGCGACGAGCTGGGCCGCGACGTGCTCAGCCGGCTGATCTATGGCGGGCGCATCTCGCTCTCCATGGCGGTGCTGCCGGTCGCCATCGGCCTGTTCGTCGGCGGCTTCCTCGGCATCCTCGCCGGCTATGCCGGCGGTCGCACCAACATGGCCATCATGCGTGCCATGGACGTGTTCTACGCCTTCCCCTCCATCCTGCTGGCGGTCGCCATCGCCGGCGCGCTGGGGCCGGGCATGATGAACGGCATCATCGCGCTGTCGATGGTCTTCATCCCGCCCATCGCCCGCATGGCCGAGAGCGTGACGACACAGGTGCGCTCCTACGAATTCGTCATCGCCGCCCGGCTGTCGGGCGCCTCGACCGGCCGGATATTGCGCGAGCACGTGCTCAGCAACGTGGCCGGGCCGATCCTGGTCTTCGCCTCCAGCCAGGTCAGCGTGTCGATCATCGCCGCCTCGGGGCTTTCCTTCCTCGGCCTCGGCGTCTCGCCGCCGTATCCCGACTGGGGGCTGATGCTCTCGGCGTTGCGCCAGTCGATCTACGTCAATCCGTGGGTCGCCGCGCTGCCCGGCGCGATGATCTTCATCTGCTCGGTCTGCTTCAATCTGGTGAGCGACGGCGTACGGCGCGCGATGGAGGTTCGTCGATGAGCGTCACCTTCAGCGCCATGCAGGCGCCGCTGCCGCCGATCGAGGATCGCGGCGGCCCCTCGCAGCCCCTGCTCATTGCCCGCGGCCTGCGCAAGGAGTTCCGCCTCGCCGACGGCCTGTTCGGCGGCCGCACCGTGGTGCACGCGGTCGACGACCTGTCGCTCACCGTGAACAAGGGCGAGACGGTCGGCATCGTCGGCGAATCCGGCTGCGGCAAGTCGACGGCCGCGCGCCTTATCGCCGGCATTACCCCCGCCGACGATGGCGAGGTGGTGTTCGACGGCGAGAGCTTCTGGACGCCACGCACCCGCATCGACGCCGAGCGGCGCCGCGCGATCCAGATGGTGTTCCAGGACAGCGCTTCCTCGCTCAACCCGCGCATGACGTTGACCGAGACGCTCGCCTTCGGTCCGCGCGCCCACGGCGTGCCGACGGCGGTAGCGCGGACCTATGCGCGCGACCTGCTCGCCGCCGTGGGGCTGCCGCCCTCGCGCTTCGCCGAGCGCTACCCGATCCAGCTTTCCGGCGGCCAGCGCCAGCGGGTGAACATCGCGCGGGCGCTGGCGATCCGCCCCCGCCTGCTGATCCTCGACGAGCCGGTCTCCGCGCTCGACAAGTCGGTCGAGGCGCAGGTTCTCAACCTGCTGGTGGCGCTGCGCGAGGAGCTCAGCCTCAGCTACGTCTTCATCTCCCACGACCTCAACGTGGTGCGCTACATCGCCGACCGCGTGGTGGTGATGTATCTCGGCCAGGTGGTGGAGGAGGCGACCTCGGCGCAGATTTTCGCGGCGCCGCGCCATCCCTATACGCGGGCGCTGTTCGCCTCCAAGCCCTCGCTCGATCCGCGCCGGCGCATCGAGGCGCCGCCGCTCACCGGCGATCCGCCCGATCCGGTGAACCCGCCGAGCGGCTGCCGCTTCCGCACGCGCTGCCCGATCGCCGAAGCGGTCTGCGCCGCCGCCAAGCCGCCGCTCGCCGCCGCCGCGCCGGAGGGGGAGGGGCACAAGGTCGCCTGCTGGGCGGCCCAGCCCGGCAGCGGCCACAGCCTTGCGCCGCGCCCCATGGGAGCCCTGCAATGAACGCGCTCGCCAGGATCATTTCGGAGGGGTCGGGCGCCGCGCCGTCCCCCATGCTGTCCATTGCCGGTCTCAACGTCGCCTATCGCGGCGGTGCCGGCTGGACACCCGTCGTGCGCGGCGTGGACCTCGCGCTGGCGCCGGGCCGCAGCCTCGTGCTGCTCGGCGAATCCGGCTCAGGCAAGAGTGTGACGCTGCGCGCGATCATCGGCCTGCTGCGCGAGGAGGGCGCGCGCGTCGACGGCGAGGTGCGCGTCGGCGGACGGGACGTCAACGCCATGGCGCCGGACGAACTGCTGAAGTTGCGCGGCAACGAGGTCGGCTTCATCTTTCAGGAGCCGATGACGGCGCTCGACCCGGTGTTCCGCATCGGCGACCAGATCGCCGAGACCATCGTCCAGCACCGGGGAACGAGCTGGCGGCAGGCGATGGCGACCGCCCGCGAGCTGTTCGATCTCGTGCAGATCCCTTCCGCCGAGCGTCGGCTGAAGGCCTATCCCAACGAGCTCTCCGGCGGCCTGCGCCAGCGCGCCATGATCGCCATGGCGATGAGCTGCGATCCCCGGCTGTTGCTGGCGGACGAGCCGACGACGGCGCTCGACGCCACGGTGCAGATCCAGGTGTTGCTCTTGCTGCGCGAGATACAGAAGGAGCGCGGCACCGCCATGGTGTTCGTCACCCACGATCTCGGCGTCGCGGCGGAGATCGCCGACGAGGTGGCGGTGATGTATGCCGGCCGCATCGTCGAGCAGGGCGACGCCGCGCAGGTGCTGCTGAACCCCAGCCATCCCTACACCCACGCGCTCACCGGCTGCGTCGTGCAGGGCAGCTATCGCGACCATCGGCTGGGCGAGCTCGCCGGCGCCCCGCCCGACCTCGCCCAGCTTCCGCCCGGCTGCAGCTTCGCCCCGCGCTGTGCACGCCGGCAGGAGGACTGCCGGCTCACCGATCCTGCCCGCCGGCCGGTTGCCCCCCGTCACGACGTCGCCTGCCTGCATGCCGCCGACCTTCCCGCCGGGACGGCGGGCGGGCGGTGACGACCCAAGGAAAACGGACATGAACATGCAGTTACGGGACGACCCCGCGCGCCTGACCGCCAGCGAAGCGCGCCGCCGGATCGACGGGGGTGCGCTTACCGCGACCCGGCTCGTCGCGGCCTGCCTCGAGCGGATCGAACGCCGCGAGCCGGACGTGCTCGCCTGGGAGCATGTCGACGCTAAGGGGGCGCTGGAGACGGCCGCGCGGCTCGACGCCGGCCCCACGACGGGGCTGCTGCACGGCATCCCGTTCGGCGTGAAGGACATTCTCGACACCTTCGACCAGCCCTCGACCTACGGTTCGCCGATCTATCGGGGCCATCGCCCGCCCTGGGACGCCGCCACGGTGGCGCTGGCGCGGGCGCAGGGCGGCATCGCGCTCGGCAAGACGGTGACGACCGAGTTCGCCAACCGCCACGCCGGCAAGACTCGCAACCCGCTCGATCCCGCACATACGCCGGGCGGCTCGTCCTCCGGCTCGGCCGCGGCGGTGGCGGACTTCCACGTGCCGCTCGCCATCGGCACCCAGACCGGCGGCTCGGTGGTGCGCCCGGCGGCCTATTGCGGCGTATACGGCTACAAGCCGAGCTTCCGCCTCCTCTCCAATACCGGCGTGCGGACCAATACCGAGCAGTTCGACACGGTCGGGCTGATGGCCCGCTCCGTCGAGGATGTCGCCCTGTTCAAGGCGGCCGTCGGCGAGCTTCCCTTCGTGCCGGTGGCGCCGGACGAGGTCTCCGCCCCCCGCATCGGCATCTGCTGCACGCCGCACTGGGACCAGACCGAGCCCGCCACCCGCGACGCGCTCGACGCCGCCGTCCGCGCGCTGGAAGCGGCTGGGGCGAGGGTTGTCAATGTGAGCTTGCCGGCATTCTTCGACGCACTCGACCGCGCCCACAAGCTGATCTGCGGCTTCGAAAGCCTGCGCAACTATGCCGACGAACTCACCCGCTGGCCGGATCAGGTGAGCGAGGATTTCAAGCGCGAGCGCGTCGAGGTGGGCACCGCTGCCAGTCTCGCCGAGTTCCGCGACGCGCTGCGGCTCGGCGAGCGGGCCCGGCGCTGGATGGACGCGATGATAGCCGAGCAGGCGCTCGACGCCTTGCTGACGCCGAGCGCGGCCGGGGAGGCGCCGGAGGGCCTCGCCTCCACCGGACAGGCGACCTTCAACTATCTCTGGACGCATCTGCACATGCCGGCGGTGACGCTGCCGCATTTCACCGGGCCGCGCGGCCTGCCCGTGGGCATCCAGCTCGTCGGCCCCCGCTACGCCGACGACCGCCACCTGTCGCTTGTCGCCTGGGCCGACCGCGTGCTTGCAGCCAGTTGAGGAAATCACCGTGAATCTCAGCATGACGGCGGCCCCTGCGGCCGCGACGGAACCCTGCGACCTCTCCGCGACCGAGGCGGCGGCCGCCATCGCCGCGCGCGAGCTGTCCTCGCAGGAACTGGTTGCAAGCTGCCTCAACCGCATCGCCCGGCGCGACGATGCGGTCCGGGCGTGGGCGCACCTCGATCCCGAGCAGGCACTCGCCCGGGCGCGTGCCGCCGATGCCCGCCCGCCGTCGGGACCGCTGCACGGCGTCCCGGTCGGGCTGAAGGACATCATCGATGTGGCGGGCATGCCGACCGGCTTCAACTCGCCGATCTATCCCGGCTATGTGCCGGCCGCCGATTCCGCCTGCGCGGCGATGATCCGCAAGGCCGGCGGGCTGATCCTCGGCAAGACGGTGACGACCGAGTTCGCCAACCGCCATCCCGGCCCCACCCGCAACCCGCACGACCCCGCCCGCACGCCCGGCGGCTCCTCGCAGGGCTCCTGCGCGGGCGTCGCCGACCGGCAGGTGCCGCTCGGCATCGGCACCCAGACCAGCGGCTCCATCGTCCGCCCCGCCGCCTTCTGCGGCATCGTCGGCTACAAGCCGAGCTTCGGCGAGGTCAGCCGCGTCGGCGTGAAGCCGCATTCCGGCTCGCTGGATACGCTCGGCCTGTGCGGACGCAGCGTCGGTGATGTCGAGCTGCTGCGTGCCGTGCTCGTCGGTGTGCCCTACCGCCCCGAGGCGCCCAGCTGCCTGTCGCTCCGGGTGGCGCTGTGCCGAGGCGAGAGCTGGGAAGCCGCCGAGCCCTGCTCGCGCCAAGCGGTCGAAGAGACGGCGGCCGCGCTCGTGCAGGCCGGGGCCGAGCTGCGGGAGCTGGAGCTGCCGCCGGCGATCTTCGGCGGCTGGCTCGACGACCACCGGCGGATCGCCAATTTCGAATCCGCCCGCAGCTTCGGCCATGAGAAGCGGCTGTTCGCCGACAAGCTCAGCCGCGATCTCTACGAGGGGCGGATCCGCGACGGCGAGCGCTGCACCGTGGACGACTACATTGCCGCGCAGCGGCGCGCCGAGGCCATGCGCGGCTGGATGGACGAGGCATTCGATAATTTCGACGTCGTCCTGACCGTCGCCGCCGCCGGCGAGGCGCCGCTCGGCCTCGCCCACACCGGCGACGCCCGCTTCAACTCGCTCTGGACCCTGCTCTACACGCCCTGCCTCACGCTGCCGCGCGGCACCGGTCCGAACGGCATGCCGCTCGGCATCCAGCTCGTCGGGCGGCGCTTCGAGGACGAGCGTCTCTTCGCGATCGCGGGTGGGGTAGAGCGCCTCATCGCCGCCGGCAGCTGAGCGAAAAGAAAGAACGGACGAACATCATGGCAAGCCTGGGATTGATCGGTCTGGATCAGTTCTTCCTTCTCGGCCTCATCGCCCTCGGCGGCTCCATACTGGGCGGCATCAGCAGCTTCGGCGCGGGGCTCATTGTCACCCCGTTCCTTATGCCGGTTGTCGGGGTGAAGGCGGTGGTGCCGGTCATGTCAATCGCCATGACGCTGGGCAATTTCTCGCGCATGTGGGTGTACCGGCACCAGATCGACCGCGCCACCGTGGGGAGGATCATGCTGCCGGCCTTGCCCTGCGTCATCGTCGGCACGCTGCTCTACAGCTACCTCCCGCAGACCGAGCTGGCGGTGCTGATCG
This sequence comes from Ancylobacter koreensis, assembly GCF_023016525.1. Lineage (GTDB taxonomy): Bacteria > Pseudomonadota > Alphaproteobacteria > Rhizobiales > Xanthobacteraceae > Ancylobacter > Ancylobacter koreensis. Next base: position 1,232,204 of record NZ_JALKCG010000001.1, read on the forward strand.
GCGCGTTCCTGCTGGTATCGATTCCGTTGCGCCGCTACATGGCCCGACGGGCCGTCGCGCCGACAACCGGCGCCGTGCTGGGTTATTCCGGCATGTTCGGGCTGATCTCCGGCGCGCTGCCGGGCGGCGGCGTCATCCTCATGCCGCTGCTGCTCGGCCTCGGGCTGGTGCGCGGGGCCGTGGTCGGCACCGACGCGCTGATCGGCATGGTGGTGAACGTCCTCAAGATCGCCATGTTCGGCAAGCTCGACCTGGTGACATGGGAGCTTCTGATCGCCGGCCTGCTGATCGGCATGTGCATGGTGCCCGGCGCCTATGGCGCGCGCTGGCTGATCGACCGGATGCACGTGAAAGTGCACACCGCCATCGTGGAGGCGCTGGTCGTGCTGAGCGGCGTCTCCTTCATCTGGACGGGGCTGGCCGGCAGCTGAGGCAGGGGAGGGCGCTCCCCTGCGCTATTTCCAGCGGCCTCGCGTCGGAATTCCGCAACACGCCGGCGCAAACCCTTCACCCGGCCCTAACACCGGCACGCGGCCGGCCCGATTCCGGCCATTACCCGCAAGCCGCGCGAATCGGCGCCGTCCGATGGAGCGCGTCTTGAATGAAGGCAGCGGCACTCCGCGGGCACTAGAAATGCCGCCCGGCTGTCTCAATCCGAACTGCACAAACGGAAAGAGGGAAAGGATCCCGGCAGTTCTCAACTGCCGGACGCCACACATATCTGTGGCGTGATGGTGCCCAGGAGAGTGTGCCAGATTTAGGAGCGGTTTCAAGCGGTTCTTCCCATGTGCGGGCACAATCCCGTGTATTGAAAACAAAGAAGAATTTTCACTGCCGCCCACACCGAATGGGAGCCGCGAAGGCGGTCCACGACGAATTCTGTGGGGCCGTTTACGACGGTCGAGTGCGCCTCGGGTCAATCGAAAGCGCTGATGGCGGCTACCGGGCTCTCGACGCGAACGGGGCCTCGCTCGGCGATTTCCCAACGCTGAAAACTGCAACGGCAGCCGTGGCTCGGGAGAGCTGTCGATGAGCGTGGTCGTAGGCTTCCCCGGTGGAGACCGTCGCCATATCGCCGTGCATCGCTACGAGGGTGCGTTTGAGGATCGCTATCTCGTCGTCCTGGTTGAACCCGACGGCCGATGGTGGGAGCGAAGCGCCTATCTGCGCGATCGTGACGAGGCCGGCGAGATCGCGACCGCCTTGGCGGAGATGTTCGGGCTACGCCTCGAGCCGATCCCGATGCGAGCGGGCGTCTGGTCGGCGGGAGGCGTGGCATGAGCGCGCTCACCGTCGTCGACACCCTTCGCCTCGCTATTGGTCAGGCCAAGGGCGCTGCGGATCTCGACCGCCTCGCCGCTACCGTCTGGGAACAGTGGGGAGCCAAGCAGCTCTGCGATGATGAGGCGGAGGCGCTGGCGGGCCTCGTTGACGTCCGGCGCAAGCGGATCGGCGGCGGGCGGCCGAAGTCCGCGACTTTGACGCTAAGCCGTTTCACGCCGCGCCGGCGGCAGGCTTCGCCGGGTCGGGAGGCGTCCCGGCGCCGGCGGCGCGGGCTGGCCAGGTCCGCACCCATGCCGGCCACGCTCGCCAGCTTCTTCACCGAGAGCGAGGGAGCGGTGCTCGCGATCGTCGCCGGCGAGGTGAAGCACCACGGCACATGCGAGCTGCCCATCGATCAGATCGCGGCGCTCGCTGGCGTGTGCCGCACGTCGGTGCAGAACGCGCTGCATGAGGCGCGCCGGTTGGGCCTCATCCGCATCACCCATCGCCCCCAGTGCGGCCGCAAGCACCTGCCGAACGTGGTGGAGATCGTCTCGCCGGAATGGCGCGCCTGGCTCAAGCGCGGGCCAACGGTGCACCGGCCGATAGGGTCCAAAACGTCAGCACAAGTCAAAAATCTGAGCACCACGAAGAACACAGAGAAGACCTTAAGAGGTCGTTCTAGGTGGAGAGGGGCAGCGGCATCGTCGCCTGAACCCTCATCTCTCCCGCTTGGTGGTCCCGTCGCTGGCCTGCGGGATGATGACATATACCGTCGTGAGAGTAACTGAGAGAAACAGGCCTCTGTTCGAACGAACACGCTGAGCGCATAGAATCGTCTATGCAGCATCAGACCCTCATCAGCACCTCGGCTCGCCCGACCGCTTCGCCGCATGCCGAGCTGGCGCGCCGCGCCGTGTTCGGACTGCCGGACGATACATGGGTGTTCGTCGAGGCCGGCACGCTGGCCTGGCAGCAATGGTGCCGCTTCTGCCGCCGTGAGATCGGCCGCATGCCGGTCGCTGCCCACGTCTTCGCATCCCTGCCGGGTCGACCGCTGGGCCGCTATCGCGGCCGCAGCCTGCCGATGCTTCGCCCGCCGGGCGAGAGCGCGCTCGACCGCATGCGGATCGCCAGCGGCGAGCGCGAGGATGACATCGCATGACCCGGGGGTGGTTCGCGACTTCTCGCTAGGGGCGCCGGACCGCTTGGGGTCCACCGCGTGAGATAGAGGCTAAATAGGGTTTTTCAATATTTGTCAGTAGGTTAGTCGGGGTCAGAAGTGCTTCAGCGGCTCTCAGGATGGTTCAGGACGGCGAAGAGCATGGCGGCGGCGGATTCGGAGCTGCTGGCACAGCTCGGCGCGCTGCCTTCCGGCCTGTCCGTTGGAGCGGCCCAAGCCATGACCGTGCCGGCGGCGCAGTCGGCGATCCGGCTGATCTCGGAAGCCGCCGCCTGCCTCGAGCTGAAGGTGATGCGTCGGATCGGCAGCACGGAAGCCGAGGCGCCCGAACATCCCACCGCGCGGCTGCTGGCCGATCGCCCGAACGACTGGACGCCGCGCTTCGAGTTCATCCGCGACATGGTCGCCGCCGCGCTGATCAGCGACAAGGGCGCGCTGGCGCTGGCGAACAAGGTGGACGGGCGCACGATCGAACTGGTGCGCTATGAACCGGCGCACTTCGCGGTCGACTATTCCGGCGACGGGCGGCTCGAGCCAAGCTTCCGCATCAACAACGTCCCGGTCTCCGCCGACGACGTGGTGCACCTGCGCTCGCCCTTCGCCCGCTGCCCGCTGTCCCTCGCCGCGGATGCCATAGGCGTCGCCAAGCTAATGGAGGGCCATGCCGGTCGGTTGTTCCGCGATGGCGCGCGGCCGTCGGGCGTGCTGGCGCTGAAGGACCGCACCTCACGGGACGCCCTGAAGCGCATCCGTGAGGCCTGGCAGCTCGCCCATGGCGGCGGCAAGTCGGGCGGCACGGCGATCGTGGAAGGCGGCGCGGAGTACACGCAGCTCACGCTGAAGTCGACGGACGCTCAGTTCCTCGAGATGCGCAAATTCCAGATCATCGAGATTGCCCGCGCCTTTCGCGTGCCGCCGTCCATGCTCTACGAGCTGGACCGCGCGACCTGGTCCAACTCCGAGCAGATGGGCAAGGAGTTCCTGACCTACTCGCTGGAGCCGTGGCTGCGCGCGCTCGAGGGCGCCCTGCGCCGGGCGCTGTTCACGCCGGACGAGCGGCGCGAGTACCGGATCGTGTTCGATCGCGACGACCTCACCCGCGCCAGCCTCACCGAGCGGGCGGCGGCGATCTCTTCGCTCATCTCGGCGCGGGTGCTGAACCCCAATGAGGGCCGCGACTGGCTCGACCTGCCGCCGCGAACTGGGGGCGAGGAATACGCCAATCCCAACGTCACCGTCACCACCCGCACCACCGGGCCGGCCCGCCGTGAGGAAGACTGATGGAACGCGCCTTCTTCGAGACCAAGGTGCTGGCGGACGAGAGCGGGGCGATCTCCGGCCTCGCCTGGAAGTTCGGCTCGCCCGACCGCATCGGCGACTGGATCGAGCCGGGCGCCTTCAAGGGCCTCAAGCTGCCCCTGCCCATGCTTTTCGGCCACGACCTCAACGATCCCGTCGGCGCATGGGACCGGGTGGAGGAGAAGGCGGACGGCCTGCACGTCGCTGGCCGGCTGCTGGTCGACGAGGTGGCCCGCGCCCGCGAGGTCCGCGCGCTGGTCAAGGCCGGCGCGGTGCGCGGCCTGTCCATCGGCTTCGTCACCCGCAAGGCGGCTGCCCGCGCGGGCGGCGGGCGGACCATCAAGGCGCTTGAGCTTTTCGAGGTGTCGCTGGTGAGCGCGCCCATGCACCCCGGCGCGAAGGTCACTTCCGCCAAGTCCGCGGCGGGAGCCTTCGCCCTCGCCGAATCCATCCGCCGCGCGGAAGCGGCCATTCGAGGAAGCTGACGATGAAGCATACCTGCCTGCACGTGCTGGCGCCCGGCGCGGTCGAACTGAAGGGCGACAATGACGATCCCAATGAGGTCGTCACCAAGGCGCTCGACGCCCTCACCAAGACCGTCACCGACGGCCAGAAGGCGCTCGGCGACCGTATCGCCGCGCTGGAGGGCAAGGGCACCACGCCGGAGCCGAAGGACGATCCGCTGTCCAAGCTCACCGCGCGGCTCGACAAGCTGGAGGCCAAGGGCAACCGTCCAAACGGCACCGGCGAGACCAAGGGCGAGCCGAGCACCGAGCAGAAGGCGTTCGCCACCTATCTACGTCAGGGTGACCGCGCGCCGGAGACCGAGCTCAAGGTGCTCACCGTCTCGTCCGACACGCAGGGCGGCTATCTGGCGCCGACCGAGATGTCGAGCGAGTTCATCCGCGACCTCGTGGAATTCTCGCCGATCCGCACGCTCGCCACGGTGCGCACCACCACGGCGCCGGCGGTGAGCTATCCCAAGCGCACCGGCACAACCAACGCCAAGTGGAAGGGCGAGACGCAGCCTCAGGAGGGCAGCGAGCCGAGCTTCGGCCAGGTGGAAATCCCGATCCGCGAGGTCAATACCTTCGTCGACGTCTCCAATCAGCTGCTCGCCGATTCCGGCGGCACGGCGGAGGCGGAAATCCGGCTCTCGCTTGCCGAGGACTTCGGCCAGAAGGAAGGCCTGGCCTTCGTCTCCGGCAACGGCGTGCTGGAGCCGGAAGGCCTGCTCACCGCCGCCGGCATCGCCGAGACGCTGAACGGCCACGCGACGAACCTGTCAGCGGACCAGCTCATCGCGCTGATGTACGCGCTGCCGGAGGCGTACCGGTCCCGCGGCACCTGGCTGATGAATGGCGGCACGCTCGCCAAGCTGCGCACCATGAAGGACGGCCAGGGCAATTACCTTTGGACGCCCTCGTATCAGGAGGGACAGGCTGAACGTCTGCTCGGCCGTCCGGTGGTTGAAGCCGTCGACATGCCCGACGTCGCCGCAGGCGCCACGCCCATCCTGTTCGGCGACTTCGCCACCGCCTACCGGATCGTCGACCGCCTGGCGCTGTCGATCCTGGTCAATCCGTACATCCGCGCCACCGACGGCATCACCCGCATCCATGCCACCCGCCGCACCGGCGCCGGCGTGGTGCAGGCCCGCGCGCTGCGCAAGCTCAAGATGGCGGTTTCCTGACGGCCGGGGGGTCTCCCCAAATCTGGATAGACCCCCTGCTCAATTTTCAGCAACCCCCTGCGCAGTTTTGCGCTGGCCCCCTTTTCGCCACGAAGGATCCTGTCATGCGGGACATCATCAGCAATATCGCCGTCGCCTCGGTCATCGCGCCGGCGGCCTATGACGCCGACAACGTGCCGGCGGCGATCGACCTCAAGGGCTTCGATGCCGCCATGCTGGCGATCCATGTCGGCGCCGGCGGCATCAGCTTCAACGGCACCAACAAGATCGAGTTCAAGCTCACGCACAGCGACGACGATGCCACCTATGAGCCGGTGACGGACGCCGACCTGCAGGGCGTCTCGGGCGTCAGCTCCGGCATCGTGCTGGCGCTGAAGGCGGCGCATCCCGATCCGAGCGTGACCCGCGTCGGCTATGTCGGCAATCGCCGCTTCATCAAGCTGCTCGCCGACTTCTCCGGCACGCATGGCACCGCGACGCCGCTCGCCGCGACCGTCATCAAGGGCCACGCGCGCGAGCGCCCGGTGGCCTGATCGAATTCCGGTGCCGAACCTTGAGGGCACGTAGCGGCCTGCCCAACAACGGAAACTCCGCCTCTCCGGCACCACCTCCAAGCGGGGTTCATGGGAGGCAAGGCGGGGAAGGTCGCGAGCACCAGCCTGTACCCATAGGCAGGCCAAGGGCTCAACGGCGGGCGCAGCGGGAGGCTGCGTCCGCCCTCAATTCGAGGATGCATCATGCTCACGATCATCACGCCGGCGGCAAAACGCGACCTGACGACGCTCGATGCCGTGAACGCCGAGCTCGACCGGGTGACGGGGCCGGATGATATCTTCATCGGCCAGCTGATCAGCCAGGCGAGCCGGGCCGTCGAGAGCTGGTGCGGGCGCATCTTCGCCCGCGAGGACGTGCGCGAGAGCGTCCATCTCACCGAACCCGCCGGCGCGCTGCTGCTGAGCCGCTTCCCGGTCGCGGTGATCAATTCCGTCACTACCGAGGCTGGCTCGCTGCTGCCTGCGCTTTACGAGGCCGATTCCGACACTGGCATGCTCTACCGCCTCACCAGTTCCGGCGGGCGGTCCATCTGGGCACCGGGCCGGATCCTCGTCGATTACAGCGCCGGCTTTATCCTGCCAGATACCGAGGGGCGGAACCTGCCGGCCGATATCGAGCGCGCCGCCATCATCGCCGTGCGCAATGCCTATACCGGCCGGGGCCACAACCCGGCCCTGCGCAGCGAGGAGGTCGACGGTGTCGGCACCTTCTCCTACGGGCTGCCGGCCTCGCTCTCCACCGAAGTCACCGACCTCCTGGCGCCGTATCGGCTGCCGGGCTTTGCGTGAGGCCGTCATGCCGGTTCGCGCTCCTCGCATCTGCGGCTGCGGCCATCGCATCGCCTCCGGCGAGCACTGCCCTTGCGAGCGCAAGCGCAAGGCCGCCTATGAGCTGCGCCGCGTGTCATCGCGCGAGCGCGGCTATGACAGCAAATGGGACAAGGAGCGCGCGGCCTTCCTGAAGCTCAATCCGCGCTGTGCCCGGCCGGGCTGCGGCGCGCCGGCGTCCGTCGTCGACCACATCGTGCCGCACAAGGGCGATCAGCGCCTGTTCTGGTCGCGGTCGAACTGGCAACCGCTCTGCACCACGTGCCACAGCCGGTGGAAGCAGGCGCGGGAAAAGCGGGCGGCGAAACCGTCATGGGAGAGCTGATCCTCATGCGCGGTGCCAAGCCCTTCAGCATCGTTCCCGGATCCTCGCCGGTGCGCGGTCCGCTCGATCCGCCGGACTGGCTCTCGCCGGACGCCCGCGCCGAATGGGAGCAAGTGGCGCCGATCCTGATCGACGAGCGCCGCACCCTCACCATGACCGACGTCGCCACCCTGGCGAATTACTGCGTCGCGGTCGGACGCGCGGCGGAAGCCGAGCGGCTGATCTCGAAAGAGGGCATGATCTATCAGAGCAAGACCGGGCCGAAGAAGCACCCGGCGGTCGCGATCTCATCCGATGCGCAGACGCAGGCGCGCCTGCTCGCCGGCGAGCTAGGGCTGACCCCGGTCAGCCGTTCCCGGCCGGCGGCGCGCGGCGCGGCGGATGACGGCCAGGACGACTTGTTCGGCATGGGCGATTGACCATGGCCGGCTCGACCTATCCGGCGTGGATCTTCGACGGCAGCGAGATCCCCGATCCCATGGGGCGCGGCGAGCGGGCGGTGCGCTGGCTCGGCATGCTCAAGCATCCCAAGAGCACCTTGCCCGGCCGGCCGTTCCGGCTCGATCCCTGGCAGGAGCGGATCGTGCGCAGGATCTACGGCCCGCGCCATGAGGATGGCACCCGCATCGTCAAGACCGTGGTGCTGCTGCTGCCGCGCGGCAACCGCAAGACCAGCTTGGCGGCGGCTCTCGCGCTGCTGCACACGATCGGGCCGGAGCGAGTACCGGGCGGTGAGGTGATATCAGCCGCGGCCGACAGGAAGCAGGCGCGGCTCGCCTATGCCGAGGCGCTGGGGATCGTCCGCACCGTGCCGCAGGCTGCATCGAACACCCGCGTCGTCGACTACCGCAACCGCCTCACCTTTCCGCGCGATGGATCCTTCTATGAGGCGATCTCAGCGGATGCTGGCACACAGCACGGCCGCACGCCCGCCTTCGTTCTCGCCGATGAACTCCATGCCTGGCCCAAGCGCGACCTCTGGGACGTGCTGCGCTCCGGCCTGGTGAAGCAGAAGGGTTCACTGCTCATCGTCGCCACCACGGCCGGCCGGGGGCAGGAGAATGTCGCCTGGGACATCGTCGACGATGCCCGCAAGGTGGCGCGCGGCGAGGTCGACGATCCCTCCATCCTGCCGATCCTGTTCGAAGCCGAGCGCGACTGCGACTGGACGGATGAAGCGGTGTGGCACCGGGTGAACCCCGGCTTGGCCCTTGGCTATCCCGACATTGAAGGGCTGCGCCAGCTCGCCCGTGAGGGACAACGGCGCATCGGCGATCGCGAGGCCTTCCGCCAGCTCAACCTCAACATCTGGCTTGATCACTCGGCAGACCCGTTCGTCGACATGGGCGTCTATGACGAGGGCGCCGGCGCGGTCGACCTCGAGCTGCTCGCCGGCGAACCGTGCTGGCTTGGCGTCGACCTCTCCTCCAATCACGACCTCACCGCCGTGGTCGCCGCGTGGTGCGACGAGAAGGGCGGCTACATCGTCCACCCGTGGTTCTTCTGTCCGGAAGAGAACCTCCGTGTCCGTGCCGATCGCGACGGAGTGCCCTACACCACATGGGCGGAACAGGGCTTCATCATTCCCACACCCGGCAACGTGGTCGACTTTCGCGCCGTCGAAGACACGATCCGCGATCTCTGCTCGCGCTATGCCGTGCAGGAAATCGCCTTCGATCCGCACCTCGCCCGCAACATGCTCAACAACTTAGCTGAGGATGGGCTGCCGGCCGTCGAGATGCGGCAGGGCTGGGTGACCATGGCGCCGGCGGTAAAGGAGCTGGAGCGCGCCATTGTCGGGCGTCAGCTCGCCCATGGCGGGCACCCCGTCCTGCGCTGGTGCTTCGACAACATCGCCGTCCACACCGACAGCGCCGGCAACCGCATGTTCCACAAGGGCAAGAGCCGGGACCGGATCGACGGCGCCGTCGCCTGCGCCATGGCGGTTGCTCGAGCGAGCGCTGAGGGCGGGTCGAGCATATACGAGAGCGACGAGTGGTCGCCCGAGATGATGGTGCTTTAGCGCTGTTCACACGGTGGCTGCCAGGCGAAATAGAGGTTGATTGTGGAGAGAAATGAGACCACATTCCCACATAACGGGATTTGGAGTTGATTCCATGGCCGACGTGGATATGGGTGAGTTTATCGTCAGCGAGCTGACGGAAACGTTCCTTCGTGATTTTGACGAAGCTGCTCGTGCAGCGGGTCGGCTGGCGTTGGCCAAGGGGGCTGATCTCGATGTTACCGATCGCGATCGTTCCCGTGTTGTGGGCCAGATCCGCACCGCGGTGATCGAAAAAGGACTGCTCCGCGCTGCCGGTTCCGGCGGTTTTTCCGCGGCGGAGCGGGGTGCGATCGAAGGCACGGATCTTTTCGTCCATCAGGCGCACGCCAAGCTGGGGCGCGCGGTTGTCGTTCGTGCATCCATTTCAGTTCCGTCCACGCTGCCGGCGGCGAACAAGTCCCGCAAGAAGCTCGTAGAGCGCCTTAACCGCGTTGTGACCGCTACGGCCGATCTCTTCTCTCCCGCGGCGGTGCGGGAGCTCATCAACTCTGTAGCGGTCTTCCTCCTCGTCTGCCCGGATCGCCGGCAGCCCGACGGCATCGGGGAAATTGCCGTCGCTATCGTCGATCATCGGCATGACAATTTTGTATTCTATGAGTCCCTCGAAAAGGTGCTGGCCCGGTATGCCCCGGCACCGGCGCCGGTTGCAGAACCGCCCCTTGTGCGCAAGCGGGCCGGCGCCTATCAGCCTCCCGAAGAGATTTTGCCGGACGACGATAAGAAGCACGGCTGATCATTTGTATCGCGTAGCGCCCCCGATGCAGCTGCTTCGGGGGCTGGAGGGATTCTATGCGCCCCGGAACTCCTGGCTTCATCGCGCGCCGCCTCGTAGAAGCGAGGGAGGCACGTAGCCTCAATAGGCAGCTTGCCCTCGGCAATTTGATCGGCAAGCCGTCCAGCACAATCTCTCGTTGGGAAACCGGCGAAGTCACGCCCGAGCCGGAGGCCCTGGACGCGCTCGCGCGAGCGCTAAACGTCCGCAGAAGCTATTTCCTCCGCCCGATGCCGGATCATGGCGGTGGCGCATTCTTCCTTCGTGCGCGGAAATCCGTGGAGCCTGCCGTCCAAGCTCGGGAACGAGCGCGGCTGCGTTGGGCGCAGGATATCTCGCTGGTGCTTCAGCACTACTACGATTTTCCAAAGTATGACGTGCCTGATTTCCTGCACGGCCGGAGCTACGCGTCTCTGGCTGACGAAGACATCGAAGCGATCGCGGGCGACTTGCGGGCACATTGGAATCTCGGAACTGGCCCTATCGCCAGCATGATCTCCGTGCTGGAGATGCATGGGTTTGTTGTTGTCTATGATGTTGCCGATTCCGGTCGGCTCGATGGCGTCTGTAATTGGTCCCACGCAGATCAACGCCCCTATGTGCTCCTGGCGCGCGATAAGGAATCGTTTTTCAGATCCCAGATGGACGCGGCGCACGAGATGGCGCACGCGGTCCTGCACCGGCTGCTTACGCAAGAGCAGTTCGAGCAGGATTTCGACCGCATCGAGAGCCAGGCCTTTCGGCTGGCAAGTGCCTTTCTGATGCCTGCGACCAGCTTTGCAGTTGAGGTTCGGCAACTGACTTTGGCGGGTTTTTTGGCATTAAAGGAGCGGTGGCGTTGTTCAGTTAAGGCAATGATCATGCGTTGCAGTGATCTCAACCTGATCGATAAGGCGGCTGCGACACAGTTGTATAAGCATTATAGCTTCAAAGGTTGGAATCGCGGGGAGCCGCTTGATCGTGAATGGCCTCGTGACAATCCGAAGTTGATGGCACGCGCCATTCGCGATCTTGTCGAGAGCGGCGCTAGGTCAAAGCAGGACTTGCTAGAGACCGAGTTTGTTATCTCTGCTCGCGACGTTGAGGATCTTGTTTCGCTTCCTAACGGCTGGTTCGATGCGAACGGCACCGTCGTTTCGCTTCCGCTCATCCGCAAGACATCGATAGCCAGCGGTGGAGACGTGGTGAGGTTCCCGCCCCGTGACGCATCTTAAAGCACACCTCACGCCATGCCAGGACGGTGTGCGGCGCAACTGTACCGACAGCTGATTGCTGGCCGGCGGAGATCGGCGAGCCGCTGCACCGCGGCGCGTAGCCGCTCGACTTCGTCCTCCACCTCTATGAAATAGCCGAGATCATGTTACCGTTGCGGGGATCAGACTTGGGACCGGTACCAAAATATGACCGAATCTCCGAACGCTCATAACCGTCTAATAAATTTTAAAGTAATCGGACTATTTGGTGAGTTTACATATGAAATTCCTATTAATACCCAGCGGCACGTTACCGCTATTATTGCCCCGAATGGCGCAGGAAAAACTATATGCCTGCGACTTATACATGGTCTATTCGGCGCAAAATGGTCTATTTTTTCTGAAACAGATTTTTCAGAAATAAACTATGTTTTCTCCAACGGATACAAAGTTTTAATTAAAAAATCAGATTTGGGACCAAGTGAAGACGAAAATTCAGGCAGTGGTCCATTTACGATATTCGTAATATCAGCCGCCGGAACGCTAGAGGGTAAGTGGTCGCCGCGGGCGAATGACCAGCGAAGGCCGTTCCCTCTCGAAAGATATTTGCCGTTTGTTACTAGGTTGGGAGGGAATCGCTGGCGCCATGATCATTCGGGTGACGTTTTTAGCACGAATGATCTTCTTGAAATATACGGCGACGTCTTTCCAGATAATGTTAAGGATAATTTTTATGGCAAGAGAGACGAAGCGGTATCTAGAATAATCGGCAGCGTTGACTGTCGATTGATCGAGACGCAGCGCTTGCTGATATTGCGAGATCAGGTTGGAGATCGTGCATATTATGGATCTACGAAGCCCATATCAACCTTAGCTATCACGCAAAAGGCCCAGAAGCTTAAAGACATTATTGCCCAGGAAATCAGTCGTTACGCGACTCTATCTCAATTGCTAGATAGATCCTTTCCGCGGCGCGTTATCCAAAGTGGCAATTTCCTGACCCCTGAGCAGCTACAGGTCGCCCTGGAAGCTCTGGATGAAAAGAGGGCAGCCCTGACCGACGCGGGGATTCTCGACGTTGAAAGCGAAGCCACGGTTGAAATACCATCCGGCACCGTCGATAGTGCTATTGCACGCGTTTTAAGTGTTTATATAGACGACACGAGGGATAAGCTCGCATCTCTAGACGCTATTCTGGCCAAAGTGCGGCTTTTTAAATCGCTTATTGATGAGAGATTCTCGCCAAAAGAAGTGAGAATTAGCAAAAAAAGCGGCGTCGACGTTATATTTCACGGAGATATTGTTCCTCTTGGCGGTCTTTCGTCAGGAGAGCAGCATCAGTTAGTGCTATTTTTTGAGTTGCTGTTTGAGATTGGGGGGAATTCTCTTATTCTTATCGATGAGCCGGAACTTTCTCTTCATGTTTCGTGGCAAAAGAAATTTATAGCTGATTTGATGCAAATTATTAAGGTAAACAGTTTCGATGTTATTCTTGCCACTCATTCACCGCAACTCATAGGCCGTTGGAGTGATCTGGTGATCGAGCTTGGTCCTGTGGATGATGCGGAGTAGGACCTGCGAAATGCTGTCCATTGGCTCAGAATTGGATGAATACGACATTGCACAACAAGTAAGGCTCGAACGTCAAGCCCATAAGGGATCGTTTTTACTCCTAGAAGGTGCGGGAGACATCGATAAGCTCGAACCGTTTATTCAGCAGAAAAATTGTTCCATTATCAATTGCTATGGTCGAGGTAACGCGGTGGGGGCAATTGAGCTTCTGTATGATGAAGGCTTTGAAGGCGCGGTAGCCATCGTTGATGCCGATTTTGACCGCCTTGTTGGTGAGGTCGAGGTGCATGAGGGCTTAGTTTACACCGCCGGCCACGATCTAGATATGGACTTCGTGAATTCGACGGCGTTCGATATTTTTATTCTTGAACAATCTAGCGTCGAGAAACTGAATAATCTTGGAGGTGTCGGGGCCATTAGAGAAAAACTCCATCTCGCAATTAAGCCTCTTTCGGTAACAAGATACATAAATGTTGTTGGAATTATAAATTTTAAACTGTCGGATGTATTTATTGAGTGCTGTTGTATCGAAGGGCATGCGAAACCTGAGCGTATTGTTGCTGCGATATTCAACGGAAAGGCACCGGATACATCGCGTGATGAAATGCTTATAAATTTAATAGAGCGTCACTCGCGGCAATCATTCGATTATAATCAGCTCACAAACGGTCACGACTTCATAAGGTTATTGGGGATGTTTATGCAAAGCCAAATTGCAGAATGGCTTCCGTATTTTTGTACCGAGAAAAATATTATGGCTGAGATTTGTAGACGAATGTCTGACGATTATTTTTGCAAGCTTGCTATATTTCGGAATATCCGGGAGTGGGAGCTGGAATCCGGCAAATACAATATATTCCGAGCCGATCTTAACTGATCGACGTGGCGTGTCATCTGCCTCCCCTCTCTCTTGGTCTCAACCAATCAGATATCACCAATTCTAATTGCCATCGCGTCATACCCATGGCAGCACGAGTCGCTTCGAAGCCGCGCGCTAGGCTCATTGCCGTTTTCGTCGACGAAGGCCTCCTTGAGCGCGCGTTGGGTCGCCTCCACCGCGCGGGACCTCAGCTCCTCGCAAGCGCCTCTCGCGAGACAGGCGCGCCGATCACAGAAGGAGTTGTTGGCGCACTATGTTATTCGAGACGCCGTGATTCTGGACGTAGACTTCGCTGCGAGAACTTCGTGTCACATTCGTATAAATTTCGGCTCCGAGGGCATAATTATCCGACCAGAAAATGCTATCTCCAATCTCCCAGTCAGAGTCGGAGAGTAGCTCGACAATTGTGTATCCATCATCCTCGGTGAGGATGGCAACCATTCCCCGAGCCGGGTTAAACGCAGAAATGATACCTGATCTCGCCATGTTTCTTCCGATCAGCAGTCTGGCCAGCCGCGAGCTCGCCAATATCTGTTAATTTCACTTTCAAACCGGCCTTCGACAATATGGCGTGGCGCTATTTTCGAACGAAATTCAAGGTATTGGTTGTACCCTTTGTTCTCGATCCACGCGCGAAAGCTAGGAAACTAGGATAGTTTCCGACCTTCTTCACGTACCCAGTTTCGTTCATCCACTCAATGGCGAGATGCCTGATCACTCTCTCAGCTTCAGCCTTTAGCGCCATCAGGCTTTCCTTTTTTCAATCGAACGCCTGGCCCTTCGCCATTTTCATCGACGAAGAGGACGCCGGCGCTCTCTAGGGCAGCCTGGATCGCCTCGATGGTGCGGGGCAGTAGAACCTCGCCCTTCTCCAGCCGCGTGATCGTGTCGATCGAGACGCCGGCATGCTTCGCGAGGTCGCGCACACCCCAGCCGAGCGCGGCTCTGGCCATCCGGCATTGAACGGCTAACATAAGTACAGTGTCCTGATTTCCTGTTGACATACTGGCTTCTGTCCTGCTATCAGGACAATGCACTGAAATCAGTTCTATCACAGGAGCACGCACATGGGCACCCATGTCCGCGAACGGGAAAGCTATATCCCGGAATACGTGATGGTCGAGCAGTACCGGATTCGTCAGCGGGCAGAAGCTGCGATCGAGGGCCTGCTGGCCTTGCTTGATGAGCTCGAGGATCCCGACCTCGAGCCGGACAACGACGATGAGCCAACAATGGGGTGGTGCGAGGGGGCAGCTGGGTATGGTCTCTGCCCGACGTTGGCCGACGAGTGCGAGGACGGCGGCGACGCTGAGCATTCGCTCGGCTGGCGCGAGCAGATGGCCGGCCGGGGACAGTGCCACACGCACGTCGACGACGGGGAGGATGACGACCCGCGTGAATACACTGCGCTGGAAACTCGCGGGCGCGGATTTTTCCGTTCGGGCCCTGACGATGCCGAAGACGCCAACGATGCCGGGTGGGACACGGCGGACAGCGAGCCGAGCCTCGGCGCACCCGAGGCCGATTCGCTAACCCTCTCTCAGATCGGATGGGCGCGTGGTGCCGGGGACGATCTGGAAAGTGGGGTCATCTGACACGATTCTGGGTCCGATAACCTTCCTTATCGGACCCCAGGCCCAGAGGGGGAAGCGCACTGCCGATAGGGCATGGATCGTGTGCCGAGGCCGCAAAATGCACTACTGTGGGACAGAGCATCCACTTTCGTATTTTCGTATTGTATAGAGACGAAAATACGATATTGTCTCTGATGGGGAATCGGAGGCGAACATGTCCAAACCCACTTTTATTCGCTCGGCAGATCTTCAGGAAGCCACCGGTGCGTCACGCGGGGAACTCCTTGGTTGGCGCCAGTATCTCAAGTTCCCGATGGATAATGACGCGCCTGGCAAATCGGCTCGGTACTCGCTGATCAACGGAATCGAATACACACTCATGAAGGCATGCGTGATGCGCGGCATCCCGCATGACGTCGCAGCCGATTTCATTCATCGGCGTCTGACACTCGCGATCAACGGCGCCGATCACCACCGCCTGGCTATTGCGACTAGCGTCATCTCCCACCCTGCGGAATGGCTGGAAGGAACAGAGTTTGACGTGCTGGCGGAACCATGGTTTGGCGCCGAGCCGATCGATGCGGTGGCCTTCTGGTGCTTCGATCCGCAGAGAAACTTCAATGCAGAAGCGCTGCATGACTCCTACCTGCACGTCAAGGAGTGGGGTCCTCGATGGCAGGCTGAGCGTGATCGTCTCGACCTTCCGGAAGGTCATGGACCAATCTCTGATCCGCTTCAGGCGCTGAAGGAGAAGCTCTGCGCCGCCGCGGCAAACGGCGAGATCGTCGTTGAGGTCCGTGGGCCGATCCGCCGCTTCTATGCGTTCGCTTATGGAAGCATGTTCATCCCCGGTGATCGTCGGGTGGCTGGGGAGGGGCGGTAGCATGGCCTCTTCCGAAATCATTCGCGGCGCCAAGGCGATCGCTTACGAGCTGCGGGTCTCCGTGGCCACCCTCCACCGCATGAAGCCCAACCTCCCACTCCGCAAGGGCTGTGCGGGCGGCCGGACCTCGCCGCTCGAGGTGGACCGCAAAGACATCGAGGCGCTGAAGCGCGACCGAAAGGGTTGACGTATGTCCCGCACGCCTGCCCGTCATACCCAGGCCGATCTCGCGCGCGCCCTCAGGGCGGTGCGCGCGGCCGGCATGCAGGACATGGCGCAGGTCGAGATGCGGCCGGACGGGACGATCATCATCGCGCCGCTCGATGCCAAGCGCGCGGCCCCGAAGATGGAGCCGGAGCGCGACGGCAGCGAAATCCGTCTGTGAGGCACTGAATGCCGAAGAAGCGCCCGCCCTATCTCCATCACGAAAAGAACCGCCATGGTGTGTTCCGCTGGTATGTGCGCCGGCAACATGGCCCGCGCGTTCGGCTGACGGCCGAATACGATTCGCAAGAGTTCTGGGCGCAGTACCGGGCAGCGATCGAGGGTGCGGCACCGGAGAAGAAGGGGCCGAAAGCCGGCTCGCTGCGCTGGGCGATCGACCGCTACCGGGCGAGCTCGGCATGGGCGCGGCTCTCGGTGGCCACGCGCCGGCAGCGCGAGAACATCTATCGCCAGGTGCTGGAGAGCGCCGGCGACGTTGCCTTCGCCGACATCACGCAGAAGACCATCATCCTCGGGCGCGAACGCCGGCAGGACAGACCGCACGCGGCGAACAACTTCCTCAAGGCGATGCGCGGGCTGTTCGACTGGGCGGCGGGCGACGGCAAGCTGGTGAAGGTGAACCCGTGCATCGGCGTCAAGCTGCTGAAGGGCGCCAATGACGAGGTCGGCTTCCACACCTGGACCGACGAGGAGGCCGCCCGCTTCGAGGCCAAATGGCCTCTCGGTTCGCGGCAGCGTCTCGCCTTCGACCTTCTTCTTTATACGGGACTGCGCCGTGGCGACGTGGTGAAGCTCGGCCGACAGCATGTGCGCGAGGGCCTGATCACGCTCCGCACCGAGAAGACCAGCGAGGTGGTGGTGCTGCCCGTGCTGCCGCCCCTCGCCAAATCCATCGAGGCCACCAGGACGGGGGATCTGGCGTTTCTCGTTACCGAGCGCGGCCAGCCCTTCGTCAAGGAGAGCTTCGGCAACTGGTTCAAGAAGGCCTGCCGAGCGGCCGCATGCCCGGGTTCAGCTCATGGCCTGCGCAAGGCAGGTGCCACGAGGGCGGCGGAGAACGGCGCTACGGATCGTCAGCTGATGGCCTTGTTCGGGTGGACGACGGGCAAGATGGCGACCCATTACACGCGCGCCGCGGACCGGAAGCGGCTGGCCAGCGAGGCTGCGAAGCTGCTGCTGCCGAAACAACCCAAGAACAAAAACGCCCGCACCAAGCCGAAAAGTGCGGGCGGGAAACCGAAAACGTCTGCTAAAGCAGGAGATTAGAAAATGAGTGGTGCCCAGGAGAGGACTCGAACCTCCACGGTGTTACCCACTGGTACCTGAAACCAGCGCGTCTACCAATTCCGCCACCTGGGCACGTGCGCCTTGCGGGCACGGCGGCGACACATAGTCGGGCGGCCTCGCACTTGTCAACGCGCCTTTCGCTCACGAGGCCATCCGGCAGTGGAAATGTTTTGGACAGGGCCCCGGCATCGCCCTCCCGGCATCGGCCTCCCTGTCCGGGGGAGCGGCCAAAGGAGCTGCGCGCCGTGAGCCGGGGCGTAGCTTTGCCCACTATACACCCGTTAGCGCCCGGCGACGGCCCAGCCGGGCGCAGGAGCGCCTCACCTATGGACGCTGGGGCGGCGGCGCGCTAATCGTCTGGCATGCCAATCCGGGCCGGGAGAGAACCGATGGTCGACGCCGCCGAATCCAACGAGCTGCCGCTGGAGAGCGAGGGCGAACTGCTGAAGCGCGCCGCGCCGATGGAGCGGCTGGTGACGGTCTATGGCGGCTCGGGCTTCGTCGGCCGCCACGTGGTGCGCGCTCTGGCCAGGCTCGGCTGGCGCGTGCGCGTCGCGGTGCGCCGTCCCGATCTCGCCGGCCATCTCCAGCCGCTCGGCGCGGTCGGCCAGATCATGCCGGTGCAGGCCAATCTGCGCTACCCCGCCTCCGTGCTGCGCGCGGCGGAAGGCGCCGAGGTGGTGATCAACCTCGTCGGCATCCTGCATGAGAGCGGGCGTCAGAGCTTCGAGGCGGTGCAGGATTTCGGCGCGCGGCAGGTGGCACTGGCGGCGCGCGAAGTCGGCGCCCGGCTGATCCACGGCTCGGCCATCGGCGCCGATGCGCAGTCGGACGCCGTCTACGCGAAGACCAAGGCGGCGGGCGAAGCGGCCGCGCTGGCGGCGGTGCCGGAAGCTGTGATCTTCCGCCCCTCCATCGTGTTCGGGCCGGAGGACGGGTTCTTCAACCGCTTCGCCGCCCTCTCGCGCCTCTCGCCTGTGCTGCCGCTGATCGGCGGCGGCGCGACCCGCTTCCAGCCGGTCTTCGTCGGCGATGTCGCGAACGCCTTCGCCAAGGCGGTGGACGGGCTGGCGCGGCCGGGCACGGTCTATGAACTCGGCGGGCCGGAGGTGTTCACCTTCAAGCAGCTTCTGGAACTGACGCTGGCCGAGATCGGCCGCAAGCGCCTGCTGGTGCCGGTGCCGGACGCTATCGCCGCGCTGCAGGCCCGCATCCTCGAAATCCTGCCGAATCCGCTGCTGACCACCGACCAGGTGCGGCTGCTGCGCTACGACAACATCGTATCCGAGGCGGCGAAGGCGGAGGGGCGGACGCTCGAAGGGCTCGGCATCCAGCCGACGGCGCTCGGCGCCATCCTGCCCGGCTATCTCTGGCGCTACCGCAAGGCCGGCCAGTTCTCCAAGCCGGAAGCCGCCTGAGCTGGGAGCGCATACGAGATGCAAGGCCGCCGGCGCTACCGCCCCGGCGGCCTTTTTGTTGGCACGCAGTTCTTCGGCGCTCAGCCGACCAGCGCAAGCGCGACGAGGCCGACGCCGCCCACGGCGATGCGCCACCAGCCGAACGGCGTGAAGCCGTGACGGGAGACGAAGGCGATCAGCCCGCGCACCACGGTGATGGCGGCGATAAAGGCGGCGACGAAGCCGACGGCGATGAGGAGCGCGTCGTCCGAGTTCAGCGCGTCGCGGTTCTTGTAGAGGTCGTAGGCGAAGGCGCCGGTCATGGTCGGCAGGGCGAGGAAGAACGAGAATTCCGCCGCTGCCGGCTTGCTGGCGCCGAGCAGCAGCCCGCCGACGATGGTGGAACCCGAGCGCGAGACGCCGGGGATCATGGCGAGGCACTGGATGAAGCCGATCTTCAGCGCCAGCAGCGGGGGAAAAGCCATGGCGTCGTCATGCACAGGCTTGAGCTTGAGGGTATCGACCCACAACAGCACGATGCCGCCGAGGATCAGCATCACGCAGATCAGCGCCGGCGATTCGAACAGCACGCTCTTGATGAAGCCGTGCGCCAGCGCGCCGATCACCGCCGCCGGCAGGAAGGCGATGAGGATGCCGATGACGAAGTTGCGCGAGCGCGGGCTGGAGGGCAGCGTCAGCAGCACGTGCAGGAAACGGTGGAAATAGGCGACCACGATGGCGAGGATCGCGCCGAGCTGGATGACCACCTCGAACACCTTGCCCTGGCTCTCGAATCCGAGGAAATGCCCGGCAAGCAGGATGTGGCCCGTCGAGGAGACGGGCAGGAACTCGGTGAAGCCTTCCAGCAGGCCGAGAAGGAAGGCTTCGAGCAGGGTGCCGAACGACATGATGGGGGTCCGTGGGAGAGGGGCGCGCCGGGCGAAGGGGAAGAAGGGCGAGCGAGGGGAACGCGGGCGGGCGCATCCTGTCTGCTTCGCGGGCCGCGATCAACGTGACGCAATGGAAGGCGGGCCGGCACGCCTCGCCGGATGGAGGCGGACACCGAATTTCGCGGTGGGCTCCGCTGCGTCACGCCGCCAACATGAATCCGCCCAAGATGGTGGTTCCATTGGTCCCCGGTCGGCGTTGTCCGGTTACGGCAACGTTTGGGAGTCTTTCATGAGAAGTGTTTTCGCGGGCGCCCTGCTTGTGCTGGCGCTCGGCGGTTCTGCGTTCGCGCAGGATCGCGGGTTCGTCACGACGAATGTGAACCTGCGGGCGGGACCCGGCACCGAATATCCGCCGGTGGTGGTGCTCGGCGAGGGCACGCCGCTCGAGATCTTCGGCTGCCTGCAGGACTACAGCTGGTGCGACGTTGCCTGGGACGAGGTGCGCGGCTGGGTAGCCGCGCGCTATATCGAGGCGGATTACCGTGGCCGGCGGGTCGAGTTCTACGACTACGCCCCTACCATCGGCGTGCCGATCATCGCCTTCAGCTTCAACGACTACTGGGGCCGCTACTATCGCGGCCGGCCGTGGTACTCGACCTATGACCGCTGGGGCCCGCCGCCGCCGCCGCGCCGGCCGCCTCCCGGCGGTTGGGGTCCGCCGCCTCCGGGCGGGTGGGGGCCGGGCGGTCCCGGCTGGGGTGGTCCCGGCGGGCCGAAGCCGCCCCCCGGCGGTTGGGGTCCGGGTGGCCCCAAGCCTCCTCCCGGCGGCTGGGGGCCCGGCGGTCCCGGTAATCCGGGCGGTCCCGGCTGGGGCGGTCCTGGCGGGCCGAAGCCGCCTCCGGGCGGCTGGCCGGGCAACAAGCCACCGAAGATGCCGCAGGCGCCGGGCTGGCCGGACGGCCTGAAGCCGCCGCAATATGGCGGCAACAAGCCTCCGCAGGGCCAGAAGCCGCCACAGGGCGGCTGGCAGGGTGGCGGTGGTCCGGGCGGTCCCGGCTACAAGCCGCCTCAGGGTGGGCCGTCTCAGGGCGGCAGGCCGCCCCAGGGATGGCCGCAGGGCCAGAAGCCGCCGCAGGGCGGCGGCTGGCAGGGCGGTGGTGGCGGAGCCGGCGGCCAGCCGGGCATGGGGCGCCCGCCTCAGGGGCAGCCGGCGCAGGGGCAGCCCGGGCAGGGGCAGAGCCCCCCGCAGCAGGGCGGCCGTCCGCCGCAGTGCCCGCCGAACACCCCCTGTCCGCCCCCGCGGTAGGGATGCGAGACGAGCCGGCCCGGCGCCCCGCCTGTTTCGCGCGGGACGCCGGGCTGTCGCGCTCTTGAAATAATCGGCCCGCTCCTGTAGAGGGTGCGGCCTTCAAGAACCGCCCGGCTAAAAGGGCTGCCGTGGCGGTTCGAACGCTCACACTAGATTGGGCCGGATGTCCCTTCGGGGAAACTGCCGGCCGTGGAGATCGAGCCAAATGCCCAAGATGAAGACCAAGTCCGGAGCGAAGAAGCGCTTCAAGCTCTCCGGCACCGGCAAGGTGATCATGGCCCAGGCGGGCAAGCGCCACGGCATGATCAAGCGCACCAACAAGCAGATCCGCGACCAGCGTGGCACCACGGTCATGTCCGAGCGTGATGCCTTCAACGTTCGCAAGTTCTATCTGCCCAACGGCTGACGCCACCCTTAGCCAGTTCCAGGAGAGACTCCCATGGCACGTGTCAAGCGCGGCGTAACTTCCCACGCCAAGCACAAGAAAGTGCTCAAGGCGGCGAAGGGCTATTTCGGCCGCCGCAAGAATACCATCCGCGTCGCGAAGCAGGCCGTCGAGAAGGCGCAGCAGTACGCCTATCGCGACCGCAAGGTGAAGAAGCGCAATTTCCGCGCGCTCTGGATCCAGCGCATCAATGCCGCGACCCGTGAGCTCGGCTTCACCTATGGCCGATTTATCGACGGTCTCGGCAAGGCCGGGATCGAGGTCGACCGCAAGGTGCTCTCGGATATCGCCATCCATGAGCCCGCCGCCTTCGCGGCGCTGGTCGAGCAGGCCAAGGCCGCGCTGGAAAAGCAGGCCGCCTGATCTTTCCCGAACCGCCGGGACCGAAAGCTGGAAAGCCCCGCGCGCGAGCGTTGGGGCTTTTCTCGTTGGTGGCTTTGCGCGCCGCGTATGGCTCGCTATAAGCCGCCGCAGCTCATGCCTGACAACGTCATGGCCGGGCCTGTCCCAGCCATCCACGCCTTCCCCGCGCGCCGCGAAGCGGCGGAAAACGTGGATCCCCGGGCCGAGCCCGGGGATGACGCCGCTTAGTACCGAGGAGCCGTCATGTCCGTCGCCGCCCTTCCCGATCTCGCCTCGCTCGAGGCCGACCTCCTCGCCGCCATCGCCGCCGCTGCCGACGAGGCGGAGTTGGAGGCGATCCGTGTCGCCGCGCTCGGCAAGAAGGGCTCGGTCTCCGAGCTCTTGAAGAGCCTCGGCGGCATGAGCCCGGAGGAGCGCAAGAGCGCCGGCCCCGCCATCAACGGCCTGCGCGACCGGCTGAACGAGGCGCTCAGTGCCCGCCGCACTGACCTCAAGGCCGCCGCGCTGGCGAAACGCCTTGAGACCGAGCGCGTCGACGTCACGCTTCCCGTGCGCGAGACGCCCGCCGAGGCCGGCCGCCTGCACCCGATCAGCCAGGTGATCGACGAGCTCACCGCCATCTTCGCCGATATGGGCTTCTCGGTGGCGGAAGGGCCGGACATCGAGGACGATTTCCACAATTTCACCGCGCTGAACTTCCCGGAGGGACACCCGGCGCGCGAGATGCACGACACCTTCTACCTCCCCACCAAGGAGGACGGCTCGCGCCTCGTGCTGCGCACCCACACCTCGCCGGTGCAGGTGCGCACCATGCTCTCCAAGAAGCCGCCGATCCGCGTCATCTGCCCGGGCCGCACCTATCGCTCGGACAGCGACCAGACCCACACGCCGATGTTTCATCAGGTGGAGGGGCTTGTCATCGACAAGGGGTCGAATCTCGGCCACCTGAAGTGGATTCTGGAGGAGTTCTGCAAGGCGTTCTTCGAGGTGGACAATGTGAAGATGCGGTTCCGCCCGTCCTTCTTCCCCTTCACCGAGCCCTCCATGGAGGTCGACATCCAGTGCGACCGCTCGCGCCCGGGCGAAATCCGTTTCGGCGAGGGCTCCGATTGGCTGGAGATCCTCGGCTGCGGCATGGTGCACCCGAACGTGCTGCGCAATTGCGGGCTGGACCCGGACGAGTATCAGGGCTTCGCCTGGGGCATGGGCATCGACCGCATCGCCATGCTGAAGTACGGCATGCCGGACCTGCGCGCCTTCTTCGAGGCGGATGTGCGCTGGCTAGCCCATTACGGCTTCCGCCCGCTCGACTTCCCGACACTGGCGGGCGGGCTGAGCACGTGAGCAAGGCTCCCATCTGGACGGCCGAGCGGCTTGCCGCCATGGAGACGGCGCAGCTCAAGCAGCTTCTTGCCAATGCGCAGGCGCGTGGGGCCTCGGAACTGGCGGCACTCTGCGGCGAGACTCTCGCCGGGCGAGTCGGCGTGGCGAAGAAGCCAGCGACTTCCTCTTCTCCAGTGGGCAAGCGTACCGCGCGCGATGTCGTCTTGGAATTCCATTTCGTCTGCGAGAACGACCGCGGCGTTACCGCCGATGGCGAGGGCTTTTTCTGGACAGGATTGTGGATCGTGTCCGAAGACGAGGTCATCAAGAGTATGAAGGCCGGCGGCAAAGTGGCGCTGCACAGCTCGCACGCCGCGATGTCCTACCGCCAGGGCAAGATCCTCGACTACCGCAAGTCTGATCGAGACATGGTGAAGAAGCGCAATATCGGAATTGAGTTCCTTGTGGCCGCTGATGACGTCGCTCTCCCCTGGTTCGGCGATGGCACGGCCGAAAAGGGTTACAAGTGGGCCAGTGATGCGCCGAGTAACGAACAAGCAGAACGATAGGGCCGTCCGATGAAATTCTCCCTCTCCTGGCTGCGCGAGCATCTCTCCGGCGACTATGCGCTCGACGATGTGACCGGCGCGCTCAACCGTATCGGGCTGGAAGTGGAAAGCGTCGAGGACAAGGCGGCGAAGCTCAAGGGCTTCACCATCGCCTATGTCGTCTCCGCCGTTCAGCATCCGAACGCCGACAAGCTGCGCGTCTGCATGGTCGACACCGGCACCGGCGAGCCGGTGCAGGTTGTCTGCGGCGCGCCGAACGCACGCACGGGCATGAAGAGCGTGTTCTCCCCGCCCGGCACCTATATCCCCGGCAAGGACATGACGCTCGGAATCGGCAGCATCCGCGGCGTCGAGAGCCGGGGCATGCTGTGCTCGGCCGCCGAGCTGCAGCTTTCCGAGGACCATGACGGCATCATCGACCTGCCCGAAGACGCGCCGGTCGGCGCCAGCTATGTCGACTGGATCGGCCTCGACGACCCGGTGGTCGAGATTGCGGTCACGCCGAACCGCGCCGACGCGCTGGGCATCCACGGTATCGCCCGCGACCTCGCCGCCGCCGGCATCGGCACGCTGATCGAGACGCCGATTGCGCCGGTGAAGGGGCTGTATCCCTGCCCGGTCTCCGTCGCCATCGAGCCCGGCGCGCCGTGCCCGGCCTTCGCGCTGCGGCTCGTGCGCGGCGTGAAGAACGGTCCCTCGCCGGAATGGCTGCAGGCCAAGCTGCGGGCCATCGGTCTGCGTCCCATCAACGCGCTGGTCGACGTCACCAACTTCCTTACCTTCGACCGCAACCGCCCGCTGCACGTCTTCGACGCCGCCAAGGTTCACGGCAATCTCGTCGTGCGCCCGGCGAAAGACGGCGAGAGCCTGCTGGCGCTCGACGGCAAGACCTATGCGCTCGATTCCGGCATCTGCGTCATCGCCGACGACAAGGCCGTGGAATCGCTCGCCGGCGTGATGGGCGGCGAAGAATCCGGCTGCGACGAGGGCACGACCGACGTGCTCGTGGAATCGGCGCTGTGGGAGCCGATCAACATCGCCCAGACCGGCCGCCGGCTGGGGCTGAACTCCGACGCCCGCTTCCGCTTCGAGCGCGGCGTCGACCCCGCCTTCACCGTGCCGGGCGTCGAGCTGGCGACGCAGCTCATTCTCGACCTGTGCGGCGGCGAGCCCTCCGAGATCGTGCTCGCCGGTGCGATTCCGGACACCACGCGGGTGATCGACTTCCCGCTGGCGCTGACCGAAAAGCTGACCGGGCTGGTCGCCAGCGACGCCGAGCAGGTCGGGACGCTGGCCAAGCTCGGCTTCGCGGTCGAGGGCACGTCCGGCACGGTGCGCGTCACCCCGCCGAGCTGGCGCGGCGACATCGAGGGCAAGGCCGATCTGGTGGAGGAGGTCATCCGCATCGTCGGTCTCGACCGCGTGCCCTCCACGCCCTTCCCGCGCGACGAGAATGCCCGCAAGCCGGTGCTGACCACGCTCCAGCTCCGCACCCGCAAGTCGAAGCGCGCGCTGGCGGCACGCGGCCTCGTGGAAGCCGTCACCTGGTCCTTCGTGCCGAAGGCGCAGGCGGAGCTGTTCGGCGGCGGCCAGCCGGAGCTGGCGCTCGCCAACCCCATCGCCTCGGACCTCTCCGACATGCGCCCGAGCCTGCTGCCGGGCCTCGTCCGCTCGGCCCAGGCCAATGCAGATCGCGGCATTGGCGATGTCGCGCTGTTCGAGGTGGGGCAGGTATTCAAGGGTGAGCGCCCGCAGGACCAGTTCATCGCCGCCACGGCCATCCGCCGCGCCTTCGCCAAGCCGACAGGCGCGGGCCGGCACTGGGCGGGCAGGGCGACCGCCGTCGATGCTTTCGATGCCAAGGCGGATGCGCTGGCCGTGCTCGCCGCCGTCGGGGCGCCGGTCGCCAATCTCCAGATCTCGACCGACGCGCCGGGCTGGTTCCATCCCGGCCGCTCCGGCACTTTCCGCCTCGGCCCGAACGTCATCGGCCATTTCGGCGAGTTGCACCCTTCAGCGCTGGAGGCTCTCGATGCCGAAGGCCCGCTGGTCGGCTTCGAGGTGCTGCTGGACCGCGTGCCCGAGCCCAAGGCCAAGGCGACGCGGGTGAAGCCACTGCTGGAACTTTCCGCCTTCCAGCCGGTGGAGCGCGACTTCGCCTTCGTGGTCGCGCGCTCAGTCGCGGCCGGCGACATCCTCAAGGCGGCTGCCGGCGTCGACCGTAAGCTGATCACGGCGGTGAACGTGTTCGACGTCTATGAGGGGCCGGGGATCGACGCCGACGCCAAGTCGGTGGCGCTCTCGGTCACATTGCAGCCGCGCGAGAAGACACTGACCGACGCCGAGATCGAGGCGGTGGCGGGCCGGATCGTCGCCGAAGTCACCCGCAAGACCGGCGCGACGCTGCGCGGCTGAGGCGGGACGCCTCGGCGCCCCGACGGCGGGTTTTCGGCCTTACGCCGGCCCGCCGAGCAGCGCGAGCGCACGGCCGGCGGCCGCCTCGCCCGAGGTCCACGCGGCGCTGAGCGTGCCCCAGCCGGCTACCGGCACATATTCGCCGGCGAGGAAGATGCGGTTCTGCACCGCATCGGCGAAGACGCGGCGCTGGCCGCCCTGTCCGGGCGAGGCCGCCACCAGCGCGCCGCGGATCAGCGGATCGGTGCCCCAGCGCGAGCAGACCACTTCGCTCACGCGCTCCGCCGCAAGGCCGAAATTGAGGCTCAGATAATCGCGCGCGAGCCTCAGCGCCGAGGCTTCGCCCTTCTCGGCGATCTCGCGCGCCAGCGCGTCGGCGAAGGTCAACACATGCAGGTCCGAGCCGCCGATCCGGCCGCGCAGCAGCGCGGCGGGTGCCCTGCCGGCCCTGGCAAGCACCGCCTCGTTCGGCTGCAGCCCGAGCGGATTGCCCGGCAGCAGGAAGGCGGCCTGTTCCAGCGCGCCGGCGGGCAGGGCGCGCAGGGCATTCGTCAAGCGCGCGGGCAGCACCGGGTTGAAGCGCAGCGCGCCCGCCGCCAGCACGGGCGCAGGCACGGCGAGTACGATGGCGCGGGCGCGGATCGGCGTGCGCTGGCCACGGACCGTGATGGAATGGAAGCGCCCGCTATTGGTGATCAGCGTCACCGGCGTGTCGGTGCGGGCGTCGAGCTTCGCGCCCAGCGCCTCGATGAGCGCACCCACGCCGCCGGGCGCGGTCAGGTCGTCGACCGGGGCGTCGCGCTGCGACAGGTCGAGCGCGGAAAGAGTCGGCAGCGCGCGCCCGCAGCTGAGCGGTCCAAGAAGCTGAAGGACCGTCGCGGTCCAGATATCGGGCGGCAAGGGTGCCGACGAAGCCGGGGCGGGCGGCGCGGCGGTCAATGGCACCGAGGCCGCGACGTCCTTGCCGCCGTCGACCGCCGCCAGCATGTCGCGCCGCGCCTTGCCAAGCGCGGCGGTGAAGGCATCATAGGCGCTCTCCCGCGCCTCGTGGCCATCGACGAACAGCCGGCGGCCGGAGGGAAGGGGCGCGAGGGCGAGGCCATCCGCCTGCGCGCCGGCCGCCAGCGTGGCGCCGGTGCGGGAAAAGCCGCCGGCGCCGAGGTCGACATTCATGCCGAAGGCCGTCCGCGTCCGCGCCCGCCCGCCGAGCGTCGGGCCCGCCTCCAGCAGCACATAGGAGCGGCCGGAAGCAGCGACGCGGCGCGCCGCCGCGATGCCGGCTGCGCCCCCGCCGACGATGGCGACATCGACGTCGGACGGCAGGGCTGAAGCGGCCGGCCCGCCCGACTGGGCGAGCGCGGGTAGCGGCAGCAGCGCGGCGGAGGAGGCGGCGAGGAAGCGGCGGCGCGTCAGCGAGCCGGGAGGGAACGGCGGTCGGATCATGCGGCGAACTCGGAGAGGATGGCGCCACGCTAGCACGCCGGGGCGGGAGGGCGAAGCCGGGGCGACCCGGCGGCGTCCCAAGCCACGGCACCGGTATGCGAATCATGCTTTGTTCACGTTGGAACGAATCGCGACTCGTCAAGCGGCACGTAAAAAGCAAGCGCCGAATCGGCGTTGTTTCCAGTGGATGATGCGCGCGCCTTGAGGTGGCCGCCCGCCCGCCTTACCTAGAGGGCGACGAATGGGGAGCCTCATGCTGCGCGACGCCTTCACCGCCTTCGCCGAGACCTTTTCGGCGGCCTATCGCCCCGTGCTGCTGCGCTCCATCGGTCTCGCCGTGGGCCTGCTGATCGTGCTCGGCATTGGCGCGCACTACGCGCTCACCTATTTCGTGGCGCTCGACTGGCAGTGGGCGCAGATCACCGTCGACATCATCGCCGCCTTCGGCATCCTCATCGGCGCCGTCTTCCTGGTGCCGCCGGTGACCTCGCTGGTCGCCGGCCTGTTCGTCGACGACGTGGCGGCGCAGGTGGAGCGCACGGCGTTCCCCGGCGAGCCGGAAGGCCGGCCGCTGCCCGTCGGCCGCTCGCTGGTGCTGACGCTCCGCTTCTTCGGCGTCACGCTGGCGGTGAACCTTGTCGCGCTGCTCCTGCTGCTGGTGCCGGGCGTCAATCTCGTCGTGTTCTACGTCGCCAACGCCTATCTGCTCGGCCGCGAATATTTCCAGTTCGCGGCGCTGCGCTATCGCGGCGAGGACGAGGCGGCGCTGATGCGCCGGCATTACTCGGGCACCGTGTTCTTCGGCGGGCTGATCATCGCGGCCATCGTGTCGGTGCCGATTCTCAACCTCGTGACGCCGATCTTCGCCACGCTCTTCATGGTGCGGCTGCACAAGCGCCTGTCGCTTCGCGCCGATTAAGCGCCAAGCTCAGGCCGGCGTCTTTTCCGGCCAGCGGCACAGATCCGCGATCAGGCAGCGCGGGCAGTCCGGCTTCAGGGCCTTGCAGACGTAGCGCCCGTGCAGGATCAGCCAGTGATGGGCGTGAAGCTTGAAGCGGTCGGGAATGACGCGCTCAAGCCCCAGCTCAACCTCCAGCGGGTTCTTGCCGGGCGCCAGGCCGGTGCGATTGGCGACGCGGAACAGATGGGTGTCGACCGCGATGGTCGGCAGGCCGAAGGCGATGTTGAGCACCACATTCGCCGTCTTGCGCCCGACACCGGGCAGGGCCTCCAGCGCCGCACGGTCGGGCGGCACTTCGCCGCCGTGCTCGGCAATGAGCCGGCGCGAGAGTTCGACGACGTTCTTCGCCTTGCCGCGATAGAGGCCGAGCGTGCGGATATGGGCGGCGACGCCCTCCTCGCCGAGCGCGACCATCTTCTCCGGCGTCGGCGCGTCCTTGAACAGCCCGCGCGTCGCCTTGTTCACCCCGGTGTCGGTCGCCTGCGCCGACAGCACTACGGCGACCAGCAGCGTGAAGGGGTCGTGATATTCGAGTTCGCCTTCGGGTTCCGGGTTGGCCGCTTCGAAGCGCGAAAACGCCGCCTCGACCTCCGCTTCGCTCCACGCGCGGAAGGCGCCGCCCATGGCGGCGGCGGCCGCATTGGCGACCGCGCGGCGGCGGGCCGGGCGCGCCTGCGCCTGCTCGACCAGCGTCGCGGCGGCCTTGCTCTTGGCGCGCAGCTTCGCGGCCGGCTTGGCGGCCTTCACGGCGGCCTTGCCGCCCTTGCTCGCGGGCGTATTACGCCGCGACGAATCCTTGTCCCCGTCAGCCATTTTTGACCTATAATGCGGGCCCATGAACGCTGCCAAGACTGCCGAGCACCCCGGCGAGGAATGTGCCGCCGAGCCGACGCTTCTTTCGGTGCGCTACCAGCCGCACCGCTCGCTGAACCAGCGCGGCTTCATGATCGTCATGTTCATCGTCGCGGGCATCAGCTTCGTCTGCGGTGTCGCCTTCCTGATGATGGGCGCCTGGCCGGTCTTCGGGATGTTCGGGCTCGACGTGCTGGCGATCTGGCTGGCCTTCCGGCTGAATTTCCGTTCCGCCCGCGCCTGTGAGGAAATCCTCGTCACGCCCAGCCTCATCCGCTTGCGCCATGTCACGGCAGACGGCACGGTGTTCGAGGAGGAGCTGAACCCTTTGTGGACGCGGCTCAACCGCGAACTGCACGAGGATTTCGGCCTGCAACGCCTGACGCTGGAGATGCGAGGGCGCCCCTATGTGATCGGCGGCTTCCTGCACACCGCCCAGCGCGAGGAACTCGCCGACAACCTCGCCCTGGCGCTTGCCGAGGCCAAGCGCGGCGTTGCCCGCTCGGCCTTCTGAGTGCCCGCGTCGAAATCGGGTGGCTGGCGTTCATGGGGCATGATCGGATGGCGTCCAGCAGGAGGAGAAAGCCCGTGCTCGCCCCAAATCTCGACGCCGCCCATCCGCTTGAGATCGCCGCCGCCGATTATGAGATCGTCCGGCGGGCGGTCGAATATGTGAATCTGCGCTTCCGCGACCAGCCCGAGGTCGAGGAGATCGCCCGCGCCGCCGGGGTGCATCCGCGCGCGCTGACCGATCTGTTCCGCCGCTGGTGCGGGCTGACCCCGAAGGACTTCCTGCAGGCGGTGACGATCGACGCCGCCCGCCGCGTGCTGTCGGAATCCGACAATGTGCTCGACGCCGCCTATGAACTCGGCCTTTCCGGTCCCGGCCGGTTGCACGATCTCTTCGTGGTGCACGAATCCATGTCGCCCGGCGAGTGGAAGACCGGCGGCGCCGGTCTCGTCGTGCGTTACGGCTTCCACGCCTCGCAGTTTGGCAAGGCGCTCGCCATGGTCACGCCGCGCGGTCTGTGCGGCCTCGCCTTCGCCGACGACGGCGAGGAGGACAAGGCGCTCGCCGACATGCGCCGGCGCTGGCCGAACGCCATCTATATCGAGGACCCGCTGGCGACCGGCCCTTACGCGGCGCGCATCTTCGACCGCGGCACCTGGAGCCCGGACGATCCGCTGCGCATCGTCTTCATCGGCACCGATTTCGAGGTGAAGGTGTGGGAGACGCTGATGCGCATCCCGCTCGGCAAGGCCACCACCTATTCCAGCATCGCGAGCTGCGTCGAGAAGCCGAAGGCGGCGCGCGCCATCGGCGCGGCGGTGGGCAAGAACCCGATGTCCTTCGTGGTGCCGTGCCATCGCGTGCTCGGCAAGAACGGCGATCTCACCGGCTATCACTGGGGCCTGACCCGCAAGCGGGCGATCCTCGGCTGGGAGGCGGGGCAGATCACCGGAGCGCGGTGAGGGACTCCGCCGCGCCTACCGGCCCCCGGCGGCGGCGAGCGGCCGGGGCGCCTCGCGCAGCGGGAAGATCACGTCATAGGCCCAGTTGAACAGGAAGGCGTAAACGAGGAAGAAGCCCGCCAGCGCGAGGTCCATCAGGAAGGCCTCGACAAGCCCCATGTCGAGATACCAGGCGACGAAGGGCACCAGCACCGCCACAAGGCCGATCTCGAACAGCACCGCATGCGCCACGCGTAAGGCGAGCGTCTTGCGCACCGAGCCGCGCAGCCGCGCCAGCGCGTGGTCGAAGCCGAGATTGAACAGGTAGTTCCAGCTCGCCGCGATGAGTGCGGCGCCCGCGCCCACGGCTCCCATGTCGATCATCGGCACGCCGAACACCCACGCCCCGAGCGGGGTGATGATCGACAGGGCGATGATCTCGAAGCTGACGACGTGGCGGATGCGGTCGGCGGTGCCGCGCATGACGGTCTTCCCTTCACTGTCGGGCCGTCCCGGATGCGCTCCCGGAACGGGGGAAGCCGTCTTCACGTCGCTCATATGGGTCCGCTCTCGCCGCTGGCAAGTCAGCGGGTCGATCCGCCGC
This sequence comes from Ancylobacter koreensis, assembly GCF_023016525.1. Taxonomy (GTDB): domain Bacteria; phylum Pseudomonadota; class Alphaproteobacteria; order Rhizobiales; family Xanthobacteraceae; genus Ancylobacter; species Ancylobacter koreensis. The sequence continues at coordinate 1,263,823 of NZ_JALKCG010000001.1, forward strand.
GTCAGCCGGCCAGGTCGACCACGCTCTCCACGGTGGAATCGGCCTTCAGCCGGTAGATCACCGGCGCGCCGGTGGCCAACTCACGCTTCATGATGCTCTCGGGCGTGTGCTTCTCCAGCACCATGATGAGCGCGCGCAGCGAATTGCCGTGCGCGGCCACCAGCACCCGGTTGCCCTGCAGCACCTTGGGCAGGATCTCGGTGACGTAATAGGGCAGGGTGCGCGCCACCGTGTCCTTCAGGCTTTCGCCGCCGGGCGGAGGCACGTCGTAGGAACGGCGCCACACATGCACCTGCTCCTCGCCCCATCTGGCGCGGGCATCGTCCTTGTTGAGGCCGGAGAGGTCGCCATAGTCGCGCTCGTTCAGCGCGATGTCCTTCACCACGGGCAGGTCGCTCTGGCCGAGTTCGCCGAGGGCGAGGGTCAGCGTCTTCTGCGCACGCGACAGGTTGGAGGTGAAGGCGATGTCGAACTGGTAGCCCTCGGCCTTCAGCCGCGTGCCGGCCTTCAGCGCCTCCTCGACGCCGAGCGCCGTGAGGTCCGGGTCGCGCCAGCCGGTGAACAGGTTCTTCAGGTTCCACTCGCTCTGGCCGTGGCGGACGAGCACGAGGAGGCGTTCGGTCATCGGGTCGGTCTCCGTTCGGTCAGAAGTCGTTGAGGCCCAGCACGTCGGTCATCGAATAGAGGCCGGGCTTGCGCCCGCGCGCCCAGCGGGCGGCGGCCAGCGCGCCGCGCGCGAAGATGCCGCGATCCTCCGAGCGGTGGCCGAGCTCGATGCGCTCGCCGGCGCCGGCGAAGATCACATTGTGCTCACCCACCACCGTGCCGCCGCGCAGCGTGGCGAAGCCGATGTCACCGGCCTTGCGCGGCCCGGTGACGCCGTGACGGGTGAACACGCCGTTCTCCTCCAGCGTCACGCCGCGCCCCTGCGCGGCCGCCTCGCCCAGCAGCAGCGCGGTGCCGGAGGGCGCGTCGATCTTGCGGTTGTGGTGCATCTCCACCACCTCGATATCGAAATTGTCGTCGAGCGCGCGCGCCACGCGCCGCACCACGGCGGCCAGCACGTTCACGCCGAGGCTCATATTCCCCGACTTCACGATGGCGGCATGGCGCGCGGCGGCGGCGATCTTCGCGTCCTCCTCCGGCGAGAAACCGGTGGTGCCGATCACATGCACGATCCTCGCCTGCGCGGCGAAGGCGGCATAGGCGACGGTGGCGGCGGGAATGGTGAAGTCGATCACGCCGTCGGCGGCGGCGAACAGGGTCAGCGGGTCGTCGGAGACCTTGACGCCAAGCGGCGGCAGCCCGGCGAGCTCGCCGGCGTCGCGGCCGAGGAAGTCGCTGCCGGGCTGGTCGACAGCGCCGACCAGCAGGAGGTCCGGCGCCTCGGCGATGGTTTGGATCAGCACACGGCCCATACGGCCCGATGCCCCGACGACGACTAGCCGCATCTGCGTCATGGAAGCTGAACTCCTCAAGCTTGGCGCGGTATAGCGGCCTTCCCGTGCCACGAAAAGTGCGCGATCGTCTTACATTCTTCGCGTAGCGTGGGCGTCGCGCTTGACGCCTGCGGCGCGTGGCTGTACAGGTCGCGCAACTTTACGAAGGAAGGGCGCTCCGATGCGCAAGAAAATTATCCTTATCGTAGGACGGCGCGTCGCCGCGGAGCTTGCCTGACGGCTGCTCCGCCTAACGGTGACGCGCGGAAAATGGCCCCTGACGGGGCCTTTTGATTTTCTGGACCTTCTTTCCGACCAAACGAACGACGAGTGTAAAAGGAACAAGACCATGTTGCGCGAGATGACCGGCGCCGAAATGGTGATGCAGGCGCTGATCGACCAGGGCGTCGAGCACATGTTCGGCTATCCCGGCGGCGCCGTGCTGCCGATCTACGATGCCATGTTCCACCAGAATCAGGTGAAGCACATCCTCGTGCGCCACGAACAGGGCGCGGTGCACATGGCGGAGGGCTATGCCCGTTCCTCCGGCAAGGTCGGCGTCGTTCTCGTGACCTCGGGTCCCGGTGCCACCAACGCCGTCACCGGCCTCACCGATGCGCTGCTGGATTCGATCCCGCTGGTCTGCATCACCGGCCAGGTGCCGACCCATCTCATTGGCTCGGACGCCTTCCAGGAGTGCGACACGGTCGGCATCACCCGCCCCTGCACCAAGCACAACTACCTCGTCCGCGACATCAACGACCTCGCCCGCGTCATGCACGAGGCGTTCTACGTCGCCCAGAACGGGCGTCCGGGCCCTGTCGTCGTCGACATCCCGAAGGACGTGCAGTTCGCCCGCGGCACCTATGTCGGGCCGGAGAATATCCAGCACCGCACCTATCAGCCGCGCCTGAAGGGCGACCCGGAGAAGATCCGCACGGCGGTCGAGATGCTGGCCAAGGCCAAGCGGCCGATCCTCTACACCGGCGGCGGCGTCATCAATTCCGGCCCCGAGGCGAGCCGGCTGCTGCGCGAATTCGCCCGCCTGTCCGGCTATCCCGTCACCTCGACGCTGATGGGCCTCGGCGCTTTCCCGGCCTCCGACAAGCAGTGGCTGGGCATGCTCGGCATGCACGGCACCTATGAGGCGAACATGGCGATGCATGACTGCGACGTCATGGTCTGCATCGGCGCGCGCTTCGACGACCGCATCACCGGCCGCGTCGACGCCTTCTCGCCAAACTCGAAGAAGATCCACATCGATATCGACCCGTCCTCGATCAACAAGAACATCAAGGTCGACCTTCCGATCATCGGCGACGTCAAGCACGTGCTGGAGGACATCCTCACCGTCTGGCGCGGCATGAAGGCCGAGCCCGACCGGCAGGCGCTCGCCTCATGGTGGGGGCAGATCGACCGCTGGCGCGCCCGCAAGTCGCTCTCCTTCAAGACGTCGGACCGCATCATCAAGCCGCAGCAGGCGATCAAGGCGCTGTACGATCAGGTGAAGGACAAGGACGTCTACATCACCACCGAGGTCGGCCAGCACCAGATGTGGGCGGCGCAGCACTTCCACTTCGAGGAGCCGAACCGCTGGATGACCTCCGGCGGCCTCGGCACCATGGGCTACGGCCTGCCCGCCGCCATCGGCGCGCAGGTGGCCCACCCCGACAGCCTCGTCATCGACATTGCCGGCGAAGCCTCGATCCAGATGTGCCTGCAGGAAATGTCGACCGCGCTGCAGTTCAACCTGCCGGTCAAGATCTTCGTGCTCAACAACGAGTATATGGGCATGGTGCGCCAGTGGCAGGACCTGCTGCATGGCGGGCGCTATTCGCACTCCTATTCGGAATCGCTGCCGGACTTCGTAAAGCTGGCCGAGGCCTATGGCGGCGTCGGCATCCGCTGCTCGAACCCGGCCGATCTCGACGGTGCCATTCACGAGATGATCAGCGTCAACCGGCCGGTGCTGTTCGACTGCCTCGTCGACAAGATGGAGAACTGCCTGCCGATGATCCCGTCGGGCAAGCCGCACAACGAGATGATCCTGCCCGACAATGCGGAGGCGCTCGACGAGGCCATCGACGAGGAAGGCAAGATGCTGGTGTGACGGGGCGTCCGTCGCCGTCGCCTCCTTTCCCTCATCCCCGGGCTTGACCCGGGGGCCCAGCGTCTCGGTGCGGCCGAGTTCTGGGCGGCCGGGTCAAGCCCGGCCATGAGGAAGGATGGTTGTTCCGCTTTTCAGCTGCCCGCTTTTCAGAGTGCCCCATGCCTCCCGTCAACGAGCCCGCCGAACGCCACACCCTCTCCATGCTGGTCGACAACGAGCCGGGCGTGCTTGCCCGCATCGTCGGCCTGTTTTCCGGGCGCGGCTACAATATCGACAGCCTGACCGTCTCGGAGGTCAGCCACGCCTCGCATCTCTCGCGCATCACCGTGGTGACGACGGGGGCGCCGCCGATCATCGAGCAGATCAAGAGCCAGCTCGACCGGCTGGTGCCGGTGCACCGGGTGGTCGACCTCACCGTGGTCGGCAAGGCGGTGGAGCGCGAGCTCGCGCTCATCAAGGTGCGCGGCAAGGGCGAGATCCGGCAGGAGGCGCTGCTGATCGCCGACAGCTTCCGCGCCCGCACCGTCGACACCACACTGGAGAGCTTCGTGTTCGAGATCACCGGCAAGCCGGAGAAGGTTGACCAGTTCGTCTCGCTGCTGGAGCCGCTCGGCCTCGTCGAGGTCTCGCGCACCGGCGTCGCTGCCATCGGGCGCGGTCCGGACGGCATGTGAGACGAGGCGCGGCGCTCGGCCCGCCGCGCGGAACGCTCAGCCGGCGAAGCCGCCGGCTTCGAGGAAGGCGTGCTCCTCGTCCGAGGAGGCGCGCCCGAGCACCGGGTTGCGGTGCGGGAAGCGGCCGAAGTCGCGGATGATGTCGCGGTGGACGACGGCGTGGTGCACGCCCTCGTCATCGTCGGAGGCCTCGCACAGCGCGACGCAGCGCTCCTGGTCCGCCAGTTCCTCCGAATGCATGAACGGCATGTAAATGAAGCGCCGCTCCGGCAGCTCGAAGGTGCGGTCGAAACCGCGTTCGACCGCCCGGTCCGCGATCGCGCGCGCCGCCTCGTCGGTGGCGAAGGCGCGCGGCGAGCCGCGGAACAGGTTGCGCGGGAACTGGTCGAGCAGCAGGATCAGCGCGTAGCTGCCCTCCGCCGTCTCCTGCCAGCCGTCGAGCTGCCCGGCGGCGGCCGCTTCATAGGCCGCGAGGAAGCGCGCGTGGATCGCCGCGTCGAACGCGTCGTCCTTCTCGAACCATTTCGTAGGTCCGGCCTCGCGCCAGAAGGTGAGGATGTCGGCGGGGCTGGGCAGTTCGCTCATGGCGCGTCTCCGTCGGCGGGTGGGGTCGGCAGGACGCTGACGGAGATAGCCCGCCCGGCCGAAATGTCGAGGGCCGGGCAGACCGCCGCCGTCTTTGCTTGCACCGGCCGGCGGGCTCCTGTACACGGAACCGTAACGTACGGTACGGACGGTTTCCGCTCGAATGACCACGCAGATCGACCTGCAAGGCGAGACGCTGACGGAGCGGCAGCAGGCCGTTCTCGACGCCGTGCTCGCGCTGATGGTCGAGCGCGGCGGCGATGTCACCATGACGGCGGTGGCGCGCCGCGCGAGTTGCTCGAAGGAAAGCCTCTACAAATGGTTCGGCGACCGTGACGGGTTGCTCAGCGCCACCGTGCGCTGGCAGGCCTCCAAGGTGCGCGCCGGCAATTACGATCGCCAGACGCTCGATATACTCGCGCTGCGCGACAGCCTCATCCGCTTCGCCGCCAACTGGCTCGGCGTCATCTCCAGCCCCACCTCCATCGCCCTCAACCGCTTCGCCATCGCGCAGGCCGGTGCCGGCGGCAGCAATCTCGGCGCCATCATGCTGGCGAACGGGCGCTTCGCTATCGGCGAGCGGCTGAAGCCGCTGCTGGACGCCGGCCGGGAGGCCGGCCTGCTCGACTTTGACGACACCGAGACCGCCTTCCGCAGTTTCATCGGCCTTGTCGGCCGGGATGTGCAGATCCGCCTTCTGCTCGGCGACGCGCTCGACCTGCCGCCGGCCGGCATCGAGCGCGACGCCGCGCGGGCCACCGACCAGTTTCTCACCCTCCACGGCACGGAAAAGACGCGCCGGGGCAAGATCAACGCGTGAATCAAGGAGACTCCCATGCGCGTTTATTACGATCGCGACGCCGACGTTAACCTCATCAAGGGCAAGAAGGTCGCCATTATCGGCTATGGCAGCCAGGGCCGCGCCCACGCGCTGAACCTCAAGGAATCCGGCGTCAAGGAACTCGCCGTCGGCCTGAAGCCGGGCTCGGCGACCGCCAAGAAGGTCGAGGCCGACGGCCTCAAGGTGATGACCGTCGCCGAGGCGGCCAAGTGGGCCGACCTGATGATGATGGCCACCCCGGACGAACTGCAGGGCGACATCTACAAGAACGAGATCGCCCCCAACATCCGCGACGGCGCGGCGATCGCCTTCGCCCACGGCCTCAACGTGCATTTCGGCCTGATCGAGCCGAAGTCCACCGTCGACGTGCTCATGGTCGCCCCCAAGGGTCCCGGCCACACCGTGCGCGGCGAATACCTGAAGGGCGGCGGCGTGCCCTGCCTCGTGGCCGTGCATCAGGACGCCTCGGGCAACGCGCTCGACCTCGGCCTCAGCTACGCCTCGGGCGTCGGCGGCGGCCGCTCGGGCATCATCGAGACCACCTTCAAGGAAGAGTGCGAGACCGACCTGTTCGGCGAGCAGGTGGTGCTGTGCGGCGGCCTCGTCGAGCTGATCCGCGCCGGCTTCGAGACGCTGGTGGAAGCCGGCTACGCCCCGGAGATGGCCTATTTCGAGTGCCTGCACGAAGTGAAGCTGATCGTCGACCTCATCTATGAGGGCGGCATCGCCAACATGAACTACTCGATCTCCAACACCGCCGAGTGGGGCGAGTACGTCTCCGGCCCCCGCATCATCACCGCCGAGACCAAGGCGGAGATGAAGCGTGTGCTCACCGACATCCAGACCGGCAAGTTCACCTCGGAATGGATGCAGGAATACAAGGCCGGCGCCGCCCGCTTCAAGGGCATCCGCCGCGTCAACGACGCCCACCAGATCGAGGAAGTCGGCGCCAAGCTGCGCGGCATGATGCCCTGGATTGAGAAGAACAAGCTCGTCGACAAGGCGAAGAACTGAGCTAGTTAACAAAATCTAACCCGCTCCGGACGCAGGTAACGACTCATTAACGTTATCGTTAATAGCTCTCGTCTATGGTCGGCTACTCGATTGGAGTTGGCAGCATGGGCGAGACGGACGACTTCGAGTGGGACGACGACAAGGATGCGGCGAACCGTGCCAAGCACGGTTTGCCGCTCCGCCTGGGCGAGTTCGTCTTCGACGGGCGATCGCGCTTCGAGCGTTCTTCGCCCAAGCTTGTGGCCGGCGAACCCCGTTTCGAGGCGATGGCCGCCGTGGCGGGGCGTGTTATATTGTGTGTCTTCGTCTGGAGAGGGTGCAAACGGCGCCTTATATCCGTGAGACGAGTCCACCGGAGCGAAAGACGTGTCTTCGCACAAGCCCTCGAAGGAAGCTGAACGTCTGCTGCGCGGTTTCGACTGGTCGAAGGTCGATGCGCTGACGGATGAGCAGATCATCGCGGCAGCGAAGGCCGATCCCGACAGTTCATTGCCCACCGAGGTCGAACTCGCCGAATTCGATCTTGTGCTTCCCGCCAAGGCGCGGCGGGAGAGGGCGGCGGAGAAGGCACGGGCCGAGCAGGCCGGCGAGGACAAGCCACCCAAGGAAGCCGCCGAATAGGCGAGCACGAAAAAGGGCGACCCGAGGGTCGCCCTTTCCGTTTCCAGGGTGTTTCGCCCTTGACTGAAAGTCGGGGGCTCCGGGGTGTCGGGGCCGACGTTACCGAGAAAACGCAAGCGCCTTCAATCGACGAGCATTCTCAATAACCTAGCGCCTTCATCGCGGCGGCGCCGGGAGCCAGCAACAGCAGGGCCCACAGCATGGCGGAGGCGATGTTGGCGATCTGGAAGCGCGTCTGCGGCATGGCGAACATGCCGGCGATAAGCGGGATCACCGCCCGCAGCGGGCCGAAGAAGCGGCCGATGAACACGCTCCACGTGCCGAAGCGGAAGAAGAACCGCTCCCCGCGCTCCATCAGCGCCGGGTAGAGCCGCAGCGGCCAGACGTGGCGGGCGCGGTCCTTGAAATGGAAGCCGAACCAGTAGGACACCGCGTCGCCCAGCGCGGCGCCGAGGGTTGCCGCCACCCATACCGGCAGGAAGGGCGCGCCGCCCGCCTCGATCAGCGCGCCGAGCCCCACCATCACGAAGGTGGCGGGGAAGAACAGCGAGATTACCGCGAGGGATTCGCCGAAGGCGAGGATGAAGGCGATCCATGGCGCCCAATAAGCGTGGGCCTCGACGAAATCGAGCACCTGCCTTGCATAGGCTTCAAGCTCCACCGCGTGCCCTCACAGCCGGTCGCGCAGGGCGTAGTAGCTCATGCCGGCCACCAGCAGCGGCCAGCGCATCAGCGGCCCGCCGGGGAAGGCGGGCACCGGCAGCCGCGCCAGCAGGTCGAACTCGCCGAGCTGGCCCTTCACCGCCTGCGCTAGCAGCCGGCCGAAATAGGGCGCCAGCATCACGCCTTGACCGGAATAGCCGGCGGCGGTCAGCACGCGCGGCGACAATTTCCGCACGAAGGGCATGCGGGTCATGGTGATGCCGAGAATGCCGCCCCAGCCATAGTCGATGCGGGCATCGGCGAGCTGCGGGAATATCTTGAGCATATAGGGCCGCACGAAGTCGCCGGGGTTCGGCCGCAGCCCGCGCCGGTAGCTCTCGCCGCCGCCGAACAGCAGCCGCCCGTCGCCAGAGAGGCGATAGTAATTGACCACGAAGCGGCTGTCGGCCACCGCCGCGTCGTTGGAGATGATCTCGCGCGCCCGCGCGCCCAGCGGCTCGGTGGCGGCGATGTAATTGCAGATCGGCATCACATGGGTGTCGACGCGCCGGTCGAGCCCGTCCTGCAGCCCATCGCCGCATTCGAGCACGAAATCCGCCTCCACCGCGCCGGCGGCGGTGACGACGCGCACCTTCGCGCCTTCCTCGATGCGCAGCGCGCGCGAGCGTTCGAACAGCCGGGCGCCGGCACCGGCCGCCGCCCGCGCGAGGCCGAGCGCGAGGTTGAGCGGGTGCAGATGGCCGCCGCCATGGTCGATCATGCCGCCGTAATAGGCGTCCGAGCCGACCATCGCGCGCAGTTCCTCGCGCGAGAGTGGCGCGGCGTGGGGATAGTCGTAGACCTCGTTCAGCTTGCGGGCATAGGCGTGGGAATGGGCGACATAGGCCGGCTTGTGGTCGGCGATGACGAGGCCGGGGCGCAGGTCGCAGTCGATGGCATGACGCGCGATGAGGTCGTGCAGCAGCGCCTTGGCGTCTTCCGCCAGCCGCCACAGGGCCTTGGCGTCGTCGAGCCCGACATGGGCTTCCAGCCAGTCCTGGTCGCGGCGCTGGCCGGTGTGAATCTGCCCGCCATTGCGGCCCGAGGCGCCGGAGCCGACGCGCCCGGCCTCCAGCAGCACCACGTCGAGCCCCGCCTCGGCCAGATGCAGCGCCGCGGACAGGCCGGTATAGCCGCCGCCGATGACGCAGACATCGGCACGCACCGTGCCGGCAAGCGAGGGAAAAGCGGGCAGGGGGTGCGCGGTCGCCGCGTACCAGCTCGCGGGATGGTCGGTTTCAACTGACATGCGCGGCTATCCTAGCCCACCCTTCAGCGCCGCGCGAAGAGGCGTTCGATATCGGCCAGTGCCAGGGTGACGAAAGTGGGCCGGCCGTGGTTGCACTGGGCAGCGTTCGGCGTCGCCTCCATCTCGCGCAGCAGGGCGTTCATTTCCTCGACGCGCAGGCGGCGGCCGGCACGCACCGAGCCGTGGCAGGCCATGGTGGCGGCGATGTGCAGCAGCCGGCGCTCCAGCGGCAGCGCGTCGTCCCATTCCGCCGCGTGCTCGGCGAGTTCGCGGAGCAAAGCGGTGACGTCCGCGTCGCCGAGCAGGGCGGGCACCTCGCGCACCAGCAGCGCGCCGGGCCCGAAGGGCTCGATGACAAGGCCGAGCTTTTCCAAGGCGTTCGCCCGTTCCGCAAGCCGGCCGGCCTCGGACGGGTCGAGCTCGACGACGAGCGGCACGAGCAGCATCTGACGGGCGAGGCCGTCGCGCTCCATGGCGGCTTTCAGCTTCTCGTAGACGATGCGCTCATGGGCGGCGTGCTGGTCGACCACCACCACGCCGTCGGCGGTCTGGGCGATGATGTAGGTGGCGTGAAGCTGGGCGCGGGCGGCGCCGAGCGGGCGCTCCATCAGGTCGGGCGCGGCCGGGGCGGCATTGGCGCGGGCATCCGCGCCGGGCGCGAGGGCGAGACCGAGACCGGGCGCGCCCGTGCCGCCGAAATCGAAGTCAAAGCCCCGGGATTTCTCATGAAATCCCGGAATGTCTCCGCCCGGCGCCCCGGCAGGGCGGTGTTGGCTGTCAGGGACATTTGGGTGAGACAGGTGGGACACGCCGCCTGACCCCTCCGGCGCGGCCCAGGAGCGGGTCCAGTCATAGTTCCCCGGACGCGGCTCGGCGCGGTAGCCGGCGAAATCGGGGCGGGCGAACTGCGCCAGCTTCTCCGCCGCCGTCGAGGCGGTTCGCGGCACGGCGAGGGCCAGCGCGTCGGTGAGCGTGCGCACGATCAGCGCGCGCACATTGCCTGCGTCGCGGAAGCGCACCTCGGTCTTGGCCGGGTGCACGTTCACGTCCACCTCGCGTGGATCGAGGTCGAGGAACAGCGCCGTCACGGGGTGGCGGTCGGAGGGCAGCAGGTCGGCGTAAGCCGCGCGGATGGCGCCGATCAGCACCTTGTCGCGCACTGGCCGTCCGTTGACGAAGAGGTATTGCGACAGCGAATTGGCCTTGGCGTAGGTCGGCAGGCCGGCGAGGCCGGAGAGCCGGGCACCCTCGCGCAGGCCGTCAATGTCGAGCGCGTTGGCGCCGACCTCGTGGCCGAGCACGTCGGCGATGCGCGCGCGCCGGCCGGCCGCATCGTCCGCGCGTGCCGGCCAGGTGACGGGCGCGCGCTCGTCGGTGACAAGGGTGAAGCCGACCTCGGGGCGGGCCAGCGCGAGGCGCTTCACCGCATCGACCGCCGCCGCCGTCTCGGCGCGCTCGGATTTCAGGAATTTCAGCCGTGCCGGCGTGGCGAAGAAAAGGTCGCGCACCTCGACGCGGGTGCCGAAGCCGAGCGCGGCGGGCTTCACCGGCCCCTTCGCGCCGCCCTCGACACGGATTTCATGGGCGGTCTCGGCGCCTTTCGTCCGGCTGGTGATGGAGAGCCGCGCCACCGCGCCGATGGAGGGCAGCGCCTCGCCGCGAAAACCCAGCGTGTGGATGGCGAGCAGGTCCTCGCTGTCGAGCTTGGAGGTGGCGTGGCGCTCGACCGCGAGGGCGAGCTCGCCCGCGTCCATGCCGCAGCCGTCGTCGGTGACGCGCATCAGGCGGCGCCCGCCGCCGTCGATGACGATCTCGATGCGCCGGGCCCCGGCGTCGAGCGCGTTCTCGACGATCTCCTTCAGCGCCGCCGCCGGGCGCTCCACCACCTCGCCCGCAGCGATGCGGTCGACGAGGGTGGAGGGGAGCAGGCGCAGCGGCATGGAGGTCTCGATTCGGGGCGGCGACGGCGCCGACTATAGCAGGGCAGGCAAGCGAACGCCGCCTGGTCGGGCTGGCCCGGTCCCCTTCCCGTGGGGGAGAGGGTTGGGGTGAGGGGGCTTCGCCGCTCCGCAACGGTGCCGCCCCTCACCGACCCGCTGCGCGGGCCACCTCTCCCCGACGGGGAGAGGGAGAGCTCGGGGCGGTGACCTCCACGTTTGCCGTCATCCCGGACGGCTGCAGGCCGATCCGGGATCGCGCAAACGTTGGAGAGCGATCCCGGCTCTCCGCTTCGCTCCGGCCGGGATGACGGCGAGGGGGCGGGGCCGGGATGGCGGGGCCGGGATGGGCCGGACGAAGGCGGCGGCGCCCCGCGACGGTTCCCGGCGCTCGGCCGGGACGACGGGGATGTCGATCCCCTACGCTTCCGCCGCCGCCATGCGCTCGGCCTTCTGGCGCTCCATCTCCTGCCGCTTGGTCATGACCGAGGCGATGATGACCACGACCGTGACGATGGCGATGAGGATGGTGCAGGCGGCGTTGATCTCCGGCGTCACGCCGAGGCGCACCTGAGAATAGATGCGCATGGGCAGCGTGGTGGCGCCGGGGCCGGTGGTGAAGCTGGCGATCACCAGATCGTCGAGCGACAGGGTGAAGGCCAGCATCCAGCCCGACACCACCGCCGGCAGGATGATCGGCAAAGTGATGACGAAGAAGGTGCGGAACGGCGTGCAGCCGAGATCGAGCGCCGCCTCCTCCAGCGAGCGGTCGAAGGTGACGAGGCGCGACTGCACCACCACCGAGACAAAGCACAGCGTGAAGGTGATGTGCGCCAGCGTGATGGTCCAGAAGCCGCGGTCGAGGCCGACGGCGACGAAGAGCAGCAGCAGCGACAGGCCGGTGATCACCTCCGGCATGACCAGCGGGGCGTAGACCATGCCGGAGAACAGCGTGCGGCCGAGGAAGCGGCCGTAGCGCGTCAGGGTGATCGCCGCCATGGTGCCGAGCACGGTGGCGACGGTCGCCGTGAGGAAGGCGACGCGCAGCGTCACCCAGGCGGCGTCGAGAAGCTGCTCGTTCTGGAAGAGCTGCCAGTACCAGTGGGTGGAGAAGCCGGCCCACACCGTCACCAGCCGCGAGGCGTTGAAGGAGTAGATCACCAGCAGCACGATCGGGATGTAGAGAAAGGCGAAGCCGAGCGCGATCGAGGTGACGTTGAACCAGGAGAGACCCTTGCGCATCTACCTTCCCTCCACTTCGCGGGCTTGCAGGTTCTGGTAGAAGACGATCGGTATCACCAGCACCATCAGCAGCAGCACCGCCACCGCCGACGAGACGGTCCAGGAGCGGTTCACCGAGAACTCGGTCCACAGCACCTTGCCGATCATCAGCGTGTCCGAGCCGCCGAGCAGGTCGGGGATGACGAATTCGCCCACCGCCGGGATGAAGCACAGAAGGCAGCCGGCAAAGACGCCCGGCAGCGAGAGCGGCCAGGTGATTTTCCAGAAGGCTGCGAAGGGCGGGCAGCCGAGGTCCGCAGCGGCTTCCAGCAGCGTCTCGTCCATCTTCTCCAGCGCCGAATAGAGCGGCAGGATCATGAAGGGCAGGTAGGAATAGACGATGCCGATATAGACCGCCGTGTCGGTGGCGAGGATCTGCAGCGGCGCATCCGGGCTGATGATGCCGAGCGCGATGAGAAGCTGGTTGAGCAGGCCTTCGGGCGAAAGGATGCCGATCCACGCATAAACGCGGATCAGGAACGAGGTCCAGAACGGCAGGATCACCAGCATCAGCAGGGTCGGGCGGATCGATTTCGGCGCCCGCGCCATGCCGTAGGCGATGGGATAGCCCACCAGCAGCAGCAGGATGGTGGAGATGCCGGCGATCCAGAGGCTGGAGCCATAGGCCTCGATGAACTCGTTGTCCCAGGAGAGAACGTAGCCGTAATTCTCGAAGGAGAGCTCGCCGAAGGCGTCCTTGAACGCCGCCCAGCCTTCCGACAGGTCGAAGGTCGGAAGATAAGGCGGCTGGGCGATGGCGTCCTGCGACAGGCTGATCTTGAAGACGATCAGGAACGGCACCAGGAACAGCGCCAGCAGCCAGAGATAGGGAATGGTGACGACCAGCCAGCGTCCGGATGATCTCGCCCCCGACTTCACCGCCATGGACGCCTCCTCAGCGGGTCAGGATCACGCCGGCATCCGGCGTGAAGGAGACATAGACCTTGTCTTCCCAGGTGATGGGACGCTCGACCATGCGCGTCAGGTTGGGCTTGGCCGCCTTCACCCGCGTGCCGTTCGGCAGCTCGACATGGTAGATCGACAGGTCGCCGAGATAGCCGATGTCCCAGATCGTGCCGGTGAGGCAGTTCACGTTGGGGTCGGCCGGCGGATCGAGCTCGACGCGCAGCTTCTCCGGCCGCAGCGCCAGCGCCACGCTCTCGCCGACCTTCGCCTCGCATTCCTGCGTCGCGGTCAGCTTCATGCCGGGCGCCGCCTCGGCCTCCAGCGTGACGAGGCCCGGCGCCAGCGCCGTCACCTTGGCGTCGAGTATGTTCACGTCGCCGACGAAATCGGCCACGTAGCGCGAATTGGGCTGCTCGTAGATCACCGCCGGCGGGGCGACCTGCACCAGCTTGCCGTGGTTCATCACCGCGATGCGGTCGGCCACCGTCATCGCCTCTTCCTGATCGTGCGTGACGATCAGGAAGGTCATGCCGAGCTCCATCTGGATGTCCATGAGCTCGAACTGGGTCTCCTCGCGCAGCTTCTTGTCGAGCGCGCCGAGCGGCTCGTCGAGCAGCAGCACCTTGGGGCGCTTGGCGAGCGAGCGGGCAAGCGCGACGCGCTGGCGCTGGCCGCCGGAGAGCTGGTGCGGCTTGCGTTTGGCGAACTTCTCCAGCTTGACGAGCTTGAGCATCTCCTCGACGCGGGCGGCGACGGCGCCCTTCTCCATGCGGTCCTGCCGCAGGCCGAAGGCGATGTTGTCCCACACGCTCATATGCGGGAACAGCGCGTAGGACTGGAACATCATGTTGGTCTGCCGCTTGTAGGGCGGCGTGCCGACGAGGTCCTGACCGGCCAGCGTGATCTGGCCCTCGGTCGGCTCCTCGAAGCCGGCGAGCATGCGCATCAGCGTGGTCTTGCCGCAGCCGGACGGACCCAGCAGGGCGAAGAACTCGCGCTCGTAAATGTCGAGGGACAGGTTGTCGACGGCGGTGAATTCGCCGAAGCGCTTGGTCACGTTCTGGTAGCGGATCAGCGGGACGGCCTGCGGGTCGTTCCAGGGAGCGAATGTGCGGCGGATGCCGCCGACGGTCTTCTGCGTCTTCTCGGCGACGCCGGTGCTCATGCTGACTGGTTCCCGTTGCCCGCCGGCTTGTCGCCGGCCCCTGCACTGACGCTAACCGGCTTCTCATGACGGCTCAACGGCACAATGCGAACAATTTTACCATGCACCGGAAAGGGGCAGCGACGCAGCGCCTTGACGGCCGGGAGGGGGCCGTGATTGCCTCGCGAGGCGCAGACCGCGCATCAGGAAGGCAATCATGTCCAAGAAGAAGCGTCCCGATAAGGACGTTGTCGGTTCACCCCGCGGCGTGACCTCGCTGGCCGAGGCCAAGGTCTGGATGGCCGCGCGCGGCATCACCGAGATCGAATGCGCCGTGCCGGATCTGGCCGGCGTCGGGCGCGGCAAGATCATGCCGGTGTCGAAGTTCCTGTCCGGCCCGACGATGAACCTGCCGCTCAGCGTGTTCTTCCAGACCATTTCGGGCGATTACCCGCCCTATGACGACCTCGTGGATTCGGTGGTCGCCGACAGCGATCTGGTGATGGAGCCGGATTTCTCCACCCTCGCCGTGGTGCCGTGGGCGCAGGACCCGACCGCCCAGCTCATCCACGACGCCTATCACCGCGACGGCCGCCCGGTGGAGCTCGCCCCGCGCCAAGTGCTGAAGAACGTCGTCAATCTCTACGCCAAGAAGGGCTGGAAGGCCGTCGTCGCGCCGGAGATCGAGTTCTATCTCGTCGAGCCGAACACCGACGCCGACTACCCGCTGAAACCCCCGATCGGCCGCTCGGGCCGGCCGGAGATCGGCCGCCAGTCCTATTCGATCCAGGCGGTGAACGAGTTCGACGCGCTGTTCGAGGACATGTACGACTACTCGGAAGCGCAGGGCCTCGAGATCGACACGCTGATCCACGAGGACGGCGCGGCGCAGATGGAGATCAACCTGCTGCACGGCGACCCGGTGACGCTCGCCGATCAGGTCTACCTGTTCAAGCGCACGATCCGCGAGGCGGCGCTGCAGCACAAGATCTATGCCACCTTCATGGCCAAGCCGATCGCCGACGAGCCGGGCTCGGCGATGCACATCCACCAGTCCATCGTCGATGCCGAGACGGGCAAGAACATCTTCTCGGACGCCGATGGCGACCCGACGCCGGAGTTCTTCTCCTTCATCGCCGGCCAGCAGCGCTATCTGCCGGCTGTCATGTCGATCCTCGCGCCTTACGTAAACTCCTACCGCCGGCTCACGCGCGATTCGATGGCGCCGATCAACGTGCAGTGGGGCTACGACAACCGCACGGCGGGCCTGCGCGTGCCGCCCTCCTCGCCGGCGGCGCGGCGGGTGGAGAACCGGGTGCCGTCCTCGGACGCCAACCCCTATCTCGTCATCGCCGCCTCGCTGGCCTGCGGCTATCTCGGCCTTGTCGAGGGCCTGCGCCCGACCGACCCGCTGGAATCCGACGCCAAGGGCCTCGATTTCGAGCTGCCGCGCGGCCTGCTCGAAGCGCTGGCGGCGATGCAGTACTCGGAGGAAATCTCCAACGTGCTTGGCCCGAGCTTCGTGAAGACCTACACGGCGGTGAAGCAGCAGGAGTTCGACACCTTCATGCGCGTCATTTCGCCCTGGGAGCGCGAGTATCTGCTGCTGAACGTGTGAGGGGCGCGCCGCTGCCCGTGCGGAGGGCGGCGAAGCACCTCCGGCGGAGACCTGCGCTGGGTCCCGGATCGGCGCTGCACTGTGTGCAGCTTGTCCGGGACACGGTGAGTGGCAGGCAGTTTCCCGGACAAGCGTAGCCGCAGGCGAAGCGCCGATCCGGGACCCAGCGCATAACACTCAGGCCGTATCTCTCCGGCCGAAATCGTGGATCCCCGGGCCAAGCCCGGGGATGACGTTGCGCTGGTGGGACGCCGCCTAAGCACCGCCGCGCCCTACGCCTCGACCGTCTCTTCGGACAGAAGCTCCCGCACGCGCGGGATGACCTTGGTGCCGTAGAGCTCGATGGCACGCATCATCTTCCCGTGCGACAGCGTGCCGGCGCTGTACTTCATGTCGAAGCGCTGCGCGCCCAGCGCCTTCACGGTCTTGGCGATCTTGCGCGCCACGGTCTCGGGCGAGCCGAGATAGAGCGAGCCATGCTCGATCTCGCGCAGGAAGGCGTCGCGGCCATAGGCCGGCCAGCCGCGCTCGGCGCCGATGCGGTCGTGCATGCGCTTGTAGTCGGCGTAGACCTCCTCGCGCGCCGCCTCGTCGGTCTCGGCGACATAGCCGTGCGAATGCACGCCGATGGGCTGCGGCGTGCCGCCGAGCTGCCCGGTCGCCTTGTGGTAGAGATCGACGTAAGGGGCGAAGCGCGCCGGGTTGCCGCCGATGATGGCGAGCATCAGCGGCAGGCCGTAGCGCGCGGCGCGCACCACCGATTCGGGGCTTCCGCCGACGCCGATCCACGTTTTCAGCGTGCCCGCCTCGACCGGCGGGAAGACATGCTGGCCCTTCAGCGGCGGGCGTCCCTTGCCCTGCCAGTTCACGCCGCCGGGCGCATTGTTGTCGCGCAGCAGGCTGGCGAACAGGTCGAGCTTCTCGCTGAACAGCGTCTCGTAATCCTTCAGGTCGAAGCCGAAGAGCGGGAAGGATTCGGTGAAGGAGCCGCGCCCGAGGATGACCTCGGCGCGGCCGTTCGACAGCGCGTCGACGGTGGAGAAGCGCTGGAACACGCGGATCGGGTCGTCCGAGGACAGCACGGTGACCGCCGAGCCGAGGCGGATGCGCTTCGTCCGTGTGGCGATGCCGGCCAGAATCACTTCGGGGGCGGAGACCGCGAAATCGTCGCGGTGATGCTCGCCGACGCCAATGAAGTCGACGCCGACCTCATCGGCCAGCACCGCCTCGTCGACGACATTGCGGAGCACCTGCGCGTGGGACAGCAGGGCGCCGTCCGCGCCGGCGGTCACGTCGCCGAAAGTGTCGAGTCCGAGTTCGATAGCCTGTGCCATGGGGTCCGCCTTTCCGCCGGCCGCTGGGGACCGCGCCGGCGCTCCCCATATGGACCGGACCGGCGCGGGACGCACCAGCGCCGCCTGCAAGGACGCTCTTTCGTGGCTGCAAGCTCGCGCGCCGGCACACAAGAACCGGCACACAAGAAAAAAGCCCGCTGGACGAACCAGCGGGCTTCAAGTCGACGACACGAGGGGGTCGATGTCGCCGTAGAGGGCGTTGCGGGGCGCGGGCGCGCGTCGCGTTCGTGAGCGTGCCGTTCGTGGGCGCTTCATGCGTCAGCCGCAGGAAATCAGGTCGTTGCGCGGCTTGGTCTCGGGGAAGGCCGCGTCCTGCCGGGCCGCCTCGCGCATGGCGCCGCGCACGGCCATGCGGCGGGCGGCGCGGCGTTCCACCGAGCGCACCACGAGCACGGCGGTCGGGTCCTGCCAGAGCGGGCCGGAGGTGGCGTCGCGCAGGTCCGCGCGCGTCAGGCCGATATCGCGCAGCATCCGGTCGTCGAATTCGCCGAGCTGGGCGAGGTGGCGGCGGCGGGCCAGCGCGGTGACGAACCGGCAGCTGCCGGCGAGGGCGGCGATCAGCACGCTGCTGGCGGCGGCGCCGAAAGAGTGGAACGCGGTTCTGCGGACTTCACCAAGATACGACATCGGTTCCTCCATGGTCGGCATGTGTCGGCCGCGCGGCGGTGGCGTTGGGCTTTCTGATCGCGCGGCGGCTCGCCAGCCACCCGAAATCGACACCACCCGTTCGCGGCAGGGACGTTATGATCCATGGGGATTGATCACACTAGCGAATGTTTCTTATCCGGAGTATCATTCCGATTGATGATAGGCCCTCGGGAGGCGATCCATGACCGTGCTGCTGGACATTGATCAATTAAGAACATTCATCGCGATTGCCGAAACGGGCAGTTTCACCAGAGCCGCCGATGTGGTCCACAAGACCCAGTCCGCCGTCTCGATGCAGATGAAGCGGCTTGAGGAGCGGGTCGGAAAGCCGATCTTCGCGCGTGACGGGCGCGCCTCGCGCCTTACCGACGAGGGCGACCGGCTGCTCGATTACGCCCGGCGCATCGTCAAACTGAACATGGAGGCGGTGGCCAGCCTCGCCTCCGCCGAGCTGTCCGGCCGGGTGCGTCTCGGCGTGCCGGACGACTATGCCGACCGCTATCTTCCCGAAATCATGGCGCGCTTCTCGGCCACCCATCCCAATGTCGAGCTGACCGTCGTCTGCGACCCCTCGACCGACCTGATCGACCGCATCGACACCGGCGATCTCGACCTCGCCATCATCACCGATTGCGAGACGGTCAACCGCGAGACCGAGATCATCCGCCGCGAGCAGCTTCTGTGGGTCGGGTCCTCCCGCCACCCCGTGCATCTGGAGACCCCGGTGCCGCTGGCGCTGGGGCGGCAGACCTGCAACTGGCGGCAGGAGGCGATCTCCATGCTGCAGGCGGTCGGCCGGCCCTTCCGAATCCTCTACACCTCGTCGAACTCGACGGCGGTCTCGGCGGCGGTGCTGTCGGGCCTCGCCATCTCGGTGCTGCCGGAATCGGGGCTGCGCCCCGGCATGCGGGTGCTCGGCCCCTCCGACGGCTTCCCCGCGCTGGCGCCCTGCCGCATTGGCCTGCTGCGCAACCGGCACGAGGCTTCCCCGCTCGCCGACGCGCTCGCCATCCACATCGTGCAGGGGCTCGACAACATCTCCGAAGCCGCCATCGCGGCGGAGTAGTCCGCCGCCGGCGACCGCCGGCGCGGTTCAGAACTGGACCTTGAGCGTCGCGTTGAAGCCGTTCTGGGTGGTGGCGTCGCCGAACTGGCCGGAATAGCTGGCGCCGAGGGTGACGGCGTCGGTGAGCATCACGTCGAGGCCGGCCTCCACCAGCGCGGCGTCCTCGGCGATGGGCACGCCCGTCACGGTGAACGGCACGCTGCCGCTGGCGAAGCTCTGCGTCGCCTCGGGCGTTATGTCGCCGAAGGCGTGCTGCCAGCCCAGCGCCCCGCGCAGCCGCGCCGCCGCCGTGCCGAGCGTGATGTCCTTCTCCATGCGGATGCCGAGCGTGGTGAAGCTGGTGTCCATGTCGGCGGAGGCCACGTCCAGCGCGGCGCTGCCGCCCTGCTCGGTGAAGCCGTCGCGGTTCAGCCGCACATAGGCGAGGGCGGCGAAGGGCTCGAAGGCGGCCCATGGCGTCTGGATCGCGTAGCCGATCTCGCCGAAGGCCTGGAACAGGCCGGCGTCGTAATCGGCCTTGAGCTGCTGGGCGATGCCGGGGAACAACACCGCGCGCTGGCTTTCGACGTCGTTCCAGCCATAGGCGAGGCCGGTGCGCAGGGCGAGCGGGCCCCAGGAATTACCGGCATAGGCGCCGAGCGACCAGCTGTCGGCCGAGCCGGAGCCACCCTCGCCGTCGAAGTCGAAGCTGGTGTAGCCATAGCCGCCGAAGACGCCGAGGCGCCAGCCCTGGCCCACGAGGGTGTCGGCGCCGATCAGCGCGCCGCCGGTGTCGGCGCTGTAGCCGGCCGCCTCGGCGGTGGAGCCGGCATCGGCCCATGAGCCGTAGCCGGTGCTCCACAGCGCGACGCCCCGTTCGGTGGTGGCGGGCAGGAGCGCGGCCTTGAGCGCGCGCCCGGCCGGGGTGGCTTCCGCCGCCGTGGGCGAGGCGGCGTAGCTGACCACGGGCTGGGCGGAAGCGCCCACCCCGCCGCCGGCGGCCCGCAGCCGGTCGAGCACCGCCTGGCGGGGGAAGCGGCTCGCATCGACGAACAGCCCCTCCACCGTGGCATGCTCCGCGCCCGAAAGCGCGTCATACGCCCCCCGCGCTGCGGCGCCATCGCCCAGCAGAACGAGCGCATTCCAGACCGGATTGGCGGGTGAGAGCGTGTCGAGGGCCGAGGCCGTCGCGCGCTGGTTCCGCGTGAACGCGACGTCGGCGAAGCCGACATCGTTGCGGGCGAAGGACAGTGCCACGTCGTTGCCGGTGCCGGCGTCGTATTCGACCGTGGTGTCGATGAACAGCAGGGTATCCGCCGGCAGCGGGGCGAAGCTGCCGTTCACCGCGTCGACGCCGTCATTCTCGATGATGAGGTAGGGGCTGCCGAGCAGCAGAGACCCGCTGATGCCGCCGGCAATGTCGAGCGAAAGCGTCGCGTCGGCCAGCGTGACCGTGCCGTTCTTGACGACGATCCTGTCGAAGCCGTCCGGGCCGCCCTCGATGACGAGCGTGCCGGCGTTGAAATAGTCGCCCGCCACGGTCTGCGAGCCGACCGAGTTGCCCGGCCCGTGGCTGCCGCCGGCGAGGATCTTCGTCGCCTCGACCAGGCCGGTGCCGGCGAGCGTCGCGCCGCTGGCGATCTCCAGCGAACCGCCGAGCATGCCGCTTCCTCCAACGCCAACCACCAGCGTGCCGGCGGAAACCTTGGTGCTGCCGGCAAAGGCGGAACTGTCGCCGGTGAGGTTCAGCACGCCGGCGCCGGTCTTTTCCATCGAGATGCCGGCGGCGCCCGAGATGGCGCCGGACTGGGTGGCCGCGCCGCCGGCGACGGCGAGGGTGAACGCGCCCTTGTCGACCGAGATCGCGTTGTCGCTGGCGATGGTGTCCGCGAAGGCCAGCGTGCCGCCGGTCGCGTGGACCGAGGCGGTGCCGAGCGCGTCGTCGTCGCCGAGCAGCAGCGTGCCGCTGGCAATGTCGACGCGCCCGCTGAACCGGGTGTTCGCCGCCGAAATCTCGGTCTCTCCCGCCAGCACCTTCAGCGTGCCGTCGCCGGCATTCTGGGAGGTGATGGAAGAAGCGAAGGCGTAGTCCTCGGTGGTGTGGTTGAAGACGATGGTGCCCTTGCCGCCGAGCTGAACGCCGGGCGCGTCGACGATGCCGGCCGCATCGGCCGCGTCGCCATCGGCCGCGCCGATGTTCAGCGTGCCGGCGCCGCCGGCGACGCTCACCATCAGGCCGGCCGGGCCGGTGACCTCGAGCGTGCCGCCATCGGACAGCGTCGCCTCGCCGGTGCCGAGGAAGCCGATCCACACCATGCTGGAGGCGGTGGCGGCAGAGCCCTCGCCGTCGATCAGCAGCGTTCCCTTGCCGGTGCCGGTCTGGCCGAGGCGCAGCTCCGTGCCGCTGAAGCTGCCGCCGGATTCGATCGTCATCGTGCCGGTGCCGCCATTGCCGACCTGCACCACGTCCGATGCCTCGAAGGCACCCTCATTGCTGATGAGCACGCTGCCGGTGGCCGTCAGCGTCTGGCCGATGTCGATCTGCTTGGCCGTCTCGAACAGGCTGCCCTCGCCGGAGATGACGATCTCGCCCGAGGCATTGGCATTGTTGCCGACGAAGGCGACGTTCTTCACCGAGACGACGGCGCCCTTGGTGACGTTTAGCTCGCCATGGCCGTAATCGCCGACATTGAAGATCCCGGAGGCGCCGCCCACCGTCCACTGGGTGTTCGCGCCCTCGATGTTCGCCGTTCCCGTCGCGCCGGACTGATAGCCGAGCGTGGTGGCATTATCCGTTGCCGTCGCGCCGTCGGAGAGGTTGAACGTGCCCTTGCCGGCGGCGCCGAAGACGGTGCCGCCCGTGCCGACGGCCCAGCTCGTGCCGTCGCCGGACACGTTGACGGTTCCCTCGGCGTCCTTGAGCCCGCCGGACCCGAAGGAATAGGAGGCCTCGAAAGAGGCGCCCTCGGTGATGGTGATGCTTCCGGTGCTGTACTGGCCGGCCATGACCGCATAGGCATCCCACTCGGCGGCGTCGCCGGTGATGATGATCGAGCCTTCCTGGTCTCCCTTCGAGCTGAAGCCGGAATCGCTGATGGTGCCGCCGCCGGTGGTGATGAGCACGCCTTCGACCGTCAGCGTCGCGCCGCCATCGGCCGTCGAGCCGACCCACAGCGAATCGACCTGTGCGGTCTCGCCCTTCCCGATGACCGGCATGCTGGAGCCGACGGGGGTGGTGACGACGGCGGTGCTGGACGAGCCCGGCACCGTGGCAGGATTCCAGTTGCCGGCCGTGAACCAGTCCGTATCGGTGCTGCCGGTCCAGGTCGCGGTCTGCGCCGCGGCGGGAGCGGGCAGGAACCCGCAGGCCAGCGCCAGCGAGGCTCCCGACAGCCCGGCCATCCAGCCCGACACGCGCCTTTCGCTGCGTCGGCCAGCCCACCGGGTGGCCCTCCCGCCGCCTGCGCCCTGCGTCTTCCCGTCCATGAGCCGATCCCTTACGCGCCACCCCGGACGCCCTGTTGCCCGCTATTGCGGCCATCGTGCCCTTGGCCAGGAATTGCCGGCGGCACGCGCGCTTCCCTGTTCCGGAGATGCGAGGATCAACGGACAGTAATTTTGAATTTCCATGTAAAACGGGACGACGCGTCGGTACGACAGCTCGTCGGAGGGCTATTTGATTCGGTCCGGTACAGCATCGTCCAGTAAGTGTAGCGTCGACAATTGGCGCAAAGCTTAACTGAGGGAGCCTGTCGCAAACCAGACTGCGGATGTTACGAGACGTCACGTGACGTTATGACTTGTTATGAAACACGTGTCGTTTCTGCCACAAGGGGAGCGAATCGACCGGCGAGCCGTCAGCCGAGCGGCGTGAGGCGCAGCGAGAGGCGCGTGCCTTCCGCTTCGTTGCTGACGATGTCGAACACGGCGCCGTGGGCATCGGCGATGCGCTGGACCAGCGAGAGGCCGAGCCCGGTGCCCTCGATGTCGGCGGCGTTGGAGGCGCGGTAGCCACGCTCGCGCACGCGCTCGATCTCGTCGGGCGGAATGCCGATGCCGGTGTCGGCCACCTCCAGGACGACGTGGCCGCCCGTGTCGAGGAAACACCGTACGCGCACCGGCCCGTTGCCCGGACCGGCGAACTTCACCGCATTGTCGATGAGGTTCATGAGCGCGGCGACGAGCAGTTCGGCATCGGCCGACACACGCACCGCGCCGGCGCCCTCGGCGACCTCCAGCTCGATGCCGGCCGACTGCGCCAGATCGCGCGCGCGGCCGACGGCGGTCTCCACGACCGTGCCCGCCGGCACGGGCGCCAGCGCCGGCCGGAAGGCGGCGCCCTCCAGCCGGCTGCGCGAAATGTGGAAGCGCAGCAGCTCGACGAGCCGGGCGACCGCCCGCCGGACGCGCCGGATGCGGTCGGCATTGGCGGTGTCGGACGGCGGTAGGCTGAGCGCGATGGTGTCGATGTTGCTGCCGATCGAGGCCAGCGGCGTGCGGTACTGATGCGACAGCACCTCCATGAAGCGCACCTCGCGCCTGCGCGCTTCGAGTTCCGCCTCCAGCGCCTCCTCCGCCGTCCGGCGGGCGGCGACCAGCTCGTCCGTGCGCTGGGCGACGAGGGCGTTCGCCCGGTCCTCCGCCTCGCGCGAGAGCGCCAGCGCGGCCTCTGCCATCTGCCGGTTCTGCACCTCGGCAAGGCGCAGCCGCGCGCCCAGTCCGCCGGTCAGCAGCAGCGTGTAGAGCAGCACGCCGATGCCATAGCTGTGCGTGACCCAGTTCGGCAGCGGGAAGAGGCCCATGCGCTGGACGACGGTGGCCACCAGGCCGAGCCAGAAGAGGACGTAGGCGATGGCCCGCAGGCTGGAGCCGAGCCCCTGTTCGCGCGCGCAGAACACCGCCCGCGCCGCCGCCACCGTGGAGAAGGCGGCGATCAGGATGTTGCCGGCGGGGATGACCATCCGGTTATAGCCGAGCAGCGCGGCCAGCCCGCCGAGGATGCCGAGCACCGCCGCGATGTCGAACAGCCGCCCCAGCCACGGCGTGCGCCGGCGCAGGTCGAGCACGCTCGCGGTGGTCAGCGACCAAAAGGTCACGCCGAGCCAGTAGGCCGTCATGTGGAACAGGTCGTGCCCGTTTCCCCCGCCGGGGAACCACAGCAGCCGGGCGACGCCGAGATTGGCGCAATAGACGAGGATGGTCGTCACGCTGCTCGCCGCCAGCAGCAGGTAGTATGCCTTGCGCTCGAAATGGAAGAAGACGAACTGGATCAGCACCAGTATCGCCATGCCGCCGAACCAGAAACCGTAGCCCAGCCCCATGAGCACGGCGCGCTGCGCCGCTTGCGCCGCCGGATAGAGGTCCAGCGACAGGTTCAGCGAGGTGTTCAGGCTGACGAGGCGCAGATAGACCAGCGTCGTCTCGCCATCGCGCAGGTCGAGCGGAAGTTCGCCGTAGAGCGTGGCGACGACCGCCGGCAGCGGACGGTGGTCGCCCAGCGCGAAGCTGTGGAAATCCTGCGCCCTCAGCCCGGGGCGGAGCTGTGCCACATAGGCGTCGACGATGTCGAAGGTGGCGGGCGAGAGTGCCAGCGCGCCCGCCCGCGTGGCGTAGGCCTTCGCCTCGACGCGCAGCCACACCACATCCGACGAGGTGCCGATGTTGATGCCGTTCGACGCGATGTGCTGGAACTGGTTCCCCCGCGCCAGCACGTCGTCCAGCGTCAGCGTGCCGGCGGGGTCGCGCAGCACGGCGAGCTCGGTATCGACCTCGAACCAGTCATTGGCGACGGTCCGCGCCGCCGCAGGCGATCCGCACGCGCAGAGAACCGCCAGCGCGAGGCACAGCGCCGGCAGCAGGCCGGCGATCGACGGGAGGCAGACCCGGCGCATGGTTGTCCGTCACTTCGATTGCTGGCAGTTTGTTGGTACCATCATGATCGAGCGGTGTCTGCCGTGCAAAGCATCTCCCCTTCGTCTTTTCCCGAGCCGGACAGGGACGCGCGGGCGCCCGCCGACGCGGCGCGCGTGCTGATGGTGGAGGACGATCCGGACCTGCGGGACGGGTTGAGCGAGTATCTTCGCCTGCGCGGGCTGGAAGTGACCGCCGTCGGCACCGGGCTCGCCTTCCTGCAGGCGTGGCGCGCCGGGGCTTTCGACGTCGTCGTGCTCGACGTGAACCTGCCGGACACCACCGGCTATGCGCTGGCCCGGACGCTGAGCGGGCAGCGGAACGAGATCGGCATCGTCATGCTGACCGCGCGAAGCGAGCGCGAGGACCGGGTGCGCGGCTACGAGGAAGGGGCGGATATCTATCTGGCCAAGCCCGCCGACAGCGAGGAACTCGTGCTGGCGATCCGCAACCTCGCGCGGCGGGTGGCGGCCGCGCGCAAGCGCGCCGCGCACGATGCGGCCAGCGTTCCGGCGATGGAGACGAGGAGCTGGCTGCTCGACCTCACGCGCCAGCGGCTGGTGACGCCGGGCGGCGCGGGCATGCATCTGACCGGGCGGGAGCAGGTGCTGGTGAAGGCCATTGCGCTGGCGGCGGGCGAGCCCGTGTCACGCCAGCATCTGGCGCGGCTGCTCGGTCACGCCGACCGCGACGTCGCCAGCCGTGCCGTCGACGCCATCCTGTTCCGCCTGCGCCGCAAGGCGGCTGAGCATGGGGTCGAACTGCCGCTGTCCGGCCTGCATTCCGTGGGCCTGCGGTTCACCGGCCCGGTGGTCGTGCACCCGGCGGAAGCGCGGGCCGGGACCGGCCCTGCCGGCTCCTTGCCGCCTCAGTAGGCGCATTCCTCGAAGAGCGGCTCCACCGAGCGGTTCCACTCTGTGTCAAAGCGGGCGAGCAGCACCTCGGCCGGGGTGAGGCCGGTGGCGAGGCTCTCCTCCAGCGGCTTGAGGAAGCGCGTCTCGTCGCGGCCCTGGCTGTCGCGCCTGTCGCGGCGGGCGAGGCCCGCGCGGGCGATGTCGACCACCTCGCGCGCGACCTCGATCAGCGGGCGGCCGGCGACCTGCGCCTTCAGGCCGAGCCTGGGCACGTCGTCGCGCAACTGCTGGCGCTCCTGCGCCGTCCAGCCCTCGGCGAGGTCCCAGGCGGCGTCGAGGCTCGCGCTGTCGTAATAGAGCCCGGTCCACAGCGCGGGCAGGGCGCACAGGTTCGCCCACGGCCCGCCATCGGCGCCGCGCATTTCGAGGTAACGCTTCAGCCGCACCTCGGGGAAGATGGTGGAGAGGTGGTTGGCCCAGTCCGAGACGGTGGCCGTCTCGCCCGGCACCGCCGGATGGCGCCCCGCCAGCAGGTCGCGGAAGGAGGAGCCGGCGACGTCGATATAGGTGTCGCCGCGCTTGATGAAGTACATCGGCACGTCGAGCGCATAGTCGACGTAACGCTCGAAGCCCATGCCCTCCTCGAAGGCGAAGGGCAGCATGCCGGAGCGGTTATTGTCGGTGTCGCGCCAGATCTCCGAGCGGTACGACAGGAAGCCGTTCGGCTTGCCCTCGGTGAAGGGCGAATTGGCGAACAGCGCGGTTGTGATGGGCTGCAGCGCGAGGCCGACGCGCAGCTTCTTCACCATGTCGGCTTCCGAGGCGAAGTCGAGATTCACCTGCACGGTGCAGGTGCGGAACATCATGTCGAGGCCGTGCGTGCCGATCTTCGGCATGTAGTCGGCCATGATGCGGTAGCGGCCCTTGGGCATCACCGGCGTCTGCGCCAGCGTCCATTTCGGGCTCATGCCGAGGCCTAGGAAGCCGAAGCCGAGCGGCGTCGCCACCTCGCGCACCTGTTCGAGATGCGAATTCACTTCGGCGCAGGTCTCGTGGACGGTCAGCAGCGGCGCGCCGGACAGCTCGAACTGTCCGCCCGGCTCCAGCGAGATCGCCCCGCCGCCCACATTGTCGGCGAGACCGATGATGGTCTCGCCTTCCATGATCGGCTCCCAGCAGTTCAGCGCCTGCATGCCTTCCAGCAGCGCGCGGATGCCGTTCTCGCCCTCGTAGGGCACGGGCTCGTGACCCTTCAGCGTGAAGGGAAACTTCTCGTGCTCCGTGCCGATGCGGAATTTCGACGGCGCCTTGTTGCCCGCTTCGAGCCAGGCGACGAGTTCGTCGCGGCGTTCGATGGGCTGCGTGTCGATCTGGTCTCGCGCCATGGAAAACTCCGGCCGGCGTGCTGGGGCGCGAGACCATACACAGGCGGACGGTGGACGCAAATCGCCGTAACTACCGATGGAAAACGGGGAATGCGCGCCGGCGCGCACTCCCTTGCGTCATGCCTCACTGCGCAGAGGCGTGGGCGAGCCAGGTCTTCACCGCGTTCAGCGCCTCGCTGCGGTTGCCGGTGCGGTGGGCGGCTTCCTGATAGACGGCGATCTGGATGTCGGCGCTGGTGCCGCCGCTGATGATGGTGCGCAGGTGGTTGAGCTCGTCGAGCCCGCCGAGCGCCTCCGCGTCGTCGTGCAGCCGGTCGATCAGCGCCTCCACCACCTGCGCCACCGGCACCGCCTCGCGGGCGTCGCGGTCGACGAAGCTGCCATGGATGCCATAGCGCTGGGCGCGCCACTTGTTCTCCACCGCGATGGCGCGGTCCACCGCGTCGATGCCGGCATTGAGCTTCCGGTCACGCACGAGATGGCGCACCAGCGCGCGGTAGAGCGCGGCGATGGCGACCGAATCCTCCACCCGCGTGCAGCTGTCGGGCGCGCGCAGCTCCAGCGTCGGGTGCTTTTCCGAGGGGCGGATGGTCCACCAGACATAGCTCGAATCGCGGATCGCCCGCGCGGCCACCAGCGCGTCGATATAGTCGCGATAGTCCTTGGCGCTCTCGAACAGCTCGGGCAGGCCGGTGCGCGGCAACTCGTCATAGGCGGCGAGCCGGTAGCCCATCAGCCCGGTGCGCTTGGATTCCCAGAAGGGCGAGGAGGTCGACAGCGCCACGAAGACCGGCAGATAGGGCAGGATGCGGCGCATGACGTCGATACGCAGGTCGGCGTCCGGCAGTTCGACATGCACATGCATGCCGCACAGCATGTTGCGCTCGCCGAGCATCTGCAGGTCGTGCATCAGCCCGTCATAGCGCTGCGTCGGCGTGCGCTTGCCGGTCTGCCAGCTTGCGGTGGGGTGGGTGCCGGCGGCGAGAAAGGCGAGGTCGAAGCCGCCCGCCACCTCGGAAAGCCCGCGCCGCAGCCCGTGCAGTTCGCGCCGCGCCTCGCCCGCGCTGATATGCGGGGCGGTCATCACCTCGATCTGCGACTGCAGCATCTCGCCGGTCACGGCGCCGCCGAGCGCGCCCTTCACCTGGTCCATGAAGGCGGCCGGCATGCGGCGCACCGCGCTCTTGGTCTCGCCTTCGATGATGAAATATTCTTCCTCGATGCCGATACGGTATTCTTCCGTCGCCATGGCGTGGTTCCCCGCACTCTTCGCGCCGCGACCCGGTGCAGCATGCGTGTTTCATGCTTAGCCGACGCAGAATCGGCCTGATCGCGATTCGACAGCGTGATGATGGAAAAGTAAGACCGGAGTGTGACCTGCGGACGAGGCGAGTTCTTGTCTTAAAACACGTGTTTTTATTACAATTATCGAGTTACAGGACGCGTACTACCTGCGGCTGCGCATGTTTCACTCCGGTGCGCCCGGACGCGGTGCCCGTAAGGAGCGGCCGATTCACGGGAGTCTCGGTGCCCGCTAACGCGCCCGGCCTCAGCGGGTTCCCTCCGCCGGGAGCGGGGCGGCGGCGCCCTGACGGGCGGCTTCCACCAGCGCGAGGGCGGCGACGGCGGCGGTGTCGGCGCGCAGGATGCGCGGGCCGAGCGACAGCACGATCGTGCCCGGCCGGGCGGCGAGCTGGCGCCGCTCGGCGTCGTCGAAGCCGCCCTCGGGTCCGATCAGCACCGCGAGCGGGCCGGCGACCGCCGCCTTCAACGGGGCGAGCGGATCGGCGAGCGGGGCCGCCTCGTCGCAGAACACCACCCGGCGGGCGGGCTCCAGCGCGTCGAGCCAGCGGGCCAGCGTCACCGGCTCCAGCACCGCCGGCAGGCTGAGTATGCCGCACTGCTCGGCCGCCTCGATCGCGTTGGCGCGCATGCGCTCGGTGTTGACCCGGCTCGCCTGCGTGCGGCGGGTCATGACGGGCACCAGCCGGCCCGCGCCCATCTCGACCGCCTTCTGCACCATGTAGTCGAGCCGGGCGTGCTTGAGCGGGGCGAACACATAGTCGAGATCGGGCGGCGGGCTCTGCCGGCGCAGCCGTGCCTCGACGCGCAGCAGCGCCTCGCGCCGCCCGCCCGCCTCGCGCCGCGCCCGCCATTCGCCATCGCGCCCGTTGAACAGATGGATGTGCCCGCCGACCTCCAGCCGGATCACATCACCGACATAATGGGCCCGCTCGCGGTCCAGCGCGACCAGCGCGCCTTCCGCCAGCGCGTCCTCGACGAACAGCCGCTGGGCGCGGAAATCATAGGGCTCGGTCGAATCTTCATGCGGGCGGGCCATGATGCGGGCCATTTTCTTCGCTAGGCCCGCAGGCAACGGGCGCCGTGATGTTGCCCAATCTTTAATGCCTCTGTATCACCCTTGGTCAACACTACGGCGCCAGCCGACGGCTCGAAGGAGAGATTCGACCTTGGAAGCTCGCCAGATGCGCTCGCTCCCGACTGCCCGCGCGGCGCTTTTCGCCGGGATCACGCTCGCCGCGACGCTGGCCGCCCTGCCGGCCGGCGCGCAGTGGATCGGCGCGGCCGGCGGCTCGGGCGACACCTCGCCCAGCGCCTCGGCCCCCGCCGCCGTCACCATCGAGCCGATGCCGCAGAGCGGGGCCATGCAGCCGGGCGCCATGCAGCCGGGCGCCACGCAGCCGGCCAGCCCGGGCTTTTCGCCGGGCCTTGGGATGGGCGGCATGGGCGGGGCCCCCGGCGCGGCGCCGATGGGCGCGCCTCCGCAGGCCAATCCCAACATGGCCGAATGCCAGTCGCAGGTCGAGAAGCTGCGCACCACGCTGGAAGGCAGCGGCGAGGGTCTCCAGAAGGCGGTGAAGAACAAGCGCCCGCCTTCCGAGCTCTGCCCGATGTTTCGCAACTTCGCCTCGGCGCAGCAGAACTTCTACAAGTTCCTGAGCTCCAACAAGACCAAGTGCGGCGTGCCGGACGACGTGCTGAAGAAGATCAAGACCAACGCCGATTCCGTCGCGAGCACCCGCAACAAGGTCTGCGAAGTGGCGAAGGCGCAGGAGAGCGGCATGGCCCCCGGCGGCGGCAATGCCGGCCCGTCGGGCCCGCCGCCGCAAGGCTCGGTCTCGGCTGGCCTCGGCCTGCCCAGCGGCCTGCCGACGCTCGGCGCCCCTCCCGGCGGCGTGTTCGACACGCTCGGCGGCGACGCGCTGCGCTGAGCTGAGCCCCATGACGTCCGCCGCGCCCGCGCCGGCCGATTCCGCCGGCAACTGGGTCGACCGGCACGCGCCGTCTTTCCTGCGCCCCTTCCTGCGCCTCGCCCGCGCCGACCGGCCGATCGGCAGCTGGCTGCTGCTGATCCCGTGCTGGTGGTCGGTGGCGATGGCGCTGGGCGTGCAGGCACGGATGGGCGCGCCCGACACCCTTTCCGCGCTCGCCTATGCCGCGCTGTTCGCCATCGGCGCCGTCGCCATGCGCGGGGCGGGCTGCACCTGGAACGACATTCTCGACCGCGACATTGACGGGCGGGTCGAGCGCACCCGCTCGCGCCCGTTGCCGGCCGGGCAGGTGACGCTGGCCGGTGCCTTCGTCTTCCTCGCGCTGCAGTGCCTCGCCGGCCTCGTGGTGCTGCTCTGCCTGCCGGCCTTCGCCATTGTGGTGGCGCTGTCCTCGCTCGGGCTGGTGGCGGTGTATCCGCTGATGAAGCGGATCATCTGGATTCCCCAGCTCGTGCTCGGCCTCGCCTTCTCCTGGGGCGCGCTGATGGGTTATGCCGCGCTCATCGGCACGCTGCCGGGCTCCGCCTTCCTGCTCTACGCCGGCTCGGTGCTGTGGGTGGTCGGCTACGACACCATTTATGCCCATCAGGACCGCGAGGACGACGAGGCGGTCGGGGTGAAGTCCTCCGCCCGCCTGTTCGCCGGCGCGACGCGCGGCTGGCTGGTCGGGCTCTATGGCGCGACGGTGGTGCTGATCGGCCTCGCCATCGGCTTCGCCGGCGGCGGCGTCTTCGCCTGGCTCGGCCTTGCCGCCTTCGCCGCGCATCTGGGCTGGCAGATCGCGCGCGTCGACATCGATGACCGCGAGAACTGCCTCACCGTGTTCCGCTCCAACCGCGACGCCGGGCTGATCCTGCTCGCCGGCCTTATCGCGCAAGCGCTTCTGGGCTGAGCCGTGTTGCTGAGCCGTGTTGCCCGGGCGGCCCCGGCGGTGCTAAGCAGCGGCAACTCTTGAAAGCACGGTTCCCATGAGCATCCGCCTGCATCGCGGCGACCTGGTCGACCTCTCCCGCTACGCGCCCGAGAACGCCCCCTTCGTCGCCATCGACACCGAGACGCTGGGTCTCAATCCGCATCGCGACCGGCTCTGCGTCGTCCAGCTGTCGCCGGGCGACGGCACCGCCGACGTGGTGCAGATTCCCGCCGGCGCCGGCCCCGGCAGCGCGCCCAATCTGGAGCGGCTGCTCACCGATCCGCGCAGCGTGAAGCTGTTCCACTTCGCCCGCTTCGACGTCGCGGTGCTCGGCAAGACCTTCGGGCTGACGGTGACGCCGGTGTGGTGCACCAAGATCGCCTCGCGGCTGACGCGCACCTACACCGACCGTCACGGGCTGAAGGAGCTGACGCGCGAGCTGCTCGGCATCGACCTGTCCAAGCAGCAGCAGAGCTCGGACTGGGCGGCGGAGGAACTGAGCGACGCCCAGCTCCAGTACGCCGCCTCCGACGTGCTGCACCTGCACGCGCTGCAGGCGAAGCTTGCCGCGATGCTGGCGCGCGAGGGGCGCGGCGGGCTGGCGCAGTCCTGCTTCGACTTCCTGCCGACGCGCGCGGCGCTCGACCTCGCCGGCTGGCCGGACGAGGATATTTTCGCGCATACCTGACGCGGCAACCGCGTTCCGGCCGCCGGAGCGCCATGCTGCGGCCCTCCTGTACCGGTATCCCGGCGGTATCCCGGCCCCTGCTTGCGCGCGGGCACGGAAGCCGCCATCTTAACGCCGGGTTACCGGGTGGGGTTCAGTCGCAAGTCGGGGAAACGCCCTCAGGCATGAACAAGCACGTCGAACCTCCCGAGCGTCTCGACACGCGGGCGGGCGAATCGCTGCGGCAGCGCGGCGGGCTTTCCGCGCAGCGCAGCGCGGAGCGTTTCAAGGACGCGCGCCGCAACAGCCGGCGTGTGCGCTTCTTCCGGCGCGCGCTGCCGCTTGCCGTGCTGCTGGCGGCCGGTGGCACGCTGGCGGTGAACTATCTCGATCCCTTCAGCATCGCCGTCGACCTGCCCTTCGACCTCGGGCGCGTATCGCTGTCGGGCACGCAGGTGAAGATGGAGTTCCCGCGCCTGCACGGCTTCACCGCCGACAATCGCGGCTATTCGGTCTCGGCGGAATCGGCCGAGCAGGACCTGACCCAGCCCAACAGCATCGGGCTGCACAAGATCGTCGCCAAACTGGAAATGGCCGACAAGGGCTGGGCGGACCTCACCGCCAGCACCGGCCATTACGACACCAAGACCGAGATGCTGGATCTGGGCGGGGGCGTGCGCTTCCAGACCTCGGCGGGCTATGGCGGCGACTTCGAGGACGCCCAGATCGAGATCAAGAGCGGCAAGCTGACCTCCGACAAGCCGGTGAAGCTTACCTATCTCGACGGCCAGCTCACCGCCGACCGCATCGAGGTATCGCAGAAGGATTCGCGCGCGTTGCTCACCGGCAATGTGCAGCTCGATTTCCGCATGCCGCCGGCCGACGGCACCGCCGCGACGCCGGAACTGCGCGGCGGCACGCCGTCCCCGTCCTCGACCGGCGCTATCGCTGGGGCGGCTCCCTGAGATGCGGCACCCTGAGATGCGGCGTTGAACGCCCGCCCCGGCACGGCTAGACATGCACTCATGAACGCGATCCCCCGCCTCGCCGGCTCCGGCTTCCTCCTCCTCGCGCTCGCCGCCGGCACCGCCGCGCCGGCACTGGCGCAGCAGGCCCGCAACGTGCCGAACGCCCTGCAGGGCTTCGCCACCAACCGCGACGAGCCGATCCGCATCAACGCGAACAGCCTGGAAGTGCGCGACCAGGAGAAGCAGGCGGTGTTTTCCGGCAATGTGGTGGTGCAGCAGGGCGACACCACGCTGCGCTGCCGCGAGCTGGTGGTCTATTACGACGGCAAGAAGACTGGAGCGGCTGCGGACGGCGCCAAGGACGGCGCCAAGGGTGGCGCGACCCCCAATGCCGAGGCGCTTGCCGCCGGCAGCCCGATCAATTCCTCCGCCATCCGCCGGCTGGAGATCATCGGCTCGGTGGTCGTCACCACCAAGGAGCAGACCGCCACCGGCGACAAGGGCGTGTTCGAGACCGCCGCCAACACCATCACGCTGGTCGGCAACCCGGTGGTGCTCACCTCGGGCCCGAACGTCATCCGCGGCAAGCAGCTCACGGTGGATCTCGCGAGCGGCCTGTCGCGCTTCGACGGCGGGCGCATCGAAAGCCTCATCGTGCCGGGCAGCGTGAAGCAGATGGAAGCGCCCAAGCCGGGCGAGGCCAAGCCTGCCAAGCCTGCCAAGCCTGCGCCCAAGCCGGCGCAATAGCGCGGTTTATCCGGGCGCCCGCCGCTTTTGTTGGTGGGCAAGCGAGATTTCGTAAGTGTGATGCGCCACCGCCGCCATCGCGGCCCGGTTTTTGCATCCATCATTTGCCAGTCGCGTGCGGAGCGTCTATCACCTTCCGGGTGGTGATTTCACCACGGAGGTGCGCGTGGGACTTTTCTCGTCGATCATCGGTCGCGGCAAGTCGGTGCCGCCGGGCTCGCACGGTGAAGGCGCCCGCCGGCGCGGCTTCGGCAGCGCGGCCGGCAAGGGCGAGGCTCCCGGCGATGCCCGCTCCAGCGATTACGGTGCGAAGGACGGCGCCGACGATCTGGAAGCCGCGTTCGAAGCCGAGTTCGAGGCGGCGCTGGCCGCCGAGTTCCGTCACCCCGCCGCACCCGAACCGGCGCGGCCCGAGGTCTATTCCCCGCCTCCCGCCGTCCATCCGTCCGCCAGGCACGCGCCGGCCGTCTCCGCGCCTGCGGTGCACGCCCGCGCGCCCCACGCGCCGCAATTGCACGCGCCATCCGCTTATGCGCAAGCGGCCCATGCTGTCGCGCCCCAGACGATCGCGAAGGGCAGCCTCGCCGCCATCGGCGTCGCCAAGAGCTATGGCGGGCGCAAGGTGGTGCGCGACGCCAGCCTGAACGTGCGGCGCGGCGAGGCGGTCGGCCTGCTCGGCCCCAACGGCGCCGGCAAGACGACGATCTTCTACATGATCACCGGGCTGGTGAAGGCCGATGCCGGCCGTATCGAGCTCGACGACCACGACGTCACCCACCTGCCGATGTACCGGCGCGCCCGCCTCGGCGTCGGCTATCTCCCCCAGGAAGCCTCGATCTTTCGCGGCCTGTCGGTGGAGAACAACATCCGCGCCGTGCTGGAGATGGTGGAGCCGAACCGCCGCGAGCGCGAGCGCCAGCTCGACGAATTGCTGACGGAGTTCCGCATCACCCATGTGCGCAAGTCGCCCTCCATCGCCCTGTCGGGCGGCGAGCGGCGGCGCGTCGAGATCGCCCGCGCGCTGGCCTCGCGCCCGACCTTCATGCTGCTCGACGAGCCCTTCGCCGGCATCGACCCGATCGCGGTGGGCGACATCCAGGCGCTGGTGCGCCAGCTCACCGAGCGCGGCATCGGCGTGCTGATCACCGACCACAATGTGCGCGAGACGCTCGGCCTCATCGACCGCGCCTACATCATCCATTCCGGCACCGTGCTCATGGAAGGCTCGCCCGAGGAGATCGTGGCGAGCGAGGATGTGCGCCGGCTCTATCTCGGCGAGGAGTTCCGTCTCTAGCATGGACCCGCGTTGCCCGCCCGTTGCCGTCCTGCCGTCCGCCGCCGCTGGGGAGTGCGCGCCATGTCGCTGAGTCCGCGTCTCGAATTCCGCCAGACCCAGTCGCTGGTGATGACGCCGCAGCTCATGCAGGCGATCAAGCTGCTGCAGCTCTCCAATCTCGACCTCGTGGCCTATGTCGAGGCCGAGCTCGAACGCAACCCGCTGCTGGAGCGCCAGGTCGAGCCGGAGGGCGAGCGTACCGCCGAGGGCGAGCGCGGCCAGGAAGGCGAGGGCGACGGCGAGGCCCACCCGGGCGCCGGCTTCGAGGCGGCGGAAGCGGCCGGCGGGCGCGAGGAGCGCGCCGACTGGATGGAGGAGCGGCTGGAATCCGGCCGCGCCATCGAGGACCGGCTCGACACCAATCTCGAAAACGTGTTCCCCGACGACGTGCCCCGCGAGCCGGTCGGCGGCCCGCCCGGCGGCGAGGCGCCGGCCTATTCGGAATGGTCCGGCGTCGGCTCGGGCGGGCGGGACGATGACGGCTACAATCTGGAGGCCTTTGTCTCCGCCGAGACGACGCTGGGCGACCATCTGGAGAGCCAGCTCGCCCTCGCCTTGACCGATCCGGTGGAGCGGCTGATCGGCCAGAACCTCATCGACCTGATCGACGAGGCGGGCTACCTCACCACCGATCTCGCCAGTGTCGCCGAACGCCTCGGCGCGCCGCTGGCGAGCGTCGAGCGGGTGCTCGGCGTGGTGCAGGGCTTCGATCCGCCGGGCATCGGCGCGCGCTCGCTTTCCGAATGCCTCGCGATCCAGCTGCGCGAGCGCAACCGTTTCGATCCCTGCATGGCGGCGCTGCTGAACCATCTGGAGCTGCTCGCCCGCCGCGAGTTCGCCACGCTCAAGCGCGTGTGCGGCGTCGACGACGAGGATCTGGCGGAGATGGTCGCCGAGATCCGCCGCCTCAACCCCAAGCCGGGCCTCGCCTTCGGTTCCGGCGTCATCCAGCCCATCGTGCCGGATGTGTTCGTGCGTGGCGCGCCGGACAACTGGCTCATCGAGCTGAACGCCGACACGCTGCCGCGCGTGCTGGTGAACCAGACCTATTATGCGCGGGTCCAGAAGACCACGCGCAACGAACGTGAGAAGGCCTTCCTGTCCGACTGCATGCAGACGGCGACCTGGCTCACCCGCTCGCTCGACCAGCGGGCCCGCACCATATTGAAGGTGGCGACCGAGATCGTGCGCCAGCAGGACGCTTTCCTGACGCTGGGCGTGCAGCATCTGCGGCCGCTGAACCTGCGCATGGTGGCGGACGCCATCGGCATGCACGAATCCACCGTCTCGCGCGTGACATCCAACAAATACATGGCGACGCCGCGCGGAATCTTCGAGATGAAATATTTCTTCTCGTCTTCTATTTCCTCCTCCGACGGCGGCGAGGCGCATTCTGCGGAATCGGTGCGCTTCCGCATCAAGCAGATGATCGACGCGGAAAGCCCGGACGACGTGCTCTCCGACGACACGCTGGTGCAGCGGCTGCGCGAGGCGGGAATCGATATCGCCCGCCGCACGGTCGCCAAATACCGCGAGGCGATGCGGATTCCTTCATCCGTGCAGCGCCGGCGCGAGAAGCAGGCTGCGCTTGCGGCCGGCTGAGCGGCCCGTGGAAGGGATCACCGCCACGCTATCCACTGCCCCTCGTTGACACATTCCCTCGCGGCTCCTACCTCTTAAGGGCACCGGCCGGGCATGTAGGGGGTTCGGGCAGGGCAGGGGCGGAAACGATCGACCGCCCCAGGCCTCGCCCCAGCAGAGGGACTAGTCACGATGCCGCTGCGGGTTTCTGGAAAAAATCTCGACGTGGGCGAGGCGCTCAGGCAACGGGTCTCCGACCGTGTGGCCGGCGCCATGGGCAAGTACTTCGACGGTGGCTGGTCCGGCCACGTCACCGTGGCCCGCGAGGGCTCCGGCTATCGCTCGGACTGCGCGCTCCACCTCGACAGCGGGACCATCCTGCAGGCGCATGCCGATGCGCAGGACCCCTATTCGAGCGCCGACGCCGCCGTCGAGCGGATCGAGACGCGGCTGCGCCGCTACAAGAGCCGCATCAAGCGCCGCGCCGGCACGGGCGAGGGGGAGAGCGAGCCGAGCGCCGAGACGGTGCCGCTCACCGTGTTTTCCGCCCCCGAGCATGACGAGTTCGAGCTGATCGAGGGCTGGAGCCCGACCGTGGTGGCCGAGGCGACCGCCAGCCTGCCGCGCCTCTCGGTGAGCGACGCGGTGCTGGAGCTCGACTTCACCGGCGCCGCCGCCCTCGTCTTCCGCCATGCCGGCCACGGGCGCATCAACGTCGTGTACCGGCGCGGTGACGGCCATGTCGGCTGGGTCGACCCGCCGACCGGCGCCGTGTCGGAAGACGTGCATTGACCGCTCATCATTCCCGGAAACGCGCGGCGGCGAGGCCCGTCCGCGCGCTTTCCCTCGCCTCGTCCACCGCCTGTCTCGTCACGCCGCGGATTCTCTCATGGCCCTGAACGACATTCTGGCGTTGTCCGCGGTCTTCCCGACCCTGCGGGTCGGCAGCAAGAAGCAGGCTCTGCAGGAACTCGCCGCCCACGCGGCCGAGCTTCTGAAGCGGGACGAGCGGGAAATCTTCGAGACGCTGAACCAGCGCGAGCGGCTCGGCTCCACGGGCGTCGGCAACGGCATCGCCATCCCGCACGGCAAGCTCGCCAAGATGGACAGGCTGTTCGGCATGTTCGCCCGGCTCGACAAGCCGATTGACTTCGAATCGCTGGACGGCGAGCCGGTGGACCTGATCTTCCTGCTGCTGGCGCCGGAGGCGGCGGGCGCCGACCATCTCAAGGCGCTGGCGCGCGTCGCCCGTCTGCTGCGCGATCCGGAGGTCGCCAAGAAGCTGCGCACCTCGCGTGATGCCGCCTCGATCCACGCCATCCTCACCGGCACCCCGGCGACCGACGCGGCCTGAGTTGCCATTACCGCGCCGGGCGATCTGGCATCGCCAGCCTTCGTCGCCCGTGACAGCACGACGGCGGCGCCCTATCTCATCGGGGTGAAGCCCTCAGGAGATATGTCCATGGCCGACACGCCGGTCCCCGCCAATCTCGCCGTCAGCCCCGAGCAGGTGCGCGCTGCCCGCGCCGTGCTCAACTGGAGCCCGCAGGAACTCGCCGAGCGGGCGCGGGTGACGCCGGACTGGCTGCACGAATTCGAGCAGGGCCGCGAGCCGGGCGTCGATGCCGACCCCGGCGAGGCCGAGCGCCTGCGCCGCGCGCTGGAGGAGGCCGGCATCGACTTCCTCGACGCCGGGGAGGCGAGCAGCGGCGGCGGGCCGGGCCTGCGCCTGCGGCAGAAGGGCGGCTACATCGCCCCCGAGCAGCTCAGCTCCGCCAACGACGTGTGAGGGGGGCTCTTCCCTGTTTCCCGGACAAGCCGTGCGACGCACGGCGCCGATCCGGGACCCAGGTGGAGGGATCGGCAAAGCCGCCGAGCCCCTGTGCGAGGCGTCTCGATCCGACGCACCTCGGCGTCGAAGCGCCTTCGGCGGCGTTTTCCGCTGGGTCCCGGCGCCGCGCTCCGCCTCCGGCTCCGCTGGGCCGGGATACGGGCGGGGCCGCCGGGAGCCCGCCGTTCAGGGCGTGATCGCCACCTTCAGCACGCCGTCGCGCTGGTGCGAGAACAGGTCGTAGGCGGCCTCGATGTCGTCCAGCCTGAAGCGGTGGGTGACCAGCGGCTTGAGGTCGACGCGGCCGGAGGCGATGACGTCGATCAGCCGGCGCATGCGCTCCTTGCCGCCGGGGCACAGCGTGGTGACGATCTTGTTGTCGCCCAGCCCCGCCGAGAAGGCGCCGAGCGGGATGGTCAGGTCGCTCGAATAGACGCCGAGCGAGGACAGCGTGCCGCCCGGCCGCAGCACGCGCAGCGCCGATTCGAAGGTGTTCTGCGTGCCCAGCGCTTCGATGGAGACGTCGACGCCGCGCCCGTCGGTCAGCGCCATGATCTGCCCGACCACGTCGCCCTGCCTGAAGTCCACCACGTCGCTGCAGCCGAGCTGGCGGGCGATGGCGAGGCGCTCGGGCACCGTGTCGACGCCGATGATGCGGGTGGCGCCCTTGAGCTTCGCGCCGGCCACCGCGCACAGGCCGATGGGGCCGAGCGCGAACACCGCCACCGTGTCGCCGATCTGCACCGCGCCGCTCTCGGCGCCGGAGAAGCCGGTCGACATGATGTCCGGGCACATCAGAACTTCTTCGTCCGACAGTTCGTCCGGCACCGGGGCGAGATTGGCGAGGGCGTCGGGCACCCGCACATATTCGGCCTGCGTGCCGTCGATGGTGTTGCCGAACTTCCAGCCGCCCATCGGCCTGAAGCCGTGCTTCATGCCCGGTCCGTCCTGCGAGCCGCAGCCGCACAGGCAGGCATAGGAGGTGCCGCTCGGGGTGATGGCGCCGGCGATGACGCGCTGGCCTTCCGTGTAGCCCGTCACCTGCGCGCCGAGCTTCTCGATGATGCCGACCGGCTCGTGGCCGATGGTCAGCCCCTTTTCCACCGGGTACTCGCCCTTGAGGATATGGACGTCGGTACCGCAGATCGTCGTGGTGGTGATGCGGATCAGCGCGTCGAGCGGCCCGATCTCGGGAACCGGCTTCTCGTCGAGCACGATGCGGCCGGGCTCAACGAAGATGGCCGCTTTCATCTTGGGCATGGAAACTCTCCTGCAGTGGATGCGGCAGGAGAATGCGCGCCCGTGGCCCGGTCGCCATGACCGGGGTCAAAAGCCGGCCAATGGAGTCGAGGCGAAGGCGGGCTAGAACGCGATGCCGCGCTCGGCCATCAGCCGCACCACGGCGGCGCGCAGCTCCGCAATGCCCTCGCCCTCGCGGCTGGAGGTCGGGAAGACGAGAGGGAAGGCGGCCGGGCGGCGGGCGAGAGCGGCCTGCGTGGCGTCGATGCGCGCGGCGAGCTCGCCCTTCTTGAGCTGGTCGGCCTTGGTCAGCACCACGGCATAGGAGACCGCCGCCTTGTCGAGCCCGTCCAGCACCTCGGTGTCGATGGGCTTCAGCCCGTGGCGGGAATCGATGAGCACGAAGACGCGCGCCAGATTGGCCCGCCCGCGCAGATAGGCGTGGATGGTCGCCGTCCAGGCGTCCACCTTGTCCTTGGGTGCCTTGGCGAAGCCGTAGCCCGGCATGTCGACCAGCGTGAGGTCGGGGCCGAGGCCGAAGAAGATCAGCTCCTGCGTACGCCCCGGCGTCACCGAGGTGCGCGCCAGCGCCTTGCGGCCGGTCAGCGCGTTGACGAGGCTGGACTTGCCAACATTGGAGCGGCCGGCCAGCGCGATCTCGATGCCGCGCATCGGCGGCAGGGTGGGAATCGTCGGGGCCGCCGAGAGGAAGTTCCACTCGCCGGCGAACAGCCGCCGCCCGGCCTCGATCTCGTCGGGGGTGAAGGCGGACGCGGCGGCGGGCATCTGCGCCGCTGCCGCGTCCTCGTTCTCGTGTC
Organism: Ancylobacter koreensis; assembly: GCF_023016525.1. GTDB lineage: Bacteria > Pseudomonadota > Alphaproteobacteria > Rhizobiales > Xanthobacteraceae > Ancylobacter > Ancylobacter koreensis. Next base: position 1,304,534 of record NZ_JALKCG010000001.1, read on the forward strand.
CGTGCTCGCCCACCGCGTCAGCCGGCCTTCGGCTTCTTCTTGCGGACGAAGACGCTCCTCACATTGTCCCACAATTCGATCTTCACGCCGTTCTTGCGCATGATGATCGACTGCTGGATCACCGAGAGCGTGTTGTTCCACGCCCAGTAGATGACGAGGCCCGAGGCGAACGAGGCCAGCATGAAGGTGAAGACCAGCGGCATCCAGTCGAAGATCATCTTCTGCGTCGGGTCCGGCGGGGCCGGGTTGAGCTTCATCTGCGCCCACATGGTGCAGCCCATGATGATCGGCCACACGCCGAGCAGCAGGAAGTGGCCGATCACCGGCACCTGGCCGGGATCCCACGGAATGAGGCCGAAGAGGTTGAAGATGGTCGTCGGGTCGGGCGCCGAGAGATCGCGGATCCAGCCGAAGAACGGCGCATGCCGCATCTCGATGGTGACGAACAGCACCTTGTAAAGCGCGAAGAAGACGGGGATCTGGATCAGGATCGGAAGGCAGCCCGCGACCGGGTTGATCTTCTCCTTCTTGTAGATCTCCATCATCGCCTGCTGGAGCTTCACGCGGTCGTCGCCGTAGCGCTCGCGCAGCGACTGGATCTCCGGCTGCACCGCCTTCATCTTCGCCATGGAGGCGTAGCTCTTGTTGGCGAGCGGGAAGAAGATCGCCTTGAGCATCACCGTGACGACGAGGATGGCGACGCCGAAATTGCCGACGAAGCGGTAGATCCAGTCGATCACCAGGAACAGCGGCTTGGTGATGAAATAGAACCAGCCCCAGTCGATCAGCCGGTCGAAGCGGTCGATATTGTACTGCTGCTGGTAGCCGTCGACGAGCTGGACCACCTTGGCGCCGGCGAACAGGCGTCCGTCGGTGGAGGCCTTGGCGCCCGGCGCCACGCTCACCGCGTCACCGAGGAAGTCGGTCTGGTAGGTCAGGTCGTTGCCGTTCTGCGCGGCGGAGAAGCGCGCCTGCACCTTCTCGGCCGCGCCGGGGATGACGGTGGCGGCCCAGTACTTGTCGGTGATGCCGAGCCAGCCGCCGACCGAGGGGAAGGTCTCCGACTTGCGGTCGGCGATGTCCTTGTACTTGATCTCGTGCAGCCCGCCTTCCGAGGTCACGCCGATCAGGCCCTCGTGCAGGATGTAGTAGCCGAGCGTGTGCGGCGTGCCGTGGCGCGAGACCAGCGCATAGGGATGCAGCGCCACCGGGTCGGCGGTGGTGTTCTCCACCTCGTCCACCACGTGGAACATATAGTTCGGGTCGATGGTGACGGTGCGGCGGAAGACGAGGCCCGCGCCATTGTCCCAGCTCAGCACCAGCGGGGTGTCGGGCGTCAGCTTGGCGCCTTCCGGGGCGGTCCACAGCGTGTCGGTGCCCGGCACGGCGACGGTGGCGCCGGCGCCCGGCACCCAGCCGAACTCGGCATAGAACGGAGAGGGGCCGCCCGAGGGGGAGAGCAGCACGATGATCGGGCTGCTCTTGTCGACGGTCTCGTGATAGCCCTTCAGCGACAGGTCGTCGATGCGCCCGCCCTTGAGCGCGATGGAGCCGATGACGCTCGGCGTCTCGATGGCGACGCGCGGCGAGCGGGCGAGCGCCTCGGCGCGGCTGAGCGCCTTGGGCGCGGCCGTTGCCGGAGCGGGCGCCGTCGTGCCGGGGGCGGGGGCCTCGGTGCCGGCGGCGGGCGCGCCGGTCTGCGTCTGCTGCGCGGCCTGCTGCTGGTGCTGCGGGGCGCCGCCGAAACTGCCGGAGAAGTACTGCCAGGCGATGAGCACCGCCATCGACAGCACGATGGCGAGGATCATGTTGCGGTTTTCACTGGTCATGCAGCGTTTCTCCGTCGGCGCGTGCCGAATCCCGCGCGGCATGGTCGCGTGCGGGCTTGGGCGTACGCCGGCTCCCTGAATGGAGGCGGGCTATGCCCCGTTCGATGTCTTTGACAAGGTCGGTGAAGGGCGTGCCGAGCGCGGCGCGCCGGGCGACGATCACATAGTCGAAACCGTCCTTGCCCGCGCGCGGCAGGGCGTCGCGGACGGCTGCGCGCAGCCGGCGGCGGATGCGGTTTCGCACCACGGCGTTGCCGTGCTTCTTGGTGACGGTGAGGCCGATGCGGGGAGCGGTGTCGTCCGCGCGGTCGCGGCCCTGCATGAGCAGCGGGCCGGAATTGGCGCGCAGCCCGGAGGCTGCGGCCAGGAAGTCCTTGCGCTTGACGATCCGGTGCATGGCGGGGCGCCGATCCTCAGGCAGCAGGGCGGCGTGCCCCAGCCATGTGGGGCCGAAAGGCGGGATCAGGCCGACAGACGCTTGCGGCCATGAGCCCGGCGGGCATTGATGATCTTGCGGCCGTTGCGGGTCGCCATGCGCGCACGGAAGCCGTGCCGGCGGGCGCGCACGAGCTTGCTCGGTTGATAAGTGCGCTTCACGGGAATTTCTCCGCTCGTTTCGATAAGCTGCCCGGCCGGAATGCTCCCCGCTTCCGGCAGACCGCGAAACCAGTCGCGGCGACAAGCGCGCATGCAGGGGGCAACCCGACCGCGAGGGCAGCCGTGGTTGGAGCCGGCTTATAGGGGGCGCCCCGGACCAAGTCAACGTGTCCGCGGCAAGTTGTGCGCAGCTTGCCGTCCGCCGTGCCGCCGGCTGGACACAGGCCAACCACGGCTCGGGCGCGTGGCACGGGCGCGCGGAGCCGACGGGAACGGGCTCGCGCTTTTGCAAGGCTCCCGCAAGCCGATGGCGATCACACTCTGGCGATCACGGGCCGGCGCCATACATGAAGAGCTGGGGCACATCCGTCCGGGTCGCGCCTGCGTAGGAGTGACGTAGCGTCGTCTCCCTGCCGCATTCATTGGCTCGGATAGGACTTCCGCCGGTGGCGCGCGCTGCCCGCCGGCAGGGCAGGGGTTGGATGAAGCAGGACAACGAAACCGGAGTGCGCGCCGTCGCCCTGTCCGCCGTCACGGCGGACGGCGAGGTCGTGCGTCCCGAGGTCGTGCGCCCGGAGGCGGCGGTGCCGGCGCCGGAGCGCGCGCCCGCCCGCATGGCCGGCGGCCCGCCGGCCGGCCGCAAGCTGCGCCATCTCGGCCTGTCCGGCAAGCTGCTGGTGTTCACCCTCGCCTTCGTGCTGCTGGCGGAGGTGCTGATCCTCGTGCCGGCGGTCGCCGCCTTCCGGCTCAACTGGCTGTCCGACCGGCTGGCCGCCGCGCGCACCGCCGCGCTGGTGCTGGACGCCGCGCCGGACGGGATGATTCCCCCCCAGCTCACGCAGGAGCTTCTGCGCAGCGTCGGCGCCATCACGGTCGCCCTCAAGCGCGACGACACGCGCCGCCTGCTCGCCTCCTCCGACATGCCGCCGGAGGTCGACCACCACGCCGACGTGCGCGATGTCGGCCCGTGGCAGGCGGTGACGGAGGCGGCCGACACGCTGCTCGCGCGCGATGGGCGCATCATCCGCGCCGTCGGCACGCCCCCGCGCGGCGACGGCTTCGTCGAGATCGTGTTCAACGAGACGCCGCTGCGCAAGGCGATGCTGCGCTTCACCGGCAACCTGCTGCTGGTCTCGGCGGTGATCGCCGCGCTGACCGGCGCGCTGGTCTATCTCGGCCTCGCCTGGATGTTCGTGCGCCCGATGCGCCGCCTCACCCAACGCATGATCGCCTTCCGCGACAACCCCGCCCTGCCGGTGCCCGACATGGAGCGCGGCACGCGCCTCGACGAGATCGGCCAGGCGGAGCGCGAACTCACCGACATGCAGCGGCAGATCGCCGAGACGCTGCAGCAGAAGAGCCATCTCGCCGCGCTCGGCCTCGCCGTGTCGAAGATCAACCACGATCTGCGCAACCTGCTGGCCTCGGTGCAGCTCATCTCCGACCGCCTCGCCGATATCCAGGACCCGGCGGTGCAGCGCTTCGCGCCCAAGCTGGAGGCGGCGCTCGACCGCGCCATCGCCTATTGCCAGCATACGCTCGCCTATGGCCGCGCGCAGGAGCCCCCGCCCGAGCGGCGCATGGTGGCGCTCGCCCCGATGGTCGCCGAGGTGCGCGACACTCTGGGCCTCGGCGCGAGCGAGGACGGCGCGGGCATCGGTTTCGTCGAATCGATCGACCGGGGGCTGGAGGTCGACGCCGACCCCGACCAACTCTTCCGCGTGCTTCTGAACCTGTGCCGCAACGCGGTGGAGGCTCTTTCCGCCCGCGCGCCCAACGATCTCTCCCGCGACCAGATACGCATCACGGGGCGGCGCGAGGGCGCCATCGTCGTCATCGAGGTCGCCGATACCGGCCCCGGCGTGCCCGAGCGCGCCCGCGCCCATCTGTTCGAGGCCTTCCAGGGCTCGGCGCGGCGCGGCGGCACCGGGCTCGGCCTCGCCATTGCCGCCGAGCTGATGCAGGCGCATGGCGGCGACATCCAGCTCGTGCCCGGCACTATCGGCGCCACCTTCCAGCTGCGCGTGCCCGACCGGCCGGTCGACCTCGACGCCCATCGCGACGCCCAGCGGGCGCTGCGCTCGCATGGCTGAGCGCGCGCGCCGGCGCCGGCGCATGCTCCTCTCCCTCGCGCTCGGCGCCCCCCTTCTCTTCGCCGCCCTGCCGGCCACCGCCGCCGAGGTGAGCGTCTCCGGCCGCGACATCCTTGTCGACGGCCGGCCCTTCGCGGTGCGCGGCGTGGCCGGCGACGGCCCGCTGGCGCCGCTGCCGGGCCTCGGCGCCACCACGGTGCGCTCCTATGGCGAGGATCCCGGCCCGCTGCTCGACGCGGCGGACAAGCTCGGCCTCAAGGTCATCGCCGGCCTGTGGGTCGGCCAGCCCCGGCAGGGCGCGGACTATGCCGACCCCGCCTTCCGCGCCCGTCAGCTCGCCGAACTCGAAGCCCTCGTCACCCGCTACAGGGACCATCCCGCGCTGCTGATGTGGGGCATCGGCAACGAGGTGGAGGTCGACCTCGCCGACGATTCGGCCGTCTGGCCGGAGATCGAGACGGTGGCCGCGATGGTGCGCCGGGTCGATCCCGTCCATCCCACGCTCGCCGTGCTGGCCGAAACCGGCACCGACAAGGTGGCAAAGCTCATGGCGCAGGCGCCGAGCATCCAGGCGCTCGGCCTCAATTCCTACGGCGACGCGCTTTATTCCGCCCCGTCCCGCGCCCGCGAGCAGGGGTGGCGGGGGCCGATTGTCATCACGGAGCTCGGCGCTCTCGGCCAGTGGCAGGCGGCGCGCGCGCCCTGGGGCGCGCCCTTCGAGCCGTCCTCGACGCAGAAGGCGATCCAGCTGCGCCGCTATCTCAAGGCGCTGGAAGACGCGCAGGCCGGCGCCATCGTCTTCCTCTGGGGCCAGAAGCAGGAGGTGACGCCGAGCTGGCACAGCCTGCTGCTGGCCGACGGCAGCAGGCTGGAGGCGGCCGAAGCCATGGCGGAAGCGTGGGGCGGCGCGCTGCCCAGCGGCAACCACGCCCCGCGAATCGTCTCCCTGCGCGTCGCCGGCGAGCCGAGCGCGCCCTTCGCGAGTTGGGCGGCGGACGAGGAGGGCGCTTTCACCCTCGACGCGGTGGAGCCTGATGGCGAGCTCATGGAGGTGCGCTGGTTCGTGATGGCCGAGAGCGCGGCGCGCTCGGTGGGCGGTGATCCGGAGGCGGTGCCGGCGTCATTTCCCGATGCCGTGCGCCAGTCCGGGCCGACGGGCGCGCGCGTGTCCGGCCTGCCGCCGGGGCGCTACCGCATCTTCGTCGAGCTGCGCGACGGGCGCGGCGCCGCAGCCACCGCCAACATGCCCTTCGAGGTGCGCTAGGCCCGTCGTGCCGGCAAGACAATGGGCGATAGCCTGTGGAAAGCTCGCGCCGTCACCGCGACGTCTTGCAATATGCGCGGAAACGGGGTAGCTCACGGGCCCTCACGGCAGCCAAGCCTGCCGCGAACAAGGCCTTTCCCGCTACGGAAAGGCCGGGCGCCCGTAGCTCAGCTGGATAGAGCACCAGACTACGAATCTGGGGGTCAGGAGTTCGAATCTCTTCGGGCGCGCCATATTCAGTTTATCGCCCCACGTCCGTGCCGGGCTTGGTCACAGATTGGTCAAGCGGCGACCAATGCCGGGTTGCGAGCGCGAAACGCGTTGGTCCTCATGCCTGCTGTCCGGTAACGGAAGGCGCGCGCGAAAGGGGCTGGCGATGAATGGCCGAGTATCGCCGATATTTCGGTGAACGAGACAGCCAATTCCTCAGCCCGCGCTTCATCCGGGTACTGCAGGACGCAGACGGGCGGAGCCATGGATCGCTCAGCCGTTCGATGGACTTCATCGAACGGCTCTGGCGGTCACTGAAATGCGAGTGCATCCATCTCAATGCCTTCGAGACCCGTTCCGAGGTGGGATGGCAGGTCGCTCAAACTACTTTCGCATGAGGCTCCACTCGGCGTTCGGCGGCAGAACGGTCCCCCATATCGGAAAACACCGCGGACATAGCGCTTTACGCGAACTGTTCGTCGAGCCAGTCGAAGACACGGCGGTTGAGGAGCGAGCGGTTCTGCATTTCGCAATGCCCGTCCGCGCCCTCGGCCGCAGTGAAGCTCAAAAGCGTCGTGGGACAGGTGAGCGCGTCGAGGAAGGTGCCGGCATCCTCGGCCAGCGCGTCGCCTTCGGTCTGGGTGATCAGGGTGGGGCATTGGACCAGCTCGGCCCGGCCCTTCAGGGCGAAGGGCTCGGCGGAGGCGAAGAAGGCGCGCAGATTGTCGACGCCGTGCACCCAGAAGCCGCGCTGGACAATCTTCCAATGGAGCGTGCGGTCCTTGCGGATGATGGCATCCAGACGATCGATCACTGCCTGGTCCAGGGTGCCGAGATCGGCTGCCGCCTCGGGGGCGATGCCAAACTTGCTCACCACCACCTTACGGAAGCCGTCGGCGATGCTCCAGGTGCCGGGATCGGCGATGAGGGCGGCGAGGCGCGGCTCGCCGGAGGCGCCGCGGGGCGCGAGATGCCCGCCGAGGCTCCAGCCATAGAGGGCGATACGCTCGGGATCCACCAGCGGCAAGGCCACCGCAAAGTCCACCACTGCATTGACCACCACTTCCCAGTCGGGCCGCAGCGGAATGCCCTCCTCATAGAGCATCGCGCCCTGGCCGGGGCCGTCGAACAGCAAGGCATGATAGCCCCGCCTTGAGGCCGCCACGGCGGACGCGAAATAGGTGTCGGTGATGGTGGCGTCATAGCCGTTGTTGAGGATGACGAGCGGCCGCCGCTCGGTCTCGAAGCCATGTGCGGGAATGAAATAGCCGGGCATGGGCGTCTCGCCGAACGGGATGCTCAGGGGCTTGACCGGATGGGGACCCAGCGCCAGAGCCGCGTTGAGCGCTGCAACCTGCTTGCGGTATGCGGCGAGGAGGCGCGGGTCCACAGGAGCGCCGAAAATGGGATGGAAGGAGGCGGCATAAAAGGTGCTTGCTCGCAGATAGGATTCGCGAGCACTCACCTCGTGGCCCTTGGCAAGGGCCTCGTCTCCCTCGCCCTTCAGCCGGTCGCCCGCAGCCACAAACGCTTCATGGAAGGCGCCGTCATCGCCGTCACCTACGGCGTCCGCCACGGCCCTGACCTCGCCGAAATCGGCGCCGCCATAGGGGATGTAAGCCAGCGGCCAGGTGCCGAAGTCATCGTGGAATTCATTCTTAAACAACATGGTCGGTAACCTTTCTGGAGGGCGATTGCATCGGCGCCAAGTCCACGCACAGGTTACCGCGATCACGCCAATGCACAGACGATGAGTCAGCCTCCACTGCGGCTCGCCTTGATTGTGGCCGGCGCGGCGGGGCTGCCCGAAGCGAAGACGCAACACGGCGAAGGCGGCAAGACAGACCGCCAGTACGGCGGCGGTGACGCCGTCAAGCCGAGCAGCACGGTTGCGCCCGAGGCGAGGATTGGGCCGAGGGCGGTGCCAATGTCCCCGGCCGCCCGGTTGGTGCCGGTGACTGCGCCCGTCTGCTCGGGAGGTATGCCCTCCAGCGCCACGGTGGCCGCCGCCGTCACCAGCGCGCTAGTGACGATCATGACAAAGGCCGTGCCGACCCAGAGCGCCCATTGCACCGGGGCGAGCCACATCAGGACCACGCCCATGAGCGTCGGCGCACTCGCCGCCAGGACCGTGCGGCTCGCGCTCCAGCTGTCGATGAGACGGGCATTCACCGGCAGGAACAGGAGATTGACCGCGGTACCCACGCCGATGATGAGGCCGTAATGCTGCGGCGACAAGGAGAGCATGGTGGTGGCCACCGCCGGGACCACCACCCAGGACACGGTGATGCGGGCGAGGAAGCCGGTGAAGGTCATCGCCGTGCCGATGCGGGCGAAGGCGAAGGCAGAGAGGAGCGCGCCGTGCGCCACCGCCGGCAGGCCCGCCGTGAGGGCGGGGATGGCGGGGACCAGCGTGCCGATGCCAAGCGTGGCGGCGAAGGCCGCGATGACGATGGCGAAGACCGCCGTGCGGTTTTCGGAGGGAATCATGGGGCGTCTCCACCTCATGAGGAGACCCGAGGCTGGCAGGCGGCAATGGGCGCACCGTCTCCGGTCACCGGTTGTCTGTTCGCTCGGCTGTTCGGCTATTTCCTGCCGTACCGATAGATGACGGTCGCCTTGGCGACTGTATGATAGTGGAGCGCGAACCCGACCAGCGCTCCGGAGGAGGTGCCGTCGACCGGCAGCCGGTCGGTGTCGACGGCGTGGAGCGTGAAGATGTAGCGGTGCGGCGGGTCACCCGCCGGCGGGGTCGGGCCGAAATAGCCGGCGACGCCGGCATCGCCGAGGCCGAACACGGCGCCCGCCGGCAGGCCGGCCCCGCCGACGGCCCCGGCTCCCTCGGGCAGGCCCTCGATGGAAGGCGGCAGATTGGCGACCAGCCAGTGCCAGAAGCCGCTGCCGGTCGGCGCGTCGGGGTCATAGACCGTCAGCGCCAGGCTCTTCGCCGCCGCGGGCACGCCGCTCCAGGTCAGCGGTGGCGAGATATCGCCGCCGGTGCAGCCGAAGCGGTTGCCGACAAAGCGTTCCGGAATGAGGCCGGCGGCGTCGATAGCCGGCGACATGATGGTGAACGGAACAAAGGAGTTCATTGGGAGTGCTCCATATATTGGCGTGACAGGCGTGGAGCGCGTCGGGCGCAGAGGCCGACTCCAGCTCTCACACCGCTGCGGCGGCGGTCTCTTCCTTGAGTAGGTCGCCGTATTTCGCCTCGAAGTCCCAGACCTGCTGGAAGCCGATCATCTCGGTGAAGTCGTGGAAGCCGTAGAGCGGCGCCGACACCGGGCGATCCGCGACATGGTCGTCATAGGTGCGGGCGAGCGCGGCGGCGGCGGCGAACAGGCCGGCGGTCGGATAGATGGCGATGGCGATGCCGAGCTCGGCGAGTTGCGACTGCGGCAGGATGGGGGTCTTGCCGCCGTGGAGCTGGTTGGACACGAGCGGCGCGTCCACCGCCGCGCCGATGATCCGCATCTGCTCCACATCCACCGGCGCCTCGATGAAGATCGCGTCGGCGCCCGCCTGCACATAGGCCTCGGCGCGGCGGAGGGCGCTGTCCAGCCCCTCCGAGGCGATGGCGTCGGTGCGGGCCATGATCAGGAAATCCGCTGAGGAGCGGGCGTCGCAGGCGACACGGATCTTGTTCGCCATCTCCGAGACGGGGACGAGGTGGCGGCCCGGCGTATGGCCGCATTTCTTCGGGATCTGCTGATCCTCGATCTGGATCATGCTCACCCCGGCCTTCTCATAGCCGCGGACGGTGTGGGCGACGTTGAGCAGGCCGCCATAGCCGGTATCGCCGTCGGCGATCAGGGGCTTGCCGGTGGCCGCGGCGATCGCTGTGGCTCGGTCCAGCATGTCGGTATAGGTGGCGAGGCCCGCATCGGGATAGCCGAGATACGACGCTACCGTGCCGAAGCCGGTCATGTAGAGCGCCTCGGCCCTGGTGCGGTCGGCGATCTTGGTCGAGACCAGGTCGAACACGCCGGGCGCCGCCACGAACTCGCGGTTCTGCAGCATGGTCCTCAGGACTGGGTTTGCCATTGTCGTTCCCCGTGAAGCGATGAAGTGGCAGGGCGCACCGTCTCCGGTGCGCCCGCGCAGTCGTGGCTCAGCTCTCGATGAAGGCGAGGATGTCGGCGTTGAGGATGTCGGCGTTCAGGGTCAGCAGGCCGTGGCCGAGGCCGGGATAGGTCCTCAGCGTGCCGTTCTTGAGCAGCGGGGCGGAGAGCCGGGCGCTGTCGTCGATCGGGACGATCTGGTCGTCCTCGCCATGCAGCACGAGCGTCGGCACGGTGATCGCCTTCAGGTCCTCGGTCTGGTCGGTCTCCGAGAACGCCTTGATGCCGTCATAGTGCGCCTTGGCGGAGCCCATCATGCCCTGCCGCCACCAGTTATCGATAACGCCCTGATGGACCGTCGCGCCGGGCCGGTTGAAGCCGTAGAAGGGGCCGGCGGGCACGTCGACGAAGAACTGCGCGCGGTTGTCGGCGAGCGCCTTGCGGAAGCCGTCGAACACTTCGATCGGCAGGCCGCCGGGATTGTTCGCCGTCTTCACCATCAGCGGGGGCACAGCGCTGACCAGCACCGCCTTGGCGACCCGGCCCTGCGGCTCGCCATGCCTGGCGACGTAGCGGGCGACCTCGCCGCCGCCGGTCGAATGGCCGATATGGACGGCGTTGCGCAGGTCGAGATGCTGGACCACCGCCGAGGCGTCGGCCGCGTAGTGGTCCATGTCGTGGCCATCCCAGACCTGGCTGGAGCGGCCATGACCGCGCCGGTCATGGGCGATGACACGGTAGCCCTTGGAAAGGAAGAACAGCATCTGCCCATCCCAGTCGTCCGACGACAGCGGCCAGCCGTGATGGAACATGATCGGCTGGGCATCCTTGGGCCCCCAATCCTTGAAGAAGATTTCGACGCCGTCGGTGGTGGTGACCGTGCTCATGATCTCGTCTCCTGTTATGGCCGGGCCCCGTGGTCCGCGGCGGTTCAATTCGATGGAGAGAAATTAGCCGTCCGAAGTGCGCTTTCGGATTGGCATGATCGACAGATATCAGGCCATAACTGACAAATGACGACACCAGGCCCTTTGGCGGAGATCGCCATACTGCTCTATCCCGGCGCGCAGCTCGGCGCGGCCCATGGGCTCACCGACCTGTTCTCGGTCGCCAATTTGCTTGCGAGGCGTCGTCTCGGCGCCGCGGCGCCGCGCCTGCGGATCAGCCATTGGCGCGGCAGTGAAAGCGGCACGGACGCCGAGCGCGTCTTCGACAGCGATCCGGGCGTTCCGGGCGAGCCGGATTTCATCATCATGCCGCCGGCCGTCATCGCGCCGATCACGGCGGAGGAGGCGGCGCCGTTGGCGGTGTGGCTGCGCGAGCGCCACAAGGGCGGCGCGACGCTCGCCTCGGTCTGCGCCGGCGCCTTTCTGCTGGGCGAGACCGGCCTGCTGGAGGGCCGTGCCGCCACCACCCATTGGTTTTACGCCAACGACTTCGCGGAGCGCTTTCCGAACGCTCGCGTCGACATCGACAAGCTGGTCATCGACGACGGCGACCTCATCACCGCGGGCGGGCTCATGGCCTGGACTGACCTCGGGCTCAGGCTGGTGGACCGTCTTCTGGGGCCGACCGCCATGCTGGAGACCGCGCGCTTCCTCCTCGTCGACCCGCCGGGCCGTGAGCAACGGTACTACAGCGTGTTCTCGCCCAGGCTGCGCCATGGCGACGAGGCAGTGCTGAAGGTGCAGCACTGGCTGCAGGCGACCGGTGCCCGCGAGGCGACGCTCGACGCCATGGCGGATAAGGCGGGGCTGGAGCCGCGCACCTTCCTGCGCCGCTTCCACAAGGCGACGGGGCTGAAGCCGACCGAGTACTGCCAGCACCTGCGCGTCGGCAAGGCGCGCGAGATGCTGGAGACCACCACGCGGCCGGTTGATCAGGTGGCGTGGGATGTCGGTTACGAGGATCCGGGCGCGTTCCGGAAAGTGTTCGTTAAGGTGACAGGCCTCGGCCCTCGCGAGTACCGCCAGCGTTTCGGTGTCGCGGCCATCCGCGGGGGCATCGGTGCCTGATGCCCCTGACCCAGGCCGAGCGGGTTCTCCAGGAGCTGGGGATCACCGAGCCGAACGAGATCGACCTTGACGCCATCGCGTTTCACGTCGGCACGCGTATCCGCTATCGCCCGCTTGAGGGCTGCGAGGCGCGCATCATCGGCGCCGGCGATCAGGCCATCATAACCGTGAAGGCCGACAGCCCTCCGGCGCAAGCGGTTCTCGATCGCCCACGAGCTGGAGCACTGGCACCATCATCGCGGCCAGCGCCTAGTCTGCCGGGCGGAGGAGACGCGGCCGGGTGGCGCCCTGTCGCCGGAGCGGGTCGCCGACGGACGCGGTCAACGCGGTAGCGGAGGCCTTCAACATGAGCCGGACCGCGCGGCGATCCGCCTTGTCGAGAGCGACACGCCCCCGCCCTTCTCGTTTGCCATGGGCCGAAGGGCCGAATGGTTCACCTGCGCCCCGAGCGTGCCGCTGGCCCATACGGCTAGTGGACGCCTCTCCTTCAAAATTTGTAACGAAAATACAATCACTTAGGAGTTCCCGGTTTCATCCTGACTGGCGCGCCCTTGTCCTGAAATTCCAGCGCCTTGACGAAAGTTGTGCGCGTCGGCCGCCGCGCTTCGGGGTGCCTTGCGGCTCATGGATCGACGCCGAACGGCTCAAGGGGGGCGGGGCCCGCCTGCCCGGGCTCGGCATAGACCCATGCCTTCCTTGCCGCGAGGTCGTCGGTCCGGCCGTCGGAGAGCGCGTTGATATAGGGCTCCGGCTTCAGGAACTTGGTGCCCTGCACCTTGCGAAGCGGACTGCCCTCCTCCAGCAGCCTCTTGCGGATGGTCAGCGCCCGCGTGACGTCCTCGAAGATGTAGAGCGCGATCGCCGCCGCATTCTGCTGGTGGGGATGGCCGCTGGTGAGCGCGACGCGCAGCGTGTTGCAGAACACGAAGACCGGGACCTGATCTTCCTGCAGGATCGAATCGTACAGGGCGACCGTGATCTCCGGCCGCACCAGCTCGCTCTGCAGCGTGTGGATCTTCAGCGGCCGGTTCGGATCGGTCTCGGGCATGTCCTTCAGTTCGAGCCAGCTCGCATAGAGATTGCGCAGGGTGGCGAGATAGCCGGTGATGCGGTGCACGGCGTCGTCGCGCGTGCTGGCGGAATGGCTGTAGAGCACCCCGAGATAAGCGAGCGCGCCGGCGGTGACGGTGGCCATGGCGCCGAGGATGGCGCCGGTGAAGCCGAGCCAGTTCGACAGGTTGTCGCTGTTGATGCCAACGAGCAGCCGGTCCCAGAAGGTGGCGGCGAGCACGAAACCGAGAACGATGCCCAGCACCATGCCGGCGGCACCGATCACCACCATCCGCAAACTGTCTTTCATCCGCCATCCTCTCGCCGGGCGGACCTTAGCAGCCGGGCGCGGCCGTCTCCAGCCGGGGCGGTCGCGCTTCGGCGGTGTTCGCCGCGCCTTCCAGAAGCGGCGCGGTGCCCCGCGTGCTTGACGGGCAAACGCCCCATCCTGTCTAGTCCCGTCCGTCGTGCCCGGCCCGGTTCGGCGCGCGGGGGGATCGCCGCGCGCGACCCTGCGGGCACGACACGACAGGAGCCTCGCCGTGCACGACCCATTGCCGACCTTCCTTTCGCGCCCCTCCTTCGATCAGGTCGAGCACCTCGTCGAATCGGCATGGCTGGAGCACGCGCCTTTCGCCTTCCATCTCGTCGCCGCCGTGCGGCCGAAGGTGATCGTCGAGCTGGGTACCCATCACGGCTTCTCGTTCCTTGCCTTCTGTCAGGCGATCCGGCGCTATTCGCCCGGCAGCCTCGCCCATGCGGTCGATACCTGGCAGGGCGACGAGCATGCCGGCCATTATGGCGAGGAGGTTTTCGAGGCCTTCCAGCGCCGTCGCGAGGGCTATGCCGACATATCGAACCTCGTGCGGAGCACCTTCTCGCAGGCGGTCGGTTCCTTCGCCGACGGCTCCATCGATCTTCTGCACATCGATGGCCGGCACTATTACGAGGATGTCGGCCGCGACTTCGCCGAATGGCTCCCCAAGCTGTCCCGCCGGGGCGTGGTGCTGTTCCACGATACCGAGGTGCGCCAGCGTGATTTCGGCGTGTGGAAGCTGTTCGAGGAAATCAGCGCGCGCTATCCGCACTTCAACTTCCACCACGGCCACGGGCTCGGAATCCTCGCCGTGGGCGAGGAGGTACCGGAGGCTCTGCGTGTCTTCTTCGAGGCCGACGCGGAAACCGCCGATCTCATCCGCACGGCCTATGCCCGGCTCGGCGCCGGGGTGAGCGACGCCTTCAGGGCCTCGCGGCGCAGCGTCGCCCCGATCGTCCGGCCGGTGGTGGACGAGGATGTCTCGGCGCCGAGCGATGAGATGGGCCTGCTGAAGCGACGCCTCGCCGCCGTGGAGGAGTTCGCCCGCCGGCTCGATGCCGGACAGGCCCGGCTGATAGAGCGGCAGGAGGTCGAAGACCCGATCGTGGGCGTCGTGGTCGCGCTCGAACAGCGGGTGGCGAAGGCCGAGCGGCGCATCGCGCGCCTCACCTGGCACGCCGGCGTCCTCATGCCGTTGACCGCGCCGGTGGTCGCTGCCGTGCAGTTCGTCCGGCGGAAATACGCGAAGTTCAGGCGCAGGCGGCGGCAGCGGGCCGGCTGACGCCGCGTGCGAGGGGCGGTGATGAATCTGAAGCAGGCGGTCGACAGGACACTTCTCGTCATTCCGTCGGTCGATGGCGCGCATCTGCTGGAGAGGATGCTGCCGACCCTGCGGCTGCCCGGCAGCAGCGTGCTGGTCATCGATCAGGGCAGCACGGACGGCACGGTGGAACTGTGCCACCGCCACGGCGTCGGCGTGCTGCGCACCGGTGAGCGCCTGACCTATACGCAGGCCTGCAATCTCGGCGCGCGGCTGGCGAGGGCGCGCGGCTGCGCGTTCCTGTTCGTCGGCAACAACGATATCGCCTTCCTTACCGACGTGGTGCGTGAGTGCCTCGCCGAGCTGATCGCCGATCCCAAGCTCGGCATCGTGGCGCCGGCGCAGATCGTCGTCGACGAGGCGGCGGGCGTGAACGTGCACACCTACCGCGTGTTCTGGAACCTGCATCACCGGGTGTTCCAGCACGATACGAGGCCGCCCGCGCCCGGTACGCGGCGGCTGGAGGCGGACTTCTGCGAGCTCACTCTGGCGGGGCTGCGCCTCTCGACCGTGGACGAGCTGGGCTTTCTCGACGACGATTTCGGCTTCTACCACGAAGACGCCGATTTCGGCTTCCGGCTGCGCGAGGCGGGCTATGGCTGCGCCTATCTCCCCCAGTCGACCATCCGGCACTGGACGAGCTCGACGATGGGCGCCGGCTCGCCCCGGCAGACCTATTACTCCACCCGCAACAAGCGGCTGTTCGTCGAGAAGCATGTCACCCGGCAGGTGCTGCACCGCGACCACGGGTCGGCCGAGGTGCATTCATGGGCGCGGATCAACCGCCATCTGCACCGCACCCTCGGCGAGATGGGCATGATCAATCCGGCCTGCCCGGAGCTGATCTTCTCGCATCCCGGCACGCGCCCGCTGGATCATCTCTTCACCGTCTGGGAGACCACCCGGTTGCCCGACCGCTGGCTGCAATATGGCCGGCTCTACCGAACCGTCATGACGACCTCGCGCTGGGGCACGCAGGTACTGCGGCAGGAGGGCTTCGCCAACGCCGCCTATGTGCCGCTGGGGGTGGAGAGCGACGTCTTCTCGCCCTGGGGCGAGGCGGCGCGCCGCTACGCGCGCAGGACTTTCCTCTGGTTCGCCCATAACCAGCACCGCAAGGGCCTCGACGTCATGCTGGCGGCGTGGGCGGATTTCCGCCGGCTGCGCCCGCTGGCGCATCTGGTGGTCATGGGCACGGGCGTGCGCGCCGGGGTGAGGCATGCCCCGAGCTTCAGCTACCGCTCGCGCCATTTCGAGATCAGCGAGTTCGTCGAGGACGGGCTGTCGATCTATGAGACGATCGTGCCGCTGAGCGACGAGGAACTGGCCGCCCTCTATCGCGGGGTCGACTTCACCGTCTGCACCTCGCGCAGCGAGGGGTTCGGATTCGTGGTGGCGGAATCGCTCGCCTGCGGCCGGCCGGCGATCTTCGGCGACTATGGCGGCACGGCGGATTTCCGCTATCCCGGCGCGCTCACCTTCGGGGGGCGTCCGGTGCCGGCGAACTATGCCGACAAGGGTTTCGGCGATGTCGGCAACTGGTGGGAGCCGGATGTGGAGGGTCTCGTCGCCCGCCTCGTCGAGGCCTACGACATGGACGCGCCGCGCTATGCCGCGCTGTCCGCCGCCGGCGTGCGGGCGATGCGGGCGGATTTCTCCTGGCGCAACACCGGCTTCGCCCTGAGGGCCGCGCTGGAGCGGGCCGCGCGCGCCGGGGAAGGGCCGTTGCCGGTGCCGGAACCCGCGCCCATCTCTCCCACGCCCATCTCTCCCGCGCCGGCCCTCGCCACGTCGTCGCCGGCGGCTCCGGTCCCGGCCTGCCGCTTCGTCGGCTATGTGGAAGGCGACCTCGGGCTCGGCCAGGCGCTGCGCAACGACATTCTGGCGGCGCGCTCCGCCGGCGTGCCGACCTCCATCTATCCGTTCAACACCGGCATCGAGACGCGGCGGATCGGCTCGTTTCTTCCCGAGCTGTACGACACCTCGGCTCCCAGTCCCGTCGACGTCATCTGCGTTGCCACCGAACATGTGCCGCGCGTGCTGGAGGCCGGGGTCATCGGAGCGGGCTACACCATCCTGCGCGCCTATTGGGAGCTGCCGAAGGCGCCCGAAGCCTGGCGCGCCTGCCTTGCGCGCGTCGACGAGATCTGGGCGCCGAGCACCTTCGTCGCCGAGGCCTTTCGCGGCGTGTTCGACCGGCCGATCCATATCGTGCCGACGGCGGTCGAGCCGGGCGAGGGGCCGAGGCCCGGCCGCGCCGGTTTCGGCATGGAGGAAGACCGCTTCTATTTCCTCTACAGCTTTGACTACTACTCCTCGCCGCACCGCAAGAACCCGCTCGCCCTGCTGTGGGCTTTCCGGCAGGCCTTTCCGATCGGCACGGAAAAGGTCGGGCTGGTGCTGAAGTCGATCGGCCCGGCGGCCGCCTATCCCGACGTGCAGCAGGAGATCGAGGCGGCACTGGCGGCCGATCCGCGCATCCTGCGCCTCGACGGCTCGCTGGGGCGCGAGGACATGCTCGGGCTGATCGGCGCGGCCGATGCCTACGTGTCGCTGCACCGCTCGGAGGGTTTCGGCATCGGCATGGCGGAGGCGATGATGATGGGCAAGATCGTCATCGGTACCGATTTCGCCGGCAGCCGGGATTTCCTCAGCGAGCGCACGGGTTTCCCCGTGCCCTATGCGCTGCGGCGGGTACGGCCCGAGGAATATGCGTTCGCGCACGGGCAGGTCTGGGCCGAGCCTTCGACCGCCGAGGCCGCCCGCATCATGCGCGCGGTCGTCGAGCGGCCGGAGGAGGCGCATCGGCGCGCGCGGGAGGGTGCGCGCGCCATCGTGGCGCGCTTCGGCCGCGAGGCGGTGGGCCGCGCCATCCGCCAGCGCCTCGCGGAGATCGGGCCCGGCCTTGCCGCGCGCGGCGCGCCCTTCCGGGCGATGCCCGCCGCCGCCACGCAGCCCTGAGCGGGCACCCTCAGCCCTTGACGACCGGCTGGCGGCTGGCGCGCAGCGAGGACATCAGCGGATCGCCCACATCGAGATGCCCCTTCACCAGATGCTTCGGCGTCAGGGCCAGCCAGTTGTTCAGCGAGACGTCCCTGTACTCGCCCGTATGGAACACGTTGAGCACGCGCACGGGCTCGTCGCCGATGTTCTCGATGTAGTGGGCCAGCGTCTTGGGGACATAGCCCACATCGCCGGCCACGAAGTCGAAGGTGCGCGCGTTGCTCACCGCGTCGAACACCGTCATGCGCGCCTTGCCGCTGATGTAGTACTGGATCTCGTCGGCGTCGGGATGCCAGTGGATCTCGCGCATGCCGCCGGGTTCGAGGTCGATGAACAGCGCGGCGAGGTTCGTCACCTCGAAGGTCTTCGAATCGACCACCGTGGTGGCGCCGCCGGGATAGGGCGTCGGGGCGATTTTCGAGGCGCGGAACACGTATTTGTCGGTGAACTCCACCGCGCCGAGCGCGGCGCGCACCTCATCCAGCGGCGGGGGAACGGGCTGGCGGAAGATGTACTTCTCCGCCGCCGGGATGCCGTCGAACGCCTCGACCGGCACGCCGAAATTCTTCGCCAGAACCTCGCGCGGGGTGTGGGCGAACAGCTCGGTGACGAGCAGGGTCTGGTTTTCCGAGAAGTTGCCGTCGTTGAAGACGAGCACGAACTCGGTGCCTTCCTCCAGCCCCTGGATCGCGTGCGGGAAGCCGGCGGGGGCGAGCCAGAGATCGCCGGGTTCGAGGTCCTCGATCAGCGTGCGGCGCTGGTCGTCGATGATGTAGAAGCGCACGCGGCCCTTGAGCACATAGGCCCACTCGGCCTCCTTGTGCCAGTGCATCTCGCGCACGACGCCGGGCGGCAGGCGCATGTTGACGATGGCGAGCTCCTTGAGCGAGCCCATCTCGCGCTGGGTCACCTCGCGCGCCCAGCCGCCGTCCTCCAGCCGGTTATGCGCCATGGCGAAGGGGAATTTGAGGTTCGGAATGCCGCCATTGTCGGTGGCGGGCGGCAGGAAGATGTCGGGGTTCTGCGCCTCGACGGCCGGGTTGCGCGGGCCGACGATGTCGGCGCCCTGCGTGCCGCGTATCGGCTGCTGGAGATCGGTCATGGGACGAATCCTGTCTGTGTGACGAAGAAATGCGCGGGGCTCAGGCGAAGTGACCGCCGGCCGAGGGGTCGACGGCGCCGGGCTTCCTGGAGTCCTTCAGGGCGACAAGGCCGAGGATCAGCGCGATCGCCGCCGGCAGCAGGATGGCGCCGCTCTGCAACACGTAGTCGCCGACCAGGAAGCCGATGCCGCCGCCCGCCGCGAAGCCGAGCAGGGTGAGGAAGAAGATGCCGGCCCACATCAGGTTGGGTTCGCCATTGATGCCTTCCCGCCGGAACAGGCCCTGGACCAGGAAGTTGAAGGCCATCTGCACCACGAAGGTGACGGCGACCGCGCCGTAGAGCATGCCGTGGTTCTTGTGGAACGCATTGCCCTGCATGCCGGCGACGAAGCTGATCGCGTAGGCGATGTAGTGCGCGTTCACCGCCGCGCCCGGGTCGGCGACCGCCATATGGGCGAGGTACCAGAGCACGATGAGCATCGCCGCCTGCAGGAACAGGATGACGGGGGTGTAGATCTGGCCCTTGCGCAGGCGCCGGATCATCAGGATGCCGCAGAAGGCGGAGCCGAGGCCGAAGGCCATGACGGAGAGGAAGGGGAAGGTGAACTTGTCCCACTCGCCCTGAGCGAGCCAGTAGCCGCTCTGCACGACGTTGCCGGACTGGACGGTGGCGAAGGTCTGCGCGTTCGGCAGCGTCCAGGCATTCATCGAGCCCGCCATGAAGGCGAGAAGGAAGCCCACGAACGGGCGCTCCACAAGGGGATACCGGATCTTTTCGGGATGGTCGTGTATGACTGCGGTCGTCAAGAGAGCCCCCTTTGCCAGATGTCACGCGTCCCGGCGCCTGCCGGTCCGACCGCGTGCGCAGTCGAGGGCTGGCGGACGCAACGAAACGACGACCGGATGATGTATCCGCGTCGCTATTTCGACATTACTTCGTTCGTCCTCGCGTGAAATGCGGGTTCGAAATTACGCGAATATTTATCGCAGCGGCCGGAAGCGCCGGCAACATCCCAAAGGGGACACTTTTCGCGAAGGACCGCCGAGCCGGTTACGTTTTTTTCCGGTATGCCGGGCGGCCCGGCCGCTGTTTCGCGTGAGAGGATCGCCAGCTCAGCCCGGCCAGAAGCTCGCCACCAGCGGCACGATCATCGAGGTCAGCAGCGCGGCGATGCCGATGGACATGCCGGCATAGGCGCCGGCGGTCGCGTTGATCTGCAGCATGCGCGCCGTGCCGAGGCCGTGCGCGACGGTGCCGACGCCGAGGCCGCGCGCCCGCCAGTCCTTCACCCGCGCCAGCCGCATCACCGGCCCGTGCAGCAGCACGCCGGAAAGGCCGGTGATGAGGGTGAAGGCCGCCGCCAGCGCCGGCACGCCGCCGACCTCCTCGGTGATGCCCATGGCGATGGGCGTCGTCGCCGAATGCACGGCAAGCGACAGCGCCACCTCGCGCGAGGCGCCGAGCATGTAGCCGATGCCGAGCGCCCCCAGCGAGGTGACGAGCGTGCCGATGGCGATGGCCGGCAGGATTGCCCGCGCGGAGCGGCGGATCGAACCGAGATTGTCGTAGAGCGGCAGGGCGAGCGCCACCGTCGCCGGGCCGACGAAGACGCCGACATATTGCGCGCCGCGCATGTAGTGCTCGTAGGGAATGCCGCCCAAGCTGAGCACCGCCACGATCGCCGTCACCGACACCAGCACCGGGTTGAGCAGCGCGATGCCGCCGCAGCGGCGCTGCAGCCAGCTTGCGCCGACATAGACGCCGAGCGTCAGGGCGAGGCCGAAGAGCGGCGAGGCGCCGATCGCCGGCAGGTCGACCAATGTCTCCGTCACGGCTCGTCCCGGCTCAGCAGGCGCATGGCGAGCGCGGTGGCGGCCATGCCGAGCACGGTGGAGCCGAGGAGGGCGGCGGCGATGGGCCCGGCCTGCGCCATCAGGCGCGGCAGTTCGTTGATCAGGCCGACGCTCGCCGGCACGTAGAACAGAGCGAGGTTGCGCAGCAGGCCCTGCCCGGTCTGCTGCATTTCGGGCGCCGGGCCGCGCCGGAAGACGAGCAGCGCCAGCAGCAGCACCATGCCGATGACCGGGCCGGGAAGCGGCACGCCGGTGACGAACCGCGCGGCCTCGCCGATGACGAGGCAGGCGATGATGACGGTCAGCGATTGCAGCATTCGATCCCTCATGCCCATGCGTTCCCCGTGCGGCAGGGAGGCGATGAAGGGTCTACAGGCCCGGACGGCCAAGTGAAGCGAATTGATGTGATCGCAGCCATTCGCCGCGCGTCTGGACGGAGGTCATTCGCCGCGCGGGAAACGCTGCGAATCCTCCAGCACGTTCAGGTCCATATGGTTGCGCATGTAGCGCTCGGAGGCCTTCTGAAGCGGCTGGAAGTCCCAGGGGTAATAGGCGCCGTTGCGCAGCGCCTCGTAGACGACGTGGCGACGGGCCTGGCTGGCGCGCACCTCGGCGTCGAAGCGCGCGAGGTCCCAGCGGGCGCGCATCGTCGCCGTCATCGCGGCCAGCACATCCGCGCAGGCGGGGTCCTGCGCCCGGTTCACCAGCTCGTGCGGGTCGTCGTCGAGATTCGTCAGCACGGGCGGGTCGAGTTCGCACAGGACGAGCTTCCACGGCCCCTCGCGCAGCGCCACCAGCGGCGCATAGGAGCCCTCCGCCGCATATTCCATCGGCACCGGCCCGCGCGGCGTGCCGCCGGTGGCGGTCGGCACGAGGCTCTCGCCGTCCGTCCACGGCATGACGCCGGAGAGGTCGAGCGCGGCGAGTTCGGCCAGCGTCGGCAGCACGTCGAGCGTCGAGACCGGCCGGTCGATGCGCCCCGCCGGCAGGCCGGGGGCGGCGATCATCAGCGGCACCCGCGCCGAGCCTTCCAGGAAGTTCATCTTGAACCAGAGGCCGCGCTCGCCGAGCATGTCGCCATGGTCGGAGACGAACACCACGAGCGTGTTTTCCGCCATCCGGCAGCGCTCCAGAATGTCGACCAGCTCGCCGATCTTCTCGTCGATATAGGAGATGTTGGCGAAATAGGCCCGGCGCGAGCGGCGCACATCCTCAGGCGTGACATGGCTCTTGGCGTGGTCGCTGGCGAGCATCAGGCGCTGGCTGTGCGGGTCCTGCCGCTCGAAGGGGATCGGCGGAACCTCAGGGTCGAGCGCCGGGCAGTCCTCGTAGAGGTCCCAGAACCGTTTGCGGGCGACATAGGGGTCGTGCGGGTGGGTGAAGCTCACCGTCAGGCACCAGGGTCGTCCGTTTCCCTGCCCATCCTGCCCGCGCGCGAGGTCGTAGAGCTTGCGGCCGGCGTGATAGGCCACCTCGTCGTCATATTCGAGCTGGTTGGTGATCTCGGCGACGCCCGCGCCCGTCACTGAGCCGAGGTTGTGATACCACCAGTCGATGCGCTCGCCGGGCCGCGAGTAGTCCGGCGTCCAGCCGAAATCGGCGGGGTAGATGTCGGTGGTCAGCCGCTCCTCGAAGCCGTGGAGCTGGTCCGGCCCGACGAAATGCATCTTGCCCGACAGCGCCGTGTGGTAGCCGGCGCGCCGCAGGTGGTGGGCATAGGTCGGGATGTCGGAGGTGAACTCCGCCGCGTTGTCATAGACCCGCGTGCGGCTCGGCAATTGCCCGGACATGAAGGAGGCTCGCGCCGGCGCGCAGAGCGGGCTCGCCGTGTAGCAATTGGCGAAGCGCGCCGAGCGCGCCGCCAGCGCCTTGAGATGCGGCGCGTGCAGGAACCCGGCCGGCCCGTCGGGGAACAGCGTCCCGTTGAGCTGGTCGACCATCAGGACGAGGATGTTCGGGCGGGGGGCGCTCTGGTTCATGGTCTGCACGCTGGTCTGCGAAAAGAACGGCCGCCGGGCGTCGCGGCACCGGCGGCCACAAGTGGGTCGCGAGGATCAGAGGCCGAGCGAGGCCTTCACCGCCGGCAGGCCGGGCTTGCCGTCGAGCGTGGTGACGCCCTCCAGCCACGGGCCAAGTGCCTGCGGATTGGCCTTGAGCCACGCCTTGGCGGCGGCCTTGGGCTCCAGCCCCTCGTCGAGGATCATGCCCATCATGGCGTTTTCGGTCGCCAGTTCGAACTTCAGGTTCTTGAACAGCCGCGCGGCGTTGGGGCACTGGGCCGGCCAGCCGGCGCGGGCCAGCGTGCGCACGTCGGCGCCGCCGTAATTGGCGCCGAAATAGGCGTCGCCGCCGGAGAGATAGGTGATCTTGAAGGTCTCGTTCATCGGGTGCGGCGCCCAGGCGAGGAAGACGATCCAGCCCTTGCCGTTCTGCGCGCGCTTCACCTGCGCCAGCATGGCCTGCTCGCCCGATTCGACGACCTTCCAGCCCTTCAGGCCGAAATCATTGGCGTCGACCATCTTCTGGATGTTCTGGTTGGCCGGCGCGCCGGGCTCGATGCCGTAGATCTGGCTGTCGAACTTGTCGGCATTGGCGGCGAGGTCCTTGAAGTCCTTCACCCCGGCCTCGGCGACGTAATTCGGCACGGCGAGGGTGAACTTGGCGCCTTCGAGGTTCGTGCCGAGCACCTCGACGGCCTTGGCCTCGTTCAGCGCGTCGATGAATTTCTGCTGCGCCGGCATCCAGTTGCCGAGGAAGACGTCGAGATTGCCGTTCTTCATCGATTCGTAGCCGATCGGCACCGAGAGCGTCTTGACGTCCTGCTTGTAGCCGAGGCCGTCGAGCAGCACGCCGGCAATGGCATTGGTGGAGGTGATGTCGGTCCAGCCGGGGTCCGACATGCGTACGGTCTGGCAGGCCGGCGCGTCGGCGGCGGCGAGCGGGCCGGCGGTGAGGAGAAGGCAAAGGGCCGAAGCGGTCAGCACGGAACGGTTCATCGGGATACACCTCTGGAAGGAGCGAGAGCCGTGAGATGTTCAAGCAGCCGCCTTGTGAGGCCTGCGGCATTTCTTGCGTGCCCACATCAGGCCGTTAATTATCGGGGCCTGTGAAGGCGTTCATTTTGGATGCTCGGCATAAGGGTAGTTTATGTCTGAAGCTCGCCTCGACCTAGGCTGGGTGCGCGTCTTCGAGGCGGTGGGCCGGCTCGGCAGCCTGACCGCCGCCGCGCAGGAGCTCGGCCTGTCGCAGCCGGCGGTCAGCTACACGGTGCGCACGCTGGAGCAGCTTCTCGGCGCCACGCTGCTGGAGCGGGGCCATCGCGGCAGCGCGCTTTCCCCCGCTGGCGAACGGCTGCACCGCGCGGCCCGCGCGGCGGTGGCCGAGCTCGATGCCGGCGCGCGGGCGGTGCGCCGCATGAGCCGGCGGCCGGTGGTGCGCCTGTTCACCGATTACGGCTTCGCCTCCTTCTGGATGATGCCGCGCGTGGCGCAGTTCCGGCAGGTGCGGCCGGACACCGAGGTGCACATCATCGCCTCCGCCGCCGCCGATCCCGGCGCCGACGAGGCGGAGGACGTGGCGGTGCTGTTCGGCGCGCGCACGGATTTCGGCGCCGGCGCCACCCAGCTTTTCGAGGAGCGGGTGTTTCCCGTGTGCAGCCCGCATTTCGCCGCACGGCACGGGCTCGGCGAGAACCCGGACGCGGCACCCGGCCGCCTCGCCGGCCTGCCGCTGCTGCATCTCGACAGCACGCCGCATCCGCGCTGGTTCACCTGGCGCGACTGGTTCGCCGCCCTCGATCTGGCGCGCGAGCCGGGGGCCGGCGATCTCAGCCTCAACACCTACGGCCTCGTGGTGCAGGCGGCCATTGCCGACCAGGGTGTGGCGCTCGGCTGGGCGGGGCTGATAGACGGCGCGCTCGCCGACGGCACGCTGGTGGCGGTCGGCCCGGCGCTGGCGCGGCCGGAGAGCGGCTACTGGGTGCGGCCGGGGCCCGAGCCCTCCGGCCCGGCGCGCGAACTGATCGACTGGATCCTCGGCGAGGCGTGAGGGCGCCCTCAGGGCGCGGGCGCGACGCCGGGAATCACATCCGCCTCCTCGCGCAGGCGTAGCGCGAGGTCGAGAAAGGCCTGCGCGGCGCGGGTCACGCTGCGCTCGCGGTGGCGCAGTGCGATGAACTGGCGCGAGGGCAGGGGCATGTCGATCAACGCCATGGTGCCGGTGCGGATGGCCCGGTCCACCACGCGCCGCGAGATCACCGTGGCGCCGCTGCCGGCCTCCACCGCCGCGCGGATCGCCTCGTTGGAGGGATATTCCAGCGCGAGCCTCAGCTCGGAGGGCCGCACGCCGTGGCGCGACAGATAGGCTTCGAAGATCGCCCGCGTGCCCGACCCCGGCTCGCGCAGCACCCACGGGCCGGCGCGCAGCTCCTGCGCCGAGCGCGGCGCGCGCCACGCCCACGGATGCACCACCGGCGCCACCAGCACCATCTCGTCCTCGGCCAGCGGCACGGCGGCGAGGACGGCATCGTCCACCTCGCCCTCGATGATGCCGAGATCGGCGGTGCCCTGATGGACGCGGGCCGCCACCTCGCCGGTATTGCCGATCTCCAGCCGCACCTCGATGCCGGGATAGGCGGTGCGGAAGCGCTCGATCACGCCGGGCAGCCAGTAATTGCCCACCGTCTGGCTGCCGGCGAGCGACAGGCGCCCGCGCGCCAGACCGGAGAGGTCGACCAGCACCTGCTCGGCCACCGCCACCTGCGCCAGCACGGCACGCGCCTCCACCAGCAGCAGGCGCCCGGCCTCGGTGAGCATGATGCGCCGGCCGATGCGGTCGAACAGCTTGGTGGCGTGGTTCGCCTCCAGCGTGGCGATGGCCGCGCTGGTGGCCGACTGGGTGAGGTTCAGCGCCTGCGCCGCCTTGGTGAGATGCTCGCGCTCGGCGACGGCGACGAAGATGCGCAGCTGCTCAAGGGTCATGGCGCCCCGCAGGCACGGCGCCGGTCCGGCGTGCGGCTCAGCTGGTGAGCTTCACCAGCACGAGGCTGAACACGGCGATGAAGGCGAAGGCTGCGAGGCCGAGGAGGAAGGGGCGCAGCCCCTTGGCGCGCAGCTTGGCGAAATCGGTCTCCAGCCCCATCGCGGCGAGCGCCATGGAGAGCAGGAAGGTGGTGAGCCAGACCAGCGCCGCTTTCGCCTCCGCCGGAATGCTGATGACGCTGTTCACGCCGATCATCGCGATGAAGCCGAGCACGAACCAAGGCACCGGCGGGCGGGCGGCCCCCGAGGCGTCCGGCCCGGCGCGCCGGGTGGCGAGGAAGCCGAGCGTCAGCACCACGGGGGCCAGCAGCATGACGCGCGAGAGCTTGGCGATGGTGCCGAACTCGCCGGCCGCCTGCCCCTCCTGATAGGCGGCGGCGACCACCTGCGCGATCTCGTGGATCGAGGCGCCGGTCCACAGGCCGTAGGCATGGGCGTCGAGCCCGAGAAGGCCGGGCAGCGCCGGGTAGAGGAACATGGCGACCGAGCCGAAGATGGTCACGCAGGCCACCGCATAGGCGACATCCTCGTCCGGGGCGCGCGTCACCGTGTTGGTGGCAATCACCGCCGAGGCGCCGCAGATCGACGTGCCGGCGGCGATGAGCTGGGCGAGGCCCTTCTCCACGCCCATCAGCCGGCCGAGGATGGTGGTGAACAGGAAGGTGGCGACCAGCGTCAGCGCGATGACCGCGAAGCCGCTCGCCCCCACCTCGACGATCTGCGCGGCGGTGAGCTGCAGGCCGAGCAGGATGATGGCGAAGCGCAGGATGCGCCGCATGGCGAAGGCGACGCCGGGCTTTGCCCGCGCCGGCGTGCCGACGAGATTGTGGAAGCCCATGCCGATGACGATGGCGAGGATCATCGGGCTGAGCAGGCCGAGCACGGGGAGCTGGCGCAGGCCGAAGGCCGCTCCGGCGATCGCGCCGGCCAGCAGCAGTCCCGGCAGGAGGCCACGGAGAAGGCCGGGCACGTTCTTGTCGGTCCCGGCGCCGCGCGGGCGCCCGCCGAGGGATTGCCAGGTCAGGCTCATGTTCACGCCTCCGTCGTCCAGTGACGAAGGCATGACACGTTGCCGAACGTTCGATCCAACTCATAATTAAAGATAGAACGTTCGGTAAAAACGAACAAGAGAGACGGCGAGGCGGTGTGAGTGGTTTCGGATCTGACAACGATATGTATTCTTACATATCGTAAAAATGATTGCGAAATATCGAGAACAAAGTAGCGTTGGTGGCGGCGGGAGCGGACCTGCCGTCTCATCGGGGTGCCGGACATGACCCGGAACATCGGAACCGCCGACCGCGCGTTGCGCGTCATACTCGGCTTCGCGCTGCTGTCGCTTCTCTTCGTATGGCAAGGCAATCTGCGCTGGCTCGGCCTCGTCGGCCTGGTGCCGCTGCTGACGGCCCTTGTCGGCCATTGCCCGGCCTATTCGCTGCTGGGCCTTTCCACCTGTCCGCTGACGCGGCGCCGCTGAGGAGGCCGCGCTGAGCCGCACGCCGGAGGTCACCGGATTCTTCGATCCGCGCACATGGTCGGTGCAGTATGTCGTCGCCGATCCCGCGACGGGCCGCTGCGCCATCGTCGATCCGGTCTACGACTTCGACGAGAAGTCCGGCCAGACGTCGAGCCGCACCGCCGATCGCCTGCTCGACTTCGTGCGCGAGCGCGGGCTCACGGTGGAGTGGATTCTCGACACTCACCCCCATGCCGACCATTTCTCCGCCGCGCCTTACCTGAAGGCGAAGACCGGCGCGCCGACCGCCATCGGCGAGAAGGTGCGGGACGTCCAGACGCTGTGGAAGGGCTATTACAACTGGCCGGACTTTCCAGCGGACGGCTCGCAATGGGACCGGCTCTTCGCCGACGGCGACACCTTCCGCGTCGGCGGCATCGAGGCGCGGGTGATGTTCTCCCCCGGCCATACGCTGGCCTCCGTCACCTATGTGATCGGCAACGCCGCCTTCGTGCACGACACGCTGTTCATGCCCGACAGCGGCACGGCGCGGGCGGATTTTCCCGGCGGCAGCGCGAAGGCGTTGTGGAGGTCGATACAGGACATTCTGGCGCTGCCGGACGAGACGCGCCTGTTCACCGGCCACGACTACCAGCCGGGCGGCCGCGCCCCGCTGTGGGAATCCAGCGTCGCCGCGCAGAAGGCCGGCAACATCCATCTGGCGCGCGGCCGCACGCAGGAGGAATTCGTGGCGCTGCGCGAGGCGCGCGACCGCACCCTGCCCATGCCGAAGCTCATCCTGCAATCGCTGCAGATAAACACCAATGGCGGTCGGCTTCCCGAACCCGAATCGAACGGCGTGCGCTATCTCAAGATCCCGCTCGACCTTCTCAAGGGAGCGGCATGGGACTGAAGGATCTGGAAACGACAGCCGGAACGGACACGATGCCCGACACACTCCCCAGCGAGGCCGCCGACATGAAGGCGCGGGTCGGCGAGGCCTCCGCCTTCCTGAAGAAGCTGGCCAATCCGGACCGGCTGATGGTCGCCTGCGCGCTGGTGGAGGGCGAGCGCGCGGTGCGCGAGCTGGAGGACCTGCTCGGCATCCGCCAGCCCGGCCTGTCGCAGCAGCTCGGCGAACTGCGCGAGGCCGGCCTCATCGTCGGCCGCAAGGAGGGCAAGCAGGTGTTCTACCGCCTTGCCGATCCGCGGGTGGAGACCTTCATCACCACCATGCACGCGCTGTTCTGCGCGCCGAGGGGAGAGACGCCGTGACCAGCTTCACCCCGCTCGCCTCCTTCATCGGCGGCCTGCTGATCGGACTTTCCGCCGTTCTCCTGCTGCTCGTCGAAGGACGCATCGCCGGCATCAGCGGCATCGCCGCGCGCCTGCTGCCGCCCTGGGGCAAAGGCGTGGCCGAGCGCTTCGCCTTCATCGCCGGGCTGGTGGGCGCGCCCTTCCTCGTCGCCGCGATCACCGGCGCACCGGTGGTGCAGACCGTCTCGGACGATCCGCCGCTGATGGCGGCGGCCGGGCTGCTGGTCGGCTTCGGCGCGGTGTGGGGCTCGGGATGCACTTCGGGCCATGGCGTATGCGGCCTTGCCCGCCTGTCGCCGCGCTCCATGGTGGCGACCGCCGTCTTCATGACGGCCGGCTTCCTCACCGTCTTCGTCACCCACCACGTGATCGGGGGCTGAGCGATGGCAATCCCAGTCAATCTGGCCCTCGGCCTGTTGTTCGGCGTCGGGCTCGTCGTCTCCGGCATGAGCGATCCGGCCAAGGTGCTGAACTTCCTCGATCTCGCCGGCACCTTCGATCCCTCGCTCGCTTTCGTCATGGGCGGGGCGGTGCTGGTCGCCTTTGTCGGCTTCCGCCTCGTGCTGGCGCGCGATACGCCCCTGCGGGCGCCGCGCTTCGAGCTGCCGACGCGACGGGACATCGACGCGCGGCTCATCGTCGGCCCGGCGCTGTTCGGCATCGGCTGGGGGCTCGGCGGCTTCTGCCCCGGCCCGGCCTTCACCGCGCTCGGCCTCGGCGCGCCGGGCACGCTGGTCTTCGTGCCGGCCATGCTGGCGGGCATGTGGAGTGCCCGCCTGCTGGCCGAGCGCAAGGGCTGAGCCGGCCGGCGGCGGCCTCCGGCGCCGCGCCGCGCAGAGGGACCAAATTTCGACATTGCCCGCGCCCAACAACGCGGCATTAAACTACCCCTGAGGGAACGGGGAGCAGGGGATGGCGCAGGCGGGTGGCGAGGGGTTCCGGCGCAGGCTGGGGCCGCTGGAGGCGGTCGGGCTCTCGCTCTCCGTCATGGCGCCGACCATGGGCATGGCGCTCAACGTGACGCTGGCGGTGGGGGCCGCCGGCATCGCCGCGCCTCTCGGCTTCGCCATTGGCACGCTGGTGGTCGGCCTCGTCGGCCTCTCCTTCATCTTCTTCGCCAGCCGCGTGACCACCGCCGGCTCCGGCTATGCCTATATCGGGCGCACCTTCGGGCCGCGCGCCGGCTTCATCGCCGGCTGGTGCATGGTGCTGCTCTACGTCGCCGGCGGCTCCGGCAGCGCGGCGCTGGTCGGCGATTTCCTGAGCGCCGCGCTCGACGACCACGGCATCCATCTGGGGGCCTGGTGGCTGCCGGTCGCCGTGCTTGCGCTTCTGGCCGGCACGGCGCTGGCCTGGCGCGACGTCGGCCTCGCCACGCGGCTGATGCTGGCGCTGGAACTCTCCTCCGTCGCCGTCATCATCTATCTCGGCGTGCGCATCCTCATGGCCGCCGGGGCGCAGGGCGAGGTGAGCCTCGCCCCCTTCCATCCCGACCCCTCGGTCGGATGGTGGGGCGTGGGCTACGCCATCGTCTTCGCGGTGCTGTCCTTCGCCGGCTTCGAGGCGGCGACGACGCTGGCGGAGGAGACCGGCCAGCCCGGCCGCGCCATCCCCCTCGCGCTGTTCGGCTCGGTGGTGCTGGCGGGGCTGTTCTTCGTCTTCGCCTCCTACATCCAGGTGATCGGCTTCGGCCTCGACAACATGAAGGCGCTGGCGGCGAGCGAAGCGCCGCTCAACACGCTGGCGCTGAAATACGGCAACGTCCACATCGCCACGGCGCTGGATCTGGCGGCCGCCGTCTCGGCGCTGTCCTGCGTGCTCGGCACGCTGTCGGCGGGTGCGCGCATGCTGTTCGTGCTCGGCCGGGCGGGCCTCTCGCCGGCCATGGCGCGCCTGCATCCGGGCTACGGCACGCCGACCACGGCGGTCGCCATCGTCGCCCTCGCCATGCTGGCGGGCGTCATCGCCTGGGCGCCCTTCGTCGGGCCGACCGATTATTACGATGCGGTCGGCACCATCGGCGTGCTGGCGCTCATCGTCGCCTATCTCGGGGTGACGGTGGCGGCGGCGGTGCATGCGGTGCGGGCGGGCAGCCGGCTCTGGCTGACACTGGGCATGCTCGGCACGCTCGCCATGCTGTGGCCGCTCTACAATTCAGTCTATCCGGTGCCCGCCTTCCCCGACAGCCTGTGGCCCTATCTGGTTGTCGGCTGGATCGTGCTGGGCGGCGGGCTCCTGCTGCTGCGGCCGCAGATCGGGCGCAGCGAGGCGCGGTAGGCGCGGCATCGGGCTTGCAGGCGGCGAGTGGCAGGGAGTTGCACGCGGGGGCCGCCCCGTGGCACCTGCGTGCCGTTGCCAACCGCCGAAAGCGAGCCCGTGCCCGATCTCGACCGCATCGTCCGTGAAATCGCCGAGGAAATGGCCGCGCGCACCGACCGCGGCGACGTCGCGACCTATATTCCCGAACTTGCCCGTGCCGATCCGAACCGCTTCGGCATCGCCGTGGTGAGCGGGGAGGGCGAGGTGGTGGTGGGCGGCGACGCCGACATGGCCTTCTCCATCCAGAGCATCTCGAAGGTGTTCACCCTCACTTTGGCGCTCGGCAAGATCGGCAACCTCCTGTGGAAGCGGGTCGGGCGCGAGCCCTCGGGCAGCCCGTTCAATTCCATCGTCCAGCTTGAGAACGAGCACGGCATCCCGCGCAACCCCTTCATCAATGCCGGCGCCATCGCGGTGACCGACGTCATCCTCTCCGGCCACCAGCCGCGCGAGGCGCTGGGTGAGATCCTGCGCTTCCTGCAGTTCCTCGCCGAGGACCCGGCGATCGGCATCGACGAGGCGGTGGCCGCCTCCGAGCAGCGCACCGGCTTCCGCAACCGGGCGCTCGCCAACTACATGAAGTCGTTCGGCGTGCTGGAAAACCCGGTCGACTACACGCTCGGCGTCTATTTCCATCACTGCGCCATCGCCATGAGCTGCCGCCAGCTCGCCATGGCCGGGCGCTTCCTCGCCCATAACGGGCGCAACCCGGCGACCGGCTTCTCGGTGGTTTCGCCCGAGCGGGCGCGGCGCATCAACGCCATCATGCTGACCTGCGGGCATTATGACGGCTCGGGCGAGTTCGCCTATCGCGTCGGCCTGCCGGGCAAGAGCGGGGTGGGGGGCGGCATCCTCGCCGTCGCGCCGGGCCGGGCCTCGATCGCGGTATGGTCGCCTGGGCTGGACGCCAGCGGCAACTCGCATCTGGGCCGCATCGCGCTGGAGGAACTGACCCGGCGGCTGGGCTGGTCGATCTTCGGCTAGGGGCGCCGAGCGGGGCGCTGGATGTGACAAGAGGGCCGGACGGTGTGTCGCGGCCCTCTTGCGGGGGTAAATCGTCTGGCAGTCGAACACCGACTTACGGCACCGGGCATTGTCATCGACCGGGCCGGGCGTCAGTTCTTCGGCCCGCTTTCTTCCTTGATCGCCTCTTCATGATACCAGCTTCCCACGATGAGGCGGGGCAGGCCCTTGAGGTTCTCGGAAGAAAGCGCCTCGGCGCGACGGGCAGCGAGGCCGGCCCGGCCACCGGCCGGGAACTGGACGATCTGGGCGCTCTCGCGCTGGACATTGGTACTCATTGCACGTTTCTCCTTTCCGGCTGCGCGTTCCTGCGTCAGCCCTTATCTCTATATAACACCTTTTGCATGGCGTTTGCGCAAGATGCACATTTTACGATCACAATGAGCATAGAATTTGTGCATCGCCAAAGCCGCCCGCAAGGTCCTGCCGGATAACGACTCTTGCCGCCCGCCGGTTTCGTCGCACGCTGCGCGGCACGCGTGGCTAAAAAGTCACCAGCCGCCGGCAAGCTGCGCGGAAATCATGCGAATCGCAGCTTTCGCGAGGCTTGCGCGGGGGCCCGCAGGGCCGGTGCGGGGTGGCTCTCGCCGGTGCGGGAGGCCGGCGGCGCGCCCTTCCGGCCCATCTGGCACGGCTCGTGCTTCCATTGGTTCCAGCCGTAGGCGGTCGACCATCCTCGCGCGGCCGGCAATGCGACCTGGGGTCTTCGGTGCCCGGTCTTTAGCTATGAGAGACACGCAATGACGAAGTACAAACTCGAGTATATTTGGCTCGACGGTTACAAGCCGACCCCGAACCTGCGCGGCAAGACGCAGATCAAGGAATTCGACCACTTCCCCACGCTCGAGGATCTGCCGCTGTGGGGCTTCGACGGTTCGTCGACCCAGCAGGCCGAAGGCCATAGCTCCGACTGCATCCTGAAGCCCGTCGCGGTCTATCCCGACCCGGCCCGCAAGAACGGCGTGCTGGTCATGTCCGAGGTCCTGCTGCCCGACGGCACGCCGCACCCGACCAATGCCCGCGCCACCATCCTGGACGACGAAGGCGCCTGGTTCGGCTTCGAGCAGGAATACTTCTTCTACAAGGACGGCCGCCCGCTCGGCTTCCCCGAGCACGGCTACCCCGCCCCGCAGGGCCCGTACTACACCGGCGTCGGCTTCAAGAATGTCGGTGACATCGCCCGCGAGATCGTCGAGGAGCATCTTGAGCTCTGCCTCGAGGCCGGCATCAACCACGAAGGCATCAACGCGGAAGTCGCGAAGGGCCAGTGGGAATTTCAGGTCTTCGGCAAGGGTTCCAAGAAGGCCGCCGACGAGGTGTGGATCGCCCGCTACCTGCTGCTCCGCCTGACCGAGAAGTACGGCGTGGACATCGAGTTCCACTGCAAGCCGCTCGGCGACACCGACTGGAACGGCTCGGGCATGCACTGCAACTTCTCCACCGAGTATATGCGCACGGTGGGCGGCAAGGCCTATTTCGAGGCCCTGATGGCCGCGTTCGGCAAGAACTGGAAGGAGCACATCGACGTCTACGGCCCGGACAACGACAAGCGTCTGACCGGCAAGCACGAGACGGCGCCGTGGAACAAGTTCTCCTACGGCGTGGCTGACCGCGGCGCCTCGATCCGCGTGCCGCACTCCTTCGTCAAGAACGACTACAAGGGCTATCTCGAGGATCGCCGCCCGAATTCCCAGGGCGACCCCTACGCCATCGCCTCGCGCGTTCTGAAGACCATCGCCGAAGTCGACACCAAGGCTGTCGCTGCGGCGTGAGAATGACGCGGCCGGGGCCGGGCCACCGCCCGCCCCGCCGCCACGAGCCTCCTGAGACGGCCCCGGAGACGGGCCTCGTCTCCTCCAGGCCAGCCCCGCACGCCCGTACAGGCAGCGGGGCTGGCTTTTGTTTTTGGGGGCGCGCGTCGAGGCGGCGCCACGGGACGGGGCGAGGGGAGAGGGCTACGGGACGGGCCATGGCCGCGCGGCCCGATCCGTCACGCCGTCATCCCGGCCGGAGGCGGAGCCGGAGAGCCGGGATCGCCGAAGAGTCTGGCGCTGGGTCCCGGATCGGCGACGCGCTGCGCGCAGCTTGTCCGGGAAACGGCGGTGCGCCCGGGCTTGGTGTCCCGGACAAGTGACGCCGCAGGCGGAACGCCGCTCCGGGACCCAGCGAAAACGCTTCGGCCGAAGCTCTTGGGCCGAGGCCGTGAACCGGCGCCCCGGTCACGCATGGCGGCCCTCGCGGACGTCCGCCCCGCGCCGGGATCCCGGCCTGCGAACGATCCCGGATCGGCCTGCGGCCGTCCGGGATGACGACGCAATGGGAACCGGATGACGACGGGGTATGGGCCGGCACCGGCGGCACGGGGCAGGCCGCGGTGGCGGCTCCTGGGGCGGCCGTCCCGCCGCCCCGCTCACAGATAGGGCGAGGCCAGCCAGATGGCGCGGTTGCGCAGGCGCTCGGGGAAGGGGCGGGCGGCCAGCGTCTCCAGCGTCTCGGCCCGGCCGCCGGAGACCATGGCGCCGATGCGCGCCTCGATGGCCCCCGCAATGGCCGGGTCGTACAGCTCCAGATCGAGCTCGAAATTCAGCCGCAGGCTGCGCGGATCGAGATTGGACGAGCCGGCATAGGCCCAGCAGCCGTCCACCGACATCAGCTTGGAATGGTCGAACATGCCCCCCGCCCGCCAGACCCGGCAGTCGCCGGACAGCACCTGGTCGAGCTGGGCGGTCATGGCGTAGTCGACCAGCTTCAGATTGTTCGCCGAGGGGATGACGATATCCACCTCGACGCCGCGCCGGCCGGCCACCGCCAGCGCGCCGATAAGCTGCTGGTCGGGCAGGAAATAGGGCGAGCAGATGCGCACCCGGCTCTGCGCGATGGACAGCGCGCCCATGATCATGCCGTGCGCGCAGGCAAGGTTGCGGTCGGGGCCGGAGGGCACCACGCGCACCGCCACCGGGCCGCAGGGCGGGCCTTCCGGCGCCTCGGCCCAGGCCGGCCCGTCGAGGAATTCGTCGGTGGTGAAGGACCAGTCCTGGCTGAACACGGTGAGCAGGTGCTCGACCGCCCGGCCCTCGACGCGGAAATGGGTGTCGCGGGCGGGGTCGTCGCCGGCATGGGCGCTTGTGAACTGGGCGCGGATGTTCATGCCGCCGGTGAAGCCGAGCGTGCCGTCGACGATCAGCATCTTCCGGTGGCTGCGCAGATTGGCGTAGGGCAGGCGCAGCCCGATGAGATTGCCCATGAACAGGTCGGTGACGACCCCGCCTGCCTTCAGCCGACCGACGATGGAGGGGCGCGAATAGCGCGCGCCGATGGCGTCGATCAGCACCCGCACGGCGACGCCGCGCCGGTGCGCCTCGATCAGCGCGTCGGCGAATTCGACGCCCACGGGATCGTTGTCGAAGATGTAGCTGGAGAGCGCCACATGGCGCTTCGCCCCACGTATGGCGGCCAGCATCTGCGGATAGGCCTCGTCGCCGCTGTCGAGAAGCTGCACGGCGTTGCCGGTGGTCAGCGGGAAGGCGCCCACCCGGTCGCCGAGCCGCTTCATCGCGGAGAGGCTGGGCGAGAGCGCGATGGCGATGGGCGGGCGCTCATGGTGGCGGCGCCGGTCCTGGCTGGCGCGCCGGCGGCCGGCCGCGCTCTGGCGGATGCGGTTGATGCCGGCCACGAGATAGAGGCCGGCGCCGATCAGCGGCGAGAGCAGGATGACGCCGACCCAGCCGATGGCGGCGCGCACGTCCTCCTTGGTCATCGCCGCGTGGATGGCCGCCACGATGCCGACCGTGCCGCTGGTGACGAGCACGATATGCGGCCAGTAATGCGCCCAGAAGCTCTCCATCGCCACCGTTCCGTGACCGGGTACCGGCTGGGGTCTCTAGCCGGAATCCGGCGCGCGGTCATCTTCTGCCTCGTCCGCCGGCGGAGCGCCGGTGCGGACGGGCATGAAGAAGCCGCCCCGGATCGCTCCGGGGCGGCATGGTTGTCACAATCAGCTTGCCGCCTTCAGCGGCGCCGGCTCTTCCTCGGCGGGCTCCAGCGCGTTGGCGATGGCCTCGTCGACGCGCTCCAGCCAGACGAACTCCAGCCGGTCCCGTGCGTCCTGAGGAATGTCCTCATAGTCGCGCCGGTTGCGCGCCGGCAGCATCACGCGGGTCAGCCCCGCCCGCGCCGCCGCCACCACCTTCTCCTTGATGCCGCCGACGGGCAGCACCAGCCCGCGCAGAGAGATCTCGCCGGTCATCGCCGTGTCCTTGCGCACCGTGCGGCCGGTGAGCAGCGAGACGAGGGCGGTGAACATGGCGACGCCCGCGCTCGGCCCGTCCTTGGGCGTGGCGCCGGCCGGCACGTGCACGTGCACGTCGCTGGTGGCGAACAGCGCCGGGTCGATGCCGAGCTCGACGGCGCGGCTCTTGACGAGGCTCCATGCCGCCTGCGCGCTCTCCTTCATCACGTCGCCGAGCTGGCCGGTGAGGATCAGCCCGCCCCGGCCCGGAATGCGTGTCGCCTCGATGAAGAGGATGTCGCCGCCGACGGGAGTCCACGCAAGCCCGGTCGCGACGCCGGGGACGCTGACGCGCAGCCCCACCTCGTCCTCGAAGATCGGCGGGCCGAGCAGCTCTGGCAGCGTGTCGACGCCGATGCGCACATGGCTTGCGCTGCCTTCCGCGATGTCGACGGCGACATGGCGGATGGCGCGGCCGACCTCGCGTTCGAGGTTGCGCACGCCGGCCTCCCTGGTATAGGCGCGGATGATGGCGGCGAGCGCGGCATCCTCGACCTCGACCTGCTCGGGCGTGACGCCGTTCGCCTCCAGCTGGCGGCGGACGAGGTAGCGCCTGGCGATCTGCAGCTTCTCCTGATCGGTGTAGCCGGTCAGGGAGATGATCTCCATGCGGTCGCGCAGCGGCCCCGGTATGGTGTCGAGCATGTTCGCGGTGGCGATGAACACCACGCGCGACAGGTCGAAGGGCAGCCCGAGATAATTGTCCCGGAACGTGCCGTTCTGTTCGGGGTCGAGCACTTCCAGCATCGCCGCCGACGGGTCGCCCTGAATGCCGGAGCCCATCTTGTCGATCTCGTCCAGCATCATCACGCAGTCGCGGGTGCCCGCCTTGCGGATGCCCTGGATGATGTTGCCCGGCAGCGCGCCGACATAGGTGCGCCGGTGGCCGCGGATCTCCGCCTCGTCATGGACGCCGCCGAGCGACACGCGCACGAACTTGCGGCCCATGGCGCGGGCGATGGACTGGCCGAGCGAGGTCTTGCCGACGCCCGGGGGGCCGGCGAAGCACAGGATCGGCGCCTTGCCGTTGGGCGCCAGCTTGCGCACGGCGAGATATTCGACGATGCGGCGCTTGATCTTGTCGAGGCCGAAATGGTCCTCGTCGAGAATCCGGCGCGCCTCGGCGATGTCGATCGCCTTCTCCTCCGGCAGCTTCCACGGCAGCGCGATCAGCCAGTCGAGATAGGTGCGGATCATGCCGTATTCCGCGCTCGCGTCCTGCATGCGGCGCAGCCGGCCCAGCTCCTTGCGGGCCATCTGCTCCACATCCTCCGGCATGCCGGCCTCGGTGATGGCCTTGTCCAGCTCGGCGATTTCCGCGCTGTTGCCGTCATCCTCGCCGAGCTGCTTCTGGATCGCTGCCATCTGCTCGCGCAGCAGCACCTCGCGCTGGCGTTCGTCCAGCGAGGCACGGGTCTGCTTGCCGATCTCCTGCGACAGGCGCAGCACCTCGATGCGGTGCGCCAGCAGCCGCGAGACCTTGGTCATGCGCGCGGCGATGTCGACCGTTTCCAGAAGCTCCTGCTTCTCCTCCGGCGAGATGTCGGCATAGGCCGCTACCAGATCGGCGAGGCCGGCGGGCGAATTGGAGCCGCGCACGGCGGCGGCGAGCTCGGCCGGCACCTGCGGCAGCAGCTCCATCACCTCGTTGGCCTGGCCCTGAAGATGGACGAAGCGCGCCTCGATCTCGGACGAGCGCTCCTCGCTCTCCTCGATGCGGTTGGCCCGCGCGGTGAGGAACGGCTTCTCGCGGGCGAACTCGCTGACATGGAAGCGCTGCTCGCCCTGCAGCACGAGATGGTGCGTGCCGTCGGGCGCGGTGACGTAGCGCAGAATATTGGCGATCACGCCCATGCGGTGCAGGTCGGTGGGGCCGGGCTCCTCGACGCCCGCGTCGCGCTGCATGAGGATGCCCACGGGGCGCCCCTCGCGCACCGCCTGCTGGGCGGCGGCGATGGAGGCCGGCCGCGCGATGGCGAGCGGCATCACCACGCCGGGGAACAGCACGAAATTGCGCACCGGCAGCACGATCATCTGATCGGCCGGGACGGTGGTTCCATTGCCGTTGCCATTGGCGCTTCCGCCGGCATCGGCCATGCGGACGGGCGAGAATCTCTCGAAACCGGGGTGTGTCATGTCTTTCTCCCCCTCCTCAAACCTTGCGCAGCACAATGGCGAGGCAGCCATTGACCATGCGCGGGCGGGTCACGTCGTAGCGGCCGGGCGGCAGCGCGAGCTGGCGCTCGAAGCGGCCCTGCGGCAGTTCCATGCGGTGGATGGTGGCGCGGCGCAGCTCCGGCGGCAGCACGCGCTCGCCGGAGATGACGAGCACGCCGTTCTGGATCGAAACGCTGATCTGCTCGGGATCGACGCCCGGCAGCGCGGCGAGCACGAGAAGCTCGCGCTCGTCCTCAAGCATGTCCACCGGCGGCTCCCAGCAGGGCGCGCGGCGCGCGCCGGCGCCGGGACGCGCAGCCGGCTGGAAGATCTGCCGGTGCATGCGCTCGGCGCGGCTCAGCGTCTCGAGCGCTTCCGACCACATCCACAGGCGGGGGTCCGTCTTCTTCATGAATATCTCCTGGCGGGCCCGTTTTCCCCTGGGGGTCTGGAACCGCGAGGCTGATATGGTGTCTCCCGGAAGCAACACCAGAGGCACCGCCAGCCCGACCGCCGGGCGGAGCGGGCGTCTGCGCAAAGTGGCCCGTGCAGCCACGCTCTAGCGGATTTTCCCGGTGCGTCCTCCGCCCGGCTCCCACAGCGCCCTGAGCGCGTTCAGGATGGCGGCGACGTCGATGAGCTCCTGCAACAGAGCTCCCTCGACCGGCGTCAGCAGGCCGAAGGCGGCCGCCACCATGCCGGCGAGCGACAGGCCGACGCCGACATAGACGCTCTGCAGGGCGACCGCCCGGGCGCGCCGGGCGATGCGCATGGCGTCGATCAGCCGGTCCAGCCGGTCGACGAGAATGACGACATTGGCGGCTTCCGAGGAGGCGGCCGAGCCGCGCGCGGCCAGGGCAACGCCGATATCGGCGGCGGCAAGCGCCGGCGCGTCGTTCACCCCGTCGCCGACCATCATAACGGGGCCGTTGCCGCGTTCGGCGATCACCTGGGCCGTCTTGTCGGCGGGGGTCAGCTCGCTGGCGATGGCATCGAAGCCTAGCCCGTCGGCGACGGCATGGGCGCGCTCGTCCTCGTCGCCGGTCGCCAGCACGAGCCGGCGCACGCCGGCGCCGCGCAGCCCGTCGAGGACCGCGCGGGCCTCACTGCGCACCTCGTCGGCCAGCATCAGCGCGCCCGCCAGCCGGCCGTCGACCGCCACCGCGACCGCCACCGTGCCGGGCCGCAGCGTCCAGCCGACCAGCGTGTCGTCGGGCGCGGCGCCCGTCGCGGCGGCGACGAAATCCCAACCGCCGAGCGCCACCTGCCGGCCCCCGACCATACCTCCAATGCCGGCGCCCGGCGCCTCGTGAACCTCCTCCGGCGCTTCGAGGGCCAGTTCGCGTTCGCCCGCCGCCGCGACCAGCGCCTGCGCCACCACATGGGCGGAGCCCTGGTCGAGCGAGGCGGCGAGGCGCAGCAGCTCGTCCTCCGCCATGTCGCCGCGCGTGCGGATGCCGACGAGGCGCGGCTGCCCGCCGGTGAGCGTGCCGGTCTTGTCGAGCAGCACGGTGCGCACCTTGGCGAGCGTCTCCAGCGCGCCGCCGTCCTTCACCAGCACGCCGTGGCGGGCGCAGCGCGAGATGCCGGAGATGATCGCCACCGGCACGGCGAGGATGAGCGGGCAGGGCGTGGCGGTCACCAGCACGGCGAGCGCGCGCACCGCCTCCCCACTCGCCGCCCAGGCGAGGCCGGCCAGCGCCAGCGTCACGCCGAGGAAGCCGAGGGCGAAGCGGTCCGCCAGGCGCGCCATGGGCGCTTTCGAGTCCTGCGCCGCTCTGACCAGCCGTACGATGCCGGCATAGGTGCTGTCGGCCGCCGCGCGCGTCGCCACGAGGTCGAAGGCATCGCCCGCATTGGTGGAGCCGCTCATGATCTCGTCGCCGCGCGCGCGGCGCGCGGGCAGCGGCTCGCCGGTCAGCGCGGACTGGTCGAGCACGGCGGCGGGGCTGTCGAGCCGGCCGTCGACCGGCACCACCTCGCCGCGCCGGATCAGCAC
This sequence comes from Ancylobacter koreensis, assembly GCF_023016525.1. Taxonomy (GTDB): domain Bacteria; phylum Pseudomonadota; class Alphaproteobacteria; order Rhizobiales; family Xanthobacteraceae; genus Ancylobacter; species Ancylobacter koreensis. The sequence continues at coordinate 1,344,848 of NZ_JALKCG010000001.1, forward strand.
CACGTCGCCGGGGAGAAGCGCGTCGAGCGGCACCTCGTGCAGATGTCCGCCTTCGCGCCGGGTGGCGCTGCGCGGCAGGCGGCCGAGCAGGGCGGTCATCTCGCGCGCGGCCCGGCGCCGGGCGTAAGCTTCCAGCGCCTCGCCGCCGGTGAACATCAGCGCGACGATGGCGCCGGCGAGACTTTCCCCGAAGGCCAGCGCGCCGGCCATGGCGAGCACGGCGATGAGATCGAGCCCGAACTCGCCGCGCCGCAGGCGGCCGGCGATGGTGACGAGCAGCACGGCAAGGATGGCGAGCGTGCTGGCGGTCCAGATCCGTGCCGCGACGTCTGGCAGGCCTGCCGCATAGGCGAGGGCGCTGGCCGCCAGTGCGAGGACGAGGGCGGGCAGCAGCGCGCGCCGCAGGGTTGTCCATGCCCGTCCGATTCCCGCACTCGCCGCTGAAGGCATGACCGCACCCAACTGCCGCCCCCCACTCCCGCGCCGCCATGCCGGCGTCGTCGCATGTGCACGTCACGCGACACGCCGGAAGCCTATGATACGCAGCGACTCGAACGCGGATGTTTGCGTCCGGCGCGCCGCGCGCCATCGGTAGCAACGCGCACCACGGGGGCACCCGGATCGGGTTGTCGGGTTGGCGTTAATGAAATATTACCTAAGCTGGAATACTAACCGATCTGGCTTGGGGGCCGTCGGCGAACAAGGGCTTGGGCGCTGACGATGAATGCAACCGAAGGCCGTTGCCGGCGCAAGGGACCGCATCGCGGTTCCCGCCCGTTCCGGTCGTCTGTTCAGAGATGCCTATGCGGCTAATTGGATCGTTCCTTATCGGCTCTGTGAGCTTCGTCGGCGTCGCCGTCGCGGTGGCCTGGATATCGAACGCGTCGCTGCCGACCCCGGCCGATGCCGCGCGCGTCGATCCCGCGCTGCGCCTCGCTCCCGCCGCCCCCGAAGTCGCCAGCCATGTCGAGGACGGACCCTCGGCGCCGCCCCTGCGCTCCGTCACGGATGTGCGCAATTTCCATCCCGCCGGCGAGATCGCGCAGGGCGACGACTGGCTGTTCCGCCCCGCCATCATGCCCGTGCGCCCCACCGTGCTGGCCGCCATTCCGGTGCCGCCGCCCTCCGTCCCGCCGACGGTGGAGACGGTGAGCGCGGTGCCGCTGCCGGTGGCCAACCCGCTCTTCGCCGGCCGGGTGATGCCGGGCGAGGAGCCCGAGGATTCGCTGACCCTCGCCCCGCTGCCGCCGCGCAAGCCCTCGGCGCAGATGCTCGCCTCGCTGCCCCCGCCCATGGAGGAGGACGACGCGCCCGAGCAGGTCGCGCCGGAACAGCAGGCCGCGCCCAAGGACGAGCTGCGCTACCCCACCGCCGAGGACCGCTTCGCTGTCTACGACATCCGCGCCAAGAAGCTCTATTTGCCGAATGGCAGGAAGCTGGAGGCGCATTCCGGCTATGGCGACAAGTTCGACGACATCCGCTACGTCCACGTGAAGATGTACGGCGTCACGCCGCCGAACCGCTACAAGCTGCGCATGCGCGAGGCGCTGTTCCACGGCACCGAGGCGGTGCGCATGACGCCGGTCGGCGACCAGCCCATGTACGGTCGCAACGGCTTCCTGCTGCACCCCTATCTTCTCGGCCCGCGCGGCGATTCCAACGGCTGCATCTCGCTCGCCGACTACGACGCCTTCCTCAAGTCCTTCAAGAAGGGCGAGATCGACGAGGTGGTCGTGGTGGAAGCGATGCCGAAGTCCGCCGAGCCGGCCAACCCGCTGCTGTCCTGGCTGACCGGCAACAAGAAGAACTGATTCCCGGCCGAAACGGCTGTCAGCGCGAACGGACCGTCAGCGGCCTGCCCCCCGGCGAGGGCCGACCATTGGCGGGCGGTCGGTTCTTCAGCCGGCCCCGTCTTCGCCCGCCTTCACCTCACGCGGCTGTCGTACCCCGGCCTGCGCGACGCCCGGCATGTGCAGCGTGTCGGGCAGGAATTCGGGGCCGCGCCGCGACAGGAACTCGGTCAGCGCGGCGGCCGGCGGCGTCAGGCGCTTGGCGCTGCGCTTGACCACGAACCATTGCCGCACCTCCGGCAGCCCCTCGACGTCCAGCACGGCGAGCCGCCCGTCGGCGACCTCCGCCGCGATGGTGTGGGCGGAGATGAAGGCGAGGCCCAGCCCCGCCATCACCGCCTGCTTGATGGTCTCGTTCGAATCGATCTCCATGCCGATGCGCGGGTCGATGCCGGACTGCTGGAAGAAGCGCTCCATCAGCCCCCGCGTGCCCGAGCCCGGCTCGCGCGACATGAAGGTGGCCCCCGCCAGCGCCGAGGGCGGGATGCGCCGCCCGAGCAGGGGATGGTCGGCGGGCGCGATCAGCACGTGGGGATGGTCGCCGATCAGCGCCTTGTCGACCTCCATGTCGAGCGGCGGGCGGCCCATGATGGCGACGTCGATGGCGTCGGCGCGCAGGCCCGCGATGATCTCCTCGCGGTTGCCCACGGTGAGCACGACGTCGATGCCGGGATGGGCGCGGGTGAAGGAGCCGAGCGCGGCGGGCACGAAATACTTCGCCGTCGAGACGAGCCCCACCGAGACCCTGCCCGAGCGTAGCCCTTTCATCGAATCGAGCGCGGCGCTGCAATCGGCCAGCGCCAGCTCGATGCGGGCAATGGCGGCAAGCACCTCGCGCCCCGCCGCACTCGGCTGGAAGCGCTCGCCCGCGCGGTCGAGCAGCGGCAGGCCGAGATGCTGTTCGAGCTGCTGCACCTGCATGGTCACCGCCGGCGGGGTGACGTTCAGCCGGCGGGCGGCGGCGGTGACGCTGCCGGTCTCGACGATGGCGGCGACGGCGCGCAGCTGCTTGAGCGTGGCATTACGCATGGAACATTACGTTTCAGTCTAATTGAACATGAAGGTAAGATTATTCGAATTTCCTTACGCCGGCAATTCGTGCAGTCTGCCATCAACAAAAGGCGTCCGCCGCTTCGGGTTCCCCGCTCGAAGGCTCACGGAAACGACACGCCAGCGGGCACAAGCCCACGCCATAATTGGGGAAACGCCAATGACACGCCCGACCTTGCAGGGCCACCTCGACAGGTGGTCCCTGGCGGATGATTTGCGCCGCGACGTCGCCAGCGCCGTGCTCGCGCTCGCCGGTGCCGGCATCAGGATTTCAGAGCTTCTGGCCGCCGGGCCGCTGGCCGGCACGCTGGCCGCCGTGCGCGGCCACCACGCGGATGGCGACAGCCAGAAGGAACTCGACGTCATCGCCGACGACCTCGTGCGCGAGGCATTGGCCGCCGCGCCGGTCGCGCTTCTCGGCTCCGAGGAGGCCGAGGAGGCCATCGCGCTCGATCCCGCCGGTACGCTCGCGGTGGCGGTCGATCCGCTGGACGGCTCGTCCAACATCGACACCAATATGAGCGTCGGCACGATCTTCTCGATCCTGCCCTATGGCGGCCCCGACTCGCTGCTGCAGCCCGGTTCGGCACAACTCGCCGCCGGCTTCCTGCTCTACGGGCCGCAGGTCGCGCTGGTGCTCACTGTGGGCGTCGGCACGCAGATCTTCATCCTGGAGCGCGCGAGCGGCGAGTTCCTGCTGGCGCAGGAGCGCGCCTTCGTGGTGCCGGAGACGGTGGAATACGCCGTCAACGGCTCCAACCTGCGCCACTGGGACGGCGCCATCCGTTCCTATGTCGAGGATTGCCAGGCCGGCACCGACGGCCCGCGCGGCAAGGATTTCAACACCCGCTGGGTCGCCTCCATGGTGGCCGACGTCTACCGCATTCTCGTGCGCGGCGGGGTCTATCTCTATCCCGGCGACGCGCGCCGGGGCTATGCGCAGGGCCGGCTGCGTCTCGTCTACGAGGCCAATCCCGTCGCCTTCCTGATCGAACAGGCACAGGGCGCCGCCACCGACGGAATCCAGCCCATCCTCGACCTGGTGCCGAGCCATCTGCACCAGCGCGTGCCGCTGGTCTTCGGCTCGCGCGCCGAAGTCGAGCGCATCGCCCGCTACCACGTCGGTTCCGCCGCCATGCCGGAGCGCTCGCCGCTGTTCGGCCGGCGCGGCCTGCTGCGCGCCTGAGGGGAGAGGAGCCATGTCGATCCATCACCCCATCATCTCCGTCACCGGCTCGTCGGGCGCGGGTACCACTTCGGTGCGGCGCATCTTCGAGCAGATCTTCCGCCGCGAGGACGTCGCCGCCGCCTATATCGAGGGCGACGCCTATCACCGCTACGACCGTGCCGAGATGAAGCGCGTCATGGCCGAGGAGGCGGCGCGCGGGAACAACCACTACAGCCATTTCGGGCCGGATTCGAACCTGTTCGAGGAACTGGAGGAGACCTTCCGCTCCTACGCCCAGACCGGCACCGGCCAGTTCCGCCACTATGTCCATGACGACAAGGAGGCCGCCGAATACGGCGGCCCGCCGGGGACTTTCACGGCCTGGGAGCCGATCCCCACGCCGACCGACCTGCTGTTCTACGAGGGTCTGCACGGCGCGGTGGTGAGCGGCAACATCGACGTCGCCCGCTACGCCGACCTCAAGATCGGCGTGGTGCCGGTGATCAACCTCGAATGGATCCAGAAGATCCACCGCGACCGCTCGCATCGCGGCTATTCCACCGAGGCGGTGACCGACACCATCCTGCGCCGCATGCCGGACTACGTGAACTACATCTGCCCGCAGTTCACCCACACCGACATCAACTTCCAGCGCGTGCCGACGGTCGATACCTCGAATCCGTTCATCGCCCGGTGGATCCCGACGGCGGACGAATCCATCGTCGTCATCCGCTTCAAGAGCCCGCGCGGAATCGACTTCCCCTACCTGCTCTCGATGATTTCCGGGAGCTGGATGAGCCGCGCCAATTCCATCGTGATCCCCGGCGGCAAGCTCGACATCGCGATGCAGCTCATCCTCACGCCGATGATCCTCAACCTCGTCGAGAAGAAGCGGCGCGCCGCGTGAACCGGGAGGACAGCATGCTCACCAGCAACAACGCGGCGCTGCGCCCGCACCCCGCCGGTCTCCCCCACGAGGACATGGCACAGGACATGGCGAACGCGCTGCGCGCCCTCGCGATGGACGCGGTGGAGGCCGCCAGGTCCGGCCATCCCGGCATGCCGATGGGCATGGCGGACGTTGCGACCGCCCTGTTCTCGCGCTTCGTGACGCTCGATCCGAGCCGGCCCGACTGGCCGGACCGCGACCGCTTCATCCTCTCGGCCGGCCACGGCTCGATGCTGCTCTACGCCATCAACCATCTGCTCGGCTATGCCGACATGGGCGTCGACCAGCTCAAGAGCTTCCGCCAGCTCGGCGCCATCACCGCCGGCCATCCCGAGCATGGCCACACGCTGGGGGTGGAGACCACCACCGGCCCGCTTGGCCAGGGCCTCACCACGGCGGTCGGCATGGCGCTCGCCGAGCGCATGCTCAATGCCCGCTTCGGCGACGACCTCGTCGACCACCGCACCTGGGTGATCGCCGGCGACGGCTGCCTGATGGAGGGCATCAGCCACGAGGCCATCGACCTCGCCGGGCACCTGAAGCTCGCCCGCCTCACCGTGCTGTGGGACGACAACGGCATCTCCATCGACGGGCGCACCTCACTCTCGACCTCGACCGACCAGCTCGCCCGCTTCCGGGCGGCCGGTTGGGACGTGCTGCGGGTCGACGGCCACGCTCCTCACGCGCTGATCGACGCCATCGCCGAAGCCCGCGCCAGCGACCGGCCGACGCTGATCGCCTGCCGCACCACCATCGGCTTCGGCGCGCCGACCAAGGCGGGCACGGAAGCGGTGCACGGCGCCCCGCTCGGGCCGGACGAGATTGCCGGCGCGCGCGAAAGCCTCGGCTGGAACCACCCGCCCTTCGAGGTGCCGCAGGGCGTGCGCGCGGGCTGGGCGACCATCGCCGAGCGCGGCCGCAGGGCACGCGAGGCCTGGGAGAAGCGGCTCGCCGCCTCCGGCCAGCGCGCCGCCTTCGAGGCGGCGATGGAGGGCGAACTGCCGGCCGATTTCGACGAGAAGCTCGCCGCCTTCAAGCGCGAGCTCGCCGAGACCGCGCCGAAGATCGCCACCCGCAAGGCCTCCGAGATGGCGCTTGCCGTCATCAACGCGGCGACCGACCTCACGGTCGGCGGCTCGGCCGATCTCACCCATTCGAACCTGACCCTGACCAAGGGGCTCGTCTCGGTGACGCCCGGCAACTATGCCGGCCGCTACCTGCATTACGGCATCCGCGAACACGCCATGGCGGCGGTGATGAACGGGCTCGCCTTGCATCGCGGCGCCATTCCCTATGGCGGCACCTTCCTCGTCTTCTCCGACTATGCGCGCGGTGCCATGCGGCTCTCGGCGCTGATGGGGCAGCGGGTGATCTACGTGCTCACCCACGATTCCATCGGGCTGGGCGAGGACGGGCCGACCCATCAGCCGGTGGAACACCTCGCCATGTTGCGGGCGACGCCGAACCTCTATGTGTTCCGCCCCGCCGACGCGGTGGAGACGCTGGAGGCCTGGCAACTCGCCCTCCATGCGGAAGGCACGCCCTCGGTGCTGGCGCTCTCCCGGCAGAACCTGCCGACCTTCCGCACCGAGCCTTCCGAGGAGAACCTCGTCGGCTACGGCGCCTATGTCGCCCGCAAGCCGGCCCGCCGGCGCGATGTGACGCTGCTGGCCACCGGCTCGGAGGTGGAGATCGCCTTCAAGGCGGCCGACCTTCTTGCCGAACGCGGGGTCGACGCGGCCGTCGTCTCAATGCCGTGCTGGGAGCTGTTCGAGCGCCAGAGCCACGAATACCGCCGCGCCGTGCTGGGCACCGCCCCGCGCGTCGCCATCGAGGCGGCGGCCCGGCTCGGCTGGGACCGCTGGACCGGGGATCGCGGCCGCTTCGTCGGCATGGAGGGCTTCGGCGCCTCGGCCCCCGCGCCCGCGCTCTACGAGCACTTCAACATCACCCCGGAGGCGGTCGTCGACGCTGCCTGCGACCTGCTGACCTGCGCCTGAGCCGGAGGGAGAGCCAATGGCCCGCATCACGCTTCGACAGCTTCTCGACCACGCCGCCGAGCACGATTACGGCGTGCCGGCCTTCAACATCAACAATATGGAGCAGGGCATCGCGATCATGGAGGCGGCGCAGGCCGTCGATGCGCCCGTCATCATGCAGGCGAGCCGGGGCGCGCGCTCCTATGCCGGCGACATCATGCTCTCGCGCATGATCGACGCGCTCACCGAGATGTACCCGGCGATCCCGATCTGCATGCATCAGGACCACGGGAACAACGAGGCGACCTGCCTCTCCGCCATCCAGCACGGCTTCACCTCGGTGATGATGGACGGCTCCTTGAAGGAGGACGCCAAGACTCCGGCGGACTACGCCTACAACGTCGCCATCACCCGCCGCGTGGTCGATGCCGCCCATTGGGTCGGCGCATCGGTGGAGGGCGAGCTCGGCGTGCTCGGCTCGCTGGAACACGGCGCGGGCGAGCCGGAGGACGGCCACGGCGCGGAAGGCCAGCTCAGCCACGACCAGCTCCTCACCGATCCCGACCAGGCGGTGGACTTCGTCGCGGCGACCCGCGTGGACGCGCTCGCCATCGCCATGGGCACCTCGCACGGCGCCTACAAATTCTCGCGCAAGCCGGACGGCGATATCCTCGCCATGCATGTGATCGAGGAGATCCACCGCCGCCTGCCGGGCGTGCATCTGGTGATGCACGGCTCCTCCTCGGTGCCGCAGGCGCTGCAGGACCTGTTCAATGCCTCGGGCGGCGAGATGCCCCAGACCTGGGGCGTGCCGGTCGACGAGATCGTGCGCGGCATCCGCCACGGCGTGCGCAAGGTCAATATCGACACCGACTGCCGCCTCGCCATGACCGCGCAGTTCCGCAAGGTCGGGCAGGGCAACCGGACCGAGTTCGACCCGCGCAAATTCCTCAAGCCCGCCATGGACGCGATGCGCGACCTCTGCCGCGAGCGCTTCGAGCAGTTCGGCACCGCCGGCCATGCCTCGTCCATCAAGGTGCTTCCGCTGGCGGCGATGGCCAAGCGCTACGCGGCCGGCGCGCTCGATCCGGTGATCGGCGGCGCCCGCGTCGCGGCGGAATGAACCAGACAGGAAACAGCCCGCGCGCGCCGACGGCGCCGACGGAACGCACAGGAGACGAGCGATGAACGCCATCGACAAGACAGTCGCCGCCGACAAGCCGCGCAGCCGCTACAGCGCCGGCGTGATGGAATACCGCAAGATGGGCTACTGGCAGCCCGACTACGAGCCGAAGGACACGGACGTCATCGCCCTGTTCCGCATCACCCCGCAGGACGGCGTCGACGAGGTGGAGGCGGCGGCGGCGGTGGCGGGCGAGAGCTCCACCGCGACCTGGACCGTGGTGTGGACCGACCGGCTGACCGCCTGCGACAAGTACCGCGCCAAGTGCTACCGGGTCGATCCGGTGCCGAACACGCCTGGCTCGTGGTTCGCCTATATCGCCTATGACCTCGACCTGTTCGAGCCGGGCTCCATCGCCAACCTCTCCGCCTCGATCATCGGCAACGTGTTCGGCTTCAAGCCTCTGAAGGCGCTGCGGCTCGAAGACATGCGGATGCCGGTCGCCTACATCAAGACCTTCGACGGGCCGGCCACCGGCATCGTGGTGGAGCGCGAGCGGCTCGACAAGTTCGGCCGCCCGCTGCTCGGCGCCACGGTGAAGCCCAAGCTCGGCCTGTCCGGCCGCAACTATGGCCGCGTGGTCTATGAGGCGCTGAAGGGCGGGCTGGATTTCACCAAGGACGACGAGAACATCAACTCGCAGCCCTTCATGCACTGGCGCGACCGCTTCCTCTACTGCATGGAGGCGGTGAACAAGGCGCAGGCCGGCACCGGCGAGGTGAAGGGCACCTATCTCAACGTCACCGCCGCCACCATGGAGGACATGTACGAGCGCGCCGAGTTCGCCAAGAGCCTGGGCTCGTCCATCGTGATGATCGACCTGATCATTGGCTATACCGCCATCCAGTCCATGGCGAAGTGGGCGCGGCGCAACGACATGATCCTGCACCTCCACCGCGCCGGTCACTCCACCTATACGCGCCAGAAGAGCCACGGCGTCTCCTTCCGCGTCATCACCAAGTGGATGCGCCTCGCCGGCGTCGACCACATCCATGCCGGCACGGTGGTGGGCAAGCTGGAGGGCGACCCTCACACCACCAAGGGCTATTACGACCTCTGCCGCGAGGATTTCGTGCCGCAGAACCTCGCCCACGGCATCTTCTTCGACCAGCCCTGGGCCTCGACCCGCAAGCTGATGCCGGTGGCATCGGGCGGCATCCATGCCGGCCAGATGCACCAGCTCATCGACCTGCTCGGCGAGGATGTGGTGCTGCAGTTCGGCGGCGGCACCATCGGCCATCCGATGGGCATCCAGGCCGGCGCGACGGCCAACCGCGTGGCGCTGGAGGCGATGATCTTCGCCCGCAACGAGGGTCGCGACATCGTCTATGAGGGGCCGGAGATCCTGAAGGCCGCCGCCCGCCACTGCCTGCCGCTCAAGCAGGCGCTGGAGACGTGGAAGGACGTGACCTTCAACTACAGCTCCACCGACACGCCCGACTTCGTGCCGCAGGCCACCGCGGCGGAGTGATCGCTGTTTCCCGGACAAGCGGAGCGGAACGCGAAGCGCCGATCCGGGACCCAGCACAAGAACCGGCCGAAGGCGCCACTGCCTTTTGCCGAGAGTCATGACGCTTCGCGACTTTTTCCTGGGCCCCGGATCGGCACGGCGCTGCGCGCCGCTTGTCCGGGGCACGCAAACGAGGACACCACCATGCGCCTGACCCAGGGAGCCTTCTCCTTCCTGCCGGACCTCACCGACGAACAGATCGCCCGGCAGGTCCAGTACTGCATCGACAAGGGCTGGTCGGTGAACATCGAGTTCACCGACGACCCGCACCCGCGCAACACCTATTGGGAGCTGTGGGGCCAGCCCATGTTCGACGTGCCGGACGCCGCCGGCGTGATGTTCGAGCTGAACGAGTGCCGCAAGACCTATAAGGGCCGGCACTACATCCGCCTCAGCGCCTTCGATTCCACCCATACGTGGGAATCGCTGCGCCTCTCCTTCATCACCGACCGTCCCGACGAGGAGCCCGGCTTCGCGCTGGAGCGCCAGGAGGTGGACGGCCGGGCGATCCGCTACACCACGCGCGCCTATGCGGCCAACCGCCCGGAAGGCGCGCGCTACTGAGCTCCCCTGAGCGTCTTCCGCGCGACGAGCGCTTCTCGCGCGGAAGACGCCGCCTGATCCGTCGGTCTCCCTCTACTCCCCCGACGGAGAACCGCGGTCGTTCGGTTTCCTCCCCGACCGCGAGGGACCGATGCCGGAATGCCGCGCCCGGCATCGGTCCCCTTTTTCTTCTCTGCCTTGGGCCAATGGAGGTTGCCATGGACGCCATCACCGACAACCCGCCCGCCCTCGACGAGACGGCCGAGCGGCGTGGCGCCATCGACCTCGGCGCCGAATTCGTCTCCAGCGGCCTCGCCGAGGTGCTGGAGCAGCTCGACCGCGAGCTGGTCGGCCTGGTGCCGGTCAAGCAGCGCCTGCGCGAGATCGGCGCGCTGCTGCTTGTGGACCGCGCCCGCGCGCATTTCGGCCTGCAGGCGGTGAGCCCCACCTTGCATATGAGCTTCACCGGCAACCCCGGCACCGGCAAGACCACGGTGGCGCTGCGCATGGCGGAGATACTCCACCGGCTCGGCTATGTCCGCAAAGGCCATCTCGTCACCGTCACCCGCGACGATCTGGTCGGCCAGTACATCGGCCACACCGCGCCCAAGACCAAGGAAATCCTCAAGAAGGCGATGGGCGGCGTGCTGTTCATCGACGAGGCCTATTACCTCTACCGCCCGGAGAACGAACGCGACTACGGGCAGGAGGCCATCGAGATATTGCTGCAGGTGATGGAGAACCAGCGCGACGATCTCGTCGTCATCCTCGCCGGCTATGCCGACCGCATGGAGCGCTTCTTCACCGCCAATCCCGGCTTCCGCTCGCGCGTCGCCCACCATATCGACTTCCCCGACTATACCGGCGACGAGCTGGAGGCGATCGGCGGGCGCATTCTGGAGACCATGAACTACAAGCTCAGCCCGGAGGCGCAGGAGGCGTTCCACGGCTATGTCGGGCTGCGCATGCGCCAGCCCCATTTCGCCAATGGCCGCTCGATCCGCAACGCGCTCGACCGCGCCCGACTTCGGCAGGCCAACCGCCTGTTCGCCAGCGCCCGGCCGGTGACGGCGGACGATCTGGTGACGCTGGAAGCGGCGGACATCCTCGCCAGCCGGGTCTTCTCCGGCGGCATCGACAGCTATCCGCCGCTCAGCACCTGACCGTCATACCGGATGGCCGCAGGCCGATCCGGGTGCGCGACCCACTTCATGATGATCCCGGCTCGCGCTTCACTCGGCCGGGATGACGGGAGAGACGAATATGCCCCTCATCGCCCCTTCCATGCTGGCCAGCGACTTCTCCCGCCTCGGCGAGGAGGTGCGCGACGTGGCTGGCGCCGGCGCCGACTGGATCCATCTCGACGTGATGGACGGGCATTTCGTGCCCAACATCACCTTCGGGCCCGACGTCATCAAGGCGATGCGCCCGCACACCGACAAGGTGTTCGACGTGCATCTGATGATCGAGCCGGTGGAACCCTTCATCGAGGCCTTCGCCAAGGCGGGGGCGGACGTCATCACCGTGCAGGCCGAGGCGACGCATCATCTCGACCGCTGCCTCCAGCACATCCGCTCGCTCGGCAAGAGGGCGGGGGTGGCGCTGAACCCGGCGACGCATGAGAGCGCGCTCGCCTATGTGCTCGACAAGGTGGACCTCATCCTCGCCATGACGGTCAATCCCGGCTTCGGCGGGCAGGCCTTCATCCCCGACGTGCTGCCGAAGATCTACCGCCTGCGCGCCATGATCGGCGAGCGGCCGATCCATCTTGAGGTCGACGGCGGGGTGACGCCGGAGACCGCAAGGCTGTGCGCGGCGGCGGGCGCCAATGTGCTCGTGGCCGGCTCGGCCGTGTTCAGGGGCGGGCGCGAGGGCTACGCGGCCAACATCGCCGCCCTACGCGAGGCCGGCCGGCAGGCGCGCGGGCGCGCCGCTGCCTGAGCGGCCCCAGGCTGCGGCCTCAGTTAAAGGCGTCCTCGGTCAGGTTGAGGATGATGATCTGCCGCGCCGAGGGCGGGATCGAGGGCGAGGCGCGCATCTCCATGGCGATCGCCGGGTGCTTCTTCTGGATGAGGCTGGCGACGCGGTTCGCCACCTCCTCGGTGGTGGCGAAATAGGACATGGAGTTGCTGGTCGTCTGGACCACGCCGGTGTCGGAGACCACCACGTCGAAGCCGGCCGCCTTCAGCGGGGCGGTGAAGTTGTCCATCTTGGTCTGCGACACGGCGTTGACCGGCGCGAAGATGCGCACCGTGTAGCCCGAACCCGGCAGGGCAGGGGCGGCGGGGGGTGCGGGCGCCGCCGTCGCGGGAGCCTGCGCGGTCTCTGCCGCCGCCGTCTGGCCCGGCAGCGGGGGCACCAGGGCATCGCCGCCGGCAGGTGCGGGCGTCGATGAAGCGGCAGGCGCCGGCACGGGCGCCGCCGGCGTGGCCGCGAGGGGGGCTGGCGCAGCCGGGGCGCTGGCGCGTTCGGCCTCCATGGTGGCGAGGCGTCCGGCGATTTCGGTCTGTGCTGTCCGCAGCGCGGCGATCTCTTCGCGCAGGCCCAGCGTCTGCGCCGTGATGAAGGCGACAAGGCCCAGCACGGCCACCAGCACGAGCCCGTAAAGCACCGGCAGGGCGGGGTGCGTCGTGCGCGGCGGCGGCGTCTCGGCCTTGCGGCTCTCGATCTCCAGCCGGCGCATATCGACCTTCAGCCGCTCGATGCCGAGCCAGCGCTGGAACGCCTCGGGCTCGACGGGCGGGCCCTTGGGGCGGCTCGGCGGCGCGCTGGCCCGCGCCGGGGCGTCCGCCGTCGTCGGCGTCGGCCGCGTCGTCTCCAGTGAAGGCTCGCGCTTGTCGGTCATCTCGTGCTCCTGCGCGGAGGCGGACCCGCACGCAGCCGCCCGCTCCCCTCGCGGCCGATACTACCGCAAGGTCGCCGCGCCGCCGACCCTTGCCTGCGGACGTGGTAAAGCGTGGGACGGCGGGGGAGGTGGCTGGCTCAGGCGGCCGGCGCGCGGGCCGGGCGGCGGCGGGTGCGCGGGCGCTTGGCGATGCGGCCCTTGACGATGCGTAGCACGACCACGGTGAGGATCAGCATGACCAGCGTGACGCCCACCATCAGCACCAGCCATTCCGACTGGCTGGCGCCGCCGAGCTGGTTGGCGCCCTTGCCGGCGAGCCAGCCGGGGGCCAGCATCACCGGCGCCCACACCACCGCCGAGGAGACGTTGGCGAGCTGGAAGCGGCGCTGGTCCATGCGCATCATGCCGGCGACCATCGGCATGGTCGCGCGCACCGGGCCGAAAAAGCGGCCGACGAACACCGAGGCGAAGCCGAACCGGCGGAAGAACAGGCGCGCCTGCGCAACCTGCTCGCGATAGCCCAGCAGCGGGCGCCGGTGCACGATGCGCGGGCCAAGCCAGCGGCCCAGCCAATAGGACACCACGTCGCCCAGCACGGCGCCGACGACGGCGCCGGAGATGACGGGCAGCGGCGAGACGATGCCGGAGCCGATCAGCCCGCCGATCGCCAGCATCAGCGCGGTGGCGGGGATGACGAGGCCGACGAGAACGAGGGATTCCCCGAAGGCGATGATCCCGATGACGACGGGGATCAGATAGTCGTGGTCGCGCAGAAACGCCGCCACATCCGCGGTAAGAGCTTCCATGTCCTCACACTGCCGGCAAACCGAGCCCCCAATGTGAGGGCGAACATGTCGGCAGCAAGGCCATAGCGGCGTTTCATCGCGGGTCCGTGCGGGCCTGCCGCCGGCCCGGTTCGCCATGCCTGACGATTTCTTTGCCGCGCGCCGGAACTTTGCGGGCGTCCGCGCGTTCAACCCGCCGCATCCGCCATTCCGGCTCCCCCTGTCCGCGTGCCCCGCCTCGACTGCGAGGGACGCCAACGACGGAATGTTCCATGCCGCCTTTGCCGCGTGCGCTCGCCCGCTTTCTGTTGCTCGCCCTCCTCCTCGCCGCGCCGCTGGCTCCCTCGCCCGGATGGGCGCAGGCCCCCGCAGAACCGGCACCCGCGGCAACCCCGGCCACCCCGCCGACTTCCTCCCCGCCCACATCCCCGACACCGGAAGCGCGTGAGAATCTGCGCGCGCTCCTCGGCACGTTGAGCGACGACACCGAGCGCGCCCGCTTCCTCGCGCAGCTCCGCGCTCTGGTGGAGGCAAGCGACGGCACGACTACGGACGCCGCCGTGCCCGCCGAGCGCAGCGACTGGCTGGCCGGCGCTACCCAGTCGCTCGGCGCCTTCTCCACCGGCGTGCTGTCGCTGGTCGCCGAGGTCGAGCAGATCCCGCAGCAGGCGCGCGAGCTCGTCGAGGGACTGTCCGATCCGCTGGTGGTCGAGCGCGTCGGCTGGGCGGTGACGATGGTGATCGCCGTTCTCGCCGCCGCGCTGCTGGCCGAATATGCCGCCAAGCGGCTGCTGGCGCGGCTGCGCCGCGCGGTCGAGGCAAGGCGGGTGCGCGGGCCGGGCATGAAGGTGCTGCTGCTCGCCCTGCGCACCGTGCTCGACATATTGCCCATCGCCGCCTTCGCCGCCGCCGCCTTCGGCGTGCTGGCGCTGGTCGAGCTGAACTTCGTGGTGCGGCTCGCCGTCGTCACCGTGGTCAACGCCAATGTGCTGGTGCGCCTCATCCTCGTCGCGGCGCGGGCGGTGCTGACGCCCGGCGCGCCGCAATTGCGGCTGTTCCCGCTCGACGACGAGGGCGCCGCCTATGGTTATCTCTGGGTGCGCCGCTTCGCCGCCACGATCGTCTACGGCCATTTCCTGCTCCGCGCCGCCTGGGTGCTCGGCCTCGCCTTGCCGACCTATCGCTTCCTCACCAACGCGCTTGGCCTGTTCGTCGCCGGCATGTGCATCGTCTTCGTGCTGCAGATACGCGGCGGCGTCGCCCGGCGCCTGCGCGGCCTCGGCGCGCGGGACGGGCGGATAGCGCGGCTGCGCGACACGGTGGCCGATTTCTGGCCGGTGCTGGTGATCGGCTATGTCGCCGCCGCCTATCTCGTCTGGGTGCTCGACGTGGACGGCGGCTTCGCCTTCCTCGCCCGGGCGACGTTGCTCACCGCGCTCACCGTCGCCATCGCCGCGCTGGCGGTGGCGCTGCTCGGCCGTGCCTTCGAGCGGCTGTTCCGGCTGAACGGCGAGATGCGCGCCAGCTTCCCGCTGCTGGAGGCGCGCGCCAACCGCTATCTGCCGGCGCTGCGCGGGGCGATGCAGGGGCTGATCGCGCTGGTCGCGGCGCTGGTGCTGCTGGAGGTCTGGGGCGCACGGCCCTTCGAATGGCTGGCCTCGGAGAGCGGGCAGGGGGCGATGGGCCGGCTCATCTCCATCGGCGTGGTGGTTCTGGTCGGCCTCGTCGCCTGGGAGCTGTCGAGTGCCTTCGCCGACCGGCTGCGCGCCGGCAACCCCAACTCGACCCGGCTGAAGACGCTGCTGCCCTTCGTGCAAAACGCCTTCCGCGTGGTGCTGCTGACGCTGGGCGGGCTGATCCTGCTCTCGGAGATCGGCGTCAACATCGCCCCGCTGCTGGCCGGTGCCGGCGTGCTGGGCCTCGCCGTCGGCTTCGGCGCGCAGACGCTGGTGAAGGACGTCATCACCGGCGTGTTCATCCTGATGGAAGACACCATCTCGGTGGGCGACGTGGTGGAGGTCGGCGCCCATGCCGGCCTCGTCGAGAAGATCACCATCCGCACCGTCCACATGCGCGACTTCGACGGCAATGTGCATTCCATCCCGTTCGGCGAGGTGCAGACGGTGAAGAACATGTCGAAGGACTTCGCCTATGCCGTTGTCGACGTGCGCGTGGCCTATCGCGAGAACATCGACGAGGCGCTGGCGCTGATGGCCGAGGTCGCCGCCGACATGGTGGCCACGGGGCCGCTGGCGGAGACCATCACCGAGCCCTTCGAGGTGGTCGGCGTCGAGGCGCTGGACCCCTCGCACATCCAGCTGCGCGGCCGCTTCAAGACCCGTCCGCTCGGCCAGTGGAACGTGCGCCGCGAGTTCTACCGCCGCATCAAGGCGGCCTTCGACGCGCGCGGCATCGAGATGCCCTATCCGCACCAGACGGTCTATCTCGGCACCGACCGCAAGGGCATGGCGCCGCCGCTGCGCGTGGTGAACCAGAGCACTGACGCCGCCGCCGCGCCCCAGCGCGCGCGCCGCAGCGAGGCCGCCCGCGCCGCCCGCACGCCCGGCCCGATGATCGAGGAGCACCCCGGCGCCCGCGAGCGCAGCGAGGAGGACGAGGAGGCCATGCTGCCGGCCATTGAGGAACGCCGCCACTGAGAGCGAGGGACATTCCTGGGAGTCCGTCATCCCGGCCGGAGCCGAAGGCGGAGAGCCGGGATCGTCTGCGGCGTCTCGTTGCGATCCCGGACAGGGCCTGCGGTCCTTCCGGGATGACGTGGCTGGAGGGTGGGCGCTAACCATAGTCGGCATTCGCGACGCATTCCGCCCGCTCCGGTAGCCGGGGAGGATTGAGCGCGGGCGGCAAAGCCGCGATGATGCCGCCTCCCCGTTCCCCGGCTGCCGTGGAGCCTCGCCCCCTCATGCTCAGCCGCCTGCTGCGACATCCCGTGCTCCTGATCGTGGGGACGGTGGTCGGCCTGTTCGCCCTCTACGAGATCAGCGTGCGCTTCGTCGCCTATACGGGCGACGCCTATGTGATGAGCGACATCGTGGTCATCTCCTCGGAGATCGAGGGGCCGGTCTCGCGCCTCGCGGTGCAGAACAACCAGTCGGTGGCGGCGAACCAGCTCCTGTTCGAGATCGAGCGCACGCCCTATGCGCTGAAGGCGCAGGAGGCGCAGGCCGCGCTGGCGCAGGCGAAGGCCGACCTCGACCTCGCCAATGACGAGGTGGCCGCTGCCCGCGCCAACCTCACCTCCGCCCTCGCCGTGCAGACCAATGCCCAGGACCAGCTCAACCGCGTGAAGACGCTGGAGAAGGAGGGCTATTCGCCCGAGGCGACGCTCGACATCGCCACCCGCGACGTCGCCACCGCCGGCGCCAATGTCGCGGCGGCGGAGGCGCAGCTCAGCGTCGCCACCCGCCGCGTGGCGGTGGCCGGCGCGGTCATCGGCTCGGCTGAGGCCGCGCTCGGCAAGGCGCAGTACGACCTCTCCAAGACGGTGATGAGCGCGCCCGAGGCCGGCCGCATCACCCCCTTCACCGTCCGGCAGGGCGACTATCTGCGCACCGGCACGCCGGTGCTCGCCATCGTCACCGACCGCCGCCGCCGCGTCGTGGCGAATGTGAGCGAACGCCATCTCGCCCGCATCCGCATCGGCCAGCGCGTGCTGCTGACGCTCGGTTCGGACCCGTGGGCGGTGCATCTGGGCCGCGTGAGCGGCATTGCCGGGGGCGTCTCGCGCTCGCCGGACAATCCGCAGGTCGTGCCCTATGTCGAGCCGACCACCGACTGGGTGCGCCTGCCCCGGCGCTTCCCCGTCGAGGTGACGCTGGACGACTGGCCGGAGGGTCTCGGCCTGTTCAACGGCGCCGACGCCCGCGTGCTGATCCGGTTCTAGCCATGGCGGAGGCGCAGGCGGCACCGGCGGGCATCAGCGACATCGACCGTCAGGCCTTCGCCACCGCCTGCGGCGTGCTCGCCGCCGTTTCCATCGCGCTTCTCATGGGGCTGCAGGAACCCTACTGGGCGGCGCTGAGCGTGATGATCATCGCCAATGTCGACCGCGAGGCGCTGTTCACCAAGGGCGTGCTGCGCGTCACCGGCACCTTCGTCGGCGTGCTCGGGGGCTATTACATCGGCCAGTGGGCCGAGGGCTTCGCGGCGATGCAGCTCGCCCTCGTGACCATCGCCGCCGCCGTCGGCACCTATGGCCGGCAGCGCAGCGCCTATGGCTATGCCTGGTTCTACGGCGCGCTCACCTTCATGCTGGTGCTGCTCTACACCATGACGCAGCCCGCCCAGCTCTACGGCTTCGCGCATTACCGCTGCTACGAGATCGTCATCGGCGTCGTGTGCGCCACGCTGGCGAGCTGGGCGCTGGGGCCCAACGCCGGCGAGCTGCACGCCCGGCTGAAGGCGCAGGCCGCCGCCACCAGCGCGCTGAACGCCGAGCACCAGGCGCTGATCGCCGGGCTGGGCGCCTTCACCATCGTGATCATCTGGTTGCTGTTCGACCTGCCGCAGCTGCCGCAGGTGCTGATCTCCAGCCTGATCGTGATCGACAGCGACCCGATCGCCACCCGCCATCGCGGCGCGCAGCGCATCTTCGGCTGCATCATCGGCGGCACGGTGGGGCTTATCGTCATCTTCATCGACGCCACGCATATCTGGTGGTGGGCTGCGATGCTGTTCCTCGGCGTGTTCTCCTTCGCCCGCATCCATCTGGGCACGTCGGCGCAGGCCTATATCGGCACGCAGTCGGCCATCGCCTATCTGGTGACGCTGGTCGGCGCCGGTCCGCCGACCTCGCTCTACCCGCCCGTCGAGCGGCTGGTGGGCATCGTCATCGGGGTGAGCCTCATGACCGTGCTGGTCTGGGCGTTCAATCCGCCCAAAGCCGCCGCCAGCGCAACCTGATCATTCCCCGGCGCGCGGCGGGGCGATCTCGTCGAGCAGCGCGCCGAGGTCCGCCCCGCGCGGCACGGTGCGCCAATGGCCGGGCCGGCCGGCGGGGATCACCACTGCGGCGTTCTTCGGGCAGATGTCGAGGCAGGGAACTTCGACGACGGCGACGCGGGCGCCCTTGCGGCGCGGCTTCTTCATCGGCCTGCCGCCTTCGCGCCGGGCGATCTCGGCCCGCAGCGCCTTGGCGAGCGGCGCTTCGCCGTCGGGGCCGAAGCCGCCGTCCAGCTTCTTCGCGCATTTGCGGCAGACGAGGACCACGTCGGTCCAGTCGGAACGTATCGGCTTCATCGGCGGGGGCGTCCTTTGGCGCTGCATGTGGCATCGCCGGGGCGCTTTGTCGATGCGGGAGCCGGCCGGGAAGCGTAAGGTCGCTGTGTCGAGGGGGCAGAACGACACCTCGACCGGCGGCTTCCCGGCCGGCGACGGGGCTCACTCCGCGGGAAGAGACGCGGGGTGGGCCTCGCCGTGCTGGCGAAGGGCTCGGTTGCCCGTGAGCCTGCGCAGCAGCACGTAGAAGACGGGCGTGAGGAACAGCCCGAAGAAGGTGACGCCGATCATGCCGGAGAACACCGCCACGCCCATGGCGTGGCGCATCTCGGCGCCCGCGCCGGTGGAGAGCACCAGCGGCAGCACGCCCATGATGAAGGCGAAGGACGTCATCAGGATCGGCCGCAGACGCAGCCGGCTCGCCTCGATCGCCGCCTCCACCGGGTTGCGCCCGGCGAATTCCAGCTCGCGGGCGAATTCCACGATCAGGATCGCGTTCTTCGCCGACAGGCCGACCAGCACGACGAGGCCGATCTGGGTGAAGATGTTGTTGTCGCCCCCGCCCATCCACACGCCGAACAGCGCCGCCAGCAGGCCCATGGGCACGATCATGATGATCGCGATGGGCAGTGTCAGGCTCTCATACTGGGCCGCCAGCACGAGGAAGACGAGCAGGATGGACAGCGGGAACACCAGCACCGCCGAATTGCCGGCAAGGATCTCCTGATAGGTCAGGTCGGTCCATTCGTAGTCGAAGCCGGGCGGCAGCACTTCTGCAGCGATCCGCATCGCCGCCTCCTGCGCCTGGCCGGACGAATAGCCCGGCGCCGGGCCGGCATTGATGTCGGCGGTGAGGAAGCCGTTGTAGCGCTGGGCGCGCTCCGGCCCCGCCGTCGTCTCGACCTTCAGCAGCGCGGCGAGCGGGATCATCTCGCCGCTGTCCGAGCGCACCTTCAGCTTGCCGATGTCCTCGGGCCGGGCGCGGTAGGGCGCGTCCGCCTGCACACGCACCGAGTAGGTACGGCCGAACTTGTTGAAGTCGTTGACGTAGAGCGAGCCGAGATAGACCTGCAGCGTCTCGAACACCGCGCGGATCGGCACGCCGAGCTGGCGGGCCTTGGTGCGGTCCACATCGGCGAAGATCTGCGGCACGTTGATCTGGAAGGTGGAGAACTGCCCGGTCAGCTCCGGCGCCGCCATGGCCTTGGCCATGAAGGCGTTCGTCACCTCGGCCAGCGCCTCGTAGCCGCGGCCAGCCCGATCCTCGATCTGCAGCTTGAAGCCGCCGACGACGCCGAGGCCCTGCACCGGCGGGGGCGGGAACATGACGATGTAGGCGTCCTTGATCACCCCGTATTTCTGGTTCAGCGAGGCGGCGATGGCGGCCGCGCTGAGCTCGGGCGACTTGCGCTCCTCGAAGGGGTCGAGCACCGAGAAGACGATGCCGGCGCTCGACGAGTTGGAGAAGCCGGCGATCGAGAGGCCGGGGAAGGCGACGGCGCTGGAGACGCCCGGCTCGGCGAGGGTGATCTCGCTCATGCGGCGGATCACGTCTTCCGTGCGGTCGAGCGTGGCGCCGTCCGGGAGCTGGGCGAAGCCGACCAGATACTGCTTGTCCTGCGCCGGCACGAAGCCGGACGGCACGGCCTGGAACAGCCACCAGGTGGCGCCGAGCATGACGGCGTAGAACACCATCACGACGCTCTTGACCTTCAGCGTGCCGCGCACGCCGCCGCCATAGCCGCGCGAGCCGCGCGCAAACACCCAGTTGAAGCCGCGGAAGAACCAGCCGAACAACGCGTTGATCGCCCGCTGGAGCATGTCGGGCTTGGCGTCGTGGCCGCGCAGCAGCAGCGCCGCCAGCGCCGGCGACAGGGTCAGCGAGTTGATCGCCGAGATCACCGTCGAGATGGCGATGGTGAGCGCGAACTGCCGGTAGAACTGGCCGGACAGGCCCGAGATGAACGCCAGCGGCACGAACACCGCCACCAGCACCAGCGCGATGGCGATGATCGGCCCCGACACCTCGGCCATCGCCTGATAGGCGGCGGCGCGCGGGGAGAGCCCGTT
The DNA here is from genome assembly GCF_023016525.1 of Ancylobacter koreensis. Taxonomy (GTDB): domain Bacteria; phylum Pseudomonadota; class Alphaproteobacteria; order Rhizobiales; family Xanthobacteraceae; genus Ancylobacter; species Ancylobacter koreensis. The sequence goes on from NZ_JALKCG010000001.1 coordinate 1,366,015, forward strand.
CTCGATGTTTCGCTCGACGTTTTCCACCACGACGATGGCGTCGTCGACCACGATGCCGATGGCCAGCACCAGGCCGAACAGGCTGAGCGCGTTGATCGAGAAGCCGAAGATGTACATCACCGCGAAGGTGCCGACGATGGACACCGGCACGGCGAGCAGCGGGATGATCGAGGCGCGCCAGGTCTGCAGGAACACCACGACGACGATGACGACCAGCAGCACCGCTTCGAACAGCGTGTGCACCACCGCCTCGATGGAGGCGTCGACGAAACGCGTCGTGTCGTAGACGATGTCGTAGCTGACGCCTTCCGGCATCGTCTTCTTCACTTCCTCCATCGTGGCGCGCACGTTCTCGGCGATCTCCAGCGCGTTGGAGCCGGGGGCCTGGAACACGCCGATGCCGACCGCCGCCTTGTTGTCGAGCAGCGAGCGCAGCGCGTAGTCGGCGGCGCCCAGCTCGATGCGGGCGAGGTCGCGCAGGCGCACCACCTGCCCGTCGGCGCCGGTCTTCACCACGATGTCGCCGAACTCCTCCTCGGTTTCGAGGCGGCCCTGCGCGTTGATCGAGAGCTGGAGGTCGATGTCGGGCCCGCCCGGCGAGGCGCCGACCATGCCGGCGGCGGCCTGGACGTTCTGGGCGCGGATCTCGTTCACGACGTCGCTGGCGGAAAGCCCGTGCTCAGCCACCTTCTGCGGGTCGAGCCAGATGCGCATCGAATAGTCGCCGGCGCCGAAGATGTCGATCTGGCCGACGCCGGAGAGGCGCGCCAGCCGGTCCTTCACGTTGAGCACGGCGTAGTTGCGCAGATAGGTGATGTCGTAGCGGTCGTTCGGCGAGATCAGGTGCACGACCATCAGGAAGGTCGGCGAGCTCTTCGCCGTGGTGACGCCGAGGCTGCGCACCTCTTCCGGCAGGCGCGGCTCGGCCTGCGAAACGCGGTTCTGCACGAGCTGGGTCGCCTTGTCCGGGTCGGTGCCCAGCTTGAAGGTGACGGTCAGCGTCATCACGCCGTCGGTGGTGGCCTGCGAGGACATGTAGAGCATGTCCTCGACGCCATTGATCGATTCCTCGATGGGCGTCGCCACCGTGGCGGCGATGACCTTCGGGTTGGCGCCGGGATAGGTGGCGCGCACGATGACCTGCGGCGGCACGACCTCGGGATATTCCGAGATCGGCATCACCCGCAGGGCCAGCAGCCCCGCGAGGAAGATCAGCACGGAGAGGACGCCGGCGAAGATCGGGCGGTCGATGAAGAACTTGGACAGATTCATGGCGTCCTCCCCCAAGGAGGCGATGCGTCGGGGCTGCGGTCAGCGCGCGGCGACGGAGGTGGTCGGGTCCTTCGCGTCGGCGGAGGCGGTGGTTTCCATGGGCACGACTTCCGGGGCGAGCAGGACGCCCGGACGCACGCGCTGCAGGCCGTTGACGACGATGCGCTCGCCCTCCTTCAGCCCGTCGGTGACGACGCGCAGCCCCTCGCTCGGCGGACCGAGCGTGACCTTGCGCCAGACCGCCTTGTTGTCGTCGCCGACCACGAAGACGAACTTCTTGTCCTGGTCGGTGCCGACGGCGCGCTCGTTGATCACCAGCGCCGGCTCGGTCTTGGCGCGGCCCATGCGCACGCGGGCGAACTGGCCCGGCACGAGGCGGCTGTCCTTGTTGTCGAACACGGCGCGCAGCCTGAACGTGCCGGTCGCCGCGTCGACCTGGTTGTCGACGAGCTGGAGATGGCCGCGCACGGTGTTGCCCTGGGTGGTCGAGGTGACGATCTCGACCGGGATGCGGTCGATCTCGTTCAGCGCTTCGTCATGGGCGCCAAGCGTGGCGAGCGCCTCGGCGACAGCGCCCTCGTCGGCGTCGAAATTGACATAGATCGGGTCGACCGAGACCAGCGAGGTGAGCACGGGCGAGGCCGGGCCGGCGGCGACGAGGTTGCCCACCGTCACCTCGATGCGGCCGATGCGCCCGTCGACCGGCGCGCGCACCTCGGTGTAGTCGAGGTCGAGCTGGGCGGTCTGCACGGCGGCTTCCGCCGCGCGCAGATTGGCCTCGGCCTCGCGGAAGGCGTTGGTGCGCTGGTCGAGGTCGCGCACCGAGACGACGCGGTTGTCGACGAGCTGCTTGCCGCGCTCCAGCTCGCTGCGGGTCAGCTCGACGCGCGCGGCGGCCGCCTCGCGCAGCGATTCGGCCCGGCTCAGCGCCGCCTTGAAGGGCTCGGGGTCGATGGAGACCAGGAGGTCGCCCTGTTTGACCAGCGCGCCCTCGCGGAAATGGATCTTGTCGACGGCGCCGGAGACGCGCGGGCGCAGCTCCACCACCTCGACCGCGCGCAGGCGTCCGGAGAACTCGTTCCACTTCATCGTGTCGCGCGCCTTGAGCACCGCCACCGAGACCGGCATGGCCATGGGCGCGGCGGCCTCGGCCGGCGGATCGGTCGCCAGCGCCTGGCTGCTGGGCCAGGCGAGGAAGACGGCGGTGCCGGTGGCGAGGGCGGCGAGGGTGAGGGCGAGGCCCGCTTCCCGCCAGCCGCGCCGGGCGGGGCGCCCCGCCACGGTTGAATCGTGGCCGACTGCGGCGTGCGCGAGGTTTCCGGTTGCGGCGTCGGTGCCGTTTGCTTCATGCGTCATGGCGAATCTCCCGGCCCTCAGGCCCGAACAGTGCGAACAGGTGCGGCGGAGTTCTCCGCCAGGAATTTCCGGAAAAGGTCCCGCAGGACCGTCTCCCAATGCGGATCGGCCTCGATGGCGGCGTCCATGCCGAGGCTCGCGTCATCCGCGTCCTCCAGCATGTGGCTTTCCACCACGACGCCGCAGTCGCGCAGGCGGCGCGCATAGGCGAAGCTCTCGTCGCGCATCGGGCAGTCGTCCGAGGTGACGATCAGCGCCGGCGCCAGCCCGCCCAGCCGGCGCGAGCCGAGCGGCGCCGCATAGGGATGGGCCGCGTGCTCGGCGCCGCCCAGATAGAGGTGCCAGCCGTCGACCCATTTGCAGTGCGCCGCGCCGGCCACCGCCGCGTGGATCGACTGCGTGCACAGGCTGGCGTCGACCATGGGCGAGAGCAGGATCTGCCCGGCGACGGGCGGGGCCTGCTGGTCGCGCGCCATCAGCGTCAGCGCGGTGGCGAGGTTGGCGCCCGCCTCCTCACCGGCGACGAACAGGCGCGCGCCGCGTCCGGCCCATTTGCCGCGCTCGGCATAGAGCCGGCCGAGGGCGGCGAAGGAAAGGTTGAGCGCGGCGGGGAAAGGGTGCTCGGGCGCCAGCGGATAGTCGATGGAGACCACCACCGCGCCCGCTTCCGTCATCAGCCGGCAGACACAGGCGCTGCAGTCGAGATCGCCGTCGGTGAAGGCGCCGCCATGCAGGTGCAGCACCAGCGCCGCCGGGCGCAGAGGCGCGCCGGGACGATAGACGCGCGCGCTGAGCGCGGTGCCCCCGATCTCCAGCTTTTCCTCGGTCCACAAAGCGGTCATAGCGCCCACCATCAGGCTGCGGATGCGATCCGCCACCCGATCCCGTCATCGGTACGTGCTGCAATGCGGCGAAACCTAGGACCGTTTTTTCCTCGGAAAAATAGCCAAATTGGCATAACATTATTCACGAATGGAAATAATGAAGCGGTAGCATGGACCAGATCGCCGCGATGCGCGCCTTCGTCCGGGTGGTCGAGGCCGGCAATTTCAGCCGCGCTTCCGATCTCCTCGACATGCCCAAGCCCACCGTCACCAAGCTGATCCAGCAGCTTGAGGCGCATCTGCGCACGCGCCTGCTCAACCGCACCACGCGCCGGGTCGGCGTGACGCCGGACGGGGCGGCCTATTACGAGCGTGCAGTGGCGCTGCTCTCCGACCTCGACGAGATCGACGCCTCGATGGCTCGCTCGCAATCGAGCCCCTCCGGCCGGCTGCGCGTCGACGTGCCCTCCTCGCTGGCGCTCTATTCCCTCATTCCCGCCTTGCCGGACTTCTTCGCCCGCTATCCCGACATCCGCCTCGACCTCGGCGTCTCCGACCGGCCGGTCGACCTGCTGGCGGAGAATGTCGACTGCGCCATTCGCGGCGGCGACCTCCTCGACCCGACGCTGATCGCCCGCCGGGTCGGCGAGGTGCGGCTGATGCTGTGCGCGACGCCCGGCTATCTCCAGACCTACGGCACGCCGCTGCATCCGCGTGATCTTGAGGCCGGCCACCGCGTCATCGGCTATTTCAGCGCCCGCACGGGCCGGCGCGTGGCCTTCGACATGGAGCGCGGCGAGGAGCGCCACGAGCTCGACCTGCCCTATTTCGTGGCGGTGAACGATTCCACCGCCTATCTCGCCGCCGGGCTGGCTGGACTCGGCATCACCCAGACCATCGAGCCGATGGTGACGCCCTATATCGAAAGCGGCGCGCTGGTGCGCGTGCTGCCGGACTGGCACAGCGCGCCCATCGTGCTGCATGTCGTCTATTCGCCCAACCGGCATCTGAGCAGCCGGCTGCGCGTCTTCGTCGACTGGGTGGCCGAGCGCTTCGCCGGCGGCGGCGCCTACCGCCCCGGCCAGGGCGCGATCCAGCTTCCCGTGCAGCCCTAATGGGTGACGCCGAGGAACTGCTGCAGTTCCGGCGTCTTCGGGCTGGCGAACACCTCCTCCGGCGGGCCGATCTCGTGCACGCGGCCCTGATGCATGAAGACGACGCGCGAGCAGACGTCGCGCGCGAAGCGCATCTCGTGCGTCACCATCATCAGCGTCATGCCTTCGCCCGCCAGTTCCTTCACCACGGCGAGCACCTCGCTGACCAGCTCGGGGTCGAGCGCGGAGGTGATCTCGTCGCACAGCAGCGCAATGGGCTGCATGGCGAGCGCGCGGGCGATGGCGACGCGCTGCTGCTGGCCGCCGGAGAGCTGGTCGGGATAGGCGTCGAACTTGTGCGCGAGCCCGACCCGCTCCAGCTGGCGGCGCGCCATCGCCTCGGCCTCGGCTTTCGGCGTCTTCTTCACCACCATCTGCGAGAGCATCACATTGCGCCCCGCCGTGAGGTGGGGGAACAGGTTGAAGCCCTGGAAGATCATCCCGACCTTGAGGCGCAGCGCCTTGAGGTGCAGTTCGTCCGGCAGGAGCTGGGCGCCCGCCACCGAGATCGAGCCCTCGTCGATCGTCTCCAGCCCGTTGATGCAGCGCAGCAGCGTCGACTTGCCGGAGCCCGACTTGCCGATGACGGCGATCACCTCGCCCGGCGCCACGTCGATATTGATGCCCTTGAGCACTTCGTTGTTGCCGAAGCGCTTCTTCACCTCAGTGATTTCGATGAGCGACATTGAGCTTCCTCTCCAGGATCTGGGAAGACTTGGACAGCGGCCAGCACAGGCAGAAATAGATGAGGGCGACGAGCCCGTAGACCTTGAAGGGCTCGAAGGTGGCATTCGTCACCACCGTCCCCGCCTTGGACAGTTCGACGAAGCCGATGATCGAGGTGAGCGCCGTGCCCTTCACCACCTGCACGGAAAAGCCGACGGTGGGCGGCACGGCGATGCGCAGCGCCTGCGGCAGGATCACGTGGCGCATCTGCTGGATGTAGCCCATGCCGAGGCTGGAGGAGGCCTCCCACTGGCCGCGCGCGATGGCTTCCACGCAGCCGCGCCAGATTTCGGTGAGGAAGGCGGCGCTCCACAGGATCAGCGCCAGCCCCGCCGCGAGCCAGGCCGGCACGTCGATGCCGAACAGGCCGAGGCCGAAGAAGGCGAGGAAAAGCTGCATCAGCAGCGGCGTGCCCTGGAACAGCTCGACATAGGTCTTCACGAAGATCTGCCCGAGACGGCGCTTGCCGATGCGGGCGAACAGCAGGGCGGCGCCGACGAGGCCGCCGCCGATGAAGGAGACAATGGAGAGCAGGATGGTCCAGCGCGCCGCCAGCAGCAGGTTCCGCACGATGTCCCAGGTGGTGAATTCGCTCATGGTTTGCTCCTCACCGTGCCGTGCGTTTTGGGAAAAGCGTCCAGCCGAGGCCGCGCAGCCCCTGCCGCAGCGCGATGGCGAGGGCGAGGTAGATCAACGTGGCGACGAAATAGGTCTCGAAGGCGCGGAAGGTGCGCGACTGGATGAAGTTCGCCGCGAAGGTGAGGTCCTCCGCCGCGATCTGCGACACCGCCGCCGAGCCCAGCATGACGATGACGATCTGCGAGGAGAGCGCCGGCCAGATGCGCTGGAGCGCGGGGATCAGCACCACGTACCAGAAGGTCTGTATGCGGCTCATGCCGAGCGAGGCGCCGGCCTCGAACTGGCCCTTCGGCGTCGCCTGTATGCCCGCCCGCACGATCTCGCAGCCATAGGCGCCGAGATTGATCACCATGGCGAGGTTGGCCGCTTCCAGCTCGCCCATGCGCACGCCGAGCGCGGGCAGGCCGAAGAAGATGAAGAAGAGCTGGATCAGGAACGGCGTGTTGCGGATCAATTCGACATAGGCGGCGACGACCGGGCGCAGCCAGCCCGGCCCGAGCGCGCGCGCCCAGGCGCAGGCGACGCCCAGCGACACGCCGAGCACCCCGCCGACCAGCGTGAGCTCAAGCGTGACCGCGATGCCCTTCACGAGGACCGGCCAGTAGTCGAGGAGCCAGCCGAAATCGAACGCGTAGTTCATGCCCGTGAACTCCCGCTGATAAGAGGGGGATGGACGCCTTTTCCCCGGACAAGCCACGCGAAACGTGGCGCCGATCCGGGGTCCAGGAGAGAAGCGGCGAAGCCTCTAGAACCCTTCGAGGAAGCGCCTTCGGCGGTTCCTTGTGCTGGATCCCGGCTCTGCGCTTCGCCTATGGCTCCGCTGGGCCGGGACACATATTCAGCGCGCTCCGCTCACAGATCCGCCGGCAGGCCGGCGCCGAGCCACTTCTGCGAGATGGCGTCGAGCGCGCCGTCCTTCTTGGCCGCGCCGATGATGGCGTCGACCTTGGCGAGCAGCGCCGGCTCGTTCTTGTTGAGGCCGATGAAGCAGGGCGAGTTCTTGATGAGGAACTTGATCTCCGGCTTCTTCGGCGGGTTGCGCGCGAGGATGGCGGCCGCCACCACGTTGCCGGTGGCGATGACGTCGACCTGGCCCGAGAGGAAGGCCGAGATGGTGCCGTTATTGTCCTCGTAGCGCTTGATGGTGGTGTCGGCGGGAGCGATCTTGGTCAGCTCCAGGTCCTCCACCGCGCCGCGCGTGACGCCCACCGTCTTGCCGGCGAGGCCCGCCGCGTCCTTCACCGCCACATCGGCCGGGCCGAACACGCCGTTGAAGAAGGGGGCGTAGGCGACCGAGAAGTCGATCACCTTCTCGCGCTCGGGATTCTTGCCGAGCGAGGAGATGACGAGGTCGACCTTGTTGGTCTGCAGATACGGAATGCGGTTGGCGCTGGTGACGGGCACCAGCTCCAGCTTCACGCCCAGCTTGGCGGCGATGAGCTTGGCGACGTCGACGTCGTAGCCCTTGGGCTCCATGTCGGCTCCCACCGTGCCGAAGGGCGGGAAATCCTGCGGCACGGCGATGCGGATCACCTTGCTCGCCTCGATGGTGGCGAGCGCATCGGCGGCCGCCGGCAGCGGCATCTGGGTGGCGGCGAGCAGGGCGCCGGCGGCGAGGCCGAGGAAGCTGCGGCGGCGGAAGGTGCGAATGTTCATGCGATCAATCCTCTTTGGTGAGCGGATGGTCGTTGGTGTGGGGATGGCTGTGGGAATGGTGATGCGGCACGGAGGGGGCGTTGCCGGCGAAGGTCGACGGCGACAGCAATTCGCGAAGCCCGGCGAGCGGGTCGGGGCGGGCGGTCAGGTCCAGCCCGGCCTCGACCTTGCCGATGTGCTCGTCCATCAGCCGGGCGGCGAGGCTGAGGTCGCCCGCCTCCATGGCGGCGACGATGTCCTCGTGGTCGTGGCTGGATTCCTCGGCCTTCTCGGTCGGCTGGTAGAGCATCGAGATCAGCGTGGTCCGGGCGGTGAGGTCGCGGATGATCTCGGTCAGCAGCCGGTTGCCGAGCGCATCGGCGAGGTGGATGTGAAAATCGCCGAGCAGGCAGGCGCGGCTGTGGACATCGCCGGTCTCGATGGCGCGGCGCTCGATGGCGACGTGCTCCTTCAGGCTCGCCAGCACGGCGGGCGGAACCTCGCGCACGGTCTGCAGCAGGCCGGTCTCGATAACGCGCCGGGTCTGGAACGCCTCGCGGGCCTCCTCGGCCGAGGGTTCGACCACGTACCAGCCACGCCGGGCGCTGACCTGCACCACGCCGCGCGTCTCCAGCCGCATCATCGCCTCGCGCACGCGGGTGCGCGAAACGCCGAACAGGTCGGCGAGCTTCTGCTCGCCCAGCCGCGTGCCGGGGTCGATGCGGCCGGCGAGGATGGCCGAGAGGATCGCTTCCTCGATATTGGCGGTGGCCGGGTTCATCAGGCTTGCTCACAAACTTGTATACAAGCCTGTAAGCAAGTCACGTGCCAAGGCCGCGGGAGAGAGCACCGTCATGGCCGGGCTTGACCCGGCCATCCACGTCTTTCGCGCGACGCGAGGGTCGGAGAAGTCATGGATCCCCGGGTCACGCCCGGGGATGACGGTGTAGAAGCGGCCCAGCGGCTCCGAGAGAGCACCGTCATGGCCGGACTTGACCCGGCCATCCACGCCTTTCTTCGATGCGTGTGGGCAGGACATGGATCCCCGGGTCACGCCCGGGGATGACTGGGTATGGGCGGCGGCGCAGCACCCGGCGGCCGAACGCACGCGCCGCTTGCATCAAGAATGCTGCTTCTTTGACCAACAGGCTGCGGAATAGGCCCGAAAACCGATCACGGGTCTGCTTCCGGGCCAAAGCCACTAAACGATGAAATAGAGGTGGATGAGCACCGCAACTGCAAGCAGGACGCGCGCAACATCCACCACCAGGACCAGTCGGACCATCGGTCGCTCCTAATGATGATGCTGTTAAATCTGCGCGGTCAGCTTTTGATTGCTGAAACTGCTTCTGATCGCAGTCAGACCGGCTAAGGCAACTCTTTTGATCGAATCGACCTGAGTAGTCCAAGTATACAGGAATTAAGGACGCGCAACAAACTACTCCGCCGCCGCGCGGGCGTGGCCGAGACGCTCGGCCAGCTTGTCGAGGAGCTCGCCGGCGGCTTCCGCGATCACGGTGCCGGGCGGGTAGATCGCCTCGGCGCCCGCAGTTCGCACCGCGTCGTAGTCCTGCGGCGGCACCACGCCACCCACCACCACCATGATGTCGGGCCGGCCCTCGGCGGCGAGCGCCGCCTTCACCTCGGGCACCAGCGTGAGGTGGCCGGCGGCCAGCGAGGAGATGCCGATGACGTGCACGTCGTTCTCCACCGCCTGCCGGGCGGCTTCCTGCGGCGTGGCGAAGAGCGGGCCGATATCGACGTCGAAGCCGAGATCGGCGAAGGCGGAGGCGATCACCTTCTGGCCGCGGTCATGCCCGTCCTGCCCGACTTTGGCGACGAGGATGCGCGGGCGCCGGCCTTCCTCCTGTTCGAAGGTTTCCACCCGCGCGCGGATCTTGCTCACCCTGTCGCTCATCGCCCCGGCCTCCCGCCTGTAGACGCCCGACACCGCGCGGATTTCCGCCCGGTGCCGGCCGAACACGCGCTCCAGCGCGTCGGAAATCTCGCCCACCGTCGCCTTGGCGCGGGCGGCGTCGATGGCGAGCGCCAGCAGGTTAGCATTTTCGCGCGCCCCCGCTTCCAAAGCGGCGAGGGCGGCGGCGACCGCCTGCGGGTCGCGCTCGGCCTTCAGCCGCGCGAGCTTGTCGAGCTGCGCGGCGCGCACCGCCGAATTGTCCACCTTCAGCACGTCGATGGGGGTCTCGCGCGCGGGGCGGTACTTGTTGACGCCGACCACGGTCTGCCGGCCGGAATCGATGCGCGCCTGCGTGATCGCGGCGGCCTCCTCGATGCGCAGCTTGGGGATGCCGGCCTCGATGGCCTTCGCCATGCCGCCCAGTTCTTCTACCTCGGCGATATGGCCGAGAGCCCTGGCGGCGAGGTCGGCGGTCAGCCGCTCCACGAAGAAGGAGCCGCCCCACGGGTCGATGGCGCGGGTGGTGCCGCTTTCCTGCTGGAGGAGGAGCTGGGTGTTGCGGGCGATGCGGGCGGAGAAGTCGGTCGGCAGCGCCAGCGCCTCGTCAAGCGCGTTGGTGTGCAGCGACTGGGTGTGGCCCTGCGTCGCCGCCATCGCCTCCACCATGGTGCGCATCACATTGTTGAACACGTCCTGCGCCGTCAGGCTCCAGCCGGAGGTCTGCGAATGGGTGCGCAGCGGCAGCGACTTGGGATTCTGCGCGCCGAGCTCCTTCATCAGCTTGGCCCAGATCAGCCGGGCGGCGCGCAGCTTGGCGACCTCCATGAAGAAGTTCATGCCGATCGCCCAGAAGAAGGAGAGGCGCGGCGCGAAGGCGTCGATCGGCAGGCCGGCGCGCTGGCCGGCGCGCACATATTCCACGCCATCCGCCAGCGTGTAGGCGAGTTCGAGATCCTGCGTCGCCCCCGCTTCCTGCATGTGGTAGCCGGAAATCGAGATCGAGTTGAAGCGCGGCATGTTCGCCGAGGTGAAGGCGAAGATGTCGGCGATGATCCGCATCGAGGGGCCGGGCGGGTAGATATAGGTGTTGCGGACCATGAACTCCTTGAGAATGTCGTTCTGGATGGTCCCGGAGAGCTGGGCCGGCTTCACGCCCTGCTCCTCCGCCGCCACGACATAGAGCGCGAGGATCGGCAGCACCGCGCCGTTCATGGTCATCGATACGCTCATCCGGTCCAGCGGGATGCCGGAGAACAGTGTGCGCATGTCATAGATGGAATCGATCGCCACCCCGGCCATGCCGACATCGCCGGCGACGCGCGGGTGGTCGCTGTCATAGCCGCGATGGGTGGCGAGGTCGAAGGCGACCGACAGCCCCTTCTGGCCCGCCGCGAGGTTGCGGCGGTAGAAGGCGTTGGAATCTTCCGCTGTGGAGAAGCCGGCATATTGCCGGATCGTCCAGGGCTGGGTCGCGTACATGGTGGGATAGGGCCCGCGCAGGAAAGGCGCGATGCCGGGGTAGCTGTCGATGGCCGCAAGGCCGGCAACATCCGCCGGCCCGTAGAGCGGCTTCACCGCGATGCCCTCGGGCGTTTCCCAGTCTGGTGTTCTTGCAAGGGGCGCAGCGAGGCGGGGCGGGCGCCAATCCACGCCGGCGAAATCCGGGATGCGGCTCATCGGAAATCCTCCTGCGGCCCGCCAGCCGCCCGGAGTGTCAGCTCCGGTAAGCCACCCACGAGCCGGTGCAGTTCTTGGCCGGCGAAACCCATTCGCCCGAGGCCCGCTCGCCGCGCACCAGACCCTTGGCCGCGACCGTTTCCGATCCGCGCACCACCCGGATGCGGATGACGCCGAGCGCATCCACCGAGCCGCTGGCGTCGACCGGGAGATAGCCGGCATAGCTGATGCGGCCGTCCTCCACGGAAAGCGAAAATTCCTGGCGTTCCGAGCACGGGCCGGTGGCCGGCTCGGCGGCGACGCGCCAGATGCCGTCGTGCAGCCCCCCGGCGCCCCGTGCCGGCAGGCTGAGTGCAAGCGCCCCCCACGCCAGTGCGCCGCACAGGGCGACGTTCAGCGTTTTCATGGCTCTTCCCTACAGTGATCGCGGCAAAGCCGCCTGTGGGAAAACGGGCGGGCGCGCTCATGGTTCCGCTCCCGCGTTCAGACCAAGGCGGCGGTGGACGTCCTCCAGCAGCGCGAGAAGGTCGCCTCCGGCCGACAGATACAGCTCGATGCCGGCCGCGCGCCACGCGGCCTCCCGTTCGCCGGGGCGGCCGGCAAGACAGACCACCGGCGCGCCGGCCTCTTTCAGCACATGCGCGGCGTCCTCGGCCGAGGCGGCATACATCTCATCCGACGCGCACAGGCAGGCGAGGCGGGCGCCGGAGGCGCGGAAGGCGTGCGCCAGCGCGGCCGGGTCGGTGAACCCGTCACCCGAGATCGCCCTGATGCCGCCCGCCTCGAAAGCGGCGCGCGCGAAACCGTTGCGCGCGGTGAAGTCGGCCGGCGTGCCGAGATTGGCGAGGAACACGGATGGCGCCGGGCTTGCCCCGGCGGCGGCTTCGCGCAGCCGCTCGAACGGCTCGGCGAGGCGGTGCCCGCGCAGCGGCTCGCACAGCAGCGCGCCCTCCGAAGGCGCGGGGGCCGGCGCGCGGCGGGCCGGCGCCAGCACGGCGGGCACGCTTTCGCCGAGGAGCGGGAATTCCGAGGTGCCGGTGACCGGCAGCCGGCGCGTCGCGATCTCCTTCGCCCGCGCGGCGCGGGCGGTGGCGAGGCGCGCCTGCCAGGCGCCGGAGGCGAGGCTCTCCACCATGCCGCCCTCGCGCTCGATCTGGCGGAACAGCTCCCACGCGGCGGCCGCCAGCGTCTCCGTGCGCTCCTCGATGGCGCCGGCGCCCGCGGAAGGGTCGGCGACCCTGTGCACGTTGGATTCCTCGATCAGTATCGCCTGCGTGTTGCGGGCGAGACGGCGGGCATCGGCATCGGGAAGGCCCAGCGCCTGCGTGAAGGGCAGAACGGTCAGGCTGTCCGCCCCGCCGACGCCGGCGGCGAAGGCAGCGAGCGTGCCGCGCAGCAGGTTCACATAGGGGTCGTGCCGGGTCAGCGCGCGCCACGCGGTCTCCATGTGGATCGCCACCGGCAGGGAGCCTGCGCCGCACGCCTCCAGCAGCGCCGTCCAGAGCTGGCGGAAGGCGCGGGGCTTGGCCTGCGTGCCGAACTGGTCGACATCGGCCGTCAGCGTCACCTCGACGGTGGCGGCCGCTTCCTCGATGGAGAGGCCGGCCGCCTCCAGCGCGCGCAGATAGGCGAGGGCGGTCGCCAGCACGGCGGCGAGCTCCTGCGTGTCGGTGGCGCCCGCCGCGTGGTGAAGCCGCCCGTCGGCGCGCACCATCGGCGCCCTGAGGTCGCGCGCCCGCAGCGCCCCGACCGTCTGGCCGAGCCGGGCGGCGAGGGCCTCCCATTCGATGGGCGCGGCGCCGGAGGCGGCGAAGTCGCCGATGGGATCGAGCCCGAAGCGAAGGTCGAGCGTGGCCGGGTCGTGCGCCTCGTAGAGACGGGCCAGCGCCAGCGCGATGTCGCGGCCCTGGAACCGCCCCGCCTCGACGCGCAGCGTGACGAGTTCCGGCAGCACGCCCTTCAGCGTCGCCACCAGCTCCTCATGGCGCACCGGAAGGCCGAAACCGCCGGCCGAGGGCGCGGAGGCAAAGACGAGCGTCGCCCCGTCCGCGCCGCCGTCGAGGTCTTCCAGAAGCTGCGCATTGGCGCTGGCGGGGTCGTCATGGTCGATGCGGGCGACGATCTTCCACGGCGCTCCGGCCGGGCGGCCGGCGATGGGGGAGGCCTCGCGCCGCCGCTCGGGCAGCGCGTCGAGGGCGATGCCGTCCGACGTGCGCGTCACCATGCGCTTGTCGTAGGGCGCACCCTTCAGCACGCCGTCGACCAGCTTCAGCCAGTCGGCGCGGGTGGCGGGCGGGAAGCTGTCCAGATCGAGATCCATCGGCTCCCTCAGGCGAATTCGAGGATCACGGCATCGACCGCGAGACTGTCGCCCGCCTTGGCGAGCACCTTGGCGACGGTGGCGTCGCGCTCGGCGCGCAGCACGTTCTCCATCTTCATCGCCTCGACGATGGCGAGCGCCTCGCCGGCCTTCACCTCCTGCCCCTCGGAAACCGCGATGGAGACCACCAGCCCCGGCATCGGGCAGAGCAACTGCTTGCCGGCGCCCGCGTGCACCTTCACCGGCATAAGCGCGGCAAGTTCCGCCTCGCGCCGCGTGTAGACGAGCGCGTCGGCCGCCACGCCGCGATGGGCCAGCGCCACGCCGTTGAGGCGCGGCCGCACCTGCACCGCGATGGCCTCGTCGTCGAACACCCCGTTCCACACCGGTTCGCCCGGCTGCCAGCCCGAGCGCAGCTCGTGCGTGCCCGCCGGGCGGCCCTTCTCATCGAGGAAGGTGACGATGAAGCCGCCCGCCGCGCGGTCGACCTCGCAGGGCAAAGCGAGATCGCCGAGCCGCACCACGCGCTGGTGTTCGAACACGACGGGGCGCCCGGCAAGCTGGCCGGAGATTCTGCGCTTGCGCGCATTGCCCACATTGTCGATCACCGCCGCGACCGCCGCCAGCTTGCGGGCCAGCCCCTCGCTCGGCGCGGTGGCGTGGAAGCCGTCGGGGTATTCCTCGGCGATGAAGCCGGTGGAGAGCCTCCCCGCCCGCCAGCGCTCATGCGTCATCAGCGCGGAGAGGAAGGGGATGTTGTGCTGGATGCCGTCGATGGCGAAGGCGTCCAGCGCGTCGGCCTGCGCCTCGATCGCCGCCTCGCGCGTCGGCGCGTGGGTGATCAGCTTGGCGATCATCGGGTCGTAATGGAGCGAGATTTCCCCGCCCTCATAGACGCCGGTGTCGTTGCGCACGGTGATGCCTTCATTCACCCCCTCCGCCGGCGGGCGGTAGCGGGTGAGGCGGCCGATGGAGGGCAGGAAGCCGCGATAGGGGTCTTCGGCATAGACGCGCGATTCCACCGCCCAGCCGTTCAGCCTCACGTCGTCCTGACGGAGCGCGAGGGGCTCGCCGGCGGCGACGCGGATCATCTGCTCCACGAGGTCGATGCCGGTGATCAGCTCCGTCACCGGATGCTCCACCTGCAGGCGGGTGTTCATTTCGAGGAAGTAGAACGACTTGTCCTGCCCGGCGACGAATTCCACCGTGCCGGCGCTGTCATAGTTCACGGCCTTGGCCAGCGCGACGGCCTGCTCGCCCATCTTTCGGCGGGTGGCCTCGTCCAGCAGCGGCGAGGGGGCTTCCTCGACGACCTTCTGGTTGCGGCGCTGGATCGAGCATTCGCGCTCGCCGAGATAGATGACGTTGCCGTGCTTGTCGCCCAGCACCTGGATCTCGATATGGCGCGGCTGGACGATGAACTTCTCGACGAAGACACGGTCGTCGCCGAAGGAGGAGCGCGCCTCCGAGCGGGCGCGCTCGAAGCCGTCCTCCACCTCGTCGCGCGAATGGGCGATGCGCATGCCCTTGCCGCCGCCGCCGGCCGAGGCCTTTATCATCACGGGATAGCCGATCTCGTCGGCGATGCGCGCGGCGTGCGCGACATCCTCGATCACGCCGAGATGGCCCGGCACGGTCGAGACGCTGGCCGCCGCCGCCGCCTTCTTGGATTCGATCTTGTCGCCCATCGCCTCGATGGCCCCCGGATTGGGGCCGATGAAGACGAGGCCGGCCTCCTTCAGCGCGGTGGCGAAGCTCGCGCGCTCGGACAGGAAGCCGTAGCCGGGATGGACCGCCTCGGCGCCGGTGGCCTTCGCCGCCGTGATGATCTTCTCGGCGTCGAGATAGGACTGCGCGGCCGGCGCGGCGCCGATAGGCACCGCCTCGTCGGCCATCTCCACATGCAGCGCGTCCTTGTCGGCGTCGGAATAGACCGCCACCGTCGCGATGCCCATCCTGCGCGCGGTCTTGATGACCCGGCAGGCAATCTCGCCACGGTTGGCGATGAGGATTTTCCTGAACATGGCGCGATCTCAAAGCGGCAGGTTGTCGTGCTTCTTCGCCGGCGTCTCGACCTTCTTCGAGGCGAGCATGGCGAGTGCGCGGGCGATGCGTTTCCTTGTCGAGCGCGGCGTGATCACCTCGTCGATATAGCCGCGCTCGGCCGCCACGAAGGGCGAGAGGAACCGCTCCTCATATTCCTTCGTCCGTTCGGCGATCTTGGCGGGGTCGTCGATGTCGGCGCGGAAGATGATCTCCACCGCCCCCTTGGCGCCCATCACGGCGATCTGGGCGGTGGGCCAGGCATAGTTCACGTCGCCGCCGATATGCTTGGAGGCCATCACGTCATAGGCGCCGCCGAAGGCCTTGCGGGTGATGACGGTGACCAGCGGCACGGTGGCCTGCGAATAGGCGAAGAGCAGCTTGGCGCCGTGCTTGATCAGCCCGCCATATTCCTGCGCGGTGCCCGGCAGGAAGCCCGGCACGTCGACGAAGGTGAGGATCGGGATCTCGAAGGCGTCGCAGAAGCGCACGAACCTCGCAGCCTTCCGTGACGCATCAGCGTCGAGCACGCCGGCCAGCACCATCGGCTGGTTGGCGACGATGCCGACCGTCTTGCCCTCGACCCGGCCGAAGCCGGTGACGATGTTGCCGGCGAAGGCGGCCTGGATCTCGAAGAAATCGCCCTCGTCGACGACCTTTCCGATCAGCTCCTTCATGTCGTAGGGCTTGTTCGGGTTGTCCGGCACCAGCGTGTCAAGCGAGGCGTCGAGACGCTCGCCATCGTCGAAGCTCGGCCATTCCGGCACGCCGGACTGGTTGTTGGCGGGCAGGAAGTCGATCAGCCGGCGCATCTGCAGCAGGCACTCGACATCGTTCTCATAGGCGCCGTCCGCCACCGAGGACTTCGAGGTGTGCACCTTGGCGCCGCCCAGTTCCTCCGAAGTCACGGTTTCGTTGGTGACGGTCTTCACCACCTCCGGCCCGGTGACGAACATGTAGGAGGTGTCGCGCACCATGAAGATGAAGTCGGTCATCGCAGGCGAATAGACGTCGCCACCCGCGCAGGGACCCATGATGACGGAGATCTGCGGCACGACGCCGGAGGCCAGCACGTTGCGCTTGAACACCTCGCCATAGCCGCCGAGCGCGGCCACGCCCTCCTGGATGCGCGCGCCGCCGGCGTCGAACAGGCCGATGATCGGCGCGCGGGTCTTCAGCGCGAGGTCCTGGATCTTCGTGATCTTGGCCGCGTGCGCCTCCGACAGCGAGCCGCCGAACACGGTGAAGTCCTTGGCGAAGACGAAGACGCGCCGCCCGTTCACCGTGCCCCAGCCGGTGACAACGCCGTCGCCGGGGATCTTCTCGGCCCTGTCCATGCCGAAATCGGTGCACCGGTGCTGGACGAAGGTGTCGAACTCCTCGAAGGAGCCGGTGTCGAGCAGCAGTTCGATGCGCTCGCGGGCGGTGAGCTTGCCGCGCGTGTGCTGGGCGTCGATGCGCCGCTGGCCGCCGCCGCGCCGCGCGCCGGCGCGGCGCTGCTCCAGTTCGTCGAGAATGTGCTTCATGGCGTTCTCCCGGACGTTCGTCTTTGCTCGCGGTGCTCTGTAACGCTTCTAGGCCCTTGCGAGGCAAAACATAAGCTGTGAAAATGCGGATCGTGAAACTGTAAAATTTTCACAAAATCGACGAGGGAAGACGAACGCGTCCATGGCCGGCATGTCGAAGAAAGTGTTCGCCGGCCATGCGGTGCGCCATGCGCGCGAGCGGCTCGGGCTGACGCAGATGGATTTCGCCCGCCGGCTGGCGCTGTCGCCGAGCTACATCAACCAGATCGAGAGCAACCAGCGGCCGGTCACCGCCGCCGTGCTGCTCGCCATCAGCCGCACCTTCGACCTCGACATTACGCGTTTTGGCGCCGACGATCTCGACCGTATCGTCGCGGATCTGCGCGAGGCGCTGGCCGATCCGGTTTTCCGCGGGCTGGAGCCGACGCTTCAGGATCTGAAGAACGCCACCACCCACGCCCCGACCTTCGCGCACGCCTTCCTGCGCCTGCACGGCGCCATGCGCCGGCTGGAGGAGCGCCGCGCCGCGCAGGACGATGCCGTGATCTCGGTGGCGCGCGAGGTGGATGGAGGCGCGCCGCCCGACGAGGGGCGCAACCTCGCGCCCTATGAGGAGGTGCGCGACCATTTCCACTACATCGACAACTACGTGGACGGGCTCGACCGCGCGGCGGAGGAGCGCAACGCCGCGCTCGACCTGTTCGCCCGCGACGACGCGGTGGGCGTGCTGGTGCAGCACCTGCGGCAGCGCCACGACATCGTGGTCGACCTTGCCCCCGCCGACCAGCCCGATGCGCCGCTGCTGGCCTTCGACCGCCACCGCCGGGTGGCGACGCTGGCGCGCACGCTGGACCGCGCCAGCCAGGCGTTCCGCCTCGGCGCGCTGATCGCCCGTTTCGAGCAGAGCGAGGCGATCGACCAGCATGTGATCGACGCGGGCTTCCGCAGCGCGACGGCGCGCGAGGTGTGCCGGCTGTCGC
This sequence comes from Ancylobacter koreensis, assembly GCF_023016525.1. Lineage (GTDB taxonomy): Bacteria > Pseudomonadota > Alphaproteobacteria > Rhizobiales > Xanthobacteraceae > Ancylobacter > Ancylobacter koreensis. Next base: position 1,384,085 of record NZ_JALKCG010000001.1, read on the forward strand.
TGCAGAACTACTATGCCGGCGCGCTGATCCTGCCCTATCGCCGCTTCGCGCGGCTGGCGCGCGCGAGGCGCCACGACCTCGACCTGCTGGCCGCTATGACGGGCGCCAGCGTTGAGCAGGTCTGCCACCGGCTCTCCACTCTGCAGCGGCCGGGCGAGAAGGGCGTGCCGTTCTATTTCCTGAAGGTCGACCGTGCCGGCAACGTCATCAAGCGTCACAGCGCCACGCGCTTCCAGTTCGCCCGCTATGGCGGGGCCTGCCCGGTGTGGAATGTGCACGAGGCGTTCGAGCAGCCTTCGCGCACGCTGGTGCAGCTCGGCGAGATGCCGGACGGCGTGCGTTATCTGTGCCTGGCGCGGGGAACCTCGAAGCCCGCCATCCGCTACGGCGCCCGCGAGCGCCGCTTCGCGCTCGGCATCGGCTGCGAGGTCTCCTATGCCGGCGAGCTGGTCTATGCCGACGGGCTGGACCTGAAATCCGCCACCGTCGCCCCGCTCGGCGTCAACTGCCGCATCTGCCCGCGCACGGCCTGCCCGGAGCGCGCCTTTCCCCCGCTCGACCGCGAGATCGTGCTTGATCCCGACCGGCGCGGCGTGGTGCCGTTCTCGGTGCGCGACTGAGGGGGCTCAGCCTTCGGCGTTGCGGTCGTCCGGCGTGAAGCTGTGCACCCAGTCCGGGCGCACGATCTCCTCGAAAGTGCGGGTGAAGCTGTCCAGTTCCGGCATCTTAAGGCCCCGGCCCAGCTTGGCGTGGAGATAGGCGGGGTCCTGCGTCAGGCGCGGATACCACAGGAAGGTCGTCTCGATGTCGGCGCGCACGAGATGCTCGACGAGACGGGTGAAGCGCTCGCGCAGCACCTGCGTCTGGTCGGCGGCGCGGGTGGTGTCCCACAGGCCGCCGGGAACGGCGATGCCGCCATCCTCCTGCCCCGTATTCTCCTTCTGCACATGCGCGCGGCTTGCTGCGGCGGCCTCGAAGTTGCGCACCGGCACGAAGACATGGTCGATCCGGATGGCGGGATTGGCCAGAACCTCCTCGATATAGTCGCAGATCCAGGGGCTCTTCACGACATAGGGCGCGTCGGGGCGGCGCGGATCGGTCTCGAAGCCGGCCCGCGCGATCGGGTTGAGATCGGGCACCTTCTTGCTGAAGCCGGTGTCGAAATCGAGCCGGGTCAGGAGCTGCATCAGGAACGACGTTCCCGCCCGCCCCGTGCCGGTGATGAGCACGTGGTGCCGTGGGCCGCGGTTCTTGAACAGCGGCCAGCCCTTACCGAACAGCGACACTCTTTTTCCCGATTCCGGATCTTCGAGGACGGGAAATATTCCCGGCCGCGCGTCCAGCTGGGTCCCTTACAGGCCCGCCCGGCGGGTGTCACGCAACCGGGCGTCGTCCACCGGGCGTGGTGACACCTGCGTCATATATCCAAGGTATTATCGCGCTCCCACTGGGTGAGATGGCGCGAATATGCGTTCCATTCCTCGGTCTTCAGCTTGGTGTAGCCCTCGATCAGCGGGGCGCCGAGGGCGTTGCGCAGCACCGAGGACTTCTCCAGCGCGCGGATGGCGTCCAGCAGGTTCAGCGGCAGCTTCTTGGCGCCGCGCACCTTGTGGCCGTCCGTGTACATGTTGAGGTCGAGCCGCTTGCCGGGATCGCGCTGGTTCTGGATGCCGTCGAGGCCGGCGGCGAGCACGGCGGCGGGGGCCAGATACGGGTTGGCCGCGCCGTCCGGCAGGCGCAGTTCGAGCCGCCCTGCATCGGGGATGCGGATCATGTGGGTGCGGTTGTTGCCGGTGTAGGTGACCGAGCTCGGCGACCAAGTGGCGCCGGAGACGGTGCGCGGCGCGTTGATGCGCTTGTAGGAGTTCACCGTCGGGTTGGTGAAGGCGCACAGCGCCTCGGCATTGTGGATCAGCCCGCCGATGAAATTGTAGCCGATGTCGGACAGGCCGAGCTCGCCGGCCTCGTCCTCGAACAGGTTGGAGCCGTCCGCTCCCCACAGAGAGGTGTGCATGTGGCAGCCCGAGCCGGTGAGGTCGATGAAGGGCTTGGGCATGAAGGTGGCGCGCAGCCCGTGCTTCTCGGCGATGGAGCGGGCCATGAACTTGAAGAAGACGTGGCGGTCGGCGGTGATCAGCGCATCGTCGAAGTCCCAGTTCATCTCGAACTGGCCGTTCGCGTCCTCATGGTCGTTCTGGTACGGCCCCCAGCCCAGCGCCAGCATGCTGTCGCAGATTTCCTTGATGACCTCGTAGCGGCGCATCAGGGCGGACTGGTCGTAGCAGGGCTTGGTGGCGTTGTCGGCGCCATCGGAGATCGCGGTGCCGTCGGGATTGGTCAGGAAGAACTCGCACTCGACGCCGGTCTTCATCTGGTAGCCGATGGAATCGGCGCCCATGATGGTGGTCTTGAGCACGTTGCGCGGGGCCTGCGCCACCAGCTCGTCATTCATCACGAGGTCGGAGGCGAGCCAGCCGATCTCCGGTTTCCAGGGAAGCTGGATCAGGCTGTCGGCATCCGGCACCGCGAACAGGTCCGGGTCGGCCGGCGTCATGTCGAGCCAGGTGGCAAAGCCCGCGAAACCCGCGCCGGCCTTTTGCATGCCGCTTATGGCGGCGGCAGGTACGAGCTTTGCCCGCAGCGCGCCGAACAGGTCGACATAGGAGATCAGGAAGTACTTGATGCCGAGTTCTTTGGCGGCATGCGCAAGATCGTTCGCCATGGTGCAATCCGGTTCCGTGCTGTTCCCCGGCCCGTTGGGGGCTCGTTGGTGGTCATGACGTGCAAACCCCGCGCCGAGGCGCGGGGCCGGGTCGTTCAGAGGCCTGCGTTCCTGCCGGGAATCCAGTCCGTACCGGCCAGCGGCACGTTGGCCATAGCGGCGGCCTCGATGGTGAGCGCCACCAGATCCTCCGGTTCGAGATTGTGCACGTGGCTCTTGCCGCAGGCGCGCGCGATGGTCTGGCACTCCAGCGTCAGCACGGCGAGGTAATTGGCGAGGCGCCGTCCGGCCGCCACCGGGTCGAGCCTCGCCATCAGCGCGGGGTCCTGCGTGGTGATGCCGGCGGGGTCGCGTCCCTCATGCCAATCGTCATAGGCGCCGGCCTTCGAGCCCAGCGCCTCGTACTCGGCGGCATAGCGCGGGTCGTTGTCGCCCAGCGCGACCAGCGCGGCGGTGCCGATGGCGACCGCGTCGGCGCCGAGCGCCAGCGCCTTGGCCACGTCGGCGCCGTTGCGGATGCCGCCGGAGACGACGAGCTGCACCTTGCGGTGCATGCCGAGGTCCTGCAGCGCCTTCACCGCCTGCCGCACGGCGGCCAGCGTCGGGATGCCGACATGCTCGATGAAGATTTCCTGCGTCGCCGCCGTGCCGCCCTGCATGCCGTCGACCACCACCACATCGGCGCCCGACTTCACCGCAAGCGCCGTGTCGTAATAGGGCCGGGCGGCGCCGACCTTCACATAGATCGGCTTTTCCCAGTCGGTGATCTCGCGCAGTTCCTCGATCTTGATTTCGAGGTCGTCCGGCCCGGTCCAGTCCGGGTGGCGGCAGGCCGAGCGCTGGTCGATGCCGACGGGCAGGGTGCGCATCGCCGCCACGCGCTCGGTGATCTTCTGGCCGAGCAGCATGCCGCCGCCGCCGGGCTTGGCGCCCTGGCCGACCACCACCTCGATGGCGTCGGCGCGCTTGAGGTCGTCTGGGTTCATGCCGTAGCGCGAAGGCAGATACTGGTAGACGAGCTGGGTGGAGTGCCCGCGCTCCTCGTTCGTCATGCCGCCGTCGCCCGTGGTGGTCGAGGTGCCCATGGCCGAGGCGCCGCGCCCGAGCGCTTCCTTGGCGTTGGCCGAGAGCGAGCCGAAGCTCATGCCGGCGATGGTGATCGGGATCTTCAGTTCGATCGGCTTCTTCGCGAAGCGCGTGCCGAGCACGACCTCCGTGGAGCACTTCTCGCGGTAGCCCTCCAGCGGGTAGCGCGACATGGAGGCGCCGAGGAACAGCAGGTCGTCGAAATGCGGCACCCGCCGCTTCGCCCCGCCGCCGCGGATGTCGTAGATGCCGGTCGCCGCCGCGCGGCGGATTTCCGAGAGCGTGTACTCGTCGAAGGTGGCGGAGGCGCGGGGCGTGGTGCGCGGAATATTGTTGTGGTCGGTCATCTCGCCGCGCCCTCAGTAGCTCGACACGTTGTCGACGTGGAAATGATAGAGCGTGCGGGCCGAGCCGTAGCGGCGGAATTCGGAGATATCGACTTCGCCGAGAATGCCGGCCGCTTCCAGCTTGGCCGCGAGCAGCGCGCGGTGCTCCTCGCGCATCTCCTTCTCGATGCAGTCGGCCCCCAGCGAGGCGACCGAGCCGCGCACGAACAGCTTCGCCTCATAGAGGCTGTCGCCCAGCGCCTCGCCGGCGTCGCCCAGCACGGTGAGGGTGCCGGCCTGCGCCATGAAGGCGCTCATATGGCCGATCGAACCCTTAACCACGATGTCGATGCCCTTCATCGAGATGCCGCAGCGGGCCGAGGCGTTGCCGTCGATCACCAGCAGCCCGCCATGGGCGGTGGCGCCGGCCGACTGGCTGGCGTCGCCCCTGACATGAATGAACCCGCTCATCATGTTCTCGCCGACGCCGACGCCGGCATTGCCGTTCACGATCACGCTCGCCTGCTTGTTCATGCCGGCGCAGTAATAGCCGACCGGCCCGTCGATCTCGACGATGACCGGCGCGTCGAGCCCGGCGGCGACGGCGTGGCGGCCGGCCGGGTTCAGCACCCGCCAGAACGTCTCGTTGGTGTCGGCGGACAGCTTGTGCAGCGCGCAGTTCAGCTCGCGCAGCGGCTGCGCGGCGAGGTCGAACACGGTTTCGCCGGTAGCGGCGACGGGCTTGATCGAGAGGCTCATGCGGCGCGGTCCCAGAAATACACCTTGGCCGGCTCCGGCTCGAAGACCCGCGCATTGCCGATCCCCGGCAGGCCGGCGAGCGCGCGATATTCCGAGCCGAAGGCGACGTAATCGTCGGTTTCCGCCATGACGGCGGGCTTGCAGGCGATGGGGTCGCGCAGCACGCCGAAGCCGCTCTCGGTGCCCACCACGAAAGTGTAGAAGCCGTCGAGATCGTCCAGCGAGTGGGTCAGCGCCTCGCCCAGCGTGTCGCCGCCGCGCATGCGGTAGGTGAGGTAGGCGGCCGCCACCTCGCTGTCGTTCTCGGTGGCCACGGGCAGGCCCTCGCGGGCCAGCAGGCGGCGCACGCCGGCATGGTTCGACAGCGAGCCATTGTGCACGAGGCACTGGTCGGGGCCGGTGGAGAAGGGATGGGCGCCGTCGGTCGTCACGGCGCTTTCGGTTGCCATGCGGGTATGGCCGATGGCGTGGGTGCCGCTCATCGCCTCCAGCTTGAAGCGCTTCGCCACATCTGCCGGCAGGCCGACCTCCTTGTAGAGCTCCATGCGGCTGCCCGCGCCGACCACGCGCAGCCCGGGGGCGAGGCGGGCGAGCGCGGCGCGCACGGCCGGCTCCTCGGCGGCGGGCACGCTCAGCACGCCATGGGTGTCGCGCGGCGTCACGCGATGGCCGATCTCGGCGCCCAGCGCCTCGAAATCGGTGCCGGCCGGGCCGCGCAGCGTGAGCTTCACGAAGCCGGGCGTGCCGGCGCCATAGACGGCGAAACCGGCCGAATCCGGCCCGCGATCGCACATGATGTCGAGCATTTCCGACAGCAGGGCGCCGAGCTCCGGCTCCAGCTTCGGCTGCTTCAGGAACAGGCCGACAATGCCGCACATGGCGGAACTCCTGGCAGGCGAGGGAGAATAACGTTCCCGCATCTTTTAGGAGCGCGGCGTTCGGGCGTCAATCGACTATGAATAATATTTTCGTCGGAGGAAAATCAGCGTTCCGGCTCGCGGGGGTAGATGATGATCGACAGATAGCTCATCGGCCGCACCAGCAGTTCCTCCGGCCCGTGGCTGGCGGCGCTGTCGAACAGCAGGGAATCGCCGGGCTTGAGGTGATAGGTGCGCTCGCCGTGGCGGTAGACCACCTCGCCCGAAAGCATGTGGATGAACTCCACGCCGTCATGCCGGAAGCCGGTATAGGGCACCGCCTCCTCGCTCAGCGTGATGAGATAGGGCTCGACCGCCACCTCCCCGCCCACGGCATGGCCGAGCAGCTCGTAGAGGTGCCCGACCTTGGTGCCGCGCCGCTCGATGCGCACGCCGCCGCCCGCCTGCACATAGGAGCAGTCGCGCTTCTCCTCGAAGCTGGTGAACAGCGAGGAGATCGGCACGTTGAGCACGGTCGAGATCGCCTGCAGCGTCGCCAGCGAGGGCGAGATCAGCCCGTTCTCGATCTTGGACAGCGTGCCCACCGAGATGCCCGCCGCGCTGGCGAGATCGGACACGGTGAGATCGAGATCGCGGCGCAGCGTCCGCACGTGCTGGCCGAGCGCCTGTTCCAGCGTGCGCTCGCGCGGCTGCGGGGCGCCCGAGCCGGTGGTCAGATCCTCGACGGGCTCCTGCGCCGTCCCGCCCGTCCTGCGCCGTCCGCTGTTCGCCACTCTCGTCGTCTCCGCTGCCCGTCGTGAGGGAACACGCCTTGCGCCGGCAAAAGCAAGCCCGGCGACAGCCCGCGCCGACAGTGTTGCGACGACAGGCTTGCGACAGCCCGGCGCGCCGTCATGCAGGCTTGGCATTCATCGTGCATTGATGGCGGTAGCTTCGTGCCGCCAGCAGAACGGTCCCGCGTCTCCATGTACGATTACGACATGATTGTCATCGGCAGCGGCCCCTCCGGCCGCCGCGCCGCCGTCCAGTCCGCCAAGATCGGCAAGTCGGTTCTGGTGATCGAGAAGGGCCGCCGCGTCGGCGGCGTCTCGGTGCACACCGGCACCATCCCCTCCAAGACGCTGCGCGAGACGGTGCTGAACCTCTCCGGCTGGCGCGAGCGCGGCTTCTACGGGCGCTCCTACCGGGTCAAGCAGGACATCGGCGCCGCCGACCTGATGGCACGCCTGCACAAGACGCTCGACCACGAGGTCGACGTGCTGGAGCACCAGTTCGCCCGCAACGGGGTGAAGACCGCGCGCGGCGAGGCGCGCTTTCTCGACCCGCACACCATCGAGATCACCGGCGAGGCCGGCGAGGTCGAGAAGGTCTCCGGCGCCCATGTGCTGATTGCGGTCGGCACGCGCCCCTTCCGGCCGGACTACGTGCCCTTCAACGGCATGAGCGTGTTCGACAGCGACGAGATCGTCGACCTGCCCAAGCTGCCGCGCAGCCTCGCGGTGATCGGCGCCGGCGTCATCGGCGTCGAATACGCCTCGATCTTCTCCGCCCTCGACGTGGCGGTGACGCTGATCGAACCCCGCAACAGCTTCCTCGACTTCATCGACAAGGAGCTGATCGAGGAATTCACCCACGAGCTGCGCGACCGCAATGTCGGCCTGCGGTTCGGCGCCAAGGTGACCGAGATCACGCTCGGGCCGGACGAGCGGCCGAGCTGCAAGCTGGGCGACGGGCGTGTCGTCACCGCCGACATGCTGCTCTTCGCCGCCGGGCGCGTGGGCGCGACCGATCGGCTGAATCTGGAGGCCGCCGGGCTCGCGGTCGATCATCGCGGACGGCTGGGCGTCGACCCCAAGACGCTGCAGACCTCGGTGCCGCACATCTACGCCGCCGGCGACGTGATCGGTTTCCCCAGCCTTGCCTCGACCTCGATGGAGCAGGGCCGCCTCGCCGCCTGCCACGCCTTCGGGCTGGAGCCGCCGCCGCCGCCCGAGTTCTTTCCCTATGGCATCTACGCGGTGCCGGAAATCTCCACCGTCGGCATGAGCGAGGAGGAGGTGCGCAAGCGCGAGATCCCTTACGAATGCGGCATCGCCCGCTTCCGCGAGACCTCGCGCGGCCACATCATGGGGCTGAACAACGGGATGATGAAGATGATCTTCTCGGTGAAGACCCGCCGCCTGCTGGGCGTACACATCGTCGGCGAGGGCGCAACCGAGCTGATCCACATCGGCCAGGCGGTGCTCAACCTGAAGGGCACGATCGATTATTTCATCGAGAACACGTTCAACTACCCGACGCTGGCCGAAGCCTACAAGATCGCCGGCCTCGACGCCTGGAACCGCATGTCGCGGGGGTGAGGGTCACGCCTCCGCGATAATCATCGCTTCGAGGAGGCGTTCGGCCGGCAAATCCCCGGTCAGAACAGCAATGAACGCCTCGGCGTGACGCGTGTCGTCCTCGTTCAGCATCGCGACGCCGTTCATCGCGAAGAAGGCGAGCATCGCCGCCCATGCGGTGCGCTTATTGCCCTGTCCGAAGGGATGGTTCCGGGCGACGGCCACGGCAAGGCTGAGCCCGAGCAGACCGATGTCATCGACCTGCTCGTAGTGCCATCGATTCTGGGGCACGGCGAGGGCGGATTCGAGCAGCCCCTCGTCGCGCAGAAGGAAGGGCTCGCCGGAAAACTCGACCAGCCGCCGATTGAGTTCTATGGCGAACGCCGATGCAATCCAGCGCGGCTCGATCACTCGCCAAGCTTCTTCATCACCTTGGGCCAGCGCGCCATGGCCGCCTCGGCGAAGGCGCGGGCGTCGAACTCGCCGGCCTCATCCACCTTCACCGCGAAGCCGCCGGCCTCCAGCGCGGCCTGCACGCGCACGGCCCGCTCAGGGAGAGTGCCCGCGACAGGCGTCGGCTGGCTGGGACGTTTGGCTCGGCTATTGGTGCTCATGCCGAGAATATAGGCCTCTGCGCGCGGTTACTCAATCGGCCCCCACCTGCCGCTTCGCCGCCGTCAGCGTGTTGGCGAGCAGGCAGGCGATGGTCATCGGGCCGACGCCGCCCGGCACCGGGGTGATGGCGCCGGCAATGCCTTGCGCCTCGTCGAACGCCACATCGCCGACCAGCCGGGCCTTGCCGTCCACTCCCGCCACCCGGTTGATGCCGACGTCGATCACCGTGGCGCCCGGCTTGATCCAGTCGCCGCGGATCATCTCCGGCCGGCCGACGGCGCCGATGAGGATATCGGCGCGCCGGCACACGCCGGGCAGGTCGCGCGTGCGCGAATGGGCGATGGTGACGGTGGCGTCCTCGCGCAGCAGGAGCTGCGCCAGCGGCTTGCCGACGATGTTGGAGCGCCCGACGACCACCGCCTCCAGCCCGGCGAGCGAGCCGAGCACGTCCTTCAGCAGCATCACGCAGCCGAGCGGCGTGCAGGGCACCAGCGCGTCGAGACCGACCGCGAGGCGGCCGGCATTCACCACATGGAAGCCGTCGACGTCCTTGGCCGGATCGATGGTGGCGAGCACCGCCTGCGCGTCGATAGAAGCGGGCAGGGGAAGCTGCACGAGGATGCCGTGCACGCTGGAATCGGCGTTGAGCGCCCGCACCAGCGCCAGCACCTCGTCCTGCGGCGTGTCGGCGGGCAGCTTGTGCTCCAGCGAGGCCATGCCGGCCTCGACCGTCTGCTTGCCCTTGTTGCGGACATAGACCGCGCTGGCGGGGTCCTCTCCCACCAGAACGACCGCGAGGCCGGGCGTCACGCCGGTCTCGCGCACGAAGGCGGCGACGTCCTCCTTCAGCCGGGCGCGCATGCCCTCGGCGAAGGCCTTGCCGTCGATCAGGCGGGTCTCGACCATCGGGGCCTCCTCAGTCGCGGAAGACGACGGTGCGGTGGCCGTTCAGCAGCACGCGGTCGTCGAGATGCCAGGCGAGCGCGCGGGCGAGCACGCGGCGCTCGATGTCGCGGCCCTTGCGCACGAGGTCCTCGGGCGAATCCTGATGGCTGATGCGCTCGACGTCCTGCTCGATGATCGGACCCTCGTCGAGGTCGGAGGTCACGTAATGCGCCGTGGCGCCGATCAGCTTTACGCCGCGCTCATGCGCCTGATGGTAGGGCTTGGCGCCCTTGAAGCCGGGCAGGAAGGAATGGTGGATGTTGATGCAGCGCCCGGACAGCTTGGCCGACAGCCCGTCGGACAGCACCTGCATGTAGCGGGCGAGCACCGCCACCTCGGCGCCGCAGGACTGGAACAGCTCCCAGAGCTGGGCCTCCTGCTCCATCTTGGTCGCCTTGCTGACCGGCAAATAGTGGAACGGGATGCCGTCGAAATCGAGATGGGCGTAGGTCTCTCGCGGATAGTTGGCGGCGATGGCGGCGATCTCCATCGGGATTTCGCCGATGCGCCAGCGATAGAGCAGGTCGGCGAGGCAATGGTCGAACTTGGAGACCAGCAGCATCACCTTCGGCTTGCGATTGCGCGGCCGCAGGCGCCAGTCGAGCGCGAACTTGCCCGCCACCGCCTCGAAATCGCTCTTCAGCGCCTCCAGCGGGCCGGAGCCGGCGGCGCGGTCGAACATCACCCGCATGAAGAAGCGGCCGCTTTCCGTGTCGTCGAACTGCTGGGCCTCGAGGATGTTGCCGCCCTGCTCGAACAGGAAGCCGGCGACGCCGGCGACGATGCCGGGCCGGTCCGGGCAGGAGAGGGTGAGGACGTAGGGATCGCGGGTGTCGGTCATGTCAGGTCTCGTCGAAACGCCGGTCGCGGCGTTGAGAATGCGCGCCGACAGGCTTCTAGGGGAGATGAGGCGACGGGGGAAGCGCGCGGCGCGCCGCCATCAACCTCGGCCCTCCAGACGAAGGCCGTATTCGGCTCCGGCACCGAGGAGGAAGCGGGTGAAGCTCGCCTCGAAGCTGCGCGCCACCAGCACGCGCCATCCCGTCTCGCCGCTGCGCCACAGGGTGGCGCCGATATGGGCGACGAGCGTGGTCGCCGCGTCGCCGACAGGGAATACACGCGGGTCGAGATCGACCGGCGCGCCCTTAGCGAGAAGGTCCGGCACGCGGGCGCCGGAGAGATCGAAAAGCACGAAGGCGTCGCTCTGCCCGGTGATGGCGGCCTCCGTCCCCAGCACCGCGCGCAGCGTGCCGGGAAGATCCGCCTCCGCGCGCGACAGCACGAGAAAGCGCCCCGGCCCGATGCCGACCACCGTGCTGCCGGAGCCGAAGCCGGCATGCGGGCGGTCGAGGCCCGGCCCGCCGAAGGCGCGGCCCAGCCGCTCGGCGACGCTGGCACCGAAGCCGTTGCGGGCGGCCACCAGCGCGATGAAGGGCTCCTCGGCGGTGGAGACGACGATGCCCGGTTCACCGGTGACGCCATAGGCGCCGGCAGGCGGAACGCGGTCGAAGGCGATACCCGCGAGCGGGTCGTGAGGCGAACGGTCAGCCACGCAGACGCTCCCCTTCCGGGTCGATGAAGCCGGGCGCGCAGATTTCTACTTCGAACTCCTCGCCGCGCACCGGGTCATAGGCGCGCACCCGCTCGCCGATGCGCTCCGGCCCGCGCACGATCAGGCCGAGGCCGATCCAGTGGCCGAGATGCGGGGAATAGGCGACCGAGGTCATGTAGCCCTCGTCATTGGCCGTCTCCGGCCTGGCGCCGAGGGGCAGGAAATGGGCGCCCGCCCGCAGCCGGCTGGAGCCGTTCACCGGGCGGAAACCGGCGAGGCAGGGTCGTGCGGGGTCGACGAGGCCGGGACGGCTGGCCATCACCCGGCCGATATAGTCCTTCTTCGTCGAGGCCATGCGGCCGAGGCCGAGGTCGCGCGCGGTGGTCTGGCCGGAGAGTTCGTTGCCCGACACATGGCCCTTCTCGATGCGCATCACGCCGAGCGCCTCGACGCCATAGGGCGTGATGGCGAATTCCTCGCCGGCCTGCATCAGCGCCTCGGCCAGTGCCGCACCCGAGCGGGCGGGCACCGCGATCTCATAGCCGAGCTCGCCGGAGAAGGAGAGGCGGAACAGCCGCGCCTCTACCCCGCCCATCACCCGTGCCTCCACGGCGCCCATGAAGGGCAGGCCCTCATTGGTCACGTCGACGCCGGTATCGACGATCTTCGCCAGCACCTGCCGGGAGCGCGGCCCGGCAATGGCGATCTGCGCCCATTGCTCGGAGACCGAGGCGAGGCTCACATCGAGCTCCGGCCACAGAACCTGCAGGCAGAATTCGAGATGCTGGTAGACCTTGGCGGCGTTCGCCGTCGTGGTCGTCATCACGTAATGCTCGGGGGCGACCCGCGCCGTGGTGCCGTCGTCCATCACGAAGCCGTCCTCGCGCAGCATCACGCCGTAGCGCGCCTTGCCGACGGCGAGGGTGGAGAAGGTGTTGATGTACACCCGGTCGAGCAGCGTGCCGGCATCCGGCCCCTGCAGGTCGATCTTGCCGAAGGTCGAGACGTCGATCAGCCCCACCGAGGCGCGCACCGCCTTCACCTCGCGCGAGACGGTTTCCAGCCAGTCGCGCTCGCCCTTGCGGGGGAAATATTGCGCGCGCAGCCACGCCCCGGTCTCAACGAACACGGCGCCCTGCGCCCGCGCCCATTCATGCGTCGGGGTAAGGCGCACCGGGCGGAAATCCTTGCCCCGGTGATGGCCGGCCAGCGCGCCGAGTGCGACCGGCGAATAAGGTGGGCGGAAGATCGTCGTGCCCGTCTCGGGAATGGAGGCGCCAGTGAGGCTCGCCATGATGGCAAGGCCGGTGACGTTGGAGGTGCGCCCCTGATCGGTCGCCATGCCGAGCGTGGTGTAGCGCTTGAGGTGCTCGACCGAGCGGAAGCCCTCGGCATGGGCGATGCCGACATCCTTGGCGGTAACGTCGTTCTGGAGATCCACGAAGGCGGGCCCGCGCGATTCACCCACATGCCAGAACGGGGTCAGCGCGAAGGGCGCGTCCTCGACCTGCGGCACGTCGAGCGGCGGCACCGGGAAGCCGAGCGCCCCGGCCGCCTCGGCGCCCTTGCCGGCGCCCTCCCGCAAGGCCGCGCCGAGGCCGAACGTGCCATTGGCGGCGCCCGCCACGGCGAGGCCCGGCGGGGTCGCTCCGGGTACGAAGGCCGCAAGAGCCTCGTTCCACGCCGGCTTGCCGCCATGGTGGCAGGTGAGGTGGACGCACGGCGACCAGCCGCCGGAGACGGCGAGCGTGTCGGCGGCGAGGCGCTCGCGTCCGCCGGGGGAGAGCACGTCGAAGCTGCGCAGCGTGCGCCCCTGCGTGGCGATCACCCGCGCCTCGGTGAAGACGCGGATGCCGCGCGCGCGGGCCGCCTCGACGAGTTCCGGCGCCACGTTCGGACGCACATCGACGACGGTCTCGACATTGGCGCCGGTGGCGGCGGCGTCCAGCATCTCGCGCCAGGCGCCGTCATTATTGGCGAACAGCGCGACGTGCCGGCCCGGCAGCACGGCATGGCGCTGCACATAGGTGCCGACCGCGCCGGCCAGCATCACGCCCGGCCGGTCGTTGCCGCCGAACACGATGGGCCGCTCGGTGGCGCCGGCCGCCAGCAAGGCGCGGCGCGCCACGATCCGCCACAGGCGCTGGCGCGGCTGGAAGGGCGCGGGAACGGCGAGATGATCGGCGACGCGCTCCAGCGCGCCATAGGTGCCCCCGTCATAGACGCCGAACACGGTGGTGCGGGTCATCAGCCGCACATTGGGCAGGCTCGCCAGCTCGGCGGCGACATGGGCGGCGAAGGCGGCGGCCGGCTGGCCGTGAACCTCGCCGGCCATGGTGTTGAGCCGCCCGCCCGGCAGGAAGTCTTCATCGGCGAGGATCACCCGCGCGCCGCTGCGCCCCGCCGCCAGCGCCGCCATAAGCCCGGCCGGGCCGGCGCCGATCACCAGCACGTCGCAGAAGGCAGTCGCCTTCTCGTAATGGTCGGGGTCGGCCTCCCGAGCGGCGCGCCCGAGGCCGGCGGCGCGGCGGATCACCGGCTCGTACAGCTTCTCCCAGAAGGCGGCCGGCCACATGAAGGTCTTGTAGTAGAAGCCCGCGCCGAGGAAGGGCGCGAGGAAGCGGTTGAGGCTGAGCAGGTCCAGCCCGAGCGAGGGCCAGCGGTTCTGGCTGGTCGCTTCCAGCCCGTCGAACAGCTCGGTCACGGTGGCGCGGCTGTTGGGCTCGCGCCTTGCGTCGGCGCGCAGCTCGACCAGCGCGTTCGGCTCCTCCGCCCCGGCCGAGAAGATGCCGCGCGGGCGGTGATATTTGAACGAGCGGCCGACCAACCGCACGCCATTCGCCAGCAGCGCGGAGGCGAGCGTGTCGCCGGCATAGCCGTGGTAGCGATGGCCGTCGAAGACGAAATCGAGCGGACGGGCGCGGTCGATCAGTCCGCCGGCCTCCAGCCGGTTGCGGTTGAGCCGGCTCATGATGCGGCTCCGGGCATATCCGCCTGCGTGGCGTCCCGGCGCGCCGGTTCGGCGGCCTCGATGGCGTGGGTGCGGGTGTCGCGCGTCAGGCGCAGCCACTGGCGGCAGCCATTGGCGTGGTACCACCATTCCTGATGCCGCCCGGCCGGGTTGTCGCGCAGATAGACGTAATCGTGGAACCGATCCGCAGCGTCGGCCGCCGCCGGGTCGGGGCGCGTGAGCGTGGCGTCGCCGAGATAGGCGAACTCATGGGCGTCGCGCGCGCCGCAATAGGGGCAGGGAATGCGCATCAGGCGGCACCTTCGGAAAGGCGGAGGGAAGAGGCAGGGACGCTGCGCGGGGTTTTATGCTGGGTCCCGGATCGGCGCTGCGCCTTGCGCAGCTTGTCCGGGAAACAGGCGATTCGTGTCCCGGGCGAGCGGAGGCGCAGCCGGAGCGAAGATCCGGGATCCAGCAGAGGCTCCGCCGCAGGCGTCGATATCGTAACAACCAGCCCCGTCAATGCAGGTTCGGCTGCGCGCCGACTCCCTTCTCGTCGATGAGGTGGCCGGTGCGGAAGCGGTCCAGCCGGAAGGCGCCGGCGGTCTCGTGCGGTGCGCCTGTCGCGATCAGATGGGCGAAGCACCAGCCCGAGGCCGGCGTCGCCTTGAAGCCGCCATAGCACCAGCCGGCGTTGAGGTAGAGCCCGGGCAGCGGCGTGCGGTCGATGATCGGCGAGCCGTCCATCGACATGTCCATGATGCCGCCCCACATGCGCAGCAGCCGCAGCCGGCCGATGCGCGGCATCAACGCCATGCCGCCCTCGGCGACATCCTCCACCACGGGCAGGTTGCCGCGCTGGGCGTAGGAGTTGTAGCCGTCTATGTCGCCGCCGAAGACCAGCCCGCCCTTGTCGGACTGCGAGATGTAGAAATGCCCGGCGCCGAAGGTGATCACCCCGTCGATCACCGGCTTCAGCCCCTCCGAGACGAAGGCTTGCAGCACGTGGCTTTCGATCGGCAGGCGCAGCCCGGCGAGCGCGGCGACGCGCGAGGAGTTGCCCGCCACGGCCAGCGCCACCTTGCCGGCGCGAATCGTGCCGCGCGTGGTCTCGACGCCGACGATGGCGTCGCCCTCGCGCAGGAAGCCCGTCACCTCGCAGTTCTGCACGATGTCGACGCCGCGCGTGTCGGCGCCCCGCGCGTAGCCCCACACCACGGCGTCGTGGCGGGCGGTGCCGGCGCGGCGCTGCAGCAGCCCGCCCTGAATGGGGAAGCGCGCATTGTCGAAGTCGAGGAACGGGTACATGGCCCGCACGCGGCGCCTGTCGAGCAGCTCGGAATCGACGCCGGCGAGCCGCATGGCGTTGCCGCGCCGGGCATAGGCATCGCGCTGGGCGTCGGAATGGAACAGATTGAGGATACCGCGCTGGCTCACCATCGCGTTGTAGTTCAGCTCCTGCTCCAGCCCTTCCCAGAGCTTCATCGACCACTCGTAGAACGGCTCGTTGCCCGGCAGCAGGTAGTTGGAGCGGATGATGGTGGTGTTCCGCCCGGCATTGCCCGAGCCGATATAGCTCTTCTCGATCACCGCGACATTGGTGATGCCGTGCACCTTGGCGAGGTAATAGGCGGTCGCCAGCCCATGCCCGCCGCCGCCGACGATGATCACGTCATAGGCGGGCTTCGGCGCGGCGTCGCGCCAGGCCGGCGTCCAGCCCTTCTGGCCGGTCAGCCCGTTGGCGAGGAGGCTCAGGAAGGAATAGCGCATGAAGGGCTCGCTGGCGGATACGGCAGAAAGCTATAGATCACCGCCGATCCGGTGATAATATAAGTTTTGGTTATATAGAGCCGTACATTGTCATGGCCGGGCTTGACCCGGCCATCCACGTCCTCGCCGGCAACATCGTGGATGCCCGGCTCAAGGCCGGGCATGACGAAAGTTTTCATTGGATCGCCGCCCGCATGCCCCCCGCCGACACGCTGCCCTTCGACCTGCGCGCGCTGGAGCTGTTCCTCGCGGTGTGCGACGCCGGCACCATGGCGCAGGCGGCGCGCCGGCTGGGGCTGACCCAGCCCGCCGTCTCCCAGTCCATCGCCGACATGGAGCGGCGCATCGGCATCGCGCTGTTCGACCGCCGCGCCCGCCCGCTCGCGCTCACCGCCGCCGGCGGCGCGCTGCGCCAGCGGGCGAGCGCGCTGCTCTCGGAAGCCCGCCAGATCGCCCCGCTGCTGCGCGAGGCCGGCCATGCCCGGCTGCCGCTGCTGCGCGCCGGCCTCGTCGATTCGCTCTCGCGCGTGCTGATGGCGCCGCTCGCCCGCGCGCTCGGCGAGCGGGCCGATCAGGTCTCGCTGCTCTCGGGGCTGACCGCCTCGCATGCCGGGGCGCTGCTGACCCGCCAGCTCGACCTGCTGGTCGGCGCCGACGACCTCGACGAGATCGAGGGGCTGGAGCGCTGGCCGCTCGTCACCGAGCCCTATGTGCTGCTGCTGCCCGCCGCGCTGCCCGCCCCGGCGCGGGTGGCGGACCTCGCCGAACTCGCCCGTCAGGCGCCGCTGGTGCGCTTTTCCGCCCGCTCCAAGACTGGCATGGAGGTGGAGCGGCATCTGCGCCGGCTGCGGCTTGACCTGCCGCGCCCGCTGGAATTCGACACGCCCTATGGCGTCACCAGCGCGGTGGCGGACGGGGCGGGCTTTGCCGTGACCACGCCGCTCTGCCTGCTGGAGGCCGGCCTGCCGCTCGACGGCCTCGCCTGCCATGCGCTGCCCGGGCCGGGGCTGACCCGCCATCTCACCCTGATCGCCCGCCGGCAGGAGCTCGGCCGCCTGCCGCGCGAGGTCGCCGCCTTCTGCCGCGCCCGGCTGGAGGCGCAGCGCCCCGCGCTCGCCGCGCGGGTCGGCGGCGAGCTGGCGGGCGAGTTCCGGGTGGAGGGGGCACAACTGAGCCTGTCTCATGAAACAAAAAATTAACTGTATGTTCATGTTTTGTTCCGTATGTTAACGATCTTTCAACCAAGAGAATGCGTTGATTACGTATCGATTCGATCAGCGCTATAGGGAGACACGGCGATGCAACTCAAGGTGCATGAAGTTGGTGCCGGACTTCACCCGAGTGAGGTAATCATTGCGGTGGAAACTGTGGAGGGAACGCGACGCCTGATTGTATCGAGGCGCTCTATCGAGCAAGAGTATATTGATGTCGGTCTGATTCGTTCGCGTGGTCAAGATGAGCTTCTCATCGAGTTGCCTCGCGAAACACAGAACGGCGAATGGCGTGTTTGGGTGCGTAAGGGACAGGTTCGAAATTTAGAGAAAGTTTCAGCGTGATTCTGACAGATCGCGAAATCCAGATTGCTCTCCAAAAGGGCTTGATCACTATCAACCCGGCGCCGAAGCTCGATGAAGCATTTAGTTCAACGAGTGTAGATTTGCGGCTTGGAGAGCATCTGATTTTGTTCCGAGATACAAAGCCGTATCTGGGAAATAACGCGATCGATCCAACGCATCCTAGTTACGATTACGCAACTGCTCTCTCCGAAATCTCGGATAGGCAGAGTATTCCAGTAGATGGCTTTAATCTCAACCCAGGCAAGTTGATATTGGGTTGGACCGTCGAAGAAATTGATCTGCCGATTACAAGCCGTGTCGCAGCCCGCGTTGAAGGAAAAAGCTCGTTGGCACGCTTGGGTCTCTGCGTGCATATGACGGCGCCGACTATCCATGCGGGATTTCAGGGCTATATCCAGCTTGAAATTGTCAATCAGGGGCCCCGTCCAATCACTCTCAAGGCTGGCATGCGAATTTGTCAGCTGATCTTTGAGACAACCTTGGGCACTCCCTCAAAAGGTTATGATGGCCAATTCATTGGTCAGGCGGCTGTTTAGTCCGCATTTTTTTCCGTTTAGTAGCTAGCCTAATCGTAGCGCTTCAGCGCCAGCACGGCGTTGAGCCCGCCGAAGGCGAAGCTGGACGAGATGGCCGCCTCGATCCGGGCCTCGCGCGCGGCGTTCGGCACGCAGTCGAGGTCGCAGTCGGGGTCGAATTCGCGGAAGCCCATGGTCGGCGGCAGGAAGCCCTCGCGCAGCGCCAGCACCGTGGTCACGAAGTCGAGCGCGCCCGAGGCGTTCATCGTGTGGCCGTATTGCGACTTCGACGAGGAGACCGGCAGCTTGGTCAGATGCGCGCCGAAGACGTGGCGCAGCGCCGCCGTCTCGGTCCTGTCGTTCAGCGCGGTGGCGGTGCCGTGGGCGCTGACATAGCCGACCTGCTCTGGCGCAAGGCCCGCGTCCTCCAGCGCGAAGGCCATCGCCGCCGCCGCGCTCGCCATGTCGGGAGCGGTGATGTCCATGCCGTCGGCGCTCATGCCGAAGCCGACCAGCTCGGCATGGATGGTGGCGCCCCGGGCGCGCGCCCGCTCCAGGTTCTCCAGCACCACGGCGCCGGCGCCCTCGCCGATGACGAGGCCGGCGCGGTCCTTCGAGAACGGGCGGCAGCCGTCGGGGGAGAGCACGCGCAGCGCCTCCCAGCTCTTGAGCATGCCGTAGGTGAGCTGCGATTCCGCCCCGCCCGAGATGGCGACGTCCAGCATGCCGGCCCGCACCATGTGGAAGGCGGTGCCGATGGCGTGCGCCGCCGAGGAGCAGGCCGAGGCGATGGCGAAGGCGGGGCCGTGAATGCCCAGATCCATGGTGATGTGGCTCACCTGCCCGCTCGGCATGGCGCGCGGCACGGTGAAGGGATGCGGGCGCGGGGCGCCTTCGGCGTAGAGCTTGCGGTAGCTGTCGTCGACGGCGTGCGAGCCGACCGAGGCGGCGAAGATGGCGCCGACGCGGTGGCGCGCCGCGCCCTCCAGCACCGGGCCGGCATCGGCCAGTGCCTGCCGGGCGGCGACGACGGCGAATTGCGAGGTGCGGTCGACGAGGCCGAGCTGGCGCGGGTCGAAATGGGCCTCCGGCACGAAGCCGCGCACCTCGGCGGAGATCTTCGTCTTCATCGAGGAGACGTCGACGCCCTGCGTCTCGCCGATGCCGACCGTTCCGGCACGCAGGCCCGCCAGATGCGCCGCCACGTCGTTGCCGAGCGCGGAGAGCGAGCCCAGCCCTGTTACCGCCACCCGCGCGGTCATCAGGCGATCTTGGCCTTCTGCGCGGCGAGCAGGTCGGCAACGTGGTCGACCAGCGTGCCGACGGTCACGTCGTTGCCGTTCAGCGGGCCGTCATTGGGGATCTCGATGCCGAAGCGGGTTTCCAGCTTGAAGATGGTCTCGATCAGGTCGAGCGAGGAGATGCCGAGCTCGGCGACCGGCGTGTCCGGCGTCAGCAGGCTCGAATCGACCCCGACCTCGCCGGAGATGAAGTCGACGATTTCGGCGACGGCGGGATCGTTGGTCTGCATGGTCTGCTCTGTCTCAATGGGCGGCGCGAGGCCGGGAATGCCCTTGGCTGCCGCTATAGAAAGGCGCTTCGGACCGCTGCGTCAAATGACCGACATATGTGTAGGGCGCATGTCACCCGCGTGACCGGCGCGGCCCCGTCCCTCTCACGGCTGCGCGCCGGCGGCATGCGCCTTGATGAGTTGGGAGAGATAGAGGGCGGAGGATTTCGGCGTGCGCTTCTGGGTGGCGAAGTCGACATTGACCACCCCGAAGCGGCGACGCTCGCCCTCCGCCCATTCGAAATTGTCGAGCAGCGACCATGCGAAATAGCCGTTCAGCGCGCAGCCCTGCGCGATCGCCTGGCTCGCGGCCACCAGATGGGCGCGGATATATTCGGTGCGCTCGGGATCGTGCACCAGCCCGGCGGCGGGGGCGGGGTCCTCGTAGCAGGCGCCGTTCTCGGTGACGAAGACCGGCGGGTTGCCGTAGCTGTCGCGCAGCCGCGCCAGCACCTCGACCAGCCCCTGCGCGAGGATCGGCCAGCCCAGCAGCGTGCGCGGCGTGCCCTCCGGCACCGCGCCGTAGCCGGCCTGCGCGAGGAAGGCGGCGGGGTCGTGCTTGATCCAGGAGGGGCCGTAATAGTTCACGCCGAGGAAATCCACCGGCACGCGGATCTGCTCCATGTCGCCGCCCTTCACGAGCTGGGCGAACACGCCGTCGAAGGGCGCGGGGTAGCGGCCGTGGAACAGCGGGTCGAGGTTGATGGTGTTCCAGCAGGCGTCGAAGCGCTGGGCGGCGGCGATGTCGGCCGGGTCCTGCGAGGAGGGGTAGATGGGCTGCAGCGAGAACACTGTGCCGAGCTTGAGGTCGCTCCGGATGGCGCGGATGGCGCGGATGCCGGCGCCCTGCGCCAGATTCTGGTTGTGCTGCGCCATCACATAGCTCGGCCAGCCGGTGAGCCCCGGCGCGTGGTTGCCGAAGCCGTGGCCGAAGATGGCGTGCACCGAGGGCTCGTTCAGCATGGCCCAGGGCTTCACCCGGTCGCCCAGCTTGTTGACCGCCGCCACCGCGTAGTCGGCGAACCACCCGGCCATGTCGCGATTGTGCCAGCCGCCGCGATCCTGCAGCGCCTGCGGCAGGTCCCAGTGATAGAGGCAGGCCATGGGCAGGATGCCGCGCGCCAGCAGCTTGTCGACGAGACGGTCGTAGAAATCGAGACCGGCCGGGTTCACCGGGCCGGTGCCGTCCGGCATCACGCGCGGCCAGGCGATGGAGAAGCGGTAGGCCTGCAGGCCCAGCCGCGCCATCAGGTCGACGTCCTCGGCGTAGCGGTTGTAGTGGTCGCAGGCGACGTCGCCATTGGTGCCGTCGGCGATGCGGCCGGGCGTGTGCGAGAAGGTGTCCCAGATGGAGGGCTTGCGCCCGCCTTCCGTCACCGCGCCCTCGATCTGGTAGGACGAGGTCGAGGCGCCCCACACGAAGCCGCGCGGCAGGCGCGGCGTGCCGGCGGGTTCCAGCGGCGTCACGCCTGTCGGGGCGTCCTGCGCGGCGGCGAGGCCCGGCAGCACGGGAAGCGCGGCGGCGGCCGCGGCGGAAGCGAGGAAGTCTCGGCGGCGAAGCATCGGCGCGGTCCTTCGGTCCTCAGGCGGTGGCGAGGCGCACGGCGATCAGCACGGCGAGCGCGAGAACGCCCTGCGCCAGCGCGCCGAGCGACAGGCGGGCCAGCGTGCCGCCCGGCGAGAAGCGCCCCGCCCGCGTCACCAGCCAGAACAGGGCGTCATTGATCTGCGGCAGCGTCATGGCGCCCGCCCCGACCGCCAGCGCGGCGAGCGTGCGGCCCATCGCGTCGCCGAGGCCGAGCGGCTCGACGAGCTCCATCATCATGCCGGCGCTCGTGATCGAGGCCACCAGCGAGGAGCCTTGCAGCGTCTTGATGATCGCGGCGAGCGCGAAGGGCACCAGCAGAACCAGCGGACCGGCGGTGGGAACGTAGTCCAGCGCCCATTCCGCCATCATCTCGGCCGTGCCGGTCTCCTGCACCACCTTGGAGAGTCCGGCGGCGGCGCCGACCACGAGGAGGAGAGGGGCGGCCTTGGCGAGCGCGCGGGCGGCCCAGCCGCCTTCGCCCAGCCCGCCCGGCTCCCAGCTCCAGCTCAGGAGGACGAGCAGCAGCGGGCCGATCGCCAGCAGCAGCGCCGGGGCGCCGAGCGCGAGGATGAAATGGCGGTCATTGCCGCCGCCGAAGGGTTCGGAGGCGATGTCGCCGAGCGACTGCACGATGAGCAGCCCCACCAGCACGAGGCTGACCAGCAGCAGCGCCAGCGCCCCGCGCCCCGGCGCGACAAGCGTGCCGCCGTCGATGGTGGCGGCGGTGTCCGGCGGGTTGGGCGCCCCGCTCGCGGTGAGGCGGGCGAAGAAGGCGCCGAGCAGCACGGAAAGCACCGCCGCCGGCAGGCCGACCGCCACCGCCAGACCCCAGTCGGCCTTCAATATGGTGAGGCTCGCCAGCACGACCGGGGCCGGGATCAGCAGCCCGTGCGCCGCCGAGAGCGAGAGGCCGAGCGTCAGCGCCGAGCGCGGGCTGTCGCCGCCGATGCCGCGCCGCAGCGGATTGAGCACGGCGAAGACGGCGGCCGGGTTCGAGCCCATGCCGCCGATCAGGCCGAGCAGGGCCAGCGGCGGCGCCCGCCAGCGCCAGCCGCGCGCCATCTGCTGCAGCCGCGCCGTGGCGCCGGTGCCGTCGGCGATCTCCGCCATCAGCGCGCCGGCGATAATGAGAAGCCCGAGCCCGGCCAGAGACTGGCTGAAGCCGAGGCCGAAATTCTTCACCACATAGCTCAGCGACCAGCCGATGCCGGCATTGAAGGCGAAGGCGGCGGCCAGCAAGGCGAGGAAGGGATGCACCCGCCCGCGCGCCGTGACCAGCGCGAAAACGGCCACGACGGCAAGGAAGATGGCGGCGTAGTTCAGATACATGGCGGCTTCGGGATGGCGCTGGGGCGGGGGCGGGAGGGTATTTCGACGGTAGCTGCACGCTTAGCCTGCCCCGGGCGCGCTGTCACCGTGGCAGAGGGGCGAAGACGCTCGCATTTCCGTTAGGTCATCGTCGTATCGTCGCCCGCCGCATCACGGCTGGGCGAGCGGCGCGAAGGGCCGCGTTCCGCCATTGCCGCGCGGCGCGCGCTTTAATAGGTTCCCGGCATGATCGCCCGCCTCGCTCCCCCCGCCGCCCTCGTCGTCGCCCTTCTGGCCCTCGCGTTTGCCGCCGCGCCGCCGGCGTGCGCGCAGACGCCCGATGCCGCCGCCCCGACATCCGCCGCCCCGACATCCGCCGCCCCGACGTCCGCCGCCCCGACGTCAGCCTCCCCCGCGCCCGGCTTCGTGCGCGCCGAGGGCACGCGCTTCGTCCGCCCGGACGGCTCGACCTTCCTCATCAAGGGCATGAGCTTCGGCAACTGGCTGCTGCCGGAAGGCTACATGTTCAAGTTCACGGTCCAGCGCTCGCCGCAGGACATCGAGGACGTGATCGAGTACCTCGCCGGCCCGGAGGAGGCCGCGCGCTTCTGGAAGGATTTTCGCAACGCGTATATTCAGGAGGAGGACGTCGCCTTCCTCTCGGCGGCCGGCTTCACCACGGTGCGCGTGCCGCTGCACTGGAAGTTCTTCCTCGACCCGGCCAATCCCGACAAGGTGGACCCGAACGGCGAGGGCTGGGCGCTGATCGACCGGCTGGTCGGCTGGGCCAAGGCGCACGACATCAAGCTGATCCTCGACATCCACGCCGCCCCCGGCGGGCAGACCGGCGTGAACCATGACGACGGCGTCGGCTATCCGCTCACCTTCTACGTGCCGGAGTTCAAGCGCCGCACCATCACAATGTGGCGGGCCATCGCCGAGCGCTACCGGGACGAGACCGCCGTGCTCGGCTACGACCTGCTCAATGAGCCGATCACGCCCTATCACGACACGGATTTCCTGAATTCGCGGCTGGAGCCGTTTTACCGCGATCTCGTCACCGCGATCCGCGAGGTCGACCCCAACCACCCGATCATGCTGGCGGGCGCCCAGTGGAGCACGAATTTCGACGTGTTCGGCCCGCCCTTCGCGGAAAACCTCGGCTACACCTACCACATGTTCTGGGCCGCCCCGCAGCGCAGCTCGATCCAGAAATACGTCAACTTCGCCAATCGCTGGCAGGTGCCGATCTTCATCGGCGAGACCGGCGAATTGAACGACGAATGGAATGCGCAGTTCCGCGCGCTCAACGAGCGCCTCGGCCTCGGCTGGAGCTTCTGGACCTACAAGAACCTCGACACGCCCTCCACCGTCTCCTCCATCACCCGACCGGCGGGCTGGGACGCCATCGCCCTGTTCGGCAGCGTGCCGAAGAGCCAGTGGCCCTCCATGGAGAAGCCCCCGCGCGAGGAGGTGGTGGCGACGCTGCGCCGCTACATCGAGAATGCGCGCTTCGCCAACACCACGATACGCGGCGGCTACATCGCCTCGCTCGGCCTCAAGGTGCCCTGCGTGAAGGTGGCCGCCATCGAGACGCCCGCCGGGATTTCCGCCACGGACACCGCCTGCCCATGACCAATCACCTCATCGACACGCTCCGCGCCCGCCGGGGCGATTCTTCGCGCCTGTTCATCGAGACGGCGGACGGCGCGCGCCTTACCTATGCCGACGCCGAGCGCCGTTCCGCGCAATACGCCAACGCCTTCGTGGCGCTGGGGCTGAAGCCTGGCGACCGGCTGGTGCTGCAGGCGGAGAAGAGCGTCGAGGCGGTGTTCGCCTATCTCGGCGCGGTGCGCGCGGGCGGCGTGTTCCTGCCACTCAACACCGCCTATACGCCGCCGGAGGTGGAGTATTTCCTCGGCGACGCGCAGGCGGCCATCTTCGTCTGCGATCCCGCCAGCGAGGCCGCACTGGCGCCAATCGCCGCGGCGCAGGGCTGCCCCCGTGTGCTGACGCTGGACGCGCAGGGCGAGGGCACCCTGCGTGACGCGGCGGATGCCGCCGGGACGGATTTCGCCGACGTGCCGCGCGGGCCGGACGACCTCGCCGCGCTGCTCTACACCTCCGGCACGACGGGCCGCTCCAAGGGTGCGATGCTCACCCACGACAACCTCGCCTCCAACGCGCTGGCCCTCGTCGAGACCTGGCGCTTCACGCCGGACGACGTGCTGATCCACGCGCTGCCGATCTTCCACACGCATGGGCTGTTCGTCGCCATCAACGTGACGCTGGCGGCCGGCTCGTCGATGATCTTCCTGCCGAAGTTCGATCCAGAGCTGGTTCTGAAGCTGATGGCGCGCGCCAGCGTGCTGATGGGCGTTCCGACCTTCTATGTCCGGCTGCTGAAATCGCCCGGTCTCACCCCCGAGGCGGCCGCGCGCATGCGCCTGTTCATCTCCGGCTCGGCGCCACTGCTGGCCGAGACGCACCGCGAATGGCGGGCGCGCACAAACCACGCCATTCTCGAACGCTACGGCATGACCGAGACCGGCATGAACACCTCAAACCCCTATGAGGGCGAGCGCATCGCCGGCACGGTCGGTTTCCCCCTGCCGGGGGTGAGCCTGCGCGTCGTCGCGCCGGAGAGCGGGGAAGAGCTGGGCGCCGGCGAGATCGGCATGATCGAGGTGAAGGGCCCGAACGTCTTTAGCGGCTACTGGCGCCTGCCGGAGAAGACGGCGGCCGAGTTCCACGACGGCTGGTTCATCACCGGCGACCTCGGGCTGATCGGGCCGGATGGCTATGTGCAGATCGTCGGGCGCGGCAAGGACCTCGTGATTTCGGGCGGCTACAACGTCTACCCCAAGGAGATCGAGACCGAGATCGACGCGCTGCCCGGCGTGATCGAGAGCGCGGTGATCGGGATCGCCCATCCCGATTTCGGCGAGGGCGTCACCGCCGTCGTGGTCGCCCGCCCGGACGCGACGCTCGACGAGAAATCGGTGATCGACGCGCTGGAGGGCCGCCTCGCCCGCTACAAATGCCCCAAGCGCGTGATCTTCCTCGACGACCTGCCCCGCAACACCATGGGCAAGGTGCAGAAGAACCTGCTGCGCGAGCAGTACAAGGGGCTGTACGGTAGCTGAATGGGCGCCACCGAGGGCGCCTGCGAGGGGAGGGCGGCATGCCGCGCACCGAACTGTTCCTGGCCTTCCTCGCCACGGCGGGCCTTTTCGCCTGCATTCCCGGCCCGGCCATGCTGTACACGGCGGCGCAGACGCTGGCGCGCGGCCGTCTGTCCGGCCTGACGGCGGTGCTCGGCCTGCATCTGGGCTGCTACGGCCATGTGGTGGCCGCCGCCGCCGGCCTCTCCGTCCTGTTCCACGCGGTGCCGCTGCTCTACACGGGCGTGAAGCTGGCGGGCGCCGCCTATCTGGTGTGGCTCGGCATCGGCATGTTCCGCTCCCGCGGGCAGGGCACGGAGGCCGCCGTGCCGGCGCCCGTCGCCAAGTCGGCCCGTCGCGCCTTTCTCGAGAGCGTGGCGGTCGAGCTGCTGAATCCCAAGACGGCGCTGTTCTTCGTGGCGCTGCTGCCGCAGTTCATCGATCCGGCGGCCAGCCTGCCGGTCTGGGCGCAGTTTCTCGTGCTCGGAACGATCGTGAATGTGATGTTCACCTCCGCCGATCTCGTCTGCGTGCTGCTGGCGGGGGCGCTGGTCGAGAGGCTGCGCCGCTCGGGCCGTGCGCAACGCCTCATGCGGCGGGCCGGCGGGGCGGTGCTGGTCGGCCTCGGCACGCATCTCGCCCTGCAGCGAAACTGACCCGCCTCAGCCCTTGAGCTTGCCGAGCACCTCGATCAGCTCGGAGACCTTGGCGCGCTGCTGGTCGGCGTCGCCGGACTGTATCGCGTGCTCGACGCAATGGCCGACATGGTCGCGCAGCACCTGCTCCTCGACCTTCTTCAGCGCCGCCCGCACCGCCGCGACCTGCGTCACGATGTCGATGCAGTAGCGGTTGTCCTCGACCATGCGGGAGAGGCCACGCACCTGTCCCTCGATCCGGCTCAGGCGCTTCAGGCAGGCGGTGCGGGTGTCGTTCTGCATGCTTGCCATATACCCTGTCGGGGTATATATCGCAAGGGTCAGATACCTCATAGGGGTATGCAGGAGGGCGCCATGACGCAGAAGGATCACGATCACGCGGCGCAGGGCCCGAAGGCGGCCGGCGGCTCCTGCTGCGGCGGCGCCCATGATGACGGCGCCCACGGCCACGCCCATTCGCACGATCACGGACATGGTCACGCCCCCGCGGCGACCCCCGCCGCCGGGGCGCACATGGCGAAGGACCCCGTCTGCGGCATGGAGGTCGACCCGCACACCGCGACGCTGAAGGCCGAGCACAAGGGCCTCACCTATTATTTCTGCGCCCCGGGCTGCCGGACCAAGTTCATCGCCAACCCGGAAAAATATCTCGGCGACAGGGCGCCGGCCGAGCCGGTGCCGGAGGGCACGGAATATACCTGTCCCATGCACCCGGAGATCCGCCAGATCGGTCCCGGTAGCTGCCCGATCTGCGGCATGGCGCTGGAACCCTTGCTGGTCAGCCTCGATTCCGGGCCGAACCACGAACTGATCGACATGACGCGCCGGTTCTGGATCGGCCTCGCGCTCACCGTCCCGGTCTTCGCGTTGGAAATGGGCGCCCATCTGGTGCCGGCGCTGCACCATCTCGTGCCGCCGGGCGTATCGAGCATCATCCAGCTCGCTCTGGCCACGCCCGTGGTGCTGTGGGCCGGTTGGCCTTTTTTCGTGCGTGGGTGGCAGTCGCTCGTCACGCGCAATCTCAACATGTTCACGCTGATCGCCATCGGCACCGGCGTCGCCTATCTCTACAGCCTCGTCGCGGTCTTTGCGCCGGGCCTGTTCCCGGCCGCCTTCCGGGGGGCGGACGGCACGGTGGCGGTCTATTTCGAGGCCGCCGCCGTCATCACCGTGCTGGTGTTGCTCGGCCAGGTGCTGGAGCTGCGCGCCCGCGAGCAGACCTCCGGCGCCATCCGGGCGCTGCTCGACCTCGCGCCGAAGACGGCGCTGCGCATCAATGCCGACGAGAGCGAGGAGGAGATCGCGCTCGATCAGGTCGGCGTCGGCGACCGGCTGCGCGTGCGGCCGGGCGAGAAGGTGCCGGCGGACGGCATTGTGGTGGAGGGCCGTTCGGCGGTGGACGAATCCCTCGTCACCGGCGAATCCATGCCCGTCACCAAGGGCGAGGGCGACGGCGTGATCGGCGGCACGCTCAACCGCTCCGGCGGCCTCGTCATCCGCGCCGAGAAGATCGGCCGCGACACCATGCTCGCGCGCATCGTGCAGATGGTCTCGCAGGCGCAGCGCTCGCGCGCGCCGATCCAGCGCCTCGCCGACCGTATCGCCGGCTGGTTCGTCCCGATGGTGGTCGCCTGCGCGGTACTCGCCTTCCTTGCCTGGGCGGTATTCGGGCCGGAACCGCGCCTCGCCCATGCGCTCATCGCGGCGGTGGCGGTGCTCATCATCGCCTGCCCCTGCGCGCTCGGCCTCGCCACGCCGATGTCGATCATGGTCGGCGTCGGGCGCGGCGCGCAGATGGGCGTGCTCATCCGCGACGCCGAGGCGCTGGAGCGGCTGGAGAAGGTCGACACGCTGGTGGTCGACAAGACCGGCACGCTCACCGAGGGCGCGCCCTCCGTCACCGCCATCGTCACCGCCGAGGGGTTCGAGGACGCCGGGGCGCTACGCCTTGCGGCCGCCGTCGAACGTCTCTCCGAGCATCCGCTGGCGCGCGCCATCGTTACGGCGGCGCAGGAGCGGGGCATCGACCTTCCCAAGGTGCGGGGCTTCGACAGCCCCGTCGGCAAGGGCGCCTACGGCCTCGTCGAAGGCAAGCGCGTGGTCATCGGCAGTGCGGCCTTCCTCAAGGAGCTGGGCATCGATGCGGCGCCGCTCGAAGGCCGCGCCGACGAGCTGCGCCGCGAGGGCGCCAGCGCGATCTTCCTCGCGGTGAACGGCACGCCCGCTGCCGCCATCGCCATCGCCGATCCGGTGAAGGCGACGACGCCGCAGGCGCTGGCCGATCTCGCGGCCGAGGGCATCCGCGTCGTCATGCTCACGGGCGACAATCGCACCACGGCGCAGGCGGTGGCCCGCCGGCTCGGCATCGGTGAGGTCGAGGCGGAGGTCGCCCCGGACGAGAAGGCCGCCGTGGTGGCGCGCCTGAAGCGCGAGGGCCGCGTCGTCGCCATGGCCGGCGACGGGGTGAACGACGCCCCCGCGCTCGCCAGCGCCGATGTCGGCATCGCCATGGGCACGGGCACCGATGTCGCCATCGAGAGCGCCGGGGTAACGCTGCTGCGTGGCGACCTCACCGGCATCGTCACGGCGCGCCGGCTGTCGCAGGCGACGATGCGCAACATCCGGCAGAACCTGTTCTTCGCCTTCCTCTACAACGGCGCCGGCGTGCCCATCGCGGCGGGCGTGCTCTATCCCGTCTTCGGCCTGCTGCTCTCGCCCATGGTGGCGGCGCTCGCCATGGCGCTGTCCTCGGTCAGCGTGATCGGCAACGCCCTGCGCCTGCGCGCGGTGAAGCTCTAGGCGCGGGCGTCGCAGGCGGCGAGCCCGGCTTCCAGCAGGAGCCGGGCGGGCTCGTAGCGCGCGGCGAGGCGCTGCGGCCCGTCGGCCAGCGCGGCGACGCGTTCGGGTGCGCGGTTGTCCTCATTGTCGGCCAGCTTCACCCGGATCACCGCGCGGTCGCCGCTGCGCGCCAGCTCGCCGATCCAGTCGAGATAGTCCGAACCCGCCGGGCGCGTCACCGCCGCCACGATGCGGCAGGTCTCTTCCGGCACGCCGAGCGCGCGCAAATCCTGTTCCGTCACGCCGCAATCCTCGATGGCGTCGTGCAACCACGCGGCGGCGATCTCCTCGGCGCCGGCATCCGGCCAGCGGCGGCGCAGATTGGCGGCGACGCTCCGGAGATGGCCGATATAGGGCTGGCCGGCCTTGTCGAACTGGCCTTCGTGCAGCCGGCGCGCCAGCGCGGCGGCGTCCGCCTCGTTCATCCCGCTTCTCCCCAGGGAATGCCGGCACTGTGCGGCACCGCCCCTCGAAAAGCAAAACCCCCGCCCCCGGCGCGAGCCGGGGACGGGGGATGGAGCCGGAAGGGATCGGCTCGGACCCGGACGGCGGGGGCGTCCGGGTGGGGGGCAGGCGGACCTATTCGGCGGCGATGCGCAGCATCGGGGCCGGGGTCTCGATCGGCATGGCATCGGCGACCGTCTCGGCGATGATCTGCGCGGTGGCGCAGGAGAGCGTCCAGCCGAGATGCCCGTGGCCGGTGTTGTAGAACACGCCCGGCCGCTTGCCGGCGGCCACGCGCGGCATCATGTCCGGCAGCATCGGGCGCAGGCCGGCCCAGGGCACCACCTTCTCGGTCGAGACGCCGGGGAACAGCCGGCGCGTCCAGTCCACCAGCGGGCGGATGCGGTCGGCGCGGATGTCGCGGTTCTCGCCGTTGAACTCGGCGGTGCCCGCCACGCGGAAGCGGTCGCGGCCGAGGCGCGAGGTGACGATCTTGGTCTTGTCGTCCAGTAGGCTGACCCACGGCGCGCCGTTCTGGCTCTGCTCGTCGTCCAGCATCACGGTGATCGAATAGCCCTTGACCGGATAGATGTTCACCCGGTCGCCGAGGCCGGCGGCGATGGCGCGCGAGCCGATGCCCGCGCACACCACCACGCCGTCGAAGCGCAGCGTCTCGCGCACCGGCGGCCGGTCCTCGGCGTCGGGCGCCACGGTGAAGGTCACCTCGACGCCGGTGCCGTCCGACCCCTTGCCGTCATGGCGCACGCTTTCCACGCTCGCCTCGCTGACGAAACGCACGCGCCGGCGCCGGCAGACTTCCGCGAGGCCGAAGGTGAATTGGTGGATGTCGCCGGTGGAATCGGAGGGAGTGAAGAAGCCGCCATAGAAGTCGCCGTGCAGCGTCGGCTCGATGGCGCGGATTTCGGCCGGCGTCACCTCGCGGCGCTCCAGCCCGCCCTGCGCGTAGAGCGCGGAGACCTTGCGGGCATTATCCTGGGCGGCCTTGTCGCGGTAGACGTGCAGGATGCCGCGCTTTTCGAGGTTGAAGTCGATGCCCTCGCGCGCGGCGATGTCGAACATGTAGTCGCGCGCCTTGATGGCGAGGCGCGTGGTCTCGACCGTGTTCGCCGTGTAGTTCGGGATGTTGCCGAGGAATTCGGCCATCCAGGAATATTTGTGCCAGGAGGGCTTGGGGTTCATCAGCAGCGGGGCGTCCGGCGTGAACATCCATTTGATGCCCTTGAGCACGGTCGCCCAGGAATTCCACACCTCGGCATTGGAGGCGGAGAGCTGGCCGCCATTGGCGAAGGAGGTTTCCATCGCGGCATAGCGCTGGCGGTCGATGACGGTGACGTCGTAGCCCTTCTCGTTGAGGGCGTAGGCAGTGGTGATTCCGGTGATACCGGCACCGATAACGGCAATCTGGCGCATGGGAGGCTCCCGCGCTTGAGGACCACAAGGCGTGAGCGCGGGCGTTTCCGCAAAGCGCTCAGCCGGCTGTCCCCAATCTGTCGCGGTACCTGAGAGCTCGCCCCGAGACGAAGCGGCGATGCCGCCTTCCCGGGCTTCCCCTTCGGTGGACGTCCTGACGCCTGTGACGGGCGTCGACGCCTCTCTCCAGATTGTCCTGATTATGCGGTCCGTGGTGCCTGAGAGTTTCCTGGGGGGTTGCTCCGTCGGCGCCGACACATGTCCGGGAGGACTGTCGGTCTCTCCCGCATAACCATTAGCAGACGCTTATATGCATCGCACAAAAGCATGCCTCATTCAAGGGCAGCGACCCGCGCGCGCGGCATGGCGGGCCTGCTACCTTGGCAGGGGGGCGTCGTATCCCGGACGCCTGTAGCGTCGTCGGAAGGCGAGCCGGGACCCGCCGGAAAACGCTTCGCCGAACATGCTTATGGCGCGGTTGGAGGAGGCGAGGTATCGCCGAAGTGTTTCTCCTGGGTCCCGGCTCCACGCGCCGGCTGCGCCGCCGCCTGGCCGGGACACCGTGCCGCTTACACGCTCGCCGCGTCGAGCCCGAGATCGAGGATCGGGGCGGAGTGGGTGATCCAGCCGACCGAGATGAGGTCCACCCCGCTCGCCGCGATGGGCCCGACCGTCTCGCGCGACACCCGGCCCGAGGCTTCCGTCAGCGCCCGGCCATTCACCAGCGCGACCGCCTTGGCGAGGGTGGCCGGGTCCATATTGTCGAGCAGCACCGCGTCGACGCCTTCGGCCAGCGCGGCGTCGAGCTGCGCCAGCGTGTCGACCTCGACCTCGATCTTCACCATGTGGCCGGCATGGGCCTTCGCCGCGCGGATGGCCGGGGCAACGCCGCCGGCGACGGCGATGTGGTTGTCCTTGATCAGCACCGCATCGTCGAGGCCGAAGCGGTGATTGGAGCCGCCGCCCGCCTTCACCGCGTGCTTTTCCAGCGCCCGCAGCCCCGGCGTCGTCTTGCGCGTGCAGACGATCTGCGCGTTGCCATGCGCGCGGGCGATCTCGACGAGGCCGGCGGTGGCGGTGGCGATGCCGGACATGCGGCAGGCGATGTTGAGCGCCACCCGCTCTCCCGTGAGGATGGAGCGGGCCGGGCCGGAAAGCCGCATCACCACGTCGCCCGGCGCCACCGACGCGCCGTCGCCGCGCACGATTTCGGCCTTCACCGAGGGGTCGACCAGCGCGAAGGCGATCACCGCCGCGTCGAGGCCGGCGACGACGCCCGGCTGGCGCGAGGCGATCACCGCCTCGAAACGGGCCTCGGCGGGTATGACGGCACCGCTCGTCACGTCGCCGGCGCGGCCGAGATCTTCCAGCAGCGCGGCGCGCACGATCGGCTCGACCAGCAGGCGGGGCAGGGGGGAGAGGGTCATGGTGTCACTCGCAATCGGTTTCCGTCCGCGTTCGCGGTCGACGTGGCGTCACGCCACGCGCCGCTCCTGTGCGGCGTCGCAGGACCGGATGTCGGCCAGCAGGGTCTGCGAATGGCTGGCCTGCGCGGCGGGGGCGGGATGGTCGGCGCGGAAATGGCCGCCCCGGCTTTCCTCCCGGCGCAGCGCCGCCTCGGTGATGGCCAGCGCCACCAGCGAGAGGTCGTCGCCGGTGGCGTCGGCCAGCTCGCCGAGCCGGCCGGCGGCCTCCTCCAGCCCCTGCGCGTCGCGCACTACGCCCACCTTCAGGTCCATCAGCGCGCGGATTTCGGCGCGTGCCGGCGAGAGCGGGCGCGGCGCCGGCGCCGCGAGACCGGGTGCGCACGTCGGCATGGGCGCGCCGGCGATGTCCTCGGCGATCCAGCGTCCATAGGCGAGCGCTTCCAGCAGCGAATTGCTGGCGAGCCGGTTCGCCCCGTGCAGCCCGGTGGAGGCCACCTCGCCGCAGGCCCACAGGCCCGCAACGCTGGCGCGCCCGGCATCGTCCACCTTGACGCCGCCCATGTGGTAATGCGCCGCCGGCCGCACCGGGATCGGCTCGCGCGCGGGGTCGAGCCCGTTGGCCCGGCACAGCGCGACGACGCCGGGGAAGCGGCTCTCGATGTCGCGCATCCGGGCGTCCAGCACCACGCGCCGGCCGTCGGCGATCTCGGCGAAGATGGCGCGGGCCACCACGTCGCGCGGCGCCAGCTCCTGCCCCGGCACATCGGCCATGAAGCGTTCGCCGCGCTCGTTGAACAGCCTGGCGCCTTCCCCGCGCAGCGCCTCAGTGGCGAGTGGCATCGGGTCGGCGCCTACCGCCATGGCGGTCGGGTGAAACTGCACGAACTCCATGTCGCGGAGCACCGCCCCGGCACGCGCCGCCAGCGCGAGGCCGCCGCCGGTGGCACCGAGCGGGTTGGTGGTGGAGCCGTAGAGCCCGCCGAGACCGCCGGTCGCCAGCACCACGGCGCGGGCGGGCAGCGGGAGGAGGCGTCCCTCGCGGTCGCGCGCGGCGATGCCGGCGACGCGGCCCTGCGCGTCGCTCAGCAGCGCGGTCGCCCGCCAGCCTTCCATCACGTGGATGGAGGGGCAGGCGCGGGCGGCGCGCGCCAGCGTTTCCAGCACGACGCGGCCGGTGCCGTCGCCGTCCGCATGCACGATGCGCCGGCGCGAATGGGCGGCCTCCAGCCCGAGGGCGAGGCTGCCATTGGCGTTGCGATCGAACGGCGTGCCGATGTCGAGCAGCCAGTCGATGGAGGCGGGCGCGGCGCCCGCCACCCGGCGCGCCACATGCGGCTCGGAAAGCCCGGCCCCGGCGGTCAGCGTGTCGATGGCGTGGAAATCCGGCCGGTCGTCCGCGCCGATGGCGGCGGCGATGCCGCCCTGCGCCCAGCCGGTCGCCGCCTCGCTGCCGAGCGGGGAGGCGACGACGAGGGTGACGGGCAGCGGCGCCAGATGCAGCGCGGTGGCGAGGCCGGCGACCCCGCCGCCGACCACGACGACATTCTGCGGCGAATGGTTCACGAAGCGATCCTCTCCCGCGATCAGCGGATGGCGAGCATGCGTTCGACGGCGAGCCGGGCGCGGCCGGCCACGGCGGGATCGATCTCGACCTGCGTGGTCATGGTCTCCAGCGCGCGGCGGATCGCCGGCAGGGTGATGCGCCGCATGTGCGGGCACAGGTTGCACGGGCGCACGAACTCGACGTCGGGATGGTCCACCGCGACATTGTCGGCCATGGAGCATTCGGTGATCAGCACCACGCGGGCGGGCTTCTCGTCGCGCACATAATCGGCCATGCCGGCGGTCGAGCCGGCATAGTCGGCCTCCGCCACCACCTCGGGCGGGCATTCGGGATGGGCGAGCACGATCACGCCGGGATGCGCCTCGCGCAGGTCGCGAATGTCCTGCGGGGTGAAGCGCTCATGCACCTCGCAATGGCCCTTCCAGGCGATCAGCTCGATCTCCGGCACGTCCTTCTGCACGTTGCGGGCGAGGTATTCGTCCGGCAGCATGAGGATGCGGTTGACGCCCCATTCCTTGGCCACGTGGCGCACCACCTTCACGGCGTTGCCGGAGGTGCAGCAATAGTCGCTCTCCGCCTTCACCTCGGCCGAGGTGTTGACATAGGTGACGACCGGCACGCCGGGATAATGCTTGCGCAGCAGGCGGATATCCTCCGCCGTGATGCTCTCGGCCAGCGAGCAGCCGGCCTTGCTGTCGGGGATCAGCACGGTCTTGGAGGGGTTCAGCAGCTTGGCGGTCTCGGCCATGAAATGCACGCCCGCCATGACGATGACGTCGGCGTCGACCGTCACCGCCTCGCGGGCGAGGGCGAGAGAGTCGCCGACGATGTCGGCCACCGTGTTGAAGATCTCGGGCGCCTGATAGTTATGGCCGAGCACGACGGCGTTGCGCTCGCGCTTCAGGCGTTCGATCGCCTCGACCTCGCGGGCGACCAGCGGCCATTCCGCCGGCGTCAGGTGCTTGGACACGCGGGCATAGAGATGGGGAAGCGGGAGCGCCGCGGGGCTGGCGGCGGGCGCCAAGCCGTGCACGAAACCGGTGGAGCCGGCGGCGATGGGCTCGCCGCCGTCGCGGCGGGCCGCCACGTTCAGGTCCAGCATCGCATCCTCCCTTATGCTCGTTTTGAGTATAATTTGGGCCAAAGAGAACCGGGCTCCAAGCCCGGCGATCCTGCTTATGCTAGGACTGAGTATAAGTCGCTGTCAACAGTTCGTCACAAATCGGGCCATTGGATTTTTTGGGTGTCGGCAGGGCTGCGGGAGAATGCAGGAATGACGTTGAAGATCGAGCCCGCGCGGGAGGCGGACGAGCGGGCCGTGGTGTATCTGTGGCGTGCCTGCGGGCTGACCGTGCCGTGCAACGATCCGGCGACGGATTTCCGCTTCGCGCGGGCCGGCGCCAGCTCGGAGGTGCTGGTGGCCCGGCTCGAATGCGGCCGCGTCTGCGCCAGCGCCATGGTCGGCCATGACGGGCATCGCGGCTGGCTCTATTACGTCGCGGTCGATCCCATGCTGCAGCGCCAGGGCGTCGGCGCCTCGATCGTCGCGGCGGCCGAGGACTGGCTGAAGGCGCGCGGCGTGGTCAAGGCGCAGCTTCTGGTGCGCGAGACCAATAGGGCGGTCGTCGCCTTCTACGAGAAGCTCGGCTTCGAGGTCGCCCCGCGCATCGTCATGGCGAAGTGGATCGACGGGCGTGATTGATCCGCCGCCAGTGATCACCGCCGCGCAAAGCCGCCGGGCAGGCGCAGGCCGGGGGCGGGGCGCTCCAGCAGCACCTCGCGGCGGAAGCGCACCAGCCGGGCGGGGCGGCCGCCGGTCTCGGCGGTGGTCTCGCCGGTCTCCTCGACCAGCCGCTGCTGCTCCACCAGCCGGCGGAAGTTCTGCTTGTGCAGCGGCGTGCCCGACAGCGCCTCCACCGTGAGCTGGAGTTGGCCAAGCGTGAAGCTCGGCGGCATCAGCTCGAACACCACCGGGCGGTACTTGATCTTGCCGCGCAGCCGCGCGATGGCGAGCGCCAGCATGCGGCGATGGTCCTCCCGCATCTCCGCGCCGGAGGTGCCGGGCGCCAGGCGGTCGGAGCCGCGCTCGCGCAGCGCCTCGGCGACCAGCCCCGCCTCGTAGAGCAGTTCGTAGCGTTCCAGCACGCGCTCTTCGTTCCAGCCGGCCTCGCTGCCGCGCGCGGCGCCGCCGAAGCACAGCGCCACGCGTTCGGCGCGCATCTCGCCCATGCGCGAACTCGCCGCTCCCGCCGCCCAGGCGCGCAGGCCCGGCTCAAGGCTGTCGAGCACGCCCGGCCGCCCGTCGCGCCAGTCCTCCCACGGGAAGTAGCGGTACCAGCTCTGCCACGCCGCGTCGGCGTCGCCCGCCGGGCGCGCCTCGCGCACCAGCGCGAGATAGGCGAGGGAGAGCGCGCGCGCGCCATCCTCGCCGCGGTCGCGGTCGCCGAAG
This sequence comes from Ancylobacter koreensis, assembly GCF_023016525.1. Lineage (GTDB taxonomy): Bacteria > Pseudomonadota > Alphaproteobacteria > Rhizobiales > Xanthobacteraceae > Ancylobacter > Ancylobacter koreensis. The sequence continues at coordinate 1,420,558 of NZ_JALKCG010000001.1, forward strand.
GTGTAGAGCTGCTCGACATGGCCGAGCTCCTGCAGCGTCTGCCGCTCCACCCAGCTCCGCAGGCCCACCTCCAGCGTGCGGTGGCCGCGCTCCAGCGGGCCGGAGGGAAGCGAGTCGCGCCCGTCGCCATGGCGGATGGTCAGCACCTTGGGGTCGTCGCCCGTCACCGCCACGATCACCGCCGACAGGCCGATGGCGAGGCTCGGCTCCGGCGCGTCCGGCGGGTCGGCCTCGGGGGGCGTGTGGTGAAGGGGCGTCGGCATAGGCGTCCGGTGTCGGCGGAAAGGATGGTGACGGCACGAAGATAGCATGGAAGCGTGCCGCCCGCTTGCGCACGCCGCGCGGGAGTGGCAATCCGCCTGAACAGGCAATGGAGAGGCGCGATGAGCGGCAAGGTGGTTCTTCCCGGCGGCGAAAAGGTTCCGGCCCTCGGCATCGGCACCTGGATGATGGGCGAGCGGGCGGCGGCGCGTAAGGACGAGACCGAATCGGTGCGCCTCGGCGTCGAGCTCGGCCTCAGACTGGTCGACACCGCCGAGATGTATGGCGAGGGCGCGTGCGAGAGCTTCCTCGGCGAGGTGCTGGCCGGGCTGCGCGACAAGGTGTTCCTCGTCTCCAAGGTCTATCCGCAGAACGCCAGCCGCGCCGGCGTCGTCGCCGCCTGCGAGCGCAGCCTGAAGCGGCTGAAGACCGATCATCTCGATCTCTACCTGCTGCACTGGCGCGGCGGCGTGCCGCTGGCCGAGACGGTGATCGGCTTCGAGCACCTCAAAAGCCAGGGCAAGATCCGCCACTGGGGTGTCTCGAATTTCGACACCGACGACATGCTGGAGCTTTGGGACACGCCCGGAGGCGACGCCTGCGCGGTCAACCAGGTGCTCTACAACCTCACCCGGCGCGGGCCGGAATTCGACCTGCTGCCGTGGCTGGAGGAGAACGAGGTGCCGCTGATGGCCTATAGCCCCATCGAGCAGGGCCGCATCAAGACCGCCGGCGTGCTCGCCGAGATCGCCGCCAAGCACGGGGTGAAGCCGTTCCAGGTGGCGCTGGCCTGGGTGCTGCGCAGCCCCAACAACATCGTCATCCCCAAGGCCTCGCGCCCCGAGCACATGCGCGAGAACGCTGGCGCGCGCGACATCAGGCTCGACGCCGACGATTTCGCCGCGCTCGACAAGGCCTTCCCACCGCCCGGCCGCAAGCGCGCGCTGGAAATGCTGTGAGACTGTTCGGCGGCCCCGTTTCCCGTCGCCGTCATCCCCGGGCTCGACCCGGGGATCCATATCTTTGCCCGATGAAGGCGTGGATGGCCGGGTCAAGCCCGGCCATGACGCTCTGACCGCGGGTCGGCCGCGATGAACGCCTCCCTCCGCCTCGACAACGTCACCCTCACGCGCGGCGGGCGCACGGTGCTCGACGGCGTGTCGCTGGAATTGGCCGAGCGGCGCGTCGGACTGATCGGCACCAACGGCTCGGGCAAGAGCTCGCTGGTGCGTCTGTTCAACGGCTTGCTGACGGCCGATGCCGGCCGTGTCGTCGTGCATGGGCTCGACGCGGCGGAGAAGGCGGACGAGCTGCCGCGCAAGGTCGGCTTCATCTTCCAGAACCCCGACCACCAGATCATCTTCCCGACGGTGGCCGAGGAGGTCGCCTTCAGCCTCGAACAGTCCGGCCTGCCGCGCCGCGAGGCGGCGAAGGCGGCCATCCCCGCGCTCGAACGCTTCGGCCGCGCGCACTGGGCGGAGCGGCCGGTGCATGCGCTCTCGGAGGGCGAGAAGCAGTTCCTCTGCATCATCGCCGTGCTGGTGATGGGGCCGGCGGTGATCGTGCTCGACGAGCCTTTCTCCAGCCTCGACCTGCCGACACGGCGGCGGCTGGAGGCGCTGGTCGCCGGCCTGCCGCAGCAGGTGGTGCTGGTGGCGCACGAACTTGACGCCTTCGCCGCCTATGACCGCGTGGTCTGGCTGCATGAAGGGCGGGTGCGGATGGACGGCGCTCCCGGCGAGGTGGTCGCGGCCTACCGCGCCTTCGCGGAGGCGCTGGCGTGAGCGGGACATCCTGCGTTTCCCGGCCCAACGGAGGGGAAGCCGAAGTGCCGCGCCGGGACCCAGCACAAGAATCACCCGTAGGGACATACTTTTTAGGTTCGGCGGCTTCGCCGGATTATTCCTGGGTCCCGGATCGGCGCTGCGCGATGCGCAGCTTGTCCGGGAAACCCGGTGGCGCCGCGCCGGAGATCCCTCGTCCATGATCTCGCTCTATCTGCCCGGCCGTACCTGGCTGCATCGCATGCCCGCCGGCTGGAAGCTGCTGGCGCTGGCCCTTGTCAGCCTCGCCATCACGCCGGTCGACAGCGTGGCGGTGATGACGGGCCTCGTGGTCGCGGTGCTGGCGCTCTATGCCTCTCTCGGGCGCGCGGCGCTGGCGCAGATCGCGCTGCTGCGCCCGCTCTGGATGCTGTTCGTCATCCTGCTGGCGCTGCATTGGTGGAGCGGCGACGTCCTGTTCGGCGTGCTGGTGGTGCTGCGCATCGTCGCCATGGTGCTGCTGGCCAATGCCGTGACCATGACCACCCGCATGGATGCGATGATGGACGCGGTGGAGCCGCTGCTTATGCCTTTGCGGCTGTTCGGCGTCGCCCCGCGCCGCGTCGCGCTGGCGGTGGCGATGATGATCCGCCTCATCCCGCTGCTGTTCGCCCTGTGGGAGGCGCTGAACGAGTCCTACCGTGCCCGTTCCGGCCGGCGGGGCGGCTGGCGCCTGCTCGCGCCATTCTGTATCCAGACGCTGAGACTGTCCCATAACACCGCCGAGGCGCTTGCTGCGCGGGGCGGCGCACCCCGAGGAGGCCACCGATGAAGGATCGTTCGCTCGTGCAGATCGCCCTTTATGCCGCGATCTTTGCGATGCTGGGCCTGCTGCCGCGCTTCGACCTGCCCTTCGCCGGCGGGGTGCCCATCACCGCGCAGAGCATGGGCGCCATGCTGGCCGGCGTGATGCTCGGCGCGTGGCGCGGGGCGCTCGCCATCGTGCTGCTGCTGTTCGTGGTGGCGCTCGGCGCGCCGCTGCTGGCCGGCGGGCGCGGCGGGCTCGGCGTGTTCTTCTCGCCCTCCGTCGGCTTCATCTTCGGCTGGATCGCGGTGGCCTTCGTCGCCGGCTGGATCATGCAGGCGCTGCGCACCGCGCCGGTATTCCCCTCCGCGCTGGTGGCGGCGGTCATTGGCGGCATCTTGGTGATGTACGCCTTCGGCATCGCCGGCATGTCGCTGGTCGGCGGGCTGGCGCCGCTCGACGCCGCCAAGGCGTGCCTGATCTTCATCCCCGGCGACACGATCAAGGCGGTGCTGGTGGCGCTGATCGCCCAGACGGTGGCGCGCGGCATGCCCGAGGCCCTGCTCTCGCGCAACGCGTGAGCGCGGAGGCGCCGATCATCGGCGCGAGGCTGCCGGCGCTGGCGGAGGCCGCGCCGGACCGGCTGGCGCTGGTGTGCGACGATGAGGTGCTGACCCGCGCGCAACTCGCCACGCACGTCGGCGGGCTCGCCGCATGGCTGGCCGGGCGCACCGCGCCGGGCGAGGGCGTGGCGCTCACGAGCGGCAATGCGCCGGCGCTGGTGGAAGCCTTCTTCGCCTGCGCGGTGAGCGGGCGACAGGCGCTGGTCTACGATCCCTCTTGGCCGGCGCCCTACCGCGCCGCCATCGACGCGGCGCTGGCGCCCGCTCTCACGCTCGACGCGCTGCCGGAAGTGCCGCCCGCGCCCTTTGCCGAGCCACCCGCGCCGGAGGCGCCCTTCTATGTCGGCTTCACCTCCGGCTCGACCGGCCTGCCGAAGGGCTATCGGCGCAACCACCGCTCCTGGATCGACAGTTTCGCGGTAAGCGCCGCCGAGTTCGGCGTAAGCGACGCCGATGTCGTGCTCGCGCCGGGCGGGCTCGCCGCCTCGCTGCATCTCTACGGCGTCGTCCACGCGCTCCATATCGGCGCGCGCGCGGTGATGATGCGCCAGTTCCACCCCCGCCGGGCGCTGCGGCTGATCGGGCGCCACGGCGTGAGCGCGCTCTACGCGACACCGACGCAGCTTCAGATGCTGGTCGAGGCCGGCACCGGCGAGAGCTTTCCCTCGCTGCGCATGCTGATGATCAGCGGCGCCAAATGGCGGCCGGAGACCCGTGCGGCGGTCGAGGCGCTGTTCCCGAATGCCCGCATCGCCGAGTTCTATGGCGCCTCGGAGCTGAGCTTCGTCGCCATCGCCCATCCCGACGAGCGCGTGCCGGCGGGCGCCGTGGGCCGGGCCGCGCGCGGCGTCACGCTCCGCATCCGCGATGCGGCGGGCCGCGATCTGCCGGTGGGCGAGGCGGGCGCCATCTGGGTCGGCAGTTCCATGCTGTTCGACGAATACGCCTGCGGCAGTGCCCCGGAGACCCGCCGCGCGGACGGCTTCCTCACCATCGGCGACCATGGGCGGCTGGACGAGGCGGGCTTCCTCTATCTGCACGGGCGCGAGCGGCGCATGCTCGTCACCTCGGGGCTCAACGTCTACCCGGAGGAGGTCGAGGCCGTGCTGGCGGGGCTTTGCGGTATCGAGGAGGCGGCGGTGTTCGGCGTGCCCGACCCGCTGCGCGGGGTCGAGCTGGTCGCGGTGCTGCGCGGGCGATATGACGAGCCCGCCCTGCGCGCCGCCTGCCGGGCGGTGCTGCCGGCGGCCAAGATCCCGCGCCGCTTCCTCGCCCTCGACGACTGGCCGCGCACCGCCGGCGGCAAGGCGGACCTCCGGGCGCTGGAGGCCATCGTTCATGAGAGGCTGAAACGGTGAGCGGGGCCTTCATCGTCAGCGCTCGCCGCACGGCGGTGGCCCCGCGCGGCGGCGCCTTCCGCGCGATGGAGGCGCACGATCTCGCCGCCCCGGTGCTGCGGGCCTGTCTTGTCGATGCCGGTCGCGAGCCGCACGAGGTGGAGCACGTCATCCTCGGCAACGCGCTGTCCGGCGGCGGCAATGTCGCCCGCCTCGCGGCGCTGGCGGCCGGCCTTCCCGCGAGCGTGCCGGCGCTGACGCTGGACACGCAGTGCTGTTCCGGGCTCGACGCGATCCAGCTTGCCGTCCGCATGGTGGAATCGGGCGCGGCGGAGCTCGTGCTTGCCGGCGGGGTGGAGAGCTTCAGCCGGTCGCCGCTGCGCGCCGTGCGTCCGAGGACGAAGGGCGAGGCGCCGGTCTTCTACGACCGCCCGCCCTTCACCCCCTTTCCGGCGCGCGATCCCGACATGATCGAGGTGCTGGCGCGGGCGGCGCGGGGGATGAGCCGGGCCGAGCAGGCGGCCTTCGCCATTGCGAGCCACGCCAAGGCGCTGGCGGCGCGCGGGCGGCTGGAGGCCGAGATCGTGCCGGTGGCGGGCCTCGCCTTCGACAGCTTCACCCGTGAGCTCACCGAGCGCCTGTGCGCCCGCGCGCCCGTGCTCCATCGCGACGGGGAGACGGAACTGGACGCGGCCGGCGTCGCGGTGGAGGCGGATGCGGCCGCAGTGGTGCTGGTGGCGTCGCGGCAATGGGTGGAGCGTCGCCTCCATGTCGGCCGTCCGCTTGCTGAGGTGTTCTATGTCCGCTCCTTCGCCGGTGCGCCGGAGGACCCGCCGGGGACGGTGGATCACGCGCTGCGGGAGACGGCCTTCGAGACGGCTTTGGTGGACGTCCACAACACGGACTCTGAAGCGAGGCTGGATTGGGCGCAGATTCCCGTCGTCGAGCTGATGGAAGCCTCGGCCGGGCAGGCATCGCGTAATTGCGCCTGGGCCGGACTCGATCCCGCCCGCATCAATCGCGGCGGCGGCGCGCTCGCGCGTGGCCATCCCATCGGCGCCTCGGGCGCCATCCTCGCCGTGCGACTGTTCCACGAGATGGCGGGCGAGCCGCCGGAGACGCTCGGCCTCGCCGCCATCGCGGCGGCCGGTGGACTGGCCAGCGTGCTCATGTTGCAGCGCAGCTAAGCACCTGTTTGCCGCGAACGCCTCCAATGTGCAGGATGCGTTTCGAATCGTCCGTAGAAGACGATCGTCTGTTCCCGGGAGACAGGACCCGCCGGCCGAATGAACGCTATCTCCTCTCGCCAGCAGGACATACTCGTGCTGGCGCGCGCGCAGGGGCGGGTGAGCGTCGAAGACCTCTCCGCGCGTTTCGACGTGTCGCCCCAGACCATCCGCAAGGACCTCAACGATCTTTGCGTGCGACGGCTGATGTCGCGCGTGCATGGCGGCGCCGTGGTCGCCTCCGGCGTCGAGAACCTCGCCTATGAGGCCCGCCGCGCCATGGCGCAGGGCGCCAAGCGCGCCATCGCCGAGGCCGCCGCCAGCATGGTGCCGAACCGCGCCTCGCTGTTCATCAATATCGGCACCACCACCGAGGAAGTGGCCCGCGCGCTGGCGGACCATGAGGACATGCTGGTCATCACCAACAATCTCAACGTGGCGACGCTGCTCTACCGCCACCCGAAGATCGAGCTGATCATGGCCGGCGGCCCGGTGCGCCACGCCGACGGCGCGGTGATCGGTTCGGCGGCGGTTGACTTCGTGCGCCAGTTCCGGGTCGACTACGCCGTCATCGGCGCCTCCGCCATCGAGGAGGACGGCACGCTGCTGGATTTCGACTATCGCGAGGTGCAGGTCGCCCGCGCCATCATCGACAACGCACGGCAGGTCATACTGGTGGCCGACCGCTCCAAGCTGGAGCGCACCGCGCCGGTGCGCATCGGCTCCATCGCCGAGATCGACACCTTCGTCACCGACACGGTGTCGTCACCCGAGCTGCGCAATGTCTGCCAGCGCGAGCAGGTCGAGCTCATCGAGGTCGGCAGCCTCGACGACGAGGCGTTCTGAGCGCGCGGGCGGCGCGTTACAACCGGGAGGTGGCTGGCCCTCCCGGCGTCCTGCCCTAGATTGGCTGACGCATTCGCGACCCGTTCCGCGCGGAGCGCCGACCTGAGGCCGGTGCCGCGCCCGCGACCCGGAGGAAAATGACGATGGAACTGCGCCGCCTCGGACGCTCCGACATTCTGGTTCCCCCGCTGTGCTTCGGCGGCAACGTGTTCGGCTGGACCGCCGACGAAGCCACGTCCTTCCGCCTGCTGGACGGGCTGTTCGAGGCCGGCTTCACCTTCATCGACACCGCCGACGTCTATTCGCGCTGGGTGAGCGGCCATGAGGGCGGCGAATCCGAGGCCATCATCGGGCGCTGGATGAAGGCGCGCGGCAACCGCGACCGGCTCGTCATCGCCACCAAGGTCGGCGCCGACATGGGGCTCGGCAAGGTCTGCCTGAAGCCGGACTATATAAGCGAGGCGGTCGAAGCCTCGCTGACGCGGCTGCAGACTGACTATATCGACCTCTACCAGTCGCATTGGGACGACCCGGAAACCCCGTTCGAGGAGGTGCTGGGCGCCTATGACGAGCTGATCCGGGCCGGCAAGGTGCGGCTCATCGGGGCTTCCAACCTCTCCGGCCCGCGCCTGTTCGAGGCGCTGGCGGTGGCCACGCGGGAGAAGCTGCCGCGCTACGAGACGCTGCAGCCCGAATATAATCTGTGCGAGCGCGCCGGGTACGAGGCCGAGCTGGAGCCGATCTGCCGGGCCAACGGGCTCGGCGTCATCACCTATTTCTCGCTCGCGGCCGGCTTCCTGACCGGCAAGTACCGCACCCCGGCCGACGCGCAGAAGAGCGTGCGCGGGCGGTCGCTGGTCGACAAATATCTCAATCCGAAGGGCCTCGGCATCCTCGCCGCGCTCGACGAGGTGGCCAATGCCAAGGGCGCGACGCCGACGCAGGTGGCGCTCGCCTGGGTGATGGCGCGCCCCGGCGTGACGGCGCCGATCGCCAGCGCCTCGCGCGTCGAGCAGCTCGGCGAGCTGATCGCCGCCGCCGAGCTGACGCTCTCGGACGCCGAGATCGCCCGGCTCGACCGGGCGAGCGCCTGGAAGGAATAGAGGTTAGGACGCTGGCCATGACCACCCGCAGCCCCGCGCAGATCGGCCGCCTCATCGACGCGGGGCGCGGCGTCGCCCCGGCCGATCTGGTGATCAAGGGCGTCCGCCTGCTGGACGTCATCACCGGCACCATCACCCGCACCGACATCGCCATCGTCGGCGACCGCATCGTCGGCACGTACGACAGCTATGACGGCGCGACGGTCATCGACGGCAGCGGGCTGTTCGCGGTGCCCGGCTTCATCGACACCCATCTGCACGTCGAATCCTCGCTGGTGACGCCGCTGGAATTCGACCGCTGCGTGCTCCCCCACGGCGTCACCACGGCGATCTGCGACCCGCACGAGATCGCCAATGTGCTGGGCGCGGAGGGCATCGCCTGGTTCCAGCGCTGTGCCGAGCACACGATCATGGACCTGCGCGTGCAGCTCTCCTCCTGCGTGCCGGCGACCGGCTTCGAGACCGCAGGAGCCGAGCTGGATGCCGCCGATCTCGTGGCGCTGCGCGGCCATGCCTCCGGCATCGGCCTTGCCGAGTTCATGAATTTCCCCGGCGTGCTGTTCCGCGACGCGGGCTGCCTCGACAAGCTCTCCGCCTTTTCCGACGGGCACATAGACGGCCACGCGCCGCTGCTGCGCGGGCGCGACCTCAACGGCTACATCGCGAGCGGCATCCGCACCGAGCACGAGGCGACCTCGCTGGAGGAGGCGCGCGAGAAGCTGGTGAAGGGCATGACGGTGCTCATCCGCGAGGGCTCGGTTTCCAAGGACCTGCACGCGCTGATCCCGCTGATCTCGGCCGACACCTCGGCTTTCCTCGCCTTCTGCACGGACGATCGCAACCCGCTCGACATCGCCGAGGAGGGCCATCTCGACTACATGATCCGCGAGGCGATCAAGGGCGGCGCGCCGCTGCACCATGTCTACCGCGTGGCGAGCTGGTCGGCGGCCAACGCCTTCGGGCTGAGGGATCGCGGCCTGATCGCGCCGGGCCGGCGCGCCGACATCGTGCTGCTCGACGATCTGGAATCCTGCTCGGTGCGCCATGTCGTCAGCGCCGGAAGGCTGGTGACGCCCGAGCTCTTCGCCACGCGCGCCCATGTGCCGCCGGTCGGCCTCGATTCCATGAAGGCCGAGCCTGTCGAGGCCGCCGATTTCCGCATCCCCGCCACCGGGCCCGCCACCCGCGTCATCGGCGTGGTGCCGGGGCGCATCATCACCGAGGATCTGAGCTTCGACCTCGCGGTGATCGACGGCGAGAAGCACGCCGATCTGGACAAGGATGCGGTGAAGGTCTGCGTCGTTGCCCGCCACGGCAAGAACCGCAATATCGGGCGCGGTTTCGTGCATGGCTTTGGCATGAAGCGCGGCGCCATCGCCTCCTCGGTCGGCCATGACAGCCACAACATCACCGTGGTCGGTGTCGACGAGGCCGATATGGCGGTGGCGGTGAACCGGCTGATCGACCTGAAGGGAGGCTTCGTGGTGGCCGAGGGTGGGCAGGTGCGGGCCGAGCTCGCCCTGCCGGTGGCTGGGCTGATGGCGGATACCTCGTTCGAGGAGGTGCACGACGCGCTGATTCCGCTGCGCGCGGCGGCCAAGGCGCTCGGCGTCGTGCTGCCCGAGCCGTTCCTGCAGGTCGCCTTCCTGCCGCTGCCGGTGATCCCGCATCTGAAGATCACCGATTTCGGCCTGTTCGACGTGAACGCCTTCGCGCTGATCGAGGGGTAGGGCGTCACCGGCCCGCTTCGCCCGCACCCCGTCATGGCCGGGCTTGACCCGGCCATCCACGCCTTCGTCGAGGCGGGGAGGTGGGAGTCGTGGATCCCCGGGTCAAGCCCGGGGATGACGTTGTATCGGGATGACGCGGTAGAGGGTGGGGCGTCGAGCCCGACGGCGCCCCCGCGCCGCCTCTCGGAGCCGGGTCTCTGTCCGCCACGCCCGCCGGCCCTCCCGCCGGCCGCGCCGATCTGCTAGACCGGCCGGGTGATCCGTGAGGCCTGCCGCTCCGCAATGTCCCGCCTGCGCTCGACCGTCTTCCTCGTCCTGCTCGTCCTGTGGACGCTGCTGCTGGCCGCGACCATTCCCTATTACGCGCTGCGCCGCGATCCGCCCGCCACGCGGCGCTTCTCGCGCGTGTGGGCGCGCGGAGTGCTCGCGCTGCTGCGGCTCGTGGGGGTGGCATGCCGCACCGTCGGCGAGGCGAACCGGCCGGACACGCCCGCGCTCTATGTCGCCAACCACCAGTCGACCTTCGAGACCATCGCCGCCGCCACGCTGGTGCCCGATGTCGCCATCGTGCTGAAGGAGGAGCTGTACCGCATCCCGGTCTTCGGCTGGTTCCTCAAGCGCTCGCCGATGATCGCTATCGACCGGGCGGGCGGCGGCGCGGCGATGAAGAAGATGTTCCGCGAGGGTCGCGAGGCGGCGGGTGAGGGGCGCAGCCTGCTGATCTTCCCGGAAGGCACCCGCCAGCCGGTGGAGGCGCGCGCGCCGATGCAGCGCGGCGTGCTGCTGCTCTACAAGGCGCTCGGCCTGCCCGTGGTGCCGGTGGCGCACAATGCCGGGCTGTTCTGGCTGGCGCGCAGCTTCGAGATACGGCCGGGCACCATCACCGTGTCCTTCCTGCCGCCCATCCCCCCCGGCCTGCCGGATGCCGAGTTCATGGAGCGGATCGGCGCGGCGATCTATGACGAGCGCGACCGGCTGGTGGCGCTCGCAAGAAGTGAGGAACAAGCGTGAGCGATATTCCCGGTATCGTCATCGTCGGCGCGGGGCAGGGCGGCTTCCAGGCCGCCGCCTCGCTGCGCGAATCCGGCTATCAGGGGCGCCTCGTCCTCGTCGGCGACGAGCCGGGCGTGCCCTATCAGCGCCCGCCGCTCTCCAAGGCCTATATGAAGGGCGAGGCCGGCATCGAGCAGATCGAGCTGCGCCCGGCCGCCTTCTATGCCGATCACCGCATCGAACTGGTGAACGCGCGCGCCGCCGCCATCGACCGGGCGGCCAAGCGCCTGCTTCTGCAGGGCGGCGAGCCGCTGAACTACGCGCACCTCATCCTCGCCACCGGCGCGCGCAACCGGCCGCTCCCGGTGCCGGGCCGCGAGCTTGCCGGCGTGTTCTATCTGCGCAGCCGCGCCGATGCCGATGCGCTCAAGCAGCGGCTGGAGGCCGCCCGCCGCGTGGTGGTGATCGGCGCCGGTTTCATCGGGCTGGAATTCGCGGCGGTGGCCCGCGCGCTCGGCCATGAGGTGACGGTCATCGAGGCCGCCGCCCGTCCGCTGGCCCGCGCCGTCTCGCCCGACATGTCGGCCTTCTTCGCGCAGGCCCATGCGGCGATGGGCACGAAGCTGCTGCTCGGCGCTGGCGTCGTCGGGCTGACGGGCGAGGGCGGCCATGTGACCGGCGTTGAGACGACTGACGGGGCGGTGCATCCCGCCGATTTCGTGCTGGTCGGCATCGGCGTGGTGCCGAATGTGGAACTCGCCGCCGAGGCCGGGCTGGAGGTGGCGAACGGCATCGTCGTCGACGCGCATCTGGCGACCGCCGATCCGTCGATCTCCGCGCTCGGCGATGCTGTGGCCTATCCCAGCCGCTTCGCCGGGGCGATGGCGCGGCTTGAATCAGTGCAGAACGCCGTCGATCAGGCGCGCAGCCTTGCGCACCGGTTGACGGGCAAGGTCTCGCCCACGGGGGAGCCAGCGCCCTTCGATGCCGTGCCGTGGTTCTGGAGCGACCAGGCCGACCTCAAGCTGCAGATCGTCGGCCTCGCCGGCCCGACGGATGCGGGGGTGCTGCGGGGCGATCCCGCCTCGCGACGCTTCTCGGTGTTCCGCTTCCGCGAGGGCGTGCTCACCGCCATCGAGAGCGTCAACCGCCCGGCCGACCACATGCTCGGCCGCCGCCTGCTGGCCGGCACGCCCGCGATCACCCCGGAGCAGGCCGCTGACGAGAGCTTCGAGCTGAAGAGCCTGCTGGGGCGGTAGTCTCGTTTTCTTTCATTGTCATCCCGGCCGCAGCGAAGCGGAGAGTCGGGATCGCCATTCATTTCGCGCGATCCCGGATCGGCCTGCGGCCGTCCGGGATGACGGGAGGTGGAGGGGAGCCGCTCGTCGTCTTTGTCTTCCCCCGTTTGTATTCCTCCGTGCTACCATCGGAAAATCCGTTCCATCATGGGTCGCCCGATGGCCTTTTCGCTGCGCCAGCTCCAGTATTTCGTGGCCGTGGCGGAGAACGGCTCGGTGTCCTCGGCCGCGCATACGCTCTCCATCTCGCAGTCGACCGTTACCGAGGCGCTGCGCGAGCTGGAACTCGATCTCGGCTTCCGGCTGCTGGAACGGCACGCGCGCGGCGCTGATCTCACGCTGAAGGGCCACCATTTCCTGCGCCACGCCCGCAAGATCCTCGGCGACGTCGCCGATGCGCGCCGCGCGCTGGCCGGGCCGGAGACGGCGGCGCTCACCGGCCGGCTGTCGGTCGGCGTCACCCCGCTGGTTGCCGGCTACATCTATTCCGATCTCATCGCCCGCTTCCGCCGCGCCTTCCCCGGCATCACGGTGGAGGCGGTGGAGGACGCGGCGGATTATCTCGAACATCTGCTGGTCGGCGGCGAACTCGACGTCGCCGTCATGGTGCTGCCGCCGGGGCGCCGCTCGGCGGCGTTGCAGACCGAGGCGGTCGAAGTCTCGCCCTATCGGGTCTGGCTGCCGCTCGGCCACACGGCGCTTGCCGAGGAGCGGGTGAGCCTGCGCGAGCTCTCGGGCGAGCCGCATGTGCTGCTGACCATCGACGAGATCGCGGAAGCCTCGGAAATCGTCTGGCGCCGGCTCGGCATCCGCCCGCCGGTGGCCTTCCGCACCCGCTCGGTGGAGGCGGTACGCTCGCTGGTGGCGACAGGCGCCGGCGTCGCCGTGCTGCCGGACCTCACCTATCGTCCCTGGTCGCTGGAAGGCGACAAGATCGAGGCGCGCACGCTGGTCGACGACGTCCCGGCGGTGGAGGTGGCGACCGCCTGGCGGCGCGGCTCGCCGCTCTCCGGCGCCGCCGCCGGTTTCGTCTCCATCGCGGCCACGCGCCATGCCGGCCGGCGGTGACAGCGGCTGGAAGCTGCACATCCCGTACTCATCGGTTTTTCCGATGCCTGCCTTCTGATCTTTGGTGTGGCGCGCGCCGTGGTGCGGCGGCACACTTTCCCTAAAGGGCGGCCAGCGCCCGCAGAACAGAGGGAAAGATCATGCCGACCATTGCCCGTTATCTGCATCTGCCGGCGCTCGTCGCCTGCGCCTCGCTCACCCTCCAGCCCGCCTTCGCCGCCGAGATGAAGGCGCTCGGCAAGGGCGAGGGGCAGGTCGATATCGTCGCCTGGCCCGGCTACATCGAGCGCGGCGAGACCGACAAGGCCTATGACTGGGTGAGCGCCTTCGAGAAGAAGACCGGCTGCAAGGTCAATGTGAAGACCGCCGGAACCTCCGACGAGATGGTCGCGCTGATGAACGAGGGCGGCTTCGACCTCGTGACCGCCTCGGGCGACGCCTCGCTGCGCCTCATCGCCGGCAAGAAGGTCGCCCCCATCAACACCAAGCTGATCCCGAGCTGGAGCACGGTGGACGAGCGCCTGCAGAGTTCGCCCTGGCACACGGTGAACGGCACCCATTACGGCGTGCCCTACCAGTGGGGCTCCAACGTGCTGATGTACAACACCGAGACCTTCAAGGACGGCGCGCCCAAGAGCTGGAACGTCGTCTTCGAGGAGCAGACGCTGCCGGACGGCAAGTCCAACAAGGGCCGCGTGCAGGCCTTCGACGGGCCGATCTACATCGCCGACGCGGGGCTCTATTTGATGGCGCACAAGCCCGAGCTCGGCATCAAGGACCCCTACGAGCTGACCGAGGACCAGTACAAGGCCGCGCTCGACCTGCTGCGCGCGCAGCGCAAGATCGTGCAGCGCTACTGGCACGACGCCATGATCCAGGTCGACGACTTCACCAATGAAGGCGTGGTCGCCTCTTCCTCCTGGCCGTTCCAGGTGAACCTGCTGGTCAGCCAGAAGAAGCCGATCGCCTCGACCATTCCGCAGGAGGGCGCCACCGGCTGGGCCGACACCACCATGATGCATGTCGACGCCAAGCACCCGAACTGCGCCTATATGTGGATGGAGCACTCCCTCTCGCCGAAGGTGCAGGGCGACCTCGCCTCGTGGTTCGGCTCGGTGCCGTCCGTCCCGGCCGCCTGCAAGGGCAACGAGCTGCTCGGCGCCGAGGGCTGCAAGACCAACGGCATGGAAGACTTCGAGAAGATCCACTTCTGGCGCACCCCGGTCGCCAAATGCGCCAGCCAGGCCGCCGGCTGCGTGCCCTATTACCGCTGGGTGTCCGACTACATCGCCGTGCTCGGCGGGCGGTAGGCCGCTGCGGGCCTTTCCGCTTCTCCTCCTCTTTCGCCGGGGGAGGAGGAGCGGTTCCCGCCTTAAGGCGCGATTCTCCGCCGGATCCCGGATCGGCGCTTCGGCTGCGCCTCCGCTTGTCCGGGACACAAGGCGCGACTGTTTCCCGGATAAGCTGCGCGAAGCGCGGCGCCGATCCGGGCCCAGCGCAAGACTCTGCGCAGCAGCCCTTCCGTTCTGCTCAAACCGCCTTTTGCCGGACCGCCGCCTCATGCATCTTCAAACCTCCACCGCCACCCCCGCCGTCCGCTTCCAGGGTGTGGAGCGGCATTTCGGCCATGTGCGTGCGGTGGACGGCGTCGATCTCGCCATCGCGCCGGGCGAGTTCTTCGCCATGCTCGGCCCCTCCGGTTCGGGAAAGACGACGTGCCTGCGCCTGATCGCCGGCTTCGAGCAGCCCGATGCCGGCCATATCGAAATCTTCGGCGAGACGGTGGAGGGCCTGCCGCCCTATCGCCGGGCGGTCAACACCGTGTTCCAGGACTACGCGCTGTTTCCGCACCTCTCGGTCGGCGACAACGTGGCCTATGGGCTGAAGGTGCGCGGCGTCGGCCGCGCCGAGCGCGACCGGCTCGCCCGCGAGGCGCTGGCCATGGTCAAGCTCGCCGGCACCGAGACGCGCCGTCCCTCCCAGCTCTCCGGCGGCCAGCGCCAGCGCGTCGCGCTCGCCCGCGCGCTGGTCGTGCGGCCCAAGGTGCTCCTCCTCGACGAGCCGCTCGGCGCGCTCGACCTCAAGCTGCGCGAGGAGATGCAGTCCGAGCTCAAGGGCCTGCAGCGCGCGCTCGGCCTCACCTTCGTCTTCGTCACCCACGACCAGGGCGAGGCGCTCTCCATGGCCGACCGCGTGGCCGTGTTCAACGAGGGCCGCATCGTCCAGGTCGGCCCGCCGGAGGAGGTCTATGAGCGGCCGGCGACGCGCTTCGTTGCCCGCTTCGTCGGTTCCGCCAATGTGCTGGAGGCGGCGCAGGCGGCGTCTCTCGGCGGCGCCGCCCGTCCCTCCAGCCTGCGACCGGAGAAGATCGCATTGCTCGCCCATGGCGCTCCCGCGCCGGAGGGGGTCGCCGTGATCGAGGCGCGGGTGATCGACGTGTCCTATCAGGGCCCGGTGCGCCGGGTGACGGCGGTGACGGAGCCGGGGCTCACGCTTGCCGCCGCCGTGCCCGCATCCGCTGCCGGTGTCATCGCCGGCGCAACGGTCCGGCTCGCCGTGCCCGCCGCCGCCCTCGTGCCGATGGAGGGCGAGGGATGAGCCTCGCCACCTTCGAGCTTCCCGAGCCCCGCGAGGGGGCGCTGCGCCGCCTCTCCGACGTGCTCACGCGCCACACCCGGCTGCTGACGCTGCTGCTGCTCGTGCCGCCGCTGCTCTGGCTCGGCCTCGTCTATCTCGGCAGCCTGTTCGTCTTCCTCGGCCAGTCGATCTTCTCCATCGACGAGTTTTCCGGCACCATCGTGCGCGAGCCGACCACGGCGACGCTGCTCGAACTGTTCCGCCCGGCCAATTACGACATCGTGCTGCGCACCGTCGGCATCGCGACCGCCGTCACGCTGCTCTGCGCGCTCATCGCCTTTCCCATCGCCTATTACGCCGCCCGCTATGCCGGGCCGAAGGTGAAGGCGGCCTTCTACCTCGCGGTGATGATGCCGCTGTGGTCGAGCTACCTCGTCAAGGTCTATGGCTGGAAGCTGCTGCTGGCCAAGGAGGGCGCCATCGGCTGGTTCGCCGACCGACTCGGCCTCGGCGGCGCGCTGGAGGCGTGGCTCGACCTGCCGCTGGTCGGCGGGCCTTCGCTCTCGGTCAGCTATACCGGCATGGTGCTGACCTTCACCTATCTGTGGCTGCCCTTCATGATCCTGCCGGTGCAGGCGGCGCTGGAACGTGTGCCGCCGCATCTCATCGAGGCGGCCGGGGACCTCGGCGCTTCGCCCGGCCTCGTCTTCCGCACGGTGATCCTGCCGCTCGCCATGCCGGGCGTGGTGGCGGGCGCCATCTTCACCTTCTCGCTGACGCTGGGCGACTACATCGTGCCGCAGATCATCGGCACTTCGGCCCTGGTGCTCGGGCAGGCGGTCTACACGCTGCAGGGCACGGCCGGGAACATCCCGCTGGCAGCGGCCTTCTCGCTGGTGCCGATCCTCGTCATGGCGGTGTTCCTCACGGTGGCGAAGAGGACGGGGGCGTTCGATGCGCTGTGATATCGGGCGTTTCGACTGGAGAGTCTTCGCTGGGTCCCGGATCGGCGCTCCGCCTGCGGCGTCGCTTGTTCGGGACACGAATGCCTCGCCGTTTCCCGGACAAGCTGCGCGCCGCGCAGCGCCGATCCGGGACCCAGGGGAAGATGCACCGAAGGTGCCCTTCGGCAGCCTCGACGGGAGCCCCGTTCCATGACCCGCGCGCCGCTCTCCCTCAAGATCGCCGCGCTGGGCGGGCTCGCCTTCCTGCACGTGCCGCTGCTGTTCATCCTGCTCTACTGCTTCACCACGGAAGAGAAGAGCTATGCCTTTCCCCCGCCGGGCTTCACGCTGAAATGGTTCGGCGTGGTGTGGGAGCGGGCCGACATCTGGGCGGCGGTGGGCCTTTCGCTGAAGGTGGCGGCGCTCGCCACCGTCATCGCCCTCGTGCTCGGCACGCTGGCCGCCGGGGCGCTGGCGCGGGCGCGCTTCTTCGGCCGCGAGCCGGTGTCGCTGCTCTTCGTGCTGCCCATCGCGCTGCCCGGCATCGTCACCGGCATCGCGCTGCGGCAGGCCTTCGGCATGATGGAGATCCCGTTCTCGGTGTTCACCATCGTGCTCGGCCACGCCACCTTCTGCATTGTCGTCGTCTACAACAACGCGGTGGCGCGGCTGCGCCGGCTGTCGCCCTCGCTGATCGAGGCCTCCATGGACCTCGGCGCCGACGCCTTCCAGACCTTCCGCCTCGTGGTGCTGCCGAACATCGGCACGGCGCTGCTGGCGGGCGGCATGCTGGCCTTCGCGCTCAGCTTCGACGAGGTGATCGTCACCACCTTCACCGCCGGCCAGCAGTCCACTTTGCCGATCTGGATGCTGTCCGAACTCATCCGCCCACGGCAGCGGCCCGTCACCAATGTGGTCGCCGTTCTCGTGATCCTCGTGACCTTCCTGCCCATCCTCGCCGCCTACTACCTCACCCGCGAGGGCGAGGCGGTGGCCGGAAGCGGAAAATAGGAGACGCCCCATGACTGCCCCCTCCGACGGGAACACTGCCCTTTCCGATACGCAGATGCTGATCGGCTCGGCCTTCGTCGCCGGCACCGAGACCCCCGAGACGGTGCTGAACCCGAAGACCGAGGAGACGCTGGTCGAGCTGCCCGAGGCGTCGCCCGATCAGGTCGACGCGGCGGTGAACGCGGCGGAGAAGGCGTTTTCGAGCTGGTCGCGCACCACGCCGGGCGAGCGCTCCAACCTGCTGCTGAAGCTCGCCGACCGCATCGAGGCCGAGGCCGAATCCTTCGCCACGCTGGAGGCGCTGAACTGCGGCAAGCCGCGCCACGCGGTGCTGAACGACGAACTGCCGGGCGTCGTCGACTGCTTCCGCTTCTTCGCCGGCGCCGTGCGCACCCAGCACGGCATGGTGGCGGGCGAGTACATGGCCGGCCATACCTCGATGATCCGGCGCGATCCCATCGGTGTCGTCGCCTCCATCGCGCCGTGGAACTACCCGCTGATGATGGCGGCGTGGAAGCTCGCCCCGGCGCTGGCCGGCGGCAACACGGTGGTGATCAAGCCTTCCGAGCAGACGCCGCTGACCACGCTGAAGCTGGCGAAGCTGATCGCCGACATCTTCCCGGAAGGCGTCGTCAACGTCGTGCTGGGGCGCGGCGAGAGCGTCGGCAACGCGCTGATCAACCACCCGAAGGTGGCGATGATCTCGCTGACCGGTGACATCGCCACCGGCAAGAAGGTGCTGACCGCCGCCGCCAGGACAGTGAAGCGCACGCATCTCGAACTCGGCGGCAAGGCGCCGGTGATCGTGTTCGACGACGCCGACATCGAGGCGGTGGTCGAGGGCGTGAAGGTCTTCGGCTATTACAATGCCGGGCAGGACTGCACCGCCGCCTGCCGCATCTATGCCGGCGACAAGGTCTACGAGAAGCTGGTCGCCGACCTCGCCTCCGCCGTCTCGGGGCTCAAATTCGGGCAGGCGGACGATTCCGAAAACGACATCGGCCCGCTCATCTCGGCCCGCCAGCGCGCCCGCGTCGCCTCCTTCGTCGAGCGCGCGACCGAGCTCAACCACATCGAGATCGCCACCGGCGGCAAGCTTGCCGGCGGCAGCTCCGGCAAGGGCTTCTTCTACGAGCCGACCGTGGTCGCCGGTGCGCTGCAGTCCGACGAGATCGTGCGCCGCGAGGTGTTCGGCCCCGTCGTGTCCGTCACCCGCTTCTCGGATGTGGAGGAGGCGGTGAGCTGGGCGAACGACAGCGATTACGGGCTCGCCTCCTCGGTGTGGACCAAGGACGTGTCGAAGGGCCTCGCGACCGCCGCGCGGCTGCAATATGGCTGCACCTGGGTGAACTGCCACTTCATGCTGGTCAGCGAGATGCCGCATGGCGGCCTCAAGCAGTCCGGCTACGGCAAGGACCTCAGCGCCTATGCGCTGGAGGACTACACGGTCGTGCGCCACGTGATGGTGAAGAACGGCTGATCCGGGCCGTCCCGGCCGGCCGCCGCGCGGCCGGCGCCTCCGGCGGGATTGGCTTCGCGCGGCACCGCCAATTTGGAGTATGATACCCCGCGCCGCGCGATTGTGATCGCCCGGCACGCATTATGACGCATAATTAAGTTGGAAGATTTTCTCATATCTGCTGTGTCGCAGCATGGATTTTTTCCTTTTCCGACACGGCTTGATGAGGCTCTGATGCGACGCAGAACCGGCGTGTGGCTGATTGCGGCACTTCTCGTGGGAGCGGGAGCCCTCGCACACCAGAAAGGCTGGGTCGACGTCGGCGCGCTGCTGGGCGGTCGCGGCACGGCCAATGCCGCCGCCGAGCCGAAGGCGACGCCCGCCACCGCGGTCGAGGTGGCGCTGGCCCGCCAGGTAACGGTGACGACCGACATCTCCTCCATCGGCTCCCTGCAGTCGGACGAATCGGTGAAGGTGGCGTCCGAGGTCTCCGGCCGCATCCAGGAAATCCGCTTCCGCGAAGGCGAGCATGTGAAGGCCGGCGACGTGCTGGTGCAGCTCGACCCCGCGCTGGTGCAGGCCTCGCTGGAGGAGAACGAGGCGAGGCTCGCCCTGGCCGAGGCCAATTACAGCCGCGCCCAGCGCCTGCAGCAGTCCGGCTCGGGCACCGCGCGCGCCCTCGACGAGGCGCAGGCCGAGCTCAACACCTCGCGCGCCCTGCTCAATTCCCAGCGGGTGCAGATCGGCAAGCACACCATCACCGCTCCCTTCGACGGGGTGGTGGGCCTGCGCACCGTGTCGAACGGCGCCTATATCGCCACCGGCACCGAGCTGGTGAACCTGGAAAAGATCGACACCCTCAAGCTTGACTTCAAGGTGCCGGAAACCCAGCTCGCCGCCATCACGCCCGGCCAGACCGTCATGGTGACGCTGGACGCGCTGCCCGGCCGCTCCTTCACCGGCACCATCTATGCCATCGACCCCATGGTCGACGTGAACGGGCGCTCGCTCAGCGTGCGGGCGCGCCTCCCCAATGACGAGATGGTGCTCCGCCCCGGCCTGTTCGCCCGCGTCGTGGTGAAGGGCCGGCAGACCCGCGACGCCGTGTTCGTGCCGGAGAGCGCCATCGTGCCGCGCGGCCAGGACCGCCTCGTCTGGCAGATCGTCGACGGCAAGGCACGGCAGGCCAAAGTTCAGCTCGGCCAGCGCCTGAACGGCGAGGTCGAGGTGAAGGGCGTGCCCGTCGGCGCCAGCATCGTCGTCGCGGGGCAGGGGCGCCTCCAGCCCGGCGCCGCCGTGGAAATCGTGACCGCGCCGCCGGCGCCGCAAGGCTGAGGCCGCGTCCATGGGACTTTCCGAACTCTGTATCCGCCGTCCGGTTTTCGCGACGGTGCTCAGCCTGCTGCTGATCCTCGTCGGCATCGTGTCGTTCAGCCGGCTGACGGTGCGCGAATACCCCAATATCGACGAGCCGGTCGTCTCGGTCGTCACCAACTATCCCGGCGCCTCGGCCTCCATCGTCGAGAGCCAGGTCACGCAGGTGCTGGAAGGCTCGATCGCCGGCATCGAAGGCATCGACGTGCTGGAATCGACCAGCCGCTCGGAATCCAGCCGCATCACCGTGCGCTTCCGCCTGGAGATCAACCCGGACGTCGCCGCCAGCGACGTGCGCGACCGCGTGAGTCGCGTGCGCCAGCGCCTGCCGGACGAAATCGACGAGCCGGTCATCTCCAAGGTCGAGGCCGACGCCCAGCCGGTGGTGTTCATCGTCTTCCGCTCCGACAAGATGACGGGGCTGGAACTGTCCGACTATATCGACCGCTACGTGGTCGACCGCTTCAAGAACCTCACCGGCGTCGCCGACGTGCAGATCTTTGGCGAGCGGCGCTATGCGATGCGCATCTGGATCGACCGCGAGCGCCTCGCCGCCTATGCCCTGACGGTGCAGGACATCGAGGACGCGCTCAACGCGCAGAATGTCGAGATTCCGTCCGGCCGCATCGAGAGCGCCGACCGCGAGTTCACCGTGCTCTCGCGCACCGGCATGACCTCGGTCGACCAGTTCAACCAGATCGTGGTCAAGCGCGCCGACGGGGCGCAGGTCCATATGAGCGACGTGGCCCGCGTCGAACTCGGCGCGGCCGACGAGCGGCGCGCCAGCCGCTTCAACGGCGGCGCGGCGATCATCGTCGGCCTGATCAAGCAGGCCGTGGCCAACCCGCTCGACGTCTCGGCCGGCGCCCGCTCGGTGCTGCCGGCGGTGAACGAAAGCCTGCCCGAGGGCATGACCGCCACCATCGGCAACGACAACGCCATCTTCATCGACCGCTCGATCAAGGCGGTGTTCCACACCATCTTCGAGGCGGTGGTGCTGGTGGTGCTGGTGATCGTGGTGTTCCTGCGCTCGCTGCGCGCCTCGATCATCCCGATCGTCACCATACCGATCTCGCTGATCACCACCTTCGCGATCATGTACGCGCTCGGCTTCAGCGTGAACACGCTGACGCTGCTCGCCTTCGTGCTCGCCATCGGCCTCGTGGTCGACGATGCCATCGTCGTGCTGGAGAACATCTTCCGCCACATCGAGCACGGCATGAAGCCGATCCCCGCCGCCATCAAGGGCGCGCGCGAGATCGGCTTCGCGGTCGTCGCCATGACGATGACGCTCGCCGCCGTCTATGCGCCCGTCGCCTTCGCGCCGGGCCGCACGGGGCGCCTCTTCCTCGAATTCGCGCTGACGCTGGCCGGAGCGGTGATCATTTCCGGCTTCATCGCGCTCAGCCTGACACCGATGATGTGCTCGCGCCTGCTCAAGCACGAGGACAAGCCGGGCCGGCTCTCCGCCTTCATCGAGCGGCGGCTGCGCGGGCTGGAGGAGGGCTATCGCCGCGTGCTGCAGGCCAGCCTGCGGGCACGCCCGGTGGTGATCGTGCTGGCGCTGGTGGTGGCCGCCGGCAGCGCGTACTTCCTGCGCGCGCTGCCCTCCGAGCTGTCGCCGGTCGAGGACCGCGGCATGATCCGCGTCACCGGCAGCGGGCCGGAAGGCTCCACGCTGGCCTACACCTCCCGCTACACCAACCAGATCGATTCCGTCGTCTCCAAGGAGCCGGAGGTCGACAGCGTCCTCATCATCAACGGCTTCCCGGAAGTGCACCGCTTCCTGGTGATCGGCCGGCTGAAGGACTGGGACGAGCGCGACAAGCGCCAGCAGCAACTGGTTGCCGAGCTGACGCCGCAGCTACGCCGCATCGCCGGCCTCAACGCCTATGCCAACAATCCCCCCTCTCTCGGCGCCTCCAACAATTCGCGGCCCATTGAGTTCGTCATCCAGACCTCGGGCACCTATGAGCAGCTCGACGAATATGTCGACCGCTTCCTGGAGCGCATCCGCGACTATCCCGGCCTCGTCAGCATCGACAGCGACCTCAAGCTGAACAAGCCGGAAATCTCCGTCGCGGTCGACCGCGCCAAGGCGGCCGATCTGGGCATCGACGTCGCCGTGCTCGGCCGCACGCTGGAAAGCCTGCTGGGCGGACGGCAGGTGACGCGCTTCGAGGTGGCGGGCGAGCAGTACGACGTCTATGTCCAGCTCGACGCGCGCGACCGCTCCTCGCCGGCGACGCTCGACACCATCTATTTGCGCGCGGCGAGCGGGGAGATGGTGCAGCTCTCCAACCTCGTCACGGTGCGCGAGAGCGTGGCACCGCAGGAGCTCAAGCGCTTCAACCAGCTTCGCGCCGCCACCATCTCGGCCAATCTGGCGCCCGGCTTCTCGCAGGGCGAGGCGCTCGCCCATCTCGACCAGGTGGCGCGCGAGGTGCTGCCGCAGACGGTGCAGACCGACGTCGCCGGCCAGAGCCGCGAATTCCGCGCCGCCGGCCAGAGCCTCGTCGTGGTGTTCCTGCTGGCGCTCGGCTTCATCTATCTGGTGCTGGCGGCGCAGTTCGAGAGCTTCCGCGATCCGGTGATCATCATGCTCACCGTGCCGCTGTCGATGACCGGCGCGCTCGCCGCGCTTTATTTCGCCGGCGGCTCGCTCAACGTCTATTCCCAGATCGGCCTCGTCACGCTGGTGGGCCTCATCACCAAGCACGGCATCCTGATCGTCGAATTCGCCAACCAGCAGCAGGAGGCCGGGCTCGACCGGCGCGCGGCGGTGGTGGAGGCGGCGGTGCTGCGCCTGCGGCCGATCCTGATGACCACGGGCGCCATGGTGCTCGGCGCGGTGCCGCTCGCCTTCGCCGACGGCGCCGGCGCGGAGAGCCGCTCGCAGATCGGCTGGGTCATCGTCGGCGGCATGTCGCTCGGCACGCTGCTCACCCTGTTCGTGGTGCCGACGGTCTATTCGCTGATCGGGCGGGTGCACCACACCGCCCATGCCGAGATCGCGCCCGGACTCGTGCACACCAACCCGGCGGAGTAACCGGCGGCGCCGGTCGACCCGTCACGGCATCACGGTTCCGCAATTGGGGTCGAGCACCTGCCCGGTGAAGGCGTCGCCGTCCGCCGAGGCGAGGAACACCACGGAGCGGCCGACATCGCGCGGTTGGCCCCAGCGCTTGAGCGGAATTCTTTCGCGCACCGCCTCGGTATATTCCGGCCCGGCGCGGAAGCGGCCGGTGGCGGTCGGCCCCGGCGCCACGCAGTTCACCGTTATGTCGGGGGCGAGCGCCAGCGCGAGCGATTTCGACATCGCCATCAGCCCCGCCTTGGCGGCGGCGTAGTGCGGCAGGGTCGGATCGCCGATATAGGCCTGCTCGGAGGCGATGTTGACGATGCGCCCGCCGCCGCGCGCCCGCAGATGCGGGATCGACGCCTGCGCCAGGAAGAACGGCCCGCGCAGATTGACGTGCAGCATCTCGTCGTAATCGGCCTCGGAGATATCGGCGAGGGGCTTGTGGCGGGAATAGCCGGCATTGTTGACCAGCAGGTCGAGGCCGCCCAGCGCCCGCGCCGCCTCCGCCACGATGCGCCGGCAGTCGGCGACGACGCTGACATCGCCCGCCACGGGGAAGGCGCGCCGGCCCAGACGCTCGATCTCGCGCACCACCTCCATCGTCTCATCGGGCCGGTTGAAGTCGGCGACCGCGACATCGGCGCCCTCTTCCGCCAGACAGATGGCGATGGCCCGGCCGATGCTCTCGCGCCGCCCCGCGCCCGTCACCAAAGCGAGCCTGCCCTCAACGCGTCCCATCGCTCCGCTCCCGAATCGCGTGCGGAATGTCGCCGCCCCGGCGACGGCACCCGGAATTCACGGCAGCGCCGCCCCGCTCAGGGCCGCCCCGCTCATGGCCGCCCCGCTCATGGTCGGCTCCAGCGCGAAGGGGCCACCCCAGGCGCGCAGCATCGCCGGATCGCGGCTCGCCAGCATCAGGCATTTCCATAGCGTGACCGAGATGGAGTCCAGCACCACGATGCCGAGCTCACGCTCCAGCCGGGGCGCGAGCGCCGAACCTTTGAGATTGGTGCAGACGATGGCGGCGACGTCGCAGCCCTCGCGGGCGACCTCGCGCACCATGCGGGCGATCTCCTCCTCGCCAACCTCGGCGAAGGAATAATTGTCGCTAAGCCCGAGATGGCGCTCCGCCACGCAAGGCAGCCCGGCGGTCTGCCAGTTCGCCTGTATCCGCGCCTGCACGTCGGTGCTGTAGGGCGTCACCAGCCCGATGCGGGCGAAGCCGCCAAGCCGGAACAGCTCGCGGAAGGCGAGCACCGCCGTGCAGGCGGGAATCCCGGTGCGCGCGGCGATGGCATCGCACAGCGCCTCGTCGCGCTCGAAGCCGAGCCAGGCGGCGGAGGTGCCGTTCCAGCCGATGACGTCGACGCGCGCATCCGCCAGCAGCTCGGCGGCGGCGAGGATGCCTTCGGGGGCGAACTGACCGAGCGCGGTCGGCGACAGGGCGATCTCGGTGACGCGGAAGCGGGAGAAATGCGCGCTCACCCCGTCGAGCCCCGCCAGCATGGCCGCCGTCAGCGGCTCCAGCGCGGTGTTCGAGGAGGGGGTGAGCATGCCGAGCCGCGCGAGGGGCACCGGGGGAGGGGCTGCTGTCACGATCGTCTCGCTGCTCGGGGCGGCCGGACCCGCAGGACGTGCGGACGGGCCATGTCACCCCCCAAGGCTTAGCCGCCGCGCGGCGCGACCGTCAAGATTGTATGCGATCTATGGATGTTGAATTCATATGCAGATAATCGAATTCTGTTCAAAAGTTACGCACGCGAAATTGCCCGAAGGCAGGCGAGTGGCGGAGATGGTGGACGAAACGGTTCCGCCATGTATTTTCCTGCCGGAGATTCGAGCAGCCACCCCGCCAGCCGAGGTTATATCGTCGATGACGACGCTTCCGAACCGCAAGGAGCCTGGCCGGGCCGGCACTGCCGAGCGTTCTCCGTTGCACGACGACGTCGTCGGCCGTCTCCGCCAGATGATCATCCGCTGCGAACTTGCCCCGGGTGAGCGATTTACCGAGCACACGTTGGTCGAGAAGTTCGGCGTCTCGCGTACCCCGCTGCGCGAGGCGCTGAAGATCCTGGCCTCCGAAGGGCTGGTGGAGATGCGCCCGCATCGCGGCTCGTCGGTGGCGCCGATCTCCATCGAGGAAATCTCGCAGACCTTCGCGGTGCTCGGCGCGCTGGAGGAGATGGCGGGGCCGCTGATCTGCGACCGGGTCTCGAATGTCGACATCGCGCGGCTCGACGCCATCAAGGATGAGATGAGCAGCCGGCGCGACGCCACCGACCGCAACAGCTATTTCGAGCTCAACGTCGCCTTCCACCAGTCGATGATCGCGCTCGGCGGCAATGTCGTGCTGTCGGCGACCTACAACCAGCTCTTCGGCAAGCTGCAGCGCGCCCGCTATCTCGTGAACGACGACCGGAACCGCTGGAGCGAGTCGGCGCGCGAGCATGACTGGATCATGGAGGCGCTGCGCCAGCGCGACGGCGCCGAACTCTCCAAACGCTTGAAAGAACACAATTCCCGCACCGCCCGGGCGGTGGTGGAGAAGCTGCGCGGCTGACCGCGCCCGCCTGCGCGCCGCCGCGCTGGCATCCTCCTTGCTGATGAGATGGGGCGCGGCACTCGCCCGCGTGGCCTTCGCGCGCCCTCCGGCGTGCCGGGCGCGGGCCGCCGCGCATCATCCCCGTGACCATCTAGCCACGCAGGCGCCCGCCGCCCGCGCGAAGGATTCCCCATGTCCGAGCCGCTGCATCTCCACTTCGAAAACCACGCCGCCCTCGGCCCGGTCTTCCAGGCCACGCCCGAGCGCGTCGAGGCCGCGCTCGCCAAGCGTCCGGAACTGCGCGAGCGGCTGCGCATCACCATCGGACTGGACGGCGAGGGCTATGCCGAGGCGATGCAGACCGCCGACATCCTGTTCGGCTGGAATTTCGACCGCGCGCTGATCGCCGGCGGCGGCGCGCCGCGCCTGCGCTGGGTCCACGCGCATGGGGCGGGCATCAACCACCTGCTGCCGCTCGACTGGCTGCCGAAGCGCGCCGTGCTCACCAACAGCCGGGGGGTTCACGCCGAAAAGGCCGATGAATACACGATCATGGCGCTGCTCATGCTCAACAACCGGCTGCCCGAAAGCGCCACCCACCAGCGCGCCGCGCGCTGGGAGCAGGTGTTCTCCTCCTCCATCGTCGGCAAGACCGTGCTGGTGATCGGCGTCGGCCATATCGGTGCCGGAGCGGCGCGCTGGGCCAAGCGTTTCGGGCTGAATGTAATCGGCATACGCCGCAGCGGCCGGCGCCACGCCCATGTGCACGAGATGCACACGCCGGACGCGCTGCACGCGCTGCTGCCGCGCGCCGATTTCGTGCTGGTGAGCGCCCCGCACACGGACGAGACGACGCATCTCATCGGTGCCGCCGAGCTCGCCCTGATGAAGGACGGCGCCGGGCTGGTGAACTACAGCCGCGCCCATCTGGTCGACTATGACGCGCTGCGGGCCGAGCTGGAGAAGGGCCGGCTCAGCGCGATCCTCGACGTGTTCGACCCCGAGCCGCTGCCGGCTTCGTCGCCGCTGTGGCGCACGCCGAACCTCATCATGACGCCGCACTGCGCCTCGGACGACACCGAGCGCTTCACGCCCAAGACGCTCGATCTCGTCTTCGGCAATGTGACGCGGCTCCTCGCCGGCAAGCCTTTGGTAAATCGCGTGAATCGCGTGCGTCAGTACTGACCCGGCACGCAAATGATTTAATTCAGGAACCAGCATGTGACCACAAGGCACGAGGCTTGCATTCATTTACAGCTACGCAGGCGGCCCGACCCCACCCGCCCGCAACAGGAGGTACGGATGACCGGTTTCATGCATTTGGCCCGTCGCTCGCTGCTCGCGGCGCTGGCCCTGACGGCCGCCGGCGCGGCGCTCGGCACCCACGCGGCCCGCGCGGCCACGCTCGAGGAGATCAAGGCGCGCGGCTACATGGTCGTGGCCACCGAGGACGACTACAAGCCGTTCGAGTTCCTTGAGGACGGCAAGCCGACCGGCTTCGACAACGAGCTGCTGGTCGAGCTGCGCAAGTTCGTGCCCTTCGAGATCCGGCAGGAGATCATCCCCTGGTCCGGCATCCTCGCCGGCGTCGCCAGCGGCAAGTACGACATGGCGCTGACGGCGGTGATCATCACCAAGCCGCGCATGGCCTCGCTCGCCTTCACCACGCCGATCGCCGACGCCACGCATTACTACGTCACCCGCAAGGACGACACCTCGAT
Organism: Ancylobacter koreensis; assembly: GCF_023016525.1. Taxonomy (GTDB): domain Bacteria; phylum Pseudomonadota; class Alphaproteobacteria; order Rhizobiales; family Xanthobacteraceae; genus Ancylobacter; species Ancylobacter koreensis. The sequence goes on from NZ_JALKCG010000001.1 coordinate 1,448,321, forward strand.
CAAGGAGATCAAGGACCTGTCCGGCAAGAAGGTCGGCGTACAGACCGGCAGCGCGCAGCTCGAAAAGCTGCCCGAGCTGCAGGCCATGCTGGACAAGACCGGCGGCAAGCTCGGCGAGGTGACCCAGTACGGCTCCTATCCCGAGGCCTATCAGGACCTCGCGCTGGGCCGCATCGACTATGTGATCAACACGATCATCAACCTGCGCTCGCTGGTGAAGGACAAGCCCGACGTCTTCGCGCTCGGCCAGCCGGTCTCCGGCCGCACCGTGCCGGCCTGGGCCATCAAGAAGGGCAATGACGGCCTCGTCGAGCTGATGAACGCCTTCCTTGCCGAGCAGAAGAAGAACGGCAATCTGGCGAAGCTTCAGGAGAAATGGTTCGGCCAGTCCTTCCCGGACCTGCCCGTCCACTTCGAGCCCTGATGTACCTCAGGCCGGCCGCCTCGCGCGGCCGGCGGATGCCCGCACGTGACATTCAACGCATTCCTCTCCCTGCTGCACGGCGCCGGTGTGACGGTCTCGGTCTCGATGGCCGGGATCGCGCTCGGCGTGCCGTTCGGTCTCGTGCTGGCGCTGCTGCGCTGGCGGCGCGTGCCGTTGCTCGCGCCGCTCACCACCGTCTATGTCAGCCTGCTGCGCTCGACCCCGGCGGTCACGCTGTGCCTGCTGATCTTCTTCGCCCTGCCGGTGATCGGCATCGAGATCGACGCGCTCTCGGCGGCGATAGCCACGCTGGCGCTCAACACGGCGGCGTTCAACTGCGAAATCTGGCGCTCCGGGCTCACCAGCTTCCCGCGCGAGCAGGTGGAGGCGGCGCGCACCTTCGGCATGAGCGGCACTCTCATCTTCCGCCGCATCATCTTCCCCCAGCTCTGGCGCACCTGCCTGCCCGCGCTCGTCAACGAGATGACGCTGCTCATCAAGTCGAGCACCGCCATCGCCGTGATCGGCGTGGCGGAGATCACCCGCGCGGCCATCCGCATCGGCGCGCAGACCTATGATCCGCTGCCGCCCATGCTGGTGGCGACGGGCATCTATGTCGTGCTGGTGCTCGTCTTCGTCGGCATCCAGCGCCTCACCGAGCGCCTCTACGGCCAGGCGGGAGGCGCCCGATGATACGCGACGTCTCGCTCATCTGGCAGAATGCCGACCGGCTGCTCGACGGGCTGACCAACACGGTTATCCTCAGCCTCGTCGGCGCGACGCTGGCGCTGGTGTTCGGCGCGCTGGTGGCGATCGCGCTGATGGCCTCGAACCGGGCGGTGCGCCTCACCAGCCGCGGCCTCGTGGACCTGATGCGCTGCGTGCCGTTCCTGATGCTGGTCTATCTCGTCTATTACGGGCTGCCGCGCCTGGGTCTGCGCTTCGACAGCTGGACGGCCGGCCTCGTCGCCATCGTGATCTACAACACGGCCTACATGGCCGAGATCATCCGGGGCATCTGGAGCCGGCTGGAGCGCGAGACCATCGAGGCGGGCATCGCCTTCGGCTTCCACGGCTGGAAGCTGGTCGCGCGCATCGTCATGCCGCAGATCTTCCTGGCGGCGGCGCCGATGATCGGCAACCAGCTCATCCAGATCATCAAGGACACGGCCTTCCTCACCATCATCGCCGTGCCCGAGCTGACCCACGCCGCCAACAGCATCCAGGCGCAGTATTTCATTCCCTTCGCGACCTTCCTCTCGGCAGTGCTGCTGTACTGGGCGCTGTGCATGGTGGTGGAGCTTGGGGTGTTCGTCGTCGAACGTATCGCGGAGAAGCGTCGCTGATGACCGAGGCTGCCACCGAGACCCGCGACCCGCCGGTGCTGGAGATCAGCGGGCTGACCAAGACCTTCGGCGACCGCATCGTGCTCGACGGCGTGTCGCTCAGCGTCGCGCGCGGGCAGACCGTCTGCCTGCTGGGGCCGAGCGGTTCGGGCAAGTCGACGCTGCTGCGCTGCGTCAACTGGCTGGAGACCCCCGACCAGGGCGCCATCTACCTCTCCGGCGAGCGCATGGGCATCCGCAAGGGCGGCGTGGTGCCGATGGGCAATGGGGAGCTGGCGCGCCTTCGCATGCGCATGGGCACCGTGTTCCAGCACTTCAATCTCTGGCCGCATATGAGCGTGCTGCAGAACATCATCGAGGCGCCGATCCATGTGCAGAAGCGCCGCCGCGACGAGGTGATCGCCGAGGCCGAGGCTCTGTTGGAGAATGTCGGCCTCTCCGACAAGCGCGACGCTTTCCCGAGCCGGCTTTCCGGCGGGCAGAAGCAGCGCGTCGGCATCGCCCGCGCGTTGGCGATGAAGCCCGAGCTGCTGCTGTTCGACGAGCCGACCTCGGCGCTCGACCCCGAGCTGGTCGGCGAGGTGATCGCCGTGATGAAGACGCTCTCGCAGGGCGGAAGCACCATGCTGGTGGTCACCCACGAAATGGGCTTCGCCCGCGAGACGGCCGACAAGGTGGTGCTGATGGATGCCGGGCGCATCGTCGAGGAGGGCGAGCCGGAGGTCTTCTTCGGCCGGCCGAAGACCGAGCGGGCGCGCCAGTTCCTGCAGCGCTACGTGAGCGCGTAAGTCAGTCGAGGAGGAAAGCATGAACGAGACGACGACACCGGCCGCGGCCGAAGGGCTGGACGGCGTGATCTACGATTTCGTCATCCCGCCGCGCCAGCCCTGGAGCCATGTGGTGAAGGCCGGCGAGGTGCTGCGCATCATCGACCTCGAAGGCCAGCAGGCGGTCGACTTCCTCTGCTACAACGCCGCCGACCCCGGCGACCGCTACAGCTCGATGAACACCATCAAGGTGCAGGGCAATTCCTATGTCGGCAAGGGAACGGTGCTCTACACCGACGCCGGCGTCGCGCTGTTCACCGTGGTCGAAGACACGCTGGGCCGGCACGACACAGTGTATGGCTGCTGCAGCAACGCCAACAATTTCCTGCGCTACGGCGTGAAGACGACCGAGAGCTGCTACTCGAACTTCCTGAGCGAGCTCGGCAAGCACGGCATGGACCGCAGCGCCATCGTCTCCAACGTCAACTTCTTCATGCAGGTGCCGATCCTCGACGACGGCAGCGCCGGCATCGCCGCCGACATCTCGCCGCCCGGCGGCTATGTCGACCTGCGCGCGGAGAACGACGTGCTGGCGGTGATCTCCAACTGCCCGCAGATGCACAACCCCTGCAACGCCTACAACCCGACCCCCATCCGCGTCATCATCCGCACGGCGGCCTGAATGTCCCATCTCTCCGCCGCGAGCCTTCTCGCGGAACTGCGCGCGCGCGACGCCGCGCTGGGCGCCTTCACCGCTTTTTCCGAACCGCCGGGCGAGGGGGAGGCTGCCGCGCTGGCTCGCCTGCCACTCGCCGGGCTGCCGGTGGCGGTGAAGGACATCATCGACACCGCCGATCTGCCGACCGGTTACGGCTCGCGGCTCTATGCCGGACACCGGCCGGCGATGGACGCGGCCATCGTCACCGCGCTGAGGCAGGCGGGCGCCTTCATCGTCGGCAAGACCACGACGACCGAATTCGCCACCCATCCTCCGACCGCGACGCTGAACCCGCGCGCGCCCGGGCACACGCCGGGCGGCTCCTCGGCCGGTTCGGCGGCGGCGGTGGCGGCCGGGCTGGTGCCCATCGCGCTGGGTACGCAGACGCTGGGCTCGATCCTGCGGCCGGCCTCCTATTGCGGCGTGGTCGGCTTCAAGCCGACGCATAACTGGTTCCCGCTGGCCGGCATGAAGGGGCTCGCCGCCTCGCTCGACACGGTGGGCTTCCTCGCCGCCGATGTCGGCGTGACGCGCCGGGTCTACGAGGCCCTGGTGCCCGACGACGCGGCGCCGCCGGTCCGTGCCCCGCGCCTGCTCTTCGCCCGCGCGCCGAACTGGGATCGCGCCACGCCGGATGCGCAGGCCGCCATCGAGGCCCGCGTCGCCGAGCTGCGGGACAGAGGCTTCGACATTGCCGAGGCGCCGCTGCCAGAGGGCTTTTCGGCGATGGACGGCACCGCCAACACCATCCACGACTACGAGGCCCACCGCGCGCTGGCGCCCGACATGGCGGCGAACGCGGCGGCCGGCGGTGGCCTCATAGACCCGACGCTGGTCGAGCGCATCGCGCGCGCCGGGCGCTGGAGCGTTACCGATTACCGCGCGGCTCTGGGCATGGTGGAGCGCCAGCGCGCCGCCTTCACGGAGCTGTTCGGCGCGTTCGACGCCATCATAAGCCTCGCCGCCACCGGCGAGGCGCCTGCCGGCCTCGGGTCGACGGGACTGCCGCTGATGAACAGCGCCTGGACCGCGCTGCACATGCCCTGCCTGTCGCTGCCGGTTCTGGCGGGGGCGAACGGGTTGCCGATCGGCCTTCAGCTCATCGGCGGCCGCGGGCAGGACATGAAGCTGCTCGCCATCGGCGCGGCGGTGGAGGCGGCGCTGGCGGGCTGAGCGCCCGCTTGTGCCGGCCGGCGGGCTGTGGTCCGTTGCGGGGTATCTCACGACCGGCCGGAGACCGATGGCAGCCCTTTCCGCCCTGTGCTCCCGCGCGGCCCCGATGGCGTCGGCCCGATGACGCCGCGCCGCCGCCGCGCCCTTGCCGGCGTCCTGCTGTGCAACGTGCTGGAATGGTACGACTTCATCATCTACGGGATGCTGGCGATCCACATCTCGCGCGTCTTCTTCCCGCAGGACGGCACGCAGGCCGCGCTGCTGGCGACGCTGGCGGTATTCGGCATCAGCTTCGTCATGCGCCCGCTGGGCGCGCTGGTGCTCGGCGGGCTGGGCGACGGGCGTGGGCGCAAGCCGGCGCTGCTGCTGGCGGCGGCGCTGATGGCGGCGGGAACGCTGACTATCGGCCTGCTGCCCGGCTATGAGCGGCTGGGCTTGCTCGCGCCGCTGCTGCTGCTCGCCGCCCGCATGGTGCAGGGCTTCTCGGCCGGCGGCGAATGGGGCGTCGCCAATGCCTTCCTGCTGGAGACGGCCCCGCAGGGCCGGCGCGGCTTTTCCGCCAGCTTCCTCTCGGTGACGGTGGCGCTCGGCAGCATGCTGGCGAGCGCGCTCACCGCCTTTCTCGCCGGCACGCTGACGCCGGAAGCGATGGCGGCATGGGGCTGGCGCGTGCCCTTCCTGATCGGCGGCACGCTCGGCCTCGTCGCGCTGTGGCTGCGCTCGGGCATCGACGAGACCCCGGTCTTCCTGAGCGGCGGGGCGCCCCCCGCCCGCGCGGCGCCCCTGCTCCAGCGGGTGCGGCGGCCGGGGCTGACGGTCATCGGCCTCACCCTGCACTGGACCGTCTGCTACTACATCTTCCTCGTCTACTTCCCGCTGTTCGCGCAGCGCCATGGCGGGCTCGGCACCGCGCAGGCCGTCTGGTCGAATACGCTGGCGACGGCGGCCATCGTGCTCATCGTGCCGCTGGTCGGGCACCTGTCGGACCGCTACGGGCGGCGCCCCTTCCTCATGGCCTCGTGCCTCGCCGTGCTGGCGGCGGTGGTGCCGGTGCTGTGGAGCGTGGAGACGGTCGGCGGCCTGCCGCTGGTGATCGGCGGCCAGCTCCTGCTGGCGGGGGCCATCGCGCTCTATTCCGGCGCCTGCCCGGCGGCGGTGGCCGAGCTTTTTGCGACCGGCGACCGCTCGCGCTGGTCCGCCGTCGCCTATGCGCTGGCGACGGCGATCTTCGGCGGCTTCGCGCCCTTCGTCGCGGTCTGGCTGAGCGACACGCTGGGCAGCCCGCTGGCACCGGCCGGCTATGTCATGCTCGCCGCGGCGGTCAGCTTCGCGGTCATTTGGCGCATGCCGGAGACCGCCGGTCGGCCGCTCGGCTGAGCCCTATTCGTCGGCTGGCTCGGGCGCCGCCTTCCGCGCCAGCGCGGGCGGGCGGCCGAAATGGCCGTGGAAGGCACGCGCGAAACTTGAATAGCCCTCATAGCCGACGCGGCGCGCGACCTCGCTGATGGAGAGGCTACCCTCGCCCAGAAGCTCCCGCGCGCGCTCCATCCGCAGCATCTGCGCATAGGCATGCGGGGTGAGGCCGTAGGCGCTGCGGAAGCCGGCGGTAAGCTCGTTGCGGTTGAGGCCGACGCGCAGGGCGAGCTGCTCGATGCTGGGCGGGTCGGCGAACTCGCGGCGATAGATCTCGGCCGCCGCTTCCACCGCATGGCGCTTGGCGTGGCCGGCGAGGGCGCGCGGCGCGGCCGGGCGCTGCGGCCGGTGGAGCTGGGCGGCGACCTCGCAGATGAACTCCACCGTCTTCACGCCGAGGAAGATGCCGCGCAGCGGCTCCGGGTATTTGCAGGCAAGCATCTGGTCGACGAGGCCGAGAGCACTCGCCGGCAGCGGCAGTTGCAGCACCTCCGGCGAGCCCTCGCGCGACAGGAAGATCGGGCGGTAGAGTTCGGGCACGGTGGCGAGGTTGAGCCCGTAATGCCGCAGCAGATGCTCGCGTTCGCAGATGACGAGCACGCCGCGCAGCCTATGGCCGGCCTGCGTGTGGGCGGTGGAGCGCGGGGCATTGCTGATCTGCAGGATCTGCGGCGGCACGAGATCCATGCGCGGGCCGATCCAGCGGTCGTAGCTGCCCGCCACGATGGCCTGCATGCAGACGAGATCGGGCCGCGTCAGCGCGAGCGCATAGGCGCCGTCGATCTCGAAGTTCATGAGATGAAGCAGCGTGTGGGCGTCGACGCGCCGGTAGCCGTGCTCGCGTGCGCGCAGCAGGTCCGACAGGCCGGGCGCCACCTGGCTGGAGGGAACATACTCGCCGACGCCCAGCCCGCTGCGCAGGGCCGCGAGATCGACGCCAAAGCTGCGCGGCTCGTCCACTGAGGCTGTCTCGCTTCCCGTCCCGCACCTGCGTCGTGTGGCGGGATAGTGCACTTCTTCACGCGCTATATCCAGTTCGCACGGCGGCCTTTGAGGCCCGCCGACGCGGCGCTAGGCCGGGGAAGGCTGGTCCCGTGCCGGACCCGCCGGCCGGTTCCGGAAGGGCATGCGCTCCCAGCGAATACTGATGGTGCGGAAGTCGTCGTCGATGGCGCTATGGTGCAGTGCGGTGGTTTGTACGCAGTTCATGTGCAGATGCGAACATTTGCGTCGAAACAAAACTACAAGAACAAAAATAAGTTCTGTCGGGGGATCGCGATTTCATGCCAATAATCGGCTGCAACGTCGCTGCGACGGACCCCGAGGCGTGCCCCGTCGGCCGTTCCCGTCCGAATTCATGACACATCGCGAGGCGCACCATGGCTGACAGGCCGGTTGGAAAACTCTCTCTCTTCTCCCTCACCGCCATGGTCGTCGGCTCGATGGTGGGGGCGGGCATCTTCAACCTGCCCGGCCGTTTCGCCACCGCGACCGGACCCTTCGGCGCCATCATCGCCTGGACCATCGCCGGCACCGGCATGTACATGCTGGCCCGCGTTTTCCAGGCGCTGGCGGAGAAGCGGCCGGATATCGATTCCGGCGTGTTCGCCTACGCCAAGGCCGGCTTCGGCGATTACATGGGCTTCCTCTCGGCCTTCGGTTACTGGCTGGGAAGCTGCCTCGGCAACGTGTTCTACTGGGTGCTGATCGGCTCGACGCTCGGGCGCTTCTTCCCGGAGATCTTCGGCGATGGCAGCAGCGCCACCGCAATCATCGTGTCGCTGGTCGGCATCTGGGCCTTCCATTTCATGATCCTGCGCGGCGTCGAGCAGGCCACCTTCATCAACACCATCGTCACCATCGCCAAGATCGTGCCGCTGATCGTGGCGATCATCGCCTTCGTGTTCTTCTTCCACTACGCGCAGTTCTCGGAGAATTTCTTCGGCGGCGTGGGCATGCCGGAGAAGACGCTGGTGGCGCAGGTGCGCGACACCATGCTGATCACGGTGTTCGTGTTCCTCGGCATCGAGGGCGCCAGCGTCTATTCCCGCTTCGCCAAGACCCGCGCCGATGTCGGCTCGGCGACCATACTCGGCTTCGTCGCCGTTACCGGCCTCATGGTGGCGGTGACGCTGCTGCCCTACGCCACCGCGCCGCGCGCGGCCATCGCCGGGGTGGCGAACCCCTCGCTCGCCGGCGCGCTGGAACTGGTGGTCGGCCATTGGGGCGCGGTGTTCATCTCCATCGGCGTGCTGGTCTCGGTGCTCGGCGCCTATCTCGCTTGGTCGCTGATCTGCGCCGAGGTGCTGTTCGCCGCCGCGAGGTCGCAGGACATGCCCAAGCTGTTCGCGGCGCAGAACTCCAACCGCGTGCCGGCCAACGCGCTGTGGCTCACCAATATCGTGGTCTCGCTCTTCGTCGTCTCGACCTACTGGTCGCGCGACGCCTTCAACTTCATGCTCGACATGACGAGCGTGACCTCGCTGCTGCCTTACCTGCTGGTCGCCGGCTACGGCGTGCTGCTGGCGCGCAGCGGCAAGGGCTATGAGAACGCGCCCGGCGAGCGCCGCCGCGACATGAGCTTCGCGGCCGTCGCCATCGTCTACACGCTGTTCATGTTCGTCGCGGCCGGCCTGAAATACGTACTGCTGGTGGCCGTGCTCTTCGTGCCCGGAACCATCCTTTACGTGTGGGCGCGCCGCGAACAGAACGCGCGGCTGTTCGCGCCGGTCGAGATGATCGTCTTCGCCGTCACGCTCGCGGCCGGCGCCATCGGCGCCTACGGCCTTGCGACCGGCCTCATCACCCCCTGACAAGAAAAGCAACGGGAGCCTCATCATGGGTACCAGTTTCGGCGTGCATTCCGAGGTCGGCCAGCTGCGCAAGGTGATGGTCTGCGCGCCCGGCCGCGCGCATCAGCGCCTGACCCCGAGCAATTGCGACGCGCTGCTGTTCGACGACGTATTGTGGGTCGACGTCGCCAAGCGCGACCATTTCGACTTCATCAACAAGATGCGCGAGCGCGGCATCGAGGTGGTGGAGATGCACAATCTCCTCACCGAGACGGTAGCCATTCCCGAGGCGAGGAAATGGATCCTCGACCATCAGGTGGTGCCGAACCAGATCGGGCTCGGCTTCGTCGATGAGGTGCGCGCCTATCTCGACGGCCTGCCGGCGCGGGCGCTCGCCGAGACGCTGATCGGCGGCCTGTCGACCTATGAGTTCCCCGAGACCATCGGCGGCACCACGCTGGAGCTGATCCGCGACGCCGCCGGCGTCAACGAGTATTTGCTGCCGCCGCTGCCCAACACGCTCTACACCCGCGACACCACCTGCTGGATCTATGGCGGCGTGACGCTGAACCCGCTCTTCTGGCCGGCGCGGCACGAGGAGACCATCCTCACCACCTCGATCTACAAATTCCACCCGGACTTTGCCGGCAAGGTGAATGTGTGGTGGGGCGACCCGACGCAGGACTGGGGCCTCGCCACGCTGGAAGGCGGCGACGTGATGCCGATTGGCAAGGGCAATGTGCTGATCGGCATGAGCGAGCGCACCTCGCGGCAGGCGATCAGCCAGCTCGCCGGCGCGCTGTTCGCGCAGGGGGCGGCCGAACGTGTCATCATCGCCGCCATGCCCAAGCTGCGCGCGGCGATGCACCTCGACACGGTGTTCACCTTCGCCGACCGCGACTGCGTGCTGCTCTACCCCGATATCGTCGACAAGATCGAGTGCTTCTCCTACCGCCCGGACGGCAAGGGCGGCGTCGAGCTTTCCAAGGACAAGGGCCTCGTCGAGACGGTGCGCGAGGCGCTCGGCCTGAAGGAACTGCGCGTCGTCGAGACCGGCGGCAACGACTACACCCGCGAGCGTACCCAGTGGGATTCGGGCGCCAACCTCGTCTGCGCCGCGCCGGGCGTCGTCTTCGCCTATGACCGCAACACCTATGCCAACACGCTGCTGCGCAAGGCGGGCATCGAGGTCATCACCATCGACGGCTCCGAGCTCGGGCGCGGGCGCGGCGGCGGCCATTGCATGACCTGCCCGATCATCCGCGACGCGGTGGAGTTCTGACGGGCGCGGGAAACTCCCTCTCCCCGTCGGGGAGAGGGTTGGGGTGAGGGGACTTCGCGGCGTTGCGATCGCCGAGCCCCTCACCGACCCGCTTCGCGGGCACCTCTCCCCGACGGGGAGAGGATGTTCGCCGCGTGGTCGTTTCAGGTGACACGATGACCCAGCCCACCCAGCAGAAATTCGCCATGCCGACGCTGACCGCCATGGTGGTCGGCTCGATGGTCGGCGCCGGCATCTTCTCGCTGCCGCAGACCTTCGGCCGCGTCACCGGCGGGCTCGGTGCGCTGATCGCCTGGGCCATCGCGGGCGGCGGCATGCTGATGCTCGCCTATGTGTTCCAGACGCTCTCGCGGCGCAAGCCCGCGCTCGATGCCGGCGTCTACGCCTATGCCAAGGCCGGCTTCGGCAATTATCCCGGCTTCCTCTCCGCGCTGGGCTACTGGACCGTCTGCTGCCTCGGCAACGTCTCCTACTGGGTGCTCATCAAGTCGACCTGGGGCGCCATCTTCCCCGCGTTCGGCGACGGCAACACCGTGCTGGCGGTGGCGATCTCCTCCGTCGGCATCTGGGCCTTCCATTTCACGATCCTGCGCGGCGTGAAGCAGGCGGCCTTCATCAACACGATTGCCACCGTCGCCAAGATCATCCCCATCGTGCTGTTCCTCGTCTTCGTCGGCTTCGGCTTCAAGGCGGACATCTTCGCGGCGAATTTCGACGGCGGGCCGGGGCTGGAAGGGGCCGGCCTGTTCGCGCAGGTGCGCGGCACCATGCTTGTGACGGTGTTCGTCTTCGTCGGCATCGAGGGCGCCAGCGTCTATTCGCGCTACGCCCGCAAGCGCTCCGACGTCGGCCTCGCCACGCTGCTCGGCTTCCTCGGCGTGCTGTGCCTGCTGGTGCTCGTCACCATGCTGTCCTACGGCGTGCTGCTGCGGCCGGATCTGGCGGAACTGCGCAACCCCTCCATGGCCGGCGTGCTGCGCGCGGTGGTCGGCCCGTGGGGCGCGGTGTTCGTCAGCGCCGGGCTGATCGTTTCCGTGCTCGGCGCCTATCTCTCCTGGTCGCTGCTGGCGGCCGAGGTGCTGTTCTCGGCCGCGAAGATGGAGAGCATGCCGGCCTTCCTCGCCCGCGAGAACCGCAACGGCGTGCCGGCGGCTGCGCTGTGGATGACCAACATCCTCGTGCAGTGCTTTCTCGTCCTGACGCTCTTCGCCGAGCAGGCCTTCCTGCTGGCGCTCAAGCTCACCTCCTCGATGATCCTGCTGCCCTACCTGCTCACCGCCACCTATGCGCTGATGCTGGCGTGGCGCGGCGAGACCTATGAGGGGCAGGCCCGCGAGCGCCGCATCGACCTGCTGCGCGCCGGCATCGCCACCTTCTATGCCGGCTGGCTGGTCTTCGCCGGCGGCATCACTTTCCTGCTGCTGTCGCTGGTGATCTACGCGCCGGGCACGATCCTGTTCGCCATCGCCCAGAAGGAGCGCGGCCACCGCGTCTTCACCGGCCGCGAGCAGCTTCTGTTCGCGGCGGCGGCGGCCGGCGCCGTGGTGGCTATCTTCGGCCTCGCCACGGGGCGCATCGCGGTCTGAGCGGTCAGGCGACCGCCGCGCAGCTGCGCACCGCCTCGGCGATCTCGACGAACTGGCGCGCCAGCGGGTTGGTCTTGCGCCACACCATGCCGATGGTGCGGGTGGGCTGGGGATCGGCGAAGCGCACCACCGACACCGAGGCCGAGCGCGTCTCGACCGGGACGGCCATTTCGGGAATCAGCGTCACCCCCATGCCGGCATCGACCATCTGCACCAGCGTCGACAGGGAGCTGGCGTCCAGCAGGTCGCGCGGGGGCAAAGCGGGCGGCGTGCGGGCGCAGAAAGAGAGCGCCTGCTCGCGGAAGCAGTGGCCTTCCTCCAGCAGCAGCAGGCGCATTTCGCGCAGCGCGTCGGGGTGCGGGGGCGGCTTGCCCTCATCTTCGCGCGGGCGCACCAGCAGAAAATTCTCGGTGAACAGCGCCATTTCGGTGAGCGAGGCTTCCGGCACCGGCAGCGCGACGATCGCCATGTCGAGCCGCCCCTCGCCCAGTTCCTGCACCAGCCGGGGCGTCAGCGTCTCGCGCACATGCACGTCCAGCCCGTTGTGCAGCCGCCTGAGACTGGCGATGACACCGGGCAGCAGATAGGGCGCGACTGTCGGGATCACCCCGATGCGCAGGCGCCCCACCATGCCGTCGCGCGCGGCGCGGGCATAGTCGTCGAGCCCGTCCACCGCGCGCAGTATGTCGGCCGCGCGCCGCATGACCTCCTCGCCGAAACTGGTCAGCCGCACCTGCCGGCGGTCGCGCTCGAACAGCTCGGCGCCGAGTTCCTCCTCCAGCGCCTTGATCTGCATGGAGAGGGCCGGCTGCGAGATGGCGCAGTCCTCCGCCGCGCGGCCGAAATGACCGTGACGGGCAAGCGCCTCGAAATAGCGAAGCTGCCTCAGTGTCAGGTTTGTCATAATTTGAGCTTATCGTGACGATCAGAAAATCGGAATTAAAATAATGAAAAGCCTTTGCTAAGACGGTGCCCTTGTAGGCGGCAGCCTCCCGCGCGCGTGGCGGGAGCGCGGGCACCAGGACCGGCCAGCCCCAGGACCAGCCTCAGGACGAGGCGCGTTGCGCGCACCGAGGATCGGAGAGAACCATGAACGACAAGACGGACGAGGGCGCGGTGTCGAAATGCCCGGTCGCCCATGGCGCCAAGCCGCGTCAGAACGGCGACTGGTGGCCGGACACGCTGCGCGTCGACCTGCTGAGCCAGCACTCGTCGAAGTCCGATCCGCTCGGCGGTACGTTCGACTACCGCGAGGAGTTCGCCAAGCTCGACTATGAAGAGCTGAAGAACGACCTGCGCAAGCTGATGACCGATTCGCAGGACTGGTGGCCGGCCGATTTCGGCAATTACGGGCCGCAGTTCGTCCGCATGTCCTGGCACTCCGCCGGCACCTACCGGCTGGCCGACGGGCGCGGCGGCGGCGGCCGTGGCCAGCAGCGCTTCGCTCCGCTCAATAGCTGGCCGGACAATGTGAACATCGACAAGTCGCGCCGCCTGCTGTGGCCGATCAAGCAGAAATACGGCCAGAAGATCTCCTGGGCCGACCTGCTGATCCTGACCGGCAACGTCGCGCTGGAGACCATGGGCTTCCGCACCTTCGGCTTCGCCGCCGGCCGCGAGGACACCTGGGAGCCCGATCTCGACGTGAACTGGGGCTCGGAGACCGCCTGGCTCAAGCACCGCGCGCTCGACCAGTTCGACGCCCCGCTCAGCGCCACCGAGATGGGCCTCATCTACGTCAACCCGGAAGGCCCGAACGCCAATGGCGACCCGCTCTCCGCGGCGGCCTTCATCCGCGAGACCTTCGCCCGGATGGCGATGAACGACGAGGAAACCGTCGCGCTGATCGGCGGCGGCCATACCTTCGGCAAGACCCATGGCGCCGCGGCCGAATCCCACAAGGGCCCCGAGCCCGAGGGCGCCGGCATCGAGGCGCAGGGTCTCGGCTGGGCCAGCAATTACGGCACCGGTTTCGGCGCCGACGCCATCGGCAGCGGGCTCGAAGTGACCTGGACCCAGACTCCGGCCCAGTGGAGCAACTTCTTCTTCGAGAACCTGTTCAAGTTCGAATGGGTGCAGACCCGCAGCCCGGCGGGCGCGATCCAGTGGGAGGCGAAGGACGCCGAGGCCATCATCCCCGACGCCCACGACCCGTCGAAGAAGCACAAGCCCACCATGCTGACGACGGACCTGTCGCTGCGCTTCGACCCTGCCTACGAGAAGATCTCGCGCCGCTTCCTGCAGAACCCGCAGGCCTTTGCCGAAGCCTTCGCCCGCGCCTGGTTCAAGCTGACCCATCGCGATCTCGGGCCCCGCGCGCGCTATCTCGGCCCGGAAGTGCCGAAGGAAGAGCTGATCTGGCAGGACGTCGTGCCCGCCGTGAACCACCCGCTGGTGAACGAGGCGGACGTGGCCGCGCTGAAGGCGAGCGTGCTCGCCACCGGCCTCACCTCGTCCGAGCTGGTCGCTGCCGCCTGGGCTTCGGCCTCGACCTTCCGTGGCGGCGACAAGCGCGGCGGCGCCAATGGCGCCCGCGTGCGCCTCGCGCCGCAGAAGGACTGGGAGGTGAACCAGCCGCTGCAGCTCGCCAAGGTGCTCGCCGTGCTGGAGGGCGTGCGCGCGGAGTTCAACGCCGCCGCGACCGGCGGCAAGCAGGTGTCGCTCGCCGACCTGATCGTCATCGCCGGCAATGCCGGTGTCGAGCAGGCGGCCAAGGCCGGTGGTCATGACGTCACCGTGCCCTTCGCGCCGGGCCGCACCGATGCCTCGCAGGACGCGACCGACATCCACGCCTTCGAGGTGATGGAGCCGGTGGCGGACGGCTTCCGCAACTACCAGAAGCCCACGCTGCGCGTGTCGGCCGAGGCGGCGCTGATCGACAAGGCGCAGCTCCTTACCCTCACCGCGCCGGAGATGACGGTGCTGATCGGCGGCCTGCGCGCGATCAACATCAACACCGACGGCTCGACGCACGGCGTCTTCACCGACCGCCCCGGCGCGCTGACGAACGACTTCTTCGTCAACCTGCTGGACATGGCGACCCAGTGGAAGGCGGCGGGGGATTCGAAAGACGTCTATGAGGGCCGCGACCGCAAGTCGGGCGAGGTGCGCTGGACGGCGACCCGCGCCGACCTCGTCTTCGGCTCCAACTCGATCCTGCGCGCGCTCGCCGAGGTCTATGCCAGCGAGGACGCGAAGGAGAAGCTGGTGAGCGACTTCGTGGCGGCCTGGACCAAGGTGATGAACCTCGACCGCTTCGATCTCGCCTGATCGCGACGGCGCCCGGCGGCATGAGCGCTGCCGGGCGCCCGCCTTGCCCCGCTCTCCGCCGGGGACCGGATGCGCGGAGGACTGGATTTGCAGGCATCGCCCGGCCTATAGGGTGCTTCGCGTGGGGGCAGCCTGTCGGGGAGCGTGATGAACGGGGACGAACTGAGGACGATCCTGTGCCGTCTGGAGACCGGAATGGTCCTGACGGTGCCCGACGAGTGGATCGACCGCACCATTCCCGGCACGCATGTCACGCGCGCCCGCCTCGTCGGCGACATTGCGCGTCAGTTCTTCTGCGTTCACCGGCAGGAATTCGGCTTCCAGCGCTTCGAGAAGCAGGAAGTGCCGTTCACCGGCTGAGCCGGCCGCCCGGTGCCGTGGTCGCCGCCGCGCCGGGTCATAGTTTGTTGGCGAATTGCGTGTAATGTCGGACAAAGCAGGTGTCCGAGGGCGTGGCCCGTGCTTCCCGCATCGGATGTCGCCCTCCCTCCCGGCCGGCCCGCGCGCGTCGGCGCCCATGACCCAGTGGCCCCATGACCATTCTCGGCGTTTCCGACTCGCATAATGCCGCCGCCGCCCTGCTGACGCCCGAAGGCGCGCTAGAGGCGCTGCAGGAGGAGCGGCCGCGCCGCATCAAGAACTATCACGGCATCCCCACGCACTCGATCGACTGGCTGCTCGGCCGCCATGGGCTGAAGCCCGATCAGGTCGAGGTGCTGGCGCTGGCCGGGCACCTGCCCATCCCGCCGATGGACCGCGAGGAATGCATCGCCTTCTTTCGCCGCTGCGGCCAGCTTCCCGGCCGGGTGCGCGCGCTGCTGCGCCACACGCCGCTGCGCCTTCTGGTGCAGGCCGACAAGAAGCGCCGCCGGCGCGACGCCTTCCTCGCGCTGGGCTTCCGGCCCGAGGCGATCAAGACCTTCGAGCATCACGAATGCCACGCCGCCACCGCCTATTACGGGCAAGGCGAGCGCGACGCGCCGGTGCTGGTGGTCACGGTGGACGGCTCGGGCGACGAATTGTGCTCGACTGTCAGCATCGGGCGCGGCAACCGCATCGAGAGGCTGTTCAGCACCGACTGGAGCCATTCCTTCGGCACCATGTACGGCGTCGTCACCTACATGACCGGCATGGTGCCGAACGAGCACGAATACAAGCTCATGGGCATGGCGCCCTATGCCTCGCCCAGCGCCTCGCGCCGCATCGCCGACCGCCTGCACGGCCTGTTCGAATGGGCGGCGGACGGCGCGCCGACGTGGAAGCGCGCCTCCGGCGTGCCGCACACGCTGCACATCCAACCGACCCTTGAGGCGCTGTTCTACGAGCAGCGCTTCGACGCGGTGATGGGCGGCCTGCAGCTCTTCACCGAGGAGATGCTGTGCGAATTGGTGCGCCGCGCGGTGAAGGCGACCGGCGTGCGCCGGTTGGCGCTCTCCGGCGGCGTCTTCATGAACGTGAAGGCCAACAAGCGCATCATGGAACTGGACGAGGTGGACGAGCTCTTCGTCTTCCCCTCCTGCGGCGACGAGACCAACGCGCTGGGCGCGGCCTATCTGGCGCAGGCCGAGCTGCGCGGGGGCGGAACGGTCAAGCCGATCTCCTCCTTCTATCTCGGCCCGGAATGGAGCGTGGAGACAATCGAGGCGGACCTCGCCCCGCATCTGGCGGCCGGCGAGATCGCCGTCGAGCGCCCGGCCTCGATCAACGAGGCGGTGGCCCGCCTGCTGGTCGAGGGCCGCGTGGTCGGACGCTTCGCCGGGCGCGAGGAGTTCGGCGCCCGCTCGCTCGGAAACCGCGCCATCATCGCCGATCCCCGCAATCCCGAGGTCATCCGCGTCATCAACGAGATGGTGAAGAGCCGCGACTTCTGGATGCCTTTCGCCTCCTCGGTGCTGGACGAGAGCGCCGGCGACTATCTCGATAACCCCAAGCACGTCGCCGCTCCCTACATGATCCTGTCCTTCGACACGACCGAGAAGGGCTGGAACGCGCTGAGGGCCGGCAGCCACCCCTATGACCGCACCTGCCGCCCGCAGGTGGTCACGCGCGCGGCGAATGCCGACTACTGGGACCTGATCTCGACCTTCAAGCGCCTGTCGGGCATTGGCGGGGTGCTCAACACCTCGCTGAACCTGCACGGCCTGCCGCTGGTGCACCGCCCGCAGGACGCGGTGCACGTGCTGCTCAATTCCGGCCTCGACACGCTGGCGGTCGGCCCTTTCCTGGTGACCAAGAAGGCGGCCCGACCCGTCAGACGATCCTTCGGCGGGCCGAGAAGAAGCCGATGAGAAGGACGGCCGCCAGCACGACAAGCTGGGCGGCGAGGAAGGGCGGCTCGTTCTGGTTCGGCGCCAGCGGCTGCAGGGCCGACAGCTTCTGGAAGGACTGCACCACCAGCACCACCAGATTGAGGTAGAGCGCGAAGGTCGCCGTCACCGCATAGGCGATGGCGGCGAGCCGGCGCGTGGCGCGCACGGGCAGGGCAGCGGCTGCGACGGCGAGCAGCACCAGCGAGATCACGCCGAACAGGAAGGCCGGTGTCACCCCGCTGAAGGGGAACAGGAAGCCGGTGATGCTGGTGAGCGCGGTGGTGACGAGGAAGATCGCCTGCCAGACGGGAAGCCAACGCCCGGTCGCCAGCACGCCCATGGCCCAGAGGCCGGTGGCGATGGCGACCAGGCTGATGGCGACATGCACGTTCAGCAGCACGTCTATGGAAAGGCCGGGTATCATGATGAGGTCCCTCGGACGGAAGGAGCCGTCGGCTCCCGTTTGAACGATATGGCGTCGGCACGGAAGCGGTACGGCGTCGGTCGAAGTCCGGGGAGCGGACCGCCTCTACTGGCGGTCCAGCAATTTGCGTTCCACCGTCTGGAGGTGGGTGCGCATCGCGGCGGCGGCGGCGGCGATGTCGCGATGCTCGATGGCTTCCACGATAGCCTCGTGCTCGGCGAAGCTGTGGTGGTCGGCGTGCGGCTTGACGGGATCGGTGCGCAGCCGCCCCCAGGTCACAGCGCGGCGCACCGCGTTGAGCGTGTCGAACAGGCCGAGCAGCAGCGTGTTCTGGCTGGCCTCGGCGATTGTGCGGTGCAGGCGGGTGTCCCAGGTCTCGTACTGGCGCCAGGTCTCCGCCTGCCGCGAGCGGGCAAGGCACATGCGCATCTCGGCGATGTCGGCGGGAGTGGCGGTGAAGGCCGCCGCACGGGCGATCTCCGGCTCCATCACAATGCGCGCGCGCATCACCTCGGCCGGGTTGCTGCGGCGGGCGAGGGCGGCGATGTCGGCGAAGGTGTCGAGCGGCCGGCTGCCCATGAAGGTGCCCTTGCCGACATGGCGCCAGAGCTGGCCTTCCGCCTCCAGCACGTCGAGCGCCTTGCGCAATTCGGTGCGCGACACCCCGAGCGCCGCGGAAAGCTCGCGCTCGGGCGGCAGGCGGCCGTCCTCCGGCAGGTCGAGCTGCGCGAGATAGCCGCGCAGCTGGGTGACGATCCCCTTTTCCGGATGGGTATCGGAGGGAGGCGTAAGCATGGAATCAGGCTCAACCAAAATTCGAATTGGTTCAATCTATGGAGGGTCGGAACCGAGCGGTCAAGCGGATCGGCGCTTGACCAGCAACAATGGCCAATATAAACCAAATGGAAATTGGTATCCAACCTCGCGGGTTGGTCTAGCGGCGGATTGAACCGTCCGGCTCATGGGAGACTGACATGCTCAAGGACTTCACGAGGAGATGGGGCCTTTCCGTCACGGCGCTCGCCGTCGGATTCGGCCTCACGCTGGCGGCGGCTTCGCAGGCCGAGGCGAAGGTCCGCGTCGCCTATGGCGACATCGCCAGCGTCGAGAACCTGCACCTGCTGGCGGCCTTCGAGCTCGCCGAGCAGAAGGGCGTCGAGATCGAGATGACCTATCTGAAGTCCGAGGACATCGCCGCGCAAGCGGTGGTCAGCGGGCAGGCCGATATCGGCGTGGGCGGTCCCTATGCCCTGATCCAGAAGGTGAAGGTGCCGGTGCGCCTCTTCCTCCAGCTCTCCACGCTGCGCTTCTACCCGGCGGTGAACGCCGAGTTCTACAAGACGTGGAAGGATCTCAACGGTCAGGAAGTCGCGGTGCATTCGCGCGGCTCGGGCACCGAGGCGATCATGAAGCTGATGGAGGACAAGCAGGGCATCAAGTTCTCCAAGATCAGCTACATCCCCGGCTCGGAAGTGCGCACCGGCGCGCTGCTGCAGGGCAACGTCAAGGCGACCATCGTGGATTCGGCGGGCCGCCGCCTGCTTCAGGAAAAGGCGCCCGGCAAGTTCATCATCCTGCCGCTCGACGGCGTGAACGCCACCGACGAGGCGCTGTTCGCCCGGCAGGACTTCCTCGACAAGAACCAGAAGGAAGTCGACATCATCGTCGAGTCCGTTCTCACCACCTGGCGCGAAGTGACCAAGAACCCCGCCATCGTCGCGGAATGGCGCGCCAAGTACAAGCTGCTGCCGGACCTGCCGGCCGATCAGGTGGCGGAGATCACCCCCTATTTCACCGAGCTGGCGCAGGGCAAGGCGTTCCCGCCCAATGGCGGCGGCGCGGCGGCGGCCAAGGACGACTTCGCCTTCTACTCGCTCTCCGGCCAGCTGCAGGGCGACCCGGCGAGCTTCAAGGTCGAGGATTTCTGGGCGCTTGAGCCGCTGAACCGCGTGCTCGGCAAGGTCGGCACCAACTGATGGCCTTCCCGGCGCAGGCGAACGGCTCCCCCCGGGCCGTTCGCTCCTCCGAGGGCTCCTTCTTCTGGAGGAAGCTCTCGGAGCACCGCACGGCCCTCTGGCGCACCGCGTCGATCGGCCTTTTCTTCCTCGCCTGGGAAATCGCCGGCCGCATTCCGATCAGCTTTGCCTTCCCGACCTTTCTGGAAACGCTCGACGCCTTCATCCGGATGACGCTGGACGGCTCCTTCCTTGCCGCCTATGCGCAGACGCTTCAGCCTCTGGTCATCGGCATCGCCATCTCCGCCGTCATCGGCGTGGGGCTCGGCATCGTGATGGGCCTGTCGCGCTTCGCCGAATGGCTCATCGCTCCGGTCTTCGTCGTGCTGCAGGCGGCGCCGATGGCGGCGCTCATCCCGCTCATCACCTTCGTCTACGGCATCGGCCTGGTGTCGAAGACGCTCGCGGTGATCATGCTCGCCCTGCCGGTAATCGCGCTCAACGGCTACAAGGCCGTCCGCAACGCCAATCCGTCATTGGTTGCGATGTGCTATTCCTTCCAGGGCAGCTGGTGGCAGCGCATCGTCAAGATCATCATTCCCGATGCCAGCCCGGTCATCTTCGCCGGCCTGCGGCTGGGTCTGGCGGCCGGCTTCATCGGCGTCATTCTCGCCGAGCTGCTCATCACCCCCACCGGCATCGGCGACCTCATCACCTATCACCGCTCGGTGGCCGACTACCCGGAAATGTATGCCGCGGTGGTCTCCATCATCCTGGTGTCCACCCTGACGCTGGCCGCGCTGGAGGCTTTCGAGCTTCGCGTGCTGCGTCCCGAGAAGAGAAGGTCCTGATCATGCGGAACATCACCGCCGAGGCGGCCACCGCCGCCACAAAGACCGCCGGCGCCGAAATCGCCGTCGAGGTGCGCGGCATCTGCAAGATGTACAACGAGGTGGAAGCGCTGCGCTCCATCGACCTCGACTTTCCCGCCGGTAAGCTCACCACGCTGCTCGGCCCTTCCGGCTGCGGCAAGACCACGCTGCTCAAGATCATCGCCGGCCTCATCCCGGCCACCTCGGGCGAAATCCGCGTCAATGGCAAGACGGTCACCGGTCCCGGCCCCGAGCGCGCCTTCGTCTTTCAGGACTTCGCGCTGATGCCGTGGGCGACGGTGATGCGCAACGTCGCCTTCGGCCTCGAACTCAAGGGCATGGGCAAGGACGAGCGGCAGGCGATCGCGGCCAAGTACATCGCCGAGGTCGGCCTGTCGGGCTTCGAGAACAAGTTTCCGCACGAGCTCTCCGGCGGCATGCGCCAGCGCGTGGGCCTCGCCCGCGCCTTCGCGGTGAATGCCGACGTGCTGCTCCTCGACGAGCCGTTCTCGGCGGTGGACGAGCAGAACCGCCGCAAGTTCCAGGAAGACCTGCTGGAACTGGTGGAGAAGGAGAAGAAGACCTTCATCTTCGTCACCCACTCCATCGAGGAAGCGGTCTACTGTTCGGACCGCATCGTCATTCTGTCGCGCCGGCCCGGCCGCATCGCGCAGATCATCGAGCCGGAGATCGACCGTTCCGCCTCCCCCGACGCCATCCGCCGTGACCAGGGCTATCTCGACACCGTCGAGGAGATCTGGCAGGGCCTCAAGCATTACGTCGATTAGGGGAGGGCGGCATGACCCTTTTCGGCTATCGCGTGCCCATGATGGCCTCGCTCCTCGTCTGGTGCGTCATCTGGGAGATCGTCGGGCGCTCCGGCGCCATGTTCCTCGTCCCCCCGCTCTCGCATGTGCTGGTCGCGGCGGTCGCTCTCGTGCAGACCGGCACCTGGCAGGCGGCGGCGCTCACCACGCTCAACAGCTTCCTGATCGGCATGGTTTTTGCGATCGTCGTCGGCGTGGCGATCGGCGTGCTGATGGGGCGCTCGGTGACGGCGGACAACCTGCTCGGCATCTGGGTCAACATCTTCGTCTCGGCGCCGCTCTCCGCGCTGGTGCCGGTGCTGATGATCCTGTTCGGCATGGGCGAGACGACGGTGGTCGTCACCGTCTTCCTCTTCGCGGTCTGGATCATCGTGCTCGACACGCGGGCGGGCGTGCAGGGCGTGCCGAACTCGCTCATCGAGATGGGCCGCAGCTACGGCGCCTCGCGCGCCACGCTCTACGGCAAGATCATCCTGCTTGCCGCGCTGCCGGAAATCCTCGCCGGTATCCGGTTGGGTGTGGTACGCGGCGTGAAAGGCGTCGTGATCGGCCAGCTTCTGGTATCGATCATCGGCTATGGCGAATTGTTCGAGCTCTACTCGCGCAATTTCGACATGGAGAACTTCTGGGCTCTGACCATCATCCTGTTCGCTGCGGCGATGGGACTATCGGCCCTGATCGAAAGCATTGAGAAACGCGTCGACTATTATGCGGGAGTACGCTGATGAACGCACCGATCGATAATTCTGCCTACGTGATCACGCCTCCTGGCATTCCGACGCTTCCCGTCGAAGGCTCGGACAAGCTGTTCCCGATCCACCGCATCTACTGCGTCGGCCGGAACTATGCCGAGCACGCCATCGAGATGGGCCACGACCCCAACAAGGAGCCGCCCTTCTTCTTCCAGAAGAACCCCGACAACGTCATCACCGACGGCACCTTCCCCTATCCCGACAAGTCCAGCGACGTGCATTACGAGCTGGAAATGCTGGTCGCCATCGGCAAGGGCGGGGTGAACATCCCGGTCGAGAGCGCGATGGAGCATGTGTGGGGCTACGGCATCGGCCTCGACATGACCCGCCGCGACCTGCAGGGCGAGGCCAAGAAGCTCGGCCGCCCGTGGGAAGTGGGCAAGGCGTTCGAGGACTCCGCGCCCTGCTCGGCGCTGGTGCCGGCGTCCAAGATCGGCCACCCCACCGACGGCAAGGTGTGGCTGAACGTCAACGGCACGCAGCGCCAGCTCGGCGACCTCAACCAGATGATCTGGAAGGTGCCGGAGATGATCTCCTACCTCTCCGGCCTGTTCGAGCTCCAGCCCGGCGACGTCATCATGTCCGGCACGCCGGCCGGCGTCGGCGCCATCGTGCGCGGCGACCTGCTGGAAGGCGGCGTCGACGGTGTGGGCACGCTGACCGTCAAGGTCGTCTGAGCGCGTCGCGAATCTCCCGGCGACATCCCCGGCGGTGCGCCGCCGGGGATGTCGCGCGGCGGTTCCCAGGAGTTTTCCGGTGGCTAAGATCAAAGTGACGAACCCCGTCGTCGAGCTCGACGGGGACGAGATGACGCGCATCATCTGGGGGCTGATCAAGGAGAAGCTGATCCACCCCTATCTCGACATCGACCTCGACTATTACGACCTCGGCGTCGAGAACCGCGACGCCACCGACGATCAGGTGACGGTGGATGCCGCGCACGCGATCAAGCGGGTGGGCGTCGGCATCAAATGCGCCACCATCACCCCGGACGAGGGCCGCGTCGCCGAATTCGGCCTGAAGAAGATGTGGCGTTCGCCCAACGGCACCATCCGCAACATCCTCGGCGGCGTGATCTTCCGCGAGCCGATCATCTGCCGGAACGTTCCGCGTCTCGTGCCGGGCTGGACGCAGCCGATCATCGTCGGCCGTCATGCCTTCGGCGACCAGTACCGCGCGACCGACTTCCTCTATCCCGGCAAGGGCACGCTCTCGATCAAGTTCGTCGGCGAGGACGGGCAGGTCATCGAGCACGAGGTCTATCAGGCGCCGGACGCCGGCGTCGCGCTGGCGATGTACAATCTCGACGAGGCCATCGTCGAATTCGCCCGCGCCTCGCTCAATTACGGCCTCGCGCGGCGCTACCCGGTGTATCTCTCCACCAAGGACACCATCCTCAAGCAGTATGACGGCCGCTTCCGCAAGATCTTCGAGGAGATCTACGCGAACGAATTCAAGGCCGAATTCGAGAAGCACAAGATCTGGTACGAGCACCGGCTGATCGACGACATGGTGGCCTCAGCGCTGAAGTGGTCGGGCGGCTATGTCTGGGCCTGCAAGAACTATGATGGCGACGTGCAGTCCGACATCGTGGCGCAGGGCTTCGGCTCGCTCGGCCTGATGACCTCGGTGCTGATGACGCCGGACGGGCAGACGCTGGAATCGGAGGCCGCGCACGGCACCGTCACCCGGCACTATCGCGAGCACCAGAAGGGCAAGGAAACGTCGACCAACTCCATCGCCTCCATCTTCGCCTGGACGCGCGGCCTCGCCCATCGCGCCAAGCTGGATGGCAATGACGATCTCGCCGCTTTCGCGAGCACGCTGGAGAAGGTGTGCGTCGACACGGTGGAGAGCGGCTATATGACCAAGGACCTGGCGCTGCTCGTGGGGCCGGACCAGCAATGGCTGTCCACCACCGGCTTCCTCGACAAGGTGGATGCCAATCTGACGCGCGCCATGGCGGGCTGACCGGCGCCACGGACGAGAAGGGGCGGGCGGGGCGGCGGCGAGCCGTGCCCGCCCGCTGTCGTTTCCGGGCCGGCTTCGCCGCCGTCTCCGCGCGCTATCGCGGATCGCCCTTGCGTGTAGGCAGGCGATCTGATGTGTTATAACATATTACGGTCGCCGAAGCGGAAGGGCCCGGGTGCATGAAGCTGCAGCAACTCGTTCAGGAGCCCTTGCACGAACAGGCCTATGCGGCGCTGCGCGAAGCCTTGCGCACCGGGCGTTTCAAGCCGGGCCAGGCGATGACGATCCGCGGCCTCGGCAAGGATCTCGGCATCTCGGCGACGCCGGTGCGCGAGGCGCTGCAACGGCTCATCGCCTCGCAGGCGCTGCAATTGCAGCCCAACCGCACCATCATCGTGCCGGTGCTCACCCGCCGCCGCTTCCAGGAGATCACCAAGGTCCGCGTGCGTCTTGAAGGCCTTGCGGCGCTGGAGGCAGCGCCGCGCCTTACCAGCCGCGACATCGCCGAGCTGGAGGCCCTCTCGTCGGCGATGACCGCCGACATACGCGAGCGCCGCTTCAACGACTACCTCGCCAACAACGAGCGGTTCCATTTCAGGCTCTACGACGCCTCGAAGATGGAATTTCTGCGCGAACTCATTGATCTGGCTTGGCTTCAGATCGGCCCGTGGCTCAACGCGCTGGCCAGCGAGGGGCGTTTCCACGCCATCGCCAACACGGTGCACGACGAGATCATCGCCCTCGCCTCGGCCGGCGACGCCAATGGCGTGTGCGAGGCGGTGCAGCGCGACATTCTGGAGGCAGCGCGCCTGCTGATGCGCTTGCTCGACGACGAGGAGAATGTCCGCCCGCTGGCCGCCGCCGGCTAGGCGCCCGTCGGAGGGGCTGGCGGGCGAGGGCGATTTTTCGCTTGCCACGGCCATGATGTGCCCAATAGTGTTATAACATATAACAACGATCGCAGCGGAGACGCAGGATGGTCGGCGAGTCACGTTGGGTGCAGTGGGTATCCCACCTCATTCTGGGCAGCGCCTCGGCAATGGTGCTGCTGCCCCTGCTGTGGGTCCTGCGCACCTCCTTCGCCGACAAGGTGGTGGCCTATCAGATGCCGCCCCAGCTCCTCTTCGCGCCGACGCTGGACAATTACCGCGACGTGCTGCTGCGCTTCGATTTCGGTTCCTTCTTCCTGAACAGCCTCATCGTCGCACTGACGACGACCGCCATCGCCCTGCTGCTCGGCGCGCTCGCCGCCTACGCCATCGACCGCTTCCGCACCGGCGGCCCGGTCATGCCGCTGGCGATCCTCGCCACGCAGATGATGCCGCCGATCGTACTGGTCATCCCGTTCTTCCTCATCTTCAAGCAGCTCGGCCTCGCCGACAGCCATCTCGGCCTCGTCATCACCTACCTGACCTTCAACCTGCCCTATGTGGTCTGGTTGCTGATGAGCTTCTTCAGGCGGGTGCCGCGCGAACTCGACGAGGCGGCGCTGATCGACGGTGCCGGCCCGTTCACCGTGTTCTGGCGCATCGTGCTGCCGGCGGCGCTGCCGGGCATCGGCGCGGCGGCGGTGCTCTCCTTCGTGCTGTGCTGGAACGAGTTCCTGTTCGCCCTGATGCTCACGGGGCAGCAGACCAAGACGCTGCCGGTCGCCATTTCCAGCCTGGTGACGCAGCAGGGCACGGCCATCGGCGCGGTGTGCGCCTCCACCATGCTCGCCATCGCGCCGATGGTGCTCATCTACTTCGCGATCCGAAAGCTCCTCGTTGCCGGGCTCAGCCTCGGCGCGGTGAAGGGCTGACCAACAAGCCCGACCCGATAACCGGCCTTCCAGTGTCAAAGCATAAGGGAACTGTCATGAAACGCGTGAAATTCGGCACCAGTGCCGCCGTGCTCGCCTTTCTCGCCGCCTCGCCGGCGCTGGCCGCCAGCGACGTCTGCAAGGGCTCGGACATCAACATACTGATGGAGACGGTGCCCGACACCGATGCCCTGCAGGCCGTCAAGGGCGACTTCGAGAAGGAATACGGCGCCAAGGTCAACATCGAGGCGGTCAACTACTCGCTGATGCACGAGAAGCTGGTGCCGAGCCTCACGGCCTCGACCTCCAGCTACGACGTGCTGATCGTGGACAGCTACTGGGTCGGCGAGTTCAAGACCGCCGGCTGGATCAAGGACCTCGACGCCCTCATCGCCCGCGACAAGGTCGACACCAGTCTCTACTTCCCAGCCCTGATGGCGCTGAACGGCACGGTGCAGGGCAAGACCTACATGCTGCCCTTCTGGCAGTACGCGATGGGCATCCTGTACCGGAAGGATATCGTCGACGATCCGGCCTTCCAGGCGGCCTACAAGGAGCAGTTCAAGCGCGACTGGCGCATGCCCGCCACGCTTGAGGAATTCGCCGAGGTGGTGAAGTGGGCCGGCAAGTACAAGGACATGTACGGCATCGCCATGGCCGCCCAGCGCGCCGACCCGGTGGTGATGGAAGCCACCAACTATCTCTTCGCCGAGGGCGGCGACTTCTACGACCGCACGACGTGGAAGCCGACCATGGACACGCCCGAGGCGGCCAAGGCCGTTACCGTCTATGCCGACCTGATCAACAGCGCCGCCCAGCCGGGCGCGCTCGGCGCCAATTTCGACGACGTCGCCAACACGCTGAAGCAGGGCAAGGCGATCTTCGCGATCAGCTACCTGTTCCTGTTCCCGACGCTGGAAGACCCCAAGGATTCCACCGTGGTCGGCAAGATGGGCTTCGCCCCCGTGCCGGGCAAGGACAGCTTCCTCGGCGCCTGGGGCTGGGCAGTGCCGTCCAACGCCAAGAACCCGGACTGCTCCTGGGAATTCCTGAAGTGGGTGGAATCGAAGGACGTCGCCTACAAGCGCGCCCTTGCCGGCGGCCAGCCCACCCAGATGTGGATCTACAACGATCCCGAATTCATCAAGAAGTGGCCGGCCATGTCGCAGGTCGGCACCGCGCTGGAACACTCGAAGGGCCTGCCGATCATGTCGCGCTCCACCCAGCTGGTGGAGACCTTCGCCGAGGTGATGGGCTCGGTGCTCGCCAACAATGTCCCGCCCGCCACCGCGCTCGCGGACTCGCAGGACAAGTTCGGCCGCCTCGTGAAGGGCGACCCGCTCCTCAAGTGAGCCGCGCCGTCCACCGCACCATCCGCTCCGGGGGCTCGGCCCCCCGGGGTTCGGGCCACACGACGTCAGGGTCGCGACCGATGACCACCGCCACGATCAGGGCCGGTTCCCCCGGCCGCCGCCGCAACCTCGCGCAGTACGTCTTCGTCGCTCCGGCGGTGATCGTGCTGGCGCTCGTGGTGGCCGCGCCCCTGCTGTACTCGATCTATCTGAGCTTCCAGGAATACATCATCACCTACGGCATGGGCGACTTCGCCGGCTTCGCCAATTATCTGGCGGTGCTGTCGGACGACTTCGCCCATGTGTCGTGGGTCACGCTGAAGCTCACCCTGCTGTGCGTCGTCTTCGAGTTCGTCATCGCCTTCGGCCTCGCGCTGCTGCTGAACCAGCCGCATCTGCCGGGTCGCTCCTTCTACCTCATCGTGCTGATGATCCCGGTGCTGATGACGCCGGTCGCCGTCGCGCTGATGTTCCGCCTGATGTTCAACCCGAGCCTGGGCATCGTGAACTGGGTCATCGGCCTTCTCGGCATCCCGCCGCAGGGCTGGTTCGGCGATCCCTCGCTGGCGCTCGGCACCGTGGTCTTCGTCGACGTCTGGCACGAGACCTCGCTGATGCTGCTCATGCTCTATGCCGGCCTCAAGGCGATGCCGGGCGAGCCGGTGGAGGCCGCGCGCATAGACGGCGCCAGCCGGCTGCAGATCCTGCGCTACGTGACCTGGCCGCTAATGAAGCCGGTGATCATGGTCACGCTGATGATCCGCATGATCGCGGCGCTCAAGAGCTACGACCTCATCTACATGCTGACCCAGGGCGGGCCGGGCAAGGCGACGGAGACCATCTCCTTCTACGCCTACCGCCTGGGCTTCCGCTTCCTCGACATCGGCCAGGCGGCCGCGGTCTCCTTCATCCTGCTGATCGTCGTGACCCTGCTGACCCTGGTGCTGCTGCGCACCATGCGGGAGAACTGAGATGAGCGAGGCGCGCAAGGACGGCGCGGCGCCCGCCAGCAACCGCTGGCGCCGCTTCGGCGAGTGGGATGCCCGCCCGCTGCGGCAGGACCTGTTCGCCGCCGAGAACCCGGAAGCCGGCTTTTCGGTGTTCCGCAGCCCGCACGATCCCGCCCCCTCGCTCACCATCGAGGACGGGCGCGTGAGCGTCATGGACGGCAAGGCGGCCGGCGATTTCGACATCATCGACGCCTTCATCGCCGCCCACCACATCGACCCGGAGATGGCCCCGGTCGCCATGGCCATGGATCCGGGCGCCATCGCCCGGATGCTGGTCGATATCAATGTGCCCCGACAGGATCTGGAGGCGCTCGCTCGCGGTTTGACGCCAGCGCGCCTCGCCGAGGTCGTGGGCCGGTTGTCCGCGCTTGAGATCACCTTTGCTTACGCGAAGATGCGCCAGCGCCAGAGCCCCGGCAACCAGGCCCACGTCACCAATGCCAAGGACGACCCACTCCAGCTCGCCGCCGATTCCGCGACCGCCGTCGCGCTCGGCTTCGACGAGATCGAGACGACGATGCGGGTTGCCTCCAATGGCTGGGCCAATGCGCTCGCCTGCACGGTGGGTGCGGCGGTCGGCCGGGGAGGGGTGCTGTTCCAGTGCTCCATCGAGGAGGCGGAGGAACTGCAGATCGGCCTCGCCGGCCTTGCCTCCTACGCCGAGACGGTCTCGGTCTACGGCACCGAGCGCGCCTTCATCGACGGCGACGACACGCCGTGGTCCAAGGCGCTGCTGACCGCTGCCTACGCCTCGCGCGGCATCAAGGCGCGCTGCACCTCGGGCGCCGCCTCCGAATTGCTGATGGGCTTCCACGAGAAGCGCTCGCTGCTCTATCTGGAGGCCCGTTGCCTGTGCCTCCAGCGCGCCATGGGCGTGCAGGGCACGCAGAACGGCGGCATCGACGGCGCCCCGCTCACCGCCTCCATGGCGGGCGGCGTGCGCGAACTGATGGCGGAGAATCTGATCGCCGTCTGGCTCGGGCTGGAGTGCGCCTCCGGCAACGACACGCGCACCAGCGAATCCGAGATCCGCGTCGGCGCCAAGATCACGCCCTATCTGCTCGCCGGCTCCGACCTCATCTGTTCGGGCTTCGGCTCGATCAAGAAATACGACAACTCGTTCAACCCCTCGCTTTTCAACGGCGAGGAGATCGAGGACTACCTTGTCCTCCAGCGCGACTTTCAGGCCGATGGCGGCCTCACTCCCGTCGACGAGGACCAGGTGCTCGGCGTGCGCATGCGCGCGGTGGAGGCGCTGGCCGACGTGATGGATGAACTGGGCCTCGCCAAGGTCGGCCGCGACCGGCTGCTGTCGGTGGTCTTCGCCTCCGGCTCGCAGGAAACCGAGAGCTTCACCGCCGGCGAGGTCACGCCGATCAGCGCGCAGATCAAGGCGCGCGGCATCACCGCCGTCGACGTGGTGCGCGCGCTCGCCCGGCGCGGCTACGAGCCGGAGGCGGAGAACCTCCTCCTCATGCTGCGCCAGCGCCTGTCCGGCGACTATCTCCAGACCTCCTCCATCGTCCGCGACGGGCGGGTGATGAGCGCCATCAACGATCCCAACACCTATCGCGGCCCGCAGACCGGCTACCGCATGAGCGCGCCGCGCTGGGACGCCGTGCAGGGCATCCGCAACGTGCTCACCCGCGAGCGCGTGCTGGCCGCCGAGGACATCAAGGATGCGGCCGAGGTCGACTGGCTGGTCGCGCGCGGGACGGCCGGCAGGGGCACGGACCCGAATGAGGTGGTGATCGGCGTCAGCCCCGGCTTCGCCCGCCAGCTCCACCGCACCACCGCCGGCCACCGGCTGGAGGATGTGGCGGAGGCGCTCGTCGGCGGCATCGCGGAGGGCGGCGGCACGGCGCGGCTGGTGCGCATGCTGCACACCGCCGACACCTCCTTCCTCGGCCTCGCCGCCGCCCGGCTGTCGGGCTCGGGCTACGGCATCGGCATCCAGGCCAAGGGCACCACGGTGCTGCACCAGGCCGACCGCATGCCCCATCTCAACATCGAGCTGTTCTCCAACGCGCCTCTGGCCAGCCTCGACCATTACCGCGCGCTCGGCCGCAACGCCGCCCGCTACACCCATGGCGAGGCGCCCGAGCCGGTGGTTGTGCCCACGCAGGGCGAGGCGCTCGGCGCCCGCTTCCATGTGCGCGTCGCGCTGCTCTACGCCATCGAGACCGCGCTGACCGATCCCGCGGCCGATCCGGTGGAACTCGACTATCGCCCCGACGCGGGAGGCGCGAATGTCTGACGATCCCGCCGACGACCTGTCGCTCTACCCCGTCTCGGAGAAGGCGCCCGAGCGCGTGCGCACGCCCACCGGCAAGCCGCTCTCCGCGCTGACGCTGGAGGCGGTTCTCTCCGGCGAGATCGGGCCGGAGGACGTCGCCATCACGCCGGAGGCGCTGCTCCTGCAGGCGCGCATCGCCCGCGCCGCCGGACGCGCCACGCTGGCGGAGAACTTCGAGCGCGCGGCCGATCTCGTCCGCGTGCCGCAGGAGCTGATCCTCGACACTTATGAGCTGCTGCGCCCGGGCCGGGCCCGCGACGCGCAGCAGCTTCTCGACCGTGCGACGCTGCTGCGCCGCGACTATGGCGCCGCGCGCGTCGCCGCGCTGATCGAGGAGGCCGCCGACGTCTATACGCGCCGCGGCCTCTTCGTGAAGCGCTACTGAGTGGGAGCACCGGCCTTGGCAGGCGTTACAATTCGGCAAGTCTCCAAGCATTTCGGGCCCGTGCGCGTGCTCGACGGGCTGGACCTCGCGATCGAGGACGGGGAGTTCGTGGTGCTCGTCGGTCCTTCGGGCTGCGGCAAGACCACGCTCCTGCGCATGATCGCCGGCCTTGAATCGGTCTCCGGCGGCGAGATCCGGATCGGCGAGCGGGACGTCACCTGGGTGGCGCCCAAGGACCGCGACATCGCCATGGTGTTCCAGTCCTACGCGCTCTACCCGCATATGACCGCCGCCGAGAACATGTCCTTCGGCCTCAAGCTGAACAAGACGCCCAAGGCCGAGATCGAGGCGCGCGTGGCCGAGGCGGCCCGCATGCTCAAGATCGAGCACCTGCTGGCGCGCAAGCCGCGCGAGCTTTCCGGCGGCCAGCGCCAGCGCGTGGCGATGGGGCGCGCCATCGTGCGCCGGCCGGCGCTCTACCTGTTCGACGAGCCGCTCTCCAATCTCGACGCGCAGCTGCGCACCAGCATGCGCACCGAGATCAAGCGCATGCACCTCGCCGAAAAGAAGACGGTGGTCTACGTCACCCACGACCAGATCGAGGCGCTCACCCTGGCCGACCGCATCGTCGCCATGAACAAGGGCGACATCCAGCAGATCGGCACGCCCGACGATCTCTATCGGCGCCCGGCCTCCGTCTTCGTCGCCTCCTTCATCGGCTCGCCGGCGATGAGCTTCCTGCGCGGCACGCTGACGGCGCCCGGTGCGGTGGCGCTGGAAGGGGTGGACACGCCGCTGCTGCTGCCGCCCTCCTGGGCCGGCATCGCCGCCGCGCCGGGCACGCCCGTGCTGCTCGGCCTGCGGCCGGAAGCCTTCGTCTACGCGCCCGGCAGCGCGGGGCGCTACGGGCTCGACGTGCAGGTCAACGTCGTCGAGCCCTGCGGCGCCGAGGTCTACGTCGTCGGCGAGGTCGCCGGGCAGGAGGTCACGCTGCGCTGCGCGCCCGGCAACGTGCCCCCGCTCGGCACGACCACCCGCGTCGCGATCGACCTCGACGGCATCCATCTGTTCGACGCGGCGAGCGAGCGGAGCCTGCGGCCATGATCCTCAAGGACCGCATCGCCATCGTCACCGCCGCCGGCTCGGGCATCGGCCGGGCGGTCGCCATCGCCTTCGCGCGCGAGGGCGCCCTCGTCTACGCCACCGACCGCGACGGCGCGGCGGCCGAGACGACCGCCGGGCTCGCCGGGAAGGGCGCGCAGGGGCATGTCCTCGATGTCTCAGACAGCGCAGCCATTGAGGCGCTTATCGCCGATATCCGGTCCCGCCATGGCCGGCTCGATATCCTGCACAACCATGCCGGTCTTCAGGTCGCCGGCGGGCTCGAAGAGATCGACGGCGGGCAGCTCGACCGCTCCTGGGCGATCAATGTGCATGCCCAGTTCGCCGCCTGCCGGGCGGCGATGCCGATCATGAAGGCGCAGGGCGGCGGGGTGATCCTCAACACCGCGTCGAATGCCGGCGTGTTCCTCGACAAGGGGATGCTCGCCTACATCACCACCAAATCGGCGGTCATCACCATGACCAAGCAGATCGCGCTCGACTATGCCCGCTTCGGCATCCGCGTGAACGCCATCTGCCCGGGCTGGGTCGATACCGCCTTCAACGACCCCTACACCGCCCAGCTCGGCGGGCGCGGGGCGCTGGAGAAGGTGGTGTCCGGCATGGTGCCGATGGGCCGCTTCGGCCGGCCGGAGGAGATCGCCGAGGCGGCGCTGTTCCTCGTCTCCGACCGTTCCTCCTACATCACCGGCCATGCGCTGGTGATCGACGGCGGCGAATGCCTGGCGGGCGGCGCCAACTCGACGCCGTGACCCCGGCCCCGCGTGCAGGTGCGAGTCTCCCCATGTCCGATGTCCTGACGGACGCCCCGCGGGCCGACGCGCTCGCGACGCCGTCCCCCTCGCTCACCGCCGGCCGGATCGAGCGGATCGTCCGCGACGAGTACGGGTTTGAGGGCCGGGCGCGGCTGCTCACCTCCGAGCGGGACCAGAACTTCCATTTCGCCGTGCCCGGCGGCGAGGCGCTGGTGATCAAGGTCACCAACCCTGCCGAGGACCGGCTGGTCACCGATTTCCAGACACGGGCGCTGCTGCACATCGAAGAGCGCGACCCCGCGCTGCCCGTCCCCTGCCTGCGCCGCACGCTCAAGGGCGAGGCCGTCTTCGTGCTGGAGGAGGACGGCGCGGGCATGGTGGTGCGCGCGCTGAGCTGGCTGGAGGGCGTGCCGCTCTATCAGGTTGAGCGCACCCCCCGCCAGCGGGCGGCGCTCGGCGCGGCGCTGGCACGCATGGGGCTGGCGCTCAGAGATTTCCGCCATCCGGCGGCCGGCCATTTCCTGCAATGGGACATTCAGCACGCCGCGAAGCTGCGCCCGCTGCTGGAGCATATCGAGGACCCGACGCGGCGGGCGCTGGCGACGGAATTTCTCGACCGCTTCGATGCCGAGGTCGCGCCCGTGCTGCCGGGCCTGCGCCGGCAGATCGTCCATAACGACCTCAACCCGTTCAACGTGCTGGTGGCCGCCGACGACCACGACCGGGTGACGGGCATCTTCGACTTCGGCGACATGGTGGAGACGGCGCTGGTGAATGACGTCGCCGTCGCCTGCAGCTACCAGCTCGCGCCGGGTGACGATCCGCTGGCCGGCGTCATCGACTTCGCCGCCGCCTATTGCCGGGTGCGCCCGCTCGACGAGACCGAGCTCGGCCTGCTGTTCGACCTCACCGCCGCGCGCATGCTCACCACCGTCGCCGTCACCAACTGGCGGGCGCTGCGCTACCCGGAGAACCGCGCCTACATCCTGCGCAACAGCCCCTCCGCCTGGGACGGGCTGCAGCGCTTCGCCGTCATCGGCCCCGAGCGCGCCCGCGCGCGGCTCGTCGCCGCCTGCCTGGGGAACTAACCATGTCCATGGTCAATGCGTTCGATCCCGATGCCGCCGCCGCCCTGCCGGAGGCGGAGAAGGAGCTGATCCGCCGCCGCGAGAAGCTGCTCGGCCCGGCCTACCGGCTGTTCTACCAGCAGCCGGTGCATATCGTGCGGGGCGAGGGC
The DNA here is from genome assembly GCF_023016525.1 of Ancylobacter koreensis. GTDB lineage: Bacteria > Pseudomonadota > Alphaproteobacteria > Rhizobiales > Xanthobacteraceae > Ancylobacter > Ancylobacter koreensis. The sequence goes on from NZ_JALKCG010000001.1 coordinate 1,482,160, forward strand.
GTGTGGCTCTACGACCCGCAAGGCAACGCCTATCTCGACGTCTACAACAACGTCGCCTCGGTGGGGCACTGTCACCCGAAAGTGGTGCAGGCGCTGGCGCGGCAGGCCTCCACCCTCAATACCCATACGCGCTACCTGCACGAGACCATCCTCGACTACGCCGAGCGGCTGCTGGCGAAGGTGCCGGCCGAGCTCGGCCATATCATGTTCACCTGCACGGGCTCGGAGGCGAACGATCTCGCGCTCCGCATCACCCGCGCCTATACCGGCCGGCAGGGCATGATCGTCACACGCCTTGCCTATCACGGGCTCACCAGCGCGGTGTCGGAGCTCTCGCCCTCGCTCGGCGACTTCGTGAAGCCCGGCCCGCATGTGCGCTTCGTCGCGCCGCCGGACGGCTATCGCGGCGAGGCCGATGTCGGCGCCGCCTTCGCTGCTGGGGTGCGGGCGGCCATCGACGACATGCGCGCGCAGGGCATCGAGCCGGCGGCGCTGCTGGTCGACACCATCTTCTCCTCCGACGGCGTGTTCGCCGATCCGCCGGGCTTTCTTAAGGAGGCGGTCGCGGCCATCCGCGAGGCGGGCGGCCTGTTCATCGCCGACGAGGTGCAGCCGGGTTTCGGCCGGGTGGGGCCGCAGTTCTGGGGCTTCACTCGCCACGGGCTGGTGCCGGATATGGTGACGGTCGGCAAGCCGATGGGCAACGGCCACCCGATGGCGGGCGTCATGATGAAGCCGCATCTGGTCGAGGAGTTCGGCCGCAAGGCGCGCTATTTCAACACCTTCGGCGGCAATCCGGTGGCCTGCGCGGTCGGCCTCGCCGTGCTCGACGTGATGGAGGGCGAGGGCCTGCCGGAGCGGGCGCGCGAGGTGGGCGACTATATGCGCGCGGGCCTGCGCGATCTCGCCGGCCGCTGTGAGGCGATCGGGGACGTGCGCGGTGCCGGTCAGTTCACCGGGCTGGAGCTGGTGGAGGACCGGGCCACCAAGGCGCCGGCCGCCGGCCTCACCACCCGCATCGTCAACGGCCTGCGCGAGCGCCGCGTGCTGATCAGCGCCACCGGGCCGGGCGCCAACATCCTGAAGATCCGTCCGCCGCTGGCCTTCGCCCGCGAGCATGCCGATATCTTCCTCGACCGCTTCGCCGACGCGCTCAAGGCGAACGCCTGAGCGACGCCGCCGGGGCGTCGACGCCGGCTAGCGGCGGCGCTCCAGCGTGGCGAAGAACAGCACGGTCAGCCCCAGCACGATCAGCAGCAGCACGAAGGAGGCCGCCGCGCCCTCGTTGAGATGCAGCCCGAGAAAGGCACGGCGATAGGCGAAGAAGCTCAGCACCTCGGTGGAGGTGCCCGGCCCGCCCTTGGTGAGGATGTAGGGCAGGTCGTAGGTGCGGAATTCGTTGATGAGCTGGATGATCACCGCGATGGCGGCGACCGGCCGCAGCATCGGCAGGGTGATGTACCAGAACTGGTGGAAGGGCGTCGCCCCGTCGACCTCGGCGGCCTCATAAGGGTCGCGCGGCAGCGAGGCGAGGCCGGCGGCGAGGATCAGCACCACGAAGGACGTCTGCTGCCAGATGTCGATGCCGGCCATGGTCCACAGCGCGAGGTCGGCATTGCCGAGCCAGTCGACGCGCGGCAGGCCCAGCGCTTCCAGCGTATGGTTGACGATGCCGAGGTTGGGCTGGAGCAGCATGCGCCAGATCAGCGCCACGCTCACCGGCGACATCGCCATTGGAATGGTGAGCACGGCGAAATAGACCGGCTTCATCGTCACGGTGCGGTTGATCATCAGCGCCACCGCGAGGCCGATGACGAACTCGCCGGCCACCGTCACCACGGAATATTTGATGGTCAGCCACAGCGCGCCCCAGAACAGCGGATCGTTCATCATCGCCGCGTAGTTGGCGAGGCCGACGAACGGGGTGAGGGAGGGGCGCAGCAACGTGAGCGAGGAGACCGAGATCACCGCCGCATAGGCGAGCGGAAAGCCCATGACGACGGCGAGCATGAGGAGGCCCGGCGCCGCGAAGGCCCAGCCGTTCCGCCAGTCCCGATCCATGAGGGCCGCACGCATCGTGTCGTTCCGTCTCGTTCAAAGGCCCGCAGGCCGCATCGAAAGGGGGAGCCCCGCCCGGCGGGCGGGGCTCCAACGCTCACACATTGAGGGGTCGGGCGTGAGCGTTTCTCGTTCGCCTTTTGGCGAATTGGCTCACTTGGCGAGAAGCTGGGTCAGGCCGTCAGCCGCCGCCTTGAGCGCGTCCTCGGGCTTGGCCTGTCCGCCCGCCGCCAGCGAGAGCTGGGCGCCGAGCACGTCCTCGTACTGCGCGGAATAGGCGAAGATCGGGAAGGATTTGCCCGAGGCGACGACATCCAGCGCGGTCTTGTAGAAGGGGTACTTCGCCAGCACCGCCGGGTCGGTGTAGACGTCCGCGCGCACCGGTGCGTGGCCTTCCAGCGCGCGGGCGACCGAGGCCTTCTTGCCCTGCACCCACTCGATGAACTTCCAGGCCGCCGCCTTGGATTCATCCGAGGTGTTCTTCGGGATGCCCCAGCCCCAGCCGCCGCTCTCGCCATGGCCGCCCGGCATCACCGACAGCGCCAGCTTGCCGGCGACCTTCGGGCACTTCTCCTTGTTGTCGAGCTGCGGCAGCATCCACCAGTAGGTGACCATGCTGAAGGCGTCGCCCGCGCACATCAGGCGCATCGTGTCGTCGAGCGTGGCGGAGAGCGCGCCCTGCTGCGCGCCGTTCTGCACGTTGTCGGCGTAAAGCTTGAGCGCGGTCAGGCCCTCGGGGCTGTTCAGCGCCACCTTGCGGCCGGCATCGAGATAGGCGCCGCCGGCGGAGAACAGGTAGTTTGAGAACTCCATCGCGTTCGGGTCGCCGCGCTGGCCCTGCATGGCGGCGCCGACCACCTGGCCGCCCGCCTTGAAGAACTTGGAGAGCTCGACATATTCGGCCAGCGTCTTCGGCGGGACCAGCTCCTTGCCGGTCTTCGCCTTGTAGGCCGCCTTGACCTTGGCGTCTTCCAAGAGGTCCGTGCGGTAGATCAGGCCCATCGAGTAGTTGTACATGGGCAGGATCGGCGTCGCGTCCTTGGTCTGGCCGAGCAGGTCCAGCATGGACGGGATGAAGGGCTTCAAGTCGAAGCCGGACTTGGCGATGTAGGGGTTGAGGTCTTCCAGCCAGCCGGCGGTCGGGAATTCGCCGGCCCAGAGGAAGTCGACCTCCAGCACGTTGTAGTAGCTCTCCGGCGAGACGAGCTGGGCCACCAGCTTGTCGTGCATGTCGCCATAGCCGATCTTCTCGAACTCGACCTTGATGCCGGTCTCCTTCTCGAATTCCGGCAGCATCTTCTCGATGATCTGGGTCTCCGGCACGTCCTCCATCAGGGCGCGCAGGGTGACGGACTGGGCGTGGGCGGGAACCGCCGCCAGCAATGTGGCGCCGAGCAGCGCCGCCTTAAGGCTACACTTCAACTGCATCTCGTTCTCCTGTTCCTCTGGTTCGGGCATCGCCCGGCGGCGCACCCGTTGGGTCGTCCGCGCCCGCGAGGGCACGCTGGCGGCGTCACTTCACGCTGCCGAAGGTCAGTCCCTGCACGATGAAGCGCTGGATGAAGCGCGAGGCGATCACCAGCGGCAGGATGGCGAGCACCACGCCGGCGGAGACCTTGGCGATCTGCACGCCGTTCGATGTCTGCAGCGAGGAGAGCGCCACCGGCACGGTGGCCGTCTGTGGCCCGCTCAGCACCAGCGCGAACAGGAACTCGTTCCAGGTGAGGATGAAGCCGAGCACGCCGGCCGCCGCGATTCCCGGCAGCGAGACCGGCAGCACCACCCGCCAGAAGGCGCCCCAGGCGCTCGCCCCGTCGGTCTGCGCCGCCCATTCGAGATCGACCGGGATGCCCTCGAAGAACCCCATCAGGATCCAGATGAGGAAGGGCAGGTTGAGCGCGGCATAGACGATGATGAGGCCGGTCAGCGAGTTGGTGAGACCGACGGCGCGGAACAGCGCGAAGGCCGGCAGCACGATGGCGACGGGGGGCAGCATCTGCGTCGCCAGCACCGCGAAGCGCCCGCCCTTGCCGCTGGTCTTGAAGCGGGCAAAGGCGTAGCCGGTCATCGCCGCGAAGGGCAGGGCGATCACCACCGAGCCGGTCGCGACGATCAGGCTGTTCAGATAGGAGCGCCCGTAGCGGGTGCTGGTGAACAGGTCGACATAGTTGTCGAGCGTGAAGGCCGGCATCAGGTCGGAGGAGTAGGACAGCGGCTCGGGCAGGAAGCTGGTGCGCACCACCCAGAGCAGGGGCAGGAGGATGGCGGCACAGACGAGGAGCAATCCGAAGTGAAGAGCGAGCCGCCGCATGCCGTTTCCTCCGGGCTCAGGCCGCGACCGCGAGGCGCGGGCGCGGAAGGGCGCGCGTCGTCTGCGGGTCGAACAGGTGCATGGGGGTGAGGTCGAGATGGAGCGGCACGCGCGCGCCGACCGGTGCCGTGAAGTGCCGCGACAGCCGCGCCGAAATCTCGACCGGCGTGCCGGTGCCCGTCTGGCCGACCAATATGTTCTCGACGCCGAGCGCCTCCATGGCGACGACGTCGACGTCGAGGCGCTGGGTGCCGGGTTGCTGCGTCTCATGCAGGTCCTCCGGCCGCAGGCCGAAGATCACCTCGCGCCCGGCATGCGGGCCGTAGGCCTCGCGGTGGCGCTCCGGCACGGCGAGCTCGAAGCCCGGCCCGACCACGGCCAACCCGTCGCCGCGCCCTTCGAGGCGGGCGGGGATGAGGTTCATGGTCGGGGTGGCGAGGAAGCGGGCGACGAAGGTGTCCACCGGGTCGGCATAGACCTCCAGCGGCTTGCCGACCTGGATCATCCGCCCGTCGCGCATGATGCAGATGCGGTCGCCCATCGTCATCGCCTCCACCTGGTCGTGCGTGACGTGGACGATGGTGCGGCCGAGCCGGCGGTGCAGCTTCACGAGTTCCAGCCGCATCTCGGCGCGCAACTGCGCGTCGAGGTTCGACAGCGGCTCGTCCAGCAGGAAGGCGACCGGATCGCGCACGATGGCGCGGCCGAGCGCCACGCGCTGGCGCTGGCCGCCGGAAAGCGCGGCGGGCCTGCGGTCGAGATAGGGGGTGAGGCCGAGCAGGGCCGCCGCCTCGCGGATCTTCTCGTCGATGACCGGACGTGCCACGCCGCGCATCTTGAGGCCGAAGCCCATGTTCTCGCGCACGTTCATGTGCGGATAGAGCGCGTAGGACTGGAAAACGACGGCGATGTTGCGGTCGCGCGGGGCGACGTTGTTCACGCTGCGCCCGCCGATGCGCAGATCGCCCGACGAGATGCTCTCCAGCCCGGCGATCATGCGCAGCGTGGTCGACTTGCCGCAGCCCGAGGGGCCGAGGAAGATCACGAACTCGCCTTCCTCGATCCGCAGGTCGACGTCACGCACGCCATAGGCGCCGTTGGCGTAGAGCTTGGAGACATGATCGAGCTCGATCGACGACATAGATCTTCCTTGGGTCTTCCTCGGGCTGCCCAGCGGGACCCTCCCAATGCTGCGTCCGCAGCGGCGGGTCGTGTCGGCGGGCAGGGTCGTAAACAAACAAGTTCGAACGTAATGGGAAAATACGAACGCCGGCATCAGCCGGCGTTGTCGATCAGGTTGTGTAGACGCCGCCGGTCACGTTGACGCCCTGGCCGGTCATGAAGCGGGCCTGCTCGGAGGTGAGGAACACCACCACGTCGGCGACGTCCTCCGGCTGTTCGAGGCGGCCGAGCGGGGTCATGCCGATATAGTCCTCGATCACCCGCTCGGGGGTGACGCTGCGCAGCTTGGCTTCCCATTCGACTTCGCGGGTCTGCATGCCGGTCGCCACGAAGCCGGGGCAGACGGCGTTGACGCGGATGCCTTTGGGCGCCAGCTCGCGGGCGAGCGCCTGGGTCCAGCCGAGCACGGCGAACTTCGAGGCGGAGTAATGCGCCAGCAGCGGCGCGCCGACCTTGGCGGCGAGCGAGGCGGTGTTGACGATGCAGCCCATGCCCTCCTTCACGAAATGCCTTGCGGCGACTTGATTCGTGAGGAATACGCCGCGCGTGTTCACATCGAAATTGAAGTTCCATTCCTCGTCAGTGAGGTCGAGCGCGGGGTTCATGGTGGAGACGCCGGCATTGGCGGCGAGCAGGTCGCAGCCGCCGAGCTTCTCCAGCACCGACTGGAAGCCCGCTTCCACCGAGGCGCGCTCGCGCACGTCGATGGCGACCGCCACGGCGCCTTTACCGACCTCGTTCGCCGCCTTTTCGGCCGCCGCGAGGTTGATGTCGCCGATCGCCACCCGCACGCCCTGCCGCGCTAGCGCACTGACGATGGCCCGCCCGATGCCCGTCGCCCCGCCGGTCACGAGGGCGCGCCGGCCGGCGAGTTCGGGATAGGTCGGCGTCGGTGCGGCGCTGGCGGGCATCTGTGCAACTCCTCTGTTGGGCGCCGACTTTATCCGAACATCATCACACATCAAGTGGAAATGTGTGTTTGATCTTGTTCGTTTTCTGCGCTAGACAGAGTCAGCCGGGTTTGCGCACAAGGCTGTGAGGCGGGGCTGCGCAACCGGGCAAGGGGCAGAGATGAGCGACGACGTGTCATTTCGGGACAGGATGGGCGGGGAAGCCGCCAGTGGCGAGGAGCGCCAGCGCATGCTCTCGCATGTGCGCCACGCGCGCATTCTCGACCAGCTCAGCCAGTCCGGCGCCATCACCGTCACCGCCATCGCCGCCGATCTCGGCGTCTCCGACATGACCATCCGCCGCGATCTCGTCGAGCTGGAGCGGGAGGGCCGCCTCGTGCGCGTGCATGGCGGCGCGGTGCTTTCCGAGGCGCCGGCCAGCGTCGCCATGGACAGCGAGGAGCCGCGCTTCGACGCGCGCCTGCGCCGTGGCGCCGACGCCAAGAGCGCCATCGCCGCCTATGCCGCCAACCTCGTCACCGGCTACCGCACCCTCGCCATGGATGTGGGCACCACCACCTTTCTGATGGCCGGCCATCTGCGCGAGCTCGGCCATCTCAAGATCTTCACCAACAGCCTGCGCATCTCCGCCGTGCTCGATGGCGGCGCGCCCGAGGTCTATGTCGCGGGCGGACGGGTGCGGCCGGAGGAGATGTCGGTGCACGGGCCGACCGCCATCGCGCAGTTCGAGAAGCTGTGGTTCGACGCCGCCGTCATCGGCACGTCCGGCATCACCGCCGAGGGCTTCTTCGACTATTCCTTCGAGGACACCGACATGAAGCGCGTCTATCTGCGCCGGTCGGGCCTCAAGATCCTCTTGTGCGATTCCGCGAAGTTCCAGCGCATGTCGCTGGTTCAGGTCGGCGCCTTCAGCGAGATCGGCATGCTGGTCACCGATGCCGAGCCGCCCCCGCGCATCGCCGCCGCGCTCGCCGCCGCGCGAGTCGACGTGCGCATCGTCTCTCCACTTTCCGGAAACTGACGCGCGCGTGCCGCGCACCCGCCTTCAAGGAGTAGCGAGAATGGTATTCGAGTGTTTTGGCGACAAGAAGAAGGTCGTCATCGCCATGGCCCACATCGGAGCCCTGCCGGGTGCTCCGCTCTATGATGCCGATGGCGGCCTCGACAAGCTCATCGAGGGCGTGCTGGCGGATGTCGAAAAGCTGCAGGCGGGCGGCGTCGACGCCATCATGTTCGGCAACGAGAACGACCGTCCCTATGTCTTCAAGGGCTCGCCCGCCTCGGTCGCGGCGATGAGCGCCATCGTGCGGGCGGTGAAGCCGCATCTGAAGGTGCCGTTCGGCGTCAACTATCTCTGGGATCCGGTCGCCACCGTCGCCATCGGCGCGATCAACGGCGCCAGCTTCGTGCGCGAGATCTTCACCGGCCTGTTCGCCTCCGATATGGGCCTGTGGGAGCCGAACTGCGCCGAGGCAGCGCGCCTGCGCCACGATCTCGGCCGCGACGACATGAAGATGCTGTTCAACATCAATGCCGAGTTCGCCCACTCGCTCGACCAGCGCCCCATCGAGCTGCGCGCCAGGAGCGCGGTGTTCTCCTCGCTTGCCGACGCCATCCTCGTCTCCGGCCCGATCACCGGCCAGCCGGCGGACCAGTCGCACCTGCGCAAGGTGGCCGAGACCGTCAAGGACGTGCCGATCTTCGCCAATACCGGCGTCAACATCGACAATATCCGCGACATCTTCTCCATCGCTTCGGGCGTGGTGATCGGCACCCACTTCAAGGTCGACGGCAACACCTGGAACCCGGTCGAGGCCGCCCGCGTGTCGCGCTTCATGGATGTGGTGAATTCCATCCGCTGACCGCGCCGTCCTTTACCTGAAGGGTTTCCGCTCCATGGCCTATGTTCTCGGCCTCGACATCGGCACGACCTCGACCATCGGCCTGCTGCTGCGTCTTCCCGGCGAGATCGTCGGGGTGACCTCGCGGCCGGTGACGCTGTCGTCGCCCCATGCCGGTTGGGCGGAGGAGGACCCCGCGCAGTGGTGGGGGAATGTCTGCTCCATCACGCGCGAACTGATCGGCGCGGCGGGGATCGACCCCGCCGGGATCGTCGCCGTCGGCGTCACCGGCATGCTGCCGGCCGTCGTGCTGCTCGACGCGGAGGGGAAGGTGCTGCGCCCCTCCATCCAGCAGAGCGACGGGCGCTGCGGGGCGGAGGTCGCCGAACTGCGGGCCGAGAAGGACGAGGCGTCCTTCATCGCAAAGGCCGGCAACGGCATCAACCAGCAGCTCGTTACCGCCAAGCTGCGCTGGATCGCCCGGCACGAGCCCGACGTCTTCGCGCGCATCGAGACCGTGTTCGGTTCCTATGACTATGTGAACTGGCGCCTCACCGGCGAAAGGGCGGTGGAGCAGAACTGGGCGCTGGAGGCCGGCTTCGTCGACGTCGCGCGCCACGAGATCGACGACGAGCTCGTCGCCTGGGCCGGCATTCCGCGCAGCGCCATTCCCCGCAAGACGGCCTCGCACGAGGTGATGGGCCGGGTGAGCGCCGCCGGCGCGCAAGAGACAGGCCTTGCCGCCGGGACCCCCGTCATCGGCGGGGCGGCCGACATGATCGCCTCGGCGCTGGGCGCCGGCGTCACGGGCAAGGGCGACATATTGCTGAAGTTCGGCGGCGCCATCGACATTCTGGTCGCCACCGATCAGGTGAAGCCCGATCCGCGCCTGTATCTGGACTATCACCTCATTCCCGGCCTGTTCATGCCGAATGGCTGCATGGCGACGGGCGGCTCGGGGCTCAACTGGTTCGTGCGCACCTTCGCCGGCGGCGAGGCGCTCGCGGCCGAGCGCGCGGGCATCAGCGTCCACCAGCATCTCGACAGCCTTGCCGACGCACGACCGGCAGGCGCCGACGGGCTGACGGTGCTGCCCTATTTCCTCGGCGAGAAGACGCCGCTGCACGATCCCGCCGCGCGCGGCGTGTTCGACGGGCTCACCCTCTCGCACGATATCGGCCATCTCTGGCGGGCGCTGCTGGAGGCCTATGCCTATGCCTGCGCCCACCATGTCGAGGTGCTGCGCGACATGGGCCATTCCGCCGCGCGCGTGCTGGTGTCGGATGGCGGCTCGAACTCGCGTGTATGGATGCAGATCGTCGCCGACGTGCTCGGCCAGCCGGTGCATCGCCTGAAGGGCCACCCCGGCTCCTCGCTCGGCGCGGCGTGGACGGCGGCGGTTGGCGTCGGCCTCGCCGACTGGGACGGCATTGCCCGCTTCGTCCGGCAGGACGAGGTGCTGCTGCCCAATCCGGCCCATGCCGCGACCTATGCCGCCGGCTACAGGCGTTATCGCGACCTCTACCGCACCCTCCTCGCCGGGCGTGAGCCGGCATGAACGCGATGGCCGGGACGTTGCGCGCCGTCGCCTGGGACATAGACGGCACGCTGGTCGACAGCGAACCGCTGCACCATCGCGCGCTGCTGGCGGCCTGTCGGGCGCTCGGTTCGGACGTCTCCGACCTGCCGGACCAGGCGTTTCGCGGCATACACATGCACGATGTCTGGAAGCAGATCTCGCCGCGTCTCTCCGCCGAAGTGGAGGAGGCGGAGTGGATCGCGCGAATCAACGCGCATTATGTCGAGAACCGCGCCGCTCTGGTGAGCCTGCCGCAGGCGGTGGCGACCATCCGCGCGCTGGAAAGGCTCGGCGTGGCGCAGGCCTGCGTCTCCAATTCCAGCCGCAGCGTGGTCGACGCCAATATCGACGCGCTCGGCATCGCCGACGCGCTTTCCTTCTCGCTGAGCCTCGACGACGTGGTGCGCGGCAAGCCCGACCCCGAGCCCTATCTTTCCGCCTGCCGGCGCTTCGGTCTCGCACCCGCGCAGGTCGTCGCCGTCGAGGACAGCCTCTCCGGCGTGCTCTCCGCCCGCGCAGCCGGCCTCCATGTCGTCGGCTATCTCCCGAGCGGGGGCGGCTTTGGCGAGGCGGATCTCGTCATCGACCGGCTCGACGAGGTGATCGCGCTCTTCGCCTCCTAGGCGCCGCGCGCCTGCGACAGCGCCACCGCGTCCGCGCCGGCGGGAAAATGCAGCCGGCCGGACGTGTCGGCGACCGCCGCCCATACCGCCTCGGCGACATCGCTCTCCCGCGTCGTCATCGCCGGCGCGGCGAAGCTGGCGAAGATCGGCGCGGCGAAATCGGCGTAGGCGGGCGGGATGAGCTGGCCGATGTCGAGGCCGGCATTCTCGATGAAGCGGGTAGTCGGCCCGTATCCCGGCTCGACCAGCTTGACGCCGATGCCGAAATGGCCGAGCTCATGAGCGAGCGAGCCGGTGAAGCCTTCGATGGCCTGCTTGCTGGCGGTATAGGCCGCCGCCAGCGGCATGGCGGCCAGCGTGACGGTCGAGGTAACGTTGACGATCACCCCGGCGTGGCGCGCGCGCATCTGCGGGATCACGGCTTGGCACATCGCCATGGTTCCGAACGTGTTCGTCTCGAGTATCCGGCGTATATGCGCCATCGGCGTCGCCTCGAAGGCACCGACGACCCCGATGCCGGCATTGTTGACCAGCACGTCGATCGGCCCGGCGGCGTCGAGCGCGGCCGCGATGCTCGCCTCGCTTGTCACGTCGAGCGGCAGGAGGCGCAGGCGCGACGAGGCCGGCAGCACCGCAGCATCGGGCCGGCGCATGGTGGCGATGACGTTCCAGCCCTGCGCGAGGAAATGGCAGGCGGTGGCGAGGCCATAGCCCGAGGACGTACCGGTGATCAGGATCGTGTGCATGTGGACCTCCATCTGCTGTGGACGGTCCGGTGATAGGCGGCTCGGCTCGTACGATACATAATCGGACGTCCGATTAAATTCTTCAGGCGTCCAGAAACGCCTCGGTGCGGGCGAAGCGGCCGGGCGGGCAGCCCAGCCGCTTGCGGAAGGCGGTGCTGAAGGCGCTGGCGGATTCGTAGCCGATCTCTTCGGCGATGCGTTCCAGGGTTTTTTCCCCGCGGATCAGCGCGTCCTTGGCGAGCGCCATGCGCCAGCGCGCGAGATATTCGATGGGGCCGCAGCCGAGCGCCTGTGCGAAGCGGGCGGCGAAGGCCGAGCGCGACTGCCCGGCGATCCTCGCCAGCCCCGCAACCGTCCAGTCCGCCCGCACATCGGCGTGCAGGGCGGCGAGCGCGCGGGCGAGCGAGGCGTCGCGCAGGCCGTGAACGAGGCCGGCTCGCGCCTCGTCGGCGGCGAGCGGACCCCGGCGCAGCGCCTCGACGAGCAGCACTTCGAGCAGGCGCGCCAGCACCATCTCGCGGCCGGGCTCCTCACCGGCACCTTCCTCGGTGATGAGCGCGATCAGCCGGCCGAGCCGGTCGGCGCGCCCTTCGTCGGCCGGGATGTGGATCATGCGCGGCAGCAGCGCCAGCAGCAGCGGCGCATTCGCCCGCTCGATGCGGAAGGTGCCGCCGAGCGAGGCGAAATCCGCCTCGCCTTCCGCCTCGCCGTGGCGGACCGGCACCTCCATCGGCTCGCGCGGTGCGCCGGCAATGCCGGGATGGCTGCTCAGCGTGAAGGCCGGGGTGGAGGGCAGCAGCAGGAAATCGCCCTGTGCGAGCCGAAGCGGCGCCGCGCTCTCGAAGGTGATCCAGCACTCGCCCTTCAGGACGAGGGTAAAGCCGGGCGCGTCATGGGCGTCGTAGCGCACGGCCCAGCGGCCCCGGCCGGTGATCGGCTTGGCGATGGCGGTGTTTGGCCGAAGCAGGGCGATGATGTCGCTGAGCGGATCCATGCGGGACGATCCATAATACAAATGTCAGCCTGCATTATAGAGACGCCTGGAAAGTCAGGGCAATCAGCCCGCCTGCTGGGCGCGTTCGATCCATTTGAGAAGCCCGGAGGTCGAGCGGAAATCCTCGAAGGGGCGTACCGGGACGTCGGGCAGGATTTCCGCGCAGAGCCGCGTCAGGCTGTGGCCCGGGCCGATCTCGACCGCGCAGCGCGCGCCGCGCTCGCCTGCCATCTCAAGGCAGCGGCGGAAGTCGAGCCGTGTATGGAGCTGCTCGGCCAGCGCCTCCACCGCGTCGGCGGGGCTGGCGATGCTGCGTCCGTCGATCCCTGAAAGCATGTACTTGCGCGTCCGGTGCAGCGGCGCGCCTTCCAGCACGGCGCGGAAGGCCGGCCCGGCGGCGGCGATGAAGCGGGTGTGCGAGGCGACGCGGACCGGCAGGCGCTTCACCGTGCGCGCGCCCTGCGCCACCAGCGCGCCCTCGATGCCCGCCAGCGTTTCCGCCGGCCCGCCGAGCACCACATGGTCGGGCCCATTGACGATGGCGACGGCGAGGCCGGCGCCTTCCGCGAACGCGATGATCCTCGCCAGCGGCAGGCCGATCACCGCCATCATTCCCTGTTCGATGCCGCTCGCCCGGCTCGCCTCGTCCATGCAGCGCACGCGGGCGTCGATCACATCGAAAGCGGCGAGCGGGTCGAGGCCGCCGGCGCAGGCGAGCGCGGCGATCTCGCCGACGCTGTAGCCGATGCAGATGTCACCGGTCTCCTTGCCGAGCACGGCATGCAGGGCGAGACAATGCGCGGTGAGCAATATCTGGGCGGTGCGGTTGTCGGCATAGTCGAGCCGGTCGTCCGGCCCGCCCAGCCGGCGCAGGTCGAGACCGAGGCGTTCCGATGCCATCTCCAGCACCGGCCGCGCCGCCGGCTCGTCCACGAGCCGCTCGAACATGGCGGGGTGCTGGTTGCCCTGGCCGGGGCACAGAAGCATCAGCGCCATGGCAGCGCCCGTTCCGGCACCAGACCGCTGAGGGCGGCGAGGAAGAAGGCGGCGGCGACGAGATCGGCCGCGCCGCCGGGGCTGAGCCGCCGCGCGACGAAGGCGGCGTGCAGCGCGCGGGCACGCCCGAACCCTTCAGGCACCAGCATGCCGCCGGCCGCCATGAACTCGCCGGCCGCCCGCCGGGCATAGGCGAGCCCTTCCGGCCCGGCGCGGTAGAGCATGTTGTTGTCGTCCAGCACCGCCACGGTGGCGTAGAAGGCGTGCAGTCCCGCCGCCTCGATGCCGGCGCCGGCGCGCCGCGCCGCATGGAAGGCCGGCAGCGTGTGGGCGCGCAGCACGGGAAATCCGGCCGCCGCCTGCTCGCGCGCACCGGCCGCGCCGTAGCGCGCCCGCACCTGCGCGCCATGGCTCGCATCGACCGGCGAGCGGGCGGCGAGGATGTCGGCGCCCCACCGGCGGACCCGCGCGCACAGGCGCCGGCTGCGCTCCAGCGGATAGGCGGAAATATCCATTTCGTCGTCCATGCCCGCCGCAGCGGCCAGCAGGCCGAGCGAGAACACCGCGCCGCGATGGGTGTTGACGCCGCCCGTGGCGCGGAACATGCGCGCCTCCGCCGCGATGCCGATCGCCTTCATCCCGGCAAAGCTCGCCCCCTCCGCGCCGGCCTGTGCGAGGGCGGCGAAATAGCCCTTCAGCGCGGCGGTGCTGCGCAGGAAGGTCGCCGCGTTCATATCGACGTGGCTGCCGGTGTCGACGAAGCTCACCAGCCCCGCCTTGGGATAGAGCCGCAGTTCCATGCCGAGCGCCCACAGCGCGCAGCGGTCGATCTCGGCCGCCGTCGCGTGGATCGGCGCCGGATTTTCGCGCGCGAGGCTCAGCATGCGGCAACGCCCGGCCGCAGCAGCCGGCGAACCGCCTCGCGCGGCACCAGGGCGACCCCGTCGAGCCCGCGCACCAGCACCTCCGGTGTCGCGGTGAACAATTCGCGCCACGCCACCATGCGGTCGGAAGCCAGCGCGATCTCGCCGTCGAGACGCGGGCAGTCGCCGGCCCGCGCCTCGGAAAGCAGGGCGAGCAGCCGCTCGGTGTCGGCTTCCTCGCCCGGCTCGATCAGCAGGTCGATGTCGGAGGCGGGATGCAGATAGGCCTCGCCGGTCAGATATTGCCAGCCCAGCGAGCCATAGACGCGCACGCTCGCCCCGCTCTCCGTTAGTTGTGCGGCGAGCCGGCGCAGCGGCCGACGCCAGCCGGAGAAGGCGGCCTCGCAGGCCTCCGTCAGCAACGGCATATGGCCGCTCCGCCGCACCTCGTCGCGCCGCGCGGCGAGGGCGATGCGGCGGCGGTCGAGCCGGCTGGGCAGCGGCAGGCCGAGGGGAAGAGTGTCGGGAGCGGAGGCGGCCTCCTCGCGGCGCACGACGAAGGGGCGTCCCGCACAGGCCCAGGCGGCCGCCAGCGCGCGATCCGCCTCACGTTCCGTCCGCAACGATGCCGCCGGGTCGAGCCAGACCAGATCGTGGCGGGCGAGGCGTGGCAGGGCCGTCGCCGCCGGGCCGGGCCGGGCAGCGGGAGACCCGCTCCACGGGTGGAAGGCGTGGCGCATCGCCCTCAGGCTCCCGCCCGCACCTGCGCGGCGACCTCGCGCGCCAGCGCGCGCCCGCCGCGTTCATGGCCGAGATCGCGGCGGTCGTCGCGCGCGGCCGGCGGCTCGGCCAGCGCGGCCCGCAGATGCGCCCGCAGGTCGCCCGACCACACGGCGCGGATCGCGCCGACGCGGGTGAAGTTCTCCACTCCCGGCCCCAGCACGGGCGATGTCGCACACAGCTCGGTGAGCCGGTCGAGAGGCACCTTGGTCACGCGCGACATGGCGTTCAGCGCCATCACCCGCACCTCGGCCGAGGGCAGGGCGTAGCAGGCGTCGGTCGCCATGCCGAGCGCCATAAAGCCCGCGCTCACCGCCAGCTCGTTGACGAGGCCGATGACGCGGTGGCCGCGCCGGCGGGCGAAGTAGAGGCATTTAGTCAGATGAGCGAGGCAGCCATTGTTGCCCATCAGCTCGTCCCAGCGGCCGAGGCGGTGGCCGCTATTGTCGACGACGATCAGGATCGGCCGGCCGGGCGCGTCGCGCATCACGTCGAGCACGTGGCGGGCCATGGCGAGGGCGACGTCGGCGCCGATATAGGTGCGCCCGGTGGTGGCGAGGATGGCGACCTCCGCGCCGTCGAATTCGCCGACGCCGGTGATCAGGGCGCCGTCACGGTCGAGGCGGGCCTGCTCGAACAGCGTCCCGATCAGGCGTTCGGTGGATGAGATGTCAGGCGTCGCGGGAGCGGCATCGGCCTTCACGGGCGGTCTCCTTCCAGCACGGCGACGAGGCGGTTGAACTCATCCGCCTCGATGTCGGACACGCGGTCGGGATCGTTGACACCGAGCGCCGCCCAAATCTCGCGGGCATCCTTGGCGCCCTTGAAGCGGGCGACGCGGCCGGCGAGCCGGGCGTGCTCGGCTTCCAGCGCGTCGAGGTCGAAGGGGCGGGGCGCCCCGAGCACGGCGGCGACCGCGCTGCGGAAGGCGTCGATGTCATCGGCGACGATCTCGTCGATCTCGCCGGTCAGGCGGCGGTGCTTGGCGCCCATGGTGCGCCAGACCAGCGCGCGGTCCTGGGCATCGAACTCCTCGATGCCTTCCACCGCCTCGATCACCTCCGGGCCGGACACCGACAGGCGGCCTTCCTCGCTGGCGATGATGCGGTCGCAGGAGCGGGCGACGATGGAGGTGCCGCCATAGCAGCCATTGCGTCCGCCGATCACCGCGATGACCTCGATGCCGGCGGCGCGGGCGTCGAACACGGCGCGCTGGATCTCGCCCATGGCGATCAGCCCGGCATTGGCCTCGTGCAGGCGCACGCCGCCGCTGTCGAGCAGCAGCACCACCGCGTCCGGCCGCGTGTCGAGCGCGCGCTCCAAAAGGCCGGTGAGCTTGGCGCCATGCACCTCGCCGACCGCGCCGCCCATGAAGGCGCCTTCCTGCGCGGCGATCAGCACGGGGCGGCCCTCGATGGTGCCCTCGCCGACGACGATGCCGTCGTCGAAGGCGACCGGCATGCCGAGCGCGGGCAGATGCGGGCTGGTGCGGCGCTGCGCGGGGCCGCAGAACTCGCGGAACGAGCCGGCGTCGAGCAGGCCGCGCACGCGAGCGCGGGCCGTCGCCTCAAGGAAGCTGTGGCGGGCGGGGATCATGGCGCCTTCTCCCCGAGCCCGGCCCAGGCCTGGTCGAGCCGCAGCATCACCACGGCGGGGGTGGCGCCGCCATCGTTGATCGACAGGCGGATATTGGCGAGGCCGCGCCGCTCGACGAAATCGCCGATCACCTGCTGCCAGGTGTCGCCGAAGCCGTGGATCGAGGTGTCGACGGAGGCTTCGCAGGCCCCACCGAGATCGGCGCGCTCGATCATCACTTCCAGATTGCCCGAGCCGACGACGCCGACCAGCGCCTCGCCATCGGCCGACAAAGGCGTGCCGGGCCGGCCGGCGAAACGAAATTCCAGACGCTCCATGCCGCGTCCTCCTACCAGTTCTTGAAGCGCGCCGGCGGCGCATACAGACCCTCGGACCAGCGCACGAGGTCCTTGATCGAGCGGGCGGCGAGCAGGTCGCGGCTGGCGAGCCTTTTGTCGACGCCGATATCCTCGGGGTAGAGAATGGCGCCGCGCGCGCGCAGCTTCTCCACCATCTGCCGGTCGCGCTTGCGGCCGACCTCGGTGTAGCCGGCTACGCCCCTGATCGCCTGCGCCCGCTCGGCGAGGCTGTCGCAGAGCAGGAGGTTGGCGATGCCTTCCTCGGTGACGATGTGGGTGAGGTCGTCGCCATAGACCATCACCGGCGGCAGCGGCATGTCGAACGTGTCCATCAGTTCCCACGCGTCGAGCCGCTCGACGAAGGTGGGCGCGAGCCCTTCCTTGAAGGTCTCCACCATCTGCACCACGAGCTTGCGCCCGCGCGGCATGCCCTGCCGGTGCGCCTCCTGCCCGGCGCGGAGCCAGGCCGGGCTACCGTGCCGGCGGCCGCGCGATTCCGAGCCGAAATTCGGCGCGCCGCCAAAGCCCGTCATGCGGGCATGGGTGGCCGTGGAGGAATTGCCTTCGAGGTCGATCTGCAGCGTCGAGCCGATGAACAGATCGGCATAATGGCCGGCGAGCTGGCAGAAGACGCGGTTGGAGCGCATCGTGCCGTCGCGGCCGATGAAAAACACGTCGGAGCGCTCGGAGACGTAGCGCTCCATGCCGAGCTCCGAGCCGGCGCAGTGGATCGCCTCGATGAAGCCGGACTCAATGGCCGGGATGAGGGTGGGGCAGGGGTTCACCGACATGTAGCGGCAGATCTTGCCGCGCAGCCCCAGCTCCTCGGCATAGGTCGGCAGGATCAGCTCGATGGCGGCGGTGTCGAAGCCGATGCCGTGGTTGAGCCGGGTGACGCCGTATTTCTCGTAGATGCCGCGGATCACCATCATCGCCATCAGCACCTGTATGTCGGTGATGGCGCCGGGGTCGCGGGTGAAGATCGGCTCGATGTAATGGGGCTTGGGCGCCTCGACGACGAAGCTCACCCAGTCGCCCGGCACGTCGACGCGCGGCACCTTGTCGACGATGCGGTTTACCTGCGCGATCAGCACGCCCGAGCGGAAGGCGGTTGCCTCCACGATGGCCGGCGTGTCCTCGGTATTGGGGCCGGTATACAGATTGCCGTCGCGGTCCGCCGCCTCCGCCGCGATCAGGCTGACGCGCGGCGTCAGGTCGGCGAAATAGCGGCTGTAGAGCTCCAGATAGGTATGGATCGCCCCGACCTCGACCTTGCCGGCCTTGACGAGCTGGGCGAGGCGCAGCCCCTGCGGGCCGGCGTAGCAGAAGTCCAGCCGGCGGGCGATGCCGCTCTCGAAGATGTCGAGATGGGGCGCCAGCGCGATGTTGGACTGCACGACATGCAGCCCGTGCACCTTCGCGGGATCGACCTCGGCGAGGGCGCGCGAGAGGAAGTCGGCGTGCTTCTGGTTGTTGCCCTCGATGCAGATGCGGTCGCCCGGCTCGATCACCGCTTCCATCAGCGCGGTGGTCTGCGGGGAAGGGATCACCTTGCCGCCGGCGAGGGCGAGGCCCCGGGCGAGGCGGGCGTCGTAATTGCGCGCCAGACTGTTCCAGTCGCCGCGCACGGAATGGGTCGACACGTCCATCGGGCCGCCTCAGCCCGCGCGCCGGGCGGCGGCTTTAAGCGAGGTCGCGTGCCTGCCGCGACGGCAGGGTCCGGCGGCATCAATAGCTGTATCCATCACGATTCCTCCTGATATATTTTTTGCATGGCAAACCGGCGGCCCGCCGGCGGAAGATCATGCATTTGCCTGTCTCGCCCACCCACGAGCGGAAGGCACGAGGCGACCCTCTCAGCTTGCCACGATAATGGCACGGGCGCTTTGTTCGCAACTAGAATATCTGAAATATATGAGTTGCACATCATACTGATTTGATCCAGTATCATTCTAAGGCGCGGACAACGTGCGCCAGACAAAACACCTGTCACACCCTGGAGGAACGCCCTCATGAAAACCGCCGCCCTTGCCGGCGCAGCCCTGCTGCTGTCGACATTCGCCGCCTCGGCCTGGGAGCCGACCAAATCTGTCGAGATCGTCGTGCCCTTCGGTCCGGGCGGCGCGTCCGACCAGATGGCCCGCACCATGCAGGCCATCATCCAGAAGCACGGCCTGTCCAAGGAATCCTTCATCGTCGTCAACAAGCCCGCCGCGACTGGCGGCGAGGCGATGATGGACATCAAGAAGTCCAAGGGTGATCCCCACAAGCTGATCACCACCTCCAGCACCATCTACATGACGCCGCTCGCCACCAAGATTCCGGTGAGCTGGCAGGACTTCACCCCCGTCGGCATGGTCGCGCAGGACGAGTTCGGCCTGTGGGTGGCCAAGGATTCCCCGCTCAAGAACGTCGACGACCTGAAGGCGGCGGCGAAGGCCGCGAACCCGCCGATCAAGGTCGGCGGCGGCGGCTCCAAGCGCGAGGACGAGCTGATCTCGTTCGGCGTGTTCACCGAGCTCGGCGCGCCGATCTCCTACATCCCCTACAAGAGCGGCGGCGAGGCCTCGACCCAGCTCGCGGGCAACCACATCCTGGTCGAGACCAACAACCCCTCCGAGGACGTCGCCAACTGGCGCGCCGGCCTCACCCGCCCGCTCTGCGTGCTCTCGCCCAAGCGCATCGCCTACACGGCGAAGGTCACCGCCGACATGTCGTGGAACGACGTGCCGACCTGCGGCGAGCAGGGGCTGAAGTTCACCTACAACATGCTGCGCGGCCTGTTCATGCCGGGCGGCGTCACGCCCGAGCAGCAGGCCTATTACGTCGACCTGATCCAGAAGATCGTCGCGACGCCCGAGTGGCAGGAATATCTGGAGCGCAACGCGCTGCTGTCCGATGTGCGCGTCGGCAAGGACTATGTCGACTTCCTGAACGCCGACGAGGCCAAGCACAAGGATCTCATGGCCAAGGCCGGTTTCCTCCCGACCAACTGATCCGGGTCCTGACTGCGGCCCGCCGTCATCTGGCGGGCCGCTCCTTTTTTCGGTCGTGCCGGCAAGGCCCGATCCATGCGCCTGGAGTGGCCCATGTCATCCCTAGATCCTTACGAGACCGAGCCCGGCCTCTCCCGCCGGGCGGTCGAATGCGTCGTCGCCGCCCTTCTCGGCATTCTTGCCGTCGCCGTGCTGTGGGACAGCTACGAGCGCGGCGCCGGCTGGAGCAACGGTCCCCAAAGCGGGTTCTTCCCCGCCCGCATGGCGTGGATACTGCTCGCCGCCGCAGTGGTGGTGTTCGTTCAGGGCCTGCGCGCGGAAAGCCGCGTGGTCGTCACCTGGGCGCAGCTCAAGCAGGTTTTCTCGGTCCTGCTGCCGCTCACCGTTTATGTGTTCGCCATCGGCTATCTCGGCATCTACGTCGCCTCGGCATTCTTCCTCGCCGGCTTCATGATCGCCTTTGGCTCTTTCCGCTGGTGGGCGATCCTCGCCGCTTCGGTGCTCATCCCGCTGGTCACCTTCTGGGTGTTCGAGATGCAGTTCGAGGTGCCGCTGCCCAAGGGCCCGCTCGAAGCGATGCTCGGTTTCTGAGAGGGGACCATGGAAAATTTCGGCTACCTTCTCGACGGCTTCCAGGTCGCGCTGACGCTCCACAATGTCCTCTTCATGCTGCTGGGCGTGCTGCTCGGCATCGTGGTGGGCGTGCTTCCCGGCCTCGGCGGTCCCAACGGCGTGGCCATCCTGCTGCCGCTGACCTTCAGCATGGACCCGACCAGCGCCATCATCCTCTTGACCTCGATCTACTGGGGCGCGTTGTTCGGCGGGGCGATCACCGCCGTGCTGTTCAACATTCCCGGCGAGCCTTGGTCGGTGGCGACCACCTTCGACGGCTACCCGATGGCGCAGCAGGGCCGGGCGGGCGAGGCGCTGACCGCCGCCTTCACCGCCTCTTTCGTCGGCGCCATCGCCGGCGTCGTGCTCATCACCTTCCTGGCGCCGCTGGTGGCGAAGTTCGCGCTGCGCTTCGGCCCGGCCGAGTTCTTCGCGGTGTTCTTCCTCACCTTCTGCAGCTTCATCGGCATGGGCAAGGAGAACAAGGCGAAGATCATCGTCTCGCTGGCGCTCGGCTTCATCCTCGCCGGCGTCGGCATCGACACCATCTCCGGCGACATGCGCATGACCTTCGGCGTCACCGAGCTGATGAGCGGCATCGACTTCCTCGTCGTCGTCATCGGCATGTTCGGCATCTCCGAAATCCTGATGACGCTGGAAGAAGGCATGAGCTTCAAGGGCAAGAAGGCGAAGATCGACCTCATGGTGGTGCTGCGCACCTGGGCCGAGCTGCCCCGCTACTTCGTGACCTTCGTGCGCTCCTGCATCGCCGGTATCTGGCTCGGCATCTCGCCGGGCGGGGCGGTGGCGGCCTCCTTCATGGGCTATGGCCTCGCCAAGCGCTTCTCCTCACGCGGTGAGCGCTTCGGTACCGGCGAGATGGAGGGCGTGGTGGCGCCCGAGACGGCGGCCCACGCGGCGGGCACCACGGCGCTGCTGCCGATGCTGGCGCTGGGCATTCCCGGCTCGGCCACGGCGGCGGTGCTGCTCGGCGGCCTGATGATCTGGGGCCTGCAGCCCGGCCCGCTGCTCTTCGTCGAGCAGAAGGAGTTCGTCTGGGGCCTGATCGCCTCGATGTATCTCGGCAACATCGTCGGCCTCGTCGTGGTGCTGTCCACCGTGCCGCTGTTCGCCGCTATCATGCGGATTCCCTTCGCGCTGATCGCGCCGGTGATCCTGATGATGTGCGCCATCGGCGCCTACACGGTCGCTAACGCCTCCTTCGACATCTGGCTGATGCTGGTGTTCGGCGTTGTCGGCTACGTGTTCAAGAAGCTCGACTACCCGCTGGCGCCGATGGTCCTCGCCCTCGTGCTCGGCGACCGGGCGGAGGATGCGTTCCGCCAGGCGCTGATCGGCTCGGCGGGCGACCTCTCGGTGTTCTGGGACAACGGCCTCGTCACCAGCCTGATGGCGATCTCCCTCGCGCTGCTGCTCTGGGGCCCGATCGCCGATGGCCTCAGCCTGCTGCGCACTCGTCGCCCGGCGGCGGCCGAATGAGACCGGACGGCGCGGTCTTTCCCCCGCGCCGTCCGCCCCGACACAGCGAGCAAAGAGCAAAGCCATGAAGACCTATCGTGGAGACCGCACCATCGACGGCGTCGCCGTCACGGTCGACGGCACGCTTCTGCCCGAGCGGACCGACCTGCTGGAGATCAGCAAGGACGGCTTCGAGTGGAGCTATGAGGGCCACGCCCCCGCCCAGCTCGCCTTCGCCATGCTGGTCGACCATTTCGGCGACCCGGCGCAGGCCGGCCGCCATTACGAGCGCTTCATGCGCGACGTGGTCGCCAATTTCGGCAATGAGTGGGAATACACCAGCGCCGACATCGACGCCGCGCTGGCGGCGGTCGCCGCCTGACATGTCGATGTCCGTGCCCGCCGCCGCGCTTGAGGTCCATCTGCTCGACACTCCGTCCGGCCCGGTCGAGTGGTTCGGGCACGGCGCGGCGGCGCCGGCGCGGGGCTCATTCGTGCTGCTGCACGGCATCCAGAGCACGGCGGCGAGCTGGCGGGGCGTCGCCGGCCATCTCGACGACGGGCGCGCTCTGATAATCCCGAACCTGCGCGGGCGTGGCCGCTCGCACCGCCCCGCTACTGTGGCCGGCTACACGCTCGCCGGCTTTGCCGACGACCTCGCCGCCGTCCTCGCCATGGCGCCCAGGCCCGTCACGCTCGCCGGGTGGAGCATGGGCGTGCTGGTGACGCTGGCGACGCTCGACCGCCACGGGCTCGACGGCGTGAGCCATCTCATGCTGGCGAGCGGCACGGCTCGCCCGGGCGGCGAGGCGGTGTGGTTCCGCGCCGCGACGCCGGAGGAACTGGTCGCCGAGGCGCAGGCCCGCGCCGGTCGCCTGGGCCTCACCGAGGCCGCCGATCCGCTCGCCGTCGCCGGCGCCTGGCTCTCGGTGCGCGACTGCAACCTGGAGTGCGTTCTGCCGCGCATAACGGTGCCGACCCTGGTGCTGCACGGCGCGCGCGACGACGAGTGCCCGCCTTCCCACGGCAGGCGCATCGCCGCCCTCGCGCCGGGCGCCCGCTTCGAGCTTTGGGAGGGGGCGGGCCACCCCCTCATGGCCCATGATCCGCAACGCCTTGCGCGCACATTGCTGCGCCTTTGTGCCGCAGAAACGCCCGCTACGATCGTCGCATCCCAGTGATATTCCAATAGCATTGCAACAGTGCATCACTGCCGGCACAATCTCCGTGCAGCGTTCAGGAGTGCTCATGCCGACGGCAGGCGTAAAGCGGGCGAACAAGACCGACAGCAAGAAGTCCCCGGCCGCCCGCGCGCGCCGGTCACGCAAGTCCGAGACGCAGGATTTGACCCTGACGGATCGCGCCTATCGCGAACTGGAGGAGTTGATCTCCACCCTGCAACTGCCGCCCGGCACGGTGCTGTCGGAGCTGGTGCTGGTGAACCGGCTCGGCATCGGCCGCACGCCTATCCGCGAGGCCTTGCAGCGTCTCGCCCGCGACGGGCTGGTGCTGGTGCTGCCGCGGCGGGGCATCCTGGTCTCCGAGATCAACCTGCGCACCCAGCTCCGCCTGCTGGAGACGCGGCGCGTGCTGGAGCGTCTCATCGCCGAGCTCGCCGCCGAGCGCGCCAATGACGAGGAGCGCGACGCTTTCGGGGAGATCGCACGCGGCATGCGCGAGGCGGCCGAGCGGGCGGACGGGCTCCAGTTCATGCGGCTCGACCGCGAGATGAACACGTTGGCCGCCGAGGCGGCGCGGAACGAGTTCGCCGCGCGCTCCATGGGGCTGATGCACGCGCTGTCGCGGCGCTTCTGGTATCAGCACTACAAGCGCGTCGCCGACCTGCCGCTGGCGGCCAATCTCCACGCCGAGCTCGCCGCCGCCATCGCGCGTGGCGACCGGGCGGCGGCGGGCGCCGCCTCCGACCGGCTGATCGACTACATCGAATCCTTCGCGCGCAAAACGCTGGATGACTAAGACGCTGGACGACTGAGGCGCTCGACGATTGAGTCGGGCGTCACGTGCCGGGAAGCGCCCGGCACGCCGGCACCTTTCAGAACATGATCACGCTGCGGATGGTCTCGCCGCGCTTCAGCGCCGCGAAGCCCTCATTGATCTCGTCGAGCGCGATGCGCCGGGAGATCAACTCGTCGAGCATCAGCCGCCCGTCGAGATAAGCCTGTGCGAGCAAAGGGAAATCCCGCGCCGGCCGGGCTCCGCCATAGCTGGAGCGGCGAATGCGCTTCTCGCCCATCAGCGAGCCCCAGCGGAAGGCGACGTCGCTGGCGACGTCGATCTTGCCGAGCCAGACGATCTCCCCGCCGGGCCGCACTGCCTCTGCGCTGGTGCGGAAGGCGGCGGGATGGCCGGCCGATTCGATCACCACATCGGCGCCGCGTCCCTGAGTCAGCCCTCGCGCGGTGTCGGCGGCGTCTTCGGTGGCGGCGTTCACGAGGGTGTCGGCACCCATCCGGCCGGCGAGGGCGAGCTTGTCGCCGTTGAGGTCGACGGCTATGACGTGGCCGGCGCCGGCGAGCTTCGCCCCCTGCACCGCCGCCAGCCCGACCGCGCCGCAGCCGAGCACGAGAATCGTGTCGCCGGGGCGGATCGAGGCGACGTTCATCGCCGCGCCGGCGCCCGTCATCACGCCGCAGCCGATCAGGCAGGCGCGGTCGAAGGGCAGCGCCTTCGGCACGGGAATCGCCTGCTGGGCCGGCACGGTGCAGATCTCGGCGAAGGAGCCGAGATACATGAGCTGGCGCAGCGCCCGCCCGTCCGCCAGCCGCGCCCGCGGCGCGCCGTCGAAGCCGAAAGCCTGCGGGCCGTTGGCGAGATAGCCCTCGCACAGGATCGGCAGGTCGCGACCGCAATAGAAGCAGCCGCCGCAATGCGGGTTCCAGGAGAGCACCACATGGTCGCCGGGGCGCACGCCCTCGGCCTCCGGCCCGACCTCCTCGACGATGCCGGCGGCCTCGTGGCCGAGCATGATGGGCATGGGAAAGCGCAGCCCACCCTCGATCACTTCGAGGTCTGTATGGCACAGGCTCGCCGCCTTCACCCGCACCCGCACATCGCCCGGACGCAGGGGTTCGGCGATGACCGTCTCGATGGCGAGAGGTGCCTGCGCGGCATGCAGCACGGCGGCGCGATAGGTCAGCGGCACTGGTCGTTCTCCCCTTTTCCGGCCCCTCCGGCCCCCGACTTTCGGCAGGCTTTACGGAAGGGCGCTTGATCTCTGATGTAGCGGTGATATATTAGAAGTATCTCAACAGAAGACAAGCGTCCGGCACGGTGTCCGGGTGCGTGTAAGGGAAGGCCTCAGGAGGACGACATGGAACTCTCCGCCAGCGTCATGACCGACCGCCAGCGCAAATACCGGGCGACCTACAGGGAGCGGGTGGCCGGCTGGTACAATGGGTGGTTGCATATCGCGGTCATCTACACGATCGGCTTCACCGCGCTCTATGTGTACGTCTCGAACATCCGCGCCGTGGCGTGGTGGGAATGGCTCACCATTCCGGTGGTGTTCCTGTTCTGCAATTTCTTCGAATGGGCGCTGCACCGCTATGTGATGCACCGGCCCTCGCGCATCCCGCTGCTGCGCGCGGTCTATAACCGCCACACGCTGATGCATCACCAGTTCTTCACCGAGGAGGAGATGCGCTTCGCCGACCATCACGACTGGCGCGTCACCTTCTTCCCGCCCTACGCGCTGGTGACCTTCACGCTGATGTCTATCCCCGGCGCCGTGGTGCTGTCCTGGCTGGTCTCGCCCAATGTCGGCTGGCTGTTCATCACCACCACGACAGGCGTGTACCTGCTCTACGAATTCATGCACTTCACCACGCATATCGACGAGAACTGGTTCGTGCGGAACGTGCCCTTCATCAACACCAACCGTCGCCACCACGCAGCGCACCACAACCAGTCGATCATGATGGAGAGGAACATGAACCTCACCTTCCCGATCATGGACTGGGCGTTCGGCACCTCGGACCTCGACCGCGGCTTCCTCGGCCATCTCTTCAACGGCTACGACACCCGCTTCATCAAGACGGACATGCGCAAGACCTCGCGCACGCCCCGTCCCGCCGGCAGCGGTTCCTCCCCGATGAGCCAGCAGCCCGCCGAGTAGCGGGCCGCCCCACCCATCCGCGCCAGAAGGAGACCGTCATGGCCGCACTCGAACCGAATGTCGTCGCGCTTGCCTGGTTCGCCCTGTTCTCGACGCTGTGCTGCGTCGGCTTCCTGATCCTGTCGGGCTCGTTCCCGCTCAACGCCGCCCGCGAGCGGGGCCAGGCCTCCAGCCCGGCGCTGGCACTGCTCAACGGCGCGCTGATGCTCATGCTGGGCGGGCTCACCCTCGCCTTCGGCCTCATCGAACTGCGCCTCACCAGCGTGATCGTGGTGGCCGGCCTCGCCTTCCTGTTCGCCCCGGCCTCGTTCGAGATCTGGCCGGAACGCTGGAAGGACGGGCGCGCCGTGCTCGCCATCATGGCGGTCGCGCAGATCGGCGCGCTCGCCGCGCTCTACAGCATCGGGGGCGACGTGCTCGCCCCGGTCGTCTAGCCCGGATCGGGAGGGCCCGCGCCATGAGGAACAGCGCCGCCGCCCCGTCCGCCATACCCTATCAGCCCAACGGAGCCGACCATGCCCACGATTGTCAAACTCGCCATCTCGCTGATCGTGATTCTTGTCGCGGCTGCGGGCTATGCCCTGCAGGCGCATCTCGGTCAGGTCGGTCCGAAATACGCGGTGCTGGCCCTGGGGGCCTTCATGGTGATCGCCATGTGGCTGTTCCCGGAAGTCTCCCGTAAGGAAATCCGGAAGTAATCTGCCGGTACGGCAGCACTACCCGGCAACCCGGCCTGCTCCCAGGCCGGGTTTTCGTTATTTTCTTGGGTTCGCGGACCTCGCCCCAGCGGCGGCTCGCTTGAACGGCCTGGCACGCGAGGTACATAATCGGCCAAGGCTGCGACGGTTTCGCGCCCGCGTGATCGAATGAAATGAAAATCGTCTGCGTCATCCAGGTTCGCAACGAGGAGCGGTTTCTACCCGGCTTCCTCCTCCACCTGGCCCCACATGTCGATGGTATCGTCGTCCTCGACGGCGGCTCGACCGACGCGACGCTCGCCATGCTCGCCGCCGAGCCCAAGGTGCTCTCCGTGCTCAGGGAGAACGCCCCCGACGCCCCGCATGCGCACGAGATCGAGAACCGCCACCGCCTCATCGTGGAAGCGGCGCGGCTCGGCGCGGACTGGGTGGTGTGCCTCGACGCCGACGAGCGGCTGGAGGAGCGTTTCCTGCGCCGGCTGCGTGCCGATCTCCTCGTGCGCGAGCGGCAGGGCGCGCATGTGCTGTTCGTGCGCATCGTCAACCTGTGGGACAGCGCCGATCATTACCGCGTCGACGGCATCTGCCGGCCGCGCTGGACGGCGCGCCTGTTCCGCATGCCGCGCACCCTCACGCGGCGCGGACCGCTGCTGCACCAGCCCTGGTTCCCGCCCGAGCTTGACGACGCCCCGCGCGGCTACGCGCCCGCCAATCTCTACCATCTCAAGATGATCGAGCGGCGCGACCGCGAGGCACGCTTCGACAAGTTCGCCGCCATCGACCCCGATCACCGCCACCAGCCCATCGGCTACGATCACCTGATCGACGAGAGCGGACTGACGCTGCAGCCGATCCTGCCCTTCGCCGGCTATGTCGACCTGCCGGCGTCTGAATGGTTGCCGCCGCCCGCGCGCCCTGCGACGTCCGACTGCCGGAGCGACGCCGCCTTCGCCGCCCGCTTCCACCTCGACACCCGCGAGCGATTGCCGGCGCTGGCCGCACCGGGCACCCCCGCGCCGGAATGGCCGCTCCTGCACGGCTTCGACTTCGAGGCGTTGTTCTCCCGCGTGGGAAGCCGGGCGACATGATGAGCACGCCGCCCACCTCCCGCCCGCGCCGGAACCTGTTCGTCTTCCACCTCGAAAGCATCTCCTGGCAGACTCTCAACGCCTTTCCCGAGGCATTCCCGAACCTGCACGCGCTGATGGGCGAGGCGCGCAGCTATCGCTCGCATTTCGCCTCGGCCAGCTCCAGCCAGATGGTGATCGCCGCCTTCCTGCACGGCAATGATTTCGAGATGGACCGGGCCGAGGGCATCGCGACGCCGGCGGGCAATAATCCCAGCCTGTTCGCCACGCTTGAAGCCGCGGGCTACCGCACCTCGCTGCTGTGCGCCTCCGCCTATCCCCAGCGCCCGCTGCTGCGGATCCTCGCCGGCTCGCTCCCTACGGCGTGGAGCACCAGCGATTTCGGCGCGTTGCTCGCGCGCGTCGAGGCGGAGGTCGCCGACGGGCCTTTCGCCATCTATGTCTGGTGCCAGGTGCCGCATATCGAGGCGAATCTCGCCCTGGCCTCCCACGCCGCGCATCTCGACGATCTGCTGGCGGGCGGCTGCGCGGTGGCGGACAACCTGCTCGGTGCCATGGTGGAACTGCTGCGCCGGGCCGGCACGCTCGACGACACCACGCTCGTCGCCTATGGCGATCATGGCGACGATTTCGGCACGCACGGCTTCAAGAGCGGCATGCTGCACGGCACCGAGCCCTACACCTCGCTCATCCATACACCGCTGGTGATCCGCGACGCCGCGCTTGCCGCGGGCACCGACCATCGCCTCGTCAGCACGGTCGATCTGGCGCCGACCTGCCTCGAACTGCTGGGCTTCGCGCCGACGCTGCCCTTCGTGCCTTCCGGGCGGAGCGTTCTTTCCGGCCCGCCGCGCGGCGAGGCCTTCTCGCAGAACCTCACGGCCAACCAGCCGGACATGGTGGATGACGATGTGCGCCAGTGCTTCGCAGCGGTCGATCGCTCGCATGCGCTGCTGGTCACGCGGCGCGGGCTGGAGCTCTATAATCACCGGCTCGACCCCGGCAACCACGCCAACCTGCTGCATCATTTCGAGTTCGACGCCGAGGGCCGGCTGCGGCTGCTGGAACCGAAGGTCTGGACCCGCCCGCATTTCAGGACGGTGCATCACCTGTGGCGCACCGGGCTGCTGCAGGAAAGCGCGCTGCGCCTGCGCGACAGCCTCAGGGCCCATGTCGCCGCCAAGAACGACTATGTACGTGCCGGGATGGCGGAAACCAAGGGAGAGAGGGGCGAGCCGGGGCCGACCCTGCTCGACATGTCGGCCTTCGACCGCATCAACCGGATCGGGCGCGGCATCTTCTTCGATTCGGCCCGCGCGCCGGAGAGCCATCCGGAGGCCGAATCGCGCTGGCGTCCATGGACCGGCAGCGGCCCGCCCGGCGGCGCCAGGGCGCGCCCGCGCTGGAAGAAGCTGATGCCGCGGTTTCTCAGGCGGCTCTTCAACGGCAGGAAGCCTTCGCGATGACGGTGCAGGGTCTCATCCAGGCGGCCGGCAGCGGGTCGCGCCTCGGGTTCGGTCCCAAAGCCTTCGTGCGGCTCGGCGACCGCACGCTGCTGGAGCATGCGGTCGCGCTGCTGCGGCCGATGGTCGATCTCGTCATCGTCGCCGCGGCTGCCGAGGATGTCGCGCGTGCCGGCGAACTGGTGGCGGGCGACCGCGTGCGGGTCGTCGCAGGCG
The DNA here is from genome assembly GCF_023016525.1 of Ancylobacter koreensis. Classification (GTDB taxonomy): domain Bacteria; phylum Pseudomonadota; class Alphaproteobacteria; order Rhizobiales; family Xanthobacteraceae; genus Ancylobacter; species Ancylobacter koreensis. Next base: position 1,511,665 of record NZ_JALKCG010000001.1, read on the forward strand.
CACCGAGCCGCAGCCAGACCACGCGGCTGCTCGTCGAAGAAGCGTCCGCGCGCTGGCTCGTGCTGCACGACGTGGTGCACCCCTTCGCCAGCCCCGGGCTGGTCGCCGCCCTGCTCGACAAGGCGCGGGCGGCAGGCGGCGCGGCGCCCGGCCTCGTCAATGCCGAGTTCCTCTACAACAGGGACGGCGACCTGCTGCATGCGCCGGGCGAAGTGCTGATCGGCCAGAAGCCGGTCGCCTTCGCGCGTGAGGCGGCGATCGCCGGCTATGCCAGCCTGCCGGCGGGCGGGCTCGTCAGGGATCCGAGCTTTCTGGATATTCTGGAGCGCGGCGGGGTGCGCACCGCCTTCGTGCCGGGCAGCGCGCTGAACATCAAGATCCCCACCCCCGATGACCTTCGGCTGGCCAATGCGCTGCTCACGCTCGCCGCGGCTCCGGGCGTGGAGGGGCCGGCGAGCGGCTAGGCAAACGGTCAGGCTAGCGGCCAAGGAGGCGGCCAGGCTGGCGATGTCGCCGAGCCGGGATGTCACCTCGCCCCAACTTGTGGCGCGGCGCGGTGAAGTCGCGTATGGAGGCCGCTGCGAGGAGCGGTGCATGCAGCAGGATTGCGTTCTGATCACCGGAGGCACCGGCTCGTTCGGCCGGACCATGCTGCAGGATTTGCTGCGCAGGGGTTGCCCGGAAATCCGCATCCTCAGCCGCGACGAGGAAAAGCAGGACATGCTGCGCAATTCGCTGCGCAGCCCGAATGTGCGCTTCTATATCGGCGACGTGCGCGACCGCGACAGCGTGGACCGGGCGATGGCGGGCGTCACCCGCGTCTTCCACGCCGCCGCGCTCAAGCAGGTGCCGTCCTGTGAGTTCTTCCCGATGGAGGCCGTGCGCACCAACATCGTCGGCTCGGAGAACGTCGTGCGCGCGGCGGTCGAGGCCGGGGTGAGGAGCATCGTCTGCCTGTCGACCGACAAGGCGGTGTTCCCCGTCAACGCCATGGGCATGTCGAAGGCCATGATGGAGAAGATCGCCTGCGCGATCGCCCGCTCCATCGGCCCGGACGCACCGACCACCATCGCGCTGGTGCGTTACGGCAACGTCATGTACTCGCGCGGCTCGGTGATCCCGCTGTTCGTCCGGCAGATCAAGGAAGGCGCGCCGATCACCATCACCGAGCCCGGCATGACGCGCTTCCTCATGCCGCTGCGCGATTCGGTGGCGCTGGTGCACCATGCCTTCACCCATGCGCGGCAGGGCGACCTGTTCATCCGCAAGGCGCCGGCCGCCACGCTGACGGACCTCGCCACCGCGCTGAAGGAACTGTTCGGCCGTCCCGATCACCCGGTGGACATCATCGGCTGGCGCCACGGCGAGAAGCTCTACGAGACGCTGGCGAGTGCGCAGGACCTCAGCCACAGCGAGGATATGGGCGAGTATTTTCGTGTCAGCATGGACGGGCGCGACCTCAACTACCGCCCCTATTTCACCGAAGGCGATATCCATGCGGCCGAGCATCGCGACTACCACTCGCACAACACCGAACGGCTGGATGTCGAGGCGATCAAGTCGCTGCTGCTGTCGCTGCCCGAACTCGCGGCCGAGCTCGACGCGTGGAACCGGCGGTGAGGCCGGGTATGTCGCGGCGGGTGTCGGCCGGCGGGCGGGGTACATCGTGAGGACCGTGGCGTGAAAGTCGTTGTGCTCGGCGTCACCGGCATGCTCGGCAATGCGGCGATGCGGGTGCTGGCGCGCGAGCCCGGCATCGAGGTGTTCGGCGTTTCCCGCCGCCCGGTCACGGCGGAAGAGTTTCCGGGCATTCCGGCGGAGGCCTTCCTGCGTATCCCCGACGTTGCGGCGCTGGATGCCATTGGCGAAATCCTCGCCCGCACGCGGGCCGATGCCGTCATCAACGCCATCGGTATCGTCAAGCAGCTCCAGAGCGCCGACGATCCCCTCGTCGCCCTGCCGATCAACGCGCTGCTGCCGCACCAGCTCGCCCGCCTGTGCGCCGGGCATGGCGCGCGCCTGATCCATGTCAGCACCGATTGCGTCTTCGACGGCAGGCGCGGCGCCTACACCGAGGCGGACGTCGCCAACGCGACCGACCTCTATGGCCGCAGCAAGCTGCTGGGCGAGGTCGACGCGCCGAACGCCCTCACGCTGCGCACCTCGATCATCGGCCACGAGCTCGGCAGCCGGCACGGGTTGATCGACTGGTTCCTCGGGCAGGAGGGATCGGTCTACGGCTTCACGCGGGCGATCTTCTCCGGCCTGACGACGGTCGAACTCACGCGCGTCATCGCCCGCCATGTGCTGCCCGATGCCGGGCTGCGCGGGCTCTACCACGTGTCAGCGGCGCCAATCAGCAAATTTGACCTGCTGTCGCTGGCTGCGCGGGTGTATGGAAAGAGCGTCGCCATTCTGCCGCGCGACGAGCCGGTCATCGACCGCTCGCTGAATTCGGACCGGTTCCGGCAGGCGACGGGCTACCGGCCGCCGGACTGGCCCACGCTGCTGGAGGAATTGCGGACCGGCTATGGCATCCATGCGGCCGAGGGGGTGACGCGCCCGTGCTGAAAGTCATGACGATACTGGGCACCCGCCCGGAGATCATCCGCCTGTCGCGCATCATCGCCCGGCTGGACGCGTTCTGCGCACACAGCCTGGTCCATACCGGCCAGAACTACGATTACGAGCTCAACGAGGTGTTCTTCGAGGACCTCGGTGTGCGCCGGCCCGACCATTTCCTCGGCACCGGCGGGGGCACCCTCGGCGAGACGATGGGCCGTATCCTCATCGAGAGCGAGAAGGTGCTCGCCGCCGAGAAGCCCGACGCGGTGCTGATCCTCGGCGACACCAACTCCGCCATCTCCGCGCTGATGGCGCGGCGGATGAAGATCCCCGTCTACCATATGGAGGCCGGCAACCGCTCCTTCGACCGCAACGTGCCGGAGGAGACCAACCGCCGCCTTGTCGACCACATCTCCGATTTCAACCTCGTCTATACCGAGCATGCCCGCCGTCACCTGATCGCCGAGGGTATCGAGCATCGGCGCATCTACCTCACCGGATCGCCCATGCGCGAGGTGCTGGACCATTACCGCGACCGCATCCTCGCCTCCGATGTGCTGGAGCGCCTCGGCCTCGCGCCGCGCGGCTATTTCGTCGTCTCGCTGCACCGCGAAGAGAACGTCGACAGCCGGGCGCGGCTCGGCGATCTGGTCGACACGCTCTCCACGCTGGCGGCGCGCCACGACCGGCCGGTGATCGTCTCGACCCATCCGCGCACGCGCAAGCGGCTGGAGGAACTGGGCGTCGAGGCCGACGGGCGCGTACGCTTCATGAAGCCCTTCGGTTTCCACGACTACAACTGCCTGCAGATGAACGCCTTCTGCGCCGTCTCCGACAGCGGAACCATTGCCGAGGAATCGTCCATTCTGGGCTTTCCGGCGGTGACGCCGCGCGACGCCATCGAGCGGCCCGAGGCGCTGGACACCGGCTCCATCGTCATGACCGGCCTGTCGCGCGAGGCGGTGCTGCGCGGCGTGGAGATCGCCACCGGCTTCTTCGCCGCCCGCATGGCGGCCGGCGAGCCGCATCCGGTGCCGGAGGACTACAACGTCACCAACACGTCGGAGCGCGTCGTCAGCCTCGTTCTGGGCACCGCGCCGCTCTCCAATGGCTGGGATGGAATACGCGTGAACGACCTCGGCAAGCCGGGTCGGCACGGCGGATGAGACGGGTCTAGGGGCGGGCGAGCCATGGAACGCGCGAACAAGAGAACGGCGATCGTGCTCGCGGGCGGCAAGGGAACGCGGCTGCGGCCCTACACCATCACCATACCCAAGCCGCTGGCGCCGATCGGCGACAAGCCGATCGTCGAGCTGATGATCGAGCGTCTGGTGCGCGCCGGCTTCGAGCGCGTGGTGCTCGCGGTGAACCATATGGGCGACCTGATCCGCGCCTATTTCGGCGACGGCAGTCGCTGGGGCGTCGAGATCGCCTATTCGCTGGAAGAGGAGCCGCTCGGCACGGTCGGGCCGCTGCGCATCATTGACGGGCTGCCGGAGAACTTCCTGGTCGTGAACGCCGATGTGCTTACCGACCTCAAATTCATGTCGCTGCTGGAAGGCCACGCCGTATCGGGCGCGGTCTTCACCGTCTCCGCCATCCGCCGCGAGCAGCGCATCGAGTATGGCGTGCTCACTGTCGAGGACGGAGCACTGGTCGGCTTCCGGGAGAAGCCGGTCTTCGAGCACATGGTGAGCATGGGCGTCTATGCCGCCTCGCGGCGCATCGTCGACTACATCCCGCCCGCCGGCCCGTTCGGCTTCGACCAGCTCATGCTGGCGCTGCTCGCGGCGGGCGAGAAAGTCGCCGTCCATCATCATCACGGCCTCTGGCTCGATATCGGCCGGCCGGACGATTACGAGATCGCCAACGAGATGATCGCCGGCGACAAGGACCGCTTCCTCTGAGGCTGCAGTCGGTCGCGGTCAGGCACGCTGGTCGAGATGGCGCTCGGATTCGGCGTGGCGGAAGCCCGGGACGACACGCAGCAATTGTTGCTGGACATCCCGCTTGGTGACGTCGCGGGCCACGTCGTCGCGCAGTGCCGCCAGTTCCTCGATCACCGCCGGCAAGTCGACGGGATAGGCTGCGTAGGGGATGCCGCTGAGCTCCGCGAGCCCGATGCCGGCCGCGCTCTCGCCGGCGCCGACGAATTCCTCGTAGGGTTTCTCGCCGCCGGTATCGAGCGGCGTCACGATCAGCGGATAATGCCCCCGCGCCAGATCCGCCTCGACGCCCCGAATGGCCGCCGCCTCGTCCTCGTAATAGGCAGGCTTCAGCCCGTAATGGGCGAGCACGCCCTCGGCGATCTCCAGCAGCGGGCGCAGATTGGTCGCGGGGTCGAGATTGGGGAAGGCGATGTGCCCGGCCGGCGCCGCGCAGGCGGCGAGCAGGCAGATCTCGCCGGATTCGCGCAGGCTCACGAAGAAGCGGCGCGAACCGTCCGGCGCCGCCAGCGGCTGGCGCCGCGCGAGGCGAAACAGGAAGGCCTGCGGCAGGCTGCCATTGGAGAAGGCGACATTGGCGAAGCGCGTCGAGCGGCGCGTGGCGCCCTGCGTGCCGGCGTCGAACAGCACGTGCTCCATCAGCCGCTTGCTGGCGCCCATGAAGCTGGAAGGATTGGCCGCCTTGTCGGTGGAGACGGCGAAGATCTCTGCCCCCTCATGGCCGTAGAGCGGCAGCCAGCGCAGGAAGCGGTCGAGCTTCAGCACGTTGGTGTCGAGCATCTGCAGCAGCGAGGGCACGTCTTTTTCCGAGCGCACGTGCTTGTGGGCGGCGAAATGCAGGATGTGGTCATAGGCCGGCTCGTCGCGCAGATGCCGCTGCATGGCCGGGCCGCCGAAGTCGATCGGCAGGAAGCGCAGGTCCGGCGGCAGGACGATGTCCGCCTGCGAGCGCAGGTCGCGCGTCAGCTCGGCGAGCGGATTTTCACCGATGTCGACGACATGCACGGCATGCGGCCGGAACTTCAGCAGTTCGCGCAGCGTGCTGGCGCCGATGCTGCCGGCGCCGCCGAGGATCAGAAGCCGCTTTCCGCCGATGCGCTCGGTCAGGACATCTCTGGAATTCTCGACATCTCTGGTAAAGAGCGACGCTTTGCGATGGGTGGCGACGTAAGAGAGGTCATCGTCCGAGAATTTATCCAGTAAAGCCATCGCGAAAGCTTCCCCTTGGGTCGTGCCGGACTGTATACGGACCGGCGGGTGCGCTGGCAACCAAGTGGCCGTCGGACATGAGGGCATGCCGGGGGTGGCTACTTTCCCGGGTCGCGCCCGCTCTTTCGCCGTCGCGCGGGCGCGAGATACCTCTCGAAATAGAAAGGCTCGGCCCCGGGAAGGTCATCCGTCGGCAGCGTCGCCGGCTCGACCTCGAAAGCCCGGCTGCGCAATTGCTCGAACAGGTCGATCACGGCGTCGGGCGCGCTGTCCGGCGGCAGCAGCCAGGTCGCCGGTCGGCCCTCGCAGCGCTCGATCAGCGCACCGATGGCGCTGGCGACGACCGGCAGGCCGGCGGCCATGCCGTCGTTGAGCGAGTAGCACCACGTCTCCGGTACCTGCGAGGGATACCAGGCGAGGTGCGGGGCGATGGCGCCGATCCGCGCCGACAGCGTTCCCGGCGCGAACCAGCCGTGATTGACCAGCGCGGCCGAGGAGGGCAGGGGCTTGCCCATCTCCGAGGCGCCGAGGATGTGGAACTCGATCGGAATCCTGCGGGCGAGCACCCGCTCGGAGGCCTGCACGAGAATGTCCCAGCCCTTGTGGTCGGCAATGGGGCCGAAGACGAGGACGCGCAGAGGCTCATCGCCCCACAGGCGCGGCACGAATACCTCGCGCTGCTCGATCGGCGGCTTCAGCCAGTTCGCTGCGGCGATCACCTCGAATTCCGGCCGCAGCGCCCGCAGCCGCTGCGCCATGTCGCGGGAAATCGCGATGCGTCGCGCGGCCTTGGCGTAGAGCGGCAGCGGCGGCTCGCGCAGCAGCGCGACGCTGGGCGCGCCCTCGCCGACGAACCGGCCGTCGCGGCCGGACAAATGCGGCTGGTGGGCAACCAGATGATAATCGACCAGCGTCACGTCAAAGGGCAGCCCGAGCCGTACCAGCAGGTCCTCCAGCTCCGCCTCGAAACCGATGGCGTGATGAACGTCGACATGGTCGACGCCGAGGGCCTCCAGCACCTGCGCCAGCGCCCCGGTCTCCACGCGTTCGAAGGCGATCCCCTGCGGCGGGTGGGCCGCCGTGTCGGACAGGACGAAGGGGCGTCCGTCGCCGCCGAAGAGGAACAGCACGTTGGCGAAGCGCGCCAGCGCCTCGGCGAGCGCGCCCGCGTGGGTCAGCGTGCCGCCGCCCCAGCTGTGCAGGCAGAGCAGCACGGTGGGGCGGTCCGGGTCGAGCCGCTGTGCCAGCAGCGACACGGCGCCTTCGCGGCCGAGCGGGTCGACGCTCGGGCCGCGGGCCTGCGGCTGCGCGTCGGGCGGCACATAGGCCGAGGCCTCGCAGGGGCCATCGGCGAATTTCGGATGCGGCGGCAGGCCGCGCGGCGCGCCGCGCGTGAGGAAATGGCGCAGCGGGGCCTCACGGCGATTCCAGTCCGGCGCCCGCTGGACATAGAAGCTGCCGTGAAACCACGGATTCGGCTCGCGTCCCGCGCTCCATCCCGTGGCGAGATAGTCGACCCACACCCTGAGGCCGCTCCCGCCGACAAGGCCGTAGGTCGCGCGATACCAGGGCTCGTCGATGACATGGGCGAGACCCGCCCGGCGCAGCGTGTGGCGGATCAGGCGCGCGCCCGTCCGGCGCAGCGAGCGGGTGCGCAGCAGCCGGAAGCCGAGTGCCAGGTTGAGGCGCGCGAAGGGGCGCCCCAGCGCGGTCAGAGACTTTGCCGGCAGGTTCGGCAGGCCGAGCGCCGTGCGCTGCTCCGCCGCCCGATCCGGGGAGCCGGCGGGATGGGCGTCCCGCATCGCGCCGGAGAGGTGCCGCATCGCCTCGTCCCTGCGCGACGCCCGCAGCAGCCATGACGGCTCGCCCGGCGGGCTCGACAGGTCGACGACGGCCTCGTCGCCGGAGATCAGCGTCTCCAGGGCGGCAAGCAACTCGCTGGTCGAGGGCGGCCGAGGGCCGACATAGGCGAGGTCGGTTTCCCCGGCCCACTCCAGGGCGAGCGCGTCGGCCGGCGTCGGCGCCGAGGCGGCGCGCCGCAACGCGATGCAGTCATCGCCGTCGGCCGCTTCGAACGGATCGGCCGTCAGGATCAGCCAGCAGCGGCGGGGGAAGGGCCCCGGCTCGCGGCGTATCGCCGCCAGAGTCTCTCCGAGCGTTCCGGCGGGCGGGGTGAGGACGAGCGTATGCGGCAGTTGCAGCAGGGCCTGCCTTACCCGGAAAGCGGCATAGTTCGCCGCGCCCGCATATGGCGACTGCGCAAGGCTGCGGGCGACCCGGATCAGGAAGCGCTCGACCGAGCCGTCATAGGCGACCATCTGCTCGGGGGGCGTCCGGTCGATCATGGAAATCATGAGACAGTCGGCTTCCGGCAGGTGCGCCGGCGTGCGCGAGCCCTGCGCGGGATGAACGCGCTGCCTCACCAGCGTGCGCGGCACGTGGAGAAAGGGCAGCCGACGCGCGATGCGGAACCACAGCTCGTAATCCTGCGTGGTGGGCAGGCCGACCTTGAAGCCGCCCAGCTCCAGAAGGGTCTGGCGCGGGATGAGGAAGGTGCACCCGTTGAAGCGCCCGGTCAGAAGCCCGTCGAGCGGCCTCTCGGCAAGCCGCTGCGGGCCGAGCTCGACAATGTGCAGCGGCTCCCCGGCCTCCGACATGATTTCGTAGTCGCAGAAGACGAGATGCGGCCGGCCGGCCTCGCGCAGCGCGCGCACCTCCTCCTCGATCTTGCCGGGATGATAGAGGTCGTCATGGCTCAGCCAGCTGAACAATTCGCCGTCCATCGCGGCGATGCCGGCGTTGAGCGCCGTCGCGACGCCGCCATTGGACTTCTCGATGTAGCGGATGCGCCCGCCATAGCGCGCGGCGACGGCAGCGGTCGCCCCGCCATCCGTCGAGCCGTCATTGACGACCACGACTTCGAGGTTGCGATAGGTCTGTCCGAGCGCGCTGTCGATGGCCTCGGCGAGGAAATCGCCGCCATTATAGACCGGGATGACGATGGAGACCCGCGGTTCGCCGGCGGTCGGAACGGGTTCCGCCGCTTCCCCCGTCGCGCGCGCCGCAGCCACCGTGCGGGCGATACCCACCGACAGCGGGATGGCCCGCGCCCAGCCGGGAAGCCCGCCCGCCGGAGCCGGCCCGACGGACGCGTGCCCCATGAACGATGCCGGTTCGGGGGAGGCTACAGCGCGCTCGATCAGCCGAGCCAGGTCGCCGATGGACACCGTGTCGGCCGCCTCGACATTGAAGGCGTGGCCGGCGACGTCCGGCGCCAGCGCCGCCTGAACCAGCGCGTCGACGAGATCGTCGACATAGAGGAAGCGTCGGCGCACCTCCGCCGCCTGCGGCACGAGGGGATCGCCCGCCAGCGCGCGCGCCACGAAGTCCGGTACTACGGCGTCGCTCGCCTGGCCGGGCCCATACACGTTGGAGGGCCGCAGCACGACCGTCTCCACCCCGCCCTCTTGCCCGAAGTCCAGGACGAGCCGCTCGGCATCGAGCTTGGAGGCGGCGTAGACGCTGCGCGGGTCGAAAGCGCCGCTCGTACCGGGGGAGGGACCGAAGACATGCATGGTGGAGAGAAAGACGAAGCGCCCGATGCCGTTCGCGCGGCAGGCTTCGAGGGCATTCCGCGTGCCCGTGACGTTGACCGCGAGAGCGTCCGCCGGCGCCTCTTCCGCCTCGGTGACGGAGGCCTGCCCGGCCAGATGGAACATCACGTCCACCCCGAGGCTCGCGTCCCGCAGCGAGGCGGCATCGAGCACATCGCCGAGGGCGACGTCGTGCGCCGGCAGCGGCAGTTCGTGGTCCTCACGCCGGACGAGCGCCTTGACCCGCCACCCCTCACTCGTGAGGCGTTGCACCAGATGACGGCCGACAAAGCCGGTCGCCCCTGTCACGAACGCCGTCTTGCACCTGCGGACCATACCAGCGTGCGGCTGTGCGCCACCCTTGTTCGACGTGGCGCGGACACTGGCGCAACCGCCTCTGTGAATCAAGCCGCGAAGGTACCTTGCGATGGCATCAATCGGGGCGCGCAATCTCCGGTGTCTGCCCTTCGCTTCGCGGCCGTGCCGGACGAGACAGAGCGAAACGGCACCTAATGGCGACGGCGCGCCTCGCGGTGTCGTTCGCCTCTATACTGGCGGCATACTAGCGCGGCGCATTCGCGCGGGCGGCCGGCCGCAACGCGACCACCTTGGGATCGGTGCCGAGCATCCGGGCCGCCGCGTCGAGCAGCTGGCGCGGGGTGAAGGGCTTGCCGATCACCGGGGCCTGCGCGAAGGCGGGCGGCAGGTTCTCGCGCCCATAGCCGCTGACGAAGCTGAACGGGATGTTCTTGCGCGTGAGGGCGGCGGCGACATCGTCGACCGGTTCGCCCTGCAGATTGCCGTCTAGGAACACGGCCTCGACGGCTTCCGCGTCGATGGCGTGCAGCGCGTCGGCGACCGCGCCGACGGGGCCCAGCACCTTGGCGCCGGCATCCTCCAGTATGGAGATCAGCTCCAGAGCCACCAGCGGCTCGTCCTCGACCACGAGGATCGCCCGCCCCTCCAGCGCCGATTTCGGCGCCGCCGGCTCGACGCGCCTTGCTTCCTGCCGCGGGGCGGGGCGCGAGGGGGCGCTGTCTTCCTCGCCGCCGAGCGGCAGCAGGAAATCCCACAGCACGCCGTCGCCGCCATAGGACACGGCCGCCGATCCGCCGTCCGGCTTCACGCTGTTCTCGATCAGCATCGAGCCGAAGCCGCGCTTCACCGGCGCCTTGACCGGCGGGCCGCCGGTCTCCTGCCAGCGTATCTGCAGCCGCTCCGCCGCCACCGACCAGGTGAGCGCCACCCGGCCGGTCGGGCCGGAGAAGGCGCCGTATTTGATGGCGTTGGTGGAGAGCTCATGCAGGATCAGCGCGAGCCGCAGCGCGGTCTGCGGCCGCAATTGCACCTGCGGCCCGGAGGCCGAGAGCCGCTGCGGGTCCACTGCGCCGAGCTGAAGCTGGTCCTGCACCAGGTCCATCAGGTCGGCACCCTGCCACGTGCTGTCGCTGAGCATGCCGTGCGCGCGGGCGAGTGCCTGGATGCGGCCGGAGAAGGTCGCGGAGAACTGCTCGGGGCTGCGCGTGTAGCGCAGCGTCTGGGTGGCGATGGCCTGCACGCTGGCCAGCGTGTTCTTCACCCGGTGGTTCAGCTCGCCGATCAGCAGCCGCTGGGTCTCCTCGGCCTGCCGCCGCTCCGTCACGTCGAGGATCTGCACGCTGAGCGACAGCGGCCTGCCCTCGCCATCCCGCAGCACCGAGCTGTACCATTCGCAGTCGAGCATGGCGCCGGCGCGGGTCCGGCACCCCACCATGTTGTGGCCGCGCTGGTGCGCGGCATCCGCCATGGAGGATGCGAACAGCGCCATCAGCGCCTCGGCGCAGGCATCGGGCAGCCAGCCCAGCGCGTCGAGGCGGTGGCCGACCATCTCGCCGGCCGACCAGCCGAACAGGCGCTCGGCGCCCTTCGACCAGTCGCGGACCCGCATGTCGGGGTCGAATTCGACGATGGCCAGCGGCGAATTGTCGGTGTGCGCCTTGAGCCGGTCGAGCGCGCCCTGGAGCTGCGTCGCCGCCCGCGCGAGTTCGTCCTTCTGGCGCGCGAGCTGCTGGTGCTGCCGGGCGATGTCGAAGAAGACCTGCGCCTTGCTTTTGAGGATGAGCGGATCGACCGGCTTGTAGATGAAATCCACCGCGCCGGTCTCGTAGCCGCGGAAGCGGCGCCCCTCGTCGGTGGCGGCGGCGGTGACGAAGATGATGGGAATCCGCCGCGTGCGCTCGGTGCCGCGCATCAGCTCGGCAAGCTCGAAGCCGTCCATGCCCGGCATCTGCACGTCGAGCAGTGCGAGGGCAAAGTCGTGCTCCAGCATGAGTTCGAGCGCCTCAACTCCCGAGCGGGCCTTGAACATGACGAGGCCGTCGCGCCGCAGCAGCGCCTCCAGCGCGCGCAGGTTCTCGTCGATGTCGTCGGCCAGCAGGAACTTGACGGGTTCAAGCGGCTCCATGATGCGACTCTCCATGACGAGGCTTATGCGCGATGGCCGCCGAGCGGCGGTAGATGCGCTCGGGCTGGGCGAAGGGGGTGAAGGCGTCGGCGTGTTCGGGCGGGTGCAGGCTCTCGTTCATGCCGAGGCCCAGAAAGCCGCCCCGCGCCAGCGAGTCGCGGAACAGGCCGACGGCGCGGTTCTGCAGTTGCGGGTCGAAATAGATCAGCACGTTGCGGCAGGAGATGAGATGCATTTCGGAGAACACCGCATCGGAGGCGAGGCTGTGCTCGGCGAAGACCGTGCGGGCGCGCAGCGTCTTGTCGAAGACCGCCGCGCCATAGGCGGCGGTGTAGTAGTCCGACAGCGAGGTGCGCCCGCCGGACTTCTGGTGGTTAGAGGTGAAGAGCGGAAGCCGGTCGAGCTCGTAGATGCCGGCCTGCGCGCGCGCCAGCGCCGCCGGATTGATCTCGGTGGCGTAGAAGATGGTGCGCGATTCCAGCCCCTCCTCGCGGAACAGGATGGCGAGCGAATGCAGCTCCTCGCCGGCGCTGCACCCCGCCACCCACACCTTGAGCGAGGGAAAGGTGCGAAGATGCGGGATGACGCGCTCGCGCAGCGCGCGGAAATAAAGCGGGTCGCGGAACATCTCGCTGACCTGCACCGTCATGCAGTCGATCATGGTGGCGAGCAGCGGCGGCTCGTGCAGCAGGCGCGCCTGCACATGCGAGAGCGTCTCGCACCCGAGCCGCTGGCGCAGCAGTTCCGCCCGCCGGCGCAGCGAGGAACGCGAATAGGCGCGGAAATCGTAGTGGTAGCGCCGGTTGATCGCCTCCAGCAGCAGTTCCAGCTCGATCGCCTGGGCAGGACTCGCCGGCAGCATGTCGGGAGGTTCGCTCATCGCGGCATCCAGACACGGGCGAGCGAGAGCAGCTTGTCGACGTCGAGCGGCTTGGCGAGATAGTCGTTGGCGCCGGCGGCGAGGCACTGTTCCTGATCGTCCGCCATCGCCTTGGCGGTCAGCACGATGATGGGCAGCGACTGCCAGCGCGGGCGCTGGCGGATTTCGCGCGTGGCGGTCAGCCCGTCCATCTCCGGCATCATCACGTCCATCAGCACGAGGTCGATCCGGGTGCCGCTGGTTTCGGCCGCCTCCAGATGCTGGAGCGCCTCGCGCCCGTTGCGGGCGATCTGCACCTGCGCGCCATGTGGTTCGAAAATGCTGGTGATGGCGAAGATGTTCCGCACGTCGTCCTCGACCACGAGGATGCGCCGGTCTTCCAGCAGCGCGTCGCGGTTGAGCGAGGTCGCCAGCAGGGCGCGCTGCTGCTCGGGAAGCTCCGACACCACCTGATGCAGGAAGAGCGTCACCTCGTCGATGAGCCGCTCCGGCGACTTGGCGCCCTTGATGATGATCGACTTCGAATAGCGGCGCAGGCGCAGCTCCTCGTCGTCGGAAAGCTCGCGCGCCGTGTAGACGATCACCGGCGGGAAGGCCGTATCCTCGTCCCCGGCGAGTTGCTGGAGCAGGTCGAGGCCCGAGGTGTCGGGCAGCGTCATGTCGAGCACCATGCAGTCGAAGGTCTCGCCGCGCAGATGCTCCAGCGCTGACGAGGCGGTGGCGCAGCCGACCGTTTCGACGTCCTTCGTGCCGAGAAGCTCCCCCAGACCCCGCAACTGCGCGGGGTCGTCCTCCACGATCAGGATGCGCCGCACCGGCCGCGCCATCCGGCTCTCCAGCCGTTGCAGCGCCTGCACCAGCTCCTCGCGCTTCACCGGCTTCATCATGTAGCCGACCGCGCCATAGGCCATGGCGGCCTCGACATAATCGCTCACCGACACGACGTGGATCGGAATGTGCCGCGTGCGGGCGTCGCGCTTGAGCCGGTCGAGCACGGTGAGGCCGGTATGGTCGGGCAGCGCCATGTCGAGGATGACGGCGTGCGGCAGATATTGCCGGGCGGCGATCACCCCGTCATCGGCGGTGGCGGCGACGATGCAGCGGAAGCCGAGCTCATGGGCGAGGTCGAGCAGGATGCGCGCGAAAGCCGGGTCGTCCTCGACCACCAGTATGATGCGCTCGCCGGACTTGAGGCTCGCGCGGTCGTCCTCCACGCCGAAAACCGGGCGCGGAGCGGCCGGCGCGCCTTCCGGTACCAGGCGCGGCGCACCATGCGCCCGCCGGGACGGGCGCACCACGACCATGGGGGCGGGGCTCTCGCGGTCGGCGTCGGGGCCGCTGAACCGGCACGGCAGGCTCAGGCTGAAGGTGCTGCCTTCGCCGAGCCGGCTTTCCAGCCCGATCTCGCCGCCCAGCAGCCCGGCCAGCTCCCGCGAGATGGACAGGCCGAGCCCGGTGCCGCCGTGCCGGCGGTCGAGCGTGCCGTCGGCCTGGCGGAACGCGTCGAAGATCATGTCCTGATCCTCTTCGGCGATGCCGATGCCCGAATCGCGCACGGAGAAGACGACGCGTCCGTTCTCGTCCGCGCCGACGCCGAGCGTCACCTCGCCCGCATCGGTGAACTTGACCGCGTTCGACAGGAAGTTCCTCAGCACCTGTTCAAGGCGCTGCGGGTCGCTCTCCAGCCGCTCCGGCACGTCCGGCGCAATGTGAGTGCGGATCGTGACGCCCTTTTCCCCGGCCAGCGGTTCGAAGGCACGGGCGAGCTTCTCGACGAGCGGCACGATGGCCACGTCCTGCGGCTGGAGGTCCAGCTTGCCGGCCTCGACCTTCGACAGGTCGAGAATGTCGTTGATGAGGGCGAGAAGATCGTTGCCCGAGCTTTCGATCATCTGCGCGTAGCTGACCTGCTCCTCGCTGAGATTGCCGGTGCGGTTCTCGCTGAACAGGCGGGCCATGATCAGCAGCGCGTTCAGTGGCGTGCGCAGCTCATGCGACATGTTGGCGAGGAATTCGGACTTGTAGCGGCTCGCGGTGGACAGTTCGCGTGCCTGCTCCTGCAACGCGCCCTGCGCCTTGGTAAGGTCGTCCCGCTGGGCTTCCAGAAGCTGCGTCTGTTCTTCCAGATGGGCATTCGTCTCTTCCAGCTCGGACTGCTGGAGTTCCAGCCGGCGCTGGGAATCGTGCAGGGCGCGCGCCTGCTCCTGAAGTTCCTCATTGGCGGCGCCGAGTTCGTCGCCATGGGCGCGCAGTTCCTCGGCCTGGCGCCGGGTCTCTTCGAGCAGTTCTTCGAGGCGCGCGCGGTACTGTGCCGAGCGCAGCGCCACCCCGACTGGGCCGGCGATGCGCTGCAGCAGCTCCATGAGGGTGTCGGGCGGGTCGCCCTGAAAGCCCAGTTCGAGGACGCCGTTGACCGTGTCGTCCTCGCGCGTGGGCGCGATGATGAGGCTGCCGGGCTTTGCCCGCCCCATCGCCGATCCGAAATAGAGGTAGCCGTCGGGCACCTGCCGCAGGCTGAAGCTGCGGTCGTCGGCGATCGCCTGCCCGACCAGCCCGTCGCCCCGGCCTATCCTGGACGGCACGGGTGCGTCGGCCGGCACGCCGTAGCTGGCCGCGCGCGCGAAGGCGTCTCCCTCGCGCGCATAGAACAGCGCTGCCTGCGCGCCCAGCCGGTCCGAGAGGAAGGTGACGATCCGCTCGCTTAGCGCGGTTATGGCCAGGTCGCCCATCATCTGCCGGGAGAGCTCGACCTGCAGGGTCTGGAGCCACTCCTCGCGGCGCACGGCCAGCTTGTTGCGGATGAACATGAAGCCGGTAATGGCCAGCACCCAGACGGTGGCGATGCCCATGCCGCGATTGAGGCGGGCGATGTCCGGGTTGATGCCCGGCCGGTCGATGGCGAAGCCGAGGACGATGACCGCGCTCACGCACGCTGCGACGAGGAGCGGAACGGCCGGGCGCCGGGAGAGATAGGCGAGAACGGTCGGGACGAAATAGGTGATCCAGACGGCGGTCCCCAGCGGCACGGCGAGATCGGCCAGAAAGACCAGGATGGTGAGGAGGGCGAGGGCGACGTAAAGCGCCGGCTCCCGGTACTGGTTGGCGTTAAGAGTCATCGAACCGATTTCGTCCCCCTGTATGCCGCCGGGGACGCATGACGATCCGACGGGGCCGCACTGCCCCACAGTGCTGCCCGGTCGAAGGAAGGCTCGTCTGCCACTCTGCCCGGCGCTTCCAAACGCGCTTGGTGGGGGAAGGTTCCGGCTCCGCGCGAATTTTTTCCGCGAGCCGCCGGATACCGGCGCCGTCAGGCCGACATTGGCTCCGGGTCGGGCGTGGAGCCGGGGAGGGCCGGCAGGCGGACGCGCTGTTCCAGCCCGCCGCCGGGAAGATTGTCGAGGGTCAGCGAACCGCCGTGGTTGAGCACGATTTCGCGGGCGATGGCGAGACCCAGCCCAGCGCCAGGAATGGACGAGCCAC
The DNA here is from genome assembly GCF_023016525.1 of Ancylobacter koreensis. Lineage (GTDB taxonomy): Bacteria > Pseudomonadota > Alphaproteobacteria > Rhizobiales > Xanthobacteraceae > Ancylobacter > Ancylobacter koreensis. The sequence continues at coordinate 1,527,781 of NZ_JALKCG010000001.1, forward strand.
GCGCGGGATCGACGCGGAAGAAGGGCTCGAAGACCTGCGCCAGAAGCGCCGGCGGAATCCCCGGACCGTCATCCGCGATACGCACGAGGGCGCCCTGCGCATCGGTGCCGACCTCGACACGCGCGCCCCGTCCGTGGGTGGACGCGTTGATCGCGAGGTTGCGGATGGCGCGCTTGAGCGCCAGCGGGCGGGCCGTGACCGTTGCGGGCCCGGTGGCGGCGAGCGTCACCGGCAGGCCGATCCCGTCGAGTTCGCCGACCACCTCGTCCACCAGCAGGTCGAGCCGCAGCGGCGTCTGTGCCGGGCGCTGCACCTCTTCGCGCACGAGGCGGATGGCGCTGTCGGCGATATGGTCGAGCTCGTCGAGATCGGCGATCCAGGCCTCGCGCTGGTCCTCGTCGAGGAACTCGGCGCGCAGCCGCATGCGGGTCATCGGCGTGCGCAGGTCATGGCCGGCGGCAGCGACCATGCGGATGCGGCTCTCCATCGCCGCCTTCAGCCGCGACGACAGCAGGTTGATGGCGCGCGCCGCCACGCGCACCTCGGTCGGGCCGTCTTCGCGCAGCGGCGCCATCTCGCCCTGCGGGCCGATGGCGGCGGCGGTGCGCTCGAGCAGGGCGAGCGGCGCTGTGAGGCGCCGCACGGCGAACACCATGACGGCGGTGGTGCCGATCGCCAGCATCAGCGCCCATCCCACTACCGCCCAGCCCGGATTCGGCGGCGCCGGCGGCATGGGAACCGGCAGGAGCAACCAGCGCCCGTCCGGCAGCCGCGCCGAGATCACCGGCGATCCCCCGTCCGGCGGGTTGCTGACCACGACCTCGCCGACCACCGGCGGGCGCCCGCCTTTCATGCGATCGAGAGCGGCGTTGAGGCCACGCATCGGTAGGGTGGCGAGCGGCCCTCCGGCAGGAGCGGGGGAGGCGCCGATCAGCCGGCCCGGCGAGGCGGGCGGCGTGTCGGGATGCGCCTCGATCAGCCCGGCGAGCAGCACGAGCTGCGCGGCGATCGCGTCCTCCGTCGCCTCGAAATGCGGCGGCGTCAGCAGCGCGAAGGACAGGCCGGTGGCGAGCACCACCACCAGCACGACGCCGCCCACCAGAAAGCCCGTGAGCTTGGCGCGCAGCGTGTTCACGTCTCTTCCCTTGCTCGTCCGGCGCGCGGCTCGCCGGTCTCGACTTCCACGGCGAACTGGTAGCCGCCATTGCGCAGCGTCTTGAACATCTGGAAGCTGCCCGCGTCGCCGAGTTTGCGCCGCAGCCGGCTCACGAGGACGTCGACAGAACGGTCGAACGCCGCCGCGTTGCGGCCCTGCGTGATGTCGAGGAGCTGGTCGCGCGAAAGCATCCGCCCCGGACGTTCCAGAAAAGCCATGAGAAGGTCGAACTCGGCGGCGGTGAGGGGGACCTCCACCCCGTCGGCACTGACGACCCGGCGGGTGGCCGGAGTGGCGGTGAAGCCGGCGAAGCGGAAGCGCTGCTGGGGCGCGACGCCGGGCGCCTCGGCCGCCGAGGTCCGGCGCAGCACCGCGCGGATGCGCGCCACCAGCTCGCGCGGGTTGAACGGCTTGCCGAGATAGTCGTCGGCGCCGACTTCCAGCCCGATGATCCGGTCGACATCCTCCTTCAGCGCGGTGAGCAGGATGATCGGCACGCGCGAGCGCGCCCGCAGCGAGCGGCAGAAGTCGAGGCCCGAGACATCCGGCAGCATCAGATCGAGTACCACGAGGTCGATGCGCCCGCTGGCAAGGCAGCGCTCGGCGCTGCGGGCGTCCTCGGCCAGCGAGACGCGGAAGCTCTGCCCCTGGAGATAACGCCCCAGCAGCTTGCGGATTTCGTGGTCGTCGTCGACCACGAGCACATGCGGGTTTTCCACGAGCCTCATTCCGAAATCACGGTGTCCGGTGCCAGCCCCTAGCCTATGCCGGCGCTTCTTGCCGGGAAGAATGGCAACTCAGTGTTGCTGCGTGCCGCCCGGCAATCTTCGGACATGAAACTCATGATTCGGAAATGCCGGGACCTCCCGAGGAAATGCGAGGGCTTCAAGGTGTCCCCTGTCCGCTGCGCGCTCTGCGCAGGATACAGGGAACATCGCATGAATGGCGACCTTGGCCGCTCGACGCCCCACTGCTGGGGCGCCGCCACCCCCGCACGGAACCGCCGCGCCGCCGTTCCCCCGCCGGGAAAGCGCCGCCTCGTCGGGATGCGGCGCTGGCTGCTCCGTCCCTTTGAACGCGATATGCCTTCGCCCTGTCCGCACGGGACGGAAGATTCCATGTGCGAGGAATGCGCCTGGCAATGGGCGATCCGCTGAGCAGGATCGGTTGCCCGGCCCTGTTCAGGAGGAGGCGTGCAGGTTTCCTTCGCGCGCGATCCATCCGAGGAAGAGGGTGATGGGCTCCTCCGCCTGCCGCTCGTCCCTGACATAGCTGCAATAGCTGCGGGCGGGCAGGGAAGGGCCGGGGAGCGGGGTGACGAGGCGCCCGCGCGCCAGGTCGTCGGCGATCAGCGCCGTCGGCCCCATGGCGACGCCGATGCCGTCGAGCGCGGCCTGCAGCGTCAGGTAGAAGTGGTCGAGGGTCAGCGCCTCGGCGGGCTCAAGCCCGGCGACGCCGGCCGCCGCCAGCCAGTCGTCCCACAGCCTCGGCAGGCTCAGCGTGTGCAGCAGCGTGTGGCCGCGCAGATCCCCGGCGGTCCGCAGCGGCAACCGCTCCATGAGCGCCGGGCTGCACACGGGCAGCCGCTCCTCGCGCAGGAAGGGCCGGGTGGTGTAGCCGTAGAACGAGTCCGGCCCGCCCCGGATCACCACGTCATGAAGGTCGGGCAGGGATTCCAGCGGCTGGTTGGAGGTCTCCAACCTTACCCGGATCGTCGGATGGCGCTCGCGGAAGCCCGCGAGGCGGGGCACCAGCCAGCGCAGCGCGAAGCTCGCCGGCGCGTTGACGCGCAACACCGGTCCCGCCTCGTGGCCATATTGCGCGGTCGCGGCGGCGATGCGGTCGAAGGCCAGCCCGATCTCGGCGAGATAGGCGCGCGCCGCCGGGGTGAGCGCGACGCGCCGGTTATGCCGCTCGAAAAGCGGGGCGCGCAGCCACTCCTCCAGCAGGCGCACCTGCTGGCTGACGGCGCCCTGCGTCACCCCCAGCTCGGTGGCGGCGGCCTTGAAGCTGCCGAGGCGCGCGGCGGCCTCGAAGGCGCGCAATGCGTTGAGCGAGGGCAGGGAGCGGCGCATTCGCGTTAGATTTCCTATCCAGCGTTCGGCGAATAAATGGTTTGTCGGCCGCAGACGCAATAGGCAAGCTATTTCATGTCTGGTCGCCGGAGTGCCCGCCCTTGGTTTCTTCCCCTTGCCCTCCCGTCCCGTTCCGTCCGCGCATTCACCGGGGAGGGCGGCGTCCTGGCGGCTGCGGGGGCCTCGCGTGAGCCCGCTCGTCCTCGCCTGCGTGATGGGGGCGGCGCTGCTGCACGCCGGCTGGAATGCCGTGCTGCGTGGCGGCAGCGACCGCTTCTGGTCGATGACGCTGATGATGGTCGCCGTCGCCTGCGTGACCGGGGTCGGGGCCTTCCTCCTGCCGTGGCCGGAGGCGGCCGCGTGGCCCTATGTCATCGCCTCGGCGCTGATCCACATCGCCTATAATCTCGCCCTCGTGCGGACCTACCGTTCGGGCGACCTCGGCCAGACCTATCCGATCTCGCGCGGCTCCTCGCCCGTGCTGGTGGCGCTCGGCGCGGCGCTCTTCGCCGGGGAGGCGATCAGCCTCGCCTCGGCCACGGGCATTGCGCTGGTGTCGGGCGGCATCGTCTCGCTGGCCTTCCAGCGCGGCCATGTGCGGGCCGATTTCCTGCCCGCTGCCCTCACCACCGGCGTGCTCATCGGCGCCTATACCGTGGTGGACGGCATCGGCGTGCGGCTGGCGGGCAATGCGCTCTCCTACGTCAACGCCATGTTCCTGCTGTGGAGCCTGTCGATGCCGCCGATCTTCTTCGAGCTGCGCGGTCGCCCGCCGGCCTACCGCCCGGCGCAGACCGCTTCGGCGCTGGCGGGAGGCCTCGTCTCGCTCATCGCCTACGGCATCGTCATCTGGGCGATGCAGTACGACGCCATGGGCGTGGTCTCGGCGCTGCGCGAGACCAGCGTGGTCTATGCCGCGATCATCGGCCGGCTGTTCCTCAACGAGGAACTGACCCTCCGCCGGCTCGCCTCCTGCCTTGCCATCGGCGTCGGGGCCGCCTGCCTCGTGGCCTGACGGCCGCCTCAAAGGGAACCAGACCATGCGAGACGACATGGACCTTCGCACCGGCGGCTGCCATTGCGGCGCGGTGCGCTTCGAGGTGGCGCTGGAGGACGGCTTCGGCACGATCCGCCGCTGCACCTGTTCCTATTGCCGCATGCGCGGCGCTGTCGTCGTGATGGCGCAGCCGGGCGGGGTGCGGCTCCTCGCCGGCGAGGAAGCGCTAGCCAGCTACCGCTTCAACAGCGGGACGGCGGAGCATTTCTTCTGCGCGCGCTGCGGGATCTACACGCATCACCAGCGCCGTTCCGACAGCCGCCTCCATGCCGTAAACGTGGCCTGCCTCGACGGGGTGAGCCCGTTCGATTTCGCCGAGGTGCCGGTGATGAACGGCATCAACCACACCAGCGACACCGGCCTTCCTACCCGCCGCGCCGGCACGCTGCGCTTCGTCCCCGCCGACTGAACGGAAGGGCTTTTAGCGCCTGCGCCGTGCCCGCCTATCCAGCGTTGCAGCCGGTGGAGGGCGCTGCATGTGCCTCAGGCGCGCACGTGCGGAACAGCCGTTCACGTGAGGCGTCGCCCGCGCAAAGCCGGCGCCCCGTGCGGTTTGACTCCCGGCGGGCTGCACGCCTATGCGTGGAAGACGGGGACCTCGTCCCCGGCAGGGGGATGTTTTGACACGCAGGCTCTTGGTCACCGGTGGATGGGGTTTTCTGGGCAAGCATGTCCGCGCCCTTCTCGCTCGCGAAGAGCTGACTGTCATTGCGCCGCGCCGCGACGAACTGGACGTGACACGGGAGTTCCCCGATCTCGGCGCGTTCGACGTGCTCATCCACCTCGCGGGCCGGACCTTCGTGCCGGATTCCTGGCAACGGCCGGGGCTGTTCTGGCAGGTGAATGCCGGCGGTACGATCAATGCGCTCGACGCCTGCCGCCGTCACGGCGCGGCGATGGTCCTGGTGAGCGCCTATGGCTACGGCAACCCGGACAGCCTTCCGATTCCGGAAGAGACGGTCCTGCGCCCGACCAACCCCTACGCCTTCTCGAAGGTCGCCGCCGAGGAGGCCTGCCGCTACTACGCGAAGGATCTCGGCGTGCCTGCCGTCATATTGCGGCCCTTCAACATCTATGGGCCGGGACAGGACGAGCGCTTCCTCGTGCCCTCCGTTCTGCGGCAAGCTCTCGCCCCCGATGTGGCGGCCGTCGAACTGGCGGACTGCGCGCCGCGCCGCGACTATGTCCACATAGACGATGTCGCCCGGGCGGTGGTCACGGCCGCGCTGCGCGAGGAGAAAGCGGGCGTCTTCAACATCGGCTCGGGACGCTCTCACTCCGTAGGCGAGGTCGCGCGGCTGATCCTTGACGCGGCCGGGGTATCGAAGCCCATCGTCGACCGAAAGCAGACCCGGCCGAACGAGATCATGGACACCGTCGCCGACATCTCCGCAGCCGCCCGCGAACTCGACTGGCGGCCGCGCACGAGCCTTGAAGCCGGTCTGGCCGCCCTTGTCGCGGACGCCCGGCCGCAGGCCGTCTGACGGCGGCGGGCCGTCCTCAAGCGAGGCCGGGCGCGAGGGAACGATAGAGCTCCCAGGCCCGCTGGCGATTGATCTCCCGCGACCAGCGCCGGCGCACCGTATCGAGATTGCGCTCGGCAGCGCTGTCGACCAGCGCGTCGTCGGTGAGTGCCCTCGCGATGGCTTCCGCAATCTCTACCGTGTCGTGCGGGGAGACGAGGAGGCCGGTCTGCCCGTCGACGATCCACTCGTTCACGCAGGACGAGGAGGTCTGGATCGGGAAAGCGCCGACCGTCATGGCTTCCAGAACCGTCGTCGGGATGCCGTCGGAGATGCTGACGCCGACGACAATGCGGGCCTGCGCCATGCGCCGCATCGCGTCGTCCGGCGTGGCAAGGTAGGGCAGGGCTTCGATGTCCAGCGCAAAATCCGCGCGCATGCGCGCCGCCCAGCTCTCCACCGGCGGGGAGGGCGAGAGAACGCCGATCGGCACTCCTGCGAGGTGTTCGCGGATCAGCGCGAGGGCGGAAAGCGCCAGCAGCCCGCGCCCGGCCCAGTTGTGATAGCCCTTGACGATGATGCCGCGCCGCGTCGATGGCGGCGACATTGCCATGCCGGCCAGTTGCTCAATATCCGCGCCGCCCGTCGCCGGCATGGGTTCGAGAGAGGGCCCGCGATAACCGAAGCGGCGCGCATTCGCGGTGTCGCGGGCGCAGTCGGGCAGGAACAGGTCGATCTGCGAGCAGAACCGCCGCAGCACCTCCTGATGCGGCTCGAAGCGCCGGAAGAATTCGAGATCGCTTCCCCAGCACGAGGCGATCCATGGCGGCCTCTCCCCGCCCCCGGCGAGCGTGTCGAGGCAGAGATAGCCGGCGAGCTGGGTCTCCAGTGTGTGCAGGATGTCAGGACGGAACTGCCGCAGCACCGACTGGAGCCGGGCGGGCGAGGCGAGCCATTCCGGCCGGATGGTCCTGTGCGTGCAGCGCACGAAGTCCCAGTCGGCATAGGCCTCCATCTCCCGCCCCTCGCTGATCTGCAGCGGGTCCAGCACCCAGACGCCGGCGGAAAGGTCCTTATGTATGTCGGCGAGCCCGACGCGCCGGTAATGCTCCGGGGGAGGCACCAGAACATGCGTTACCGGAAAGACGAGGAAGGTCGTCCGCCCGTCGTCGATGGTCTCGATCCATCGGTGCAGATGCGGGCTGTTGTGCATGCCGACGATCAGGAGGCGCATGCGTCCGGCCTCCCGGTGAACGACGGCTCGGTCAGCGTCGGGTCGATGAGCCGGGCCAGGCTGCGTGCCATGACCGGCGTGTCGTTGCCGTCCACGACGAGCATGCCCCGCCGGGCGGAGAGCGGGGGAAAGATGACGCCCACCAGAGACCGCCGCGCGATCTTGCCGATCCAGCGTTCGAGAATGCGGCCGTCCTCGCGGACCGCGAAGACGATGTCGGCCCGCACCCCGCGCAGTTGCTTCTCGCCGTGAAGGACGACGGGCAGGCCATGATCGGAGCCGAACACCTCGATGGCGGAGAGCTCATCTCCCGCGCCGGTCGTGAGCGCGTGGATTTCCACGCCGGCCAGATGACCGGCGATCAGGTTCAGAACCGCCATGGCATGGAAGCCGCGCGAGGTCGCCGTTTCCCGCACATCCACGAAAAGGCGCCGTGGGGCCTGCCCGTGTCCGCCGAACCGGCGCAGCGGTTCGACGATGCGCTGAAAAAGGTTCAAGCCCTTGCCCCTGCTTTGCATAACCACCCTCCGCTTTGCCTTTCCGGGATTCGGAGGAGGGCATGTGTACGGCCGCGCTGCGCCCGGCTCGCCGCCAATGTTGCGGCACGCCTCGGGCAAGAGGAGGGCTGGGGGAGGTGAGGGCTGGCTTGTGCCGCGACCACGCCCATCGGCAGGAAGCCTTCCGGTGACGGATACGATCCGTCCTCCAAGCACGCCGGCCGGGCGTCGACAAGCGGTTTCGCCGCGACGCGCCTTTCGGCGGCCATCGCGCCGGTGTCCGTCATGGAGCGGCCGGCGGTTCCCCGCCGGCCTGCCTTTCGGGACGCGTCGCGCTCAGTTCTGGGTGACGCCGAACTGCTTGAGGAAGCCTTCCTGCTCGGTGACGAATTTGGCCATGAAGGCCCGGTAGTCCGCCTGGCTCATATAGCCGGCGACGAGCGCGTCGGCCTCGTATTCCTTCTTGAACTCGGGATTGGCGAGGATCGCCTGCACGGCCTTCTCCAGCTTGGCGATGGTCGCCGGCGGCACGCCCTTGGGCGCCGCGAGGCCGCGGAACTTGCGGATCACGTCCTTGTCAAGACCCTGCTCCTGGATGGTGGTCGCGTTGGGCAGCGCCGCGAGCCGGTCCGGGTAATAGACGCCGAGCACCTTCACCTTGCCGGCCTCGATATAGCTGTTGAGCTCCTGCAACTCGCCGACGCCGAGGTCGACGCTGCCGCCGAGCACGTTGATCAGCAGCGCCGCGCCGTCGTCCTGCGGAATGACGGTGGCCTTGGCGTCATTGGCGCTGTTGATGCGCTCCAGAATCTGCCGCTCCAGCGAGCCGGCGGTCGAGCCGCCCCAGCGCGCCTTGCCGGGATTGGCCTTCGACCATGCCACGGCGTCCTTCATCGTGTTGAACGGGCTGCCGGTGAGCGTGTAGATGATCTCCGGGTCGAAGAACACGTTCACCGCATAGTCGATGTCCTTGTAGGTGACGGGTGGCGCGCTCAGCAGCGAGGTCGTCACATGGGTGGGCGTCGTTGCGTAGAAAACCGAGCCATCCGGCTTCGCCTTGGCGAGCTGCGCCATGGCCTTCGCACCGCTGCCGCCGGCCCAGTAGTCGACGACGAAGGTAATGCCCATCTCTTCGCTCAGTGCCTTGCTGAGCTTGCGCAGGAACAGGTCGGAGCCCGAGCCCGGCTTGGAATGGGTCGTCAGCGTCACCGTGGTGACGGGATAGTCGTATTTGTTGGTCTGCGCGGAGGCGCTGCCCGCGCACAGCAGGGCAAGCGAGGCGACGAGGCCCAGTGCGATCTTCGACGGCATGTTTGTCTCCCTACGGTTGATGTCTCGCGTTCTCGCGAGTTATATCTTATATAAGAGTTGGTTTGCGTCCTGATGGCAACCTCTCGCGAGGTCCGGTCTCAGGTCAGTTCGACGACATATTCGTGAGCGTCGGTGAGGCACCGGCTCACACGCCACTCCACATACTGGCCGTCGATCGCCTCGGCGATGCGGTCGACCTCCAGCAGCGGCGTGCCGGCAGGCATATCGAGCAGCGCGCCGTCTTCCTCCGTGGCGGCGACGGCGGTCAGCCGCTCCACCACCTTGACCACCAGCACGCGGTAACGCCGCTCGATGATGCCGTAGGTCGTCTCCGGCATCAGCTCGCGGTAGAGGTCCGCCAGCCCCGGAAACAGATAGGCGGGCTGGGCGACGCGTTCGATGATCTTCGGGACGCCGCCGAAGCGCCGCACGCGCAGCGAACGCACCACCTCGCGCTGCCCGGCGGGCATGCGCAGCCGGGCGTGCTCCGCCTCGGTCGCCGGGGCCGTCTCGATCGACACGAAGCCGGTCGCCGGCGGCTCCATCGCCGTGCCGCTCTTCGGCAGCACGCGGAAGAAGTGGTAGGTGCTGTGGCGCATCGAGGAGGCGTTGACGAAGGTGCCCTTGCCCTGCTGGCGCACCACGAGGTTCTGCGCCGCCATCTCGTCCAGCGCCTTGCGCACCGTGCCCTGATGCACGTTGTACTCGGCGGCCAGGCGCATCTCGCTGGGCAGCACCTCGCCCGGACCCCACTCGCCCTTGATGACGCGCGCGATGAGCAGATTCTTGATCTGCGCATAGAGCGGCATCGACTCGGGCAGCAGGCCGGCGGGCGGGCGGGGCTGGGGGGAAGGCGGGCTCATGCGGCGTTCGCAATTTCCGTTTCGTCAGATTCGGTGTGACAGGAATGTCATAGCATTCCCGTCGCTTCTTGCGGACGCGCATGGCGCGCCCGTTCACGCACGGAACCGGCCGAGCATGCCCATGTCGGGGCATTCCCGAAGGTCGAGGCAGAAGCGCAGCAGGTCGTCGGCGAATTGCGGCGAGAGCCCGCCATAGGCGACGTTGCCCCGCGCCTTGGCCACCAGCTCGTCGCGGGTCAGCGGCTCGCGCGCGCCGCCGCGGAAATGCGGCTGGCGGTACTCGACCACGCGTCCGTCATCCAGCGTCACCTTGATATGGCCGCTGTAGTTGCGCGGGTATTCGTTGTTCGGGTCGATGACGTAGCGGATCTTGCCGGCGAGGGCGAGGATGCGCTCGTCCTTCGCCTTGGCGTCGGTGAACTGCTCCAGCCCGGCGTCGCCGTCGAAATAGCCGACCGCCATGCAGAAGGGCATGCTGAACTTCGCGGCATAGCCCGAGGGCGGACGGTGCTTCACCGCCAGCGGCTCCCACAGACGGTCGACCAGCCCCTCGCCGGTCTCGCACTCGATGGAGACGATGCGCTCGGGCGCGATGCCTTCCTCGCGGAAGCGGATCATGCAGTCGATGAAGGGGTGGATCATCGTCCCGCAGGCATAGGGCTTGAAGGCGATCTTCTCCATCAGCCATTCCTCGCCGAGCCCCTTGAGCAGCGGCTCGTAGTTCGGCTTGGCGTCGCGGCCGAACACCTTGAAGATGTTGCGGGCGCCCTCGAAGACGGTGCGCGGACCGAAATAGCCCGAGCGGCCGAGCAGCGCAGCGCGGTAGCCCGACTGCGCCGCCCAGCCCGGATGGATGCGCTTGGTCCAGGCGCCCTCGGTGAGGAACTCGCCGATGCCGGAGGCGAAGCTGCCGGAAATGCCGAAGGCAAGGGTGAGCTGGCGCGCGTCGAGGCCGAGCGCGACGCCCGCGCCGGCGGTGGCCCCCAGCGCGCCGATGATGCCGACCGGATGGAAGCCGGCCTTGTGGATGGCGCCGGGCACCACGTGATTGAACCGGCACACCATCTCCATGCCGGCGATCATGCCGCGCAGCGCGTCCTCGCCGGAGCGGTGGAAGCGCTCGGTGGCGGCCAGCACGGCGGGCAGCACCATGGCGCCGACGCGGATCGGCGCGCCTTCCAGCGTGTCGTCGAAATCCTCGCCATGCGTCGCCGTACCGTTGATCAGCGCGGCGCCGGCGGCGTCGAGCGGGCGGGAATGGCCAATGGCGGTGCACGCGCCCTCACCGTCCCATCCCTCGATCAGCGAGGCGATGTAGTCAGTGTTGCGGGCGGCGACGCACAGGCCCGTCATGTCGATCAGGTCGTTGATCGCCATCTCCTGCGCCTTCGCGCCCATGTCGTCGAGGGAGAGGCGGGTCAGGACGGCAGAGATGCTCTCGGCGAGCGCGGTGCCCTGGAAGCCGACGGCTTCCTCGGTGGCGGTGGCGTGCGACATGTCAGTTGTTCTCCAGGCTTCCGACGAGGCCGAAAATGTGACGCCCGCGGATACCCCGGCGGGCGAGTTCGAGTTCGATCACCTGATGGTCGTCGACATCGAGATTGACGCCGTTGCCAAAGGTGCCAATGTACCATTTCTGCGCGGCGCCATCCTTGGCCTGGAAGATCAGGTCCTTGATGTCGAAGCGGGCGGCGATGTTGAGGATGACGTCCCAGCGGCTCTTCTCGACGTCCTCGCTGATGCCGTCAGCCTGCACCAGCACCTTCCAGGCGCCGGCCTTCTGATAGGCCTCGATCTGCCGGGCGATGTAGGAAACGCTCTTGGTCCAGTCCTCGGCGCCCTTCTGGCCGGCTTCGGCGACGACCTTGAGGCCGGCTTCGCCCGCCATGCCGATCAGCCGGCACTTGTCGTCGAGCGACATCGCCACCTGGGCGCTGGAGACCTCCACCGCGTCGGCGCCGAAGGCCTTCACCTCGGCATAGAAGCGCCGCGAGACGCATTGCATGAACGCCGCCTCGGTAATGTCGCCGGCGAAGAACACCGAGATGCCGGCGTCCTTCAGCAGCGCGACCTTCCGGCGGACGAACTCCGGCCGCATCAGGCGGTAGGTGCCCATGCCGAACTTGAAGAAATCGATGTGGTCGCCCGCCGATTCGATGAGATCGGTGGCGCGGCCGATCCCCATGCCGCGATCGGCGACGATGGTGAGCCCGCTCTCGCGCGGCCGCGCCGGGCGAGGGGCCATGCGCACGAAGGAGAAGGCGAAGGGGTCGGCCTCCGCCGGGGGCGGCGGATCGTTCTTATTCGGCATTTCTCTCCCCGAGGACTTGTTTCGTGACTCATATCTTATATAAGACATAACAGTCGCGCAAGAGACGCGGCAGGAGTGCCGCTGGTGCTTACCCAGGGGGAGGAAACGGTTTGCTGGTACTGTCCAACGAGGACGCGGAGCGTCTTCTGTCGATGGGCGAGTGCATGGATGCGCTCGCCACCGCCTATCGCGACGCCGCCGAAGGTGCCGCGCTTAACGGGCGCCGCTCCGACATGCTGACGCGCACCGCGCGCGAGGATGCGGTGTACTGCCTCAAGCTGGTCGGCGGCGTGGTGCCGAGCCTGAAGATCGGCGCGCTGCGGCTCAATTCGGACATTCTCACCTTTCCCGAGGCCAATGGGCGCCGGCGCAAGGTGAAGGTGCCGGCCGCGCCGGGCGACCGCTGGGTGGGCCTCGTCATGCTGTTCAGCACCGAGACCGGCGAGCCGCTGGCGATCTTCCCCGACGGGGTGGTGCAGCGCTTCCGAGTGGGCGGGGCGAGCGGGCTGGCCGTGCGCCACATGGCGCGGGAGGATGCGCGGGTCGCCGCCATCATCGGCACCGGCTGGCAGGCCGGCGCGCAGGCGATGGCCGTGGCGGCCGCGCGTCCCATCGAGGAGATACGCTGCTTCAGCCCCAATCCCGAGAGCCGCGCCCGCTTCGCCGACGAGATGAGCGCGCAGCTCGGCCTGCGCGTGGTGGCGGCGCCGTCTGCCGAGGCCGCCGTCGCGGGCGCCGATATCGTGCTGTGCGCGACCAACAGCCTGCAGCCCGTGCTGCGCCATGAATGGCTGGAGCCGGGCATGCATGTCGGCTCGATCCGCGACCGCGAGTTGCCGCCCGAGGTGCTGAAGGCGGTGGACCGCGTGATCATTCACGACCCGGACAATATGGGCAGCGACCATCTGGTGATCGCCAAGGGGGTCGACTACCGCGAGGGCACCAAGGAGATCGTCGGCGATCCCGAGCTTCTCGCGCTGACCCGCTCGCCCTCGCTGGCTGAGCTCGTCGCCGGCAAGGTGCCGGGACGCGAGAAGCGCGAGGAGATCACCTGCTTCCTGAACTATCACGGGGTCGGCTACCAGTTCGCGGCGACGGGTGCCGTGCTCTACGCCAAGGCGCTCGCCGCCGGGGCCGGGCACGCGCTGCCGGGCGAGTGGTTCACCGAGACGGTCCATCCCTGAGCCCTTCGAGAGGAGCCGAACCATGCGAAGCCGTTTGGCCAATGCGGGCGTGGGACTGTGGGCGGGTCTCGTCCTCCTCGCCTTCTCGTTTCTCTACTGGATGCAGGCCGATGCGCTCCCGCGCAGCTCGCTGGGCGGCTCCGTCGGCTCTGACGGGCTGCCCAAGCTGCTGGGCGGCGCGCTCGCGGTGATGTCGTGCCTGCTGATCGTCCAGTCGCTGCTGGCGAGCCCCGAAAAGCGGCAACAGGACCGCGAGGGCCTGCCGAGCCGCCTGGAACTCCTGCGGGCGCTCGGCTTCTGGGTCATCGCCGCAGGGTTCGTGCTGGCGCTGCCGTGGCTGGGCTATCCGGTGGCGGTCGCCGCCGTGCTGCTGGCGATCGGCATGTATTACGGGCGCCGCCCTTCGGCGTGGCTCATCGGCTTCGCCCTCGCCGGCGCCGCCATCTTCTATCTCCTGTTCCACACGCTGCTCGGCGTGCCGGTGCCGACCGGCATCTTCATGGACCTTCTCGCGCGCTGAGGCGGCCGCCGCAGACGCGCTTCGGAGTGAAGCATGCAGAATTTCATCTACATGGTGGAAGCGATGGCTTCCCCGTCCATCATCGCCGCCGCCTTCGCCGGGTGCCTCTGGGGCATGATGGGCGGCTCGCTGCCGGGGATCAGCACCTCCATCGCCATGGCGCTGCTGCTGCCCTTCACCTTCGACCTCAATCCCTCGACGGCGATGGTGCTGCTCGCCTCGGTCTATGTCGGCGCCGAATATGGCGGCTCGATCCCGGCGATCCTCATCCGCACGCCCGCGTCGGGTTCGGCGGCGGCGACCGTCTTCGACGGCTACGAGATGCATCGGCAGGGGCGCAGCGGCGAGGCGCTCGGCCTGTCGCTGGTCGGCGGCACCATCGGAGGACTCGTCGGCCTCATCGTGCTCGCGACCTCGACGGAGACCGTCGCCCAGCTCGCGCTGCTGTTCACCCCGCCCGCCTATGCCGCGCTTGGCATCCTCGGCATCAGCGTGGTGGCCTCGGTGTCCTCGGGCGCCATGGTCAAGGGCGTGATCGCCGGCATTCTCGGCCTCATGCTCGCCACCATCGGCACCGATCCGATCTCCGGCGTCGGGCGCTTCATCTACGGGCAGGCCGACCTGCTGGAAGGCATCAGCATCATCCTCATCATGATGGGCCTGTTCGCGCTGAGCGAGCAGATGATGCAGGCCGGCCAACCGGACATGGCGGCCGATCCCGAGGCGCGGCGCTCCACGCGGCTGGTGCTGCCGAGCCTGAAGACGCTGTGGCGGCTGCGCGTGCCGCAGGTGATCGCCTGGGTACTTGGCCTGATCGAGGGGCTGATGCCGGGTGGTGGCGGCTCCGTCGCCTCTTTCATGTCCTACAACGAGGCCAAGCGCTGGTCGAAGGAGCCCGAGAAGTTCGGCCACGGCTCGGAGGAGGGCGTGATCGCGCCGGAGACCGCCAACAATGTGGTGGCCTCGACGGCGCTGATCCCGACGCTCAGCTTCGGCATTCCCGGCTCCAACTCGACCGCCGTGCTGCTGGGCGCGCTGCTGATCCACGGCCTCCAGCCCGGCCCGCTGCTGTTCGCGCGCCACCCGGAGGTCGTGTACGGGCTGTTCGGCGGCCTCTTCATCGCCAATTTCGCCATGCTGGCGCTCGGCGTCGTCCTGCTCTCGCCGATCATCTGGCTGGTGAACCAGCCCAAGCCCTTCCTGCAGGGCGGCATCTTCATCCTCATCATGTCCGGCGTCTATTCGGTGAACAACAGCACCTTCGATCTCGGCCTGGTGCTGGGCATCGGCATGCTGGGCTTCACCCTGCGCGCGCTCGGCTTCCCGCTGCTGCCGATGGTGCTCGGCGCGGTGCTGGGGCCGATGATCGAATCCAACTACCGGCGCTCGCTCATGATGGGCGGCGGCGATCTCTCCATCTTCGTGCGCGACCCGGTCAGCGCGGTGCTGCTGGGCCTCGCCCTGCTGATGCTGGTCACTTCCTTCATCCGGGAGAGCCGGCACGCGGGCAAGGCGGGCTAAAAGCCCGCCGGGCATTCCTATGCCGCCGTCATGGTGCCGCCATGGGTGCTCGCGCGGGCGCCCTCACGCGCGCGCTCGTGGGCACTCTGGACCATGCGGGCGCCAGGTTTGACCGAGGCCAGCACGTTGTACGCCCCCTCGTGCTCGACCAGCATTCCGCAGCTCGTGGCGAAGTCCGGACGCGGCAGCAGGCGGCTTTCGCCCAGTTCCATGTGAACGTCGATCAGGCAGTCGACGAAGCGGCGGGCCAGCTTGAACTCCGCCGCGCCGGGGCCGACCATGGCGGTGATCGGGTTGACGATGCGCATCAGGTCCGGGCGCAGCGCCCGCAGCGTCCCGGCCGCGAAGAGCGGCTCCGCCGTGTGGTCCAGCACATAGCCGATATTCCGGCCCGACAGGATCAGCGCGAGCTGCGACTGGATGCCGAGGCCGATGTCACCGGAGGCGGCGCCCGAGCGCGTGCGCTCGGGATGGTAATATTCCAGATGCCCGCGATTGCAGTAGGAGGCGGCCTGGATGTCCGCCATGGTCAGCTCGTCGTCCGGCACGGTGAAAAGCGGGTGCTTGTCGCCGCAGCACATATAGCCCTGCTCGTCGAACAGATGCTGGTAGAGGAGCTGGGGATACTGCTCGTTCACCAGCCCGATGCCGACATGCACCATGCCGTCGGCGACCCGACCGGTGAGCTGGAAGCCCAGCATCACCTCCATGCGGAATCGCACATTGGGGTAATATTGCGAGAAGCGGTGGATCGCCTCGTGGATACGGGCCGAGGGGTTCTCGACAATGCCGTCCTGAATGCCGACGCAAAGTTCGTAGGCGACGCTCTGATTGACGTTCGACGCCTTCTGCTTGAACGCCTCGATGGAGGCGAACAGCTCCTTGGCGGCCCTATAGACCTCCTCGCCCTCGCGGAACAGCTTGAAGCCCTTGGGCCCGCGCCGGCACAGCCGCGTGCCGAGGCGGATCTCCAGCGTCTTCAGGCTTTCGCTCAGCGTGGATTGCGAGAGATTGAGCGCCGCCTGCGCGGCGGTGAAGCTGCGCTCCTCGACGATGGTGCAGAAATAGCGCAGCAGCTTCAGGTCTACGTCGTAGATCTGGCTGAGGTTCGACATGGCCGGCCCTTTCTGACGTCGATTGCACGCGCTCCCCCTCCATTCGCATCGTAGCAAATTGTGCGCCGCAGCAGGGCGGGCCGGAATTCCTTGTGATTCCGGCCAGACGGGAATGTCTATCGTTTAATCACGTAAGGGTTAGTGCCTATCCATTAGTCGTTCGCGACAGGATTGCTCAAAGCGGAGGCCGCGCGCGCCAGAACATCGCTTGGGGTTTTGGCGATGGCGGCCTGCCAAAGCGTGGGCATAGGCTTCCCGGCATCCGTCGTCGGCCTGGGAGACCATCGTGAGCGCGAAGCCGTTGCATCTGGGATGGTTCACCAACTTCGCCGTCGACGAGTGGACCCGTCCCTTCTCCGGCGGTGGCGGCGATCCCTGGGACGGCGGCTTCTATATCGACATGGCCAGGGCCATGGAGCGCGCCTGCTTCGACTACATCATGCTCGAAGACACGCTGATGATCTCGGAGGCCTATGGCGGCAACACCGAGATGTACCTCAAGCACAACATCATGGGTCCGAAGGCCGATCCTTCGCCGCTGGCGGCGCTGATCGGGGCGAACACCACCAATCTCGGCGTAGTGGCGACCTTCTCCACCATGGCTTATCCGCCCTTCATGCTTGCGCGGCTGTGCTCCACGCTGGACAATATCTGCCGCGGCCGCTTCGGCTGGAACATCGTGACGACGGGCGAGGACCTCGCGGCGCAGAATTTCGGCATGGACAAGCTGCCGCCTCGGCAGCTCCGCTACGACATGGCCGACGAATATGTCGAGCTGGTCAAGCAGCTCTGGGCGAGCTGGGAGCCGGATGCCGTCGTGCGCGATCCCGCTACCGGCACCTATGCCGACTACACCAAGATCAAGCCCATCAACTTCAAGGGCACCTATTACAGCAGTCGCGGCCCGCTGAACTGCGCGCCCTCTCCGCAGGGGCGGCCAGCCTTCGTGCAGGCGGGCGGCTCGCCGCGCGGGCGCGAATTCGCCGCCATGACCGCCGACAGCATCATCGCGCCGTCCATGGGCGTCGCCGGGCTGAAGGCCTATCGCGATGACGTGCGTGCCCGTGCCGAGGCAGGAGGGCGCGACCCGGACGAGATCAAGGTGCTTTTCGTGGTCGCTCCCATCCTCGGGGAGACCGAGGCGGAGGCGAAGGACAAGGCCGCGCGCATCATCGAGGCGCCGGACTATTACGAGAAGACGCTGGCGCTGGTCGCGGCGATCACCGACATCGACTTCTCGAAATTCGACCTCGACCAGCCCCTGCCGCACCTCACCACCAATGGCGAGCAGGGCTCGCTCGACGCTTTCCAGCAGTCGGGATCGGGCAAGACGCTGCGCCAGCTCTGCGCCGACCAGCTCTCGCGCGGGCTCGACGGCCTCGTCGGCACGCCTGATCAGGTCGCCGAGCGCATGGGGGAGGTCATGGCGGAGGTCGGCGGCGACGGCTTCCTCATCACCCGGCCCTTCACCACCAATATCAGCCGCCAATACATCAACGAGATCTGCGAAGGGCTGGTGCCGGCCCTGCAGCGGCGCGGGCTCGCCCGCACCCGCTACACACCCGGCGCCACGCTGCGGCAGATGCTGCGCGAGTTCTGAAGCCGTGGACCACGCCCCGGCCCGCACCTCTGGAGGACCGATGAGCGCAACCGCACCGGGCGGCGCGGAAGACGCCGTCAGCCGCGACATCTACCGTGCCGGCATGGCCAAGCTGCCGGCGGCGGTGAACATCATCACCAGCATCGGCGAGGAGGGGCGCTGCGGCTTCACCGCCTCGGCCGTCTGCTCGGTCACCGACAGCCCGCCGACGCTTCTGGTGTGCGTGAACCGCTCCAACCAGTCGCACAAGGCCATCGCCACCAGCCGCGTGCTGTGCGTCAACACCCTGGCCGGGCCGCATCACGAGGCGCTGTCCATGGCGTTCGCCGGCGGCGTCAAGACCATGGGCGAGCGCTTCGACGGCGCGCCGTGGATGGAACTCGTCACAGGCGCCCCGGTGCTGGCGGAGGCGACCGTCGCCTTCGACTGCCGCGTCACGCGCATGGCGAGCGTCGGCACGCATGACGTGATGTTCTGCGAGGTGCTGGGCCTGCACGAGGGCGGCAGCAGCGAGGGACTGGTCTATTTCGGCCGGCGTTTTCACCATCTGACCTGACCCATGCCGGCAACACCAGCCGGAGGAGGATCAACATGACGGCCCTGGAGGCTGAACATCCCGTCGACGCGAAGACCTTCTGGCGCGTGCTGGGGGAACGCGCGACGGGCATGACCGTCGTCACCGCGCAGGGCGAGGACGGCCCGGCGGGCTTCCTCGGCCTGTCGGCGGCCCATGTCGCGGCCGACCCGCCGACCATGCTGGTCAGCATCGACGCGAAGACGAGTGCGCTCGGTCCCATCCTTGCCCGGCGCCATTTCGCGGTGAACTTCCTGCCCGCCAGTGCCTCTCACGTCGCCGACGCCTTCTCGGGCAAGGCCGGGCTCTCCGGCGCCGACCGCTTCGTCACGGGCGAATGGGAGACGCTGGCGACCGGCGCGCCGGTGCTCAGGCAGGCGCTCGGCGTGTTCGACTGCACGGTGGACCAGGTGGTCGAGCGCGACAGCATCTCCATCGTCATCGGAACGGTGGTCGGAGCGCGGGCGGCGGGGAGCGGCGAGCCGCTGGTGTTCTTCCGAGGCAAGACCATCGCGGGGCTCGCGTCCGCAGGCTGAACCGCGCCGATCCGCTCAGCGCAGGATCTGGGCGAGGAAGCCGCGCAGCCGCTCGCTGCGCGGTTGGGCGAAGAAGTCGTACGCCGGGCCCTGCTCGACGATCATGCCCCGGTCCATGAACACGCAGCGGTCGGCGACGCGGCGGGCGAAGCCCATCTCATGGGTGACGCAGACCATGGTGACGCCGGTTGCCGCCAGTTCCTCGATCACTCCCAGCACCTCGTTGACCATTTCCGGATCGAGCGCCGAGGTCGGCTCGTCGAACAGCAGGATGCGCGGCTCCATGCAGAGCGCGCGGGCGATGGCGACGCGCTGCTGCTGGCCGCCCGACAGCCGGGCCGGGTATTTGCCGGCATGGTCGGCCAGATGCACCCGCTCCAGATGCCGCATGGCGAGCCGCGCGGCCTGCTCCTTGCCGAGCCCCCGGTTGAGACGCGGGGCGAGCATGCAGTTCTCCAGCGCGGTGAGGTGGGGGAACAGGTTGAAGTGCTGGAACACCATGCCGACCTCCTGCCGGATGTCCTGCACGGTGCCTTCCTCGGCGGTGAGCTCGATGCCGTTCACCCTTATGCGGCCGCCGTCGTGGCGCTCCAGCCCGTTGATGGTGCGGATCAGCGTCGACTTGCCGGAACCGGAGGGGCCGCAGATCACCACCTTCTCGCCGCGCCGCACTTCGAGGTCGACGCCGTCGAGGGCGCGGTGGCTGCCATAGAGCTTGACCACACCGTAAAGGCCGATGGCGGGCTCGTCGGCTTCGGGAACGGGCGCGGCGCCGGGCGTTTCGGTGGAGGGCGTCACAGCATGGCCTTTGCGAGGCTGGAGAGGCGGCGCAGGCCGAATCGGCGCGGCGCCTCGGCGGTGAGGGGTGATGCCTCCTCGCGCTGGTGGCGGCCGAGCCAGCGGCCCCAGAGCTCGAAGCCGATGCGCAGCAGGTTGATGAACGCCCAGTAGAGCGCCGCCGCGCACAGGATCGGGGTGAAGGGATCGTAGGTCTGCTCGAAGATGCCGTTGGCGACGGCGGTCAGGTCGGTGATCGTCACCACCGAGACGATGGCGGTGCCCTTCACGAAGCTCACCACCTCATTCTGGTAGGCCTTCAGCCCGTAGCGTATGGCCAGCGGCATCTTCACCCAGATGAAGATGTGCCGGCGGGAGATGCCGAGCGCCTCGCTGGCCTCGACGATGCCGCCCGGCACCGCCAGCAGACTGCCGCGCAGCACCTCGGTCATGTAGGCGGCGTGGTTGAACGTCAGCGCGACGATGGCGCAGCCGAAGGGCGAGCCGAACAGCAGCCAGAGCGGCCCCTCGCGCAGCAGGGCGATCTGCCCGAAGCCGTAATAGACGACATAGAGCAGGATGAGCAGCGGCGCCCCGCGGAAGAACACCACGAACAGTTCGGCGGGCAGCGACAGCCACCGGCGCGCCGACATGCGGGCGAAGCAGATGGGGAAGGCGAGGGCAAGCCCGAACAGGAGCGGCAGCACGGTGATGAGCACCGTGACCTGCAGCCCGGCCAGCAGTTCCGGCAGGCTGCGCCAGGCGAGGTCGAAGTCTATCGGCAGCCCGCTCATGCCTCCGCCCCTGCCGAGGCGCGGGCGGGCGTCCGCCTGATCCCGCGATCGAGGCGGATCTCCAGCACGGTCGCGAGTTTGAGCGTGAGAGCGCTGAAGGCGATGAACACCAGCGCGGTGGCGATGAAGAACAGGAAGGGTTCCTTGGTCGCCCCGGCGGCGATCTTGGCGCTGGCGACGAGGTCCTGAAGCCCGGCGAGGGAGACGAGTGGCGTCTCCTTGAGCATGAAGCTCCACACATTGACGAGGCCGGGCAGGGCGAGCCGCATGGCCTGCGGCAGGATGACCTTGCCCCACATCACCGCCGGGGGGATGGCGAGCGCGCGGGCGCCCTCGAACTGGCCCTTCGGCAGGTTGTCGATGGCCCCGCGCACCAGCTCGGCGATGTAGGCGGCGTAGACGGCCGCGAAGGCGGCGACACCCGCCCCGAAGGGCGAGATGTCGATGGCGGCGCCGAATTCCCCGAACACGGCGGACAGCATCGCGCTGCCGCCGTAGTAGACGAGGAAGATAACGAGCAGCGAGGGCACGCCCATGAAGATGGAGGCGTAGACGCGCCACGCCGCCCGCACGAAACGGTTCTTCGACAGGGTGATCACCCCGATCAGAACGCCGAGCACGAAGGCGGCGGCGAAGCTGGTGAGGAACAGCTCCAGCGTGACGAGGGCGCCCTCGCCCAGCTGGCGCAGATAGCCTGCGATGTCAGCGGGCGAGAGGTTCGTCATCGTGGCGATCCCCGGGGGTCGTCGTCAGTTGGTCTTGTCGCAGGCGGCTTCGCTGCTCAGCGTGGCCACCGGCACGTATTTCTTGCGGATCGTGGTGTAGGTGCAGTCCTTGATCATCTCGGCCAGCGCGGTGTTGACGCGCTTGACCAGCTCTTCGCTCTTCTTGGGGAAGATCCAGCTATAGCCGCGCTCGGCCTCGGGGATCGCGGGGTCGCCCAGCCAGTGGTCGCCGCCGGCGAGCTCGTAATCCTTGCCCTCGGGCTTGGCGATCAGCTCCAGCGTCCAGTTGATCTTGGAATCGAACACCAGGTCGAGACGGCCGGCCAGCAGGTCGAGCTTCATCTGGTCGGGGTTGTCGTAATAGACCTCGACGAAGGTGTCCTTGCCGAAGTGCTTGTGGATGTAGGGCACCATGGAGGCGCCGCGCTGAAGGGCGATGCGCAGGCCCTTTCCGGTGACGCCTTCCTTGGTCAGCGTGTAGTTGCTGCCCTTCTTCACCACGAAGGTGGCGGGGTTGTAGACGATGGGCGTGGAGAAGAGCGCTTTCTCCACGCGCTCGGGCGTCGGCGAGATCTGGGTGACGATGCCGTCGAACTTGCCCTGCAGCATGGACGGGATCAGCGCCTTGAAGTCCATGACCACGATCTCGCAGTCGGCGCCGATGCGCTTGCACATCTCGCGCGCCAGCTCCGGCTCCATGCCGGTGAGGTTGCCCGAGGAATCGACCATCGAGAAGGGCGGGTAGACCCCCTCATTGCCCAACTTGAGCTTCTCGGCCGAGGCCGGGGACAGCCCGGCGCCGAGCGCCAGCATGAAGAGGACGGCACTGGTTCGGCGGAGACGATGGCGCAGAGCGGGGGTGGTCATCGGCGTCGTTCCATGGGTTCGAGGAAGTCGGGTCGAGGGAAACGCGGTTTCAGAATTCGAGAAGGTTGTCGCGCAGCTGTTCATGGGCGTAGGCGCGCCTTGTCAGGCCGCGCCGCTGCAGCACGGGCACCAGCCCGTCCATGATGGTGGCGACCGAGCGGCGCGAGACGTCGGGCAGCACCAGCAGGAAGCCGTCGCCGCCCACCTCCTGCATGATCTCGTCCATCTGGCTGGCGACGCTGTCGGGCGTGCCGACCACATCGACGCAGTAGCCGCAGCTCACATGGTCGATCATCGCCTGGCGCAGCGGCTTGTCGCCGGCGCGGGTAAGGAACTGCGAGAGCGAGGACTGGTGGCCGTTGGTGGTGAGCGTCAGCTCGCTCACCGGCGTGTCGAGGTCGAGCCCGGAGAGGTCGAGATTCGTGCTCCAGCCGAAGCGGGCCATGCGGGCGTCGAGGTTCTGCGCGGCGGAGACGCGGCGCTGCTCGCCGAACCATTTCGCCTGCTCCTCGGTCTCGGCGACGACGGGGGAGAGCAGGAACAGCACCTTGCAGCTGTCGGGATCGCGGCCCATCGCCGCCATCTGCGCGCGGATGTCGTCCCTGTACTGCTTCATGCTGGCGACGCCGTTGGGGGCGGCGACGATGGTGTCGGCGTGGGTGGCGGCGATCTTGCGCCCGCTCTTGGAGCCGCCGGCCTGCGCGATCACCGGCTGGCCCTGCGGGCAGGGGCCGGAGTTCAGCGGCCCGCGCGAGGCGTAGTACTTGCCCTTGTAGTCGATGGTGTGGACCTTGTCGGGGTCGATCAGGATGCCGTTCTCGCGGTCGTCGAGGATCGCGCCCGGCTCCCACGAGCCCCACAGGCCCTTGACGATGTCGATATACTCCTCGGCCATGACGTAGCGCTCGTCATGCGGGGGCAGCGCGTCCTGGCCGAAGTTCTGCGCCGAGAAGTCGGAGGAGCCCGTCACCATGTTCCAGCCGGCCCGCCCGCCCGAGATCTGGTCGAGCGAGGAGACGATGCGGGCGGTGAGATAGGGGTGATAGGCGAAGGTCGAGAGCGTCGGCACGATGCCGAGCCGCTTGGTGGAGGCCGCCATCAGCGTGGCGACGACCGAGGGCTCCTGACGGGGCACGCAGATGCCGCCCTTGAGGAAGATGTCGCGCGAGTTCTGCCAGTTCTGGCCGATATAGATCGAATCCTCGATGAGGATGTAGTCGAAGCACGCCCGCTCCATCGACCGCACGAGGTCGAGGAACATGTCGGCGCTCATCCATTCCTGCGCGATGTTTCCGGTCCAGGGCTCGTTCCAGGCCTGGATGCTGGAGCCTTGGAGAAACCACGCGAGATGGAACGGATTGGCCGGCATGACGCACCTTCTGCTCGAAACGGACCGCGACCGGGCGGTCGACACTGAGCGTGAAGGTTAGAGTGGCGCCTCGCGGCGGATACATCGGCAAGACACGAAGCTTGCTTTGTCTGCCTGTCCTATAGGCGTGCTGAAAAAACGATCAGAACGTCGCAATCATGATCATGGGGGATGGCCGGGCCCGACATCCCGCCGGGCCCTTCATTGGTCGCACAGTGCCGTGAGCGCGGCGTCACCGCCTTCATCGCGGCGTCGAGCCTGATGTCGATCAACGTCATCCAGGCCATCGAGGCGAGCGGGCGCCGCGTGCCTGACGACGCTGCGGTCGTCGGCATCGGTGGCCGGGCGCTGGCGGAAGGCGGCAATCATCGCCTCGCCCGCGTCGATCTCGGTCTCGACGCCTGCAGCCGCGCCGCCCTCGACTACATCGCCGGGCGGATCAGCGGCGAGACGCCGGCCGCCGGCTTGCTCCAGCCCCCGCGCCTCGAAAGCGCGCCTTCGCTGGCGCCGCCACGGCCGGCCTGAGCCGGGAGAAGGCGCGGGCCTTCGACGAAAGCGCCGTCCATCCGGGGATGGACGGCGCGGGAACCGCAGACAGTGGCCGGTCGGGACCGGCTACCGCGTCGGCTGGCCTACTGTTTGGCCTTCGCCTTGGCGAGGAAGGAGCCATCGAAGGTCTTGGAAAGGTCGATATTGGCGGCGCTCAGATCGGGATCGGTAGTGGTCAACAGGTTGAGGGCGCTCTTCATGCTCGCCTCGTCGATGTTGCCATCGGTCGAATAGGCCTGGCGCGAGGCATTGAAGGCCTTGATGTAGAGGTCCTTGTCGCCCAGCCAGTATTCCTGCGGCACCGTCGCGGCGACCTGTTCCGGCGTCGCCGTCTCCAGCCATTTCAGCGTCCGGTAGAAGGCGTTGGTGAGCGCCTGGACGGTGTTCGGGTTCGCCTTGATGAAGCTTTCCTTCAGGTAGAGCACGGCGGCCGGGTTCATGCCGCCGAATACCTGCTGGGTCCCCTCGGTGGTGCGCGTGTCGACCAGCACCTTGATGGCGTCGAGGTCCTGCAGCTTCGAGATGACGGGATCGAGATGCGAGATGGCGTCGATCTCGCCCTTCTGCATCGCCGCGACTGCCGAGGGGCCGCTGCCCACGCCGATGAACGAGGCGTCGTCCGGGTTCAGCCCCGCCTTCTTCATGAGGTACTGCACGAGGATGTAGGTCGAGGAGCCGGGCGCGGTGACGCCGATTTTCGCCCCCTTGAGGTCGGCGGCCGATTTGATCGTGTCGGCCTTGTCCTTGCGCACCGCGACCACGATGCCGGGATAGCGGCCGAGGTCGATGACGGCGCGCACGTCCTGCTTCTTCTCCTGCATGCGGATCGTGTGCTCATAGGCGCCGGTCACGGCGTCGACCGAGCCGCCGATGAGCGCCTGCAGCGACTTGGAGCCGCCGCCGAAATCGTTGATCTCGACGGTGAGGCCCTCATCCTTGAAGTAGCCGAGACGTTCGGCCAGCGTCAGCGGGAGATAGTAGAGCAGCGGCTTGCCGCCGACGCCCAGCGTCAGGTTGGGCTTTTCGATCTCGGCGGCCTGCGCGGCGCCGAAGGCGGAGATGAGAAGGCTCGTTGCGAGCAGCAGGGCACGCATCTTCATTGATCTTCCTCCCGTTTCTTTCCCAATTATGGAGCCTGTTCTAGCGGCGCCTGTGGTGTCGGCAAGGGTTGGGATCGGCCCGGTCCCGCCCTCTAGTTCTGTTCGCTGGCGGATTGCGGCCGCCACACGAGAAGCCGGTTCTCGATGCGTGTCACGGCCCAGTCGATGACGAGCACGAAGGCGGCAAGGATGACCATGCCGGCGAACACGCCGGTGACGTCAAACACGCCCTCCGCCTGATGGATGAGATAGCCCAGCCCCGCCGCCGAGCCGAGATATTCGCCGACCACCGCGCCCACCAGCGCGAAGCCCACCGCCGTGTGCAGCGAGGAGAACATCCACGACAGCGCCGAGGGCCAGTAGACGTTGCGGAAGAGCTGGCGCTCGTTCATGCCCATCATGCGCGCATTGGCCAGCACCACCGGGCTCACTTCCTTCACGCCCTGATAGACGTTGAAGAACACGATGAAGAACACCAGCGTGACGCCGAGCGCGACCTTCGACCAGATGCCGAGGCCGAGCCACAGCATGAAGATCGGTGCCAGCACCACGCGGGGCAGGGCGTTGAACATCTTCACATAGGGGTCGAACACGGCGGCGACGGTGGGCTGGCGGGCGAACCAGAAGCCGAAGACGACGCCGGCGACGGAGCCGATGAGGAAGGCCAGCACGGTTTCGCTGAGCGTGATCCACAAATGCTTCCAGATCACGCCGGTGGCGAACAGCGTGTAGACGCGCACCAACACGTCGCCCGGTTTCGAGAAGAAGAATTCCGGCAGCAGATAGGTGTCGCCGATCGGCACGGTGGCGCCGACCTGCCAGATGGCGAGCGCGACGAGGGCGACAAGCAACTGGAGGAGCAGGAGCTTGACGGGATGAAGCTTCATGGCGCGAGGTCCTCCCCATAGGTCTTGGCGACCTCGGCCTTGAGCTGGTTCCAGATCTGCCGGTGAAGCGTGTGGAAGCGCGGGTCGAGGCGGATGTCGGCCGCGTCGCGCGGGCGGTCAAGGTCGATCGGGTAGTCGCCGATGATGCGCGCTTCGGGGCCTGCCGACATGATGACGACGCGGTCGGAGAGGGCGATCGCCTCGTCGAGGTCATGGGTCACGAACAGCACCGCCTTGCGGTCCAGCGCCCACAGATTCAGGAGCAGCGTGCCCATGATCTGCCGCGTCTGCGCGTCGAGCGGTCCGAAGGGCTCGTCCATCAGCAGGATCTTCGGCTGGCGCACCAGAACCTGCGCGAGGCCGACGCGCTTGCGCTGGCCGCCGGAGAGCTGGTGCGGGTAGCGGTCGCCGAAGCGGCCGAGGCCGACCTTCTTCATCCATTCCTGCGCCTGCGCGAGGGCGTCGGCGCGGCGCGTGCCGCCGATCTCCAGCGCGATGGCGACATTGTCGAGCGCCGTCTTCCACGGCATCAGCGCGTCCTGCTGGAAGAGATAGCCCGCCTGCGCGTTCAGCCCGCTCAGCGGCGTGCCGAAGACGGTGACATGGCCGCCGGCCGGCTTGAGAAGGCCGGCGGTGGCGTTGAGCAGGGTCGACTTGCCGCAGCCCGTGGGGCCGACGATGGCGACGAATTCGCCCTCGCGCACCTTGAGCGAGGTCGGTGCCACCGCCTTGTAGACCGGCTGGCCCTTCATCGCGAAACTGATGCTGACATCGTGGAGTTCCACCGCCATCGCGGCGCCGGACGCCGGCGGCGGGGCGGCGGCATGCCCGAGGGCGGCCTCCATGGCGCGTTCTCCCGTCTGTTTTCCTGTCACGAGGCGGCCAGATGAGCGGGGGCGGGATGCAGATCCCCGCTCCGGCCCGCCTTGGCGACCTGCCCCGGGGTGTCGTGGCCGACGAGGGCGGGCAGCGTGCGCGCCAGTGCGAGCAGGGCCGGCAGGTCGACGCCGGTTGTCACGCCCATCTCGCCGAGCATGTGGACGAGGTCCTCGGTCGAGATGTTGCCGGTGGCGCCGGGCGCGAAGGGGCAGCCGCCCAGCCCGCCGAGCGAGGCGTCGAAGCGGTCGGCGCCGGCGTCGAGCGCCGCCAGCACATTGGCGAGGCCGAGGCCGCGCGTGTTGTGGAAATGCAGGGTGAGCGGCAGCGCCGGAAAGCGCCGCCGCACCGCGTCGACCAGACTGGCCACCTGTCGCGGATTGGCCATGCCGGTGGTGTCCGCCAGCGTCACGGAATCGAGGTCCAGCGACAGGTAGTCCTCGATCAGCGCCAGTACCTTCGCCTCTGGCTGGGCACCCTCGAAGGGGCAGCCGAAGGCGGTGGCGATCGAGCCGTTGAGTGCGGTGCCGCTCCCCTTCGCGGCCTCCGTGATGGCCCGGAAACCGGCGAGCGACTGTGCCGGCGTCATCCGCATATTGGCAAGGTTGTGCGTCTCGCTCACCGACATGACGAGGTTGAGCTCGTCCATACCGGCGTCGAGCGCCTCCTGCGCGCCGCGCAGGTTCGGCACCAGCGCGACATAGGTCACGCCGGGCCGGCGCCGGATGGCACGCGCGACCTCTCGCGCATCGGCAAGGTTCGGCACCGCCCTAGGCGAGACGAAGGACGTCACCTCGATCTTCGAAACGCCGGTCTCCGACAGCGCGTCGATAAGGGCGATCTTGTCGGGCGTGGGCAGGAAGCGCGGCTCGATCTGGAGCCCGTCGCGCGTGACGACCTCCTGCACGTGGACGCGGGAGGGCAGGGCGTCCCAGTTCATTCGTCCTCCCCCCGCTTGATGGCGCCGGCCTGTGCGAGCCTTTCGATCTCCCCGGCACTGTAGCCGAGCTGTGCCAGCACAGGGGCGGTATGTTCGCCGAGCCGGGGGCCGAGCCAGTTCACCGCGCCCGGCGTCTCCGAGAACTGCGGCACGATGCCCGGCATCTTCATCGCGGTGCCGTCGGGCAGAGTCGTGGGAAGGATCATCCGGCGGGCGAGATATTGCGGGTCCGACACGATGTCGGCCACCGAATAGATGCGTCCGTTGGGCACCTCGGCGCGGTCGAGCGCGGCCGTGACCTCTTCGAGCGAATGGCGGCCGGTCCATTCGGCGATGGTGGCGTCGATCAGCTCGACATGGGCGACACGCCCGTCATTGGAGGCGAAGCGGGGGTCGAGCGCCATGTCGTCGCGGCCGATCGCCGTCATCAGCCGCCGGAAGATGGCATCGCCATTGCCGGCGACGATGACGTAGCTGCCTTCCGCTGTGGGATAGGAATTCGACGGCGCGATGCCCGGCAGTGAGCCGCCGGAGCGCTCGCGCACGAAGCCGACCACGTCATATTCCGGGATCAGGCTCTCCATCAGGTTGAACACGCTCTCATAGAGCGAGACGTCGATCACCTGACCGCCGCCGCCGCCGGTCTTCACGTGCAGCAGCGCCATCAGCGCACCCATCACCGCGTGGAGCGCGGCAAGCGAATCGCCGAGGCTGATGCCGGTGCGCGCCGGCGGTCGGTCCGGGTCGCCGGTGGTGAAGCGCATGCCGCCCATCGCCTCGCCCACCGCGCCGAAGCCGGGGCGCTCGCGATAGGGCCCGTCCTGTCCGAAACCGGAGATGCGCACCATGACGAGCTTGGGGTTGACCTCGCGCAGCGCCTCCCAGCCGAGCCCCCAGCGCTCCAGCGTGCCGGGGCGGAAGTTCTCGACCAGCACGTCGGCGTCGCGCACGAGGCGGCGAACGATCTCCTGTCCCTCGGGGAGCCGCAGGTCGACGGCCACCGACTTCTTGTTGCGCGACTGGAGATACCACCAGAGCGAGGTGCCCTTGTGCAGCTTGCGCCATTTGCGCAGCGGGTCGCCCTCGCCGGGAGCCTCGATCTTGACCACCTCGGCGCCGAAATCGGCCATCAGCCGCGTGGCGAAGGGCGCGGCGATGAGATTGCCGAGCTCGACGACGCGAATGCCGGAGAGGGGACCGGCGGCACGGGGCGCGCTATCGTTCACCGCGTTCTCCGGGGCGGCGCTCTCAACGGCCGCGCTCTCAACGGCGCTGTTCTCCGGGGCAGTGTTCCCTTGGGCCGCGCTCTCTTGCATCGACGACGCTCCTCACCGTTTTTCTATCGGCCGAGCCGGCGTCCGGCAGGTTTGAGGCAATGACGACGTGCGGCAGGCCTGAGCGGGCCGGATCTCTCGCCCCGCGCCTGAGGCCGGTCGACCGATTCCGCCACAGTATCGACGCCGGAGCGCGCGCCGCCAAGAGCATGATTGCGTGCCCATACGTTCGCCGCAGGCCGCAGGAAGCTCAGGCACGGCACGTGAGCCGAGCCCATCGGCAGAGGGATGTGCCGAGCGTGTGCTGAGCGACCGGCGGTAGAGGACGGGCGCGGGCGCTGTGTCGAGGGGCCGGCGGGGTCGCCGCCAGCCCTCATGCATGGGCCCTCATGCTCCGGCCCTTTTGCGCCGGCTGCCTGTCAGAACTTCCAGTCGAGGGTTCCGCGGACGGCCTGGTCGGTGGCGCCGTCGC
>NZ_JALKCG010000002.1:0-75000 GCF_023016525.1 Ancylobacter koreensis
CGCTCCGCACGCCCGAGAGGGAAAATCCAACCGTCAGGGCGAACTCACAGCTGGATAGAAGTTGGGGGCAACGTCACGACGGAAATATATTGATGCGCTGCTGGACGAGGAAGTGGCTACCGGAGTGCTGACGCTCGATCCGCTGACATCCGATGAGATGGCGCAATCTCAGGCGGGCAATTTCCGCCATCGTCGGGACGGGCTCTCCTTACGGCTTGCCGACGACGTGCGCGAGGGACGCAAAGTCCCCCGAAAGCGCGTCGCGCCTGGGGAGATACCGCTTCCATTTCTGCGTCGCAGGATTGTCCGACTGCGCCGCCGTCTTGCCGCGAAAAGTCATGCGGCATTTCTAGAGGCTCTTCGGGAGGAGGATTTCTCCATATATATTCATCGAATCTCGCCGTTTAAGGCAGCTATGAGGCGTGTATATTTCTATAATAAGCTTTTATCGTCAAATGCGATTTTCTCTAAAATACGAAAAATTATCAATATAAGATCTTAGTTTTGCAAGCCTCCCGCCGGAGCGGTGATCGATAGCCCCCTCCCGGGAAAAAAGGGGCTATTTGAGACGTTTCAGCATCTCTGCCTTGACCTTCTTCGCCCACACATCCCAGTTAAGCCGGTCGCGGGAATCTGCGAGGCAGTTTTCAGAGAAGCGTCGATAGCGGTCCTTGTCGCGGACGAGTTCGGCGATAGCGTCGGCCATCTCCTCGGCGGAGCCGTCGACAGGGAAAAGCAGCCCCGTCTCACCGTCCTTGACCACCGAGGGCACGCCGCCGGTTCGTGTGCTGATGATCGGCAGGCCATAAGTGGCCGCCTCCGCGAAGACCATGCCGTAGCATTCGAACTGGGTCGGCATGATGAAGAACTGAGCCTGATCGTAGAGTTCGTTCAGGCGCGCAAACTCCTCCGCATTGGATTTCTTCAACCGACCGTGAAACGTTACGCCGTCATGCGTCTCGCGCAGGCCGGTCGGCCGGTAGCCCACGACATCCAGCCGCGCCGAAATTCCTCTCTCACGCAGAATACGCGTCACTTCGACCGCCTTCGGTCCGCCTTTTCGGTGCCAGGAGATTCCCACGAACAGGAGCCGCAATTCGCCGCCGAGTTCGCGTACCCTGCCTCTCAACTCATGTTGGAGATTGGGTCCCCAGGCGATCTCAATAACGTCGTCCGGTGATTTTCCGTAATCATGTATTGCTGATGTGCACGCCCAAGAGGATGGGTATAGGCAAAATGAGCTTTCCGTAACCGATTCCGTAGAAAAACTTATCAAATTTCTCCTAAAATAAGACAATAAACGATCGTACTCAGGGTAATAAGAAGAAATAAGTTTTCCAGTGGCGTCATTTATATTAATTGTACGATGTTTTTCCGAAAGTATTTTACAGATCGAAGCGCAGCCAATGACGAAGATATAATCGCAATCGACGGCCGCCAGCCGCCGCCGGGCGGGCAGTGTGCCCAGCCACGCGGCCAGAGGTGACCAAAGGAGGTTGATGCGTCCGCCGGTAATGCGGCGTACTATCTTGAGAACGGCCATATATAAAAATAAAAATGGCCTGCGTTCGACGTATACAACGTTCGTATACTCGGACAAGTATTTTACCATGTAATACGGCGTCCCCGACCACAGAATGGGGTTGAGGACGTCGCCCGCGCCGACAATGGCGATGCGCACGTTGCCGGTCTTTCTATCCTCAGGCATCGATATGGATGTCTCTGTAACTGAAGAGCGTCCGAAATCGTCCAAGTCTTTGGGCCTTGTCTGAGTTGGAGCACTTCGCTTTCCGGGGGAGGCTCAGCCGGCGCTCGATTTGCGTCTAATGCACGCGGCTGGCTTTCGGTCAAGCTGATCGGAGCTCCGCAGATGTTTCCGATTTGAGCATTTGCCGAAAGGTGACCAATCCAGGACGCTCGGTCCGATACCGACTTCGATCGCCTCGGGTCGTCTGCGCGCGCTGGGTCACGATCGAGCGCCCAGCTCAATAGGCGTTGCGGTGAATGATGACCCGTGGCGTCATCGCCAGGATCTTGATGTCGAGCCATAGCGACCAGCCATTTATATATTCGAGGTCAGCCGCCACGCGCTGCTCGATATCCTCCCGGCATTCTGTGGCGCCTCTGAGGCCGCGCACCTGCGCAAGCCCGGTGATGCCGGGTTTCATCGCGTGCCGGCTCCAATATTCGGGCACCACGTCCCAGAAGAGCTGCTCCTCGGCGCGCGAGCCGAGCGCGTGCGGCCGGGGGCCGACGAGGCTCATCTCGCCGGCCAGCACGTTGAGGAGCTGCGGCAACTCGTCGATGCTGGTCAGGCGCAGGAAGCGGCCCACACGGGTGATGCGGGCGTCGGCGCGCGCCGTCGAGGCCGAGCCTTTCGTATCCAGCTTGTGGACATGCATGGTGCGCAGCTTGATGCAGCGATAGGCCCTGTTGTTGCGCCCCACCCGGGGCTGCAGGAAGAAAACGGGCCCGGGGGTATCGATCCTGATGGCGATTGCCGCCACCGCGAGGATCGGCAGCACGGCCGGCATCAGCGCGAGCGTCACGACGAGGTCGAACAGGCGCTTGGCGGCGCGCTCGGCGGTGGAGAGCGGCCGGCGCGAGATGATGAGGGTGGTGTGTCCCTCCCAGTGCGACAGGTCGAGCGGCCGGACATCGCCGAGATCGGCGACGATCTCCGCGTCGAAGCCGCTAAGCTGCATGACCGCGCTCCACTCTACCCGTTCGTCCGGGTCGTCGAAGGACAGCACGATGCGGTCGGCGTCCTGGACGATACCTGTCAGCCTGCCGAAGAACCTGGGGTCACGGATCGCCGGGACGAGGCCTTCGGTGCGCACGTTCAGCGTCCGCGTGAAGCGGTCGGGTGCGGCATTCGAGGACGACAATCCATCGGTCATGACCAGCGTCCGCGTCGCGACGATGGCGTTGAAGAAATATTTCATCAGCCAGCGGAGCAGCGACCTGGCAATGACGAGAAGCAGTATGGCGACGATCAGCGTATAGCCGGTCGCCAGGCGCGAGGCTTCGTTCGATATCTTAAGCGCGAAGACGACGGCCAGGCTGAACGCGACACTGACGAGGAGCGCGGAGATCGAGGCGAAGACTGAGCGCGCTACGGAAAGCAGGGTTTTCAGCGCGTAGCCGCGCAGAACCAGCGAAGTGAGAAAATAGACTGGAAACGCCAATATGAAGGTCTGCAGCCAATCGCCGGTCCCCAGCGCGCGAAAGCGTATCCATTCGCCGATCAGGCACGCGAGGAGAATAACCACGGCATCGAGTACCATCGCGCCGCACGAAACGCCCAGCCGAACCGCTTGTCGCAAGGATGTCTTCATCGCCGGTGTTCGTTCTCCGTCCGCGTCGAATCGCTATTCAGGAATAACAATGTTGTTCACCGTGAAATACTAAAATCCAGACGAAAGCGCAAAAATATATGCACGCAATCGATTTCAATTCATATGGAATCTCGCATAGGTTGTCTTGATGTTAACTTTAGGAATATCAGATGCGACATGAATGCCTAACATTATGAGGGGCGTTGTCTCTCTGCCGCGGGTGCGGCGCGTGATGGTATCTAATTGCTATTTCGCGATAGTCTTTCAGGTCGAGGGACAGGCGGTCACGACGTTTTTCGTCGGGGGGGGGGGGGGGCTGTTCAATGCGGTGATCGCACAGGGGCCATCGTTCACGCGAGCGCCCGTTCGAGGTAGGCGGCGGACTGCTCGCGCAGCGAAGCAAGCCTAGGCGCCACGGCCGCGTAATCAATGGCCGTCGCCGCCAGCCGCTCGATCTCTGCGGGGCTCGGCCGCACCACCAGCCGCTCCAGCAATCCCAGCTGGCCCAGCAGAGAGGTGAAGCGGTCGGCACCCCGTCCCTCGTTCAGAATCGCGATGAAGGGCTTCTCGAAGAGGATCGAGAACACCGTGCCGTGAAAGGAATCCGTCACGACGAAGTCGGTGTCCATGAAGGAACGGAGCCAATCCGGGATGCTGCCTGCAATGTGAGATTCATGTATCGAAGTATGAAGGGTACAATAGCTTGGACCGAGTGCTTGTAGTGCCGTACTGAATATCGAGTGACTGGCTGGCGTGTTGTCCAGGATATATTGGAGAACAGAATGTCCACCTACCTCACGACGAGCCGCCGCGAGGTGATCGTAAAAAGCGCAATCGTGAAGTAGTGTTGGATCAAGTACGTGGATGGCGTCCTGCCGGTTGAATGTATCCGAGCATATGGCAAGCCCCGAGTCTTCTCGGACCGAGATTGAATTGAATTTCTCCAGAAGCATAGTCACTCTGGATGTCCATTCCGGGTATCGCCATTCGCCATACCCAAAGGAGGCGGCATATGAAATCTTTCGCAGGGGCATGTCCTCTGCGAAGCCGAAGAAAAAATCGCCTTCCATGCCTCGGGGAAGATAATCGAGGCGCCAGACCTGATCGGATCCAACAATCAGCGTATCGAGATCGAATTTTTTCACCGCTCCAATCATTTGACGCGAGTCATCAATAGCACCGGAGCGAATGCTGATATGTCGGTTGATAAATGATCTGAATCGACCCTCGACTTGCAATCGGACAATCTTCTGAATTGTCAGTCCGAGATATTTATCATAAAATGAGTGTATATTATCGAAGCAACTTAGTTTAAGTCTTGCCTTATACTCAAATATAAATGATAAATCCGGCATACGGGCGAGCGTGATTGATAATTTACTCAATAACAATTGACGACGTGAGGGTGAGTGGCGCGCCTCTAGAAGTACAACAGTGTGCCCAGCATCGGTCAAGTGCTTGTACAGAGCAAGGGCCTGAAGAATGCCCCCGTAATTATGCCTCAGTGGTAGTGTCAAGAGACCGATACGTCTGACCACGCTAAGCTTCCTATCATTTCGTCTCGCGCCCGCGCCATCGGCTCCGGCGGTTCAGCTAGCGCCCATAATAATCGCGATACCACGCCACGAACCGGGCGACGCCTTCGCGGAACGGCGTTGCCGGCCGGAAGCCGGTCAGCGACTGGATCAGCGCCGCATCCGCCCATGTCGCCGGCACGTCGCCGGCCTGCATGGGCAGGTAGTTGCGGATCGCCTTGCGGCCGATCTCGGCCTCGATGGCGTCGACGAAGTCGAGCAGGCGTACCTTGTCGGAATTGCCGATATTGACGACGCGGAACGGCGCCGCCGGGCTCAGGCTGTCGCCGGGCACGGCCTCGTCGCGGGCACCGGGCAGCGGCGGCACGGTGTCGATCAGCAGGCGTATGCCGCGCGCGAGGTCGTCGACATAGGTGAAGTCCCGCCACATCTCGCCGTGATTGTAGATATCGATCGGCGTGCCTTCGAGGATGCCGCGGGTGAACTTGAACAGCGCCATATCCGGCCGTCCCCACGGTCCGTAGACCGTGAAGAAGCGGAACATCGTCGTCGGCAGGCCGTAGATGTGGGCGTAGGAATGGCCCATCGCCTCGCCCGCCTTCTTGGTCGCGGCGTAGATGGTGAGCGGCGTGTCCGCCTTGTCGGTCTCGCGGAACGGCATCTCCTCATTGGCGCCGTAGACCGACGAGGTCGAGGCCATCAGGAGGTGCTGCACCGGCACGGCGCGCGCGCATTCCATCACGTTGAAGGTGCCGACGATGTTGGCGTCGATATAGGCGCGCGGATTCTCCAGGCTGTAGCGCACGCCAGCCTGCGCGGCGAGATGGACGATGATGTCGGGGCGAAAGCTCTCGACCGCGCTGCGCAGCGTCTCGAAATCCTCCAGCATCGCCTCGGTGGCGCCGAAGCCCTCATTCTGCGCCAGCATGGCGTGGCGCCGCTGCTTGAGGCGCACGTCGTAATAGTCCGTCATCCCGTCATAGCCGTGGATGACGAAGCCTTCCGAAAGCAGCAGGCGCGCGAGGTGGAAGCCGATGAAGCCGGCCGTGCCGGTGATGAAGACGCGTCGTCCGGCCAAGCCGCTCTCCCAGTCTCGCGCCCGCGTGCCGTAACGCTACGGTCCGGAGTCGTGAGGGTCCGGGCCGGAGTGTTACGTCGTGTCACGCGGCTTGGGAAGCGGGATCGCCGCGGCGCGTCAGCCCACCGCGCGCAGATGGCGGATCGGCCGGCCCGGCGTCATCGCCTGCGCGGCGCGAGCGATGCCCTGTGCGTCGATGCCGAAATGGCGGTAGAGATCGGCAATCGTGCCCGTCTGCCCGAAATGCTCGACACCCAATGCGCGCGAGCGGTGGCCGTGGACGGAGCCGAGCCAGGCCAGCGTCGCCGGGTGGCCGTCGACCACGGTGACCAGCGCGCAGCCGGCGGGCACCGCGTCGAGCAGGCTCTCGACATGGGCGCGGGCACCGTACTCGCCGGCCTCGCGCGACCGCTGCGCCTGCGTCCAGCCCGCGTGCAGCCGGTCGGCGGAGGTGACGGCGAGCAGCCCGACGTCGCGGCGGTCCTCGGCGATCAGCCCCACCGCCTCGATGGCTTCCGGCGCCAGCGCGCCGGAATAGGCGACGACGACCTGCGCGTTCGGTCCCGGCCGGCGCAGCCAGTAGCCGCCCTGCACGATCTCCTCCGCCAGTGCGGCGTTGATGGTCCGGCGTGGCTGCTCGATGGTGCGGGTGGAGAGGCGCAGATAGGCCGAGCCGCCATCTTCCGCCTGGGCGTGGGCGAAGGCGAAGCGCAGGATCACCGCCAGTTCGTCGACGAAGGCCGGCTCGAAGCTCGCCAGCCCGTCCTGCGCCATGCCGATCAGCGGCGTGGCGATGGACTGGTGCGCGCCGCCCTCCGGCGCCAGCGTGACGCCCGAGGGGGTGGCGGCGAGGATGAAGCGGGCGTCCTGGTAGCAGGCATAGTTCAGCGCATCGAGCCCGCGCTCGATGAAGGGGTCGTACAGCGTGCCGACGGGCAGCAGCCGCTCGCCGAAGATGGAGTGCGACAGGCCGAGCGCCGACAGCATGGTGAACAGGTTCATCTCGGCGATGCCGAGCTCCATGTGCTGGCCCTTGGGCGAGAACTCCCAATTATAGGTCGAGGGGATGCGCTCCTTCCTGAAGGTATCGGTCAGCTCCTCGCGGGCGAAGAGTTGCCGCCGGTTCACCCAGGCGCCGAGATTGGTCGAGACGGTGACGTCCGGCGAGGTGGTGACGATGCGGCGGGCGAATTCGTCGTCGCGCTTGCCGATCTCGTTCAGCAGCAGGCCGAAACCCTGCTGGGTCGACATGGCGGGCTGCAGCGGTACGTCGAGCGCCGCCGGCACCGGGACGGGTGCCGCCTCATACCGGCGCGGGCCGTGTGCGATGAACGGCACTGCCTTGAGGAAGCCCTCCAGCGTCGCCGCCGGCGTCGCCAGCCCCTCGAACCTGTCCCATTCGTGGCCCTGACGCACGCCGTGGCGCGCGCGCAGGCTCTCCACCTGCGTCGGCGTCATCAGGCCGGCATGGTTGTCCTTGTGGCCGGCGAGCGGCAGGCCGAAGCCCTTGATGGTGTAGGCGATGAAGCAGACCGGGCGGTCATGGCCGCGCGCCGCCTCGAAGGCATCGACCAGTGACGGCAGGTCGTGGCCGCCGAGATTTCCCATCAGAGCGGCCAGCTCGTCGTCGGTGCGGCGCTCCAGCAGGGCCGAGACCGCGCCTTGGTCGCCAAGGTCGTCGGTGAGGCGCTTGCGCCACGCCTTGCCACCCTGGAAGGTCAGGGCCGAGTAGAGCTGGTTCGGGCAGCTGTCGATCCAGTCCTTCAGCGCCTGCCCGCCCGGCTCGTTGAACGCCGCCTGCTGCAGCCGGCCATATTTGAGGATGACGACGTCCCAGCCGAAGCTGCGGAAGATGGACTCGAAGCGCTCCCACAGCCCCTCGCGCACCACGGCGTCGAGGCTCTGGCGGTTGTAGTCCACGATCCACCAGGTGTTGCGCAGGCCGTGCTTCC
Source organism: Ancylobacter koreensis (assembly GCF_023016525.1). GTDB lineage: Bacteria > Pseudomonadota > Alphaproteobacteria > Rhizobiales > Xanthobacteraceae > Ancylobacter > Ancylobacter koreensis. The sequence goes on from NZ_JALKCG010000002.1 coordinate 7,904, forward strand.
AGCCCTCCAGCAGCGCCTCGAAGATGTTGCCCTCGTCCATCTCGGCGTCGCCGACAAGGGCGATCATCTTGCCCTCCGGTCCGTGGCCGAGCCCCTTGGCGGTGAGATAATCCTGCACCAGCGAGGCGAACAGCGTCTGGGCGACGCCGAGCCCGACCGAGCCGGTGGAGAAGTCGACGTCGTCAATGTCCTTGGTGCGCGAGGGATAGGACTGCGCGCCCTTGTAGCCGCGGAAATTCTCCAGCTTCGCGCGCGTCTGGTTGCCGAACAGGTACTGGATGGCGTGGAAGATCGGGCTCGCATGCGGCTTCACCGCCACCCGGTCCTCCGGCCGCAGTGCCTTGAGGTAGAGCGCCGTCATGATGGTCGCCATGGAGGCGGAGGACGCCTGGTGGCCGCCCACCTTCAGCCCGTCCGTGCTGGGCCGCACATGGTTGGCGTTGTGGATCGTCCATGTGGCGAGCCACAGGATCTTGCGCTCCAGCTCCTCCAGAATGGCGAGGTCGTTCGCGCTCGTCTCGGCGGTCTTTTCGGCGATGCTGGCCATGGTCGGCGCTCCGGGCTTGCCCATGGGAACAGCCTAGGCACGGGCGTCGGGCGTTTGGAGCTATTCTTGGCCGCCGGCTGGGCCTAAATTGGCTCAAATCACCAAGCTGACGCCATTGAGCGGTGCTTCATGCCAGAATCGAAGATCGACGAGACCGACCGCAGGATCCTCGCCGCGCTCCAGCAGGATGCGCATATGACGATGGAGCGCCTCGCCGAGCTGGTCGGCCTGTCGCCCTCGCCCTGCGCGCGGCGTGTGCGCAATCTGGAGGCCGCCGGCGTCATCAAGCGCTATGTCGCCGTGGTCGATCAGGAAAAGGTCGGCCTGCCGGTCAGCGTCTTCGCCTCGATCCGGCTGGAGCGCCAGCGCGAGGACGAGCTCGACCGCTTCGCCCGCGCCATCGCCCGCTGGCCGGAGATCGTCGAATGCTATCTGATGACTGGCCAGCGCGACTATCTGCTGCGCATCGTGGTGAAGGACCTGCCGGCCTACGAGGCCTTCCTCAAGCGCACGCTGACCCGGCTGGAGGGCGTCGCCTCCATCGAATCCAGCTTCGCGCTTAGCCAGGTGAAGCACGCCCAGGCGCTTCCCGTCGACTGAGCGCCCCTCGCTCCTAGTCCTTCGCGCCCCTGCCGATGCCGACATAGCGGAAGCCCCGGCTGGTGAGGTCCGCGGGCGGGTAGATGTTGCGCAGGTCGACGACGACGGGCTGGCGCAGCAGCGTCTTCAGCCGGTCGAGATCGAGGGCGCGGAAAGCGTCCCATTCGGTGACGATGACGAGCCCGTCCGCCCCCTCGGCGCAGTCATAGGGGTCGTTGGCGTAGTCAACGGCGGGGGGCAGCACCTTGCGCGCCTCGGCCATGCCGACGGGATCGAAGGCGCGCACGCGCACGCCGCGGTCGAGCAGCGACTGCACGATGTTGATCGCCGGGCTGTCGCGCATGTCGTCGGTGTTCGGCTTGAAGGTGAGGCCGAGCACCGCCACCGTCGCGCCGCGCGGCGGCGTGCCGATGGCGTCGAGCACGCGCCGACCCATCGCCGCCTTGCGGCTGTCGTTCACCGTCGTCACCGTCTCGATGAGGCGCAGCGGCGTGCCGGCCTCCTGCGCCGTGCGCATCAGCGCCAGCGTGTCCTTGGGAAAGCACGAGCCGCCATAGCCGGGCCCGGCATGCAGGAATTTCGGGCCGATGCGGCGGTCGAGGCCGATGCCGCGCGCCACTTCCTGCACGTCGCCGCCCACCTTCTCGCACAGGTCCGCCAGCTCGTTGATGAAGGTGATCTTCATGGCGAGGAAGGCGTTGGAGGCGTATTTGATCAGCTCGGCGGTGGCGCGCTCGGTGAACATGACCGGCGCGGCGTTGAGCGAGAGCGGGCGGTAGAGCGCGGCCATCACCTCCCGCGCGCGGGGGTCGCTGGTGCCCACGACGATGCGGTCGGGCCGCTTGAAGTCCTCGATGGCGGCGCCCTCGCGCAGGAATTCCGGGTTCGACACCACGGCGATATCGGCGTCGGGCGCCTCCTCGCGGATGATGTGCTCGATATCCGCGCCGGTGCCGACGGGCACGGTCGACTTGGTGACGACAACCGTGAAGCCCTGCGCGGCGCGGGCGATCTCGCGGGCGGCGGCGTGGACATAGGAGAGGTCGGCATGGCCGTCGCCGCGCCGCGAGGGGGTGCCCACCGCGATGAACACCACCTCGGCCTCGCGCACGGCCTGCGTCAGGTCGGTGTCGAACTGGAGCCGGCCGGCGGCGGCGTTGCGGCGCACGAGATCGTCGAGGCCCGGCTCGAAGATGGGGATCTCGCCCTGCTTCAGCCGGGCGATCTTGTCGGCGTCCTTGTCGATGCAGACGACCTCGTGGCCGAAATCCGAGAAGCAGGTCCCGGACACGAGCCCGACATAGCCGGTTCCAATCATCGCGACGCGCATGGAAATCTCACTGTCTGCACTCGGAAACGGGACGGAGCCGATGGCGGCCGCGCCCGTTCGTAGCCCATCGTCCGCGCCGTTTCGAGGGGGCCGGCGCACCGTGCGGAACGACGCCGGCCCTGCGCCCGCGCGGGCGAACCTCTTTGCAGAGTCGTGCGTCGGTTTCGCGACAGCACCTTGCCGGCCTGCACGCGGAAGTGATGACGCGACGTCAAGACGACGCCCGCGGGATAAAGTAAAAGAGAATGTATAAATCCAGCAAATCCACATTAGACTAATTAAAAACAAGCAATTACGAAATGTTTAGTTGACACAAAGGGTGCTGCGGGCGGATTAGGCGACCAGAAATTGGTTCCTCGCCGGTGTTTCCCGCCCATGTGCCTGCCCCTGCGTCCGCTCTTCCTTGCCATGCTGCGCGTCTGGTCGGCCAAGGCCGACACCGTGTTGCTTGGGCGGAGGCTGGCGTTCCTGGTGCTGGCCTTCGCCGCTCTGGCTGTGCCGGCGCGCGCCGACATCGCGCTGAAGGACGTCACCGGCCGCGAGGTGACGCTGGCCGCGCCCGCAAGCCGGCTGCTGATCGATGACGGGCGCTTCCTCGTCGCGCTGGCGCTGATCCATCCCGATCCGGTGAGCGTGCTCGCGGCGTGGCCGCGTGACATCAACCGGATCGGCAAGAGCACCTTCGAGGCCTACAAGGCGAAGTTCCCGGCCATCGAGAGTCTCGCCAAGGTGGCGAGCTCAGCCGGCGCGCTCTCGGTCGAGCAGGTGGTGGCGGCCCGCCCGGACCTTGCCGTGTTCTCGCTCGGTTCGCAGCCCTCGCCCGAGGAGCGCGCGCGCATCGAGGCGGCCGGCATTCCGGTCGTGGTGATCGACTTTTTCACCCATCCGCTGGTCAATCTGGAGCCGAGCCTCACCCTGCTCGGCAAGGCGACCGGGCGCGAGGCGCAGGCGCAGGACTTCCTCGCCTTCCGCCGCGCCCGTCTCGACGCGGTGAGCGCGAAGCTCGCCGGGCTGGCGCCCGAGGCGCGTCCGCGCGTGTTCCTCGAACCGCATGCGGCGATGACGGCGGATTGCTGCAATTCGCCCGGCAAGGGCAATGTCGGCGACATCATCGAGGCGGTGGGCGGCACCAATATCGGGGCGGCGGTCATCCCGCGCGCCTTCGGCAAGCTCAACCTCGAATATGTCGTGGCGCAGGACCCGCAGGTCTACATCGCCACCGGCGGCAGCCACATGGAGGGCACCGCCGGGCTGCTGATCGGGCCGGAATACAGCCTTGAGAAGGCGCGCGAGACTCTGGCGCGGGTCGTCGCCCGCCCGGGCTTCTCAGGCCTTGCGGCGGTGCGCGACAAGCGCGTGCACGGCCTCTCCCACCAGATGCTCAACTCGCCGCTGGATCTCTTCACCGTCGAGATCCTGGCGAAATGGATTCATCCCGAACGCTTCGCCGACCTCGACGTCGGCAAGACGGTCGCGGAGGTGAACGCCCGCTTCCTCGCCGTTCCTGTCGAGGGGCCCAACTGGATCGATCTCGACTGAGCGCGCACGCAGCCGGGGCCTGCGCGCTCCCAACGCCCGAAACCTGTCCTCAACGGAGACACCCGATGCCGATCGACGCGACCTTTGCCCGGCCCCGCCTGCGCAGCCTCGCCCTCGCCACCGTCGCCCTGTTCGGCTTCGCCGGCGCGGCCTTCGCCGACCCCGAGTTCGTCAAGTCGGTGAAGCCGGGCGACGGCCTCTACGAGATCGTCTTCAGCGGCGCGACCAACCGCGTCTATGTCGCCGCCGCCGGCGCGCGCGGCGCGAACGAGACCTTCGTCTACGCGCTCGATCCCAAGACGCTGGAGACCAAGGAGACCATCGCGCTCGGCGACGATCCGGTGTTCGGCCTCGGCATCAACAACAAGACCAAGACGCTCTACGGCACCCAGACCCGTGACGGCTCGCTGGCGGTGATCGACCTCGCGAGCGGCAAGGTCGTCGCCAAGATCGCTCAGGGCGAGAAGGCGCATGTGCGCGAGGTGGCGGTCGACGAGGCGGCGAACCGCGCCTATGTCACCATCACCGGCCGCCGTGACAGCTCCTCCTCGGTGTGGATCGTCGACGGCGCCAAGAACGAGATCGTCGGCACCATCGACGATCTGCCGGGCGCGGTGACCGGCATCTCGCTCGACGCCAAGGGTGGGCGGCTGTTCCTCTCGGCGATGGAGGGCAACCTCGTCCACGTCGTCGACATCGCCAGCAAGAAGGTCACGACCTTCCCCTCGGGCGGCGAGGGCGCCATCAACCTCCTCTACGACGCCTCGGGCGATCAAGTCTTCGTCGCCCATCAGGGCTCGGGCGAGGTGGTCGCGCTCGACGCCAAGGACGGCAAGGTGATCAAGAAGATCCCGACCGGCGCCGGCGCGCTGAGCCTGGCCATCGACCCCTCGCGCAGCATCCTCTACGTCACCAATCGGCAGGCCGGATTCACCAGCCTCGTCGACACCAAGACGCTGGAACCCATCGCCAATGTGGTGACCGGCTCGATGCCGCAGACGGTCGCGGTCGATGCCGCCACCGGCAACGCCTATGTCTCCAACAAGCTGAAGACCGCCGGCCGTCCGCGCCCGCCCGCGCCGCCGGCTGATGCGCCCCCTGCCGGTGCGGCTCCCGGCGCTGCGCCGCAGCCCGTCTCCGCGCCCGCCGGTGCGCCCACCGGTGCGCCTCCTGCGGGCGAGCGCGCCCGCCCGGTGCCGATGGTCGACCCCTATGGCGACACCGTCACCCTGATCAAGCCCTGACCGGTCGCCGGAGCCCGATGGTCGATGACGTCTTTCCACGGAGCGACACGCATGCGTGACGGTGCGCAGCCGGCCGGCGCCGACAGGGCGGCCTTCGCCCCGGTCCTGCCCTTCGCGCTGGGTTCCGCCGGCGAGACGCTCGTCGCCCGCGGCTGCCTCGACCTCGTGCCGGCCGGCGATGCGGCGCCGGGCGAGCGGGTGCGCCGCCTGCTCGCCGGCGGCACGGCCGGCCCGCGCCTCGTGGTCGGCGCGCTGCCCTTCGCGGTGGACGCGCCGGCCCATCTCTACCGCCCGGCCGAGGTGACCTTCAGCACCGGCCGGGCCTGCTTCGCCGCCGCCTTCACCCCGCCCGCGCTGGTGAAGGCGCAGGCAAGCCCCGCACCGCGCTGGCAGGTGAGCGCCGAGCCCCCGCTCGCCGCCTATCGCGCGGCGGTTGCGCAGGCGCTCTGCCTTCTCGCCCGCGAGGAGGAGGGGCTGCGCAAGATCGTGCTGTCGCGCAGCCTCAAGCTCGTCGCCGACTGCCCGGTCGAGGCGGCGGCGCTGCTGCGCGCGCTGGCGCGGGACGAGAGCGTGACCGCCTTCTGCGTGCCGCTGCCGCGTGGGCGCATCCTCGTCGGCGCGACGCCGGAGCTGTTGGTGTCGAAGCGCGGCGCGGCCGTGACCTCCCGTCCGCTCGCCGGCTCGGCGCGGCGCTCGTCCGATGCGGGCGAGGACCGGGCGGCGGCGCAGGCCCTTCTCGCCTCGGCCAAGGACCGCCGCGAGCACCGCGAGGTGGTCACCGCCATACTCGACCAGCTCGCCCCGCATTGCGAGGAGCTTTTCGCGCCGGAGCCCGAGCTGGCCGCCACCGCCAGCATGTGGCACCTCGGCACCCCGATTTCCGGCCGCCTGCGCGATCCCTCGTTTTCCGCGCTCGATCTCTCGCTGCTGCTGCATCCGACCCCGGCCGTCTGTGGCTCGCCGCGCCTTCCCGCCGCCCGCGCCATCGCGGCGCTGGAGGGCTATGAGCGCGGCTTCTATGCCGGCGCGGTCGGCTGGTGCGACGCGCAGGGCGACGGCGACTGGCACGTCGCGATACGCTGCGCGGAGATTGCCGGCAACGAGGCGCGGCTCTATGCCGGGGCCGGCATCGTCACGGGTTCCGACCCGGTGGCGGAGGGCGAGGAGACCTCGGCCAAGTTCGCCGCCCTGCTCACGGCGCTCGGCATCGACGAGGACGGCCATCCGCTCGCGGAGGAAGGTGCGTGATACCCCTGAAGCAGGCGTGGCCGGCCGAATTCGCCGCCCGCTACCGGGCCGCCGGTTATTGGCGCGGCGAGACCTTCACCTCTTTCCTGCGCGAACGCGCGGCCGCGATGCCCGAGCGCATCGCCGTGGTCGGCGGCGACCAGCGCTGGAGCTTCGCCGAGCTGGAAGCGCGCGCCGAGCGCATCGCCCGCGGCCTGCTGGCGCTGGGGCTCAAGCCCGGCGACCGGGTGGTGGTGCAATTGCCCAACATCGCCGAATTCCTCTCGGCGGTGTTCGGCCTGTTCCGCGCCCGGCTGGTGCCGGTCTATGCGCTGCCGGCCCACCGCATCGTCGAGATCGCCCATTTCGCCCGCACGGCGCAGGCACGGGGCTACATCGTCGCCGCCGGTCACGAGGGCTTCGACTACCGCACGCTGGCCGCCGAGGCGCGGCGCGAGGTGCCGGCGCTCGACCATGTCGTGGTGGTGGGCGACGGCGGCGATTTCCCTTCGCTCGACACGTTGCCGCCGGGAGACGAGGTGAAACTCCCGGCCGACGCCGATCCGTCCGAGGTCGCCTTCCTGCAGATTTCCGGCGGCTCGACAGGGCTTTCCAAGCTCATCCCGCGCACGCATGACGACTATATCTATTCGTTCCGCGCCAGCGCCGAGATCTGCCGGCTCGGACCTTCCAGCGTCTATCTCGCCGCGCTGCCGGTGGCGCATAACTTCCCCATGAGTTCGCCCGGCGTGTTCGGCGCGCTTTATGCGGGATCGCGCGTGGTGCTCGCGCCCTCGCCGAGCCCGGAGGTCGCGTTCCCGCTGATCGCACGCGAGAGCGTGACCATCACCGGTCTGGTGCCGCCGCTCGCCCTGCTCTGGCTGCAGGCGGCGCCGGGGACGGCGCACGACCTCTCCTCGCTCGACGTCCTGCAGGTCGGCGGGGCGAAGTTCCTCACCGAATCCGCCCGCCGGGTGAAGCCGGTGCTCGGCTGCACGCTGCAGCAGGTGTTCGGCATGGCCGAGGGGCTGGTGAACTACACACGGCTCGACGATGACGAGGAAACCATCGTCTCGACGCAGGGCCGCCCGATCAGCCCCGACGACGAGGTGCTCATCCTCGACGACGCCGGCAGCCCGGTGCCAGAGGGCGAGGCGGGCAACCTGCTGACGCGCGGGCCCTACACCATCCGCGCCTATCACAACAATGACGGCGCAAACGCCCGTGCCTTTACGCCGGACGGCTTCTACCGCACCGGCGACGTGGTGAAGCGCACGCCCGAGGGCTATCTCGTCGTGCAGGGCCGGGCGAACGACCATATCAACCGCGCCGGCGAGAAGATCTCGGCCGAGGAGATCGAGGATCATCTGCTCGGCCATGCGAACGTGTTCGACGCGGCGGTGGTCTCGCTACCGGACGAGTTCCTCGGCGAGCGTTCCTGCGCCTTCGTCATCGCGCAGGGTGAGAGGCCGAAAGCGGCGGCGCTGAAAGCGTGGATGCGCACGCGCGGCCTCGCCGACTTCAAGGTGCCGGACCAGATCGTCTTCGTCGACGCCTTCGAGACCACCGCCGTCGGCAAGGTCTCGCGCAAGGAGCTGCGCGCCAGCTTGCGCCGACGCTTTCTCGAACAGGCGGAGGGCTGAGCATGGCCGCGACCAAGGGGCTGCCGACGATTGCTCCCTACGAGCTGCCGCGCGCCGACGAGCTGCCGGCGGCCCGCGCCCCGTGGACGCTGGAGCGCGACCGCGCGGCGCTGCTGATTCACGACATGCAGAACTATTTCCTGCGCGTCTTCATGCCCGATGCCCCACCTCTCGCGCCCGTCATCGCCAATATCGCGGCGCTGGTCGGCGCCGCCCGCGCGGCTGGCGCGCCGGTGTTCTACACCGCGCAGGAAGGCAACCAGGACCGGCGCGACCGCGGGCTTCAGGCCGATCTCTGGGGACCGGGCATGAGCGCGGCGGCCGAGCACCAACCAATTGTGGCCGCGCTCGCGCCGCAGCCGGGCGACTTCACACTGGTGAAGCACCGTTACAGCGCCTTCCAGCGTTCGAACCTCGAAGCGCTGATGCGCGCGCGCGGGCGCGACCAGCTGATCGTCTGCGGCGTCTACGCCCATATCGGCTGCACGCTCACCGCCGCCGACGCCTTCATGCGCGACATCGAGCCCTTCATGGCCGCCGACGCGCTGGCCGATTTCTCGCGCGCGAAGCACGACCTCGCGCTGTCCTATGTCGCTGATGTCTGCGGCGTGCCGCTGCCGACCGCGCGCATTCTGGAGCTGCTGTGATGGCCATCGAGCCCGGCGACATCAAGCGCATCGTCACCCCGGCCGCGCCGGTGACGCGCGAAAGGATGCGCGCGGACATCGCGAAGATGCTGCACGAGGACCCTGAGGAGATCAGCGGCGGCGACAGCCTGATCGACCTCGGGCTCGATTCCATGCGCGCGATGAACCTCGTGCTGGCGTGGAGCGAGGGCGGGCTCGACCTCGAATTCTCCGAATTCGCCGAAGACCCGACGCTCGACGGCTGGTGGGCGCTGGTCGACGCGCGCCAGAAGGCGCGGGGCGGCTGACGTCATGAACGACCGGCCGGGCGCGGCGCATCCGCTCACCGAGGCGCAGTCGGGCCTGTGGTACGCGCAGCGGCTCGACCCCGCCAATCCGCTGTTCAACACCGGGCAATATATCGAGTTGGCCGGCCCGCTCGACCGCGCGGTCTTCGAGACCGCGCTGGCGCAGGCGGTGGCGGAAGCTGAGGCGCTGGCGCTGCGCATGGTCGACGCTCCCGCCGGGCCGATGCAGATTGTCGATCCCGCCCGCCGCCCGGCGCTGGAGGTGATCGACGTCTCGCAGGCGCCCGACCCGCTCGCCGCCGCCAAGGCCGACATCGCCCGCGACATGGCGGGGCCTGTCGACCCGGCGCGCGACCCGCTGGCCGCCGAGCGGCTCTTCGTGCTCGGCCCCGAGCGCCATGTCTGGCAGCAGCGAATCCATCACCTCGCCATCGACGGCTACGGGATGATCCTGCTCACCCAGCGTGTCGCCGAGCTTTACAATGCGCGCCGCCGCGGCAGCGAGGCGGGGGCAAAGCTTCCCGGCCTTGCCATCGCGCTCGATGAGGATGCCGCCTATCGCGCCTCCGAAAAGCGGGAGAAGGACGGCGCCTATTGGCGCGAGCTGTTCGCCGACCGGCCGGAGGCGGCCAGCCTCGCGCCCGGAATGCCGACCAGCGCGCCGCGCTTCCACCGCAGGGCGGTCGAGATCGACGGCGCCGCCTTCGCCCGGCTGCGGGAGGCGGGCGAGCGCACCGCCGTGCCGTGGCCGGATGTCGTCACCGCGTTGACGGCCGCCTATGTGCGTCGCCACACCGGCACGGCCGAAGCGATTGTCGGCGTGCCCTTCATGGCGCGGCTGGGCAGCGCAGCGGCGCGGGTGCCGGCCATGCTGATGAACGTGCTGCCGCTGCGCGTGACGCCGGACGAGGCGGCGCCGCTCGACGACGTCCTCGGCACGGTGGCGAAGAGCCTGACGCGCGCCCGCCGGCACGGGCGCTACCGCTCCGAGCAGCTGCGCCGCGACCTGCGCCTCGTCGGCGGCCAGCGCCGGCTGCACGGCCCGCTGATCAATCTGCTGCCCTTCGACGAGACGCCGCGCTTCGACGGGCTGGCGTGCCGGCTGGAGGTGCTCTCCACCGGCCCGGTGGAGGACATCACCTTCACCTTCCGCCTGCACGGCACGGAGGGGCTGCGCCTTGAGGTCGACGCCAACCCGGAGCTGTACGACGCCGGCACGGTGGAGGCGCATGCGGCGCGGCTGAAGCACTTCATCGAGGCGGCGAGCGCGGCCGCAACGCTCGCCGAGGTGCCCACCGCCACCCCCGCTGAGGCGCACCGGCACCTCTTCGCGCTCAACGCCACCGACCATGACGTGCCCGACACCACGCTCGCCGCGCTGATCGAGGCCCAGATGCGCGCGACGCCCGATGCGCCGGCGCTGCGTTTCGATGGGCGTACGCTGGACTACGCCACGCTCGATGCCCGCAGCGCGGCGCTGGCGGGTGCGCTGGCGGCGCGCGGCGTCGGTCCGGGCAGCCTCGTCGCGGTGGCGCTGCCGCGCTCCCTCGAACTGGTGATCGCTCTCGTCGCCATCCTGCGGGCTGGCGCGGCCTATCTGCCGCTCGACCTCGCCCAGCCCGACGCGCGGCTTGCCCGCATAATCGGCTCGGCGAAGCCCCGGCTGGTGCTGGCGCAGGCGGATGCCGAAGAACGGTTTGCCGGCGAATATAAGATTTTTCCTCCTGAAAAATGGCCAGCGGTGCTGGCCGATCGGGTGCCCCCCGGACCGGCGCCGGGCGACGCCGCCTATGTGATCTACACCTCCGGTTCGACGGGCGAGCCGAAGGGCGTCGTCGTCGAGCACCGCGCCATCGTCAACCGCCTGCTCTGGATGCGCGAGCATTACGGATTTACCGCCGCCGACCGTATCCTGCAGAAGACGCCGGCGACCTTCGACGTCTCGGTGTGGGAGTTCTTCCTGCCCTTTCTCGCCGGCGCCTGCCTCGTCGTCGCGCCGCCCGAGGCGCATCGCGATCCCGTCGCGCTGGCGCGGATCATCCGCGAGGAAAAAATCACCACGGCGCATTTCGTGCCCTCCATGCTCGCCGCCTTCCTCGCCGAGCCGCACGCGCAGGGTCTGTCGCTGGCCCGCGTCTTCTGCTCCGGCGAGGAGCTGCCGGCGGACCTGCGCGACCGCTTCCACCGCACCGTCCAGGCCGAGTTGCACAATCTCTACGGGCCGACCGAGGCGGCGGTGGATGTGAGCTACTGGCCGGCCGGGGCCGACGACCGCTCGCGCCCGGTGCCGATCGGCTTTCCCGTGTGGAACACGCGGCTCTACGTGCTGGACGAGGCCGGCCGGCCGCAGCCGCCCGGCGTGCCGGGCCATCTCTCTCTCGGCGGCGTGCAGCTCGCGCGCGGCTATCTCGGCCGCGACGACCTGACCGCCGAGCGCTTCCGGCCCGATCCGTTCCGGCCCGGTGCGCGCCTCTACGCCACCGGCGACCTCGCTTTGTGGCGGCCGGACGGGGCAGTGGTGTTCCTCGGCCGCTCCGACCATCAGGTGAAGATACGCGGTCTGCGGATCGAGCTCGGCGAGATCGAGGCGGCGGTGATGGCCTCCGGCCTCGTCCGGCAGGCCGACATTCTCGCGCGCGAGGATCGCGGCACCACGCGCATCGTCGCCTATGTCGTGCCCGAGCCCGGCGCGGACCTCGCCGGGCTGAAGGGCTTTCTCGCCACGCGGCTGCCGGACTACATGGTGCCGGCCGCCTTCGTCGCGCTCGACGCGCTGCCGGTGAACGCCAATGGCAAGCTGGACCGCGGCGCTCTGCCGGCGCCGGATTTCGCCGGCTCCGGCGCGCGCGCGCCCGAAACGCCGAGCGAGGTTCGCGTCGCCGCCCTGTTCGCCGAATTGCTGCGGACGGAGGCGCCGGTCTCCGCCGAGGACGATTTCTTCACGCTGGGCGGCGATTCGCTGCTGGCGGTGGCGCTGCTGCTGCGCGTGCGCGAAGCCTTCGGGCGCGATCCCGGCCTCGGCGCGCTGTTCGCCCAGCCGACGGTCGCGGGCCTTGCGTGCCTGCTCGACGGGGATGAGGGCGTGACCGATGCCGGGCTGACACCGCTGGTCACGCTGGTGGAGGGCGATCCCGCTCTGCCGCCGCTCTTCGCCATCCACCCCGCCGGGGGCATCGCCTGGTGCTATGGAAGGCTGGCGCGCGCGCTTGAACCCCGCCGCACTGTCTACGGCGTGCAGGCGCCCGCGCTCGCCCCCGGCGTGGCGACGCCCGAGAGCCTGGAGGCGCTGGCCGCCGATTATGTCGAACGCCTCCGTGCCGTGCGGCCGGAGGGACCTTATCACCTTGTCGGCTGGTCGGTCGGCGGCATCGTCGCGCAGGCCATGGCGGTACGGCTGCGCGCGCTGGGTCTCGACGTCGGCGTGGTGGCGATGCTCGATTCCTACCCGGCCGACTGCTGGCGCGCCGAGCCGGAGCCGGACGAGGGCGCCGCGCTGAAGGCACTGGTCGCGCTGGCCGGTCACGACCCCGACCGGCTTCCCGCGCTGGCGCTCAACCGCGCCTCGGTGCTCGCCTTCCTGCGCGCCTCGGACAGCCCGCTCGGCATGCTGCCGGATGCGGTGCTGGACGGCGTGGCGCGCGTGGTGGCGTCGAACAGCGCGCTGGTGCGCGGCCATTATCATCGCCGCTACGAGGGCGAGGTGCTGCACTTCCGGGCGGCGCTGGACCACAAGGAGCGCGATCTCTCGCCTTCCCTGTGGGCGGAACACGTGGCGGATATCCGCGTGATCGACATTCCCGCGCTGCATGCCCATCTCACCGGCCCGGAGGCGACCGCTCTCGTCGCGCCCGTGCTGGCGCGGGCGCTGGCGGAGCGCGAGACGAACATCAGGGAGACGACGGCATGCGCGACAGCGGTCTGAGCGGGCGGCTCGCCCTTGTCACCGGCGCGGCCGGTGGCATCGGCACGGCGGTGGTGCGGGTGCTTCTCGACGAAGGCGCCCGCGTGGTGGCGACCGACCGCGACACGGCCGGCCTCACCGCGCTGGCGGACCTACCGGGCGTGACGACGGCGCCGCTCGACGTGCGCTCCAGCGAACAGGTCGACGCCCTCGTCGCCCGCATCGAGCGCGAGAGCGGCCCCATCGACCTGCTGGCCCATGTCGCCGGGGTGCTTTCCTACGAGCCGGTGGTGAGCCTGTCCGATGCCGAATGGGAGCGGGTGCTCGACATCAATGTCGGCGGCGTCTTCCGCGTCTGCCGGGCGGTGGCGCGGGTGATGCAGGAGCGCAAGCGCGGCGCCATCGTCACCGTGTCGTCGAACGCCGCCGGCATTCCCCGCCACGCCATGGCGGCCTATGCCGCCTCCAAGGCGGCGGCGACCATGTTCACCCGCTGCCTCGGGCTGGAGCTGGCGCCGCACGGCATACGCTGCAACATCGTGGCGCCCGGCTCGACGCTGACGCCGATGCAGACCGGCATGTGGGCGGATGCGGGCGGCGCGGCGCGGGTGATCGCCGGCTCGCCGGAGACCTTCAAGTCCGGCATCCCGCTGGGCAAGCTGGCGACGCCAGAGGATGTGGCGGAGGCGGTCGCCTTCCTGCTGTCGGAGCGCGCCAGCCACATCACCATGGCCGATCTCTATGTCGACGGCGGCGCGACCTTGAGGGGGTGACGTCGTCGCCTCACACCGCGCGATCCACGATCACCTGCAGGAAGCCGCGCGAGCAGGCCTCCACCCGGGCCTCCACTCGGTAGACGCGCGCCAGCATCTGCGGCGTGATGGCCTCGTGCGGCGTGCCGTCGGCGGCGATGGCGCCGTTCTCCAGCACGACGATGCGGCGCGCATAGCGGGCGGCCTGCGCGATGTCGTGCAGCACGATGACGACGATGATGGCGCGCTCGCGCGCCAGCTCCTCGACAAGCTGCATGACGCGGAGCTGGTGGTGGATATCGAGCGCGCTGGTCGGCTCGTCGAGCAGCAGCACGGTCGGCTCGCGCACGATGGACTGGGCGAGGCTGGCGAGCTGGCGCTGGCCGCCGGAAAGCTCGTCGAGCCCGCGCAGGGCAAGGTCGGCGATGCCCAGGCGCTCCAGCGCGGCGAGGGCGCGGGCATGCGCCTCGGGCGTGGAGATCGTCTCGTCCCGCGCCGACATCAGCGCCGAGAGCGTCGCCTCGAACACAGTCAGCGCCACGCGCTGGGGCAGGGCCTGCGGCATGTAGGTGACGAAGCGGGCGTGGCCGGCAACCGAGAGCCCGGTCAGCTCGGTGCCGTCGAGGCGGATCGAGCCCTTCGCGGGCACGAGGCCGGCGAGCGCGCGCAGCAGCGTCGTCTTGCCCGCCGCATTGGGGCCGATCAGCGCGGTGACGCCGCCGCCCTCGATGGCGGGGAGGCTCAGCCCGTCGAGGATGCGGCGCTTGCCGTAGCCGGCCGACAGGGCGTCGATGACGAGGCGGGGAGCCGCAAGCGGGTTCGGCGCCATCACAGCCGCTCCCGCCGCGAGAACACCAGCGCCATGAAGAAGGGCACGCCGATCAGCGCGGTGACGATGCCCACCGGCAGCAGCGCGCCGGGCACCAGCGTCTTGGAGGCGACGGAGGCGAGCGACATGATCGCCGCCCCCGCCAGCATGGAGGCCGGCAGGAAGAAGCGGTGGTCTTCGCCGACCAGCAGCCGGGCGATGTGCGGCGCCACGAGCCCGATGAAGCCGATGGTGCCGACGAAGGCGACCGAGGTCGCCGCCAGCAAGCTCACCCGCAGCAGCGAGAAGAAGCGCAGCCGTGCGACCGAGATGCCGAAGGAGCGCGCCCGGTCCTCGCCGAGCCGCAGCGCCGTCATCCGCCAGGAGGCGCGCAGCGCAAAGGGCGCCACCGCCAGCAGCATGATGCCCAGCACGCCGAGCTTGGGCCAGGTGGCGCGCGAGAGGCTGCCCATGCTCCAGAAAACGAGCTGCTGCAGCGCCTCTTGGCTGGCGACGAACTGCACCAGCGCCACCAGCGCGTTGAAGGTGAACACCAGCGCGATGCCGAACAGCACCAGCGTCTCCACCCCGGTGCCGCGCAGCCCGGCGAGCGCTTGCAGCAGCAGCACCGAGCCGAAGGCGAAGAGGAAGGCGAAGGCCGGCAGGTTCCAGTCGGCCGGCAGCAGCGGCAGGCTGACCCCCAGCACCAGCGCCAGCGCCGCGCCGAAGGAGGCGGCGGAGGAGACGCCGAGCGTGAAGGGGCTGGCCAGCGGGTTGTTGAGGATGGTCTGCATTTCCGCCCCCGCCAGCGCCAGCGCGGCGCCGACCAGCACCGCCATCAGCGCATAGGGGAGACGCACTTCCCAGATAATGACGCGTGCGGGGGCGTCGAGCGCGGCAGGGTCGAGAAGGCCGATCACGACAGTATGCACGGACAGGTTGGACGGGCCGGTGGCGATGTCGAGCACCAGCGCCACCAGCATCAGTGCGCCAAGCCCTCCGAGGATGGCGAGCCGCCGCCGCACGAGGCGCGCATAGGCGGCCAGATGTGCGTGGCGCGCGGCATCCGGCTCGCCCGCGCCGGGCGGCGCTGTCTGCTCGGCTCTGGCGGAAGGCTGGCTCAATCCTGTCTCCGGCGGCCGCTGCGGGCACCGGGCGGTTCTGCATGAGCCTTCGGGGGCGGTCAAGTTCCTGCTGCGGAAAGGAAATTCCTTGGAATGGTTCCATTCTCGACGCGTCGGCTTGCGCGACCGCGCGCTTGCGCTAGAGCTTGGCCCGCGCCCCGTCCCCTAGCCCCATGTGGCGAACGCCGATGAATCCCGTCACCGTGCCCGACGCCGAATGGTTCGATCTCGCGCCCGAGGGCGGCGAAGGCGCGCGGCCGTGGCGCATCTTCCTCGCCCGCCCGCCGGGCGAGGCGCCGGCGGCGGGCTTTCCGGCGGTCTTCGTGCTCGACGCCAATGCGGGCTTCGCCACCTTCGCCGAGGTGATGCGGCGCGGCGCCGTGCGCCCGGCAGCGACGGGCATCGCGCCGACCGCCATCGTCGGCATCGGCTACCCCGAGGGCGACGACCACCGGGTGCGACGAACCTTCGACTACACCGCCGGCCCCGGCGCGGAGGCGGCCCGCACCGGACAGGCGCGCGCGACCGGCGGGCGCGACGCCTTCCTCGCCTTCATCGAGCGCACGTTGAAGCCGCGCATTGCCGGAATGCTGCCGCTCGATCCGGCGCGTCAGGCGCTGTTCGGCCATTCGCTGGCCGGCTGGCTGGTGCTCGATGCGGCGTTGCGCGGGGGCGCGGGCTTCCGCTCGCATGTCGCGGTGAGCCCGTCGGTCTGGTGGGACGAGGCGCGGCTGGTCGACGGGCTGGCGCTCGCTCGGGGGCGGCCGGTGCGCCTGTCGATCCTCGTCGGCGAGTGGGAGCAGGCGCTGGCGCCCTGGCAGGCATCGCGGCCGGAGGCGGCCGAGATGGCGGCCCGCCGCGCGCGCCGCGCCATGGTCGACGGCGCCCGCGACTTCGCCGCCCGCGCGGCGCACGAACTGGGGCCGCAGGCGCGGGTCGCGTTCGAGCTGATGGCCGGCGAGGACCACGCCTCGATCCTGCCGGCGGCGATGGCGCGGGCGCTGCGCTTCGCGCTGGCCGAGTGAGGCCCGCCTTTTCGGACGCGTGACTTGCGCGGACAAGTGACTTGCGCCCGCACAGCCAGCGGCTAGTTGTAGCGCGATCCGACCGGATGGGGCTTTTCATGACCGCTTCGCAGACCGCCGCCGCGCCGCTTTCCTCGCCTGCCGTGCGCAACCGCCAGATCACCGCGGGGCTCATCGTCGCGGTCATCGGCGCGGGCACGCTCGCGGGCGCCTGGTATTTCCAGCTCGTCGTCGGCCTCGCCCCGTGCCCGCTCTGTCTCGAACAGCGCATTCCCTATTACATCGGCGTGCCGCTGGCGCTCGTCGGTGCGCTGCTGGCGCTCGTCCGCCGTCCGGGACAGGCGCGTATCGCCATCGTGCTGGCGGCGATGCTGATGGCGCTTGGCACCTTCCTCGCGGTCTATCACGCCGGTATCGAATGGGGCTTGTGGGCCGGGCCGACCGCCTGTTCGGGGGCCGGGGCGGGGATGGAGAACGGCAACATTCTCGGCCAGCTCCAGCAGGCGCGCGTCGTGCGCTGCGACGAGGCGCCGTGGCGGCTGCTCGGCCTGTCGCTGGCCGGCTACAACGCCTTCATCGCCGCCGCGCTGACCGTGGTCGCCATGTGGGGCGCGTCCGCCCGCAACTAAGGCGCCGCGCGCAGGCGCTCAGGGATCGAGCTCGGTGTCCCAGTAGAGATAGTCGACCCAGCTGTCGTGCAGGTAGTTGGGCGGGAAGTGCCGGCCGTTCTGGTGCAGGTCGAACACCGAGGGCTGGAAGGGGCGCTGGCGCGGGATCATGTGCGCCTCGACCGGCATCATGCTGCCCTTGCGCAGGTTGCAGGGCGAGCAGGCGGCGACGACGTTCTCCCAGGTGGTCTGGCCGCCGCGCGAGCGCGGGATCACGTGGTCGAAGGTGAGGTCGTCGCGCGATTCGCAGTACTGGCAGGAGAAGCGGTCGCGCAGGAACACGTTGAAGCGGGTGAAGGCGGGCTGGCGCGACGGGCGGATGAAGGCCTTGAGCGAGACGACGCTCGGCAGGCGCATCTGGAAGGTCGCGCTGGAAACCTGCCGCTCGTAATACTCGACAATGTTCACCCGGTCGAGGAACACTGCCTTTATCGCGTCCTGCCAGGACCAGACCGACAGCGGGTAATAGCTCAGCGGCCGGTAATCGGCGTTGAGCACGAGGGCAGGCCAGGCACCCGGAGACAAAGTCGCCGTCAACGCTCGCTCCCTGCTTGAAGCGCCGTCACGGCTGAATCGGCGCCGCGCGACGCACGGCGATACTCTATATGTAGCGTGTCAATCTTGTGAAGCGGCTGTATGCGCGGGGCCGGCTTGCGCCGCCTTCAGGCGAAAACTTCGCTCAGGAAGTTGCCGGCGAGCGACAGTCCGGTGCGGTCGATGCCGTGGCCGAGCCCGTTGGACAGATGCGCCCGCACGGCGATGCCGCGCGTCTCCAGGCTCTCCACCGCGCGCGGCAGAGCGATGGGCGGGACGATCTGGTCGAGGTCGCCATGGACCAGCAGCACCGGCGGGCGTGCGACGATCTCCGCGTCGAAGGCCTCCATGGCCCGCTCGGGCGGCAGCACATGTATGCCGGAGAAGCCGACGATGCCGGCCGGCGCCACCTTGCGGCGCAGGCCCGTGTGCAGCGCCATCATCGTGCCCTGGCTGAAGCCGACGAGGGCGAGGCGCGAGCCGGGCAGGCCCAGCCGCGCGAGCTCGGCGTCGAGGAAGCCGTCGAGCGCGGCATGGGCGCTTTGCACGCCGGTCCAGCGCTCGCGGTCGTCGCGCTCGACATAGCCGAACCATTGCCGGCCGACCGGGGCGACGGCCAGCGGCTCGGGCGCGTGCGGGGAGACGAAGGCGGCGTCGGGCAGCAGGGGCGCCCAGTATTCGCCGAGGTCGATCAGGTCGCGCCCGTCGGCGCCATAGCCGTGCAGCAGCACGACGAGCGCGGTGGCCGGGCGGCCGGAGCGGGGCGGCAGGCGCGGTCCGTCGAGCATGGCGGCCTCAGTTGGTGCCGTCGTCGCGCAGGTCGGCGCCGGAGGCGACCTTGGCGGCCGGGCCGTGATTAAGCAGCGCGTCGATGCGGGTGCGCTCCTGCTCGAAGGAGGCGAGGATGCGCCCGTCGAGCGCCCGCCCGCGCGGCAGGCGGATGCGCATCGGGTCGACGAAGCGCCCGTTCACCAGCACCTCGTAGTGCAGATGCGCGCCGGTGGAGAGGCCGGTCGAGCCGATATAGCCGATGAGCTGGCCCTGCCGCACGCGCAGACCCTCGCGAATGCCCTTGGCGAAGCCGGACTGGTGCGAATAGGTCGTCACATAGCCGTTGGCGTGCTGGATCTCGATGCGCCGGCCATAGCCGGAGGTCCAGGCCGCCTTGGCGATGACGCCGTTGCCGGCGGCGTAGATCGGCGTGCCGGTGCGGTCGGCCCAGTCGACGCCGGAATGCAGGCGGCTGTAGCCGAGGATCGGGTGGCGGCGCATGCCGAAGCCGGAACGCAGCTGGCCGCCCGAGATCGGCTTGCGCACGAGGAACTTCTTCGCGCTCTTGCCGGCGTCGTCATAGAAGTCGATGAGCCCGTCATCGGGCGTCTGGTAGCGGTAATAGCGCCGCTCCTCGCCGCCGACCGTCAGCCCGGCATAGAGCACGCCGCCGGCGCCGCCCGCCTCGTCCGGCTCGTACACCACTTCGAGCGAATCGCCTGTGCGCACGCGGCGCTGGAAGTCCACGTCGAAGGAATAGACGCGGATCATGCTTTCGATGACCGGACGCGGCACCTCGTGGCGCAGCGCGGTTTCCCAAATGCTGTCATAGAGGGTGATGCCGCGACCGCCGCCCTCGTCGCTGTCGTCGTCCGGCGCCACGTCGGCCACCTGCATGTCGGCCGGCTCCTGCACGGGCAGGAACTTGCCGAGATCGGACAGCGCGACCGTGCCCTGGTGGCCATTGTCGCCGAACACGCCCACCCGCAGAGGCACCACGCCGTTGCCCGAGGCGTCCAGCAGCACCTTGAGACGCAGGCCGGGCGACAGCCGGCCCTGCAGTTCGCGCGCGTTGAAGGCGGCGGCGGCGGCATCGGCGGAGACCTGCGCGACGCCCATGTCGACGAGGATGGAGGCGACCGTGTCGCCGGCCTTGGCGACGACGGTGCGCTCCGACCAGTCATTGCCGCCGGAGGCGTCGTCGGCCGATTTGTCGACTGAGCTCATATTGTCGGGCTGGTGCAGCGCGTTCACCGGATCGGCCGCGCCGGAAGGCGCATAGGCCAGCGCGCCGGCCTTGGTACCGATGGCGCCGGCCATGCCGGCGGCAGCGACGCCGGGCAAAGCGGGCGCGCGGTTCTCGGCGGGAAGGCTGAATTCGGCGGTCTCGCGCACCTTCATCAGCACGTCTTCCATCGGAAGCTCGGCGGCGAAACGGGCGCTCGGCGGCAGGGAGCCGATGTCGCGCAGCGCGATGGTGAGTTCGCCCGTGGGCTCGGCCTGCGCGGCGTCGGCGTCGCTGTTGTCGGTGGATTCGGCGACCAGCTTGGCCGGGTTGAAGCGCGGCACGTCGACCGAGGCGGAGGTGACGGCCTGGGCGAGGTTGGTGGCGACCTTGGTGACGGCGCGCACCTTGATGATCTCGCGGTCGCCGTCCTTCGAGGTGGTGGAGAGGCGCAGCGTCTGCTTGGCGCTGAAGCTCTCGGAAAGGAGCGACATGCGGTCGCCCTTGCGGGCGACGTTGGAGGGGCGCTCGCCGGCGGCCAGCGCGCCGCGCAGGGCTGAGCGGACGGTCTCCGGAGACTGCGCGAAGCGGTATTCGCCGTCGAGCGCGGCATAGACCGCGCCGCCCATCAGCGCGGCGCCGCAGATGCCCGTCAGCAGCGTGGCCATGAGCCAGCGGATGGACACCCGGCGGCGGTTGATCGGCTCCTCGGCGTCGCCGTCGACACCGAGCGGCGGCTCGTCGCCGAGGTCGAAGCCCGCGGCCTGGGAGCGCCGTGCGCCGGCTGGTCCGCGTCTGCTCTCCAACGGGTTCCCCGCGTTTCCCCGCGTTCCGTTACCGCGGTCGCTGACCGCCGCCGGACGCACTGTTCGACTTGGAGCCCGCCGCGGCGGACCTTTTCGGATGGTTCGGCAATACCCCTTGGCGGGGCCGGTCGCGACGATGCCGCCGGCGACCCTTGCCGTCAACCCGCACGGCCGGCGAATCGCCTCCCATACGGAGCCGGCGATCTAAATCCGGCCCTCACGGCGAAAGCATGGCGGGCGCCGATTATCGCAGGCCGGCCATCACTGCGCGCTGGCGGAGCGGCGCCGCAGCGGCGAGGGCGGCGGCAGCGGCACCCGCGCGAGGGTGGCGGGCGCGGCGGCGTTCGGCGGCGCGGTGTCGGCCCGCACGAAATCCGCCTGCAGCGGCATCGGCGCGCCGATGGCGAGCGGCTTGTGCAGGGCGGGCACCGTCGCCTGCGCGGCCACGATCTGCGTGCCGGCCGGCGGTGCGATGCCCTGCCAGGCGGTGGCCGGAGATTCGGGATTGCGCAGGATCGGCGCGGGGCCGGAGAGCGGGGCGGACGTGCCGCCCGTCGTCGAGGCGAGCGCCAGCGCGGCGACGGGCTTCGGTGCCGCCGGGGGAGCCGGTGCGAGCGGCGCGGCACGGGCGACGAGGGCCTCCGGCGCGGCCGAGGGGCCGCCATAGCGCTTGAAGAAGCTCCAGATCTCCTGCGGCGCGTCGAGCCCGCTGCGGCGCGGGCCGAGCAGCACCGAGGCCAGCGCGTCCACCGCATCGGTCGACTGCGAGGGCGGCTGGTGGCCGCCGGCGACCTCGTAATAGGCGACCTCGCCGCCGGGCGCGCAGCGCGTCCACCGGGTGATGCGCGCATGCGGGGCGCTGGCGACCTCCGGCTTGGCGCAGCCGTCGAGGCGGGCGAACAGGGCGGCGGTGGCGTCCGCCGACATCAGCCGCGCGCCGGGCGTGGGGCGGCCGAACATCGGCACGATGGGATCGTAGGTGCCGTTCATCAGCAGGATCGGCACCGGCTTCGAGGGCCGGCAGCTGTCGGAATAGCCGACCGGCACCGTCATCATCATCGTCGCATAGGCCTGGAAGCGCTCGGCAAAGCGGCAGGCGACATAGGCGGTCAGGAAGCCGCCATTGGAGAAGCCCATGAGATAGGCGCGCGAGGGATCGGCGATGCCCTGCGCCGCCAGCTTGTCGAGCAGGTCGACGACGAAGCGACCATCGTCGCGCTTGTAGAGCAGCGGGATGAAGCCGGCGATCGAGCTGCGCCCGTCGTTCCACAGGAGGTTCAGCCCCTTGGGATAGGCGACGGCGAAGCCCTCGCGGTCGGCCACTGCGTCGAGGTCGAGATAGCGCTGCATCATGCCGGCGGGCTGGAGCGCGCCATGCAGGGCGATCACCAGCGGCAGCGGGCCGGGTGGGGCGTTCTTCGGCAGGTGGAGAATATATTCGCGCGTCAGCCCGCCCGAGACGAGGGTGCGCTCGCTGTTGCGGGCCGCCTCGCGGGTCTGTGCCTGCGCGCCGCCCGCGAGCGCCATCCCGGCGAGCAGGAACAATGCGCCGATCACGACACTGGGTTTCGCGAAATGCATGGAACGCAACCTCGAACACGACGGGTTTCGCGTGGAACCCGTTAAGACAGCCGATTTCCGACAATTAAAAGGCGAAGATGGTTAACGCCCCGTCTCCATGCCGCTTCGCGCGTCATTCCGGTGTGGCGCAAAGCGGCTAAAAGAGGGTGGCCTCGCCGCGAAGCCTTGGGCTAGGGTGCCCGTGCTGCGGCGCAACCGGAACAAGAAGCGCCGCGGGAGGAACGATAGACGCCACCTTTGGAATGATTGCGAACTGCAATCGTTTCCGCTACGCACACATCATATTCCTGAGTGATCTGGGACACCGACATGGCAGGAGCGGCCGAGCGGCCTCTTTCCCCGCATCTGCAGATTTACCGGCCGATGCTGACGATGATGATGTCCATCGTGCATCGCATTACCGGCGTGGCGCTTTATTTCGGCACGCTTCTGCTCGTGATCTGGCTGATCGCCGCCGCGAGTTCCGAGCGCGCCTTCGACGTCGTGAACGGGCTGTTCGGCAGCTGGCTCGGCCTTCTCGTGCTGGTCGGCTACAGCTGGGCGCTGATCCACCACACGCTGGGCGGCATCCGCCACTTCGTCTGGGACACCGGCGCCGGCTTCGGCCCCGAATGGCGTGAGGTGCTGGCCCGCGCCACCATCGGCGGCTCCATCGGCCTCACCGTGCTGCTGTGGATCGCCATCTGGCTGGTGAAGGGCTGATCTCATGAGCGCAACTCCGGGTTCTTCGCTGCGCACGCCGCGCCGCCGGGTCGCCGGCCTCGGCTCGGCCCGCTCCGGCACCGGCCATTTCTGGCTCCAGCGCGTCACCGCGCTCGGCAATCTCATCCTGATCCTGATCGCCCTGCCCATCGTAATATGCGTGGCGGGCAGCGGCTACGCGGCGACCGTGGCCACGCTCGGGCACCCGCTGGTGGCCATCGTGCTGCTGCTGATGCTGCTCTCGGTCTCGCTGCACATGCGCATCGGCATGCAGGTGGTGA
Source organism: Ancylobacter koreensis (assembly GCF_023016525.1). Taxonomy (GTDB): domain Bacteria; phylum Pseudomonadota; class Alphaproteobacteria; order Rhizobiales; family Xanthobacteraceae; genus Ancylobacter; species Ancylobacter koreensis. The sequence continues at coordinate 31,146 of NZ_JALKCG010000002.1, forward strand.
TCGAGGATTACGTCCATCACGAGGGGGCGAAAGTGCTGGCGCTGATCGCCAACACCTTCTTCACGACGGCAGTCGGGCTGGCCGGCGCCTTCGCCATCCTCAAGATCAGTTTCGGAGGCTGACGACCATGGCCGGGGCCACTTCCGCCAATGGCGCTTCCAACGGGGCGGCGCACGCCGCCTACCCGATCACCGACCACACCTATGACGTGGTTGTGGTGGGCGCCGGCGGCGCCGGGCTGCGTGCCGTCGTGGGCTGCTCGGAAGCCGGGCTGCGCACCGCCTGCGTGACCAAGGTGTTCCCCACCCGCTCGCATACGGTGGCGGCGCAGGGCGGCATCGCCGCCTCGCTCGGCAACATGGGCAACGACGACTGGCGCTTCCACATGTACGACACCGTGAAGGGGTCGGACTGGCTGGGCGACCAGGACGCCATCGAATATCTGGTGCGCCACGCCCCCGCCGCCGTCTACGAGCTGGAGCACTGGGGCGTGCCCTTCTCGCGCACCGAGGAAGGCCGCATCTACCAGCGCCCCTTCGGCGGCATGACGGTGGAGTACGGCAAGAGCCCGGCGCAGCGCACCTGCGCCGCCGCCGACCGCACCGGCCACGCTATCCTGCACACGCTCTACGGCGCCGCGCTGAAGCATTCCGCCGAGTTCTTCATCGAGTATTTCGCGCTCGACCTGATCATGGACGATGACGGGCGCTGCCGCGGCATCGTCGCCCTGAAGATGGACGACGGCACGCTGCACCGCTTCCGCGCGCAGACCGTGATCCTCGCCACCGGCGGCTATGGCCGGGCCTATTTCTCCGCGACCAGCGCCCACACCTGTACGGGGGATGGGAATGCAATGGTTCTCCGCGCGGGCCTGCCGCTGCAGGACATGGAGTTCGTGCAGTTCCACCCGACCGGCATCTACGGCTCGGGCTGCCTGATCACCGAGGGCGCGCGCGGCGAGGGCGGCTATCTCACCAATTCGGACGGCGAGCGCTTCATGGAACGCTACGCGCCTTCCGCCAAGGACCTCGCCTCGCGCGACGTGGTCTCGCGCTCCATGACCATGGAGATCCGCGAGGGCCGGGGCGTCGGCAAGAACAAGGATCACATCTACCTGCACCTCGACCATCTCGACCCGGCGATCCTGCATGAGCGCCTGCCGGGTATCTCCGAGAGCGCGAAGATCTTCGCCGGTGTCGACGTGACCAAGGAGCCGATCCCGGTGCTGCCGACCGTGCACTACAACATGGGCGGCATCCCGACGAACTTCCACGGCGAGGTCGTCACCAAGAAGGCCGGCAATCCCGACCATGTGGTGCCGGGCCTGATGGCGGTGGGCGAATGCGCCTGCGTGTCGATCCACGGCGCCAACCGCCTCGGCTCCAACTCGCTGACCGACCTCGTGGTGTTCGGCCGCGCGGCGGCGCTGCGCTGCGCCGAGCTGCTGACCCCCGGCGACAAGCAGCCCGAGCTGCCGTCGAATTCGGCCGAGCTGGCGCTCTCGCGCCTCGACCGCTTCCGCAATGCCCATGGCGGCACGCCGACCGCCGAGCTGCGCCTTTCCATGCAGAAGGTGATGCAGAACAACTGCGCGGTCTACCGCACCGGCGAGGTGCTGGAGGAGGGCCGCAAGCTGATCGCCGACGTGTTCGCCGGCACCGGCGACATCGACGTTACCGACCGCTCGCTGATCTGGAACTCCGACCTCATCGAGACGCTGGAGTACGACAACCTCATCGCGCTCGCCACGGTGACGATGGAAAGCGCCGCCGCCCGCACCGAGAGCCGCGGCGCCCATGCGCGCGAGGACTTCCCCGAGCGCGACGACGCCCACTGGATGAAGCACACGCTGGCCTTCGTGGATTTCGAGAAGCAGAGCGTGCGGCTCGACGAGCGCCCGGTGCACACCTACACGCTGTCCAACGACATCCAGTACATCGAGCCGCGCAAGCGGGTTTATTGAGCCGGGGAACGATCTTTCGCCATGGTCCAGCTCACGCTTCCGAAGAACTCGCAGATCACCGAAGGCAAGGTGTGGCCCAAGCCCGCCGGCGCCAACCGGCTGACCGAGTACAAGATCTATCGCTGGAACCCGGATGACGGGAAGAATCCGAGCGTCGACACCTATTATGTCGATCGCGACGACTGCGGCCCGATGGTGCTGGACGGGCTCATCTACATCAAGAACGCCATCGACCCGACGCTGACCTTCCGCCGCTCCTGCCGCGAGGGCATCTGCGGCTCCTGCGCGATGAACATCGACGGCACCAACACGCTGGCCTGCCTCAAGAGCATGGACGACGTGACGGCCTCCTCGGTGAAGATCTACCCGCTGCCGCACATGCCTGTCGTGAAGGACCTGGTGCCCGACCTCACCCAGTTCTACGCCCAGCACGCCTCGGTCGAGCCGTGGCTGCACACGCAGACGCCGGCGCCCGAGAAGGAATGGCGGCAGGCGCGCGGCGACCGCGAGAAGCTCGACGGGCTCTACGAGTGCATCCTGTGCGCCTGCTGCTCCACCTCCTGCCCGAGCTACTGGTGGAACGGCGACCGCTATCTCGGCCCGGCGGCGCTGCTGCAGGCCTATCGCTGGCTGATCGACAGCCGCGACGAGGCGACGGGCGACCGGCTCGACGATCTGGAAGACCCGTTCCGGCTCTATCGCTGCCACACCATCATGAACTGCGCCAAGGCCTGCCCGAAGGGGCTGAACCCCGCCAAGGCGATCGCCGAGATAAAGAAGATGATGGTGGCGCGCCAGTTCTGACGCGCAGCCGCCAGGCAGAACACCGTCATGGCCGGGCTTGTCCCGGCCATCCACGTTTTCGGGGCCTGAGCGCACGGAAGGCGTGGAGGCCCGGCCCGAGGCCGGGCATGACGTGGTTGGGCATGACTTGGTTTGGCATGACGTGGTTCAGTTTGAATCATCGTCATCCCGGACGAAGCGCAGCTTCGAGCCGGGATCGCGTGCCGCTCTCTTTCCTGACGACGATCCCGGATCGGCCTTTCGGCCGTCCGGGATGACGGCGGCGGGGACGACGGCGGAGGGTGCGACCGCCCGGCTTGCACGCCGCCTCCGCGCCTGTCTCTCTAGGCGCATGTCCGCCGCCCGCCCCACCTTCCGCTTCGCGCCGAGCCCGAACGGGCTCCTGCATCTCGGCCACGCCCGCTCGGCGCTGCTGAACGCCGATATGGCGAATGCGGCCGGCGGGCGGCTGCTGCTGCGCATCGAGGATATCGACGCCGCGCGCTGCCGGCCGGAATACGAGGCGGCGATCCTCGACGACCTCGCCTGGCTCGGCCTCGATTGGGAGCACCCGGTGCGGCGCCAGTCCGAACATTTCGCCGACTACGCATCGGCCCTGGCGCGGCTGGAGGCGATGGGCCTCGTCTATGCCAGCTTCGAGAGCCGGGGCGACATACGCCGCGCGCTGGCGGGCCGGCCGGATGCACCGCGCGACCCGGACGGGGCACTGCTTTCTCCCTTTCCCCGTTCGGCCATGACTGAGGCGGAGCGCACGGCGCGGCGTCAGGCGGGCGAACCCTATGCGCTGCGGCTGGACATGGCGCGGGCGGCGCGTTTCGCGGGCCCGCTCGGCTGGTGCGAGGTGCCGGCGGAAGGGGGCGAGGGCGAGAGCGTCGCCGCCGATCCGCTCGCCTGGGGCGACGTGGTGATCGCCCGCAAGGAGGTGCCGACCTCCTACCATCTCGCCGTCGTCGTCGACGACGCGCTCCAGGGCGTTACCCATGTGGTGCGCGGGGCGGACTTGAAGGCGGCGACCTCGGTGCACCGGTTGCTGCAGGTGCTGCTCGGCCTGCCGGCGCCGCTCTACACCCATCATTCCCTGCTGCTGGATGCGGAGGGCCACAAGCTGTCGAAATCCATCGGCTCGGAAAGCCTCGCCGCCCTGCGCTCTGCGGGCGTCACGCCGGACGAGGTGCGCAGGCGCGCCGGGCTGTAGCGCGCGCCCGCGATCGGGGCTACCGAGAAGGGCAATTTACCAACGGGATGCCCGATGATTCCCTGGATCCTGCTCGACACCGCGCCCGTGCCCGGAGGGGCCGGCGAACTGCGCCTCAAGCGGCGGGGTGCCGAATTCTCCATCATGGCCGGGGCGACCGAGCTGATGAACAGCCGCCTGAGCGGCTCCGAGCAGGCGCTTGCCACGCTTTCCTGCGCGCGCCTCGCCGGGCACCCGGCACCGCGCCTGCTGATCGGCGGGCTCGGCATGGGCTTCACCTTGCGCGCCGCGCTCGGTGAGGTCGGGCCCGAGGCGCGCATCGTGGTGGCCGAGCTGGTGCCCGCGGTGATCGCCTGGGCGCGCGGGCCGATGGCGGAACTGTTCGCGGGCAGCCTCGACGATCCCCGCGTCAGCCTGCACGAGGGCGACGTCGCCGAGGCGATCCGTGCCGGCCGGGCGGGCTACGACGCCATATTGCTCGACGTCGACAACGGGCCGGGCGGGCTGACGCGCGCCGCCAATGACGGGCTCTACAGCCCCGCCGGGCTCGGCGCCGCGCGCGCGGCCCTGCGCCCCGGCGGCGTGCTGGCGGTGTGGTCTTCGGCACCCGATGACGGCTTCACCCGGCGCCTGCGCCACGCCGGCTTCGCGGTGGAGGAGGCGCGGGTGCGCGCCCATGGCAAGAGCGGGGCGCGGCATGTGATCTGGCTGGCCGTCAGGCCGGACCGCCGGGCGCCGCAGGAGTAAAGGCGCTGGAAACCTCGCTCTATCTGCCGATCAAGCGCTTTCTCGAAGAGCGCGGCTTCTCCGTGAAGGGGGAGATCGGCGGCTGCGATCTGGTCGCGCTGTCCGACGACGAGACGCCGCTGGTGGTGATCGGCGAGCTGAAGCTCAGCTTCAACCTCGAACTGGTGCTGCAGGCGGTCGACCGCGCCGGCGCGGGGGACGAGGTATGGCTGGCGGCGCGGGCCTCCGCGCGCGGCAAGGGGCGCGAGAGCGATTCGCGCTTCCGAAATCTGTGCCGCCGGCTCGGCTTCGGCATGCTCGCCGTTTCGCCGGAGGGCGAGGTGAGCATCGTCGTCGCCCCCGATGCGCCGATGCCGCGCAAGGACCCGCGCCGCCGCTCACGGCTGGTGGCCGAGCATCGGCGGCGGCTGGGCGATCCGGCGGTCGGGGGCGGCTCGCGCGTGCCGATCATGACCGCCTATCGCCAGCAGGCGCTCGCCTGCGCCGCCGCCATGGTGGCGGGCCCGATGCGCCCGCGCGACCTGCGCGCCGCCGCGCCCGATGCCGGCAAGATCCTGCTCGACAATGTCTATGGCTGGTTCGTCCGCGCCGAGCGCGGCGTCTATGCGCTGACCCCCGCCGGGCACGAGGCGCTCGCCCGCTGGCCGCAACCCGCGCCGTCGGCCGATTAACTGACCCCGAGGATCAGGAACCAGATCGTCACGGTGAACAGGCTCGCCGCTGTCGACAGCGAGACGGCGCTGGCCGAGGCGGCGACGCCCGCCTGATAGCGCTGCGCCAGCAGATAGGCGTTGATGCCGCACGGCATGGCGGCGAACACCACGGCGACGTCCGCCCACACCGGCGGCATCGGCAGCACCCGCGTCAGCGCGTAGACGATGGCCGGGTGCACCGCGAGCTTCAGCGTCGAGATGACGATAGCCGGGCCGACGTCGCCGCGTATGGGATAGCGGTGCAGGGCGAGGCCGAGCGAGACCAGCGCGCAAGGCACGGCGGAGGCGGCCAGCATGTCCAGCGTCTGCTTGAGCACGCCGCCCGGCGCGTAGCCGACGAGTTTGGCGATGCCGCCGGCATAGATGCCGAGCAGGATCGGGTTGAAGGCCAGCATCCGCCCGAGCCGGCGCAGGCTGGCGAGCGAGATGCCGGCCGCCGCGCCTTCCGCCAGCACGGTCGCCAGCACCATCATGATCGGCAGGTGGATGGCGATGAGCAGGAACAGCGGCACCGCGCCCTCCGGCCCGAAGGCCTGAAGGATCAGCGGCACGCCGACGAACACCGTGTTGGCCTGTCCCGAGGTGAAGCCCTGGATCACCGATTCGGTGTGGCCGCGCTTGAAGACGCGCTTCGCCACCAGCATGCCGATGGCGAAGACGAGGAAGGCGCCGGTGAAATAGGCGATCCAGTAGCCCCAGGGCTGGCCTTCCTCAGGCAGCCGCGCCTCGGCCAGCGTCTTGAAGATGAGCACCGGCACGGCCAGCCCGAACACATATTCGGACAGGCCTTCGGCGGCGCGCTCGCGCAGATGGCCGGACAGGGAGGCGACGAAGCCGAGGCCGATGAGCCCGAAGACCGGCGCCACGACGAGGGCGATGGCGCCGAGCTGGGCGAGCATGGCGTCAGGCCGCCGCTTCGGCCGATGCGCTCGACACGAGGTGGGAGGTGCGCACCGGTACCATCACGTCGATGCGCGCCCACAGGCGCTCGGCGAGCTCATGGGAGGCGACGAAAGCGATCTCCGCCCGCATGTCGCCGAGATTGGCGGGGTCCACCTTGCCGTCCGGCGGGCCGTCGAGCCGGATGCGGGTCGGCTGGACGTCGTGGACGGCGAAGGGTTCGAGCAGGCGGAGCATGAGGTTGGGATGGGCGTCCGCCTCGACGACGAGGCGATGGCGGGAAAGGCCGGCGGTCATGGCTGTGTCCGATGACAGGAGGATCGGGAAAAGGTCGCGCGTCAGAAATCCCGGCCGATCATGTCGGCCGGGCGGCGAATTCGCCGATCCGCGCGGGGGAGCCCGCTCTCATGCGTCACGCACATCATGGCCGGGAAGCTAGGCGCCGCGCGCGCGCCCGTCAATGGCGCGCATGCGGAGCTGTCATGCGCCCCTGCCATGCACGATTACGGCGCGGGGGAGGTTTCGCGCGCCGGTCCGTCGATCAGCAGATAGCCTTCCGGATTGTCCGGGCACAGGCCGCCGGCGCATTCGAGCACGGTGGAGACGCCGTTGCCGAGTGCCAGCAGGGCGATCAGCACCGTCGCTACCAGGGCCAGCCCCGTGAGCCGGTAAAGCCGGCCGGGCAGCTCGAACTGTCCGTCGAACAGCAGCAGCACGGCACAGCCGGCGACGATGACGATGAACAGCGCCAGCGCCCAGCTGTAGAAATGCAGGCCGAGGAACGGGTCGCCATAGGTCCCGGTTCCGGGCACGATATGCAGCAGCACCTGCCGCGCCGAGATCGCCCCGCCCGCAATGCCCGAGACGATGGCGATGCCGTAATGGCTCGGCCGGGCAGGGCAGGTCGCCGCCGACGATCTGGTCGTAGAAGGCGAAGAGCAGCACCGCGCGCGCCGGCTTCGTCGGGGTCGGCGTCGGGCTGGCGCTGAATGTGCGCTTCGGCCCCCGGCAGACAGCAAGGAGGCCGAGCGCGTTGAGCTGGCGCGACAGCGCCGGGGTGAGGAGGCCGGAGGCGTGGCCGGTCGACAGGCTCATGGCGCCCTCACAGCACGATGTCGAGGGGATCGGTGGCGTGCAGGCGGAACAGCGCCAGCAGCACGCCGATGGAGACCAGCCAGACGAGGATGGCGAGTGTCCGCTGGCCCGCCCCGGCGAAGACCAGCGCGAGGAACAGGCCGAAGAAGGGAAGGCTCATCATGGCCGGGCGCTCCGCTGGGCCGGAAAAAGATACCGCCGCAGCAAAGCAGGTGCACGCCGCAATGTCATGACGCACTGCGGCAGTCGCGACGGGTGCAACGCGAGGGGTGGCGCGAAGCGGCGCGTCCGGCGGGGTGCGGTCGCAGGAACGTCGCATCGCATGGTTAATCCCAGTTGACGCTGCGGATGCCGGGCGGCACGCTCCCTGTCGCCGGCGGCCGGGGAAGGCCGCTCACAGCGCCAAGAACGATACCCTTTCATCCAGTTCGGGGACTATCCGATGAGGTTGCTTTCCGTGGGCCTTGTGCTCGCTTCCGCGCTGCTCGTCGCTTCCTGCGGCGAGCCCACTCCCGGCCCGGCGGGCCCCGCCGGCCCCAAGGGCGAGACCGGCCCCGCCGGCCCGGCTGGAGCGGCCGGTCCTGCCGGCCCCGCCGGCCCGGCCGGTCCCAAGGGCGATGCCGGCGTCGCCGGCCCCGCCGGCCCGGCGGGTCCCGCTGGCCCTGCCGGCCCCGCCGGTCAGGACGGTGCCGCCGGCGCGGCGGCCGCCGCGAGCTCGAATGTGCGGGTCTATACCCGCCGCGAGTGCTTCTCGCCGGAAGGCTGCCACATGACCTGCGAAGCCGACGAGGTAGTGGTGAACGCCTATCTCGCGCCGCATGAGGGCGAGACGACCATCCGCAGCGAACGCGAGGTGCATTTCGCGCCCAAGCCGGCCGATGCCTCGCGCGCGCCGCTGATGGTTCTGATCTGCGCCAAGCCGTAGACTAGAGGAAGCTCTGCGGGTCGATGTCGATCTCGACCCGCAGGCTGCCGCTCGCGCGAGGTGCGCCGGCCATCCAGGCGCGCACATAGGACGACAGGTCGAAGCCGCGCTCCGAGCGGGCAAGCAGGCGGTAGCGGTGCCGTCCGCGCACCAGCGCCAGCGGCGCCTCGGCCGGACCGAGCACGCGCACGGCCGGCGTCATCGGCGAGCAGGCGGCGAGCGCGCGGGCATGCGCCTGCGTCGCGTGCGGGTCCGTGCCCGAGACGATGAGCGCGCAGAAGCGGGCGAAGGGCGGCAGGTGCGCCTCCTCGCGAATGGCGATCTCGCGGTCGTAGAAGGCGTCACGGTCGCCCTCGACCAGCGCCTGCATCACCGGATGTTCGGGCATGTAGGTCTGGAGAAAAGCCCGGCCTTCGACATTGTGCCGCCCGGCGCGGCCGGCCACCTGATGCAGGAGCTGGAAGGTACGCTCGGCCGCGCGCGGGTCGCCGTGCCCCAGCCCGACATCGGCGTCGATCACCCCGACCAGCGCAAGGCCGGGGAAATTATGCCCCTTGGCGACGAGCTGGGTGCCGACGATGACGTCGACCTCGCCCTCCTCGATGGCCTTCAGCTCGGCGCGCAGCCGCTCCACCCCGCCGGCGAGATCGCTTGAGAGCACCTGCAGCCGGGCGGTCGGCATCAGCTTGGCCACCTCCTCGTGCAGCCGCTCGACGCCGGGTCCGCAGGGGATCAGCGAATGCGGCTCGTGGCAGTTCGGGCAGGCCTCCGGCACCGGCGTGGCGTAGCCGCACTGGTGGCATTCGAGCCGGCGGCGGAAGCGGTGCTCGACCAGCCAACTCGAACAGGAGGGGCATTTGATGCGGTGGCCGCAGGCGCGGCACAGGGTGAGCGGGGCGTAGCCGCGCCGGTTGAGGAAGAGCAGCGCCTGCCCGCCGGCCTCGATGGTGCGCTCCACCTCCTGCGCGAGGCGCGGGGCGATCCACTGGCCGCGCGGCGGCCCCTCGCGGCGCAGGTCGATGGGCTCAAGGCGCGGCACCTTGGTGCCGGCGAAACGCTCGGGAAGATGCAGGCGGCGGTAGCGCCCGCGACGCGCGTTCACTTCCGTCTCCAGCGAGGGGGTGGCGGAGACCAGCGCGATGGCGGCGCCCTCCAGTCGCGCGCGCACGACCGCCATGTCCCGGGCGTGGTAGTGGACGCCGTCCTCCTGCTTGTAGGCGCCGTCGTGTTCCTCGTCGACGATGACCAAGCCCAGTTCGCGGAACGGCAGGAACAGCGCCGAGCGCGCGCCCGCCACCACGCTGACCTCGCCCGAGGCGACGCCCCGGAAGATGCGCCCGCGCCGCTTTGTCGACACGGCGGAATGCCACTCCGCCGGGCGCACGCCGAAGCGGCGGGCGAAGCGGTCGAGAAAGGCCTGTGTGAGCGCGATCTCCGGCATCAGGATCAGCGTCTGCCGCCCCTGCCGGATGGCCTGCGCCACCGCCTCGAAATAGGCCTCCGTCTTGCCCGATCCGGTCACGCCGTCGATCAGGAAGGGCTGGAAGGCGCGCGCCTCCACCGCTTCGACCAGCCGGGCGGCGACCTCGGCCTGCGCCGGCAGCAGTTCCGGCGTGGAATGGTCGGGGTCGGGCGCCTCGGCCGCGGGCTCGGGCGGCAGCACGACGGTCTCCAGCACGCCGTCGTCGACGAGGCCGTCGACCACCGAGGGCGAGACGCCGGCCTCGCGCGCGGCGTCCGCCTTGGCGCGGACGAAGCCGTCGGCGAGTGCCTCGATCACCCGCCGGCGCGCCGGTGTCGCGCGTTCGGGGCGGCGATCGGTCAGCCGCACGCCGGTGCGCTCGCGGGCGATGCCGGCGCTCTCGTCATGGCGGAGCGCGAGGCGCAGCACCATGCCGGGCGGCGTCACCGTGTATTCGGCGATCCATTCGATGAAGGCGATCATCTCCGGGCGGAGCGGGGCGACGTCGTAGCGGCGCTGGATCGTCTTCAGCTTGCCGGGATCAACCGCCCTGGCGTTCTGCGCGCGCGGCCAGACGCAGCCGAGCATGTTGCGGGTGGCGAGCGGCACCACCACGATGTCGCCCACCGCCACCTCCATGCCCTCCGGCACGCGGTAGGAATAGGCCGAGCCTACCGCGACCGGCAGCAGCACGTCGACGACGCGCACCGGGGCGGCGAAGAGGGAGGGGGAATCGGCGGCGTCGGGGCTCGGCATGGCGTCTTCATAGCGCATCGCAGCAGCGAGCGTCGCCGGCTCATCATCCCGGCCGACGCGCAGCACGGAGCCGGGATCGCTCTCCATTCTGGCAACGATCCCGGATATTGCCTGCGGCAATTCCGGGATGACGAATTTTAACAATGACTCCTCTACCATGGCCCCAATACGGAGGGCCGCATGGCGAGCACCGATGCGCAGAAGGCGGCGCGGGCCGAGCGGGGGCTGCTCGCCGGCGCGGAGCCGGAGGTCGCGGCCGCGCTTTCGGGCTGGCTGGCCCGGCTCGGCCATGAGCGCCGGCTGTCGCCGAAGACGCGCGAGGCCTATGCGCGCGACGTCGCGACCTTTCTTGGGACGCTGGCGCAGCATCTGGGCCATCGGCCGACCCTCGCCGATCTCGACGGGCTGCATCCGCGCGACGTGCGGGCGGTGATCGCCGCCCGCCGCGCCGAGGGCATCGAGGCGCGCACGCAGATGCGCTTCCTCGCCGCCGCGCGCTCCTTCGCCCGGCATCTGGAACGCGAGGGGCTGGGCAAGGTCGGCGCGCTTTCCGCCGTGCGCGCGCCCCGCATCGCCCGCACCCTGCCGCGCCCGCTCTCGCCGGGCGATGCACGCGCGCTGGCCGACCCGGCGACGCGGGCGGGCGACGAACGCGAGCCGTGGATCCTTTCCCGTGACGCGGCGGTGCTGGCGCTGCTCTACGGCTCGGGCCTGCGCATCTCCGAGGCGCTGGGCCTCATGCGCCGCGACATGCCCGAGCCCGGGCGCGGCGACCAGATCCTCGTGCACGGCAAGGGCGGCAAGACGCGCATGGTGCCGGTGCTTCGGCAGGTGATCGAGATGATCGACGCCTATGCGCGCGCCTGCCCCTATGATCTGGAACCCACCGGTCCCCTGTTTCGCGGCGCCAAGGGCGGGCCGCTCTCCCCGCGCATCGTGCAGCTCGCGGTGGAGCGCATGCGCGGCGCGCTCGGCCTGCCGGACAGCGCGACGCCGCACGCGCTGCGCCATTCCTTCGCCACCCATCTGCTGGGTCGGGGCGGCGACCTGCGCTCGATCCAGGAACTTCTCGGCCACGCCTCGCTTTCCACCACGCAGATCTATGCGGCGGTGGATTCGGCGGCGCTGATGGCGGCGTGGAAATCGGCCCATCCCCGCGCCACCGCGAAATGAGGAGGAGGCAATGACGCCCGTTCAGCCGATGATCGAGCACATGTCGCTCGGCGTCTCCGATTATGCGCGCTCGCTCGCCTTCTACGACGCGGTGCTGGCGCCGCTCGGCTTCGTGCGTGTCTCCTCGCACGCCGAGGCGGAGGGCGAATCGGCCTGCTGGGGGCCGGAGGGCACGCTGCCCTCGCCGGAAGGCGTGCCCGGCGCGGCGCCGTTCTGGATCCAGCACCGGGCCGAATCCATCGTGCCGGTGCCCGGCTTCCATCTGTGCTTCATGGCGCCGACCCGGCTGGCGGTGCAGGCGTTCCACGAGGCCGGGCTCGCGGCCGGCGGGCGCGACGGCGGCCCTCCGGGCCTGCGCCCGCATTACGGCGAGGGCTATTACGCGGCCTTCCTGTTCGATCCCGACGGCTGGAAGATCGAGGCCGTGACCTACACGGATGCGTGAGATGCCCGTTATTCGGGCGGTTGGCGGCACCAAGGTGCCGTTGCCGGTCTTTTCATCGGCGCGGCGCTGGGGGAGACTTTCCCCATCGGCAACATCTCCAGAGGAGACCCTACCATGAAGCGTCTCGTAACCGCTCTGTGCGCCCTTGCCTTCACCACCGCCGTGGCGGGCACCGCGCTCGCGGACTGCTCGCCCGGCCATGCGGCGGCCAAGCCCGCGCCGACCGACACCAAGGGCTCCTGAGCCCCGGTGCTTCCCCTGAAAATGCCGACGGCCCGGAGGTGACTCCGGGCCGTTCGTGTTTGAAAGACCGAACCCGGCCATTCAACGCGACGTCATGCCCGGCCTTGAGCCGGGCATCCACGACTTCACCGGCTTTACAGCAGAAGGCATGGATGGCCGGGTCAAGCCCGGCCATGACGGCTAATCAGCGTATCCGCCGTATCCGCCTCACATGTGGATGGCGCGCTTCTCCACTGCCATGGCGGCTTCCTTCACCGCTTCCGAGCGGGTCGGGTGGGCATGGCAGGTGCGGGCGAGGTCCTCGGACGAGCCGCCGAACTCCATCAGCACCGCCGCCTCGTGGATCAGCTCGCCAGCCTCGACGCCGATGATGTGGACGCCGAGCACGCGGTCGGTGGCCTCGTCCGCCAGCACCTTCACGAAGCCGTCGGTCTCGTCATTCGCCTTGGCGCGGCCATTGGCGAGGAAGGGGAACTTGCCGACCTTGTAGGCGATGCCGGCCTGCTTCAGCTCTTCCTCGGTCTTGCCGACGGAGGCGACCTCCGGCGAGGTGTAGACCACCGCCGGAATGACGTCGTAGTTCACATGGCCCGCCTGGCCGGCCAGCAGCTCGGCCAGCGCCACGCCCTCGTCCTCGGCCTTGTGGGCCAGCATCGGGCCGGCGATGGCGTCGCCGATGGCGAAGATGCCGGGCACGTTCGTGCGGAAATAATGGTCGGTGACGACGCGGCCGCGCTTGTCGGTCTCGACGCCGAGCGCCTCCAGCCCCAGCCCTTCCGTGTAGGGCACGCGGCCGATGGCGACGAGCACCACGTCGGCCTCGATCGCCTGCGCCTCGCCGCCGGCGGCGGGCTCGACCGTGACCTTCGAGACCTTGCCCTTGGTGTCGACGCCCGTCACCTTCGAGCCGAGCTTGAAGGCGATGCCCTGCTTTTCGAGAATGCGCTGGAAGGACTTCGCCACGTCGAGGTCCATGCCCGGCAGGATGCGGTCGAGGAACTCGACCACCGTCACCTGCGCACCCAGGCGGCGCCACACGCTGCCGAGCTCCAGCCCGATGACGCCGGCGCCCACCACGACGAGCTTGCCCGGCACCTTGTCCAGCGCGATGGCGCCGGTGGAGGAGACGACGCGCGCCTCGTCGATCTCGACGCCCGGCAGCTTCGCCACGTCCGAGCCGGTGGCGATGACGATGGCGGTGGCCTCGACGGTCTGCACCGAGCCGTCCTCCGCCTTGACCTCGACCTTGCCGGGGGCGGTGATGGTGGCCGTGCCGCGATAGGGGGTGATCTTGTTCTTCTTGATGAGGAAGTCGACGCCCTTGGTGTTGCCCTCGACCGCCTTGTCCTTGAAGGCAAGGAAGGCGGCGTGGTCGAGCTTGGGCGTGTCGACCACGATGCCGAGCTTGGCGAAATTGTGCGCGGCCTCCTCGAACAGGTGGGAGGCGTGCAGCAGCGCCTTGGACGGGATGCAGCCGATGTTGAGGCAGGTGCCGCCGAAGGTGGCGCGCTTCTCGACCACCGCGACCTTGAGGCCGAGCTGGGCCGCGCGGATGGCGCACACATAGCCGCCGGGGCCGGTGCCGATGACGATCAGGTCGTAGGACATGCTCATCTTCTCGTTGGGATGGAGTGCCTGCCGGGAATGCCTGCGCGGAACAAGGCGCCGCGGGAATAGTCAGGCGGTGGAGCCTCTTGGGCGCGCGGGGAAACTACATGCCGCCTGCCCGGAAGTCACGTGCGCTCAGGGCGGACCAGACACACGCTTTTGGCGGAGGTTGACGTTGCGTAATATTCGTGTGCGACTTTAGTCTAAGTTGCAACTTTATTGCGTTCAGGCACCCTAATAGAACAACAATAATTACATTACCTAGGGGAAGGTTCCGCAATGTGGAGTCAAGTATACGACCCTCTGAATAACATGGTATTGTCGACGCTGGCGGCGGCGGTACCGGTTGTTCTGCTTCTGGTTCTGATCGCGTCGGGCAAGATGAAGGCCCATCTGGCGGCGGTAACGGCGCTTGTCGTGGCCATTCTGATCTCGGTCGCCGTGTTCACGATGCCTGCGGGGCTGGCCATCCGCGCCTCGATCCTCGGCATCGTCACCGGCCTGTTCCCGATCGGCTGGATCGTCCTCAACGTCATATTCCTTTACCGCCTCACCGTGGCGACGGGGCGGTTCAAGATTCTCGAACAGGCCATCGGCGGCGTGACGCCGGACCGGCGCCTGCAGCTCCTGCTCATCGCCTTCTCCTTCGGCGCCTTCTTCGAGGGTGCATCGGGCTTCGGCACGCCCGTCGCCGTCACCGGCGCCATTCTTATGGGGCTCGGCTTCTCGCCGCTGGCGGCGTCCGGCCTGTCGCTGATCGCCAACACCGCCCCCGTCGCCTATGGCGCCCTGGGCACCCCGATCGTCGGCCTCGCGAGCGTGACCGGGCTCGACCCCTATCTGCTCGGCGCCATGGTCGGCCGGCAGCTTCCCTTCTTCTCGCTGCTCGTGCCGTTCTGGGTGGTGTGGGCCTTCGCCGGCTTCCGCGGCATGCTGGCGGTGTGGCCGGCGATCCTCGTCTGCGCGCTCTCCTTCGCCATCCCGCAATTCGTCATCTCGAACTTCATCAACCCGTGGATCGTCGACATCGGCGCTTCGCTGATCTCGATGGCGGCGCTGATCCTGTTCCTGAGGGTATGGAAGCCCAAGCAGCTCTGGCTGTCGCCGGCGCTGCGCTCGAAGGACGAGTCGGCAAGCACCATGCCGCCGCCCTCCACCGAGCCGCCGGTGAAGCCGACCCGCCCCGAGATGTGGAGCGCGCTGCTGCCGTGGATCATCGTCTGCGTGCTGCTGCTGATCTGGGGCTCGGGTTGGTTCAAGAACCTGGTGAACCCGATCTTCACCTGGAACTACACGGTCGATGGCCTGCACAAGATGGTGCAGAAGGTGCCCCCGGTCGTGGCGCAGCCGGCGACGGAGAGCGCGATCTTCTCCTTCACCTACCTGTCCTACACCGGCACGGCGATGCTGATCGCGGCGCTCATCTACGGCGCGGTGATCCGCTTCTCGCCCTGGCGGCTGATCCAGGAATATGGCCGCACCATCTGGCTGCTGCGCGCCTCGCTCGCCACCATCGCGGCGATGCTCGCCATCGGCACGCTGACGCGCTTCTCCGGCCTCGACGCCACGCTCGGGCTCGCCTTCGCGGCGACCGGCGTGCTCTACCCCTTCTTCGGCACGCTGCTCGGCTGGCTCGGCGTGGCGCTGACGGGATCGGACACCGCATCGAACGTGCTGTTCGGCGGCCTGCAGAAGATCACCTCAGAGCAACTCGGCCTGTCGCCCATCCTCATGGGCGCGGCGAACTCCTCGGGCGGCGTCATGGGCAAGATGATCGACGCGCAGTCCATCGTCGTCGCCTCCACCGCCACCGGGTGGTTCGGCCACGAAGGTACGATCCTGCGCTTCGTGTTCTGGCACTCCATCGTGCTGGCCTGCCTCGTCGGCGGCCTCGTGATGCTGCAGGCCTATGTCCACCCCTTCACGCTGATGGTCATCCATCCGTGAGGCCATGAACGAAGAAGCCCCCGCGACCGGCCGGTCGCGGGGGCTTCTGTTTGTTTATCGTCATCCCGGCCCCTCGGGTCTTGCCGTTGGCAACCCCAGGGGCAGGCTCCGCGCAGCGTAGAGCCGGGATCGCTCGCCATGCTGCCTGCGATCCCGGATCGGCCTGCGGCCGTCCGGGATGAGGGTCATCGGGGGACGTCAGAGATCGAGGACCAGCCGGGTCGGGTCTTCCAGCGCTTCCTTGACGCGCACGAGGAAGGTCACGGCACCCTTGCCGTCGACGATGCGGTGATCGTAGCTCAGCGCCAGATACATCATCGGGCGCACCACCACCTGGCCCTTCACCACGACCGGGCGCTCCTCGATGCGGTGCATACCGAGAATGCCGGACTGCGGCGCGTTGAGGATCGGGGTCGACATCAGCGAACCGTAGATGCCGCCATTGGTGATGGTGAAGGTGCCGCCCTGCAGGTCCTCGATGCCGAGCTTGCCGTCGCGCGCCTTGCGGCCGAGACCGGAGATCGCCTTCTCGATGCCGGCGATGGAGAGTTCGTCGGCGTCGCGCACCACCGGGACCACAAGGCCCTTGTCGGTGCCGACGGCGATGCCGATGTGGTAATAGTTCTTGTAGACCAGGTCGGTGCCGTCGATCTCGGCATTGACCTCGGGCACGTCCTTGAGGGCCTGGATCACCGCCTTGGTGAAGAAGCCCATGAAGCCCAGCTTCACGCCGTGCTTCTTCTCGAACACGTCCTTGTACTGCGCGCGCAGGCTCATCACCGCCGACATGTCGACGTCGTTGAAGGTGGTGAGCATTGCGGCGGTGTTCTGCGCGTCCTTCAGCCGGCGGGCGATGGTCTGGCGCAGCTTGGTCATCTTCACGCGCTCTTCGCGCGAGGCGTCGTCCGCGTTCGACGGCGCGCGGGCGGCGACCGGCGCGGCGGGAGCCGCCGCCGGGGCGGTGGAGCCGGTGGCAATGGCGGCGAGCATGTCGCCCTTGGTCACGCGGCCGTCCTTGCCGGAGCCGGCGAGGAGGGACGGGTTGATGCCGCTCTCGGCGGCGAGCTTGGCGACTGCCGGGCCATTGGTGCCCGTAGGCGCCGCTGCCGGGGCTTCCGACTTGGCCGGAGCCGCAGCGGCAGGAGCGGCAGCCGGCGCGGGGGCCGGAGCCGGAGCGGCGGCGGGTGCCGGCGCGGGCGCCGCCTTGGCGCCGGCCGCGCCTTCGCCGATCGAGCCGAGCAGGGCACCGACGCCGACCGTCTCGCCATCCTTGGCGACGATCTCGGAGAGCACGCCGGCCGCCGGCGCGGGCACCTCGATCGTGACCTTGTCGGTCTCCAGCTCGACGATGGGCTCGTCGGCGGCGACCGCCTCGCCCGCCTTCTTGAACCACTTGCCGATGGTTGCCTCGGTGACCGATTCGCCCAGCGTCGGAACGCGGATCTCGGTGGCCATGCTCGTCTTTCCTCGCCTTTTGCCGGCCCGGAGCGGCCGGTGCTCCCTCGTCTCGTGAATGGTCAGCCCAGCGCGTCCTGAAGGAAGGACTTGAGCTGAGCGAGATGCTTGGACATCAGGCCGGTCGCCGTGGCGGCCGAGGCCGGACGGCCGGTATAGCGCGGACGCGCCGAGGCCGAGCCGGCCTGTTCGAGCACCCATTCCAGATAGGGCTGGACGAAGGCCCAGCCGCCCTGGTTCTTCGGCTCTTCCTGGCACCAGACGATCTCGGCCTGCTTGAAGCGGCCGATCTCCTGCGCCAGCGTCTTGAGCGGGAAGGGGAAGAGCTGCTCGACGCGCAGGAGGTAGATGTCGTCGATGCCGCGGCGCTCGCGCTCCTCATAGAGGTCGTAATAGACCTTGCCCGAGCACAGCACGACGCGGCGGATCTCGCCATCCTCCTTCAGCTTCACCGCCTCGGCCGGCAGGGCGGCGCTGAAGTTGCGGTCGGCATCGTCCCACAGCACGCGATGGAACGTGGTCTGCGGGCCGAACTCGGCGAGCGTGGAGACGGCGCGCTTGTGGCGCAGCAGGCTCTTCGGCGTCATCAGGATCAGCGGCTTGCGGAAGTCGCGGTTGAGCTGGCGGCGCAGCGCGTGGAAGTAGTTCGCCGGCGTCGTCAGGTTGGCGACCTGCATGTTGTCCTCGGCGCACATCTGCAGATAGCGCTCGAGACGGGCCGAGGAGTGCTCGGGGCCCTGGCCCTCATAGCCGTGCGGCAGCAGGCAGACGAGACCGGACATGCGCAGCCACTTGCGCTCGCCCGACGACAGGAACTGGTCGAAGATCACCTGCGCGCCGTTGGCGAAGTCGCCGAACTGGGCTTCCCACATGGTCAGCGCGTTGGGCTCGGAGAGCGAGTAGCCGTATTCGAAGCCGAGCACGGCCTCTTCCGAGAGCATCGAGTTGATGACCTCGTACTGCGCCTGCCCCTCGCGCACATGGTTGAACGGGGTATAGCGCTCCTCATTCTCCTGGTCGATCAGCACCGAATGGCGCTGGGAGAAGGTGCCGCGCTCGCTGTCCTGGCCGGACAGGCGCACCGGATGGCCGTCGACGAGGAGTGACGAGAAAGCCAGCGCCTCCGCCGTGGACCAGTCGATGCCGGCGCCGTCATCGAGGATCGCCTTGCGGCGGGCATCGAGGAAGCGCTGGATGGTGCGGTGGAGGTGGAAGCCTTCCGGCACCGAGGTGATGCGCCGGCCGATCTCGCGCAGCGTGTCGAGCTCGACGCCGGTATTGCCGCGGCGCGGGTCGTCGGCATCCGCTGCCGCCTTCAGGCCGGCCCAGCGGCCGTCCAGCCAGTCGGCCTTGTTCGGCTTGTAGGCCTGGCCTGCCTCGTATTCGATGTCGAGCCGGGCGCGCCAGTCGGCCCGCATGCGGTCGAGCTCGCCCGTCTCGATGACGCCCTCGGCCTCCAGCTTGCGGCCGTAGATCTCCAGCGTCGTCGGGTGCTGCTTGATGAGCTTGTACATCAAGGGCTGGGTGAAGGCCGGCTCGTCGCCCTCATTGTGGCCGAAGCGGCGGTAGCAGAACATGTCCACCACCACCGGCTTGCGGAAGCGCTGGCGGAACTCGGTGGCGATCTTCGCCGCGAAGGTCACGGCTTCCGGGTCGTCGCCGTTCACGTGGAAGATCGGCGCCTCGATGGTCTTGGCGACGTCCGACGGGTAGGGCGAGGAGCGCGAATTGCCGGGATAGGTGGTGAAGCCGATCTGATTGTTGATGATGAAATGGATCGAGCCGCCGGTGCGGTGGCCCTTCAGGCCGGAGAGGCCGAGGCACTCGGCCACCACGCCCTGGCCGGCAAAGGCGGCGTCGCCGTGCAGCAGCAGCGGCATCACCTGCGTGCGATCGGCGTCGCGCAGCAGGTCCTGCTTGGCGCGCGCCTTGCCGAGCACGACGGGGTCGACGATTTCGAGATGCGAGGGGTTGGCGGTGAGCGACAGGTGCACCTGGTTGCCGTCGAACTCGCGGTCCGACGAGGCGCCGAGGTGGTACTTCACGTCGCCGGAGCCTTCCACCTCGTCGGGAGCCCAGGAGCCGCCCTTGAACTCGTGGAACAACGCGCGGTGCGGCTTGCCCATCACCTGCGTAAGCACGTTGAGGCGGCCGCGATGGGCCATGCCCAGCACGATCTCCTTCACGCCGAGATTGCCGCCGCGCTTGATGATCTGTTCGAGCGCGGGGATCAGGCTCTCGCCGCCGTCGAGGCCGAAGCGCTTGGTGCCGGTGTAGCGTACATCGAGGAACTTCTCGAAGCCCTCGGCCTCCACCAGCTTGTTGAGGATGGCGCGCTTGCCCTCGCGGGTGAAGCTGATCTCCTTGTCCGGACCCTCGATGCGCTCCTGGATCCACGCCTTCTCCTCGGGCGAGGAGATGTGCATGAACTCGACGCCCAGCGTGTTGCAATAGGTGCGCTGCAGGATGGCGACCATCTGGCGGACGGTGGCGAACTCCATGCCGAGCACGTGGTCGATGAAGATCGGCCGGTCGAGGTCGGCTTCGCGGAAGCCGTAGGAAGCGGGGTCGAGCTCGGGCGCCGCGCGCACCGGCTCAAGACCCAGCGGGTCGAGCTTGGCGTGCAGGTGGCCGCGCATGCGGTAGGCGCGGATCATCATCAGCGCCTTGACGGAATCGCGGGTGGCCTGCTGCACATCGGCGGAGGTCAGCTCGACGCCGGCCTTCTGCGCCTTCTCGGCCGCCTTGGCCTTGAGCTTGTCGCCGACCGCCTTCTCCACCTCGATCCAGTGGCCGTCGAGCGCCGAGACAAGTTCGCCGTTGGCGTGGATCGGCCAGCCGGGCTGCTTCCACGAGGCGCCGCGCGCGCTCTTCTCCACATCCGCCGGCGCGTCCTTCAGGCCGGCGAAGAAGGCCTGCCATTCCGCGTCGACGGAGGACGGGTCGGCCTCGTAGCGGGCGTAGAGGTCTTCGATCCAGGCCGCATTGGCGCCGTAGAGGAAGGAGGTGTTGAGGAAGGTCTCGTTCAAGTCCGCGCGCGACATCGTCGGCTCCTGGGGGACCGGTTCGGTCCGTTGGCGTGCTTTCGTGCCGAAGATTGCCCATGAGACTGTCATCGGGCTGTCTTGCGGTGCTCCGGTGGGCGGAGCGAAAGTCGGTAGGCTTGTATATACGTCCCGTATTCACGTCAGGAATGCCGCAGGAATGCGGCGCAACGATGCGAAAATGCATCGCCGGCAATCAAGCAATATCGGCACCACTGGCCGGACCTTCCAGCGGCGGGAGGGTCCCGCCGCCGTCGTCCGGCTCTTCAGTCCATCACGTCCGCGCGACCTTGCCGGACGCGCGGACACAAACGAGGTTCACGCGACGCTCACTTGCCGAGATCGGGGGCGATCTTCTGGCACTCGGCGACGAGCTCCTTCACCGAGGCGACCGACTTGTCGAGCATGGCCTGCTCGGCGCCGTCGAGCGCGATCTCGACGATCTTCTCGACACCGTTGGCGCCGATGATCACGGGAACGCCGAGATAGAGGTCGTTCTGCCCGTACTGGCCGGAGAGGAAGGCGGCGGCCGGCAGCAGGCGCTTCTTGTCCCTGAGATAGGAGGTCGCCATCTCGATGGCCGAGGCCGCCGGGGCGTAGAAGGCCGAGCCGGTCTTCAGCAGGTTGACGATCTCGCCGCCGCCCTTGCGGGTGCGCTCGACGATGGCGTCGACCTTCTCCTGGCTCGTCCAGCCCATCTTCACGAGGTCGGGCAGCGGGATGCCGGCGACGCCGGAATAGCGCACCAGCGGCACCATGTCGTCGCCATGGCCGCCGAGCACGAAGGCGGTGACGTCCTCGACCGAGACATCGAACTCGTCGGCGAGGAAGAAGCGGAAGCGGGCCGAGTCCAGCACGCCGGCCATGCCGACGACCTTGTGGGTCGGCAGGCCGGAGGCCTTCTGAAGCGCCCACACCATGGCATCGAGCGGGTTGGTGACGCAGATCACGAAGGCGTCGGGGGCGAATTTGGCGATGCCCGCGCCGACCTGCTGCATGACCTTGAGGTTGATGTCGAGGAGGTCGGAACGGCTCATGCCCGGCTTGCGCGGCACGCCGGCGGTGACGATCACCACATCCGCGCCTTCGATGGCTTCATAGCCATTGGTGCCCACCAGCTTGGCGTCGAAGCCGAGAACCGGGGCCGCTTCGGCAATGTCGAGGCTCTTGCCCTGAGGAATACCTTCCGCGACATCGAACATAACGACGTCGCCGAGTTCCTTGAGGCCGGCGAGAAGGGCGAGAGTACCGCCGATCTGGCCTGCCCCGATCAGTGCAATCTTTGCGCGAGCCATGAGATTTCCTGACTTTCCGAGGGGAGGGTGCGGCGGTCCGCCGCGCGGGGTTCCGATAAACCTTATCGACGTGTGGTTCAAGCCGGGGGCCGGTCAGCTTATCGGCGCCCGGCTACGACTTTCGAACATTTGTTTTGGTATACGAAATACCGGATGCGTTACCGCCGACGCTGCGCGAGATCTTCCATAAGCTCGATCTGGATCGCCTGTATCTCGGCGAGGCGTTCCCATTGCCGGGTGAGCATGTGGTCGATCTTCTCGTGCAGGTGGCGGATCTCCAGTTCCGCCTTGAGGTTGATGCGGTAGTCGTTCTCCGAGCGCAGCCGGTCCTTCGCCTCCTGCCGTTTCTGACTCATCATGATGACGGGGGCTTGAAGGGCAGCGATGCAGGACAGCACGAGGTTCAGCAGGATGAACGGGTAGGGGTCGAAGGCGCCGAGCGCGCCCGCCACGTTCAGCGCCATCCAGACCGAGATGAACACCATGAAGGAGATGATGAAGGTCCAGCTGCCGCCGAAGGAGGCGATGACGTCGGCGGCGCGCTCACCGAAGGTGCGCTCGCTCTGGATCGCCTCCTCGATATTCTCGGTCAGTATGTCGTTGGCGGCGAGGCTGTCGATGACGTCGTGGTCGAGCCGGCTGAGGTCGCCGCGCTCGGCCTGCAGGGTGGCGGCGATGAAGGCGGCGCGCTCCTTGGCCAGCGCCGCGCGCGAGATGTAGGCGTCCGCCGCGATGTCGGGATGCAGCGCGCGTATATGGTCGGCAAGTGCGGGGCGGATCATGTCCAGCCGGATCCCGCCGCGCGGGGCGAGGACATGCCCCGTGAGCGCGCAGACATGGGGCGGCGTGTCGGACCTGTGGTGATGTGTTCTCATGACGGAACGGTCCGTGGGAAGCTGTTACCGTCGAGATGTGCGCCCGGCCGCCTCACGATCAAGCCCCGCCGTCAGGTTTCCACGAGGCCGGTCGTGTTTCCACTGGCCTGCGAGTCGCCGCGACCGTGCGGACGCGCAAGATAGTCGTCCGAGCGCATTTCGTGCAGGCGCGAGACGGTGCGCGCCCATTCGAAGGCTTCCGCGCCCTCCGTGCCGAGATAGAGCTTTTCCGGCTCGGCCGGCGCCGAGGCGACCAGCTTCACGCCCTTCTCGTACAACTCGTCGATCAGCGTGATGAAGCGCTTGGCCTCGTTGCGCGTGTCCTGGTCGAGCACGGGAATGTGGTCGATGACCAGCGTGTGGTAGGCGCGGGCGAGGCGCAGATAGTCCGAGGCGCCGAGCGGCACGCCGCACAGATCGTGGAAGGAGAAGCGCGCCGCGCCGCCGCCGGCGCGCGGCACCCGCAGTTCGCGCCCGCCGGAGGCGAGGCTTGCCGGCGCGCCGCCATCCGTGCCGGCGACGCGGTGCCAGACCTTGTCCATTTCGCGGTCGACGTCGGCCATCGTCTCGTGGGCGGCGGGCACGTACCAGACGCGCGCGCCGCCGAGCTTCTCCATGCGGTAGTCGGTCGGCGATTCGATGCGCACCACTTCCATGTGCTGCTCGATCATGCCGATGAAGGGCAGGAACAGCGCGCGGTTGAGGCCGCCCTCATAGAGGTCCTGCGGCGCCACGTTGGAGGTGGCGACGATGACGACGCCGAGGTCGAACAGCTTCTCGAACAGCCGGCCGAGAATCATCGCGTCCGCGATGTCGGTGACGTGGAACTCGTCGAAGCACAGCAGCCAGGCTTCCTCGTAGAGCGCGGCGGCGACGAGGGCGATGGGGTCGCCATCCCTCACGCGGCCCTGCTTCATGTCGGCGCGCACCTGGAAGATTCGGGCGTGCACGTCGGCCATGAACTCGTGGAAATGGGCGCGCCGCTTGCGCTTGCGCACCGCTACGCTCTCATAGAACAGGTCGACCAGCATGGTCTTGCCGCGGCCGACCGAGCCGTGGATGTAGAGGCCGCGCACCTTGGGTATGGCGTCCTCGCGCTTGGCGAACAGCCAGCCGAGCGCCGAGGTCTTGCGGGCGAGGCGCCGCGAGGCGATGCGCTGCTCCAGCCGCGCCAGGGCCGCGACCACCTTGGCCTGGCCGGGATCGGGCAGGATGTCGCCGACCGCCATGCGGGCGACATAGCGTGCCGCCAGCACCGAGCCGCCGGCCTCTGCCGTGACCGTATCCGTCATGTCGGGCCATCCCCGCTTTTTTGCAGCGCACGCTTAGACCCGCCGAGCCGCATCAGCAAGCCGGGAAGGTAAACGGGCGCCGCGCCGCCTCGCCGGATTGTGCTTTACGCATGACAGCTCTGCGGGAACCGAAGGCGGCGCCATCGCGTTGCGCCCCTCTTGCCTTGACGGCGTCACGGTTGTCCACGCACTGTTCACCCTCTCTCACGAGGCGAGGCGGGCAGCTTATGCGGGTGCGGTGCGTTCACAAGGGCGTCAGTGGCGGTCCGGCGCTGGCGGTTGCCGCTCTCGTGCTTGCGGGTCTCGCGCTCTGCCATATCACCGGTCCGGCCGCCGCGCAGGAGCGCAAGAACGTTGCGGCGCGTGACCTGCCGCCCTCGGCGGTGGTGATCGACCAGGACGATCGCCTCTCCCGCGCCGACTTTGCCCGCGTCAACGGCCTGCCGCTCTCCGTGGTGAACGCCCGCTTCGGGGCGACCGGGCTGGTGCGCTGCGGCTCGGCCGTCGGCACCGGCCAACTCGTCGGCGCCAGCAACGTGCTGGTCACGGCAGCCCATGTGCTCTTCGCTCCCGGCGGCAAGCCGCGCGGCGACGGCGGCGGCTGCACCTTCCAGATCGATGCCGGCGGCCGCCGGCAGGTGGTGCCGATCGACGTCGAGGGCGTCGTGTGCGGTGCCCGCGAGCCCTATAACGAGCCGGCGGTGAAGGACTGGGCGGTGGTGCCGCTCGCCGGCGCGGTCATCGGCGCCAAGCCCTACATGCCGGCGAGGTCCATCGCCGTACCCTCCGACATCGTGCTCGGCGCGGCGGCCAAGTCCGGCGGCGTCGAGGCCTTCTCGCTGCAGAGCTGCCGTGCCCGCCAGGTCACCGCGCGGGCGCCGAGCGGCCTGCGCGAGGTCGCGCTCGACTGCGACGCCGAGGGCGGCGTTTCTGGCGCCGGGCTGCTGACGCCCGAGGGTGCGTTCGTCGGCGTCTATGTCGGCTTCCGCTCGGCGCATCCCGGCAAGGCCGGTCCCTATTCGATGAGCCACTACAATTTCGGTGTCACCGCCGAGGGCACGCTGCGCGAGGCGATCGACGAGGTGGTGGGTCGCAACCGCTCGGCGAGCGTCGCGCCCTGAGGGCAGGCGCGCCTGCGTGCGGATACGCATTGGCCGGCGTCCGAATGCGGCGTAGTCTCGATGCTGGCTCGCTTGCGTCGCATGTGAGCCATGCAGGCGCGTGAGTTGTATTGTTGTGCGGTGCGCATAGTTATGCTGCGCCGCAATAATTCAGGCGGCCCCATATCAGGCCTGCGCCATGAACACGACCGCGAGTGCCTCCGTTCGCGAGGAGACCGCTTCTTCCGCCCCCGCCGCGCATCCTGCGCATGAGCGGCTGGAAGGCCACATCCGCAAGCTCATCCCCGCCGAGCGCCAGCTCATTCTCGATCATCTGCTGCGGCTCGATCCGCTGAGCCGCTTCATGCGCTTCGGCGGCGTCGTGTCCGACAGCGCGCTGTCGCGTCACGCCACCCGCGTCGTCTCGAACGAGGTGAGCGCGCTCGGCTATTTCGTCGATGGCGAGCTGCGCGCGGTGGCCGAGCTGCACCCGCTCAACCCGCGCCCCGGCAAGCCCGCCGCCGCCGAAGCCGCCTTCAGCGTGGAAAGGCCATGGCAGGGCAGGGGCGTCGGCTCGGCGCTGATGCGCCATCTCGTGCTGCTGGCGCAGAATCGCGGCATCGAGGAATTGCAGGTCGTGTTCCTGCCGAATAATGGCCCGATGAAGAACCTCGCCGTGCACAGCGCCGCCGAGCTGAAGCTCGACGACGAGGAGGTGGTCGGCCGCATGCGCGCCCCGCGCGCGACGCCCTTCTCGCAGGCGCGCGAGTTCCTCGGCGATGTCTTCGCCGTGTTCTCCTCCGCCTTCGACATGCAGGAGCGGATGCTGCCGCCGAACCTGCGCGGGAACTGATGCCGCGCCGCCATTGGCGCCCCACGCCTCGGTCGGGACGCCTTGACTTGGCCTTTATCGGGCACGAGACAGGAAGGGCGTTTGGCTCGAATCCGCCCCCTTCAGGATGACCTTCATTTCCCTCGTCACCGATAGGACCATCGGCGAAGGTCGCGGCGCGCCCCGCCCGCGTTCCGGCCTGTCTTCCCGGTCGGCGCCACGTGGCGTCCGGGCGCTCGTCGCGGCCTTCCTCCTCGCTCTGTTCGCCCTCACCACGGGCGGGGCGGCGCGCGCCCAGACCGGCGCGGTGCCGCCCGAGCAGTTGCAGGTGCAGGAGAAGCTGGAAGGCCAGCGCGCCGTCGTCGACAGCGTGGAAGCGGGGCTGGGGCGCGAGGGCCTGCGTTCCACCGATCTCGACGAACTGCGCGGCCGCCTCGACCCGGTGCGCGACAGCCTCACCACGGCCATCGCCACGCTGGAGCCGCTGCTCGCCAATTTCAATCACCGCGTGAAGGAGATAGGTCCCAAGCCGGCGGCGGACGCGCCGCCCGAGGACGCCTCGATCACCTCCGAGCGCGACGGGCTGACCGCGCGGGCGAGCGAGCTCGATGCGGTGCTCAAGCAGGCCAAGCTGCTGAAGGTGCGGGCCGACCAGCTTTCCGACCGCATCACCAGCCGCCGCCGGGCGCTGTTCACCGACCAGCTTCTGGCGCGCT
The DNA here is from genome assembly GCF_023016525.1 of Ancylobacter koreensis. Taxonomy (GTDB): domain Bacteria; phylum Pseudomonadota; class Alphaproteobacteria; order Rhizobiales; family Xanthobacteraceae; genus Ancylobacter; species Ancylobacter koreensis. Next base: position 57,731 of record NZ_JALKCG010000002.1, read on the forward strand.
CCTACAGCGCCCTCGACCCGGCGCTGTGGGTGTCGGCGGCCGCCGCCGTGCCGGTGGAGTTGCGCGGCATCAGCTATCTCCTGAGCGACTGGGCCGCCTACGCCAATGCCCGCATGTCGGTGTGGGGACAGGCCGGCGTCGCCTTCGGTGGGCTGCTGATCGTCGCGCTGGTTGTCGCGGCTCAAAACATGTTTGCCCGGCCGCTGCGGCGGGCCGAGCTCGGCGAGAACGGCGAGCCGTTGCCCCGCCTCAAGGCCTGCCTGCTGTCGGCGCTGGTGGCGCTGCTGCGCATGGCGGCGGCGCCGGTCGCCGCCTTCGCGGTGCTGGCGCTGCTCAACGCCTTCGACCTGCTGCCCGAGCGGGTGAACGAAATCGCGCAGGGCGTGCTGCTCGGCATCGGCATCGTCGCCGTCGGTCGCGGCCTGCTGGCGGGCGCGCTGGCGCCCGGCGAGCCGCAGCGCCGCGTGGTGCCCATCTCCGAGGAGATGGCCGCGTTGATCTACAACAGCGCCGCCAACGGCCTGTGGATTCTCGGCGCTGCGGCGGTGCTCGGGTCGCTGCACCGTGCGCTGGTGGCGCCGGTGCCGCTCACCGTGGCGACCAGCGCGGCGATGTCCATCGCCCTCGTTCTGGTCGCGGCCCGCAGCATGCGCGCCCTCTCCGCGCTCACCGGCGATGCCGACGATGGCGAAGCGGGCGTGGGCCGGGAGCCCGCAAAGGCGGCGGGCGAGGGCGCCCGCAGCTCGACGCTGCAATGGGTCAAGTTCCCGTTGTGGGTGCTGAACACCGCCATCGTGGCGTCGCTGGTCGGCGGCTATGTCAGCTTCGCCGCCTTCCTGTCGTCCCGCGCGCTCGTCGCGGTGGTGATGGCGGGCACGCTCTATCTCGTTCTGGCGCTGATCAATGCCCTGTTCATCGACGCCATCGCGACAGGGACGCGGGCGCGCCACGTCTCCAAGACCCTCGGCGTGCGGCCGGCGAGCCTTGAGCTGCTCTCCGTGCTGATCGCCGGCGTGCTGAAGGCGGTGGCGATCATCGTCATCATCGTGGTCGTGGTCGGCACTTTCGGCACCTCGACGGCGGATCTGCGCGACCTGCTCAGCCGCGTCACCTTTGGCTTCACCATCGGCAATTCCACCGTCGCCATCGGCGACATTCTGAGCGCGGTGCTGTTCCTCGTGCTCGGCATCGTGGTGGCGCGCGCGGTGCAGCGCTGGTTCGCGGTGGCCATCCTGCCCAAGACCGCCCTCGATCAGGGGCTGCAGAATTCCATCGCCACCATCATCGGCTATATCGGCTCCATCGCCGTCATCGCCATGGCGATGGGCCAGCTCGGCCTCAACCTCGAAAACATCGCCCTCGTCGCCGGTGCGCTCTCGGTCGGTATCGGTTTCGGCCTGCAATCCATCGTGTCGAACTTCGTTTCAGGCCTGATTCTGCTGGCGGAGCGGCCGATCCGCGTGGGCGACACCATCTCGGTGAAGGGCGAGGAAGGCTATGTGCGCCGCATCAGCGTGCGCGCCACCGAGATCGAGACCTTTGACCGCGCGGCGGTGCTGATTCCCAACTCCGACCTCATCACCGGCATGGTGAAGAACTTCACCCATGCCAACACGACCGGCCGCGTCATCGTGGCGGTCAATGTCGCCTATGACGCCGACGCGGACGAGGTGCGCGACATATTGATAGGCTGCGCCTGCGATCACCCGCAGGTGCTGCGCTCGCCGCCGCCGCGCGTGTTCCTCATCGGCTTCGGCGACAGCTATCTCAAATTCGAGCTGCGCTGCGTGGTGGCCAATGTCGATTACGCCCTCACCGTGAAGAGTGACCTGCATTTCGCGGTGCTCGACCGGATGAAGGCGGCAAAGATCGGCATTCCCTACACGCCGTGGAGCATCTATCGCGGCGGCCGGATCGGCGAGGCCGAAGCCGGCGGCGACGGCTAGCCGGCTGCCTTCGTCATGTGCTGTCCCGCCGACCCCCCATTCGAGAGAACCTCATGTCCCGTCCTCCGCTGAAGCGCTTCGCCGGACTTCTGATGCTGCCGCTTCTGCTGGCGGCCTGCGCCGCCGGGCCGACCGTGACGCCGGTGGACGAGACCTTCTACGCCAACATCGCCAAGGGCGGGGCGCTCGATCCGCAGGCCGCGGCCTCGCTCATCAGCGACTACCGGCGCGGGCGCGGGCTGCCGGAAGTCACCATCGACCCCGTGCTGATGACGGTGGCCGAGCGGCAGGCTCGCGCCATGGCGGCGGCCGACCAGCTCTCGCACAATATCGGCGGACGCGGGCTGACCACGCGCCTCAAGGCGGCCGGCTTCAACGGGCTGCGGGCGGCGGAGAATGTCGGCGCCGGCTACCACACGCTGGCCGAGGCGTTTTCCGGCTGGCGGGATTCGCCCTCGCACAACAAGAACATGCTGCTGCCGGGGGCCACCCGGCTCGGCATCGCCGCCGTGCGCTCGCCGCGCAGCAAATACGGCGTCTACTGGGCCATGGTCATCGCGGTACCGGACGCGAAAGCGGAAGCCGCCGCGGCGGCGCCCGCCGCTTCGCCGGCGGCTTCCCCGGCCGCTTCCGCAGGCGGCACGCAGCTCATGATCAACGGCGCGCCGGTACCGGCGCAGTAGCCACCGGGATCGGCGATACCGCACTCAGCGCCGCATCGTCGCCGGCGCCAGCGGATTGTCGGTCATGGCGATCCGGTCCGGCTGATCGGGCGCCGGCAGTCCCATGAAGGCGTCGAACAGGCGGCGGATCACCGCCGGCTCGACATCGCGCACGATCATCACGAGGCGGGTGCGGCGGTCCTCGTCCGGCCAGGCGGCAAGCTGGCTCGGCGGGTGCAGCACATGCTGCACGCCATGCAGCACCAGCGGGTGCTCGGGGTCCTCCACCAGCTTTACGATGCCCTTGAGCCGCAGCAGCTTGGCGCCGTGCGTGCCGCGCACCAGCTCCAGAAACATGTCGATCGCCGCCGCCGAGACCGGCGCCTCGGTCGCCACGGTGAAGGCGCGGATGCGGTCGTCGTGGCGGTTGGCGTCGTGGGCATGTGCGCGGTGTTGGGCTTCGGCCTCCGCCACCGCTTCGTCGGCCAGCCAGCGCGACACGTCGGGGATCTTGGTGGCGGGATCGTAGAGGCCGGCATCGAACAGCGTGGACGGCACCGCCTCGCCCTTGGCCGCATCCAGCACCGGCGCGCCGGGCGCGAGCCGGCGCAGGCGCGCGCGCAGGTCGGTGAGGCTCGCCTCGCGCTCCGGCGTGTCGACCAGATCGGTCTTGGTCAGCACGATGCGGTCGGAGATCGCCGCCTGACGCACGGATTCGGGATGCTCGTCGAGCGTGCCGACGCCGTTCACCGCATCGACCAGCGTCACCACCCCGTCGAGCCGGAAGCGCAGCACCAGATAGGGGTGCATCATCAGCACGTGCAGGATCGGCGCGGGATCGGCAAGGCCGGTGGTCTCGATGACGACGCGGCGGAACGGGGGGATGACGCCGTTGTCCATGCGGCGCAGGAGCTGTTCCAGCCCCTCCACCAGATCGCCGCGCACGTTGCAGCACAGGCAGCCGGAGGCCAGCAGCACGGTGGCGTCGTCGAAATGCTGCACGAGGAGATGGTCGAGCCCGATCTCGCCGAACTCGTTGATCAGCACGGCGGTGTCGGCAAGGCCGGGGTCCTGCAGCAGCCGGTTCAGCAGCGTGGTCTTGCCGGCGCCGAGAAAGCCGGTGAGCAGCGTGACCGGAATCGGCTCCGGCGGGAGACGGGGCTCCTCGCTCATGTCTGTGATCCTGTTGGCCGGCGCGGGCGGGAAATGCCCGGAGGCGGGAGGGGACGGTCCCGCCGCTACGCGGGCCGCGTCACTGCGGCGGAGGCGGCGGGATGAGGGGATAGGTAGGCGCGGGAGCCGGCTTCGGCAACGGCGTGGAGGCAGCAGGCTTGGCGGCGGGTTTGGGAGCCGGCTTGGGCGCCGCCGAGGCCTGGCTCGCGGGTTTCGCGGCCGGCTTGGCCGCCGGCTTCGGCGCGGGCTTGGGCGCGGGTTTGGCGGCGGGCGCGGCATCTCCGTCGGCGGGTTCGCCGACCGGCGCGGTGGTGTCGATCACCGCCGTGGTCGGGCCCTTCTTCTTGGCGGCGGCCTTGTCCTTGGCGGGCGCCGGCTTCTTCTTCTCCGGCGGCGGGGGATAGGCGGCCGCCAGCGCCTCGGCGCTCGGCACCGGGCCGACCCAGACTTCGACGGGCGGCATGGAGGGCGGCAGCTTCTGCAGCAGGCTGGCGCCCGTCACGTTCTCGCCGAGCCCGGACATTCCGGCGGCGACATAACCCGAAGCGGTCGAGGGCGAATCATCATCCTCCGAGGCGGTGTTCTGGCGCTTGCCGCCGCACACCTGCGCGCGCATGTCGGCCGGCGGGCCGCCCTCGTTGCGCAGCGATTCCACGGTCGGCGCCACCGCGCCGAAGATATGCCAGGAATGCTGGAAGCCGCGCTCCAGCAGCAGGGCGGCCTGCTCGGTGCGCTCGCGCCCCGAGCCGGTGCCGAGCACGACCGCGAGCAGGTGGCGGTCGCCGCGCGTGGCGCTGGCCACCAGGTTGAAGCCCGAGGCGCAGATGAAGCCGGTCTTCATGCCGTCGGCGCCGGGATAGCGGTCGATCAGCTTGTTGTAGCTGCGGATCACCGCCGGGCCGAGCTTGATGGAGGGGATGCGGAACAGGTCCGCCTGCTCGGGGAAGTCGAGGAAGATGTGACGCGCCAGCACGGCAAGGTCGCGGGCGGTCGAGATGTTGTCGGGGTCCGGCAGGCCGTTGGGATTGGCGAAGTGCGAGCCCGTCATGCCGAGCTCGGCGGCGGTCTGGTTCATCTCCGCGACGAAGGCGGGAAGCGAGCCGCCGACGCCCTCTGCGAGCACGACGGCCATGTCGTTGGCCGACTTCACCAGCATCATCTTCAGCGCGTTGTCGACGGTGAGCTGGGTGCCGACCTTGAAGCCCATCTTTGAGGGCTTCTGTGCCGCCGCATTGGCGGAGACGGAGATCAGCGTCTCCGGCGTGATGCGACCCGAGCGGATGGCCTTGAAGGTGACATAGGCCGTCATCAGCTTGGTGATGGACGCGGGGTACCACGGCTTGGTGGCGTCATCCGCCAGCAGGACCTTGCCGCTCTCGACCTCGATCACCAGCGCGGGCGTCGCATGGGCGGTGGCCGGCAGCAGGACGGGCGCCAGCAGGACGGGGGCCAGCAGGACGCTCGCGGCCAGCCCGGCGGCGAGCCGGGCGAAGCGGGCGTGGAGAATGGAGAGGTCAATCACGCTTCGGACATCCGTTTCCAGCAGGGGCCGGCGGCGGGGCGGCCCACCGCCTTCTGAATAACCCGAACCCTTCGGCGGTGCAAAAGGCATGGGGCGGCAGCGTGTTCACAGGGGCGCTAGCGGCGGGGACGGGGGCCCCGCGCCGACGGGCGGCGCCGGGCCCGTTCGCACTGCTACAACGCCTTCATGAAATTGGATTTAAGATTGAAGCATGAGTGATTCGATCCGTCGCCTGCACGCCGCCGTGATCGCCACGCGGAAGGGACAGAACCCTTCCCCGCGCACCGAGCGGCTGTTCCGCAAGGGGCGCGCGACCATCGCCAAGAAGGTCGCCGAGGAGGCGGTCGAGGTGGCGCTGGACGGGGTGATGGGCGACCGGGCGGCGACGGTGCGCGAGAGCGCCGATCTCGTCTACAACCTCGTCGTGCTGTGGGCCGAGCTCGGCATCGCGCCGGACGACGTCTGGGCCGAGATGGACCGGCGCGAGCGCCTGCTCGGCATCGCCGAGAAGCTGCCCAAGCGGCAGCTGCGGCCGGCCCGCGACGGCGTTCCGGATGCCCATTCCCGCCAGGCGCCGGCGCTGCTATGGGACATCGCCGACGGCGCCGAGGAGCCCTCCGGGCGGGTCGGCCGCCGCCGTCGCTAGCGCGCGGCGCCTCTTTCTCGCCCGGCAGCCGCCGGACCTTCGAGCCTCGGCAGGACCTGATGCTGCGCCGTCTCTACCAATGGGTGATCGACCTCGCCGAGCGCCGCTCCGCGCCCTGGGCGCTGGCCGCCGTGTCCTTCGCGGAAAGCTCCTTCTTCCCGGTGCCGCCCGACGTCATGCTGGTGCCGATGTGCCTCGCGCGCCCGTCGCGGGCCTGGTGGTATGCGGGCGTGTGCACGCTCGCCTCGGTGGTCGGCGGCCTGTTCGGCTACGCCATCGGCGCGCTGCTCTATGAATCGCTCGGCCTGTTCCTGATCCAGCTCTACGGCTACGGCGCGAAGGTGGAAGCCTTCACCGAGGCCTACCAGCGCTACGGCCACTGGATCATCCTCATCAAGGGGCTGACGCCGATCCCCTACAAGGTGGTGACGATCACCTCGGGCTTTGCCCATTACAGCCTGTTCTGGTTCGTCGTGCTGTCGGTAATCACGCGCGGGCTGCGCTTCTTCCTGGTCGCCGGCCTGCTCTACTGGGTCGGCCCCTCGGCGCGCACCTTCATCGAAAAGCGGCTCGGGCTGGTGACGGCGCTGTTCGCGCTTGTGCTGGTCGCGGGCTTTGCGGCGGCGGTGTTCCTGTTCTGAGGCGTATACGCCTCAGTGACCCCGCCCGCGGGCATTGAGGCGAGCTTCCAGCACGGTCTTGGCGACCAGCGTGACGATGGCGAGCACCGCCAGCAGCGAGGCGACCGCGAAGGACGCCTGGAACTGGTACTCGTTGTAGAGGATCTCGACCTGCAGCGGGATGGTGTTGGTTTCCCCGCGCACATGGCCGGAGACCACGGAGACGGCGCCGAATTCGCCCATGGCGCGGGCGTTGCACAGCAGCACGCCGTAGAGCAGCGCCCATTTAATGTTGGGCAGGGTGACGCGGGTGAAGACACGCCAGCCGCCGGCGCCGAGCGTCACCGCCGCCTCTTCCTCATTGGTGCCCTGCTCCTGCATCAGCGGGATCAGTTCGCGCGCGACGAAGGGGAAGGTGACGAAGACGGTAGCGAGGGTGATGCCCGGCCAGGAGAAGATGATCTTCCAGCCATTGTCGATCAGCCAGGGCCCGAAATAGCCCTGCGCGCCGAACAGCAGCACGAAGACGAGGCCGGCCACCACCGGCGACACCGAGAAGGGCAGGTCGATCAGCGTGATGAGGAAGCTCTTGCCGCGGAACGCGAATTTGGTGATCGCCCAGGCCATGACGAGGCCCATGGCGGTGTTGGCCGTCACCGAAAGCGCGGTGACGAGCAGCGTCAGCCGGACGGCGGCCAGCGCGTCGGGCTCGACGAGGGCGAGGGCATAGGCCTCCCAGCCCTTCACGAAGGCCTGCGCGAAAACGTTGATCAGCGGCAGCAGGATGAACAGGCCGATGAAGATGACGGCAAGGGCGACGATCGCCCATTTGACCGGCGTCGGCTCGTCGCGGATCGGGGACACGCTCATCCGGCCCTCCCGGTGCGGGTTTCGGACCAGCGCTGCAGCCCGTTGATGATGAAGAGCAGGATAAAGGCGGCGACCAGCATCGTCACGGCGATGGTGGTGGCGTCCGCGTAGCGGAACTCCTCCAGCCGGATGACGATGAGCAGCGGCGCGATCTCCGACACGTTGGGCAGGTTGCCGGCGATGAAGATGACCGAGCCGTATTCGCCGACGGCGCGGGCGAAGGCCAGCGCGAAGCCGGTGAGGAAGGCGGGCAGCACGGCGGGCAGCACGATGCGGCGGATCGTGGTGAGCCGGCCCGCACCCAGCGTTGTGGCGGCTTCCTCCAGCTCATGGTCGAGGTCTTCCAGCACCGGCTGCACCGTGCGCACCACGAAGGGCAGGCCGATGAAGATCAGCGCGACGAGGATGCCGAGCGGCGTGAAGGAGACCCTGATGCCGAGCGGGGCCAGCCAGGAGCCGATCCAGCCATTCTCGGCATAGAGCGTCGTCAGCGCGATGCCGGCCACTGCCGTGGGCAGCGCGAAGGGAATGTCGATCAGCGCGTCGAGGATGCGCCGGCCGGGGAAATCGTAGCGCACCAGCGCCCAGACGATGACCGCGCCGAGCACAAGGTTGATCGCGGCGGCGACCAGCGACAGGCCGAAGGAGATCTTCAGCGCGTTCAGCGTGCGCGTCGAGGTGAGGATGTTGACGATGTGCTCGGGCGTCAGCTCGGCGGTCTTCACGAACAGCGCGGCCAGCGGGATCAGCACGATCAGCGACAGCCAGAGCAAGGTGAGGCCGAGCGTGAGGTTGAAGCCGGGGATGACGCTGTGGCCGCGCCAGCCGGAAGCGTCTCCGCGCGGCAACGGAGTCAGCAGCGCCGGGTGGTCGGGGACGGCACGCGCCGGCACGGAAGGGCTCTCGGCTGTACTCTCGGCTTGGCTCACGTCGGGCTCCGGGAGATTCGGACGCAGCGACGCCGGGTCTGTTTCGAGACCCGGCGTCGCCCTGGAAGGGAAGGTTCAGGCGCGGCCGGCGGGCCTTGCGCTCCGTTTATTACGCTCAGTTGGCATAGATTTGGTCGAAGACGCCGCCGTCGGAAAAGTGGGTCTTCTGCGCCTTGCGCCAGCCGCCGAAGGCCGGGTCGTCGATGGTCACGAGGTCGATCTTGGGGAAGACCTTCTCATATTCCTTCGCGATCTCGGGGTCGCGCGGGCGGTAGAAATTCTCGGCGGCGATCTTCTGGCCCGCCTTGGTGTAGAGCGCCTTCAGATAGGCCTCGGCGGCGGCGCGGGTGCCCTTGCGGTCGACGTTCTTGTCGACGATGGCGACCGGCGGTTCGGCGAGGATGGAGAGCGAGGGAATGACGATGTCGAACTTGTCGTCGCCGAATTCCTTCTTGGACAGGAACGCCTCGTTCTCCCAGGCCAGCAGCACGTCGCCGACGCCGCGCTCGGTGAAGGTGACGGTCGAGCCGCGGGCGCCGGTGTCGAGCACCGGGACGTTCTTGAACAGCGAGCCGACGAACGCCTTGGCCTTGGCCTCGTCGCCGCCATTGTGCTTGAGCGCGTAGGCCCAGGCGGCAAGGTAGTTCCAGCGGGCGCCGCCCGAGGTCTTCGGATTCGGGGTGATGACCTGCACGCCCGGCTTCACCAGGTCGTTCCAGTCCTTGATGCCCTTCGGGTTGCCCTTGCGGACGAGGAACACGATGGTCGAGGTGTAGGGCGAGGAATTGTCGGGCAGGCGCTTCTGCCAGTCCGCCGCGAGGAAGCCCTTGTCGGCGATGGCGTCGATGTCATAGGCGAGCGCGAGGGTGACGACATCGGCCTCAAGGCCGTCGATCACCGAGCGGGCCTGCTTGCCCGACCCGCCATGCGAGGCCTTGATCTCGATGGTCTTGCCGGTCTCGGCCTTGTAGGTTTCGGCGAAAGCCTTGTTGAACTGCTGGTACAGCTCGCGCGTCGGATCGTAGGACACGTTGAGCAGGCTGACATCGGCGGCACGGGCGACCGGCGCGAAGCCGAGCGGCGCCGCGAGGGCGGCGACAAGCGCGGCGGCAGCCGCGTGCTTGAAATGGAACGACATGGCTTGAGTTCTCCCCAGCGGCGCGGGCGCCGTGAAATGCGTGAGGGGAGATTTCCACGGCTCCAAAGCGTGGTCAATAGAAAACTACTTCATCTATAGAAAATAGATTATCCATACATCATTGGCATGTGAAATGGGCCGGGCGTTGTGGCGCCGCGAAGCCATCGCCCCGGACGCCGGAATCCGGGGGCGGTTCGAACGTGCGTGCTAGCCCGGATCTCGCCTGCGGCATCTCCGGGAGGACGTCGTGAGGGATGGAGGATCGCCCGCCTCAGCGGTCGATGGTGTTGAGCAGCGTGTGGATGCCGCACTCGGTCTTGGCCTGGCCCCGCCAGCGGCCCGCGCGCGCACCCTCGCTGCCGGTGGAGCGGCTGGTGCAGGGCATGCAGCCTACCGAGCCGAAGCCCTTGGCGAGCATCGGATGGTCGGGAAGGCCGAAACGCCGGTGCGCCGCCTCCACTTCTTCCCGCCCGAGATTGGCGAGCGGGTTGAACTTGAGCCGGGCGCCGTCGCGCTCGACGACAGGGATATCGGCGCGCAGGCCGCCCTGATAGCGCTTGCGCCCGTTCAGCCATCCGTCGAAGCCGGACAGCGCGCGGGCGAGCGGCTCGACCTTGCGGATGCGGCAGCAGGAATCCGGATCGGAGAACCACAGGTCCCGCTCGGCGTCGAGCTCGGCGAGCCGGGACGGGTCGGGATGGATAGTGCGCACATCCGTAAGGCCGAGCTGCGCGGTCAGCGCGTCGCGATAGGCCAGCGTCTCCTCGAACAGCCAGCCCGTGTCGAGGAAAACCACCGGGATCGAGGGATCGACCTCGGCCATGAAGGCGATGAGCACGGCCGATTCCGTGCCGAAGGACGACACGAGGCAGAGGCGGCCCGGGCCCGTGACTGCCGCCGCCTCGCGGATGATCTCGTGGGGCGCGGCCCTGTCGAGCGCATGGTTGAGCGCGTTCACCCGGCCCTCGGAGGGCAGGGTGAGAACGGGGCTCAATGGCGTGCGCCCGGCAACGTTCATCGCGCCGCTCCCGTCAGGGTGCGGCCGAGGCGCTGGCGCAGCAGGCTGGGACGCTCGTCGGTCGCGGGCTGGTAGAACACCGTGTAGCGATGCACCGCCTCGTCGAAGGCTTCCGCGTCCGCTTCCTTCACCGCCTCGATCTGGTCGAAGCCGGAGCGCTGCATGAGCAGGAACTGGTCGCGCAGCACATTGCCGATGGCGCGCAGCGGGCCGGTCCAGCCAAGGCGCTCGCGCAGCAGCCGGGCCTGGCTGTAGGCGCGCCCGTCGCGGAAGATCGGGAAATTGAGCGCGATCAGCGAGAGCTGGCCGAGATAGGGCGCGATCTCGGCGATCGGCCGGTTGTTCGGCCAGATCACGCCGACCGGCGCCTGCCGGCCTTTCAACGCCTCCGCTTCCTTCAGGAAGCGGTCGACGCCGACGAGGACGGGCACGCCCTCGGGCAATGCGTCCTCATCGGACACGCGCACGTATTTGTCTTCGACGATGTGTCCATTCTCAATGAGCGGCATAGACGCGCTCCTTGAAGGGTTCGACGCCGAGCCGCGCCACGGTGTCGATGAAGAGTTCCTGCGGGCCGGCTCTCAGCTCCATATAGGTATCCACCACGTCCTCGATGAGCCCGGGGACCTGCTCGTAGGGCACGGCTGGTCCCAGCAAAGTGCCGAGCTGGGCTTGCTCGTCGGCCCGCCCGCCGAGCGTGATCTGGTAGAATTCCTGGCCGTTCTTCTCGACGCCGAGAATGCCGATATGGCCCACGTGATGGTGGCCGCAGGCGTTGATGCAGCCGGAAATGTTCACATGCAGCCGGCCGATGCCGCGCGAGCGGTCGAGATCGGCGAAGCGCTTGGCGATCTCCTGTGCCACCGGAATGGCGCGGGCATTGGCCAGCGCGCAGTAGTCAAGGCCGGGGCAGGCGATGATGTCGCTGATGTGGTTGACGTTCGGGGTGGCAAGGCCCGCCGCGTCGAGGGCAGCCCACAGGGCGGGCAGGTCCTTCTGGGCGATGTTGGGCAGGCAGAGATTCTGCTCGTGGCCGACGCGGACCTCGTGGAAGCCATAGGCGTCGGCGAGATCGGCAATGACGTCCATCTGGTCGGCGGTGGCGTCGCCCGGAGGGGCGCCGACGGGCTTCAGCGAGATGGTGACGATCGAATAGCCGGGCACCTTGTGCGCATGCACCGAATTGGCGAACCACGTGGCAAAGCGCTCGTCCTTCAGCGCCTCGACGAGCTCGGCAGGGCGATCCTCAAGCGTCTCGTAGGCGGGATAGATGAAGCGGCCGCGGATTTCCGCGATCATCTCGTCGGACAGGTGCAGCGCGCCCTCGCGGATCGCCTCCCACTCGGCCTCGACCGCCTTGGCGAACGCCTCGGCGCCGATCTCGTGCACGAGGATCTTGATGCGCGCCTTGTAGATGTTGTCGCGCCGTCCGTACTGATTGTACACGCGCATGATGGCTTCGATGTAGCTCAGCAGCTCGCGCGCCGGCAGGAAGGCGCGGATCGACTTGCCCACAAAAGGCGTGCGGCCGAGGCCGCCGCCGACCAGAACCTCGAAGCCGAGCTCGCCGGCCGCGTTGCGGTGCAGGCGCAGGCCGACATCGTGCACCTTGATGGCGGCGCGGTCGTGCGGGCTGGCGGCGATGGCGATCTTGAACTTGCGCGGCAGGTAGGTGAATTCCGGGTGCAGCGTCGAATACTGGCGCAGGATCTCCGCCCAGATGCGCGGGTCGTCGCACTCTTCGGGCGTCGCGCCGGCCCACTGGTCGGTGGTGACGTTGCGGATGCAGTTGCCGGAGGTCTGGATGCCGTGCACGCCGACCTCGCCGAGCGCCGCCATCGCTTCGGGCAGCTCCTCCAGCTTGATCCAGTTGAACTGGATGTTCTGCCGGGTAGTGAAGTGCCCGTAGCCGCGATCATAGGTGCGCGCGACATGCGCCATGCGGCGCAGCTGGTGCGCGCTCAGCGTGCCGTAGGGAATGGCGATGCGCAGCATGTAGGCGTGAAGCTGCAGGTAGACGCCGTTCATCAGCCGCAGCGGCTTGAACTCGTCCTCGTTCAACGCCCCGGAGAGGCGGCGCGCCACCTGGTCGCGGAAATCCGCGACACGTTCGGCAAGGAAGGCGCGGTCGAATTCGTCGTAGGCATACATCGCGTACTATGGCCTTATGCGTCGACTTCAGTGCGGCAGTTCGAAGGTCGGGCCGGCAACCCGGATGCGCTCGCGCAGATTGCCCGGCGCCACCGAGCCGTCGGCCTCGATGACGACCGGAGCGACATAGGCGCCGACCGCGTCGATGTCGCGCTTCTGCGCGGCGGCCAGCAGGGCGATGGCATCGTCGGCGGTGGTGACGATGATCGCGTCGGCGAGGTCCGCCGACCAGCCGTCGCCACGCGTGCGCCACACGACGGCGCCATCAGTCAGACGGTTGGCGGTGACGGCGACCGGGCCGTGGACCTTCAATTTCTGCTGCTGCGGCGACGCCATGGAGAGCTAATTTCCTGTTGACGGATGGAATGAGCCTGCATAACACCAATTTAGAACGTGCAAAAGAATTAAATGCACGAAAATTACGTGTAATTAGTCCCGGCGCGGGAGCCGGAGGCGAGACGGAACTCACCCATGTCCACTGCCGATGAACGGCTCGACGAGCTTGAAGCTCAGAGCATCTACATCTTCCGCGAGGCCTTCGCGCGGATGAAGCGCATGGCGCTGCTCTGGTCGCTCGGCAAGGATTCCAACGTGATGATCTGGCTGGCGCGCAAGGCCTTTCTCGGCCATGTGCCCTTTCCGGTGATGCATGTCGACACCGGCAAGAAGTTCAGGGAAATGTACCAGTTCCGCGATCATTACGCGGTCGAGTGGGGGCTGGACCTGCGCGTCGAGCCGTGCCCGCCGCTGGAGACCATCGACCCGACGCTGCCGCCCGCCACCCGCTCGGCGGCGCGCAAGACCGAGGGCCTGAAGCTGGCGCTGGAGAAATTCGGCTTCGACGCGGTGGTCGCCGGCATCCGCCGCGACGAGGAGGCGACCCGCGCCAAGGAGCGCGTCTTCTCCCCGCGCGGGCTGGAAGGCGACTGGAACGTGCGCGAGCAGCCGCCCGAATTCTGGGATCACTTCAACGCGACGCTGCCGGCCGGCGCGCATCTGCGCGTGCACCCGATCCTGCACTGGACCGAGCTGGACATCTGGGCCTACACGCGGCGCGAGGGAATTCCCGTCATTCCGCTGTACTTCTCGCAGGGCGGCAAGCGCTACCGCTCGCTCGGCGACCAGGACATCACCTTCCCCGTGGCCTCGGACGCCGCAACCATCGACGAGATCCTCGCCGAGCTCGCCACCACCAAGGTGCCCGAGCGCTCCGGCCGCGCGATGGACCACGAGGCCGAGGATTCCTTCGAGCGACTTCGCGTCGCCGGCTATCTGTGAGGTCGCCCGATGTCCGTTATTTCAGCGACCAACCTCGCCACGCTGCCCGTCGCAGCGGCCGACCGTCATCTCGTGCGCATCGTCATCGTCGGCCATGTCGACCACGGCAAGTCGACGCTGATCGGGCGCCTGCTGCATGAGACCGGCGGGATCACGCCGCAGAAGCTCGACCAGCTCAAGGCCATCTCGGCCCGGCGCGGCATGCCCTTCGAATGGTCGTTCCTGCTCGACAGCCTGCAGGCCGAGCGCGACCAGGGCATCACCATCGACACCAGCCAGATCCGCTTCCAGACGCCCTCGCGCGACATCATCCTGATCGACGCGCCGGGCCATGCGGAATTCCTGCGCAACATGATCACCGGCGCGGCGCAGGCCGACGCCGCGCTGCTGCTGATCGACGCTGCCGAGGGCGTGCGCGACCAGACGCGCCGGCACGGCTACCTGCTGCATCTGCTCGGCGTGAAGCAGGTGACGGTGGTGGTGAACAAGATGGACCGGGTGGATTTCGCCGAGCCGGTGTTCCGCGCCATCGAGAACGAGATCGCCGCCTATCTCGCGGGTCTCGGCGTGCGCGCCAGCGCGGTCATCCCGATTTCCGCCCGCGAGGGCGACAGCGTGTCCGCGCGGGGTGCCCGCACCCCCTGGTATGAAGGTCCGACGGTACTGGAGGCGCTGGACGGCTTCGAACCCGCGCGGGCGCCGGGAGACCTGCCGTTGCGCCTGCCGGTGCAGGCGGTCTACAAGTTCGACGACCGCCGCATCATCGCCGGCCGCATCGAGACCGGCGAGCTGGAGGTCGGCGAGGAGATCGTCTTCCAGCCCTCGGGCAAGACGGCGGTGGTCAAGACCATCGAGACCTGGCCGGCGCCGCCCGCCGGGCGCGAGGTGCGGGCGCTGGAAGCCGGCGCGCCGGCGGCGATCACGCTCGACCGCGAGATCTTCGTCGAGCGCGGCGAGATCGTCGCCAAGCCCTCGGCGCGGCCCCATGCGGCGCGACGCATCCGCGTGCGCCTGTTCTGGCTGGCCGACGAGAAGCTGGAGGTCGGCACCCAGCTCATCGCCCGTCTCGCCACCTCCGAGGCGCGCGCCACCGTCGCGGCGGTGCATCAGGTGGTCGACCCCGGCCACCTCTCGACTTTCGAGGCGACCGGCATCGGGCGCAATCAGGTCGGGGAGGTCGAACTCGCGCTGTCGCGTCCCATCGCCGCCGATCCGCACGGCGTGAACCCGCGCACGGGACGCGTGGCGCTGGAGATCGGCGGGCGCATCGCCGGCGGCGGCCTCGTCGTCTCGGTGCTGGACGGCGAGGGGACAAAGCCCGTCGTTTCGCGCAACATCACCCCTGTCACCTCGGCGGTGACGGATTCCGAGCGTATCGCCCGCTTCCGCCATGACGGCGCGGTGGTGTGGTTCACCGGTCTGTCGGGCTCGGGCAAGTCGACGCTGGCGCGCGCGCTGGAGCGGCGGCTCTTTGCCCGCGACGGCCTCGTGACGCTGCTCGATGGCGACACGCTGCGGGCCGGGCTCAACAGCGACCTCGGCTTCTCCGACGCCGATCGCGCGGAGAACAACCGGCGCCTTGCGGAGGTCGCCAACCTGCTCAAGGGCCTCGGCCATATCGTGCTGGTGGCGGCGGTGTCGCCCTCGGCGGCGGCGCGCGGGCGGGTGCGCGAGATCGTCGGCGAACGCTTCTTCGAGGTTCACGTCTCCGCGCCGCTCGCGGTGTGCGAGGCGCGCGATCCCAAGGGCCTCTACGCCAAGGCGCGGGCCGGCGAAATCCGTGGCTTCACCGGCATCGACGCGCCCTATGAGGTACCCGTCGCGCCCGAACTGGTGATCGAGACCGACAAGCTCGACACCCCGGCGGGCGTCGACCGGGTGGAGGAACGTCTGGTGCAGGCGGGCGTGTTCCATCTCACCCCGCGCGCGGAAGACGACGCGGGGCTGTGAGCCGCGCCGCCCGCCGGCATCACGTCCAGATCGCGATGGGCAGGCCGTGCGCGTCGCGCTCGGGCGGGGAGGGGTAGCTGACCGCTTCCCGCCGCGCGATGTGGCCCGCCGTCCAAGCGGCGGCGCAGGCGTCGATGAGGTCATCCTCGCCGACGCCGAGGGCGCGCGCCTTGAAGGGTGCCAGCAACTCGGGTGCAAAGCCGGCCTTGGCCAGCAGATCGCGGCGAAGCGCGAGGCCGGGCGCGGCGGGATTGCTCTTAACCTTCTTCGGCAGATCGAGGGGCGCGCCGCCGTTCATCGCCTGGAAGCTCACTTCCGGGTGACACTCGAAGACGCGCTCCAGCATGGATGGATGCGCGCGCAACCAGCGGTCGATCTCAATGATCTTGGGGAACAGCGCAAAGCCTTGCTTGGCAACCGCGCGCGGCGGTGTCGAGGTGGCGAGGGCGACCGCGCAGGCGTGACGGTAGCGTCCGGCGTCCGGCACCATCTCGTCCTCGCTGGCATAGACCGCCGAGCGGGAAGGCATGGAGAACACGCTCGACTGCCGCCCGCCGAGCAGGGGCCGCACCAGCCGCTCCGGCGCCCGGCCCTTGGCGTCCACCCGCTCGGGCAGGCCGATGGGCATGTCGACGGCAACGATTTGCGGCGGCAACGGGCGGGCGAACAGGTCGGCCAGAGTGGCGACGCGCGCGGCATGCGCGCTGCCGTCGGGCTCGACGACGACGGCGACCCAGCCACCCTTGCAGCCGTCTACGCCCGCGACCCGCATCGATGCCCCCGCCTCCATCGCGCCGGCTCTCAGATGATGTTCAGTTCCGCATGCGGGCGGCCGGCGGCGATGCGCTCGTAGCCGAACACGTCGAGGTCGAGCGAGACCGAGCGGCCGTGAACGATCCATTCGGCGATCGCGCGGCCGGCGGCGGGGGCCTGCTGCAGCCCGTGGCCGGAAAAGCCGTTCATGAAGTAGAAGTTCGTCACCTCAGGGTGCGGGCCGATCACCGCGTTATGGTCGAGCAGGTTCATCTCGTAATGCCCGGCCCAGGCACGCACCACTTTCAGCTCCTCCATCGCCGGGATGCGGTGGGCGAGGTTCGGCCAGATGCCTTCCTCGAACACCGACCAGTCGACCTCGAAATCGTCCTTCGCGTCGGGGTCGTTGTCCTCCGGCGGCGGGGCGCCGCAGATCTGGTAGGCGCCTTCCGGGCGAATGTAGAAGCCGGTGGGGTCGACCAGCAGCGGCAGCTTCGGCAGCGGCGTGCGGCAATGCACGACGAAGACGCAGCGCTTGCGCCCCTCGACCGGCAGCGCAATGCCGGCGAGCCCCGCCAGCCTTCCCGCGCGCGGCCCGGCGGCGTTGACGAGGG
>NZ_JALKCG010000002.1:85000-182500 GCF_023016525.1 Ancylobacter koreensis
CGTAGAGCACGCAGAGAATCTTGGCCATGATGTTTCCTCCTCAGTCGCGTGGGTGAGCGGGAACGCTCCCGCCGCCGCGAGGCGGCAGAGGCCCAGCGCCGAAACCGGCGCGCCTTCTGCTTTTCAGGGTGCCGAGCCGCGCTGGATGCGGTGCGACGGGGGTTCTCCGTGCCGGCGCCGTGGGGGACTGGTGGTCACCCGCTTCGCTGCCGACATTCGGACAGTGCCGGCAACGGGAAGCACGTTCAAATTGAAAGCGGCAAAGAATCGATAGATGCGGGCAATGGAGTGCCGCTAGGTCAGATCGGTCTCCGGCGAACGGTCACGCGTCAGTTCGCGCGCCAGCTTCAGCAGCGCGCCGGCCACCGGGGAAAGCGGATCGCGGTCGGAGAGCACAAGGCCGATCGGCTGCGTGTGCACGGGGTCGACGAGAGGGATGGCGACGAGATCCGCCGTGTCGCCGAGGCCTCGGAAGCTGGCCTGCGGCACGATCCCGGTCCAGGGGCCGCGCCGCACGAACGACCAGACGCCCATAAACGAATTGGTTTCGATAGCCGGCTGAGAGATGAGTCCGTTCGCGGCCATCACCTGGTCGATGATCCGCCGGTTCTGCATGTCGGGGGTGAGCAGGCACAGAGGCTGCACGGCGGCTTCCGCCCAGCGCAGGCTGCGCCGGCGGGCCAGCGGGTCATCGGGCCGCGTGACGAAGACGTAGCGCTCCAGATAGAGATCGAGCCGGCGAACGCGGTTGAGCGGCTCGTTCTCCAGATAGGTGATGCCGGCGTCGAGCTCCAGCTCGTCCAGCCCGCGCTGGATCGCTGCCGAGCTCAGCGTCAGCATCTGCACCTTCACGTCGGGATGGCGCAGCCGGAAGGGGCCGAGTAACGCCGGCGCCGCCGCCGTGGCGGCCGGGATGGCGCCGACGCGCAGCGTGCCGCTGAGGCGGCCGCCGGTCTCCGTGCGCTCCTGCTTGAGGCTTTCGTAGTCGGCGGCGATCTGGCGAGCCCAGCCCAGCACGCGCTCGCCCTCGGCGGTGAAGCCGAGGAAACGATGGCCGCGCACCACGATGGGCAGGCCGAGTTCCTGCTCCAGCTTGCGGATGCCCGCGGAAAGTGTGGGCTGGGTGACGTGGCAGGCCTCGGCGGCGCGGCCGAAATGCTTCTCGCGCGCCAGCGCGACCAGATAGTGCATCTGCCGGACGAACATGCCGCCTCCCGTCCCGTCGCCCGGTGGACGACTTCTCTATTTCCGTTCGGATATAGCAGACATGTAGGCCGCGATACGTCGATGGAAGGCGGCGGGCTTCTCGGCGAAGAGGCGGGCGTGCAGACGCAGCGCGGCACCGGCAAGGTGGAGCTGGCGCGCCCGCGCCGCCTCGACCAGAGGCTGGCGCCAGGAATGCTGCCCGCGCGCGAGAACAGCATGCGCCTCGATGCGCGCGATCAGCACGGAAAGATCCTGGTGCTTGCCGAGCCGGTCACGCAGGCGCTGCAGCTCGCCGACCCAGGCAGCGCCCAGCGCCGGCCAGGCCGGCGTCAGCAGCTCCATCTGGTAGCGCTGTGCCACCACGGCCTTGCGCAACTCGTGCAGAGCCTCGTCGTCGGCCGGGTCGAGCCTGCGGGCCATACGGCGGGCGCGGCCATATTCGGCGGCGAGCGCGCGAAGCCGCTCCTTCTCGCTCAGCCCGCCCAGCGCGGGAAGCGCCGCGATGAGCTGCGCAAGCAGAAGTTCCAGCTCGGCGCGGTGCGGTGCGAGGCCGGTCTCGGCCGCGTTCGTCCCGCGAATCCTGCCGCGCGCCGGAGCCAGCGAGCGGCCTGCCGCGCCGCGCAGGGCCGGTGCAAGCCCGCCTTTGGCGACGAGGTCGTCGAGCGCGTCGCGCCGGGCCGCATCGTCGCGGGCCGCGGCGAGAAGCCGGGCTGCCTGCGCCAACGCCCGCCGCAACGCGCGCGCCTGGTCCGCTGCCGCCTTGTCGCGCGCGTACTGGACGAGACGCAGCAGCGCGCGAAGCTGCTTGAAGGATTTGCGCAGCTCATGCACCGCCTTCACGGGATCGGCGATATCGAGGGCGGCGGCGGCCTCGCCGGCGGTGCGGGAGAGGGCGGCGTCCAGCGGCCCGTCGGGGCGATGCGCGATGAAGGCGGTCGCGCCGGCATCGTCCGGCAAGCGCCGGGGCGGGCTTTCCTGCATGGAAAAATCCTTTTGCGTTCCAGCCACTTAACCGAGTTTTCCCCGTTCGTCGCGACGATGGGATGACAAATCTAGCCCGTCCCCCTTTCATTTGGCCATCCGGATTGCTAAATACCCGTCCGTCGGCGGACCCGTGGGTCCGGTTCGGCTCTGACGCGGGGTGGAGCAGCCCGGTAGCTCGTCAGGCTCATAACCTGAAGGCCGCAGGTTCAAATCCTGCCCCCGCAACCACTGATACCGACAAACCCGCAGCCTTGGCTGCGGGTTTTGTCTTTCTGGCGGTCTTTCCGATTGCCTGGCGCTCGGTCCACTCGAGATGGTGCGCAGTTCGCCGTGCAGCGCCGCGAACATCTCGCCTCGTTCATTGCCGGGCGTCAGCACAATCCGCTCGATCAGCATCCGCAAGGCTTCCGCTGCCTGAGGCTTCTCCTCTGGCCGATTCAGCGCATTTGTCAGAGTCGCGACCTTGCTCGCATAGATGACCGCGGCCCGCCGCCCCGCGAAGACGGGGCGGTATTCCTTGTCGGATTTGCGCTTCTTGCAGTGCTGGCTGTCGCCGGAGTTTGGCTGCTGCCTTAAGAAGGAAACCGGAGACCTCAAGCCGGCTGAGGAGGCGCAGGAGCCAAGATCCGCTTCTTGTTCGACGCGGTATTTGTTGCTGAAAAGCGCTCGCGAACGCCTTCTCGGATCGGCCTCTATGGCCGGAGCGCGGACCCGAGCGGCTGCCGCCGGACCGTCAGCGGGCGCTGCGGAAATCCGCAGGGACTGCCGCCATGCGCGGGGAAGTGGGCACCGGTAGCGGGGCGGTCGCGCGCGGGACGGCATGACGTCCGCGGCGACCGGGCCATTGGCCGGTCGCCCTGCCCCGGGCGGACCGTCAGCGGGCGAGCAGCACCTTCATCTCCTCGCGCAACTGCTCGCCGAGGGCGGAGACGTTGTTGGAGACCTGTCCGACCTGTCCGGCGGTGGTGAGGATTCGACCCGAGACGGCCGAGACGCGGTCGATGCTGTGGCTGACCGAGGCGTTGGTCGCGCTCTGCTCCTCGACGGCGGCGGACAGGTCGGTGAACACGCCGTGCAGGCCGCTCACATGCTCGGTGATGTCGTTGACGGCGCGCGCTGCCCGGCTGCTCGCCATCTGCACCGCCTCGACCTGGGTGCTGATGTCCTTGGTCGCGTTGGCGGTCTGCAGCGCCAGTTCCTTCACCTCGGACGCGACCACGGCGAATCCCTTGCCGGCTTCGCCGACGCGGGCCGCCTCGATGGCCGCGTTCAGCGCCAGCAGGTTGGTCTGCGAGGCGATGCGTTCAATCAGCGCCGACACGTTGCCGATGCGCTCGATGCTCTCCACCAGCCCGCCGACGAGGCCGTTGGCGGAGGTTGCCCGCTCGGCGGCCTGGGCGGTCATCGTGGTGGCGGCGTGGATCTGCTTGCTGACCTCTCCGAAGGACATGGACATCTCGACGGCGGCGGCGGCCACAGACGAGCTCATGTTCTGGCTCTGGGACGTGAGGTCGCCGAGTTCCGCGCTGGCCTGTTCCATGGCGTCGGAGGCTTCCGCCATCTTGCCGACGACGGAGGTGACGCTCGTGGCCACGTTCACCGCATCGGTCACGAGCGCCCAGGTCAGCATCGGCCCGTCATAGCTGCCGTCGGGCCCGGTGAGGGCCGAGACCTTCAGGTCCAGCGTCTCCGGGCCAACCTTGATGCGCGCATTGTGCGGAAGGTTCGAGGGGTCGGCCAGCATGCGCCGCTGGAACTCGGGGTTCTTGTGGAAGATGTCGATGGACGAGCCGATCAGCTGGGAGGCCGTGATCGGCAGGTACGGTTCGATGCGCGCCAGCGTGTCGAGGCTGGTGCGGTTGGCGTAGTCGACGACGAAGCCGTCCAGCCGGCAGGTCATGACGTTGATCGGCATCTGCTCGACCATCTGGAGCAGGCGGCGATGGCGGTTGCGCTCTGCGGCCGCCTGCGTCTCGATGCTCCACACGATCTGGGCCTGGGCCTCGCCGCCACGCGCGGGCGGCAGGGCGACGATGGCGAATTCCAGCGTCTGGTCGCCGACGGTGGCAGCGAGATGCAGCGGCGCGGCGGCATGTCCGGCGCCCAGGCCGTCGAGCTGCGCAGGTGCGAGGCCGAGCACGTCGAGGCCGGCGCCGACAAGGGCCGCCGGCGCGACCGGCAGTACGTCCTTCAGCTCTTCGGCAAGGTGCCGGGACCGGGCATTGGCATACAGGATGAGGCCGGTTTGCAGGCCGCAGACCAGCACGGCGACCGGGAGCGATTCGAGCGCGGCGGTGTCGGGAAGCTGCGCGTGCGGACGGCGGTTGAGGGAATAGACGGAAGCGATGCTCATTCAGGTCTCCGGGAAACGGCCGCGTGCCGGCACCTGGCACCGGGCAGCGTCGTTTCCTAGCGCCCGGGGCTTGCCCGAGGCTGGGCGCACCTACGCGCTCTCGGCCATGATGGCGGGCTTCGCGGCCGCTTCCGGCAACAGGATGGTGAACTGAGCGCCGTCGCCGACATTGGCGCCGGAGATAGTGCCGCCATAGTCGCGGATGATGCCGAAGCTGACCGAGAGGCCGAGGCCGGTGCCCTTGCCCGGCGGCTTGGTGGTGAAGAAGGGCTGGAAGATCTTGTCGAGCACGGCCTGCGGGATGCCGCCGCCATTGTCGGTGACGGTGAGGCGGGCATGGGGCCGGCCGTCGATCGAGGTGCGGTTGAGCGCGATCTCGATGCGGCCGGCGAGGTCGGCGTCCTGCCGGCGGCGCTCGCGAATCGCGTCGCGGGCGTTGAGCACCAGATTGACCAGCACCTGTTCGAGCTGCTCCTGCGCGCAGTCGAGGCGGGCGTCGTCTCCGTCCTCCGTCGCCAGTTCGATGCCGTCGAGCTTCATGTCGGTGCCGAGTACTTGCGTCGTTCCGGCGATGGCGGCGCGGGCCGAGCTCGGATCGGGAATGCGCGCGCTGCGCCGCCCGAAGATGCGCATATGGTCGATGATCGCCTTCATCCGGTCGACCTGGCGGATGATGCGCTCCAGCTTCTCCGAAGTGTGCTCGATGGGCAGTCCCTTGCGCAGCCCGCCGAGCGCGTTGTTCGCGGCGAGCCGGATCACGCCGAGCGGCTGGTTGATCTCGTGGGCGAGGCCGGTCACCAATTCGCCGAGCGAGGCCATCTTGGACATCTGGTAGAGCTTGTGCTCCTCCATGCGCTTTGCCGTTTCGTCGACGGCGAAGACCACGGCGGTCGGAATCTCGCTCCGACGCGCCTCGGCGCCGTGGCCGCGCTCCTCGTCGAGCCGCGCCACGACCACCTCCACCTCGAACTCCTGCTCGGCGCCGGAGAAATGCTCGATCGAGACCGAGGAATCGTCGCCGTTGAGCCGGGTGAGGAATTCAGGCGTCGCCACACGCTCGGCGATGAGGTCCGGCAGCTCGCCCTGCTGGCCGTCGCCGATCCGCGTGGTCTGGCCCCTCTCGACGTGCAGGACGGTGATGCCGGGCACCCGGCTGATGGCCTGCAGGACATGGGCTTCGCGCTGGCGGGCGAACGCCTGCAGGGCCTTCACCCGATAGGCGCTCTGGAGCTTCCAGTAGCGCATGCCGAAGCTGGCGAAGGCCAGCAGTGTGAGGCCGAGCACGACCGCCATGGCGATGATGCCCAGGCTGAAATTGCGCGACTGGTCGAGCACCGCCGCGTCGTCGGTGGCGACCAGCACGAAAAACGGGTAGCGGCTGGAGTGAACATAGTGGCCGGTGCGTCGGATGCCCTTGTCGTCGACGCCGGACATCGTCCCCTCGGGCGGCATCGCCGGCGTGCCGGGTCCCGCCGCCGGCGGGGGCAGGATGCCGGTAGCCGCCAGGCCGGTGAGCTGGTCGAAGCCCGGTGCGCTCGCGCGCACCGCGCCGTCGTCACCGATCAGCGCCACGAAGCCGGCGCCATCCGGGCGGAGCTGCTCGTAGAAGTTGATGAAGCTGGATATCTCGTAGGAGGCGACCACCAGGCCGATCAGCGTGCCGTCCTCCTTGCGCAAGGCTCGGGAGAACTGGATCGACCATGTTCCACTGATCCGTCCCTTCACCGGCTTGCTGAGAAGGACACCCCGGTCAGATGGATCGTCCCTGAGATGAGCGCGGATATGCTCGCGGTCGGAGAGATCGAGGGTCTTGCCCGGTGGCGACAGGTTGCTGGCGATGAACAGGCCGTTGCGGTCGATGAAGGAGAGCTGGATCACGCCAGCCGGCAACTTCGCCTCGCGCAGATAGAGATAGATCTCGTCGGGCGGCTGGTCGGCGATCGCGACCGGCACGGCGTTGAGCACCGTGTCGATAGCATCGACCGTGCGGTCGAAGGAGGACGCAAGCGCCAGTGCCAGCTTCCGCGAGCCCGCGACGGCAAGGTTCTGTTCGTGACGCTCGTGCATCTGCAGCGTCACATAGGCGACGGCGGTGGGCAGCGCGAAGGCGAGCAGACACAGCAGGGCGATGAGCATGCGGTGTGGGCGCGCGGGCCAGGGCATCTCGCCGGCCTCGCCGGCCAGAGAAGGAGAGTCGGGACGTATTCCGGGCATGTTCATCGGCAGGTGTCCGGGAGGGATGACTGCTTTGCCGGGTTGCGTGCGACACGCGCCACGTCCGGTTACTGCGATCTTCCGTCTAGGTTGTAGCCGTGTGCCGGGCAATGCGGGCACTCCGCTAGGTAACAATACCTACACACGCGTTCCGCGCGAATAAATTTCCTTTCCTCCTGTTCATGTTAGGCCGGCTTGCCGATGCCTTGGCAGGGGCGTCGTCCGTCATGTTTGTTCCAAAACGGAACGATCTCTCTGCATTGGCTCCGGAAACGGAACCGATCAGGCGCGCCGCCAACGGCCGGTTGTGAGACTTTGCGCGGCCCGGCGATGCCGACTGCCGGGGACGGGAGCCCGATCATCATGCGTGCGTTGCGATTCGCTTTCCTCGCGCTGAGCCTTCTCGGGTTCGGCGGCTGCTTCGCCGGTACGGCCGGCGCCCAGGAGCTGGCGGTGCGCTGGCTCGCGCGCGACGGGCGGGTGATCGGCGAGCGCTCCCTGTCGCTCCAGGATCTCGAGCAACTCCCGCAGACCACGCTGAAGACGTCCACGCCGTGGACCAAGGGCGAGCAGAGTTTCGCCGGCCCCTCGCTGGCGGTTCTTGCCGGTCTGGCCGGGCAGCCGATGGGCGAGGCCAGGGTCACGGCGCTGAACGACTATGTCGCCACCGTGCCGGCGGAAGACTGGCTCCAGCATGGCGCGATCCTCACCACCCGCCTCAATGGCGAGACGATGCGGGTGCGCGACAAGGGGCCGTTCTGGGTGATGTATCCGATCGATGCGGACGCCAGCCTCGCCCAGCAATACTACCAGTCGCGGATGGTCTGGCAGGTCAAGTCCGTTGATTTTATCGCACAATAGACGGCCCATCGGGCTCCTCAAGCTCGGGCTGGTCATCACCTCGGTCGCGCTCTTCCTCGCCACCGGGATGCTCTACGTTTCGCAGACCCGCCAACAAGGGTTGCTGACCGCCACCATCCGTTCCTCGGGCTGGGTGGCCTATCAGGCGCAGCTCGAATTCGTGAAGACGGAAGCCGAGTTCGCCAAGCTGTCGCTGGTGCCGACACGGGACGGGCTGCGCGAGCTGGTGCTGCGGCTCGAAATCCTGCGCTCGCGCCTGCCGGTTCTCTACGATTCCGACGAGGGGCGGGTGCTCAGCGGCATCGTCGATACCAAAGACCTGACCCAGCCGCTCGAGGCGACGCTCGACAGCGTGATCGACGAGGTCGGCGCGCTCGATGCCGAGGATGGCGAGACGGCGTCCCGTCTGCGCTCGATCGACACGCGGCTGACGCCGCTCGGGCAGGTGCTCCAGCGCATCCTGCTGGAATCGGTGGCCTATAATCAGGAGATCTTCCGCCGCGAGCGGGCGCTTGCCGAGACGCCCGGCGTCGTGCCGCTGGTGCTGCTGTTCATCTGCGGCGGCTGCCTGGCGCTCGTGCTCTATCTCCAGGGCCGTCGCGACCGGCTGCGTCTGGGCGAGATCCTTGAGGCGCAGAACGCCATACGCGCGATGGAGAGCAATCTGCGCGCCGTCATCCAGGCGGTGCCGGCCTGCGTTGCCGTCATCGAGCCGGAGAGCGGCCGGGTGAGCTTCTTCAATTCGACCGCAGCCTCGCTCGTCTCGGCCGATCCGGCCGATCCCGCCTGGCTGCATTTCGTGCAGGCCGTGCACGAGGCGGCGGGCGAGGCGGGGCGGACAAAATGGGGCATGCTCAGCATGGCCTATCTGCGCAGTCCGGGCCAATTCGTCTCGCTGCGCGGCACGATCTGCGACGTGCTGTGGGAGCGCCGGCACCAGCAGCTCATCGTGCTCGCGGACACCACCCAGGTGCGCAGCGCCGAGCTGCAGGTGATGCAGGCCGCCAAGCTTGCCACGCTGGGCGAGATGGCGACCGCCATCGCGCACGAGCTCAACCAGCCGCTGGCGGTCATCAAGATGGCGGTGGCCAATGCCCGCCGCCTGCTCGAGCCGATGTCCGGAGGCGAGGCCGTGTTAGCCAAGCTGGAGCGAATCTCGTCGCAGGTCGACCGTGCCAAGCGCATCACCGATCAGGTCCGCCGCTACGGGCGCATGCCGAGCGAGCAGCTGCTGCCCTTCTCGCTGCGCCATGCGGTGGAGCTGGCGGTCAGCTTCGTCGCCGAGCAATACCGAGCCGCCAATATCCGCCTCACCATCGAGCCCGGCTTCCCGATGGAGGTGCTGGTGTTCGGCGAGCAGACCATGTTCGAGCAGGTGATGGTCAACCTTCTGATCAATGCGCGCGACGCCTTCGAAGCGCGGGACGCGGGAGCGGGGCCGGCGAGCCGGGAGGTCACGCTGTCGCTCGGCTGCGTGGCGGAGCAAGTGGTCATCTCGATCCAGGACAATGCGGGCGGCGTCTCAGAGGAGATGCTGCCCCGGCTGTTCGAGCCGTTCTCGACCACCAAATCTACCGACAAGGGCACGGGGCTCGGCTTGTCGCTGGCACGCAGCGTGGTACGCGACATGAACGGGACCATCTCGGTCGAGAATGTGGGCGCCGGCGCGCGCTTCATCATTGCCTTGCCGTTTTCGCCCCCGGTGCTGGGGCGCAACGCGGCGTGAGAGAACGGCGGAAGGGCCATGAGTCAGCTTCGGTCAATGCTCATCTGCGACGACGAGGAGGAACTGGCGCACGAGCTGGGCGAATACTTCTCGTTCGCCGGGTGGAGCGTCGAGGTCTGCGTCACTGCGCAGGACGCCATCGACAGGCTGTGTAATCGGCCAGGGCCGCTCGTGCTGCTGACCGACCTGCGCATCGGCCCGTTCGATGGGCGGCAGGTCGTGGCGGCGGCGCGCGCGCGGCCGGAAGGAGAGCGTCCGCGCATGATCGTGATCGTCACGGGACATGTGATGGACAATGTCTCGGCCGCGGATTTCGATAGCGACCATCTGTGCGTCAAGCCGGTCGATCCGGACGAACTCGGTGCGGTCATCGATGCGTTCCTGGAAACGCATGCCCCACCGTCAGAATAAGCGGAGAGCGCAGTGCAGCAGGCCCAGACCGTCTTCATCCTCGACGACGATGCGGATTTCCGCGACGGCCTCGCCGAAGCCCTGGGCGCGGAAGGCTATGCGGTGCGCGAGGCCGGCGACGCCCGGGAGATCGACGCCGCCGCGCTGGGGAGCTCCGACCTCCTCCTGCTCGACCTCGCCCTGCCGGCGACGGACGGCTTCGGCATGCTGGCCACGCTTTCCCGGCTGCCGAAGCCGCCCGGCATCATCTTCATCAGCGGCAATGGCGAGGCGCTGCTGCGCGTCGCGCGCGACCTCGCCCGCGCCAGCGGCCTCGACGTGCTGGGCTTCCTGGAGAAGCCGGTTGAACTTGCCGATCTTCTCGAGCTGATGCGTCGGCCCGCGCAGGAGCGGGCGGCGAGCCGGAAGGAGGCGCACCACAGTGCCGCGCGCATCCGCCGCGCGCTCAAGGAGGTGCTCGCCGGGCGCAAGCTGTCGGTGATGTTCCAGCCGCTGGTCGACGCGAAGAATCTGAGCTTCGTGGGAGCGGAGGCCCTGCTTGGCAACGAGCTGGCCGGCTTCGGCACCGTGCGTCCGCCTGATATCATCGCCGCCGCGCAGGAGACACCGGAGATGCTGATCGAGCTCAGCTATCAGGTGCTGGAGGCCGCCGCGAGGCTCTGCGCCGACTGGACCGCCGCCGGGTGGGACGGGCAGGTGAGCGTGAACATGCCGCTCGACGTGCTGCTGGGCGCCGACGCGGTGCCGGAGATCGTCGCGCTGGTGAGGCGACAGGGCATCGAGCCGCAGAAAGTCATTCTCGAACTGACCGAGGACGCGCTCTACGACCATTCCAACGAGGCGCTGGCGGCGCTCGCGCGCCTGCGCCTTGCCGGCTTCGGCCTGGCGCTTGACGATGTGGGGCAGCGCCAGAGCGGGCTCATGCAGCTCGCCAACCTGCCCGTTACCGAGATCAAGATCGATCTGGAGCTGATGCGGCACGCCCGCGAATGGGTGAAGCCGCGCAGCATCATTGCCTCGCTGTCGGCGCTGGGCCACCAGCTTGGGTTGAAGGTCGTCGCCGAGGGCGTGGAGACCGCCGAGGACCTGGCCCGCGCCCGCCGCAAGGGCGTCGACTATATTCAGGGATATCTGATCTCCCCCAAGCGGCCCGCTGAGGATATCATGGCCATGCTCGGGAGCCTGCCGAGCGCGACGTCCTCCCTGGCGGAAGTGCAGCGCGTGACGGTTTAGATGGTGGCGACAGATCATTTGGCAGTGCCGCGCGTCCTGCTCGTCGACGACGATCCGGATATTCTCGCCGAACTCAGCGAAGGCCTCGCGGCGCTCGGCGTGCCGAACATGACGGCGGACACACCGGTCGCGGCGATCGACATGGTCCAGCGCCACGAGCAACTCCAGGTCGTGGTGACGGATCTGCAGATGCCGCGCATCGACGGCATCGAACTGCTGCAGAAGCTGGCGCTGCTGCGCCGGCGGCGTCCGGTCGCCACCATCATCATCACCGGGCACGCCTCGCTCGACCGGGCCGTGGGCGCGCTGCGCCTCAACGCGGTCGACTTCCTGCAGAAGCCGGTGCTGGCCGAAGAGGTCGCCCAGGCGGTGCACCGCGCTCTGTCGCTGGTCGAGGACAGCCAGCGCCCGGCCAACGGGGCCGACAAGGCGGGCGACCGTCCGAAGGACCGCTCGAACTATCTCAAGACGCTGGTGGCGGCGCGCGCGGATCGCGAGGCGATCTTTCAGTCCGACCTGTTCTCGGACCCCGCCTGGGAGATGCTGCTCGATCTGGCGGTGGCGGAAGCCTCCGGCCGGCCGATCTCGGTGACGAGCCTGTGCATCGCTTCCGGCGCGCCCACCACGACGGCGCTGCGGCGCATCGAGGAACTGCGCGAGGCCGGGTTCATCGAGCGCCGGCCCGATCCGGACGACCGCCGGCGCATCATCGTGGAACTGACCGATCTGGGCCGGCGGCGCATGGACAATTTCGTCCGCCGTCAGGCGGAGCGGCTCGGCCTGCCGCTCGATTGAACCGCGAATCCCGTAGCAGGGGCTCGGGACCGGCGACCCATCGCGGGCGCCATTCCGTTCAGCCGACGAACTGGTAGCCGAGATAGCGCTTGGCGTCGATCACGTCGTAGCCGAGCTTCTGGCGCAGCTTCTTGCGCAGCTTGCTCATGTGGCCCTCGATCACGCTCTCGTCGACATGCTCGTTGAAGATGCCGTAGATCGTGCTGAAGACCTGCGCCTTGGTCACGCGGCGGCGGCAGTTCTTGACGAGGTATTCGAGAATATGCCGCTCGCGCCGCGGCAGCGGCAGCGGCTCGCCATCGACCTCCGGGTCGCGCCCGTCGAAGAACACCTTCAGGCGGTCGCCGCTGGCCTCGGGCGCCGTATTGGCGTTGACGCGGCGCCAGATGGCGTCGGTGCGGGCGATGATCTCGCGCACATGCACGGGCTTGCGCACCACGTCGTCGATGCCGGCGGTGAACAGCTCCAGCGTCTGCACCAGGTTCTTCTGGTCGCTCAGCGCCAGGATCGGCGCGCGGCTGTGCGAGCGGATCATTTCCGGGTAGGTCGGGCGCCGGTCGAAGTCGCCGAGCAGGAAGCCCTCCACGGCCGCGATGTCGCCATCCGAAGCGCTTTCGATCCAGCCCTTGAATTCATCTTCGCTGAGCCCGAAGCTCGACAGTCCTTCGTGAGAAAAACCGGAGACATAACTGTCGGCAACAGTCGAACGATCATCGACGATAACGTACATTGTGAGTGCTCCCTGTCGCAAGGTCGCGGTTGGAGCGGCATATCTGTCCGCTGGCCCGTGCCTTTCTTCGAGGTGAGTCGTATGTTCGAGAAAATATCCACTCAAGCGGAGTTGGATCGAGCTTGGAGCGGCTTTGGTGTCAAAATGGAACGGTTCGAATACATCGGCCGATCCGCGCATTCTCGCCCATGACGGGCGGGAAACAAAAAAAGCCCCCCGGGGGCGGGGGGGCCATGGAGTGGGCGGGAGGTTGCCATAAGGAAAAGGGGTGGCTGACCGGCGCTGCCGGTCAGCCTTCGAACACCGTCTCGATCTTGCTCTTCAGCGTCTGGGCGTTGAAGGGCTTGACGATATAGTTGTTCACGCCTGCCTTCTTGGCCGCGATCACGTTCTCCGACTTGGCCTCGGCGGTGACCATGATGAAGGGAAGCGCGTTCAGCGCGGCGTCGTCGCGCACCTGCTTGAGCAGTTCGTAGCCCGTCATCGGCTCCATGTTCCAGTCGGAGATGACGAGGCCGTAGGAGCGTTCCTTGAGCTTGGACAGCGCCTCGGCGCCGTCGGCCGCCTCGTCGACGTCCTCGAATCCGATCTGCTTCAGCAGGTTGCGAATGATCCGGACCATGGTCTTGTAATCGTCGACCACCAGCACCGGCATCGATAAATCCACGGCCATACTCTGCTCCGTTCTCGACTGGCGCGAATCTGCGAACGGCGCGGCACGCCGTTTCTTACGGACGCATCTTTGTTACCCTATGCTTGCGCGAAGCTTGCAGGTCGACCAAGCGAGTACTTTGCGCAGGCGCGGGTTCGATCTATAGATTTGCTATACGAATACTTGAACCGACGGAGCTTCCGCCATGCGGCGTCCCTTCCGAATTGAAGTCAGCGACCGCCACGCGGCGTCGATCCCGTCGACCGCGCAGGAAGCGGTCTCCGCCCAGATCCATCGCGTGCTCGACGAACTGCACGAACTGCGCGGCGTGATCGCCCGCTTCGACCGGCGCTGCCCCGAGCTCGATCCCGAATGCTCGCGCCACGCCATGCTGCTCGACGTCGAATCCATCCGGGAGGCGATCGAGAACACCAAATGCGAGCTCGCCTCGCTGAAGACCGGCGGGGCCCGTGGCGCCCGTTTCGACCGCGCCACCGACGAGCTGCAGGCGGTCGTCGCCGACACCGAGGCGGCCACCGAGGACATATTGCAGATGGCCGAGAACATCGACGGCGCCGCGCTCCCGCTCGTCGCCGAGCTCGAGGGTAGCCAGAAGGCGGCCGCGCAGGCGATCCACGCCTATGCCACGCGGATCTTCGAGGCCTGCAATTTCCAGGACATTAGCGGCCAGCGCATCCGCAAGGTGGTCGACCTGATGGTGTTCATCGAGGAGCGCGTCGAGCGCATGTCGAGCATCTGGGGCGGGCAGGAGGAAGTCGCGCGGATCGCCAGCTCGCTAGGCGGCGAGCGCACCGGCGACGAGGCGCTGCTGAACGGACCCGCCCTCGCCGACGACGAGAACGTCGTCTCGCAGGACGATATCGACTCGCTGTTTGCCTGATCCTCAGGCGCAGAAGCTGCGCGACTGGTCGGTCCAGCTGCCAAAGCCGGACCGCACCATGTTTCGGATCACCGCGCAGACATAGCGCTTCTGGGCCGGATCATTGTCCGGCCCGGCATTGTAGCGCGCGGCCGCGAGCGTCCAGTTGCCATGTCGCTGCTTCAGTTCGCTCAGGAAACGCGCGGCATAGTCCACGTTCCGCGCCGGATCGAACATCTGCGCCACCGAACCGAACTTCGCGCCGTGCCAGCGGTAGTTGATCTGCATGCAGCCGAGATCCACCAACGTCACGCCGCGACGGCCGAATTCCGCCAGCTTGCGCTCGCCATCGGCGATGCTCGTCGCGACATAGCTCTCCCCGCCTCCGTTCATCGCCAGAGGCTGCAGCGTACCGTTGCCGCCGGTCTCGGTGAGCCCGACCGCATAGAGGATGCCAAGTGGCACGCCGTAGCGGGCCGAAGCCTGGTGCATTGCCGCCTCGCAGGCGCCGACCGGCGCAGCCGGGGCGGGCGCGGCGGCAACACTAGCGCCGATCGTTGCGATCAGCGTCAGCAGCGGGATGGGACGGTTCGTCATGGTCCTGCCTCCTCCTGCGGGAATCGGGATCGGGGTCCTCGCCGGCCGGGGCGTCCCGGCGCGAGGGGGCGTCGGCGCGGGAATCGGAATGGCGGGGCTGGGCGTCGTAGCCGGTGAGACCGGCGGCAGTGCCGGGCCGGGCGATGAGGAGATCGATGGGGCCGCTGCCCTGCTCGGCGAGCGTGTCGAGCAGCCGGGCGCGATCGCTCTCGATGAGGCGCGCGGTCTCCTCCCGCGCGGCATGGATCTGAACTTCGAGCCCGTTGCGACCGGTGCGCAGGCGTACGGTCACGAGGCCGAGCTCGACCGGATGGAGCTGGATTTCCAGCACCCGCACCGGCCCGCGCGCGAGAGGCGGCGTGCCGGCCGCAGCGGGCGTGGCATCCGTGCCGCCGACGCGGACCGCCTCAGCGATGGCATCGGCGAGTTGCAGGGCGGGAGACGCGGCCGTCGCCGTGAATCCGGCGCTTGCCGTCGCCGTCGGAACGGCCATGCCGGCGTCGGGCGCTGCCGGGCGCGCGGGGGAGACGGTGTCGCGCATCCGTTCGGGGCGTCGCATGGTGACGTCGGGCGAGGCCTCGCGCGACGTCCGGCCGGAATTGACGCGGGAAGGCGAGACTTCCTTCGGTTCGCCGGCCTCCTGATTCTCCGCCGACTCTGCGGCCGGCGCTCGCGGCATGTCGTCCGGCGCTGCGAGTGGGATCGCGGGACCGTCGGGCGTGTCACTGGCGGAGCGGGTCGTCGGGCTATCGGGCGGGGCGATCCCCGTCCCGGCTGTCCTGTCGGCCTCCATCACCGGCGCGAAATGCGTCTCGCACAGGAGGACGGTGGCGCCGGGCAGCCGGGGGGAGGGCGACTGCGAGGAAGTGTCGGCGGCGAGAGGGCGCGTGAGGTCCCCGGCCGCCGACGGATCGTCCGGCCGGGTGGACGGCTCGACGCCGGCAAGGTCCGCGATCAGCGCCTCCGGCGCGGGACAGAGGACGACTGCGGCGCCGGGGCCGGGAAGGGAGGGATCGGCCGGCGCAGCGGCCTCGTCGGCAGGGTTTGTGTGAGTCCGCGCCGATGTGGAACCGGACCTGGAATCGGCATCCACGTCAGCGGCGTTCGGCTGTTGCAAAGCCGGCTTTCTATCCGTCAATGCGTCCAGATGCAGAAAGCTGCGGACATGGCCGAGCAACGTGTGGTGCCGGCCACCGGCATGGGACGGCCCGGCGGGCGCGGCAGTGTCCGTCGCGAGCGTCGATGTGGCCGTTCCTGGGTCGGCGAACCTGCCCCCGTCGGTCTCGGCATGTGCGCCTCTGCCGCCCTCGGGCCGGCCGCCGCGCCCGGCAAGCGCGTCGATCTCCGCCAGCAGGCTGCCGAACTCGCCGGTATCTGCCGCGCGGTCGGGGCGGGCCGGCTCGTCGTCGGACTGCGGGCGGGCTGCGTTGATCAGGACCGGAATCACAGCGGGCCTCCCGCGAGCACATCGTCGGCGCGGTGGAGTGCGGCCTGCGCCTTGGCGAGGATGGCGGGTGGCGGGTCCGGTTCGGTGTCGCCGGATGGGTTGGACGAGGATTCCGCCTTGGCGGTGCTCACGGGCGCAGGGGCGCCGTCGGAGGCGTGTTCGACCGCGCCGGCGACGGACCTCGCGGCATCAAGGAGGCGCCCATCGGCAGAGGAGAGCCGCTCGCGGGCGATGCCCTGCAGCTCGGCTTCGGCCACGTCGAAGCGATCGGCCGAGGCGGCCATGGCGGCGGCGCGGTAGAGCCGGGCGCGGTCGGCATCGAGACTGCCGGGCGGTGCAGCCGCCAGCACGCGCGCCGCCGCCATGGTGGCCGCGGTGGTCCGGCCCTGCGCGACGGCGGCCTGCGCGACCATCAGCGCGATTTCGCGCCGGCCCTCCGGCTCGATGGGCGCAAGGAGGTCGTCGAGCCGGTGGAACTCATTGGCGTCGTTGAGAAAATCCATGCGTGTCAGCGCTGCCGCGAAACGCTGGCGGAAATTGCCGGCATAGACGGAATGGCGGAAGCGGGCGAGGTAGGCCGAGCTCAGCCGCTCGAAGCCGGAGAGGTCGTTCGCCTGCGCCGCGATGAAGATCTCGCGGCGCAGCGCCGCTTCCTCGACCAGCGTGCCGGGCGCGATGAGCCGGGCATAGCCGAGCAGGGCGGCCGCGCGCGCGGGATCGCGGCGCACCCACAGCGCCGCCTGCGCCAGCGCCACCTGCCCGGCGAGGCTGGCCGGGAGCGCGCGGGCGTCCACCTCGCCGAGTTCCTTCAGTGCGTCCGCCTCGCGGCCCTCCAGATAGGCGAGGCTGCCGCGCACAAGCCGCTCGTCGATGTCGGGGTTCGCGCCCTTTCCGAGGACGGCGCGCAGCGTGGCCGGGCCGCCGCCGCTGAGGGCGAAGATCACGAGGGCGCGGGCGTTGAGCGGATCGCGCCAGGCAAGGCTGTCGGCGGCCCGCAAATCCCGGTCGATGCTGGCGATCAGCGCGTTCTGCGCCGCCAGCGCCTCGCCCGAGCCTGTCGCCATGCGGTCCTGCAGGCGCTGCAGCTCGCGCACGTCGCGGTAGAGCGGGGGCGCGGGAATGGCGGGAATATCGGCGCTGCCGGCGGCGTTGGCGCCTCCGTCGGGCGCGGGGCCGGGCGGTGCGGCGGCGTGCGACCCGGCCGTGGCGGCCGATCCGCCATGGGAAGCGGCGTCCGGGCCGGCCGTCTCGCTCGCCGATGCGGGTGGAAAGAGCGTGGAAAGCGGCGTCGCCAGCAGGCCCCAGCCACCACCGGGTTGCACCCTCTGCGTGTGTTCTCCATAGCTGGCCGAAGGCGATGCGGCGGAGCCCGCACCCGCCTCGCCGGGCTCCGGCGGCGAAAGGGCGGGCGCCAGCGCCGCGATCTGCGTGGCGGGCGGCGGAACGGGTACGGCGACCGCGACCGGCTTTGCGGGATCGGGGGCAGGCGCAATGGCCGAGGCTGCCGGCTCCGCCGCGCGGGGCGGGAGGGCCGACGGCCGCGCGAGAGGCAGGGGCACCGGCCGAACCGTCTCGGCCGGCTGGGCCAACGGCGCTGGCTTCGGCTTCTTCGGGGGCGTGGGAATCGCCGGCATCCCGTCCGCTGCTGCGTCGGGGGAATCGGCACGCTGTTGTGCCGCGTCGAGCGCGCGGACGTCGCTCCACGGGTCCGGCTGCGCCCGTGCCGTGGGGGCGGCGGCGAGAAGGGTGGCGGCCAATGCTCCAGCAAGGATGGATCTCACGGTGCCGTCTCCTTCAACACGATCTCGATGCGGCGGTTCTCCGGCGCGTTTGGATCGGCCGCATTCTTTGGACTGCGATCGGCGGAGCCTTCGATCTGCCGGATGCGCTTCTCGTCGAGACCGCCGCGCACCAGCATGTAGTGAGCGATGTTGGCGCGGGCGGCCGAGAGCTGCCAGTTGTCGTAGGTCGGCGAACGAAACGGCCGCGCGTCGGTATGGCCGCGAATGATCACTTCGCCGGGGCGGGTGGCGAGCGTCTGGGCGATGCGCGCCATGACCTGCACCAGACGCGCGTCGGGCACCGCCGAGCCGATGGGGAACATCGCGAAGTCGATGTCGTCGGTCAGGCTGATGATGGTGCCCTCGCCGGTCTTGCGTACTTCGACATGCGGGCCGGCGGCCGCGCCCAGAGCGCTGGCGACATCGGCCTTCACCTCCGCCTCCAGCTTGCGCGCCGCCTCGCCATTGGCATCCGGCTTCGCGCCGGTCCTGTCATCCGTTTTCGTGTTCGCCTTCGGTTCGGCCGCTGGCGCGCTGCCGGCGCGGGGCGCCGATGCCGTCTCGCCCGTGGCGGGAGGCGGAGGCGGAGAGGTCGCGTCCGCCGCCGCGTCGGGGCGCGGCGCGCCGGCGTCCGGTCGCGTGCCCTGAGGGGCGTGGATGCCCTTCGCGCCCTGCGCCGTGGTCAGCGCCTGCCGGCTGGAGGTCATCTGCCAGTAGACCGGGTCGAACGGGTCGCGATGCGCGTCGCCGCTGCCGGTGCCGGGCGCGCCGTTTTCGCCGACGGCCTGATCGGGCGAGGTCGGCGCGTTGGGCGGGGCATTGGCGATGATCTCGGCCAGCACCGCATAGGGGTCCTGGAACAGCGCCTTCTCGCGCGGGCCCTGCTGCAGGTCGTCGCCCGGCCCGGTGCCTTCGCCGGTGGTGTTCTTCAGCGAGGACATTTGCTCGCCATCGGCGGAGGTGCCGGAATCCTTCACGTCTTCGGGGTCGTTGAGGCCTTTGCGCTCGCTGATGCTGTCGGCGAGGTTCACCGGGTTGAAGTAGTTGGCGATCGCCTTGCGCACGTCCTTGTCGGTGACGTTGATCAGCCACATGATCAGGAAGAACGCCATCATCGCCGTCATGAAATCGGCATGGGCAACCTTCCAGGCGCTCGAATGGTGCTCGTGCTCCTCGTCGTCGTGACGCTTGATGATGATGAGCTCGTGGTGTTCCTGCTGCCCGGCCATCGTGCTCACCCCACCGCCGCGCCGAGCCGCTCGGCCCAGGCGCCTATCCGCGTCTCGACGGTCGTCGAGGCGGCGACGAGCGCGACGTCGGCGCCGCTGGCGGATTCGAAGGCGACCGGCGCCTGCGGATCGATGCGCGCGCGCAGCGCCTCGACGAGGTCGGGCGCGCCGGTGACGCGCAGGAGTGGTGCATCTCCGGCCGCCAGCAGGTCGCGGATCGTCGTCGTCATGTCGGACAGCGCCCGCTCGCGCACGGCAACCGCCAGAAGCGGAGAAAGGATGCGTGCGAGCCGGGCGGACAGGTCGTCCTCCAGCCGGCGCAGCCCGTCCGCCATTGCGGCGGCGAGGACGTCGCCCTCCTGCACCGCCCAGAGGCGGCGGGCCTCGGCGAGGTCCCGTTCGGCCTGCGCGCGCTGCTCCTCGCGGTCCTGCGCGCGCTGGCGCTCGAAGGCCTCGCGGGCGGCGGCCTGCGCCTCGGCGCGTGCCGTCTCGGCGGCCGCGGCGGCGATCGTGGCCGGATCGGGCGCCTCCGGTCGGGCTGCCGGCGCGGGCGCAGGCTGGGAAGCGGGCTCGCGGCGCGCGGCGCTGTCGCGCGTACCCGCAGCAGGGCGGGGCACGCCGGGCTTGCCGGGCATGGACTGCGAGAAATCGGGGAGATGGCGCAGCATGGCGTGCATCAGACCCGCGCCTCCTGCTGCATCCACTGCCGGAGAATGGCGGCGGCCTGCTCCTCGTCGAATTCGATGATCTGTTCCAGCCGCTTCTGCGGCGAGCGGTTCATCTTGGCGGTCAGGTCCTCGATCAGGCTGACCGGCTCGGCCGGTCCGGCGCCGCGCTCCACGCCTTCCGGCGCGGGCAGTTCACCGGCCGCCGCCAGCGGAGCGGTGAGCAGGCCGGTGTCGATCATCTCGGCCTCCTCGGGGCGCGCGACGATGGCGCGCACGGCGGGCCGCAGGCCGAACCAGATCAGCAGGGCGGCGACGATGAGGATGGTGGCCGCGTTCACCAACGTGCCGGACTGGCGCATCATCACATCCGACCAGGAGAGCGGCGCCACCGGCTCAAGCTCGCCATTGCCGGCGGCGAAGTTGACGGCGGAGACCTTCAGCCGGTCGCCGCGCGTCTTGTCGAAGCCGGCGGCGGCGCCGGCGAGCTGCTCGATCTCATAGATCTGTGTCTCCAGCGGCACCGCGTCCTTCGCCTCGGCCGCGCCGGCGGCGGGCGCCAGCCGGGCGCGGTTCACCAGGATGGCGATCGACAGGTTCTCGACGTTGAAGCCCTCGCGCACCGTCTCGGTGTTGCGCGAGGAGATCTCGAAATTGGTCAGCTCCTCGCGGCGGTTGCTTTCCTCGTTCGAGTTCGAGCCGTTGTCGGCGCCGGTCTGCTGCGCGGGAATGTTCTGCTGCACCGAGGCGGAGGCCTGCTTGGTGCGGTTCTGCGAGGTCCCGGTCTCCTTGACGACGCGCACCGAGCGTTCGGTCTTCGAGGCGGGGTCGTAGGTGGTCTCGGTGGTGGTCACCCGGTTGGTGTCGAGCCGGCTCGTCACGCTGATCTGGAAATTGTCGATGCCGAGATAGGGGGTGAGCGCGCGGCGGATCTTCTGCTCGGTCTCGCGGTTGAGCTGCTCCTGCAGCAGCACCTTCTTGCCGGAGGAGGCATTGGCGGGATCGTCGCCGGAGGCGAGCACGGCGCCCTCCGTGTTGAGCACGGTGACGGCATCGAGCTTCATGCCGGGCAGCGCCGCCGCGACGAGATGGCGGATGGCCTCGGCGCCGGTGAAATCCTGCGCGTTCTCGGTGCGGATGACGACGGAGGCGGAGGCCTGCTGCTCCTCGCGGCGGAAGGAGGCGCGGTCGGGCAGCACGATGTGCACGCGCGCGGCCTTGATGCCTTTCATGGTCTGGATGGTGCGGGCGAGTTCGCCCTCCAGCGCCCGCACGCGGGTGATCTCCTGCATGAAGGAGGTCAGGCCCAGCGAGTGCACCTCGTTGAACAGCTCGTAGCCGGAGCTGGAGCTCTGCGGCAGGCCCTTCTCGGCCAGCAGCATGCGTGCGCGCGCCGTGTCCGAGGGGGCGACCAGCACGGCGGTGCCGTCGGCGTTCACGTCGAAGACGACGCCGGCATCCTTGAGCGCGCCGCCGATGCGGGTGACGTCCTCCCGGTTGAGGTTGGCGTAAAGCGTCTCGGTGGCGGGGCGGCTGAGATAATAGGCGCCGAGCCCGATGGCGGCGAGG
This sequence comes from Ancylobacter koreensis, assembly GCF_023016525.1. Classification (GTDB taxonomy): domain Bacteria; phylum Pseudomonadota; class Alphaproteobacteria; order Rhizobiales; family Xanthobacteraceae; genus Ancylobacter; species Ancylobacter koreensis. The sequence continues at coordinate 106,334 of NZ_JALKCG010000002.1, forward strand.
ACGGTCAGGCCGATCAGTCCGAGGGCGACGAGCCGACGCGCGCCGAGCTGGCGCAGATTGCCGAGAAGCAGGTCGAGCTGCTGACTGCCGAACATCGGGCTTGGCTCCGTGCAGGATCATCGGGGGGCCGGCACGATGCTCCGGGAGAGAACTCCCGGAGCATCGGCTTCACCCCGGAACGCATCGGACGGGCGGGCTTGGAAGACCGATGCGCACGCGGCGAAGTGGGCGCGGCGCTTGCGCGCCCTTGCCCGAACGCACCATCGCGCCGGCAGCTTGTGCGGAGATTGCGCGGAGGCCGGCGCACGGCCGGCCATTGAAAAAGAAGAGGCCGCGCTCCCGGGGAGAGAGCGCGGCCAGTGGCGTTGGTGGTTGGCACCAGGGGTAGGCACGTCACGTGCGGGCGCGGGCGCCGGGGCGGCCCGCGACCGTCATCAGCCGCGGAACAGGCTGAGCACGCTCTGCGAGCTGGAATTGGCGATGCCGAGCGACTGAACGGCGAGCTGCTGCTGGGTCTGCAGCGCCTTCAGCTTGGTCGACTCCTCTTCCATGTTCGCATCGACGAGCGAGCCGATGGCGCGGTTGTTGGCGTCCTGCAACGCCTGGACGAAGTTGGTCTGCGACTCGATACGGCTGGCGGTGGAGCCGAGGCTCGTGGACGCATCCGTAAGATCGGTCAGGGCGGCATCGACGATCGAGGTGTAGTTCGCGATCTGGTCGAGGTCGTTCTGGCTCGAGGTCAGCTTGGAAATGTCGATATCCATGATCGAGCTGACCGTCGCCTTGCCGTTGGCCGTGGCGGCCACGCGGGACTTGTCGAGAATACCGAGGTCGTTGGTACCCGACGCACCCAGCGAGTTCTTCAGCGCGAGAACAGCGCCGTCGAGGGCCGTCTTCTTCGTGGTCTCGGCGGTGGTGAAGGCACTGTCGCGGGTGTTCTTCGCCGTCGCATAAGCGGCGTCACGGGCGGCGACAGCCGCGGCGTCCATGGCGCTGCCGGCGAAGGTCGTGTCCGCCGTGCCGATGGCAGTGTCGTAGGTCGTCGTCGCCGTGGTCTTGGCGGTGTCGAAGGCCGTCGTCGCCGTGGTGGCGGCGGTGGAGTAGGTCGCCGACGCCGTGGTCACCGCGGAGTCGACCGCCGAGTGAACGGTGGTGTTCGAATCCAGCAGCTTGAACTTGCTGGTGTCGATGTCGATCGTGTCCACCTGCACCGAGTCGCCGGTGCGGGAGAACGAGGCGACCACCGCCTTGTTGGCATTGTAGTTGGATTCGCTCGAATCGACCGACAGCCAGTTGCTGCCCGAGATAACCGTGCTCTTGGCGTTGTTCCGAACTTCCTTGAGCAGGCTGCCGATTTCGGTCTGCAGCTTGGCACGATCAGCGTCCGGAGACGCGGCCGTGATCAGCTTTTCCTTCACCTTCTGCAGGGCATTGCGGACGGTGTCGAGACCGGTGTTGACGGTGTCGACCGAGGACTTGGCGAGGCCCAGCGAGTCCTTCACCGCACCGAGCGCACCGTTGTCGGAGCGGGTCGTGGTGGCGATGGACCAGTAGGCCGCATTGTCCGACGCCGAATTGACGCGCAGGCCGGTGGAGACGCGGTTGTTGGTGTCGTCGAGCGAAGAGTTGATGGTCCGCAGGGTCTGCAGGGCGACCATGGAGGACGTGTTGGTCATAAGGCTGGTCATAGGAATGTCCCTTGAGTTGATGTGAGTTTTTTCACGGGACATACCGGGCTCTAACCGGCATGGCAGGGGCGGCTTCATGCCTTTGAGGGTCTCCGGCTCTCGCCTTGCGACCCGGCTGCCGTTCCCTTCCGGGAGCGGCAGTCAATCTGCCATGGAGACAGCCTCGCAGCTCTGGCTTGCGCGGAGCTTGCCGCTCGAATGGCGCGGCGCGGCGAGGGCTGAAAAGCGAAAGGGCGGCACGCAGTGCGGCCGCCCTTCGATGGAGTGCAATTAGCCAGCTATCAGAAGAAGGAGCGCACCAGCCCGCCGACCAGCAGGTTCCAGCCGTCGATCAGCACGAAGAACAGGATTTTGAACGGCAGCGAGATGACCGCGGGGGGCATCATCATCATGCCCATCGACATCACCAGCGTCGCCACGATCATGTCGATGACGAGGAACGGCAGCACGATGAGGAAGCCGATCTCGAAGCCGCGCCGCAATTCGGAAATCATGAAGGCCGGGATGAGGATGCGCATCTCGATCTTCTCGTCCTTCGCCGGCGCCGGCTGGCCGTTCGCCACGGCGAGGTCGGCGAAGGTCTTGAGGTCCTTCGGGCGAACCTGCGCGAGCATGAAGTCGCGGAACGGATCGGAGATGCGGGTGAGCGCCTCCTCCTCGGTGATCTGGTTCTCGGTCAGCGGCTTGATGCCCTGCTGCCAGGCGCGGTCGAAGGTCGGGCCCATGACGTAGAAGGTCATGAACAGCGACAGCGAGATCAGCACTAGATTGGCCGGGGTAGACTGCAGCCCGAGCCCCGATCGCAGGAAGGACAGTGCGATCACGAAGCGGGTGAAGCTCGTGACCATGATGAGCAGTCCCGGCGCCACCGACAGCACGGTGAGCAGCGCCACCATCTGCACGATGCGTCCGCTGGCCGCCGCCCCGCCCGACTGCTGGATGAGGTCGGTGAGCGAGGGCGCCTGCTGGGCGAAGGCCGGAGCGGACAGGGCGAACGCCGCGCCGAGGCCGGCGCTGAGGATGGCGAGGCGGGTGCGCTTTCTCATTGCACCACCAGCGTCTCGAGCACGAGCTCGTCGACATGGCCCTGCGTGCGCAGCTTGGCCCGCTCGTTCAGGTCCTCGCGCAGATGCAGCAGCCCGCTCGGCCCTTCGATCTGGCTGAGCGAAAGCGTGCGCAGATAGCCCATGAAGTCGTCGCGGATCTCGGCGGCGGCGATCTGCGCGTTGGGAAGCGCGCCGTTGCGATAGATGATCGAGGCCTCGATGCGCACGAAGGTTTGCGAGGGCGCGGCGAGATTGGCGACGATGGGCTTGAGGGGCTCCATCAGCGTGTCCTTGCTGGAATAGCGCATCGGCGGCGTCTCGGGCTCGGCGGGTTTCGCCTTGACCTGTTCGGTCACCGATTTCGCCACGGTGGAGGCGAGCTGGATGCCGACCCCACCGCCGGTCGCCCCGGCGAGCAGGGTCAGCACGGCAAGCGGCAGGATGAGGCCGGGCGCCTTGGCTTCGCCCTTGGTATTGCCGGTGGGAACGCTGGTCTTGGCCATGGGGCGCCTCAGAACGGAACGACGAGGTCGTAGATGCGCTGGCCCCAGGCGGGCTGCTGCACATCCATCAAGCGCCCGCGCCCGCCATAGGAGATGCGGGCCTCGGCGATCTTGTTGTAGGCGATCTGGTTGTGGCCGGTGATGTCGAGCGGGTTGACGATGCCGGCGACGTTCAGCACCCGCACCTCGTAATTGACGAGAATCTCCTGCGAGCCGCTGATCATCAGATTGCCGTTCGGCAGCACGTTGGTCACCACGGCGGCGACCGAGAGCTGGAGCTTCTCGGAGCGGTCGATGGAGCCCTTGCCCTTCACGCCGGTGTCCGAATGCATGTTGAGGTCGCCGCTGGCCGAACCGGCGGCGCCCGACCAGCCGAAGCCCTCGGCGGCCACGGCGGTGTCGAGTCCGGCCTTCTGCGCGGAGTTGCGCGAGCGGTCCGTCTGGTTGTCGAACTGGGCCTTGTCGTTGATGGCGATGTCGACCGTCACCACGTCGCCCACCCGGGTGGCGCGGATGCTGCGGTACAGGCTCTGCGAATCCTGGTTCCAGGTGGAGGCGAAGCTGCGCGCGGGGGTGGGCGGCAGCGCCATCGGAATGGGATCGCTCGGCTGGTTGATGCCGTAGCCCACCGGGGTCAGCGAGGGGCCGAAGGCGAGGTTGTCGTGATTGTTCTGGCAGCCGGCCAGCGCCAGCGCAGCCAAAGGCAGGACGAGGCGTTTCATGAGGACTTTCCGTCGGGCTGCGGACGCTTGGCGATGCCGACCATCACGCCGGTGAGCCGGGCGGCGCGGGCCGGGTCCATTTCGTTGAGGATGGCGCTGGCGACGCGCGGATTCAGTTTGGCGAGGATGGCGGCGGCGGGGTCGTCGCCCATGATGGTGAGCTGTGCAGAGGCCGCGTCCGGGCGCATCTGCGAGAACACCGCGATCACCGCGTCGTCGGCCTTGCGCAGGAACTCCTCGCGGCGCGCGAGCCACTGCTCATATTCGGCGCGCTTGGCTTCGAGGCGTGCGATGCGGGCCTCGATCTCCTGGCCCATCGCGTCAAGCGCGGCCTTCTGGCGGGCGAAGCGGGCGTCGCGCACCTGGTCGACGATACCCTGGCAGTACTGGTCGGCATTGTCGCCGGTGGGCGCAGGTGGCGCCGGCCGGGTGGCGGTGATGGCAGCGGCGGGGCTGGCGGTCTCCGCCGCCGCCGGCGCGGTCTCGGCGTGGAGGCTGAGCGCGCCGAGCGAGGTGGCGCCCAGCGTCAGCGCAACGAGGATGGCGAGGTCGACGGCGCGCTCGCTCCAGCCTGGGCGGCCCGGCCTGTGCTTCGCTGGCACGGCGACGGGTGCGGGCTGCGCGTCGATGCGGGCGGCGAGGCAGAGCCCGGCACTGAGGAGGCCGAGCACGCCACCAGTGGCGACGGCGCAGATGTGGGTAAGGACGAGCATCGTGGTCATGTGCATGTTTCCCCGGTTGGCTCCCCGATCGGGCCGCGCTGCCGGCGTTACTGGATCACCAGCTCGGCCTGCAGCGCGCCGGCCGTCTTGATCGCCTGAAGGACCGAGATGATGTCCGTCGGCCTCATCCCCATACGGTTCAGACCTTGCACGAGGGTCTCCAGATCGGGGCCCTTGACCACGGCGAGATAGCCGCCCTCCTGCTGCACCTGCACGTCGGTGCGCGGCACCACGACGGTCTGGCCGTCGGAGAAGGGCGCGGGCTGGGAGACTTCCGGCGTCTCGGTGACGCGCACGGTGAGCGTGCCCTGCGTGACGGCGACGGTGGAGATCTTCACGTTGCGGCCGATCACGACGGTGCCGGAGCGCTGGTCCACGACCACGCGGGCGGGAGAGTCGGTCTCCACCGGCAGGTCGCCCAGTATGGCGAGGAAGCGGGCCGGCGGGATATTCGGCGGGCGCAGCACGGAGACGCTGCGCAGATCGCGCGCCATCGCCACCGGCCGGTCGGGGCCGCCGAGCTTGCCATAGTCGAAGCTCGCCTTGCCGAAGCGGGCATTGATGGCGTCGGCAACGCGGGCGGCGGTGGCGAAGTCCGGATTGTTCAGTTCGACGACGAAGTTCGGCAGGTCGGAGAGTTGGCCGGGCGCGGCCCGTTCCACCAGCGCGCCGTTGGGAATGCGCGCGGCGGTCGGCACGCCCTGGGTGATGCTGTCGGCCTCGCCCGCCGCCGTGTAGCCGGTGACGGCGAGCTGGCCCTGCGCCACTGCATAGGTCTGCCCGTCCGGGCCGTTCAGCGGGGTGATCAGCAGCGTGCCACCCTTCAGCGAGGTGGCATCGCCCATCGAGGCGACGTTGATGTCGATGCGGGTGCCGGCGCCGGCGAAGGGCGGAAGGTTCGCCGTGACCGCGACCGCCGCCACGTTGCGCGCGCGCAGCGGCAGGCCCCGCGTGCTCACCCCCATGCGGTCGAGCATCGACTGCATGGCCTGCTCGGTGAAGGGCGAGTTGCGGAAGGTGTCGCCGGTGCCCTGCAGGCCGATGACGAGGCCGTAGCCGAGCAGCTGGTTGTCGCGCACGCCCTGGATCGAGGAAATGTCCTTGATCCGGGTGGCGGCGCCCGCGTCTACGGCGCTCAGCGCCATCAGGAGAAGGGCGGCGAGAAGGCGTTTCATGGCGTGCCCACCCGCACCGAGCCGTCCGACTGCACGACGCCGGTGACGATCTTGCCGCTGTCGGCGTTCTTGAGGCGCACGACGGCGCCGACCACGCCGGATTCGAGCGGCACGCCGGTGGCGCTGATGGAGAGTCCGTCCTTCTCGAAGCGGATCTCGGCGGCGACGCCGCGCGTGACGAGCTGGCTCTCGCCCACCGCCATAGTCGGCACGAGATTCCCGGCGAGCAGGGTGCGCCGCGCCACCTTGCCGACGAGCTGGCCGCGGCTCACCGCCACCGGATACTGGGTGGCGACGGCGGCCGGGAAGGGACGCTCGGCCAGCATCGCATCGGTGATGGTCTCGCCGGCGGCGATGGTCGAGGCGGCGACCGGAAGCTGAAGCTCGGCCGGCGGCGGGGGCAGGGTCGCGACGGCGGACGGTGCCGGCGGCGGCTCCGGAGTCGACGCGGCCGCCGCGACGCTGTCGGCGATGGGCTGCCGGGCGAGCGTCGCGCGGTCCTGCGCGAACGCGCCGGAGGTCGTGCCGAGAAGAGCGCAGCAAAGCGCCAGCGCGACGCCCGCGCCGGTCTGAAGGCGAAGCATGGCTGATCTTCCCGGTTAGCGGATGCCCTTGGAGACGGTGGCTGCCATCTCGTCGGCGGCCTGGATGACCTTGGAGTTCATCTCGTAAGCGCGCTGGGCCGAGATGAGCTCGGTGATCTCCTTCACCGGATCGACGTTGGAGTTCTCCAGATAGGCCTGGTGGATGCTGCCGAAGCCGGTATCGCCGGCGACGCCGGTGACGGGCTGCCCGGAAGCGTCGGTCTCGCGGTAGAGATTGTTGCCGATCGGCTCCAGCCCGCCATCATTGGCGAAATTGGCCAGGCTGAGCTGGCCGAGGAGCTGGGGCGTCGTCTGCGAGGCGACCTTGGCGTAGACGCTGCCGGTCTCGTTGATGACGATCTCGGTCGTGTCGGCCGGGAAGGTGATGGCGGGCTCGACGACATAGCCGTCATTGGTGACGAGCTCGCCGCTCGGACCCTTGCTGAACGAGCCGGCGCGCGTGTAGAGCGCCTCGCCCGTGGGGCCGGTGATCTTGAACCAGCCGCGCCCGTTGATGGCGAGGTCGAGCGGGTTGCCGGTCTGCGCCAGCGGGCCCTGCATGTGCAGGTTGCGGACGCCGACCGTACGCACGCCGAGGCCCACCAGCGCGCCGTCCGGCACGGGAAGCCCGCCATCGACATTGGGCACGCCCTGCGCGCGCTCGGCCTGGTAGAGCAGGTCGGCGAATTCGGCTCGTGCGCGCTTGAAGCCCGTCGTGTTGATGTTCGCGATGTTGTTCGCGATCACCTCGACATTGGTCTGCTGCGCGCTCATGCCGGTAGCGGCGATAGCCAGTGCTCTCATCTCTAATTCCTCAGATCGCCATCCGCGATATTTCCTGATAGGCGGCGACGACCTTGTCGCGCACCGCCAGCGCCGTCTGGAGCGTCTCCTCAGCGGCCATGATGCTCTGCACGACCTGCTGCACCGAGGCGCGGCCCTGAATGCCGGTGATCGCGGTGGCCTCCGCGCCCTTCAGCGCGTTGACCGCCTGCCCCGAGACATCGGCGAGTACGTCGGTGAAGTCCGCGCCCGACACGGCGCGTGGCTGGGCGACGGCGGCGCTGGCGCCGGTCGCCGAGGTGGCGGATGCGGCGGCCGGGCCCCGCAGGGAGGTGAGCGAGTTTAGCGCGTCGAGCATCATCCGGCCCTCAGCAGGTCGATGGTCATGGAAATCATCGCGCGGGCCTGCTTCATCATCTGGAGATTGGCCGAGTAGGACCGGCCGGCCTCCCGCAGGTCCGCCATCTCGACGAGGGCGTTCACATTGGGCAGCTTGACGTCACCATTGGCATCGGCGGCCGGATTGCCCGGATCGTGCTCGACCTCGAAGGGCGTGGTCCGATCGACGCCGAGCGAGCGCACCGCGACGCTCGTCATGCCGGCGGCGCGGTCGGTGCGGCTGGCGAACTCGATGGTCTTGCGCCGGTAGGGTTCGGCGCCCGGCGTGTTGCCGGTCGAGCGGGCATTGGCGATGTTCTCGGAGGCCACGCGCATGCGCAGCGACTGTGCCTGCATTCCCGAGCTGGCGATGGAGGCGATTGAATTGAGCGCGTCGGTCATCAGCTGCTCCTCACGCTGGCCAGCACCATGCGGTGGAAGGCGCGCACGATGCTGGTGTTCAGGCTGAAGGCCCGGTTCACCTCGTCGGCCTTGACCATCTGCTGGTCGAGGCTCACCGAGTTGCCGGAGGCGGAAACGTCCCAGCTCTCGGCATCGCCCACCTTGATCCGCGCCGCCTCGCCCGGACCCGGCCCGATATGGCCGGGCGCGGTGCGCGCGGGCGTCAGATGGGTATGGTCGAGCACGGCCGAGAAGGCCTCGACATCGGCCGCGCGATAGCCGGGCGTGTTGGCATTGGCGATGTTCGCGGCGATCGTCGCCTGCCGCGCCGATGCCCAGGCGGCATGACGGGAGGCGAGACCGAACAGGAAGATCTGGTCCAATGGGGGTCTCCACGTTTCGATGCGGGGACCCTAGGACGAGAACCTTGCACGAGGCTGGGACGCCCCGGCGGCGGGCTAGTGCGCGCTCAGCCGCGCGGCTGCCAGCGCCGCCTCGAAGCGGGAGAGGTCCTCCGCCTCGCCGGCGGTGGGGACGGCGGCGAAGTCGATGCTGTCGATGTGCACGCCGATGGCGTCGGCATCGAACACGATGTGGAACTCGGCCGTCAGTTCGGGCCGGCGGAAGCTCATGGCGATGGAGACCAGAGGGGGCAGTCCCCAGTCGCTGTCGATCACTGCCCGGCGCGCATAATGAAACTGGCCCGGCTTGAGGAACAGCTCGGCCGAGGAGGCGATCAGGTCGTCGATATTGCCGTCCTGCTGCCCGCTCAGATAGGCCATGACTACGCCGGCATTGGTGAGGCACAGCTCGGCGAGGAAGCCGTGCAGCGTCTCCGCCAGCGCCTTCTCGTAGCGCAGCAGGGCGAGCGGGGGCAGGCTCGCGCGGTCGAGGCGTCGGCGTCCCTCATTTGCGGACATCTTGGCCTCGCGCGTAGATGAAGTAGAGGATCTTGGCCACCGGCCGGTAGAATTCCTGCGGGATCCACTGGTCGACCTCCACCGCGTCGTAGAGGGCTCGGGCGAGCGCGCGGTCCTCCACGACAGGCACGCCGCTGCTCTCGGCGATGGAGCGGATCTTCAGCGCGATGAGATCGGCGCCCTTGGCGAGCACCAGCGGCGCGCCGCCCTTCACCCGGTCATATTGCAGGGCGATGGCGTAGTGGGTCGGGTTGGCGATCACCAGCGAGGCGCGCGGCACCGCGTTCATCATGCGGTGGCGGGCGCGTTCCTTGGCCAGCGAGCGCAGGCGCGCCTTGACGATGGGGTCGCCCTCGGCCTGCTTGAACTCCTCCTTCACCTCCTGCCTGGTCATGCGCAGCTCCGCGCGCCAGCTCAGCCGCGACCAGACGAGATCGATGCAGACGAGGGCGATGGTCGCCACACAAATGCCGGAGACAAGCCGCACCGCCAGCCCCAGCAGCATGGAGGGTACCTGGTTCGGGTCGCTCGACATGGCGCCGATGATGCTGTCCCGGCCGGAGACCAGCAGGAGCACGCAGATCGCCGAGATGGCGAGGAACTTGAACACCGACTTGCCGAACTCGACATGCCCGCGCGTGCCGAAGATGCGCTTCCAGCCCGCCGCCGGCGAGACGCGCGACCATTGCGGGCGGATGCGCTCCCCGACGAGGCGGGGCGTGTTCTGCGCCAGCGAGGCGACGAGCCCGCAGGCGGCCATCACCAGCACGATCGGCAGAAGGAAGCGGGCGGAAAGGTCGAACGCCATCCACAGAAGCGCCACCGCATCGTCCGAGCCGGACAGGCGGAAACCGCCGGGATCGTCGATCAGGCGGGTGAGGCCTTCGGCGAGCAGGCGGGTCTGCGGTCCGGCGAAAAAGGAGAGGCTGACGAGAATGCCGAGCAGGGAGGCGAACAGCGTCGCCTCGCGGGAGAACGGCACATTGCCTTTCTCGAGGGCGTCGGAAATCTTCTTCTCGCTCGCCTCCTCGGTCTTGCTCTCCTTGTCGTTATCCTCGGACATGGCCGATCCTGGATTGCGGGGGGCTAGCGCACATAGGCCTCGTCCTCGCCGCCGGCGTTGAGCTCGATCTCGCCGCGCCCGGCCATCTCCAGCGCCATGTCGGTGATGGCCCGGCGGGCCTCGTGCACGTCGCGGTGCGAGGCGGGCTCGCTGCTCATCAGCTCCTGCTCGACCATGCGGCGCACGCGCGAGCCGAGCGATTGCAGGATCACCTCGCGGAAGTCGGCATTGGTGCCCTTGAGCGCCATCACCGTGCGGTCGTTCGGCACCTGGTCGAACAGCGCGGTGCGCGCGCGGGGCGGCAGGTTGATGATGTCGTCGAAGGTGAACAGCAGGCCCTTGAGGATCTCCGCCGATTTCGGACGCGTCGAGGAGAGACTGGCCAGCATGTTCTCCATGTCGTCGCGCTCCATCTTGTTGATGATGTCGGCGATGCGGGCATGGGTGTCGGCGCCGGAATTGCGCGCGAGATTGACCATGAAGTCCTCATGGATGGTGTTCTCGATGATGCGCATCGTCTCGTCGACGATCGGCTTGAAGCCGAGCATCCGGCGCATGATGCCGTTGCGCATCGCCTCGGGCAGGTGGCTCAGCACCTTGGCGGCGCAGGAGGGCTTTACGCGCGACAGCACGAGGGCGCCGATCTGCGGATGCTCCTTCATCACATAGGTGGCGATGGTGCCCTCGGTGACGCCGGAGATGCGGTCCCAGATCGAGTGGTTCGCCGCACCGAGCACGTCGGTCATGATCGCGGCGATCTGCTCGGGCGGCAGCACGCCGTCGAGCATCCGCTCCACGTCGCCGGGCGAGCCGACCACATTGGCGCCCGCCACGAACTGGGTGGCGAAGTCCTCGATGGCGAGCTCCACCTGGCTGGTGGTGACCGGCCGCATCTCGGCGATGGCCCGGGTGATCGTCTTGATCTCCTCGGGCTCGAAATGCTTCATCAGCCGCGCCGCCACCGGACGGCCCATGGCCATCAGCAGCGCGGCCACGCGGTCGGGGCCCTGAAGCGGGCGGGAGACGCGGCTGGCGACGGCGGTCATGGACGTCCCCGTCAGCGCGCCGGCTCGGGACCGCCGGAACCGACGATCTCGGTGAGCGAGACGCCGAAGCGCGAATTGTCCTCGTCGACGACGACGACCTCGCCGCGCGCGATGATGCGCCCGTTAACCACGATGTCGACCGGCTCGCCCACGCGCCGGTCGAGCGGCACGATGGCGCCGCGCCCGAGCTTCATGAGCTGGGCGACGGGCAGGTTGGCGGAGCCGAGCACGACCTGCAGCGTGACAGGCACGCGCAGCAGCGAATCGAGGCCGCGGCCGCCGAAGCTCTCCTCGGCGACGGCGCCCGGCGCCAGAGGTTCGGGGGCGAAGGTTTCGAGGGCCATGGACATGTCTCCCACGGGATCAGGTCGGGTCGCCGGCGTGCGGCAGGGGGGCGGCGTGGCGGCGCTCGGCGCGCTCGATGCGGCCGAGCAGGTTCTCTGCCTGGCCGATCCGCACGCAGAGTTCGCCGAGCAGCACGCGGCTGTCGTCGTTCAGCAGGGCCACGGCGTCGCGCGCTTCGGCCAGCGCGGCGGCGCTGTCGTTGAGCGCCAGCCGGTAGTTCCGCCCGGTGCGCGAGAGCTCGCCGAGCTTGCGGTACATCGTCACGACGCAGCCGCTGGTCACCACGAGGGCGACGAACAGCAGCGCCTCAGCGGGGGAGAATGTCATCGATGAACTCCTGTTCGAGGTCGACCGCCTCTTCGACGCGAAGCACGTAAGCACCCTCGGCTTGCCCGAGGCTGCACCAGAACAGCGCCTGCTCGGCGCTCTCCAGCTTGACGCGGCTGCGCGGCGTCGCCTGGAGTTGGAGGATCTGCCCGACTGCGAGCTGCGAGGCCTCGCCCAGCGAGATCTCGCGCTGCTCCAGCACCGCTCGCAGCCGCACCTCGGTACGCTGCACCTCGCCGCGTATGTGCCGGGTCCAGACCGGATCGCGCGGCGAGGAGTCGCCGGCCGCCGTGCTGGCGAGCTGCTGGCGCATAGGGGTGAGCGCGCCCTGCGGGATGAGCACGAACATCTCGCCGCCGCGGTTGAGCGCCTGCAGCAGGAACTTGGCGCAGATGGCGAGGTTGTTGCGCCGGCCGATGACGGCGAAGTCCATGCGGGTTTCCAGCCGCTGGAACCTGAACGTCGTCTGGCTGACGAGGGCGAAGCTGCCCTGCAGCGCCTTCGCCACCTGCTCGAACAGCGCGGCGGCGATGCGCATCTCGATGTTCGAGAAGGAGCGCTCGTCGTCCACCGGCGGCTCGGAACCGTCGGCGCCGAACAGCACCTCGATCATCGAGAACACGAAGTCGCGGTCGAAGCCGACGATGACGTGGCTGTCCCATTCCGGGGAGTGGAACACGCCGACGATGGCCATGCCCTCATAGCTGTCGAGAACGTCGCCGATGCGCCCGCTCTCGACATGGCTCAGCGAGTAATAGGCCTGCGAAGCCGCAAGCTGGCGCAGGCTCTCCGCGCAGGCCGTGGCCATGCGGTCGAAGATGACGTGCAGCATCGGCAGCTTGTCGAGCGACAGGCCGGCGGCGTCGAGCAGAAGGTCGCGAATGTCGGCGGGCGTGCCGCCCTCGGGGGGGACATGGACGTTCATGGATCAGGCCGCCTGCTGGACCGCCGCGAGGGTCGGCACGTTGGAGATGGCTTCCGCCTCGACCTCGTCGATGGTCGGGCGTTCCCCGGAGGAGATGGTCTTGCGACCGTGCTCCAGGGCGATCTGCGGCAGGGCGCCGTTCATGTAGGCGATCAGCGACTGCTTCACGATGACGAAGGGCTGGCACTGCTTCTCGCGCGTCAGCTTGATCTTCTGGGCGAGCGGCGAAAGGATCGCGTAGGAGCCGTAAATGCCCACCAGCGTGCCGATCAGCGCCGAGCCGATGTAGTGGCCGAGGATTTCCGGCGACTGGTCGATGGCGCCCATCGCCTTCACGATGCCGAGCACCGCCGCGCAGATGCCGATCGCCGGCATGGCTTCGGCCACCGTTCCGATCGCGCCCGCGGGCTTCAGCTTGTGTTTCTTGACGGTGGAGATTTCCTGTTCCATCAGCCCCTCGATCTCGTGCGAGCGGGCATTGCCGATGACGATCAGGCGGGCATAGTCGCAGATGAACTGCGTCAGCTCCTTGTCCTTCAATATGTCCGGGAAGTGCTGGAACAGGCTGGAGTTCTGCGGGTCGTCGATATGGCCTTCGACCTCGTTGCGCGGCCGGGTGCGCAACTCGCGCATCAGCGCGTAGAGAAGGCCGAGCAGGGCGAGGAAGTCCTTGCGCTTGGGCGCCTTGCCCGAGAACGCCTGGCCGAGCGCCTTGCCGGTGTCCTTGATCGTCGACATCGGGTTGGCGATGACGAAGGTGCCGAAGGCGATGCCGAAGATGATGAGATATTCGAAGGGCTGCCAGATGACCTCGATGTGGCCGCCCATGGCCATGAAGCCGCCGGCCAGCGAGGCCATTCCAAGGATGATGCCGATCAGGACGCCCAAGGCGATTGCCCTCCGTTTGCGGCGTCCGGTCTAGGCGGGGAAGATTGCGCGAGGCTGGCCGGAGTGCGCGGCCGGCGGGGGAAGCCCGGCGCAAGCTTGGCGCGCCACGGTGCGCGGCAACGCAGCCGGGCTCCGCCATGGACACCACGCTCTCGACCTACCAGTTCCTCACGCGCAACCTGTCGCGCACCCTGTCGCTGAAGGCGGCCGAGCCGACCGTGGCGCTGGAGACCAAGTATTTCCTGGCGACCGTGCCGACGATCAAGACGGTGGACGCCTTTCTCAAGAACACGCGTGTCTTCACCTATGCGATGAACGCCTTCGGCCTCGGCGACATGGCCCACGCCAAGGGCTTCATGCGCAAGGTGCTGAACGAGGGCATCACCAGCGGTACATCCTTCGCCAACAAGCTCAATGACGAGCGCTTCACCGCCTTCGCGAAAGCCTTCGATTTCGAGAGCTATGGCGCGCTCGCGACCTCGCGCACCGCCGCGCGGCAGGACGTCGCCGACAAATATGTGCGCCAGGCGCTGGAGGTCGATGCCGGGACCGAGAACGAGGGCGTGCGCCTCGCGCTCTATTTCCAGCGCGAGGCGCCGAAGGTGAAATCGGCCTACGGCATTCTCGCCGACGCCGCGCTGTGGAAGGTGGTGAAGACCGTCTACGGCTTTCCCGACGCCATGGCTTCCGCTGCCATCGACAAGCAGGCCGCCGCCCTGAAGCAGCGGCTCGATCTCGCGACGCTGAAGGACCCCGTGCAGATCGACCGGCTGCTGCGCCGCTTCACCGCGCGCTGGGACGCCCAGCAGGGCGTCGCGTCCTCGCCCGTGCTCGCCCTGTTCGGCGGCTCCGGCGTCGGGTCGAATGTCGGCATGGCGCTCATAAACCTCAAATATGGAGGCTGACCGTGACGGCTCCTTATGTCGCCATCTCCGCCCAGATGGCGGCCGACCGGCGCATGGCGACCATCGCCAACAATATCGCCAACATGAACACGCCCGGCTACCGTGCCGAGAACATCCGCTTCGAGACCATCCTCTCGGGCTCGGGCGCCGCACAGGCGGGCTACGCCTCCGAGGGGGAAAGCTACACCTCGCTGGCGGCGGGGCCGGCCATCTATACCGGCAACCCGCTCGACGTGGCGCCGCAGGGCGAGGCCTGGTTCGGCGTCAAGGGGCCGGGCGGCACCGCCTACACACGCGATGGCCGGCTCCACATGGGCCCCGCGGGCGAGTTGCTGACGGTCGAGGGCTATCCGGTGCTGGATGCCGGGGGCACCGCGCTTCTGGTCGATCCGAGCGCCGGCGAGGTGCGCATCGGCGCCGACGGCGCGATCACGCAGGGCTCCAGCCGGGTCGGCACGCTCGGCCTGTTCACCATGCCGGGCGGCGCCAAGTTCACCCGCCATGGCGGCTCGCTGGTCACGCCCGACCGCGCCGCCCAGCCGGTGCAGGACTTCAACCGCACCGGCGTTCGTCAGGGCTATATCGAAGGCGCCAACGTCGATTCCGTCATGGAGATGACGCGCCTCATCGCCGTGCAGCGTACCTTTGAGATGGCGGCGCAGGCCGTGCAGCAGAACGAGGATTCGACCTCCGAGGCGATCCGCACGCTGGGGCCGGGCGCGTGAACGCGCTCGCGCGGCTGGAGGCGGCCGTCCAGTCCGGGCTCGGCGAGCAGCCGTTCCTGCGGGTCTCCGGCCTCGTGCGCGAGGTGGCGCCGACGCATTTCACCGTCGCCGGCCTCTCGGCGCATCTGATGCTCGGCGACTGCGTGGGCGTGGAGCTCGGCGACCGCACGCTGGTGGGCGAGGTGGTGCGCCTCGACCGCGAGGGCGCCACAGTGAAGCCGTTCGACGAGCGTGCCGCGGTCGGCATCGGCATGCCGGCCTTCCGCACCGGGGCGCTGTCCTTCCGCCCGCATCCCGACTGGAAGGGGCGGGTGATCGACGCTTTCGGCCGGCCGCTCGACGGCGCGGGGCCGCTTCTGCCCGGCGACGCGCCGCGCCCGCTGGAGGCCGACCCGCCGGCTGCCATGACGCGGGCGCGCATTGAGAAGCCGCTGCGCACCGGCGTTGCCGCCATCGACCTGTTCACTCCGCTCTGTCAGGGCCAGCGCATCGGTATCTTCGCCGGTTCGGGCGTCGGAAAGTCGACCCTGCTCGCCATGCTGGCGCGCTGCGAGGGCTTCGACACGGTGGTGGTGGCGCTGGTCGGGGAGCGCGGGCGAGAGGTGCGCGAGTTCCTCGAAGGACCGCTTGCCCCGAACCGGCACCGCTCGGTCGTCGTGGTCGCCACAAGCGACGAGAGCCCGATGATGCGCCGCCTCGCCCCGCGCGCCGGCTTCGCGGTGGCCGAATATTTCCGCGACCGGGGCGAATCCGTTCTCCTGATCGTGGACAGCGTGACGCGCTACGCCCATGCCGCGCGCGACGTCGCGCTGGCGGCGGGCGAGCCGGCGGTGGCGCGCGGCTATGCGCCGAGCGTGTTCAGCACGCTGCCGCGCCTGCTGGAGCGCGCCGGGCCCGGCCCGGAGGGCGCGGGCTCGATCTCCGCCATCTTCTCCGTGCTGGTCGACGGCGACGACCATAACGACCCGGTGGCCGACGCCATTCGCGGCACGCTGGACGGCCATATCGTGCTGGATCGCGCCATCGCCGATCAGGGGCGCTTCCCGGCGATCAACGTGCTGCGCTCGGTCTCGCGCCTCGCCGACCTCGTCTGGAGCCCGGAAGAGCGCGAGTTGATCCGCCGGCTCCGCGGCCTGATCGCCCGTTTCGAGGACACGCGCGATCTCCGGCTGATGGGTGGCTACCAGCCGGGCACGGATGGCGAACTCGACCAGGCGGTGGCGGTCGTTCCCCGCATCTACGAGGCGCTGTCGCAATATGCCGACGCACCGGCCTGCCGCGAGCCCTTCGCCGCGCTCGCCGCCGCGATCCGCGGCTGATCTTCCGTCAGGCCAGTCTCGCGCAAGCCTTGCGCGCTCAACTGGCACCACGACGCTCCAGGAGTGATGAGATGAGCCTTTACGGGATGATGCGCACCGGCGTGTCCGGCATGAACGCGCAGTCCAACAAGCTGGGCACGATCGGCGACAACATCGCCAATTCCGGAACTGCCGGCTACAAGCGCGCCTCGACGGAATTCTCCACGCTGCTGCTGCAGAGCAGCACGGGCGAGTACAATTCCGGCGCGCTGAACAGCAATATCCGCTACGCGGTGAGCCAGCAGGGGGCGCTGAACTACTCGACCTCCGACACCGACCTCGCCGTGCAGGGCAACGGCTTCTTTCTCGTCTCGGACCCCAACGGCACCTCCTACCTCACCCGCGCCGGCTCGTTCACGGTCGACGCGTCGAGCGGCAATCTGGTGAACGCCGCCGGCTTCACGCTGATGGGCTACGACATCACCAATGGCGACCCGAATGTGGTGCTGAACGGCTCGGGCGGCCTGCAGCCGGTGCGCGTCGCCGATGTCCGGCTCGCCGCCAATCCCTCGCGCGGCGGCGCCTTCGCCGCCAACCTGCCGGCCGCCGATCCGGCGGTCGCCGGCGCGACGCCGGCGGCGAATGTCGCGGGCTCGCAGTTCTCGCAGAAATCCTCGCTGGTCGCCTTCGACAATCTCGGCAGCGAGGTGACGCTCGACGTCTATCTCACCAAGACCGGCGACACGCCGATCTCCTGGGAAATGACGGTGTTCGACCGCGCCGGCGCGGCGGCGGGCGGGGGCTTCCCCTATGCGGGCGCGCCGCTGGCCAGCCAGACGCTGAGCTTCGACAATCTCGGCGCGCTGACCTCGACGCCTTCGCTCGCGCTCAACGTGCCGAACGGCCAGGCGCTCACCCTCGACCTGACCGGCATGACGCAGCTCGCCGACGACTACACGCCGCTCACCGCGACCGTGGACGGCAATGCGCCGAGCTCGGTGTCGAGCGTGACCATCGACGGCGACGGCGTGGTCTCGGCCATCGACATGAACGGGCGCAAATCGCCGCTCTACAAGATCCCGCTCGCCTTCGTCACCAGCCCGGACAACCTGTCGCCCAAGGCCGGCAATGTGTTCGAGACCACCAACCAGTCGGGCGGGCTGCAGGTCGGCTTCGCCAATCAGGGCGGGCTCGGCACGATGGTCGCGGGCGCCACCGAGCGCTCCAATGTCGACATGGCGACCGAGCTCACCGAGATGATCGCGGCGCAGCGCGACTACACCGCCAATTCCAAGGTGTTCCAGACCGGCTCCGAGCTGCTCGACGTGCTGATGAACCTGAAGCGGTGATGCGCTCATGAGCCTCTCGCTCGCCCTCAACACCGCGCGTTCGTCGCTGTCGGCGACCTCGACGCAGATCGACGCCACCGCGCGCAACATCGCCAATGCCGGGCAGGCGGGCGCCTCGCGCAAGATCGCCGTCACTACGACGGTCGCCTCGGGCGGTGCCTATGTCGTGTCGGTGTCGCGGGCGACCGACAGCGCGCTCTATGCGCGGATGATCGGGGCGACGTCCAACGCGGCCGGCAGCCAGGCGCTGCTCGACGGGCTCGACCGGCTGAAGGAGGGCGTCGGCGATCCGACCGGCGACAACTCGCTTACGGCACGCCTCGGCGCGCTCGGCGACGCGCTCGGCCAGTTCGCCAACGCGCCGGACGATCCGGCGCTCGGCGCCCGCACCGTCACCGCCGCGCAGGACACGGCGCGCGCGCTCAACACCGCCGCCGCTGCCGTCCACGCCGTGCGCACCGATGCGGATGCGGCGATGGCGCGCTCGGTCGCGCGGGTGAACGACCTGCTCCAGCGCTTCGGCGTCGAGAACGATGCGGTGGTCAAGGGCACCGCCTCCGGCGCCGATGTCACCGATGCGCAGGACCGGCGCGACAGCGTGCTCGCCTCCCTCGCCGAGGAGATGGGCGTCACCGCCGTCGGTCGCGGTAATGGCGACATGGTGCTCTACACCGATGGCGGGGCGACGCTGTTCGAGACCCGTCCGCGCGCCGTCTCCTTCCAGACCACGCCGGTGCTGACCGCCGGCATGGCGGGAAAAGCGGTGATGGTCGACGGGGTCAGCGTCACCGGCACGGATGCGGCAATGCCGCTACGCACCGGCCGCATCGCTGGCCTTGCCGAGCTGCGCGACACTACCGCGCCTACCTTCGAGACCCAGCTCGACGGCATCGCCCGGGGGCTCGTCGACGCCTTTGCCGAAAGCGACGCCTCCGGGGCCGGACTGTCGCCCATGGCGGGGATGTTCACCGCCGGCTCGGCGGACCTGCCGGCCGGCGCCACCGGACTTGCCGCGCGTCTCGCCGTCAACCCGGCGGTCGATCCAGCGCAGGGCGGCACGCCAACGCTGCTGCGCGACGGGGGCATCAACGGCGCTGCCTATCAGGTCAACACAGGTGGGGCGGCAAGTTTCGGCGACCGGCTCCAGCAGCAGAGCGACGCACTGGCGGCGGTGCGCGACTTCGATGCGTCGTCGCGCATTCCCAGCCGCTCCAGCGTGGCAGATTTCGCCACCGCCTCGACCGGCTGGCTGGAGGGCCAGCGCCAGGCCGTCGCCGCCACGGCGGACAGCGAGAAGGCGCTGCTCTCGCACGCCTCCGACGCCCTCTCCAACGCGACCGGCATCAATATGGACGACGAATATGCGCGCCAGCTCGACCTGGAGCGCAGCTATCAGGCGTCCTCGAAGCTGATCGGCGTGATCAACAGCCTGTATGACGCGCTGCTGCAGGCCGTGAGGTAGTCCCATGCATTCGGCCTTCATCTCCTCGCTGTCGCTGAACAATTCGCCCCGCGCGGCACTGCCCCGGCTGCAGACCGAGCTTGCCAAGGCGAGCAAGGAACTCACCACCGGCCAGCGTGCCGATGCCGGGCTCGACCTTGGCGTCGGCATCGGCGAGAGCGTGACGCTGCGGGCCGAGCAGGCGAGCCTGCAGAGCCTGATCGACGGCAACGCCTCGACGGCGGCGACGCTCGACCGCACGCAGGCCGCGCTCGACGACATACGCTCGCAAGCCGACGGCCTGCAGCAGGCGATGCTCGGCCTGTCGCAGTCCGGCGGCGCGGCCACGACGCTGGTGCAGAAGAGCCGCGACGCGCTCGACGCGCTGACCTCCACGCTGAACCTGTCGGATGGCCGGCGCTATCTGTTCGGCGGCGTCAACAGCGGCGCCAAGCCGATGACGGCGCTGGCCGACGGGCCGGGAGCGGCGATCGCCTCCGCCTTCGCCGCCCGCTTCGGTCTCGATCCGGCCAATCCGCAGGCCGACCCGAAGGTGGCCGACATCGGCGCGGCCGACATGGCCGACTTCATCGACACCAGCTTCGCCGGCTTCTTCGACGAGACGGGCTGGGGTGCCACCTGGTCGGACGCCTCCTCGCAGAACCGCTCCGCCGCCATCTCCTCGAACGAGCGCATCGAGACCGGCGCCAACGCCAACGCGCCAGCCATGCGCAAGCTCGCCATGGCATACGCGATGGTGGCGACGCTGGGCACCGCCGGGCTGACGGGCGACGCGCAGGACACGGTGCTGTCGAAGGCACGCGCGCTCATCGGCGCCGGGGTCGGCGGCGTCACCGACATGGCGACGCGGATCGGCACCGCGCAGAACCGGATCGAGGCCGCCGACACGCTGATGCGGGCCGCGCTCGACGGCGGCAGCCGGCGCCTCAACGCGCTGGAAGCCGTCGACCCCGCGGAGGCGAAGACGAGGCTCGACATGCTGACGACGCAGATCGAGATGTCCTACTCGCTGACCACGCGAATTCTGAAGCTTTCCATCATGGACTACGTCTAATCGAAGGAGTCGACAGATGTACCGCTACTCCTATGCAGAAATACTCGGGGATTCCGGGGTGGAGGGGCGCGGCGACGAGCGCCTGGCGCTCGATCACGTCATCGAGCTCCTGAACGCGGCGCAGGCCAACGGCCCGCAGTCGCCGGAGGCCGCGCAGGCCGTGCTGCAGCTCCAGAAGCTCTGGGGCTTCCTCATCCGCGACCTCGCCGATCCGCATAACGAACTGGCCGACGCGCTGCGCGCCAACCTGATCTCGATCGGCCTGTGGATCATCAAGGAAGCCGACCAGATCGTGCAGGAACGCTCGGCCAATTTCGCCGGACTCATCGAGGTGAACCGCACCATCCGCGACGGGCTGATGTGAGGACGCCATGCTGATCACCCTCAAACCCGGCGAGCGCATCTACCTGAACGGCGCGGTGATCCGCGTCGACCGTAAGGTGGCGATCGAGCTTCTCAACGATGTCGACTTCCTGCTGGAGAACCACGTCCTGCAGGTGGAGGACACCACGACGCCGCTGCGCCAGCTCTATTTCGTGGTGCAGACCATGCTGATCGAGCCGCGCAAGATGGCGCAGGCGCAGAAGCTGTTCCGCGAGCAGCTCGCCGGGCTGATGACCTCGTTCCGCGACGAGGCGGTGGTGGCGATGCTCGGCGACGTCGGCAACCTCGTCGACGGTGCGCGCTATTTCGAGGCGCTGCGCGTCATCCGCCGGCTGTTCATCGTGGAAGGCGCCATTCTCGGCGCCGGCACGCCGCGGCCGCGGGCGGCCTGAGGAGGCGACAATGACCGATGTCAGTGCCGTCGGCGGCCCGGCCTCGAGCGCCGCCACTTCCAGCGCCAAGTCGTCCTCGGGCGCGCTCGACTACACGGCCTTCCTCCAGCTCCTCATCGCCCAGATGAAGAACCAGGACCCGACGCAGCCGATGGATTCGGCCCAGTATATGGGCCAGCTCGCCGCCTTCTCGCAGGTCGAGCAGAGCGTGGCGGCGAATTCGAAGCTCGATTCGCTGCTCACCGCCTCCTCGCTCCAGATCGCCGACGCGGCGGTCGGGCGGACGGTGACGAGCGCCGACGGCAGCGTGAGCGGACGCGTGGCCTCGGTGCGCATCAATTCGGACGCGCCGGTCGCCACCCTCACCGACGGCCGCGAGATCGCGCTCGGCGCCGGCATCCGGATCGCGTGACGCATGAACGAGGTCGACGCGCTCGACATCGTCCAGTCCGCCATCTGGACGATCATCGTCGCCGCCGGGCCGGCGGTGGCCGCCGCCATGCTGGTCGGCGTCGCGGTGGCGCTGTTCCAGGCGCTGACGCAGGTCCAGGAAGTCACCCTCACCTTCATCCCGAAGATCATCGCGGTGCTCGTCGTCACCGCGCTGACCGCCACCTTCATCGGCCAGCAGATCCTCGCCTTCACGCAGGAGATCTACGGCCGGATCGGCACGGGCTTCTGAGCCATCATGAGCGAGATCAGCGTCGCCTCCCCGCCCGAGCGGGCCTCCCGCCGCGATGTCGGCTTCGCCATCGGCGTCGTCGCGATCCTGACGATCCTGTTCCTGCCGATTCCCGCCCCTCTGATCGACCTGGGGCTGGCGCTCTCCATCGCGCTGTCCGTGCTGATCCTGATGGTCTCGCTGTGGATCCAGAAGCCGCTCGAATTCTCGGCCTTCCCGACCGTCCTGCTGATCGCGACGCTGCTGCGCCTGGCGCTCGGCATCGGCACGACGCGCCTCATCCTCTCGCATGGCGGCGACGGCGTGCATGCGGCCGGCCACATCATCAGCGGCTTCGCCCAGCTCGTGATGAGCGGCGATTTCGTGATCGGCATCGTGGTCTTCGTGATCCTGATCACGGTCAACTTCCTCGTCATCACCAAGGGCGCCACCCGCATCGCCGAGGTCGGCGCGCGCTTCACCCTCGACGCCATCCCCGGCAAGCAGATGGCGATCGACGCCGATCTCAATGCCGGGCTGATCGACGACAAGGAGGCGCAGCGGCGCCGGCACGAGCTTGAGGAGGAAAGCGCCTTCTTCGGCTCGATGGACGGCGCCTCAAAATTCGTGCGCGGCGAGGCGGTGGCGAGCCTCATCATCATCGCCGTCAACATCTTCGGCGGCATCATCATCGGCGTCACCCGTCACGGGCTGGCGCTCGGCGACGCCGCCGACGTGTTCACCCGCCTCTCCGTCGGTGACGGGCTGGTGTCGCAGATTCCCGCGCTGATCATCTCGCTCGCTGCCGGCCTGCTGGTCTCCAAGGGCGGTACGCGCGGCTCGACCGACAAGGCGGTGCTGGGCCAGCTCGGCGCCTATCCGCGCGCGCTCTATGTCGCCTCGGGCCTGCTGTTCTGCCTGTCGCTGGTGCCCGGCCTGCCGCTGCTGCCTTTCGCGGCGCTCGGCGGGGTGATGGGTTTCGTCGCCTACAAGGTACCCGAGCATGTCGCCCGCCAGAAGGCGGCCGAGGCGGCGCGCGAGGCCGAGAAGCAGCAGCAGCAGGAGGCGGCGCAGGCCAAGGACTCGGTCAGAGAATCGCTGCGCTCGGCGGAGATCGAGATCGCCGTCGGCAAGCAGCTCGCCACGGTGCTGCTGCGCAATCCCGGCGAGATCGCCCATCGCATCGGCAAGATGCGGCGCAAATTCGCCGAGCGCTACGGCTTCGTGGTGCCGGACATCCGGGTCGGCGAGGCGCTGTCGCTGCCGGCAAAGAACTACCAGATCCGCATGCACGGCACCGCCGTCGCCGGGCTGGAGATGCGGCTCGGCGAGATGCTGGTGGTGGTCGGCGACGGGCCCTCACCCGACGTGCCCGGCGACGAGACCCGCGAGCCGGCCTTCGGCATGAAGGCACTGTGGGTGTCGGAGGCCTATGCCGCCGAGGTGAAGCGCGAGGGCTTCTCGCCCATCGACGCGCTCTCCGTGGTGCTGACCCATGTCAGCGAGGTGGTGTCGAACAATCTGGCACAGCTCCTGTCCTACAAGGACATGCGCGCGCTGCTCGACCGGCTCGACCCCGAATACAAGCGCCTGATCGAGGACATCTGCCCCTCGCAGATCTCCTATTCCGGCCTGCAGGCGGTGCTGAAGCTGTTGCTCGCCGAGCGCGTCTCGATCCGCAACCTGCACCTCATCCTCGAGGCGGTGGCCGAGATCGTGCCGCACGCGCGGCGCACCGAGCAGGTGGTCGAGCATGTGCGCATGCGCATGGCTCAGCAGATCTGCGGCGACCTCTCGGAGGGCGGCGTGCTGAAGGTGCTGCGGCTCGGCGCGCGCTGGGACCTGACCTTCCATGAAAGCCTGAAGCGCGATGCGAAGGGCGAGGTGATCGAGTTCGACATCGACCCGCGCCTTGTCGAGCAGTTCGGCACCGAGGCGGCGGCGGCGATCCGCGAGAAGATGCGCAGCTCCGGCGGCTTCGCGCTCGTCACCGCGCCGGACGCCCGCCCCTATTTGCGGATGATCGTCGAGCGCATGTTTCCCTCCCTGCCGGTGCTCTCGCATGTCGAGATCGCGCGCGGCGTCGAGATTTCCTCGCTCGGGGCGATCTCGTGATGCCGGGCGCGCAGGCGCAGGCATTCGTGCTGCCGGCTTTCCTCATCTTCTGCCGGCTCGGCGCCTGCCTCATGGTGATGCCGGTATTCTCCAGCTCGCGCCTGCCGGTGCGGGTGCGGCTGTTCCTGGCGGTCGGCCTGTCGCTCGCGCTGACGCCGCTGCTCGGCGAGCCGATCCGCCTGATGCTGGCCTCCCGCACGCAGGCGGGCATCCTCCTTGCCGGCGCAGGCGAACTCGCCATTGGCGGCATGATCGGGCTGCTGGCGCGCTGCTTCTTCCTCGCGCTCCAGGCGCTGATGAGCGCCGCTGCGCAGGCCGTCGGCCTTGCCACGCCGGCCGGTATGGTAGCGGAGGAGGAGGGGCAGCTTCCGGAGATCGCGACGCTGCTGACGCTGTGTGCCTCGACGCTGCTGCTGATCACCGGCCAGCACTGGGAGCTGCTGCGGGCGCTGGTGGATTCCTACACGCGCCTGCCGCCGGGCGGCACCTTCCAGGCCGGCGGGGCGCTCGGCCTCTATGTCGATCGCCTGGCCGACACTTTCCTGCTGGCGCTGCGGCTGGCCAGCCCGTTTCTCATCTATTCGATGGTGGTGAACTTTGCCGTCGGCCTGACCAACAAGCTGGTGCCGCAGATCCCGGTCTATTTCATCGCCACGCCGATCGTCACGGCGGGAGGGTTGTTCCTCCTCTATCTCGTCGGCGACGAGCTTCTCACCATGTTCACGACCGCCTTCGCCCAGTGGCTGGCGGTGGGCTGAGCCATGCGCGAGGCCCTGCGCAAATGCCGGCGCATCGAGGCGGTGCAGGACCAGCTCCACCGCCGCGCCGAGGCCGAGGCGGCGCGGCTGGAGCGCGCGCTCGCCGACGTCGACGCCGAGCGGCGCGCCGTGCTGGCGGCGATGAGCCATGAGGATTTCGCGCCGCTGATGATCGCCGCCGCCGCCCGCCGGCTGCGCGGGCTCGACGCCGAGATGGCGCGCCTGCGCGCCGAGCTGGAGGCGCAGAGGGCGCGTGTGCGCGAGGCCGCCATCCGCCTCAAGCTCGCCGAGGGCCTCTCCGAGAAAGCCGGCGTGCAGGCGCGCGCGCATGACGAGCGTCGCGCGCTCGACGAGGCGCTGGAGGCGGCGGTCGCCCGCAGCCACGCAAGCTTCCCGCCAGCCTGACCTGCGAGTGTGCACCGAACGAATGAAACGGTGCACCCGATGAGCATCAAGCCCCCGTCCGACATTCTTCTCGACGTCATGCATGCGGCCGACCCGCAGAAGGCGCAGGCGATTGCCGCGCGTCTGCGGCAGGCCTCCACGCTCGCGTCGAACGGCGCGCCGGCCGATGCGCCGGCGAACGCCATGGCCTTTGGCGAGATGCTCGCCGGTGCGGCGCCGATCCGGCCCGCTTCCTTCGAGCCCGCTTCGCCGCTGGGATCGGCTTCCGCCACCACGCTTGCCAACGCCACCGCCCTGTCGGCGAACCGGAATTCCACCGTCTCGCCTTCCTATCGCCGCTTCGAGGCGATGGCGCTCGGCGGCTTCATCGAACAGATGCTGCCCAAGACCTCCGCCACGCTCTACGGCGCGGGCACGGCAGGGCAGGTCTGGCGCTCCATGCTCGCCGAGCGGATCGCCGACCGGATCGCGCAGGCCGGCGGCATCGGTATCGCCGAGCGCATCGCCACCGCGCGTTCGACACGGGAGGTCGCATGAGCGTGAACCCGTCCACCGTGATGCTGGAAGGCGTGCTCGACCGGCTGGAGGAGACCCTCACGCTGGAGACCGATGCCCTGCGCAACCGTCACCTCCTCGACTTCGAGGAGATCAGCCGCCGCAAGAGCCGCAGCCTGCTGGAACTCAGCCGCGCGGTGCGCACGCTTCCCGGCACGCTGGAAGGCGCGCTGCTGGCCCGTCTGGCGCGCCTGCGCGCCACACTCACGGCCAATCGCGACCTGCTCGAACTGCATCTGGCCGCTGCGCAGGAGGTCGCCGCCATTCTCGGCGAGGCGCTGCGCGCGGCCGAATCGGACGGCACCTATTCGGCGGCGCTCGGCACAAGGCGGGCCGCGCCATGATGCGGATGCTGATGATCGGCGTGTGGGTCTGCCTGATCACGCTGCTGGCAAGCTATGGCGGGGCCTATTGGAGCGCGGGCACGCCCTCCGGTCCGGCCGAGGAACCCTATCTCGCCGGGCTCGAATATCGCCGGCTCGACCCGATCAACGTGCCGATGATCATCGATGGCGCGGTGCGCGGCTATGTGGTCGCCAAGCTCGTCTTCACCGCCGATGCGGCGGCGCTGCACAAGCTGGCGGTCGAGCCGCAGGTCTTCGTGACCCATGCCGCCTTCGACGAGATCTACACCAACGGGCGCGTCGAATTCGGCAAGCTCTCGAAATATAACCTCGCTGAAATGATGAACAACATCAAGGTGAAGGTGAACGAGACCGTCAAGGGTCCCCTCGTCCAGGAGGTCCTCGTCGACGGCATCAACTACATCGACAGAACAGAGATTCGCTCGGTTGCCGATCGGATCGTCGACCGCAGCAAACCGTCGGCCGTGAAGGCCGAGCCGGCAACCCATTGACCAGAGATTATCGGACATTCACATGAAGATCATCGGTAAAATCTACGCCATCGTCGCCACGGTGGGGCTTTCGACGGTGCTCGTCGGCGGCATCTCCGTCTATGCCCTCAGCCACCAGGCCGATACCTCGGCCACCCTCGACATGCTGCAGCGTCAGGCGTTTCTCGCCGAGCGGATCAACGGCATCGTCAGCTCCGTCGTGATGGATGCGCGCGGCGTCTACATGTCTCCCGATCTGGGGGCCGCCAAGCCCTTCGCGGACGGCATGAAGCGCAATATCGAGCAGCTTCGCGACGTCGCCAAGGAAGCGGCCGTTCTCGACGAAGGCGACGAGCGGCTGGGCTTCTCGGCCGTTGCCAGCGACATCGCCAAGTTCATCGAGTTCCGCACCGAGACCGTCCGTCTCGCCACCGAGCAGGGCCCCCAGGCGGCGAATGTGCAGGGCAACAACGACGCCAATCGCGCCAACCGCAAGGCGCTCCAGGCCTCGCTCGCTGAGCACGTCGAACGGCTGCGCTCCCTGACGGAGCCGCTGCGCGAAAAGTTCAACAGCCTCAATGTCTGGGCCGAATTCATCATCATCGGCACGACGCTGATCGGACTGCTGCTCGGCGTCGGCGCCGCTCTGTTCATCGGGACGGTGACGCTGAGCCGGCCCATCCGCCGCGTAATCGAGACGGTTCAGACCGTCGCAGGCGGCAATCTCGACGTGGAAATCGAAACCACGGCCGGCAAGGACGAGATCGGCGACCTCTGGCGTTCGACCGGCGAGCTGCTGGAAACGCTGAAGGAGGCCGAGCGGCTGCGCGAGGAGCAGCGTTCGGCGGCCGGCCGGCTGGAGGCGGAAAAGCGCGAGGCCATGCGCCAGCTCGCCGACCGCTTCGACAGCGAAGTGTCGGGCGTGGTGCGCTCGGTGGCCGCCGCCGTCACCCAGCTCGAACATTCCGCGTCCAGCATGAGTTCGTCGGCCGACGAGACGAGCCGGCAGTCGACGGTCGTCGCCGCCGCCGCCGAACAGGCGACCGGCAATGTGCAGATCGCCGCCTCGGCGGCGGAGGAGCTTGCCGCCTCGGTGCGCGAGATCGGCCAGCAGGTCTCCGTCGCGGCCCGCATCGCCGGCGACGCCACCGAGCAGGCGACCGGCACCGCCGAAGTGGTGCGCGGCCTTGCCACCAGCGCCCAGCGCATCGGCCAGGTGGTGAACCTGATCACCGATATCGCCTCGCAGACCAACCTGCTGGCGCTCAACGCGACCATCGAGGCGGCGCGCGCCGGCGATGCCGGCCGGGGCTTCGCGGTTGTGGCGATGGAGGTGAAGACCCTGGCGGAGCAGACCTCGAAGGCGACCGACGAGATTTCCTCGCAGATCGCCGCCGTGCAGGGCGCGACCAACGATGTCGTGCGGGCCATCGAGAACATCTCGGGCACCATCCGCCGCATCGACGAGATTTCGTCCGCCATCGCGGCCTCCATCGACGAGCAGGGCGCCGCCACCGGCGAGATCGCCCAGAACGTCCACCAGGCGGCGCAGGGCACGCAGGAGGTCTCCTCCAGCATCTCCTCGGTCAGCGTCGCGGCGGCCGATACCGGCCGCGTGTCGAGCGAGATCGTGCGGTCGGCCACCGATCTGTCGGCCCAGGCGACCCGCCTGCGCTCGCAGTTCGACACCTTCATCGAGCAGATCCGCGCGGCCTGAGCCGCGCGGAACCGACGCCGCCATTCACGAGTGTCAGCCCGAGCCCGAGTGACAATCATGGACGACCTGCTCCGCGAGTTCCTCACGGAAACCTCCGAAAGCCTCGATGTCGTCGACGTCGAGCTGGTGAAGCTGGAGACCGATCCCAATAACCGGGACATTCTCAACAGCGTCTTCCGCCTCGTTCACACCATCAAGGGAACGTGCGGCTTCATCGGCCTCGTCCGGCTGGCGGGTCTCGCCCATGCCGCCGAGACGCTGATGGACGAGTTCCGCAACGGCCGTCCGGTGCAGCCGCACGCGGTGGGGCTGATCCTGCGCACCATCGACCGCATCAAGGAAATCCTGTCGGCGATCGAACGCAATGACGGTGCCGAGCCGGAAGGCTCGGACGCCGATCTGGTGGCGCTCCTGGAGGCCGAGGCCGCGCGTGGCGAGGCACCGGCGGCACCCGTGCCGTCGCCGGCCGCCGCGCCGGCGGAAAGCGCCGGGAAGTCCGGGCGCGGCAAGCCCGCCGGCCCGAAGGCGGTGGCCGCCAAGCCTGAGCCGGCTATGCCCGCTGCCGTGGTGGAAGCCGTGCCGGGAGTGGCACCCGAGGCGGACGCCGAGGTTTCGCTCGACGAGCTGGAGCGCCTTTTCCGCGAGACACCGGTCGAGACGCCGCCGCCCGCTGCCGCGAAGGCTCCGGCGGCGCCTCCGGCCCCTGCCGCTGCCTCTGCGGCGCGGCGTGGCGAGGCGGCGCCCGCTACCGAAGCCGGCGGGGTGGCGGCCCAGACCATCCGCGTCAACGTCACCACGCTCGAAAAGCTGATGAACATGGTGTCCGAGCTGGTTCTCACGCGGAACCAGCTCATGGAGATCTCCCGGCGCACCGAGGACAGCGAGTACAAGGTCTCGCTGCAGCGTCTGTCCAATGTGACGGGCGAGCTGCAGGACATCGTCATGCGCACCCGCATGCAGCCGATCGGCAATGCCTGGCAGAAGCTGCCGCGCATCGTGCGCGACCTCGCGCAGGAGCTCGGCAAGCATATCGAGCTGGAGCAGCACGGCGCGGAGACCGAGCTCGACCGGCAGCTCCTCGACCAGATCAAGGACCCGCTCACCCATATGGTGCGCAACTCCGCCGATCACGGGCTGGAGACGCCGGGCGCGCGCCGGCTGGCGGGCAAGTCCGAGCGCGGCGTGATCCGCCTGTCCGCCTATCACGAGGGCGGCCATGTCATCATCGAGGTCGCCGATGACGGACGCGGGCTCGACCTCGCCCGCATCCGGGCGAAGGCCATCGAGAACGGCCTGTGCACCGAGGCCGACGCCGCCCGGATGAGCGAGGGCCAGCTCTACCGCTTCATCTTCCACGCCGGCTTCTCGACCGCCGCCGCCGTCACCAGCGTATCGGGCCGCGGCGTCGGCATGGATGTCGTGCGTTGCAACATCGAGGCGATCGGCGGGACCGTCGACGTGCGCTCGAAGGCGGGGCAGGGCACCACCTTCGTCATCAAGATACCTCTAACCCTCGCCATCGTCCCGGCGCTGATCGTCCAGGCAGCCGGCGAGCGCTTCGCGCTGCCCCAGTCGGTGGTGCTAGAGCTGGTGCATGTGCGGCCGGGCTCGGAGCATTCGGTCCGCCGGGTCAACGGCCGGCCGGTGCTGTGCCTGCGCAAGCAGCTCCTGCCGATCGTCGAGCTCGGCGCCGCGCTCAGCCTGCGCCCGGCCGACGTCGCGGCACCGGCGGAGGCAGGCGAGAACGCCCTGATCGCGGTGATGCAGGTCGGTTCCCTGCAGTTCGGCGTGGTGGTCGACAGCGTCTCGCACACCGAGGAAATCGTCGTGAAGCCGCTGGCGGCCATGCTGCGCCATGTCGCGATGGTCTCCGGCAGCACCATTCTGGGCGACGGGCGGGTGATCATGATCGTCGATCCCAACAGCCTCGCGCAGCTTGCTGCCGCCGATGCCGAGAAGGCCGGGGCGGGAGATGGCGGTCAGGCCTCGCAGGCCTCGCGCGGCGAAGAGAAGACGTCGCTGCTCCTGCTGCGCGCCGGCCCGCAGGGCCTGAAGGCGGTGCCGCTGGCGCTGGTCACGCGCCTCGAGGAACTGCCGGCCGAGGACGTCGAGGAGCTCGACGGCCGTCCGGTGGTCCAGTATCGCGGCGCGCTGATCCCCATCGTCTACGCCAATGAGCGCGTCACCCGGCGCGACAGCGGCCGCCAGCCGCTGCTGATCTTCAGCGACGGTCCCCGGACCATGGGGCTCGTGGTGGACGAGATCGTCGACATCGTCGAGACCGAGCTGCAGCTCCAGCTTGCCTCGGGCGCCTCCGAGATCGTGGGCGGGGCCATCATCAACGGCGTGGCGACCGAGATCCTCGATGTCGGGCACTTCATGTCCGACGCCTTCGGCAACTGGTTCGAGGTGAGCAACCCCAACGAAGCCGAGCGCCGCCGCCTGCTCCTGGTCGACGACAACGCCTTCTACCGCTCGATGATCGAGCCGCTGCTGAAGGGCAACGGCTATGCCGTGACCAGCTGCCGGAGCGGGGGCGAGGCGCTGGAGCTGCTCGGCCGCGACGAGGCATTCGCCGCTGTGGTCAGCAGCGTCGGGTCCGGCGAGACGCCGCCCGGCGAGATCGACGGCTTCGGCCTCGCCGAGGCGATCCGGGGCGAACTCGGGCGGCGCGACCTGCCGATCATCGCCCTGGCGAGTGTCAGCGAACCCGAGCTGATCGCGCGCGGCCGCACCGCCGGCTTCACCGACTACGTCTCCAAATTCGACCGCACAGGGCTGATCGCCGCCCTCAACGAGTTCACCCGTCACGACCGGCAGGAGGCCGCATGACCACACACGCCACACACGCCGCCCACGGCGAGGCGGGCGGCCATGTCCGCCAGCTCGTCACGGTCCGCATCGGCGGACAGCTGTTCGGGCTGTCGATCGACGCGGTGAACGAGGTCTTCTCCCCCGAGGGCGTCACCCGCGTGCCGCTCGCCGCGCCGGAGATCGACGGCGTGCTGAACCTGCGCGGGCGCATCGTCACCATGATCGACATGCGCGAGATGCTGAAGCTGCGCAGCGAGCAGCCCGCCGTGATGGCGGTGGGCATCGAGAGCGTGGGCGATGCCTTCGGCCTGATGATCGACGATGTCGGCGACGTCCTGATCCTCGACGACGCCGAGCGCGATCCCAACCCCAGCAACCTCGATCCGCACTGGGCCCGCTTCGTCGACGGCGTCTACCGCCTGCCCTCCGAGCTGCTGCTGCTGCTCGACGTCGAGCGGGTCCTCGCCGGCGTCGGTCACGGCGCCTGACGGACGGCCAACGGGAAAGCATGATGAAGACATTTCTGGTGGTCGACGATTCCGCCGTGGTGCGCAAGATCGCGCGCCGCATGCTGGAAGGCTGGTCCTTCTCGGTCGAGGAGGCCGGGAACGGCGCCGAGGCGCTCGGTGCCTGCGACGGGCTGATGCCGGACGGCATCCTTCTCGACTGGAACATGCCGCTGATGAGCGGGCTCGAATTCCTCGAGCAGCTTCGCAGGCAGGACCACGGTCGCGCGACGCGCGTCATTTTCTGCACCACGCTGAACGACGCGGCCAACATCGCGCACGCGCTCTCGGCCGGGGCCGACGAATACATCATGAAGCCGTTCGACGAGGACATCCTGCGGGAGAAGCTCGTCCAGGTCGGCCTGCTGGACGGAGAGCCGATATGACGACGATGCCTGCCGCCCCGGCGCCTGCTCCGCGGCCGTCCGGTTCGCCCATTCGCGTGATGATCGTGGATGATTCCGTCTTCATCCGCGGGATATTGACCAACTGGCTGACGGAGAGCGGCGACTTCCAGGTCGTCGCCGTCCACGCCAACGGACGGCGCGCGGCCGACGATGTGGTGCATTCGCAGCCAGACCTCGTCATCCTCGATCTCGAAATGCCCGACATGGACGGGCTGACGGCCCTGCCGCTGATTCTTGAGCGCAAGCCCGGCACCGCCGTGCTTGTCGCCTCCGGACTGTCGCGGCGTGGCGCGGAGGTGAGCCTGCGCGCTCTGGCGCTGGGCGCAGCGGACTACATCCCTAAGCCCGAGGCCTCACGCGGCGTGGCAGGGATCGAGGATTTTCGCGCCGAGCTCACGGCCAAGGCCCGCAGCCTCGGCCAGCGGTCGCGCGGCCGGCATGCTCCGCGTCTGTCGGCGAGTGCCGCGCCTTCCGGCGGCACGGCGGGGAGTGCATCGGCATTGGCCGCCGGAGCACGCCCGTCGAAGCTGCGTCCCTTCTCGATGATGCCGGTGGGTGTGCTGGCGGTCGGCAGCTCGACCGGTGGTCCTCAGGCATTGACCCGCCTCTTCACCGACATCGGTCCGCATATTGGCCACCTGCCTGTGCTGGTCGTCCAGCACATGCCGGCCACGTTCACGGCGATCCTCGCCGAGCATATAGCGCGCGCGGCCGGACGGCCCTGCGCCGAAGGCCGCGACGGCGAGCCGGTGGTGCCGGGCCGCATCTATGTGGCCCCCGGCGGTCTGCACATGGATGTGACGCGCGGTGCCTCCGGCCTGCAGATCCGCCTGCACGACGGCCCCCCGGTGAATTTCTGCCGGCCGGCCGTCGATCCGCTGTTCCAGGCGGTGGCCGCGCTGTGCGGCGTCTCGGCGCTGGCGGTCGTGCTTACCGGGATGGGCAGCGACGGTGCGGCGGGCGCGCTGCGCATCGCCGAGCAGGGCGGCAGCGTGATCGCCCAAGACGAGGAGAGCAGCGTCGTGTGGGGCATGCCGGGCGCCACCGTGGCGGCCGGCGCGTGCGCCGCGATCCTGCCGATCGGCGAGATCGGCGCGAAGATCAATCGTATGCTCGGGGCACGGGAATGATTGCGGCAGCCGATTACGACTATCTCCGCCGCCTGCTGAAGGATCGCTCGGGCCTCGTCCTGACCGACGACAAGCAGTATCTTCTGGAGACGCGGCTGGAGCCGATCATCCGTGAGGCGGGGTTGGGCGGCATCGCCCCGCTCGTCGGCGCGCTGCGCGAGGGCCGCCGGGCGGGCCTTGCCGACCAGGTGGTCGAGGCCATGACCACCAACGAATCGTTGTTCTTTCGCGACAAGCGCCCCTTCGACCAGTTCACGTCCTTCATGCTGCCCGAACTGGTCGCGCGGCGCCCGGCCGGACAGCCGCTGCGCATCTGGTGCGCCGCCTCCTCGACCGGGCAGGAGCCCTATTCGCTGGCCATGCTGCTGAAGGAGAACGAGCCGCTGCTTGCCGGCCGGCGGGTGGAGATCGTCGCCACCGACCTGTCGTCCGAGGTCGTCGCCCGGGCGCGCGAAGGGCTCTACAGCCAGTTCGAGGTGCAGCGCGGGCTACCGGTCCATTACCTTCTGCGCCATTTCAGCCAGGAAGGGCAGATGTGGCGCATCGCGCCGGCCCTGCGCGCCATGGTGCGCTTCTCGACACTGAACCTGCTGCACCCGTTCGGCCACCTCGGCACATTCGACATCGTGTTCTGCCGCAACGTGCTGATCTATTTCGACGCACCCACCAAGGCCGATGTGCTCGCCCGCGTCGCCGCGGTCATGTCCACCGACGGCTATCTCGTGCTCGGCGGTGCCGAGACGGTGCTGGGCCTTTCCGCCGACTTCACGGCGGGGCCGCGGCAAGGGTTGTACGCAATCGGCCGGGATGCCACGGCCGGCCGCCCGATGCGCATCTGAAATGGTCGGCCATGGCGTGATCCGAGACCATTTCCTGGACCGCCGGAAGCTGGAGTTTCCGGCTTCACGGCGGTGGGCTGGCTACGCCGCCGAGGTTCTGCAGCGAGATCGGGGGCTTGTGACCGATCGACCCGGATCGTTCGTGGATAGCCCACCTTGGCGCAGACCCTCTCCTCGGTCGCCACCACGTGTTCGGCCCGATAGCTGAAAGGCGGCCAGCACACGCGTCGAGCGGCCCGGGGTTTTGTTCGTCCGGTCCCTGCTGGCCCGTCCGGAGCGTGGCTCAGTTCGCCGCGTCCCCGGTGGCGGGCGCCTCGTTCGCCGCTGTCGAGCGGCGGTTCGTCACCCGCCAGACGGCGTTGCCGACATCGTCGGCCACCAGCAGCCCGCCACGGCGGTCGACCAGCACGCCGACCGGGCGGCCCTGCGCCTCGCCGTTCGCGTTCAGGAAGCCGCCAAGCAGCTCCTGCGGCGGGCCGGACGGCCTCCCCTCGGCAAACGGCACGAAGATGACGCGGTAGCCGGCCGGGCGGCTGCGGTTCCACGAGCCGTGCTGGCCGATGATCGCGCCGTTGCGGAAGCGCTCGCCCAGCGTGGCGTCGTCGACGAAGGTCAGTCCCAGCGAGGCGGTGTGCGCGCCCAGCGCATAGTCCGGCTTGATCGCCTTCGCCACGAGTTCCGGACGCTGCGGCTCGATGCGGTTGTCGACATGTGCGCCATAATAGGAATAGGGCCAGCCGTAGAAGCCGCCTTCCTTCACCGAGGTCATGTAGTCCGGCACGAGGTCGTCGCCGATTTCGTCGCGCTCGTTGACGGAGACCCAGAGCTCGCCATTGGCGGGATTCCAGTCGATGCCGACGGGGTTGCGCAGGCCGCTCGCGAAGACCCGAGAGGCGCCGCTCGCCACGTCGACCTCCAGCACGGCGGCGCGATTGGCTTCCTCCTCCATGCCGTTCTCGCCGGCATTCGAGTTCGAGCCGACGCCGACATAGAGCTTCGATCTGTCGGGGCTGGCCAGCAGGCTCTTGGTCCAGTGATGGTTGCGCCCCGCCGGCAGGTCGGTGAGCTTCACGCCGGCGGCGGTGATGCGGGTCGCGCCCTCCTCATAGGGAAAGCGAACGATGGCGTCGGCGTTGGCGACGTAGAACTGGTCGCCCACCAGCGCCATGCCGAAGGGCGAATTGAGGTTCTCCAGGAACGGGCTCTTCGTTTCCGCCACGCCGTCGCCATCGGCGTCGCGCAGCAGGGTGATGCGGTTGGCGCTCGGCGTGCGCGAGCCGGCCCGTTCCATGAACAGCCCCTGCACCCAGCCGCGCAGCCCGCCGGACGCGCCTTCCGGCTTGGGCGGCGCGTCGGATTCGGCGACGAGTATGTCGCCGTTCGGCAGTTCGTAGAGCCAGCGCGGATGGGCAAGGCCGGTGGCGAAGGCAACCGTCTCCATGCCGTCGGCCGGCGTCGGCTTGGCGCCTTCCGGCCAGCCGACTGCCTTGGCGACCTTGAGCGTGGGAATCCACGACGAGGCGGGCGCGGGAAGCTGCGGATCGGGACCGTAGCCGGCGCTTTCGGGCAATTGCGAGCCGCTGTCGCAGCCGGCGACCGAGAAGGCGAGAAGGAGGGCGCAGGGGAGGGCGATCAGCCGTCCGGAACCCCGTGAGAGCGTCGACATGGCGTGCCTCATGGTTTGTGGGCGCGCGCCGGAGCCTGTCGGGCCGAGCAATGCCGTGTGGCGCGGCTGCGCATAGGTGAGGGGTGAACGCGCCGGGATGGGCTTGGTTCGTCTTGCCGTGTTCGTCTTGACGTGGCGTTCGTCCCGCGTTGCCGGAAATGGCGGAACCCTCGCGTCCTGCCTCCGTTAGCCCTCGACGGCCGGCAACCCGCAAGGCGGAGAGGTTTGCGCATGGGCTATGAGGCGACGCTCGGGCGAGGACCCGCGCAGGTGAGGGGGCCGGTGCCGGCTCTCGATGTTGCAGAGGGTTCTCCCGCCCCCGTCCTCGCTCCGGTGACGGGCGGCCTGAGCGCCCATCGCATCGCTTCGGTGCGGGCGCTCGCCCGGCGCATCGCGGCGTTGCGCGGCAGCGCGCTGATCGATCCGCCGCCCAACGCCCTGCGGACGCGCTGCTACGTGGTGCCCGGCGAGACCCTTGTCGGGCCTGACGAGGCGCAGCGCTACGGCATCCGGGACGAGGACGACCTGTTCGGCGGCGTCGTTCCCCATGCCGTGCTGGCCGGCAAGGCGATCACCCATGCCCTCGTCGATCCACAGGCGCCCCGTCCGGAAGGCTGGGTGGAGGATTTCGGCGCGGCGGTGCGCTCGGCGGTGCCGAGGGGATGGTCCTGCTTCGATCTTGCGAGCGCCCGCCGCGCGGCGGAACTCCTGCTGGCCGACGGGCCGGTGCGCCTCAAGGCCGCCTGGGCCGATGGCGGGCACGGGCAGAGCATCGTCGACAACGCGGCGGCGCTGGAGGCCGCGCTAGGCCTTTTCGACGCGCCCGATCTCGCCTGCTGCGGGCTCGTGGTGGAAGAGAATTTGAGCGAAGCCACCACCTACAGCATCGGCCGGGTGCGCATCGGCCGACAGGTGCTGTCCTATGTCGGCGAGCAGTTCACCACCACGGACAATGACGGCGCGAGCGCCTATGGCGGCTCGACCCTCACGGTCGTCCGCGGCGAGCTCGACGCGCTTGCCGCGCTCGATCTCGATGCGCCGCGCCGGGCGGCGGTGGAGGCGGCGAGCCTCTACGACCGCGCCGCGCTGGCGCATGTCCCCGGCCTCGTCGCCTCCCGGCGCAATTACGACGTCATCGGCGGCCGGGACGCGCGCGACGAATTCCGCATCGGCGTGCTGGAGCAGTCCTGGCGCATCGGCGGCGCCTCGGGCGCGGAGATCGCTGCCTTCGAGGCGTTCGCCGCCAATCCCGAACTGGCGGTCGTGCGGGCGAGCTGCGTGGAGCGCTACGGGGCCGAACACGAGCCGCCGCGCGACGCGCTGGTCTATTTCGACGCGGACGACGCGGAGGTCGGCCCGCTGCTGAAATACGCCCGCATCGAGGCCAGGAGCCTGAGAGGAACGGACAGCAGGAAATCGAGCCGTGCATTCTGAAAGCATCTGCATCACCGTCGATGGCGAGCATATCGAGGGCACCTTCGCGGTGCCGCGCACCGGGGTGCCGGGCATCCTCTTCGTCCATGGCTGGACCGGCAGCCAGCAGAGCGACCTGAAGAGCGCGCGCGAGATCGCCGCCCTCGGCTGCGTCTGCCTCACCTTCGACCTGCGCGGCCATGCGGCGACGGAGGCGCTGCGCATGAGCGTGACGCCGCGCCAGAACCTGCATGACGTCGTGGCCGCCTATGACGCGCTGGTCTCCCACCCGATGGTCGACCGCTCGTCGATCGCGGTGATCGGATCGAGCTACGGCGCCTATCTCGCCACCATCCTCACCAGCTTCCGGCCGGTGCGCTGGCTCTCGCTGCGCGTGCCGGCGCTCTACCGCGACGAGCACTGGTCGCTCGCCAAGGGCCAGCTCGACCGGCTGGACCTTACCCACTACCGCAACTCGCCGGTCGGGCCGGACGACAACCGCGCGCTCGCCGCCTGCGCCCGCTTTGACGGCGACGTGCTGGCCGTCGAATCCGAGAACGACCACCTAGTGCCCCACATGACGGTGGCGAACTATGTCGCCGCCTTTCGCCATGCGCGCTCCTTGACCTACCGGGTCATCGCCGGCGCCGACCATGCGCTATCCGAAAAGGAGTCCCGCGCCGCCTACGCCTCCCTGCTGGTCGGCTGGGTCCGCGAGATGGTGCTCGGCGCACGCTAGGCGGCCGCCGCGCGCCGACTCGCCGACCACGGGGTCGCGCTCAGGCCGCCTTATTCTTCGCGC
The DNA here is from genome assembly GCF_023016525.1 of Ancylobacter koreensis. Classification (GTDB taxonomy): domain Bacteria; phylum Pseudomonadota; class Alphaproteobacteria; order Rhizobiales; family Xanthobacteraceae; genus Ancylobacter; species Ancylobacter koreensis. The sequence goes on from NZ_JALKCG010000002.1 coordinate 144,043, forward strand.
CCGCGTCGAGGCCCAGCCGTTCGATCAGCCGGCGGGCATCCTGCGGGGCGTGCAGCTTGTCGGTATTGTCGAAGAACACGAAGACGTCGCGCGGCGTCCGGCGCGCCGGTTCGGGGGAGGCGAAGTCGCCCTCCTTCAGGACGCGACCGTGTGCCCACGCCGCCACCCGTGCCGCCCATCGGTCGAGGTCGTCGTCGCCGTAGCGCGAGCGGTACAGCTCGCCGGAGCCGTGCAGGCGGCAATAGGCGAAGTCGGCGGTCAGATCCATGAGGCGGGGCCATTTCACCGTGTCGGCGCAGACCAGCGCCAAGCCATGCGTGCGCAGCAGCTCGACGAAGGCCGGCGTGCGGAAGCTTTCATGCCGGATCTCAAGCGCATGGCGCAGCGACCGGTTCGCGTCGGTCTGCGTCACTGCCCGCCCGTCGACCCGCGCGTCGTGGCGGGCGGCGAGGCGCGCGGCGGCCTCGGTGTCCTTGGGCAAGAGCGCGAGAAACGCGCCGATCACCTCGGGGTCGAAGCGAAAGCTCGGTGGCAGCTGCCACAGCAGCGGGCCGAGCTTGGCGCCGAGGCAGAGCACGCCCGAGGCGAGGAAATTGGCCAGTGGAGTCTCGATGTCCTTGAGGCGCTTCGTGTGGGTGATGAAGCGCGAGCCCTTCACGGCGAAGACGAAATCGTCCGGCGTCTCCTCCGCCCAGCGGCGGAACACTTCCGGGCGCTGAAGGCCGTAGAAGGTGCCGTTGATCTCTAGCGCGGGAAAACGACCGGCGGCGAAGGTCAGTTCGCGTTTCTGGACGAGCCCCTTGGGATAGAAATTGCCGCGCCAGGGCGCATAGGTCCAGCCCGATACGCCGATCCGGATCTCGCCTTTTCGCGCCTGCATTCGGGCCTCCCGCGGCTGCGGCCGTTCGACCTTCTCTGCGCCAATCCGGCGAAGGTCCGGCCGGTTCCACCTTTCCATGAGGAACCGAAGCGCGCGGCCGGTCGTTGGGACCCATGATCCCCAGCGACAGGAGCCCGCCGATGCTTGAGCATCACCCTCGCCCGCCCTTCGAACCGCAGCAGCAGCCCATGCCGGGGCGGACGGCGGCCATGTCGCCGCGCCCGGACCATGGCGAAGACAGCTATCGCGGCTCCGGCCGGCTGGAAGGGCTCAAGGCCGTCATCACCGGCGCCGACAGCGGCATCGGCCGCGCCGTCGCGCTGGCCTATGCCCGCGAGGGCGCGGACGTGCTTATCGCCTATCTCGACGAGCACGAGGATGCCGAAGCGACCGCCGCGCTGGTGCGCGAGGCCGGCCGGCAGGCCGTGCTGGTGGCCGGCGACATCCAGCATCCCGAGCATTGCCGCGCGCTGGTGGACAAGGCGGTGAAGGCCTTCGGGCGCGTCGACATCCTCGTCAACAATGCCGCCCATCAGGCGACCTTCGACGAGATTTCCGACATCAGCGACGAGGAGTGGGAGCTCACCTTCAGGGTGAACATCCATGCGATGTTCTACCTCACCAAGGCGGCTGTGCCGCACATGAAGCCGGGCGGCGCCATCATCAACACCGCCTCGATCAATTCGGACAAACCCAACCCGGCCCTGCTCGCCTACGCCACCACCAAGGGCGCGATCCAGAACTTCACCGCCGGCCTCGCGCAACTCCTCGCGGAGAAGGGCATCCGCGCCAATGCGGTGGCGCCGGGGCCGATCTGGACGCCGCTGATCCCCTCCACCATGCCGGCGGAGAAGGTCGCCCATTTCGGCGAGCAGGTGCCGATGAAGCGGCCGGGCCAGCCGGCGGAGCTGGCGACCGCCTATGTGATGCTGGCCGATCCGCTGTCCAGCTACGTCTCCGGCGCCACCATCGCGGTCACCGGCGGCGGGCCGATGCTCTAGTCCGACAGGGAGGATTCCATGCACACCGAACACGCTGCGCGCAGCCTCAGCTATCGCCTCACCGGCCGGGAGGGCGAATGGCGGGTCGAGACGGATGAACTCGCCGGCATGGCCTATGCGAGCAAGGAGGCCGCCTTCGAAGCGGCGGTGGCCGCCGCCTCCAATGCGATCCGCGACGGTTTCGAGGTCATCATCGCCGTGCCGGGCGCCGACGCCGAGCCGATGCTTGGCACCGAGGACACCGGGCGCGGTGCCGGAGGCGACGCCCCGCGCCCGCCTCGCTGACCGGCCGGCCGGGGGATGGGCGGCCGGGCCGCGACGGCGGGAAGGACGATGCGTGTCGCCGGGAGCCTCGCTCCCGGCGTGTTCCTGTGCGCGTGTTCGGGGCCGCAGTCGGCGCTCGATCCCGCCGGGCGCGAGGCGTCCGAGGTCGCCACCCTGTTCTGGGGCATGCTGGCCGGCGCCGCGCTCATCTGGCTTGCGGTCATCGGCGCGGCCGTGTTCGCGGGCCGGGTGCAGAAAGAGCCGATCGGCGATCGCGCGGGCCTGCGGCTGATCCTGTGGGCCGGCGCGGTGATCCCGACCCTCGTGCTTGCCGCGCTGCTGGCCTACGGCCTGCGGCTGATGCCGGTCCTGCGGGCCGGCGAGGCGAGCCTGCGTGTCCATGTGAGCGGCGAGCAATATTGGTGGCGCGTGACCTATGAGCGCGCCGACGGCACGCGGATCGAGAGCGCCAACGAGCTGCGCCTGCCCGCCGGCCGCCCGGCGGAGATCGTGCTCGACAGCGCCGACGTGATCCATTCCTTCTGGATTCCGGCGCTGGCGGGCAAGCTCGACATGATCCCCGGCCGCACCAACCGGCTCGTGCTGCATCCCGAGCGCATCGGTACCTATCGCGGTGTCTGCGCCGAGTTCTGCGGGCGCTCGCACGCCTATATGGCGTTTCCCGTCGTCGTCCTGCCGCCGCAGGAGTTCGAGGCGTGGCTCGCCCGAGAAGCTGCGCCTGCCGAGGTTCCGGCCACATCCACGACCGATACCGGCGCCTTCCTCGCCAATGGCTGCGGCGGTTGCCACGCCGTGCGCGGTACGGCGGCCAGCGGCACCATCGGGCCGGACCTGACCCATCTCGCGTCCCGTCTGACGCTCGGCGCCGGCATGTTCGCGAATACGAGCGAGAACCGCCGCCGCTTCGTCGCCGAGGCCGAGACGCTCAAGCCGGGGGTGCGCATGCCCTCGTTCGGCGCCCTGGCGCCGGCCGAGCTCGACGCCATCGCCGCCTATCTCGGGAGCCTGCGATGAGCGAGAGCGACGCCGCGCGCCGGAAGCGGGAGGAGGCCGAGCTCCGGGCGGTGTGGGACATTCCGCGCGGCTGGCGCTACCTCTCCAACTGCAACAATCAGGTCGTCGGGCTCTGGTACACCGGCGCGTCCTTCTTCTTCTTCCTGTTCGCCGGCGTGCTGGCGCTGATCATGCGCGCGCAACTGGCGGTGCCCGACGGCACCCTCGTCTCGGCCGGCACCTACAACCAGCTCTACACGCTGCACGGCACGATGATGATGTTCCTGTTCGCCGTCCCGATCTTCGAGGCGGTGGCGATCCTCATTTTGCCGCAGATGCTGGCGGCGCGGGACCTGCCGTTTCCGCGCCTCTCGGCCTTCGGCTTCTGGTGCTTCCTCATCGGCGGCGTGTTCGTCGGCGGCTCGATCTTCTTCGACGCCGCGCCCGACAGCGGCTGGTTCATGTATCCCCCGCTCGCCACCGACACGAGCCAGACCGGCATCGGCGCCGACATCTGGCTGCTCGGCCTCTCCTTCATCGAGGTCGCCTCCATCGCGGCGGCGGTGGAGCTGATCGTCGGCGTGCTGAAGTGCCGCCCACCCGGCATGCGCATCAACCTTATGCCGCTCTACTGCTGGTACGTGCTGATCGTCGGCGGGATGATCCTGTTCGCCTTCCCGCCGCTGATTGCCGGCGACATATTGTTCGAGATGCAGCGGCTGTTCGACTGGCCGTTCTTCGACCCGGCGCGCGGCGGCGATCCCGTGCTGTGGCAGCACCTGTTCTGGATCTTCGGTCATCCCGAGGTCTACATCATCTTCCTGCCCTCCATCGCGCTGCTCGCGATGATCGTGCCGACCTTCGCCCGGCGCCCGATCCTCGGCTATGGCTGGATCGTGCTGGCGGCGGTGGGCACCGGCTTCCTCAGCTTCGGGCTGTGGGCGCACCACATGTTCACCATCGGCCTGCCCTCGCTCTCGCTCGGCTTCTTCTCGGCGGCCTCGGAAGCGGTGGCGATCCCGACCGGGGTGCAGATCTTCGTCTTCGTGGCGACGCTGCTGGCGGGACGGGTGATCTTCTCCATCCCCATGCTGTTCGCCACTGGCGCGCTCGCCATCTTCGTCTTCGGCGGGCTCACCGGCGTGATGGTGGCCCTCGCCCCCTTCGACTGGCAGGCGCATGACAGCTACTTCATCGTCGCGCATCTGCACTACACGCTGATCGGCGGTATGTTCTTCCCGCTCGTCGCCGGGCTCTACTATTTCCATCCCTTCATAACGGGGAGGATGCTTTCGGAGCGGCTCGGGCGCTGGTCGTTCTGGTTGATGTTCGCCGGCTTCAACATCGCCTTCCTGCCGATGCACATCACCGGCCTGCGCGGCATGCCGCGCCGCGTCTTCACCTATCCCGCCGACCATGGCTGGGACGGGCTGAACCTCGTCTCCACCCTCGGCGCCTTCACCATGGCGGCGGGCATCGGCGTGCTGCTGTGGGACGTGCTGCGGCCGGGCAAGCCGCGCGCGCCGCGCAATCCCTGGAACGCCGGCACGCTGGAATGGGTGGCGGGCGATCCCTCCGAGCCCTGGGGCATACGCTCAGTGCCACCGATCACCAGCCGCTATCCTCTGTGGGACCAGAGGGACCTCGTGCGCGACATCGACGAGGGCCGCTTCTTCCTGCCCGGCGCGCCCGAGGGCCGGCGCGAGACGCTCGTCACCGGCGTGCTCGACGCCGAGCCGCAGCAGGTGCTGCGCGTGCCGGGCAACAGCTTCAAGCCGCTGATTGCCGCCGTCTTCATCGGCGGCAGCTTCATTGCCACCACCTTTCACTGGTGGACGGCCGCCGTGATTTCCGGCGTGCTCGGCATCGCCGCCATCATGGTGTGGCTGTGGACCGGCACCGCGACGATCCCGGAGACGCCGGAGAAGGACGCCGGCATGGGCACGCGGCTGCCGCTCTACGCCTCCGGCTCGGCGTCGGTCGGTTGGTGGGCGATGTTCATCACCATGGTGGGCGACGGCACCGCCTTCCTCAGCCTGATCTTCGCCTATTTCTACTACTGGACCATCCATGGCGCCTTCCCGCCGGAGGGCAGCCCGACGCCGGACAACGGCCTGCTGCTTGCCGGCGGCGCGGCGGCGGTCGCCGGCTGGGGGCTGACGCTACTGGCGCGCCGGGCGAACGGCGCCGGCCGGCCGGGCCTGTTGCGCGCGCTGATCGCCGGCGCGGCGCTGCTGGCGCTCATCGGCGGCGGGCTGCTCATACTGGCCCCATGGCAGGCGGGGCTCGATTCCGTCGCTCATGTCTACCCAGCGACCGTCTGGGTGATCCTGATCTGGACCGCGCTGCATCTGGCGGTCGGCGTGCTGATGCAGGGCTATTGCCTCGCCGGCAGCCTTGCCGGCCGGCTGACGCGCGAGCACGACATCGACCTGCGCAATGTCGTGCTCTACGGGCATTTCGCGGCGCTCACCGTGGCGACGACGCTGGCGGTGCTCGTCCTCGCGCCGCTGGCGATGTGAGGGGCGGCCATGCTGTTGCGCCGCGAGACCCCGAACCTCTGGACCCTGCTGACCCCGCCGGCCGTGTGGGCGCTGCATTTCCTGTTCTGTTACGTCGCCGCCGCCATCGTCTGCGCGCGGTATCCCGCTTCGCTGGATGGGCTCCGCCTCGCCATCGGCCTTGCCACCATGGCGGCGCTCGCCATCATCGCCATCGCCGGGCGGCAGGCGCACCGGCACTGGGGCTTCGGCTCCGACCTGCCCCCGCACGACGCGCCGACGCCGGAGGACCAGCAGCATTTTCTCGGCTTCGCGACGCTGCTGCTCTGTGCGCTGAGCGCGGTGGCGGTGCTGTTCGGCGCGCTGCCGGCCCTGATCATCGCGGAGTGCCGGTGATGGGCGCGCGTCGGCTCAGCCTGATCGCCGGCTTCGCCGTGCTGGCCCTTGCCTGGGGCGGGCCGTTGCCCGGGCTGAGCGCCCATTCCTTCGCCGCCCACATGACGCTGCATATGAGCGTGGTGGCGCTGGCGGCCCCGCTGATCGCGCTCGGCATCGCCGGCAGCCCGTTCGATCCCTCCTCCCGCCTGCCCCGGCTGTTCAGCCCTCTGGTCGCGGCGATGCTGGAATTCGCGGTGATCTGGGGCTGGCACATGCCGGCCCTGCACCATGCCGCGCGGGCGAGCGTGCCCCTGTTCATTGTGGAACAGGGCAGCTTCCTGCTCGCGGGCCTGCTGCTGTGGCTCTCCTGCTTCGGCGGGGCTGCGGCGGGCAGGGCGGGCGCGGCGCTGGTCGGCACGCTGGGCCTGCTGCTGACCTCCATGCACATGACGCTGCTCGGCGCGCTTATCGCCTTCGCCACTCGGCCGCTTTACGCGCACGGTGCCCACGCCAATGCCGACGTTGCGTCCGCACTCGCCGACCAGCAGCTCGGCGGCGTCATCATGCTGCTGGCCGGCGGGCTGGTCTATCTCGCCGGCGGGCTCGCCTTGATGGCGCGGGTGGTCGGCAACGCCGCGCCGCAGGGGGAGGTGCCGCGATGAGGATCGTCCTCACCGGCCGGCGCATCGTGGCGGGACTGGGCCTTGCGGTGCTGGCCGGGCTTGTGGTCGCGTGGTCGGGCGTGGTGGGTGTCGGCGCCAGCTCCGGCCACTGGCGGATCACCTATCACGGGCTGCACTGGGTGATGCAGAACTCGATCCGCACCTATGCACTGTTCGAACCCGAGCCGCCGGCCGATCTCGACGGTCCCGCCCGCATCCGCCGCGCCGCCGGTCATTTTGAGACCGCCTGCGCCTTTTGCCACGGCTCGCCGCTGAACCCCGAGCCGGCGCTGCCGACCGCCATGACGCCGATGCCGCCGGGCCTGACGGGCGCCGCCGCGAAATGGACCCCGCGCGAGCTGTCGCGCATTGTCCGGCACGGGGTGAAATATACCGGCATGCCGGCCTGGCTCGCCCCGCAGCGCAGCGACGAGGTGTGGGCGATGGTCGCCTTCCTGCGCGCCCTGCCGCAGATGTCGGGCGAAGACTACCGCCGGGCGGCCTTCGGCCAAGCCTCGCCTGAGGATCCTGCGCTGGCCCGCTGCGCCCGCTGCCATGGCGTCGGCGGCGGCTCTTCCGGCGGCGCCTTCCCGATGCTTGCCGGCCAGAGCGAGGATTATCTTGTCGAGGCGCTGGCGGCCTATGACCTCGGCACCCGTCCCAGCGGCTTCATGCGGTTGGCGGTGGACGGCGTCTCCGAAAGCGAGTTGCGCCGGTTGGCGCGGCACTACGCGTCGCAACCGGGGCTAAGCGAGGTCAGCGTGCCGGACGGTTCGGCGGGCAGCCGCATTGCGTTCGAGGGCCTGCCGGCGCGCGACGTACCGGCCTGCGAGAGCTGCCACGGTGCCTCGGCGCGGCGCAATCCCTCCTATCCACGTCTTTCCGGGCAGGACGCGGCCTATCTCGCGGCGGCGCTGCGGCGGATGGGCGAGGACGCGCCGCTCAATCCTCGCGCCCGCATCATGCACACCATAGCAAAGCGCCTGCCGGATGCCGCCATCGATGCGGTGGCGGATTTCTATGCCGCGCGGGGTGGCGCGCCGTCGCCCTGAGCGCGGCCGGAACTTTGCCGGCCCCGCATGGTTGCCCCCACCAGGGGAAAACCGCCATGCTCGAACGCGACACACGCCGCCTGTTCACGCCCGCCCTCCGCGCGGAGCTCGGCGCCATCGCCGCACGCGCGGCCGCGCTGGACGCGGACGACAGCTTTCCGGACGAGGACGTCGCCGGCCTCGCCGCCACCGGCACGCTTGCCATGCCCTTCGCCGGCGGGGAGGGGGCCACGATGGATCCCGACGATCTGATGGAGACGCTGCGCGCCATCGGCCATGCCAGCCTGCCGCTCGGCCGGCTGTTCGAGGGCCATGTCAACGCCGCCGCGCTCCTCCGCCGTTACGGCACGCCCCGCCAGAGGGAGGAAGCCGCGCGGCGGGCACAGGACGGCGCGCTTTTCGGTGTCTGGAACACCGAGGCGACGGACGGCGTGCGGCTCGTGCGGCGCGGCGGCGGGCTGGAGCTGGAGGGCCGCAAGATCTTCGCCTCGGGCGCCGGCCATGTCGCGAGCCCTCTCATCACCGCGTGCGACGAGGCGGGCGACCTCCTCATGGTGCTGCTCCGGCTCGACGGCGGCCTCCGCGCCGACCTCTCGGGCTGGAAGGCGCATGGCATGCGGGCGTCGGCGAGCGGCAGCTACTCCTTCTCCGGGTTGCCGGTGACGCCCGAGGATATCATCGGCGGGCCGGGCGACTATCATCGCCAGCCCCATTTCTCGGCCGGCGCCTGGCGCTTCTGCGCCGTCCAGCTCGGCGGCATCGAGAGGCTCGTCGAGGAAGGCCGCGCTTTCCTGCGCCGGCATCGGCGCGACGGCGATCCCCACCAACGGGCCCGCATGGGCGAAGCGGCCATCGCCGCCGAGACCGCCCGGCTGTGGGTCGAGCGCGCGGCGCGCCTCGCCGAGGCCGAGGAGACGGCGACGGAGGCCGGCGCGGCCGAAGATGCCGTCGCCTATGTGTACCTCACGCGCTGCGCCGTCGAGCGGAGCGGCCTTGAGGTCATGGAGGCGGTCCAGCGCTCCATCGGCCTCGCGGCCTTCCTGCGGCCCAGCCCGGTCGAACGGCTCTGCCGCGACCTCGCGACCTATCTGCGCCAGCCCGCGCCGGACCGCATGCTGTGCGAGGGGGCGGCGCATGTTCTGGGGCAGGAGCGGCCGCTGCGGGAGCTGTGGCGATGACGCAGAGCGTGGCGCAGGCGCTCGCCGCCATGGCGCGGTTTCCCCTTGTCGAGCCGGCAAACTTCGTCCGGCGCGGGCTCGCGGTCGTCGCGCCGCATCCGGACGACGAGAGCCTCGGCTGCGGCGGGCTGATTGCCGCGTGCCGGGCCGCCGGCCTGCCGGTCTCGGTCATCATCGTCAGCGGCGGGGCGGGTTCGCATCCGAACTCGCGCCTCCATGCCGCCCCGCGTCTCGCCGAGCTGCGCCGGCGCGAGGCGCTGGAGGCGACGGCGCGGCTCGGCGTGCCGGGCGGGGCGGTGCATTTCCTCGAACTGCCGGACCGCTTCGTGCCTTCCGACGGCCCCGTGGCGGACCGGGCGGCGCGACGCATTGCGGAGCTGGCCGCCGGGGCGGACGTGGTGGCCGTGACCTGGCGGCACGATCCGCACGCCGACCACAAGGCGAGCTTCGCCCTCGCGCGCATGGCGATGCGCGAGCTGCCGCAGGCGCGGCTGTGGGAATACCCGATCTGGGGCCTGACGCTGCCGCCGGAGGAGGTTCTCGACGGTCCGCCGGCCGAGGGCGTCAAGGTCGCAGTGGGGCCGTTCCTCGCCGCCAAGCGGGCGGCCATCGCCGCCCATGCCTCGCAGACGACCGATCTGGTGAGCGACGACCTGCAGGGGTTCCGCCTCGCGCCCGGGGTGCTCGCGCTGTTCGAGGAACCGGCCGAGACGTTTATCGGGCCTGCATCATGAGCCGCAGCCTGCCGCCCGGCTATTTCGAGGCTCTCTATGCGCGCTCGCCCGACCCTTGGCGGTTCGAGACCAGCGCCTATGAGGACGCCAAATATACCGCGACGCTGGCGGCGCTGCCGAGGCCGCGCTACGCGCAGGCGCTGGAGGTCGGCTGCTCCATCGGCGTCCTCACGCGGCAGCTGGCGGCACGCTGCGACGCGCTTGTCGCCATCGATCCGGCGGAACGGGCCCTGGCACTGGCGCGCGGGCGTTGCCGCGACCTGCCCCACGTTTCCTTCGTGCAGGGTCTGGTGCCGGAAGACTGGCCCGGGGGCCGCTTCGACCTGATCCTCCTGTCCGAGGTCGTCTATTATCTCGGGGCGGAGGATGTCGTCGCGCTTGCCGGCAGGGTGATGGATTCCATCGCGCCGGGTGGGCATGTCGAGCTGGTGCACTGGCTCGGCGAGACGGACTATCCGCTGTCGGGCGACGAGGCCACCGAGCGTTTCGTCGCGGCGCTAGACGTGCGCTTCCAGCCGGTTCTGCGGCAGCGCACGGGCGAATACCGGCTCGATCTTCTCGCCGTTCGCTGAGGCTCGGGCGAGCGCCGCCAGCAGCCGCCGCGCCGCCGCGAGGTGCGCCTTCATCTGCGCCGGGCGCAGCGGGCGCGCGATCAGCAGGGGGCTTGCGGCCAGCGCGCGCGCCCAGGCCTCGCCGAAGCGCGGCTGCGGCAGGCGGGAGAGCGTTCCCTCAGCCAGATGCAGCTGCCTTTCCCAGGCGTCGGGATGAAAGCCGGTGGAGAAGGCGTGGCGCAGGCGGGCCCGCAGCACCATGCGCTGCAGCGCCGCCGGCAGCGCCTCCAGCCGCTCGTCGCCGGGAGCGTCCCGTTCGACGCAGCGCTGGCGCAGCGCGCTGGCGCAGCCGCCCCGCGCCCGTCCGTCGAGCCGCGCCGAGGTCGTGACCACGATGGCAGGGTCGTGCCGTATCGCGATGTCATGCCGCGCGAGGGCATCGGCCAGCGCGCGATCCTCTCCCGCCTCGACCGCCGGCAGGCCGCCGATGCGGCGATAGGCGTCGAGCGTCAGCGCGAAGCTGGCGCCCGATTCGGTCCAGTGGTTCGGCCAAGGGTCGCAGGGTTGCGGGTCGAGCCGCGCCGCCAGCGCCGCGAGGGCCGCCTCATAGGCGGCTTCGAGCCGCCGGCGCGCCAGCAGGTGGGCGGGCCATGCGCGCTCCTCCCGGCGGTCGAAGGCGAAGCGCCCGGCGACGGCGCCGCAGATGCCGGAAAGTCCCGCGACATTGCCCGAGACCCAGTCCGGTCCCACCCGCGTGTCGGCATCGGTGGTGAGCAGCAGGCCCGGCGCGCCGGCGCGGCCGGCCCACAGGCTGGCGACGTCGAGTGCCAGCCCGCGCGCGAAACCGGCATTGGCGAGGTGGGGCGGCAGGTCGAGGGCGAGGACGAGATGGCCGATCCCGGCGGCGGCCAGCATGTCCCGCGCCAGCGGAACCGTGGCGTCGCGGCAGTTGTTGGCGACCAGCACGATGCCGAACCCGCGCTCGTCGCCGGCCGAAGCGTTTCGCTGCCGGAGCAGGGCGGACAGGCACGGCTCGATGCGCTCCGCCTCGTCGCGCGCCGGCATGGCGACGACCGCGCGAGGCGGACGCCCTTGGGGCCCGCCGCTTTCGAACAGGGCGCGGGCAAGATCGAAACGCGAAGCGGATGACGGGAGCATGGCGAACCTCTGCGGCAGTGCGCAAACGCCCGATGCCGTCGGCGGTTCCCCCGGTTGGGGAGGGGGCGCCGCGCGCCGCGGACAAAGGGTCCGCAGGCGGCCACCTCACCTCCAATTCCGCTCAAGGTTACATTTGCAGCTTGCGATGTATCGGCCGCTCCCCGCGTGTCCCCATGGGCCATCGCAACATGGGGAGTGTGGAATGGCCGCTCATACGTCGTTGAAGTCCGCCGCCGTGGCGCTCGCCGTCACGATGCTGGCCGCGCTGCCCGCCGGCGCCGAAACCAAGGGCCCCGTCACCGACGAGAACGGCGTCGTTGTCGTTCCTGCCGGCGAGCCGCTGCAGATCGGCAGCTTTCTCTCGCTGACCGGCGCCGATGCCGCGCTCGGCATCGATGCCCGGCGCGGCGTCGAGATCGCGCTGGAGAAGATCGGCGCGACCTATAAGGGCCACCCGGTCGAGATCGTCTACGAGGACGAGACCTGCAGCCCGGAAGGCGGCCAGACGGCGGCGACGCGGCTGGCCTCCAACCCCGAGCTGGTCGCCGTGCTCGGCCCGAGCTGCTCGGGCGCCGGTCGCGCCGGCGTGCCGATCCTGTGGCAGCACAAGGTTCCGGTGGTCGGCGTCGGCCCCACCTCGCCGACCCTGACCGCGCCGACGCGCGGCCCGACCTTCGACGGCTTCGTGCGCGTATCCTTCAACGACAACGCGACCGGCAAATTCGCCGCCGACTATGCCTTCAAGACGCTGGGCGCCAAGACCGCCGCCACGCTGCATGACGGCAGCGTCTATGGCGAGCAGGTGGTGCGCACCTTCGAGGCCGCCTTCAAGGCGGCGGGCGGCGAGATCGTCGCCAGCGAGGCGGTGGGTGCTGCCGACACGGACCTCCGCCCGGTGCTGACCCGCATCGGCACCAAGAAGCCGGCTTTGCTGTTCGCGCCGCTCTATGTCTCCACCGGCGCCTATCTCGTGCGCCAGATGGGCGAGGTCGCCAGCCTCAAGGACACCGAGCTGCTCGCCACCGACCCGATTCTCGCGCCGGCCTTCCTCACCGCCGCCGGCAAGGCCGCCATCGGCGTCAAGGTCGTCGGCATCGACTTCCGTCCCGAGACGCTCGGCCCCGCCTATCAGGGCTTCGTCGAGACCTACAAGTCGAAGTTCGGCGAGCCGCCGATCTCCAGCTTCCACGCCTATGGCTACGACGCGCTCGGCCTGCTGCTGGCGGCGGTCGACAAGGCGGCGGTGGAAAAGGACGGCACGCTCTACATCGGCAAGAAGGCGCTGAACGACGCGCTGCATGCCACGGCCGGTTATGACGGGCTGACCGGCAAGCTGAGCTGCTCGGCGCTCGGCGACTGCGCCTCGCCGGTCTATGCGGTGTGGGAGTTCACCTCGGAGCAGCCCGACAGCTACGCGCTCGGCACCAACCCGAAGCGGGTCGACAAGTGAGCGGCGATGCCATGACCCCCGGCGCGTCCCCGGTCACGCGCAGTTCGGGAGAGATCCCGGACCGCGCCGCGGCCGCCGGCGGGAACCATGGCGCCGGCATGGATGTCGGCAAGGCCGCCGCCCTCCACATTGCCCTGGCCGACTGGCGCCGCCGGTCGACCTGGGTCGACATGGTGATGCTGGCGCTGCGCGTCTCGCTTCTCGTGCTGGTGTCGGCGGGGCTGCTGCTTTCGCTGGCACATAACGAATACAGCGCCGCCGACTGGCTCTCCTTCGCCGTGTTCGGCCTGACGCTCGGCAGCATCTACGCGCTGATCTCGTTGGGCTACACCATGGTCTACGGCGTGCTGCGCATGATCAACTTTGCCCATGGCGACGTGTTCATGGCCGGCGCCTTCGGCGCCCTGATCGTCGCCGATCCGCTCATCGCCACCGGCTCGCTCTTCGCCGTCCTGGCGCTGATCGCGGTGGGCGCGGCGACCTCGGCGGCGATCGCCGCGCTGATCGAGCGCGTGGCCTACCGGCCGTTCCGCCACCGGGGCACGCTGGCGCCGCTGATCTGCGCCATCGGCGTCTCCTTCGTGCTGCAATACACGGTGCGCGGCTTCTTCGGCACCGGCTCGCGCGCCTATCACGACATACCGGTACTCGACGGGGTGGTGATACTCGGCCCGCTGCAGGTGCCCCTCGTGCAGCTCTTCGTCATCCTCGCGGCACTGCTCGCCATGGGGGCGCTGCACCTTCTGGTCCAGCACACGCGCCTCGGCGCCTCCATGCGCGCGGTCGCCGAGGACCGCGAGACGGCCGCGCTCATGGGGATCAATGCCGACCGGGTGGTGACGTTTACCTTCCTGATCGGCGGCGTCATGGCCGGCACGGCCGGCGTGCTCTACGCGCTGGTGTTCAAGCAGATCCACGCCTTCATGGGCTTCGCCATCGGCATAAAGGGCTTCGCGGCGGCGGTGCTGGGCGGCATCGGCAATATTCCCGGCGCCATGGTGGGCGGCTTCGTGCTCGGCCTCGCCGAGAGCTTCGGCCCGGCGGCGCTGCTCTCGGGCTTCGGCATCCCCGCGCCCTACCAGCTCAAGGACGCCATCGCCTATGGGCTGCTGGTGATCATCCTCATCTTCCGCCCGCAGGGCATCTTCGGCGAGCGCCTCGCCGTGAAGCGGATGTAGCCGTTGATGGTTCGCGACATGCGCGGCGCGGCGCCGCACAGCCTCGTTCTCAAGGCCGGGCTCATCGGCGGGCTGGTCGGCGTTTATGTGGTCGCGGTCGGCGTCTTCGCAGCCTTCGCGGCGCGTCCGGTGGTGGCGCAGTCGCTGTCGCTCGGCCAGATCATGCTGCTGTCGATCGCTCTCACCGTCGGCTGGTCGGCGGCCGATGCCCGGCAGGGCCGCAGCGGGGGGCTGGCGGCGGCGGCTCTGGCCGGCGTCCTTGCCGGCCTCGTCTATGCCGGGGTGCTGCTGATGGCCCGCGAGGCGAAGCTGCAGGCGATGTTCGTCGCGCTCACCCCGGCGGCGCTCAACACCGGGCTGTTCGGCAGGACCGGCCTCGCCGCGCTTGTCGCGGCGGCACTCATCGCGGGTCTCGCCGCCCTTGGCGGAGGGCTCGTGCGCCAGATGCCGGCGCCGGCACGGCGGACGCTGCTCGCGGTCGCTATTGCCGTTCTGGTCGGCGCCTTGCTGCGCGATCTGTGGATCAGCTTCTTCGCCAATCTGCTGGGCGGGCGGTGGTGGGTCTCCACCATCTACACCGGCAACGGGCTGAGCTGGACCGGGACGGGTGTCGCCGTGGCCGCCGGCCTCGCCTGGCAGGCCCTCCGCATGCTCGGACGACGAGAGGCCGGCGCGCGGAGCACCTCGCTCATCGGCATCGCCCTGCTGCTCGCCGCCGCGATCCTCATCCCTTATTTCACCAATGCGTTCGTGGCGCAGGTGATGCTGCTGGTCGGCCTCTACGCGCTGATGGGCACCGGGCTCAATATCGAGCTCGGCCTCGCCGGGCTGCTCGATCTCGGCTTCGTCGCCTTCTTCGCCATTGGCGCCTATGTCACGGCCCTGCTCACGGCGGATTCCCCGCTGGCCATCGCCCACCTGTCCTTCTGGGAGGCGTTGCCCATCGCCACGCTCTGCGCGGCGGCGGGTGGCTTCGTGTTCGGCCTGCCGGTGCTGCGCGTGCGCGGCGACTATCTGGCGCTGGCGACGCTGGGGCTCGGCGAGATCGTCCGCCTGCTGGTGGTCTCCGACATGAGCGCCCCGGTGATCGGCGGCGCGCAGGGCATTGTCGGCATCCCTCGTCCGGACCTCGCGGGGACGCCGATGGTCTCGCAGCTCAGCCTCTACTACCTCACGCTCGTGCTGACCTGCCTCGTCGCGCTTGCCGGCTGGCGGTTGCAGCATTCGCCGGTCGGCCGTGCCTGGGCGGCGGCGCGCGAGGACGAGGACGTCGCCGCCACGCTCGGCATCGACCTCGTGCGCAGCAAGCTGCGCGCCTATGTACTCGGCGCGGCCTTCGCGGGCGTCGCCGGCGCGCTGTTCGCCACCACGCTGGGCTCGATCTTCCCGCAGAGCTTCAAGCTCGACGTGTCGATCAACGTGCTGGCCCTGCTGGTGGTCGGCGGGCTCGGCAGCCTTCCCGGCGTCTTCGTCGGCAGCCTCATCCTCATCGGCCTGCCGGAGTTCCTGCGCGAGTTCGGCGAGTACCGCTACCTCTTCTACGGCTTCCTGCTGATCCTGGTGATGCGGGTGCGCCCGCAGGGCCTGTGGCCGGACCCGTTGCAGGCGAGGACGAGCTGATGCTGGTGCTCGACGAGGTGTCGATCCGCTTCGGCGGCGTGCAGGCGCTGTCCGGCGTGTCCTTCAGGGTGGCGGACGGCGCCATTCACAGCGTCATCGGTCCCAACGGGGCCGGCAAGACCACGCTGTTCAACGCCATCACCGGCGTGGCGCGGCTGAGCGCGGGGACGGTGAGCCTCGCCGGCGCGCGCATCGACGGCCAGCCCCCGCATGTCATCTCGCGGCAGGGCATCGCCCGCACCTTCCAGAATGTGCGGCTGTTCGGTTCGATCAGCGTGCTCGACAACGTGCTGGTGGCGGAGGAGGCGCGGCCGGGCAGCGTGCCGGGGCTGCTCGCCACGCTCGCCTGCCTCCCGTCCGCCCGCCGCGCCGAACAGGCGGCGCGCGAGGAGGCGATGCGCCTGCTCGCCGATGTCGGCCTTGCCGATGCCGCCGGGCGGGCCGCGCGCACGCTCTCCTATGGCGACCAGCGCCGGCTGGAGATCGCCCGCGCGCTGGCGACCCGCCCGAAGCTGCTGCTGCTCGACGAGCCGGCCGCCGGCATGAACCCGCAGGAGATGGCGCGGCTGACCGACTTCATCGCCGGGCTACCCGCGCGCTTCGGCGTCACCATCCTCCTGATCGAGCACCAGATGCGCCTCGTCATGGGCATATCCGACCGCGTGACCGTGCTGGAATATGGCCGCTGCATCGTCGACGGCACGCCCGACGAGGTGCGCGCCCATCCCGAGGTGCTGCGCGCCTATCTCGGCGGGCGCACGGCCACCCGCGCGCTCGGGCTGGAGGCGGCGCCAAGTGGAGTGTCAACATGACGGGAGTGTCGACGCTGCTGTCGGTCCATGACGTGGATGTCCATTACGGGCAGATCTGCGCGGTGCGCGGCGCCTCGCTCGACGTGGCGGAGGGCGAGGTGGTCACGCTGATCGGCGCCAATGGCGCGGGCAAGAGCAGCCTGATCAACGCCATCTGCCGGCTGCGGCCCTGCGGTGAGGGCCATATACGCTTTCGCGGGCAGGACCTGCGCGCCTTGCGGGCGGACGAGCTGCCCGGCCTCGGGCTCGTGCAGGTGCCTGAGGGGCGGCGTGTCTTCGGGCGGCTGACGGTGATGGAGAATCTGCGCCTCGGCGCCTTCTGCCGAAAGGCGGCGCGCGACGAGCTGGAGACCGATCTCGCCGCTGTGCTCGACCTCTTCCCCCGCCTTGCCGAGCGGCGCGACCAGGCGGCGGGCACCTTGTCAGGCGGCGAGCAGCAGATGCTCGCCATCGGCCGCGGGCTCATGGCAAAGCCGGCGATGCTGCTGCTGGACGAGCCCAGCATGGGCCTCGCCCCGCGCATCATCGACGTGATCTACGGCGCCATCGCCGCCATCGCGGCGAAGGGCGTGTCGCTGCTGATCGTCGAGCAGAACGCCTTCCTCGCGCTGGAACTCGCCCGGCGCGCCTTCGTGATGGAGGCCGGCACCATCACTTTGTCCGGCCCTGCGGCATCGCTTGTGGACGACGAGCGCGTGCGCGCCGCCTATCTCGGCTAGGCTCCTTGCCGCGTTCAGTTCATGACCAGCGGCGCGAAATCCTGCCGGGTGCGGCGCGGCTGCCAGGAGGCGAGCGCCGGAAGGTCCGGCTCGGTCTTGCGGCGCCCGTGGCTGCCCATCGCGGTGTAGAGGTCCTGGATGAAGGCCTTCAGCGTCGGCGTGGTGCGCACGCCCTTGCGGGTGGCGAGCTGGAAGCGCACGGCATAGGAGGTCTCGTCGACCAGCAGCGGACGCAGCCGCCCCTTGTCGACCCATCCCTGTGCATAATGTGTGGGCAGGAAGCCGAGATAGGCGCCCGAAAGCACCAGCATGAGCTGGGCCTCCATCTGCTCCACCGAGGCGGAGGTCTTCACCAGCCCGATGCGTTCGATGTCCTGATTGCACCAGTAGGAGCGGCTGGCGAAGGCATGTTCGCGGATCAGTTCGACCGTCAGTTCGGCATCGCTGCGCTCGAAGAGCGGGTGGCCCGCGCCGCAATAGAGCGCGCTCGTCTCCGTATAGAGGTTCTGGTAGCGCAGGTTCGGCAGCCGGGGGACGAAGCCGAAGATGGCGAGGTCGATGCTGCGGTCGACGACCTGCCGCTGCAGGGCCGGCGGGCTGTCCACTACCAGCTTGATGCTGACATTGTTCGGGCGTTTCGAGAAACGGCGCAGCGCCTCGGCGACCGGGGAATGCGGGTCGGTGACGGTGTTGTCGACGACGCCGACGCGCAGCCCGCCCGTCAGCATGCCGTGCAGCGATTCGGTCTCGCTGGAGAACTCGTCCAGCGCCGCGAACAGCCGCAGCGCGGCCTCGTAGACGACGCGCCCGTGGTCCGTCAGCTCGAAGCCGCTGCGTCCGCGCTGGCACAGCTTGGAGCGCAGCCGCTCCTCCAGCGCGATCATATGGTTGCTGATGGTCGACTGGCTGATATTCAGCTCCGCCTGCGCTGCCGAGAAGCCGTTGCATTCAACGATGGTGGTGAAAACGCGCAGCAGCCGGAGATCGACATTCGCGATACTGACCATGTCCGTCCTCCGCAATCGCGAAAGCCGGCGGAACGGAACCCCGCCGGCCTGTATGCCCCCGGAGAGTAGAAGCAAAGTTGGGACCAGCCCGCCGCGTCGCGCGGGAGGGACCGTCGAGGGAGACAAGAATGCCCGATGCCACCCTGATGCAGCGCCTGCACGAGATTCTCGGCGAGGCCGGCATGATCACCGATGCCGATCGCCTTGCTCCCTATCTCGTCGATCACCGCGATCTCGTGCGCGGCAAAGCCCCGGCGGTGCTGCGCCCGTCGAGCACGGAACAGGTGATGGCGATCATGCGGCTCGCCAGCGCGCATCGCTTCGGCATCGTCCCGCAGGCCGGCAATACGAGCTATTGCGCCGGCGCCACGCCGGACGGCTCCGGCGAGCAATTCGTGCTGAGCCTCGAACGGCTCGACAAGGTGCGCGCCGTCGATCCGCTCGACGCCGCGCTCTCGGTCGATGCGGGGGTGATCCTCAAGCACGCGCAGGAGGCGGCCGAGGCGGCCGGGCTCTATCTCCCGCTGAGTCTCGGTTCCGAGGGAAGCTGCCGCATCGGCGGGGTCATCGGCACCAATGCCGGCGGCCTCTCCGTGCTGCGCTACGGCATGACGCGCGACCTCGTGCTCGGGCTGGAGGTCGTGCTGCCCGACGGCACGCTGGTCAACGACATGAAGAAGCTGCGCAAGAACAACACCGGCTACGACATAAGGCAGAACTTCATCGGCGCGGAGGGCTCGCTCGGCATCGTCACCGGCGCCGTGCTCAAGCTCATCCCGATGCCGACGCGCCGGTCGACGGCCTGGGTCGAGCTGGCCCCCGGCGTGCCGCTCGCAGAAATGCTTGCGCTGGTGCGGCGAGAGACCAGCGACCTCGTGTCCTCCTTCGAATTCATCACTGCCCGCTCGCTCGCCCTCGTGGCGGGCGAGGGCGGCCGGCTGAAGAGCGGGACGGGCGGGGTGATCCTCGTCGAACTGTCCTCGTCCTCGCGTCACCTGCCCATCGAGGAGGTGCTGGAAGGCGCAATGGGCGAGGTGGTGGAGGCGGGCTGGGCGGAAGACGTCATCATCGCCCAGACGGAGGCGCAGCGCGCCGGCATGTGGCGGATCCGCGAGACCATCCCGGAGGGCGAGAAGCGCTTCGGCGGCTCGGTGAAGCACGACATCTCGGTGCCGCTGGGGTCGACGGTCGACTACCTCGCGCGGGGCGGCGCCCTGGTGGCGGCCTACGATCCGACGCTGGAACTGTCGGTTTACGGCCATGTCGGCGACGGCAACCTGCACTACAATGTACTCGTTCCGCCCGGGGAGGACCGGCTCGCCTTCACCGACCGCATCGGCCGCGAGCTGGCGCCGCGCCTCTATGACCTCGCCGTCGGCATGGGCGGCACCTTCAGCGCCGAACACGGGGTCGGGCGCCTGAAGCGCGGGCTGCTGCAGCATTATGCCGATCCCGGCCGCTACCGCGTATTGCGCGGCATCAAGGGCCTGTTCGATCCGCTCGGGGTGATGAATCCCGGCGCGATGGTCGATCCCTCCGCCGGCCTCGGCGACTGAGGGGCCGGCCGTCCTTCGCAGTGGCGGGAATCAAACTTAAGATTTGGTCTGATCCATTCGTCGCCGGCGCCCCGCTGCCTATTCTCCTCGCGAACCGAGGAGGATGGCTTGAGCAGCGAGGAACACAGGGGCGCGCCGTGGTCGCGCCTGTCCGCCGGCTTCGTCGCTCGCGAGGGGCTGGCGGTCGGCATCATCGCGCTGGCGCCCGACCGGGTGGGGGTGCGCGATTTCGAGGCGTTCCTCGCCACTGTGCCGGACGTTGCCGTGTTCGCCACCCGCGTGCCGCTGGCCGAGGTGGTGACGCCGGCCTCGCTCGCCGCGATGCGTGAGCATCTTACGGAGGCCGCCGCCCGCCTCGTGCCGGGATCGTCGCTCGACGCCGTCGCCTTTTCCTGCACCTCCGGCACTGTCGCCATCGGCATCGAGGCGGTGCGGGCGGCGGTCGCCATCGCGCACCCTGGCCTGCCGGTCCACACGCCGATCGAGGCGGGCGTGAACGCGCTGAATGCGCTCGGTGCCCGGCGCATCGCGCTGCTCGCTCCTTATCTGGAGTCCACGGGCGATCTGATCTCGGGCCATTTCGAGGCGCAGGGCATCGAGGTGCTCAGCCGCGCGACCTTTGCGCTCGACGGCGACCGGCAGATGAACCGGGTGAGCCCGGCCTGCCTGATCGAAGCCGGCAGGCAGTGCATCGCCGCGACACCCGGGGCGCAGGCGCTGTTCATCTCCTGCACCGGCCTCGCCACCGCGCAGGTGATCGAGGCGATCGAGGAGGCGACGGACCTTCCTGTCGTCACCAGCAATCAGGCACTGGCATGGGACGTGCTGCGCGGCAGCGGCGACATGACGACGATCGACGGCCGCGGACGGCTGTTCCGCTAGGCGCAAGGGAATTCACATGACACGGCAAATGCACCTCGTCGCCTTCCTGCTGGCGGGGCCGACGGCCCATCACCACGGCATGTGGCGCCATCCCGAGACGCTCAACGCCTTCCTCGATCCGCAGAGTTACGAGCATGTGGCGCGCGTGCTGGAGCAGGGCTGCTTCGACGGCCTGTTCTTCGCCGACGTGCAGGGGCTCTACAATTATTACAACGGCAGCCACGACACGGTGGTGGAGAAGGGCGGCCAGATGGCGCTGCTCGATCCGGTGCCCCTGCTGTCGCTCATGGCGCGCGTGACCAAGCACATCGGACTCGGCGCCACCCTGTCGACCTCGCTGCTGAACCCCTACCAGATCGCCCGCACCCTCGCGACGCTCGACCATCTCAGCGGCGGGCGGGTGGCGTGGAACGTCGTCACCTCGTCGAGCGCCATCGAGGCGCGTAATTTCGGCCTCGACGGCCTGCCCCCGCGCAACGAGCGCTACGACCGGGCGGACGAGGTGGTCGAGGCCTGCATGGCGTTGTGGGACTCGTGGGAGCCGGACGCGCTCGTCGTCGACAAGGCGTCGGGCACCTTCGCCGACCCGTCCAAGGTGCGCGCCGTCAACTATCAGGGAAAGTGGAGCCGCACGGTCGGCCCGCTCACCGTGCCGCGCTCGCCGCAGGGACACCCGGTGCTCATGCAGGCGGGCTCCTCCGATCGCGGGCGCGAATTCGCGGCGCGCTGGTCGGAGGTGATCTTCACCCTCCAGCATGATGTGGAGGGCATGCAGGCCTTCTATGCCGACGTGAAGGGGCGCATGGCGAAATACGGCCGGGCGCCGGAGGAGTGCGCGATCCTCACTTCGGTCGATCCCATCGTCGGCGAGACCGAATCCATCGCCCGCGAAAAACAGGCCTATATCAATGATCTTGTCGATGCCGAGCTCGGCATGGCGCTGGTTTCCTACCATCTCGGCGTCGACCTCTCGCGCTATCCCGCCGACCAGCCGCTCGACGATATCCAGATGGAGGAGGGCTCGCGCGGCTCCTTCGACGTGCTGGTGCGCGCGACGAAGGCGGAGGGTCTGACCCTCGGCGAGGCGGCGCGGCGCTTCGCCACCTCCGAGATGTGCCCGCAGGTGGTGGGCACGCCCGAGAGCGTCGCCGACCAGCTCCAGTCCTATTTCGAGGCGAAGGGCTGCGACGGCTTCATCCTGACGCCGACCGCCTTCCCCGGCAGCTTCGAGACCTTCGCCCGCGCGGTGGTGCCGATCCTGCAGGAGCGCGGCATCTTCCGCCGCGCCTATACCGGCCGCACGCTGCGCGAAAACCTGCGCGGTTAGGGACATGCCGGAGGGACAAGAGGGACAGAAGGGGCGCTCGCGGCGCCCCTTTTAACGTCAGTAGCCGACGGCGAGATCGACCCGGCCGGGCGGCTCCTCGCCACGCTCGAAGCGGTTGAAATTGCCGATAATGGCGCTCTCCGCCGCCGCGCTGACGGGCTGGGCGGCGATGTGCGGGGTGACGAAGACGCGCGGATGCGCCCAGAGCGGGCTCTCCGCCGGCAGCGGTTCGGTCGGGAAAACGTCCAGCATCGCCCAGTCGAGCCGGCCGGCATCGAGCGCGGCGACGAGATCGGCCTCGACGAGATGGCCGCCACGGCCCAGATGCACCAGCGCGCCGGCGCCCGGCAGTCGCTCGAACAGCTTCGCGCCGAGGATGCCGCGCGTCTCGTCGGTGAGCGGCAGGATGTTCACCAATATCTCACTGCGGGCGAGGAAGGCGTCGAGCCCGGCCTCGCCGACGAAGCTTTCGACGCCGGCGATCTCCTTCGCCGTGCGGCTCCAGCCGACGACGTTGAAGCCGAGCATCACCAGCTTGGCGGCGATGTCCGAGCCGAACACGCCGAGCCCCATCACCCCGACCGTGCGCTGGGAGGGGTGGATCGCCTCCAGCATGTGCCATTCGCCGCGCGCCTGTTGCTCGGCATAGCGGCCCATGTTGCGGTGCCAGTGCAGCACGCCGTAGAGCGCGTATTCCGTCATCTGCTCGCGCAGCCCGCCGTCGACGAGGCGGAACAGCGGCGTGGCGCGCGGGAAGGCGGGATCGCGGATGATCTGGTCGATGCCGGCACCGAGCGAGAAGACAGCTTTGAGATTCGGCAGCGAAGCGAGCACCCCGTCGGGGATGCGCCATACCAGCGCGTGGGTGATCTCGGCGGGATCGCCGATATCCGGGAACACGCGGAAGGTCACGTCCGGCCGCTCGCGGGCGAACAGCGCCTGCCACGGCGCGGGGTCGTCGATATTGGAGGCGAAGAGAAGGGTCGGTCCGGCCATGGTTCAGTTTCTCCGCTCGACGCCCGGCAGAACGCACAGAAGCTCGAACAGAAGGTTCGCCGCCGTCAGCGCCGTGTTGCCGGAAGTATCGTAGGGCGGCGAGACCTCGACAAGGTCGCAGCCGACGATGTCGAGGCCCCAGCAGCCGCGAATGATTTCGAGCGCCTGCATGCTGGTGAGCCCGCCGATCTCCGGCGTGCCGGTGCCCTGCGCGAAGGCGGGGTCGAGCGAATCGATGTCGAAGGTGATGTAGACCGGGCCGGCGCCGAGATGGGCGCGCACCTCCTCCATCAGAGGCACCAGCGAGCGATGCCACAGCTCGTTCGCCGGGAACACCCGGAAGCCCTGGCTGCGCGGCCAGTCGAATTCGTCGGCGGAATAGCCCGTGCCGCGCAGGCCGATCTGCACCGTGCGGTGGGGGTCGATGAGTTTCTCCTCCACGGCGCGGCGGAAGGGCGTGCCGTGGGCGATCTTCTCGCCGGACATGGTGTCGTTGATGTCGGCATGGGCGTCGACGTGAATGAGGCCGACCGGGCCGTGCTTCTTGGCCATGGCGCGCAGGATCGGCAGCGCCATGGTGTGGTCGCCGCCGAGCGAGAGCGGCTTGCAGCCATGGGCGAGAATGGCCGAGATGCCGGCCTCGATGGCGTCGACCGACTTGAGCAGGCTGTAGGGGTTGGTCGGGATGTCGCCCACATCGGCGACGTTGAGCGAATCGAAGGGCGCGGCGCGGGTGGCCATATTGTAGGGGCGCAGCAGCACCGACTCGGCGCGGATTTGGCGCGGCCCGAAGCGGGTGCCGCTGCGGTTGCCGGTGCCGATGTCGAGCGGCACGCCGACGAAGCAGGCGTCCAGCCCCTCGGCGGTCTTGGCGTG
Organism: Ancylobacter koreensis; assembly: GCF_023016525.1. Classification (GTDB taxonomy): domain Bacteria; phylum Pseudomonadota; class Alphaproteobacteria; order Rhizobiales; family Xanthobacteraceae; genus Ancylobacter; species Ancylobacter koreensis. Next base: position 167,839 of record NZ_JALKCG010000002.1, read on the forward strand.
CGGCAGCCGCATCATGGTGGCGATGCCGCCGAAGCGCGGCATGTCGTTGCCGCTCAGCGGCTGGTTGAAGGCTTCACTCATGCTGACACCCGGTCATCCCTGTCTCGACGGGGCCGACGGGCCGCGCGATGCGTGGAGTCCGCCTTATCCCGTGTCGCAGCGAGTTTCGGAGCGCGACGCATCGGCTTCAACGCGCGCTTGCCCATCCATACTCGGAGCGGCGTCAATGTGACGGGCCCCGGCGGGCCCGGCGGCGCGGGTTGCATTCGCCTTCCTCAAGCTAAGGATTGCAAAGTCGCGGTGGTTGACGGCGCCCCGGCTTCCTAGCGTCGGCGACCTTTCACGCCCTTCGACAGGAAGCCGCCATGACCGTCACCGTCGCTTTCACCACGCCCGAAGGCCCGCTCGTCGCGACCGTCGACCGCGTGCTCGCCGCCGGCTATACCGGGCGCACGCGCCATCTGGTCGAAGCCCATATCGAGGAGCTCAAGGCGCTCGGCATCGGCGTGCCGCCGCATATCCCCATGCTGTTCCCGATCATTCCGGGCCTGCTGTCGCAATCGACGGTGACGCAGGTGCTCGGCCTCGACACCTCGCCCGAGGTCGAGTTCGTCGTGTTCCGCCAGGGTGGACGCGACTATGTGACGGTGGGCAGCGACCAGACGGATTCGGTGATGGAGGCGCAGAACGCCGCCATCGCGAAGAATCTCTGCCTCAAGTCCATCGCCACCGAGGCCTGGCCGCTCGACGCGCTGGTCGATCATTGGGACCGGCTGGAGCTGACGCTGACCTGCGAGGGTGTCGTGATGCAGCACGGCGCGCTGGAGCAGATGATGACGCCGGCCCAGCTGCAGGAATTCGTCGCCGGCCATGACGGGCCCCAGCATGAGGGGCGGATGATCTTCTCCGGCACGATGGAGATGCACGGGCGCTGCCCGCGCGCCTCGGTGGAGATGGTCATCACCCTGCACGATCCCGTGCTGGAGCGCTCCATCGTCCACCGCTACCGCGTGGAGCCGATGCTGGAGATTTTTCCGCCGAAGGGGTGAGGGCTGAGGGCTGAGTGCGGGGCGGCGAGGGGGCGGGCGCGTCAGAGCCGCGCGCCGAGCGCCTCCACGCCGGCCGGGGTCGCCTCCGGCAGAGCTGCGGCGGCGCGGCCGAGGATGAGGTCAGCCCCCTTCTCGCCGATCATGATCGCGGGCGCGTTGGTGTTGCCGCCGACGAGGCGCGGCATGATCGAGGCGTCGACGACGCGCAGGCCCTCAATGCCGCGCACGCGCAGTTCCGGATCGACCACAGCGCCCTCGTCCGCGCCCATGCGGCAGGTGCCGGCAGGGTGGTAGTGCGAGGCGGAGCTGCGGCGCAGATGGAGGTCGAGCGCCTCGTCCTCCGTCATGGCAGCGCCGGGAGACACCTCGCGCCCGCGCAGCCCGTCGAAGGCGGATTGCGCATGGACCTCGCGGGCCATCTTCAGCCCCGCGAGGTTGAGCCGGCGGTCGTCTTCGTCGGCGAGGTAGTTGTGCAGGATCGCCGGCGGCGCCAGCGGATCGGCCGAGCGCAGGAACACCCGGCCGCGCGAGCGCGGGCGCAGCAGCGCCCAGTGGATGCTGTAGCCATGGAAGGCGGGCCGAAAGAGGTCCTGGCTCTCGGGATCGAGCGCCACCGGGAACATGTAGAACTGGAGGTCCGGGCGGTCGAGCTCGGGCGCGCTCTTCAGAAAGGCCTGCGCGTTCATCGGGAACACCGCCAGCGGCCCGCGCCGCAGCAAGGCGAGCTCGGCCACCGCCAGCGCGGCGCGCGGCTTGCTGAGCAGGTTGTAATAGGTGATCGGCCGCAGGCATTCGTGCTGCACGAAGCCGCCGAAATGGTCCTGCAGGTCGCGCCCGACGCCGGGCAGCTCGTGGCGCGGCTCGATGCCCGCCTGCCGTAGTTCGTCGGCCGGCCCGATGCCCGACAGCAGCAGCAGGTGCGGCGACTGGTAGGCGCCGGCGGCGAGGATCACCTCGCGCTCCGCCCGCACGGCGACGCTCTGCCCGTCCCTCACGTAGTGCAGGCCGGTGCAGCGGGCGCCGTCCAGCGTCAGGCCGGTGACATGGGCGCCGGTGACGATGCGGAGGTTCGGCCGCCGCGCGGCGGGGTGCAGATAGGCGTTCGCCGCCGAGCAGCGCAGCGGGAAGCCGTGCAAATGGGTGTATTGCGACCGGCCGAAGCCTTCCTGCGAGGCGCCGTTATGGTCCGGGTTGAACGGGTGGCCCAGCGCGCGCCCGGCCTCGATGAAGGCGTCGTAGAGCGGGTTGTCGTAGCGGCCGAAGGCAGTCTTCAGCGGCCCGCCGGTGCCGCGGAAAGCCGGGTCGCTGCCGGGCTTCCAGTCCTCCGAGCGCCGGAAATAGGGCAGCACGTCGGCAAAGGACCAGCCGCTCGCGCCCAGCTCCGCCCACTCGTCGTAGTCGCGCCGGTGCCCGCGCACATAGAGCTGGCCGTTGATCGAGGAGGAGCCGCCGAGCACCTTGCCGCGCGGCACCTTCAGGCGCAGCCCGTCGAGCGCCGGTTCGGGCTCGCTCTCGAACTTCCAGTCGAGCGCGCTGCCGACGGTGAACACCTCGCCGGTGGGAAAGCGGATGACCGGGTTCCAGTCGCGCCCGCCCGCCTCCAGCACCAGCACGCGGACCGAGGGGTCGGCGCTCAGGCGGTTCGCCAGCACGCAGCCCGAGGAGCCGGCGCCGACGACGATGTAGTCGAAGCTGGGGATGGACATGATCGGCCTCACGGGCGTGCCGCCTGCCCGCCGGCGGCGGCGCGCAGCAGGCGGTCGATGATGATGGCGAGGAAGGCCATGGCGGCGCCCGCGATGATGCCCCGCCCCGGATCGGCCTTGCTGAGCGAGATGAGCGTGTCGCTCTCCAGCCCCTTGGTGCCGATCAGCGCGGTGATCACCAGCATGCCGAAGGCCATCATCACCGTCTGGTTGACGGCGAGCAGCAGGCCGGGGCGGGCCAGCGGCACCTTCACCCAGCCGAAATTCTGCCAGCGCGAGGCGCCCGACATGCGCGCGGCCTCGACGATCTCGCCCGGCACGTGGCGCAGGGCGTCGGCGGTGAAGCGCACCGCCGGGGTCACCGCATAGACGACAATGGCGATCAGCGCCGGGAAGTCGCCGGAGCCCAGCAGCATGATGACGGGGATCAGATAGACGAAGCTCGGCAGGGTCTGGATGGTGTCGAGCACCACCCGCATGCCGGCGTTGAAGCGGGGCGACGCCGCGCATGCCAGGCCCAGCGGCATGCCGATGAGAAGCGCCAGCGCGACGCTGATGGCGATGAGATAGAGCGAGAGCTGCGCCGGCTCCCAGAAGCCGCAGCCGGCGACGAAGAGCATCATGAGGCCGCAGGAGAGCGCGAGCCGCCACCCGCCCAGCAGCAGGCCGAGCGCGGCGACCAGCGTCACCGCGCCGATCCACGGCACGGCGAGGAAGAACAGCTTCGTCGGCCGCAGCAGCCAGAGGAAGGCGAAGGTCTTCAGCTCCCGCAGCGGGCCGGCGAAGGCGAGGTTCATCTGCGCGATGCGCGCGTCCCACCAGCTCGCGGTGGAGACGGACCAGTCCGCCGGCCAATTGGCGAGCGCCGGAATCATCGGCGCCAGCAGGCAGGGCAGGACCAGCGCCACCGCGAAGGCCAGCGCCCAGCGCCGGCTCCCGGCGGCATCGCGGTGCTGCGGGCGGCGCTCGGCGATCGCCTGGCCGAGGCGGTCGAGCGCGATGGCGACCAGCACGATGGCGAGACCCGCCTCCAGCCCACGACCGATCTTCAGCGACTGCAGCGCCTTGAGCACCACGGCGCCCAGCCCGTCGGCGCCGATGACGCTGGCGATGATCACCATGGTCAGCGAGAGCATCAGCACCTGATTGACGCCGATCATCATCTTCGGGAGGGCGGAAGGCAGCAGGGCGAGCCGCATCACCTGCCCGCGCGTGCAGCCGGCCATCGCCGCCGCCTCGCCGATGGAGGCCGGCACGCCGCGCAGCGCAAGGGTGGTGACGCGCGCCATGGGCGGCATGGCGTAGATCACCGTCGCCATCATCGCGCCCACCGGGCCGAAACCGAACAGATAGAGGATCGGCACGAGATAGGCGAAGATCGGCACGGTCTGCATGACGTCATAAAGCGGTTGCAGCGCGCGGTCGACCCTGGGATGGCGGAAGGCGAGAATGCCGAGCCATGTGCCGAGCAGCACGCCGAAGGCCACCGAGACGAGGACCGAGGCCAGCGTCAGCATGGTCGCGTCCCACAGGCCGAACAGCGCCGCATAGAGCAGCGCGCCGCCGGTGAGCAGGGCGAGCCGCACGCTGCCGAAGCGCAGGCCCAGCAGCGCCGAGGCGAGCATCACCGAGGGCCAGGGCAGCGGCGGCAGCTCGACGCCGCCAACGGTGAGGCCCTTCGACACCAGCCCCTGCAGCAGGAGCATGGGCTGGAGGATGACGCCGGCGATGCCGCGGGTGATTTCGCTCACCATCACCGGCCCGATGTGGGAATCCTTGGCGACATAGGTCAGCGCCTCGCCCGCCCACTGGCGCCAGGGCAGAATGAAGCGGTCGGGAATGGCGGCGAGCGCCGGGGGCATCTCGACGCCGAATTGGGGCAGCAGGCAGAGCAGGACCGCGACGGCGAGAAGAGCGAGGGCGGGCAGACGCGCCGCTCCCGCGCCGCGCACCGCGTCGCCCCGGCTTTCCGGCTCGCTTCGCAGCTCAACCGCCGTCATTGGACGGGCGCCGGGCGCGTGTGCGGCTGGGCGAGCAGAAGGCGGATCACCGCCTCCCGGCTTAGCGCGCCGAGGACCCCGCCGTCTTCCGCGAGAACGGCGACCGGCCCTTCGGCGGCCAACACGCGTTCGGCGATGTCGATGACGCGTGCAGCGGCCGCGACGCCGGCGCTGCCGGCGGCATCCGGCCCGAGATCCATGGCCGAGCGGGCGGTGACGACCTGCGCGCGGGGGATGTCGCGGGTGAAGGCCGACACATAGGGGTCGGCCGGCGCCAGAACCAGCGCCTCCGGCGTGGCGACCTGCACGACGGCGCCCTCGCGCATGATGGCGATGCGGTCGGCGAGACGCACGGCCTCGGCGAAGTCGTGGGTGACGAAGACGATGGTCTTACGCAGCAGCGTCTGCAGCCGCAGGAACTCGTCCTGCATCTCGCGCCGCACCAGCGGGTCGAGCGCCGAGAACGGCTCGTCCAGGAACCAGATGTCGGGCTCCAGCGTCAGCGAGCGGGCGATGCCGACGCGCTGCTGCTGCCCGCCGGAAAGCTCGTGCGGGTAGTGCCGGCCGCGCCCGCCGAGGCCGACGAGATCGAGCATCTGCTGCGCCCGCGCCTCGCGCGCCGCGCGCTTCATACCCTGCACCTTGAGCGGGAAGGCGACGTTCTCCAGCGCGCTGAGATGCGGCATCAGCGCGTAGTTCTGGAACACCATGCCCATCTTCTCGCGCCGGATCTGCATGAGCTGGCGCTCGGTGGCGTTGAGCAGGTTGGTGCCGCCGAGCAGGATCGAGCCGGCGGTCGGCTCGACCAGCCGCGTCATGCAGCGCAGCAGCGTGGACTTGCCCGAGCCGGACAGGCCCATGATGACGAAGATCTCGCCCTGGCTGATCGACAGGCTGACGCCGCGCACGGCGGCGAGCAGCCCCGCCGCCGCCAGATCCTCCGGCGACGGCGGCTGTTCACGAGTGGACAGAAAGGTGTCGGCGTCCGGCCCGTAGACCTTCCACACATTGTCGCAGAGCAGGATGCGGTTCGTCGTCGACACCTTGGCAGGCTCCCGTCAAAGCGCCCAGTCGGCGACCAGGTCGGGGTGCGCCTTCAGCCATTCCTCGGCCGCCTTCTCGCTCTCGATGCCGTCGACATCGACGCGGCGGATGCCCCAGGCGACATCGGCGGCGGTGAGATGATAGAGGCGCAGCATGCGCGAGGCGCGCGGCAACCTGGCTTCGGACTTGGTGTTGGCGACCTTCCAGACATAGCCGTAGGGGTTGTCGCAGTCCCACACCTTGTCGGGGTTGCCGCCCCATTTCGGGTCGGTCGCGCAGGCCGCCTCGAAGTGCGGGAACTGCACGAACTCGCCGGGATACTGCTCGGTCATCCAGTCCGGCATGAAGCCCCAGCCGATGACGGGCTCCTTGCGTTGCACGGCGCCGACGATGGCGGCATGCAGGGCGGCCGGCGTGCCGGTGCCTTCCAGCACGAAGGGCAGCTTCAGCGCTTCGAGCCGCGCGGCATTGTTGGTCGTCCAGTCGGCCGGCGCCTCGACGAAGCGGGCCTTGGGCGCGGATTCGACAGTCGCGAGCGCCTTCACGCAGGCCGGTTCCAGCAGCGCCTTCCAGTCCGGCAGGCCGGGGCAGAGTTCCTTGACATAGAGCGGATACCACCAGCCCTCGCGGATCTTCACGCCGGTCGAGCCCATGTTCTGGACCTTACCCGTCGCCAGCGCGGCATCCATGATGTCGCGGCTGGTGTCCCAGATGCTGGTGGAGAAATCCATGTCGCCAGCCTCGAGGCCGACGAACTGGGCGGCATAGTCCGCCTTCACGCGCTCGACCTTGTAGCCGTTCTGTTCGAGGAAGCCGGCGAAGACGTTGGCGATGAAGTCGGCGTCGGTGATGCCGGTGACGACGATGCGCACCGGGCTCGCCGTCTCGGCATCGGCCGCCCTTGCCTGCGGTGCCGCAAGAAACGTCGCCGACAGCGCCGCTGCGCCCAGTGTCTTCATCCAGCTCGTATTGAATTTTCGGTAAGACATCGTGTTCTCCGGAAGTTATATAGAGTTATGTCGATGCGTACGGATAGAAAATTCCGATTTTACTATTTACAACTTCGATACTATCTTCCTTCGGAAGAAGATGGAGGGGCGCATGGCGGCAGATGTACTGCATATGACGGCGACCGAGATGGCGCGCCTGCTGCGTGACGGGGAGATCGGTGCGGTCGAAGTGACCCGCGCGGCGCTGGAGCGCATCGAGGCGGTCAATCCGGCGCTGAACGCCTTCTGCCTGCTGCTGCCCGAGCGCGCCCTCGCGCAGGCGGCCGACATCGACGCGCGGCGGGTGCGCGGCGAGCCGCTCGGCCCGCTCGCCGGGCTGCCGGTGGCGCTGAAGGACTACACGCCGACCGCCGGGCTGACGACGACCTACGGCTCGCGCCTGTTCGCCGGCCATGTGCCGGAACGCGACGCGGTGATCGCGCGCCGCCTCGTCGGCGCCGGCGGCGTGCTGGTCGGCAAGACCACCACGCCGGAATTCGCCGATTCCTGGTTCACGCGCGGCGCGCAGTTCGGCGTGACGCGCAATCCGTGGGATCCCTCGCGGACGCCCGGCGGCTCCTCCGGCGGCTCGGCGGTGGCGGTGGCGACCGGCTGCGTCGCGCTCGCCGAGGGGTGCGACATGGCGGGCTCCATACGTGGCCCCGCCGCCTTCTGCGGCATCGTCGGGCTCAAGCCGGCGCTCGGGCGCATCCCCTTCGACGCGCTGCCGACCACCTTCGACGACATCAGCCATTTCGGCCCGATGGCCCGCACGGTGAACGACGCCGCGCTGTTCCTGGGTGCCGTCGCCGGCCCCGATCCGGCCGATCTGTTCTCCTACCTGCCCCCGCTCGAGCTTTCCCTGCCGGTCGAGGCCGATGCGTCCCGCATGAAGCTCGCCTTCTCGCCCGATCTCGGCTTCTGCGCCGTCGATCCGCAGGTGGCGCGCGAGGTGCGCGCCGCGGTCGAGGCGCTGCGCGCCGCCGGCGCCACGGTCGAGGAGGTGGATCTGGGATGGCGGGTGGAGGACGCCGAGGCCTTCTTCACCGCCACGCTGGTGTGGATGGCGGCGCTCTACGGCGACGCCTACGACCGGGGCGCCGACCGGCTGGAGCCGCTGACGCGCCGGCTGATCGAGATGGGGCGCGAGGTCGACGGGGTGACGCTGAAGCGGCTCGACTTCGTGCGCGCCGGCATCTGGCGCAAGCTCGCCGCCGTGCTCGCGGATTACGACGCGCTCGTCTGCCCGACCATGGCGCAGCCCGCCCCGCGCCTCGACAGGGACGATTTCGACTATGGCCACCGCACCGCCGACGGCCGGCTCGCCGCGCTCGACATGACGGGCCTGTTCAACCTGATCGGCGCCTGCCCGGCGCTGTCGGTTCCCGCCGGGCGCACCGACGAGGGCCTCCCCGTCGGCCTGCAGATCGTCGGCCGGCCGCAGGACGAGGCAGGCGTGCTGCGTGTCGGCCGCGCGGTCGAGATCGTCCGGCCCCAGCCCGCCGCGCCCCAGCCTTCCGCGCCCCAGCCTTCCGCGCCCCAGCCTTCCGCGCCCCAGCCTTGCGCATCGCTGCCGTCCCTCTAGCGCGGGGCGCGCCGGGGGCACGGCACTCGGGGAGGGTGGAAGGGCCAAGGCTCGCATGAGGCAAGACTGCCCATCGCGGCCGGTCCGGCCCATCGCATCCTGTGAAGCTTTACATTCAGTCGGGTCCAACTAAGCGCAGGGCTTCAACCAGGTGCGCCCACGCCTCACGACGTCTCGCCCGCGATCTCCCCGGCAACCTCGGCCGGGTCGATCTCCGCGAGGCGCGCCGGGCGGGCTTTCCCGGTGTCGGGCCGGAGGGGGAGGTCGCTCTCCTGCGTCAGCGCGGCGAGGGAATCGGGAAGCGCGGATTCCTCGGGCATGGCGCAGAGGCCGTGGCGGACCATCCAGCGCCCGAAAGCCGGCTCGGCGGTCAGCACCGCGAAGGGTGCGGCGCCGAGGAGGCCGGCCAGCGCGGGCGCGGCCCAGCCGATGGCGGCGGGCGCGAAGAGCGCGAGAAGGCTCGCCAGCCCGGCGCCGAACAGGAACTGCGGCCACAGCCCGGCGAGGGCGGTGCGCCAGGACAGGCGGACGGCATCGCGTGCCTGCGCGTCCCAGGTCACGGTCCGGCCGAAGCCGAGGCCGATCAAGAACAGCGCCACCCGGAAGGCGACGGCCGGGCCGAGCAGCACGCCGAACGCGAATTCCAGCGCCGCCCCGCGCAGCAGCGCGCGGCTCCCGCCATAGCGCCGGCGCTCCTCCCGGCGCAGCAGCACGTCGGCGAGCCCGGCGAGCTTGGGCGTGAGGCTCATGAGAAAGGTGGCGACGAACAGGGCGAGGCCGAGACCGGCGGGGAAGGGCTCGTCGCGAAGCTCGACATCGAAGACCTTGAGCGCCGCGACTGCCATGAAGGCGATCCAGGCGCAGGCGCCGAGATACATCAATATGGCCCAGGCAATCTGGAAGCGGCTCATCGGCAGCAGGCCGGGCAGGGCGAGAAGCCGCCAGTACTGCATGTTGCCCTGGCACCAGCGCAGGTCCCGCCGGGTGAACTCGGTCAGATGCGGTGGGTTTTCCTCGAAGCTCTCCATCTCCTCCGGCAGCACCCGAACCTCGTAGCCGGCACGCCGCATCAGCGCCGCCTCGATCTGGTCGTGCGACAGGATGTGGCCGTCGAGCGGCCCCGTGCCGGGAAGCACGGGAAGCAGGCAATGGGCCTTGAAGGGGGCGACGCGGATGACCGCATTATGCCCCCAATAGGGGCCGCAATCCCCCGCCCACCACGAGGCCCCCATCGTGTAGGAGCGCATGCCGTGCCGCATGCCGAACTGGAAGATGCGGGCGAAGGCCGAGCGCGACGGCATGCCGACCACGAGGCTCTGCAGGATGCCGAGCTTCGGATGAGCCTCGACGATGCGCACGAGGCGCAGGATGGCGGAGGCGCCGACGAAGCTGTCGGCATCGAGCACCATCATCAGCTCGTAGTCGTCGCCCCAGCGGTCGAGGAAGTCGCGGATGTTGCCGGCCTTGTAGCCGGCATTGTCGGCGCGGCGGCGGTAGTGGATCGCGGTCCCCGCGCCGATCTCCGCGCGCCAGGCGGCGACGAGGTCCTCCTCGGCGGCGGCGATGTCGGGGCGCGTGGTGTCCGACAGGATGAAATAGGCGAAGTGCCGTCCCGCGCCGGCGCGCTCAAGCTCCTCCCGCATCAGGCGCAGCCGGTGGAGGGCGCGTGAGGGGTCCTCGTTGCGCAGCGTCATCACGATGGCGATGCGCGAGGCGATGGGGCTCCCCTCGTCGACTGCGGCATAGGGAGAGACGGCCTGGAGGGCATCGACGGGCCCGTGCAGCAGCCAGAGACCGATCAGGGCATTCCAGAAGCCGAGTATGGTCCAGGGCGTCGATACGCAGAAGGCGACCAGAAGCAGCCTGTCGAGCGTCGTCCATCCCCCGACGGCCAGCAGCCCCGCGAAGACCAGCGCGAGGCACGCGAAGGTGAGCACATTCAGGGTGGCGACGAGGGCGCGCCGCCGGAACAGGGTTCGCAGGGACTGGGTGCCGGTCGGCGTCAGCCGCGCGGCGGTGACGCGCGTCGGCGAAGGGCTCTGCGGAAATCGGTCGCTCGCGCTCATGCGGATCCACTCGATAGACGGAACGGGCGGCGTTTGCCGCCGTTTCGACTTCGATATACGAAAGGCGGCGCCGGTTCGTTCACAGGATGTCGAGGGCGTGATACCGCCCGCAGCGAGGGAATGGCCGGGTGTTTGAGAAAGGCGGCAGGTGACGCCAGCATCGGTCGGTCGGTCGGCGAAGGCACTGTGGTGCGTCGCGCCGGGACGCTACGAGCTGCGCAGCTACGGGCTCGACGCGCCCGACACCGATTCCGTCATCATTCGCGCGCTCGCCTCCTGCGTCAGCCGTGGCACGGAGCGCCTCGTTCTGGCGGGAGAGGTGCCGGAGAGCGAATTCGAGCGCATGCGCGCACCCTTCCAGCGCGGCGATTTCCCTTTTCCCGTCCAGTATGGCTACCAGAGCGTCGGCATCGTCGAGAAGGGCCCCGGCGCGCTTGAGGGGCGGATGGTGTTCTGCCTGCATCCCCATCAGGACGTGTACCGCGTCCCGGCCTCGGCGGTCACGCCGGTGCCGGAGGGGATTCCTCCGAGCCGGGCCATGCTGGCCGCCAATATGGAAACCGCGCTGAACGCGCTGTGGGACGCGGGAGCGGGGCCCGGCGACCGCATCACGGTCGTCGGCGGCGGCGTCGTCGGCCTGATGGTAACGGCGCTGGCGGCGGGGCTGCCGGGTGCCGACGTCACGCTGGTCGACGTGCGGCCGGGGCGGGCGGAGATCGCGGCGGCCTTCGGCGCGCGGTTCGCCTTGCCGGCGCAGATCCACGACGATGCCGACATCGTATTCCATACCAGCGCCAGTGCGGCGGGGCTGCACACGGCGCTCGCCGCGGGAGGCTTCGAGGCGAAGATCGTCGAGCTGAGCTGGTACGGCACGGCCGCGACCGAGGTCGCGCTGGGCGGCGCCTTCCACAGCCGGCGGCTGCGCCTGATCGCCTCGCAGGTCGGCGCGGTCTCGCCGGAGCGCCGGCCGCGCTGGCCGCATGCCCGGCGGCTCGCCAAGGCGGTGTCGCTGCTTGCCGATGCGCGCTTCGAACGGCTGGTCACGCACCGCGTTGCCTTCGAGGAGGCGCCGGCGCGGCTGCCGTCGCTGTTGACCGACGAGCCGGACGCGCTGGCGATCCAGCTCACCTATGAATGACGCAAGCGGGAGTGTGGCGATGTTCTGTGTGGAAGTCCGCGATCGCATCATGATCGCCCATTCGCTGCCGGACCCTTTCTTCGGCCCGGCGCAGGGTCTGCACGGCGCGACCTTCGTGGTCGATGTCGCCTTCTTCCGCGCGGAGCTGACCGCTAAAAACGTGGTCGTCGACATCGGCGCGGCGCTCGACGTGCTCAAGCAGACGCTCGCGCCGCTTGCCTACCAGAATCTCGACGCGCTGCCGGTCTTCGCAGGCAAGCTGACGACGACCGAATTCCTCGCCCGCCACATCTTCGACGCGGTCGCCGCCGCCGCCCGCGACGGCGCGCTGGGCGAGGACGGGCGGGAGCTGGCGAAGATCCGCGTCACGCTGCACGAGACCGACCTCGCCCGCGCCAGCTATGAGGGCTCCCTCGCGTGACGGGCTTCGCTTTCGCCATTCCCGGCGATCTCGACCTGCCGACGGGCGGCTACGCCTATGATCGCCGCGTGATGGCCGAATGCCGCGCCCTCGGCTGCGAAGTTACGCCTCTGGCCTTGCCGGACGGGTTCCCGTCCCCGACGCCGGAGACGCTCACGACGAGCGCGCGCCTCCTGCAGGCACTGCCTTCCGGGCAACCGGTCCTTATCGACGGGCTCGCCTTCGGGGTGCTTCCCTCCGCCATGCTGGCCGGACTCGGGCGTCCGCTGGCGGCGCTGGTGCATCATCCGCTCGCGCTGGAAACCGGGCTCGACGCGGACCGGCAGGCGCGGCTGCGCGCGAGCGAGCGGGCCGCGCTCTCCCACGCCGAAGCGGTGATCGTCACCAGCCCGATGACGGCGCGGATACTGGCCGCCGACTACGCGGTCGACCTGGCGAAGCTGGTCGTTGCCCTGCCGGGGGTGGAGCCGGCGGCGCGCGCGAGAGGCACCGTGACGCCGCCGCGCCTGCTCGCCGTCGGCTCGATCATCCCCCGCAAGGCCTATGACGTGCTGGTGGCGGCACTGGCGCCGCTGCGCGAACGGGACTGGCGCTGCCATATCGTCGGTGCGGACGACCGCGACCCGGAGGCTGCAAAAGGGCTGCGCGCGCAGATCGCCGCGGCGGGGCTGGAAGGGCGGATCGTGCTGACCGGGGCGATTTCCGGCACGGCGCTGGAGGCCGAATATGACGCGGCCGATCTCTTCGTCTGCGCCTCCCTGTTCGAGGGCTACGGCATGGTGTTGACCGAGGCCGTGGCGCGGGGGCTGCCGGTGGTCGCGACCCGCGCCGGCGCGATCCCCGAGACCGTGCCGGCCGGGGCGGCGCGGCTGGTGCCGCCGGGCGATGCGGGCGCGCTGTCCGCCACCATCGCGCTGCTGCTGGAGCAGCCGCCGCTGCGCCGGGCGCTGGCGGACAAGGCATGGGGGCAGGCGGCCCTGCTGCCGCGCTGGTCGCAGACGGCGGGCGTCATCGCGGCGACGATGGGGAGCCTCGCGGCATGAGCGGATTCGATGCCGGCTGGCTGGCGCTGCGCGAACCCGCTGACCACGCCGCCCGCAATGCCGAGGTCGCGGCGGCGGTCGGCGCGCATTTCGCGGGGCGCGCGGCGCTCACCATCGTCGATCTGGGCTGCGGCTCGGGCTCCAATTTGCGCGCCCTCGCCCCCCTGCTGCCGGCGCGCCAGCACTGGCATCTCGTCGATGGCGATCCGGCGCTGCTGGCCGAGGCGCGGCATCGGCTCGCCGGCTGGGCGGACAGCGTGCGGGAGGCCAATGGCGGGCTCCGGCTCGACCGGGGCGGCCGGGCGATCCGCGTCACCTTCGAACGGGCGGACCTGACCGCGCGGGACCTGCATTTCCATGACATCGCGCCCGATCTCGTCACGGCGGCGGCGCTCTTCGATCTCGTCTCGGCCGGCTGGCTGGAGCGACTGGTCGCGGCATCGGCGACGCGGCGGAGGGCGCTCTACGCGGTGCTCAACTATGACGGCGCGGCGTGCTGGGAGCCTTCGAGCCCGCTCGACACGGCGATCCGCGACGCCTTCAACCGCCACCAGCGCGGCGACAAGGGCTTCGGCCCCGCGCTCGGGCCGGATGCCTGCGATGCCCTGGCGGAACTGCTCGCCCGTCACGGCTATCGTGTGCGGCAGGGTGCCAGCCCGTGGCGGCTCGGGCCCGCCGATGGCGCGCTGATCGCCGCCGTGAGCGCGGGCGTCGCGGTGGCGGCGTGCGAGATGGAGCCCGGCCGTTCGGACGCCTTCGCGGACTGGGGCCGCGCGCGGGCCGAAGCCACGGGCGCGGTCATCGGCCATCGGGATATCTTCGCCGTGCCGTGAGGCGGCGAAGGGGCGGTTCAATCGGGCGGCCACATGCGGCGCAACACGCCGTCCTTCTTGATGAAGCGATGGCGCAGCGCTGCCGCGATGTGAAGCAGCGCAAGGATCGCCAGAAGCTGCGCCAGCAACCCGTGCAGCCCGAGGATGCGGTTCGCCAGCGGCTCGTCGGCGGTCAGGATTCCCGGCAGGTCGAAAAGCCCGAACAGGTTCAGCGCGGGATAGGCGGAAATCCCTGCCCAGCCGAGCAGCGGCACCACCAGCAGCAGCACATAGAGGAGGTGATGCATGCCGGTCGACGCGATGCGCTCGAACGGCGTCAGCGTCGCCAGCGGTGGTGGTGCCCCGCGCCTCAACCGCACGAGGATACGCAGCACGACGACCCAGAGCAGGGTGAAGCCGAGCAGCTTGTGCAGGTCGTAGAGCCGGCCGGTGAGCGCGTCGAAATTGGTCGCCTCGCCGCGTGCGGTCATGTAGAGGCCGAGCGGCACGAGGCAGACCACGAAAGCGGCGACGAGCCAGTGCAGCACGCGCGCCGCGCGGCTGTAGCGCGCGGGCGGGGTGGCATCGGCCGTCCTGTCAGGCGTCTCCATGGGAAGCACCGCCGGTCGTGCTGCGCAGGTCGCAATCATAGACCACGTTGCCGTCGTCCAACAGATAGGCCTGCGCGCGCGGCTGGAGCGCATCGCACACGTCGTCGATCGGCCGCAAGTCGAGGGCCGGGCGCCCCGAGCCGAGGATCATCGGCGCCAGACAGATATGCAGGCGGTCGACCATTCCCGCGTCGATGA